>CAVQYZ010000003.1:0-375287 GCA_963718405.1 uncultured Acidimicrobiaceae bacterium
GTCCAAGGCCAGGCCGTCAGGAAGCGGCTCGATCCACGCCACGTCGACGGTTACGGAGTCGGTCGAGGCGTAGGGGTCGGTTGACGGGCGGCCCGAGCCCCGATGGAAGTGGGCGCCGGGAGTGGCGATCGAGTGAGGTGAGGCAGACGTTGGTGGCGATCCGGTACAGCCAGGTCCGTATCGACGATCGCCCCTCGAAGCGATCGAACGCCCGCCCAGGCCCTGAACGTACGTGTCCTGGACAAGGTCCTGGGCTTCGTGGACCGAACCTGTCATCCGATAGCAGTGCGCTAGCACTTCGCGCCGGTACGGCTCGGTCGCCTCCTCGAATCGGTCAATCGCACCGCTGGTCATGGCCATGACTACGTCGTACTCGATCCCGGCTGGCAAGGAATCGGTCATCGTCGCGTATCTTTCGTGGCTCTCGACGAGTCGGTACGTATATGACCCCTATCGATCATCCGGTCCTCAATGACACCGTTCGCCGCATCGTCGACTGATCCATCCTCAACATCCTGGCCACCACCGATCCTGATGGGCGGGCTCAGACATCGGTGATCTTCATCAAACGGGAAGGGGAGTACATCCTCTTCAGCACCACTAAGGGTCGCCGCAAAACGACCAACATGGGCCGCGACCCTCGGGTGAACCTGCTGGTGAAAAGTCTCCCCGCGCTCACGAATGACGCCACCATCGCCGGCACCGTAGAGCTCGTCGACGACCCCGACGAGTCGTTCCATCAAGAGATGTACGACATCCACATGGAAGGAGCCACTCCACCCCCCGAAGCCGGGTGCGGTGCGAGTGATCGTACGCATCCATGCCCGAACGGTTTATCTCCCACCGGGATAGGACACCGGTCCCGACGGAGTCAGATCCGCAGACCAGCAGCCGGCACGGGGTTAGCTGAACGTGTGATCTAGCCGGTTTCCCTGATTGACAGCATGCTGTCAATCAGATACAACAGTGTCCGTGCCACCCGCCATCCGTCCTGAAGAGACCTGGACCAGGTTCGCCATGAGCGTCTTCAAGGTCAACGGGTTCATCATCCGGGCCGGTGAGGAATCACGAATCCCATCGGCCAGAGCAGCGCTCGATGGCAGGTGCTGGGGAGGGCCTATGAGCCGACCACGGTGGCGAAGATCGCGGGGGTCATCGGCACGTCGCCGAGCGCCCAACGACAGGCCGACATCTTGGCCGCAGAAGGTTTGATTACGTACCAAGACAATCCGGCTGATGGGCGAGCTCGATTCCTGACGCTTACGTCTGATGGCGCAGAGGTGTTAGGGCAGATCTACCAAAGGCAGGTCGAATGGTCACTCCGAATAACGACAAAGCTCAGCCCGAACCAACTCGCACGCTTGGCCAATGCGCTTGAAGGCGTGGCGCAAGTCCTGGACGATGCCTTTGGAGCAGACGTCGAGAAAGTTCCACGTTCGCGAGCCAAGCCGGCGAATCTCAAGAAGAAGCATCCGCAATGAAAGGAAGTTCCCAAATGGGTAGGTACATCGTGCTGTACGAGGCACCCCTCGGTGTGGCCGAGCGATTCGCCCAGGCGACACCCGAAGAAGCCGCCGCAGGAGTGCAACTGTGGGTGGATTGGGCCCAGAAGATCGGGCCTGGATTGGTCGATCCGGGCAAGCCGCTCGGCAACGCCGTCAGAGTTTCCACCGGTGGAAGCGGACATACCGATAGCAACATCATCGGAATGTCGATCTTGCAGGCGGAGTCCATGGATGGTGCCTTGGCAATGGTCAATGACCATCACCATCTGCACTGGGCGGAAGACTGCGAGATAGTCGTTCTCGAAGAAATGCCAATTCCAGAGGACTCGAATCAGTAGATCGTGGTGGGACCAGCGAGTCGCACATGTCGCTGAGCATCTATCGGTGGCGGATGCATCAGCTATCTACGCCGTCCGCCGGCGACCCCAAACACCAGGAGTATCCACAGTGCCACCAGCCACCCCGGCAGAGACCTCGGTGCTGATCGCAAGCCTTGATGCTCAACGCCGCCATGTCATGGGAATCATCGACGAGCTCGAGGAAGTCGATTTGCGGAGGTGTCTGGTTCCTTCGGGCTGGACACCTCTCGGACTGGTCCAGCACTTGACACTGGACGTCGAACGATTCTGGTTCTTGGCCGTGGTGGCCGGCGACCGGCGTGTGATCGATGAGCTGGACAGGGGTGACGATTCCTGGAGTGTCAGCGCAGGTGTGTCCGGCGCAGCGGTCTTCGAGAAGTACCTGGCCACAGCGGCAGCGGCAGATCAGATCATTTGCTCCGTTCCTCTCGATGCCAAGCCGCTTTGGTGGCCCACTGAGCAGTTCGGCGACTGGCGACTCGAGTCCGTTCGAGAGATTGTGCTTCACGTCATTGAGGAGACCGCATGTCACGCCGGTCATCTGGATGTCATGCGAGAGCTCCTGGACGGCAAACAGTGGGTTGTTCAGTCCTAGCAGGGGGCTCCGAACTATCGGATAGGAAAGTGGCGCCGGCCCGCCCCAGGCAACGTTGAGGTCACGGCAGTGGAGCTGCGGAGCTGTCGCCAAAGCGTCATTTTCACTGAGTCTGTCAGTACCGCCTTCCAGCCCATCGTCTCACCTCGATCAATGAAAATCTCGGGGTGCGACGGGGGCTGAAGCTCGAAGGGCGGAGTTGGGGCGGGATCAGCACGAATGGAGCTGGAGGTTCCCATGATCATCAGGTCACCGTCATCGACTACGCCAACCCGAATGCGTCACCAATCCGTGCAGCAGACCCCTTAGCGCCAGATGGGTGGGGCACTGTCCGGCGAGGAATGTTGACATCCGCATGCCGGCGCGAGCAGTCCTTGGGAGGGGTGACCGGAAGGCGGACGACGAAGGGGATTGCGAGCTCCGCCAGTTCGGGCCGTTCCTTGCTCCGGCCCGACATCGCCGTGGAGAAGACCCGGCCCAAGGCCACCGACATAAACGAGGACACGGCGTAGGGCCGGTCGTTCACGTACTGGGCGAGGGAGAAGTCCCCGCCTGACCTCCGGCGGTTCCGAACCAGCCCCACCGGGTCGACCTCCACCAGGATGGCGACGGTGCAGCGCTCTTCGCTGGCTTCGGGGTACACAACGTGGACCGTGCCGAACCCTGTCTCCGATGTCTGGTGAGTCGAAGGGTTTTTGTGCAGCAGGTAGCCGAGATCGGTGGCGGGTGGCGTGGTCGGTGGAGATGGTGAGCAGCATGGTCAGTACCCGTATCGGCGTGATGAGGGCATTTCCTTTGCCCCGTTCATCCTCGCATCCGAGGACCCTGTACCGAGGCGGACCGTCTGGGCCGTTTTCAGCTCACTTGATTCGGACTCGATTGGTAGGACGGTGACGGCGCGCCGGATCGGTAGAAATCGGATGCTCTGGGCAGGAACCCAACGTCACCTTCAACGTCACCCTGGCCCACCATCACCGTCACCCTCCAACGTCACCCTCCCAGCTCAGGGGGCTTTTTGATGCCACCCCCGACTCGGCCGTCAAGGTCGGCGTTCCGAGGCGCCGGCACGGTTGGTGACCCTCCGGGGCGGCTCGTTCCGCGCCTCACCATCCGGCCTCTGCTTCTCACTCTCGCTGCGCTCGCTTCCCTGACCGCCTCGTCTTGGCGTGGCATTGGGCTCCCAGCGGTTGATGTCGGGACGTGGGGGCCTTCGCCCCACCCGACATCCAACCGCCCTGTCGAGGGCCACCATGGCCGTCGGCGTCCGGTACCCGACTGGAAGCCAGCAGGGACCAGGTGCTGGAACTTCGCTTCTACGCAGGTCGCATCAGTCGTTCCCCGGCATCGAGCCGGGCAACGACTGGTCCCGAGTCCAACCGGAGAACGCCCTTGCGGGGCTTGAGCTCTCTGCCCCGACGTAGTGACGATCGTTCGGAACGGTGGCATGGGTGCCGGGGAACGAGGGAGGCGCCCAGGCGGGCATCGAGCCCGCCATGGGCGCCTGGATGACTCACCAGATCGGCTCCGCGTGAGCGGTACAGAAATTGTCCACACACCTGCACCAATTTGGTGCGACCGACGAAATTTCGGGCGCTCGGGCCCTCTTGGCGAGTCTCGCCGTACCGTCTGACCAGGCAGTTTCGGTGAGGGTGACGTTGAGGGTGACGTTGATTTCGGATCATGAACGAAGAAGACGGGCATTCGGCCCAGATACGACCCGCTGGAGGCCACATGACACTGACGACGACGGCAACTCGAGGCGAAGGGTGGGACAGGTGACCATCTCGCTGCCCGACGACGTGAAACAGATCTCGTGGGCTGCCGAGCAGCTGGGCATCGGCACCTCGACCGCCTACCGCCTGGTGGCCGCCGGCAAGATCCCTGGCGCCTTCAAGGTCGGTGCCCAGTGGCGGATCTCCGTCCCGCGGTTTCTGGCGGAGGTCCACGGGGAGCCGACCGCTATGGACCGCCCCTGACGTGGCCTGGTCAGCCGGGCAGCGCCAGGGTCTTCCCCAGTGCCTCGGCCAGGTCCCGGTCCCGGCCCTCCAGGACGTGGGAGTACACCCGGAGGGTGATCGAGGAGTCGCGGTGGCCCAGCCGGCCGGCCACCGTCGTGGGGTCGAAGCCGGCGGCGATGGCCTGGGTGGCCGAGAAGTGCCGGAGGGCGTGGAGATGGGTGTCCACGCCGGCCTTGGTCGCCACCTTCTTGGCGAACTTGGACACGAAGTCCGGCTGCATCGGTTCGGCTCCGACCGGGGAGCGGGAGAACATGAACCCGTCCGGTCGGACCTCGAGCTTGAGCCTGTCGGCCAGTTCGTCGACCTGGGCCCGGTGCTTGGCCAATACCCCCAGAGCCAGATCGTCGAGACCGATGGTCCGCTCCTGGTGGGTCTTGGTCCCCTTCTCGGCCCAGCCACCGCCCTCGGTCTCATACACCGACCGGGCGATGGTCAGGGTCCGTCCAGCGACGTCGAGGTCCGTCCACCGGAGGGCGCACAGCTCGCCACGTCGTGCCCCGGTGAGGGCACCCAGCAGCAGCAGGGCGGCCAGGCCCGGCTCGAGCTCCTCGGCCTTGGCCACGATGGCCCGGACCTCGTCAGGGGTGGGGGCCTTGACCGGCTCTGGGCGGATCGGCGGCGGGGTGGCCTTGCGGGCCACGCTGTGGTCGACCATGTCCCACCGCTCGGCCTGGTGGAGGGCGGCGGCGATCAGGGCGTGGACCCGGCGCACGCTGGTGGCCTTGTTTCCCTTGGCCGTCAGCTTCCCGTAGAGCCGGTCGAGCTGGCGGGCGGTGAGTGCCTTCAGCCGGACCTTGCCGAGTTCGGGGATGACGATCCGGTCGGCCAGGTCCCGGTACTTGCGAATGGTGGTGGGGGAGCGGTTGGGCCCGATGTGGTCCAGCCAGGCGTTGAGGAGCTCCTCGACCGTCTCCGAGCCGGTGCTGACGTTGCCGCTGGACACCTTGGCCACCATGGCGGCCAACTCCCGTTCGGCCAGCCGTCTGCCGGCACCGGGGCGGGGATCCTTGGCCTCCACGGTCTTCCGGATCTGGATGGGGGAGCCGTTGGCCCGACGGCCGGCGTAGACGCGGAGATGCCACACGCCGGGTCGAACCTCGGTCATGGATCCCTTCACGCCCGAGATTGTAGTCACGGAGTAGTCACGAATGGCAATCTGGAGGGTGTCGCCGGACCAGAAATACACTCTGAACTGGTGGGCCGTGCGAGTCTCGATCTCGCCACCTTGGGATTAAAAGTCCCCTGCTCTACCCGATGAGCTAACGGCCCGCCGAGGAGCGTACCGGCTCTGTTCCGGGTGGTCGGACGAGGGCCCGTTGCTCCGGGTGCTCGGGGCGGTGGCTGCCGATCCCTGCTCTCGTCTGAACGACCAGGTCGGCTCTTCCTGTGGTGCCATGATCGGAAGGAAGAGGTGACGATTCGACCAGGAGCAGCCGCCCGTGTCCGAGCTCGACAATCCGGTGTGGTGGGCCCTCAACGGAGCGCAACGGGGCCTCGGCGCCGTCACTCCGTTGGCGGCCCACTTCCAGGTGGACATCTCTCCCTTCGCCGCTTTTTCGGGACCCCCCGCCCCGGAGCACTGGCTGGACTTGGCCGGCCTGCTCGGCAACGAAGGGGTGGCGGCCATTACCGGAGAGGTCGCGCCGCCTCCAACGGGGTGGCGCCTGCTTCGGGAACTGCCCGTCGTCCAGATGGTCTGCCAGCGACTCCGTCCACCCGCTGGTACCGCGTCGTCAGGCCGATCGGCCGAGGACGACGTGCCGGTGGCTTTGGGGGAAGCCGACGTCGCCGACATGCTGGCGCTGGCCGCGGAGGCACAGCCCGGGCCGTTCCTTCCCCGGACGGTCGAATTCGGCGGCTACGTCGGTATTCGCAGAGGGGGCCGGCTGGTGGCCATGGCCGGCGAACGCATGCAGCCACCGGGGTTCGTCGAGGTCAGCGCAGTGGCGACCGAGCCCGGCCCGCGAGGCCAGGGCCTGGCCGAGCTTCTGGTCCGGACGGTGGTGGCGTCGGTCGTCGACCGCGGCGCCGTCCCCTTCCTGCACGCATCAAGTGATAACACCGCAGCGATCCGCCTCTATGAGCGGCTGGGCTTCAGCCTCCGTCGGGCTGTCACGGTCATGGTGGTCCAGGCGCCCGCCGACCGGTAGTCCTTCGGCTGACGGCCGGAACGCCGGAGACAACGGCGCCCCCGGTTGGCAGCCCGTGCCGGTGCCGTTCAGCCTGCCCTTGACCCACCCACGGCGATGACCACGGCCGATGGCTGGTTTCCGACGTGCGGCTTGGCGATCACCTTGCCGGTGGCCAGGTCCATATGGATCAGTTCCCGTTGGCGCCGCACACCCAACGGTCGTGCCCCCCGGCGCCACGGCCAGTGCTTCGGCGGTCGTTCCGACGTTGATGGCCGTCCGGGCGTCAGGGTGGCGACGTTGAACGGCGTCACACTGTCTCCGCCGCTGATGTAGGCCACGCCGGATCCGGGCGCAGCGGCGATGCCGGTGGGGTTGCCGCCCACACCCATCGCCGCTCCCGGCGCCATGGACGACAGGTTCACCGGCGTCACCGAGGTCGGTCTGGAAGTCCGCCACCAACGCGGTCGTGGCGGTGGGGGCGATGAAGACGGCTGACGGCTTCGGCGCCGACCGGGACGGGCGACCTACGGCGAGGGACGGAAGGGTGACGGGGGACACGTGCCGTCCTCGTAGTTAGCGACCAGGGCGAGAGTCCCCTTGGGTGACACCGTTATCGCCACGGGTTGCCGGCCGACCGCGATGTGCTGCCCCGGCCGCAGGGACGGCAGCGCCAGCGGGGTGACCGAGTTGTCCCCGAAGTTGGCCACCAGCGCCATGGTGCCCCCGGGGGTGACGGCCACGGCGTCGGGCTCGAGCCCCACGGTGGCCTTGTTCACGACCTTCCCCGATGCCACGTCGATCTCCGAGATGGTGTCGACACCCTTGTTGACCACCAGGACGTCTTTGCCGTCGGGGGTTACCGCCAAAGCCGCCGGCAGCGTTCCGGTGATGATCCCCGGCTGCACCCGGTAGTTGACCGTGTCCACCACGGCCACCGTGTCGCCGGGGTTGGCCACACTGGCCCCGGTGGCCACGTAGGCAGTCGGCGTGGTCGGCGTGGCGGCGGCCGATCTGGAAGCACACCCGCCCAGCAAGCAGGCAGCCAGGCAAAGAATGCCGGCCGCCGCTGCGGCCGCAGTCGGTCTCTGGCGGAGGTCGGATCGCCATCCGACCGGGCCAGCCAGCCTGCCGGTCAACGCTCTGAGCCCGGGACGGCCGGATCCGGTGCCCCGGGCGGACGGATCTCCCTGGCCAGACCGATCATCGGGCGATTGTAGGTGCCACGAACGGGTCGACCCGCTCACCAGTGCCATCACCCACGAGGAGCAGCCGCTCGACCGGTACGATCCCCCTCATGGACAGTTGGAACACCACGGACACTGAGCACCTGGCGGACACCGGGCCGGGAGAGGGCCGGTCACCGGGGCTGCCACCGGAGGACGCAGGGTACGACGTCACGGACGAGGTCCAGGTGGTCGTGGTGGAGGCGTCCGAAGTGGATGACGAGGTCGAGGTCGACGTCTACGACGTCACGGGCTTCATCGAAGAGGTTGATGTCGTAGAACAGGCGGATCTGGTGGACGCCGAGGTGGAGACGCCCGTCCACGAGGACCAAGGTGGCCACCAACCCACGGTCGGCACGGCACCGGCCACGCATCTGCGGCACCAACCGGGCCGGACGGGACGACCACCCCGGAGGCCTCCATCGATGAGGTTGAGGCCGTCCTCGACCAGGTGGACGAGGCCCTGGCCCGCTTGGACGACGGTACCTACGGTCGCTGCGTCCGCTGTGGCCAAACCATCGAGGATGACCGTCTGGCCGAGGACCCGACGGGTCAGCGTTGCGGCGAGTGCGTCGAGCTGGTGCTGAGCGGGGTCGACTGACAGGTCCGCATGCGGGCCCCTTGAGGCGTTACTGGGTCAACCACCGTTCCCAACGAGCCGGTACCCCGAGGTAGACCCCGTTGGGCTCGGTGTCCGAGGTGACGATCGAGCCGGCTCCGATGACGCAGCCCGGAGCGATGGTCACCCCGGGGAGGACCACGACCCTGGCCCCGATCCAGCACCCGTCACCCACCACGACCGGCGCTGAGGTGTCCTCACCGGCACGCCGCTCAGCTGGGCCGATGGCGTGGTCCACCCCGACCAGCACCACCCCGACGCCGACGTTGACCTCGTCGCCGATGGTCACGCTGGCCGAACCGGGGTCGAACACGCACGAGGAGTTGATGAAGCAGCGGGCTCCGATGGTCACGGCGCTGCTCACGAACTCCGACCCTGGCCTGATGCGCGTCCCGGAGCCGACCCGGATTCCGCCAGCTCTCAGGACCGCAGCACGGTAGGGCTCCGAGAGCCAGGGCGAGGGGGCCACGGCGCGCACCAGGAGCCGCCTCCATGTGTCGCTCATGAGCACTGGAGCACATGTTAGGCACGGACCCCGCGGAGATCGGTGACTGATCCGCTCAGTCGGGCAGGCCGGCGATCCCTACAACCGACGGCCTGCCTGACTGGTCAAAACGCCGCTCAGAAGGCCTTAAGCCTTCTTGGTCTCCCAGAAGATCTTGTCGATCTCGGCGATCTGGGACAGCAGATCGTCGGCTACCGCCACATCGGTGCTCTTTTTGGTGTCACCGGCCTTTTTGGTGGCCTTCCAGAACAGGTCGTGCAGCTGCGGGTACTTCTCGAGGTGCTCGGGCTTGAAGTAGTCGGTCCACAGCACCCACAGGTGGTGCTTGACCAGGTCGGCCCGCTCTTCTTTGATGATGAGGGCCCGGGTCTTGAAGGCCTCGTCGTCAGAGGCGTTGTACTTCTCGATGGTTCCCTTGACCGACTCGGCCTCGATGCGGGCCTGAGCCGGGTCGTAGACACCACAGGGCAGGTCGCAGTGAGCGTGTACGACCCCGGGTGCGGACACACGGTCCAGGGCGGCCAGCAGGTGGTCTGCAATGCGCATTGACGGGACTCCTTTTTTCGGTGGGTCAGGGGGGACTTCTGGGACAGACTTGATCATGCTGTCGTCCGCGCTCACCTTACCCAGGTTCAGAAGGCGGCGAACCTGGTGGCACCGGTGGTCGCCCAGGTCCCGCCCCTACAAAGGGTGGTAATGCCATCGGGTCGGGCCCTGTTGCGATCGGCTCTGGCCGTGGCGTCCACCGCGGTGGTGGCCCAGGGGTTGCGGCGCGCCGTCCGCCGGGTCGAAGTGGTCGGCTCGTCCATGGAGCCGGCCCTGTCGGCCGGGGACCGGCTGGTGGTGGTCAGCCTGCCGTGGGGGCCTCAGCCCTGGCCCCGACCGGGGACGGTGGTGGCCGTACGGGACCCCCGACATCCCGAGCGCATCCTCATCAAGAGGGTGGCTACCGTCAACCACGGCCAGGGCACCATCGAGGTGTCCGGTGACCATCCCGCCGCCAGCACCGACAGCCGCACCTTCGGCCCCCTTCCCCGGTCCTCCATGGTGGGACGGGCCGTCTACCGATACGCGCCCGTCGGACGCAGCGGCCTTGGGCCATGGTGGGGGAGTACCATCGTCCGTGATGCCTAGCCTCCGAGAAGACCTCGACCGCATACTGACCAGCCCGTACCTCGACGGCATCGACGACAGGTCCTTGGAGGAGATCCGGGCCATGCGCACCGAGTGCCAGCAGGCCGAGGTCGGGCTCTCCTACCTGCGCCGCCTGGTCCAGGGCCGGCTCGATATCGTCCACGCCTACCTCGACCACTACGGCTCCGACGGCTCCCTCGATCTGTCGGCCCTGGTCGAGGACCTGCCCGGGATCCTCTCGGCCGGACCGGGCCGGCCGTCGGGGCCCGAACACCTTCCCATGCTGTGGGCTCCCGACACCGAGGCATCGGATCTCACCACCGATCTGGACGCCGTGCTGGGGGTCGACGAGATCGGCGACCTGGCCGACATGGAGCCCGCCGAGCTGCGGGAGCTGGCCGGCCGGCTGGAGGCCCTGGAGAACCGGGTGTCGCTCGACCGACGCGCCCTGCACCTGCGCATCGACACCCTCCAGGCCGAGCTGGTGGCCCGGCACAAGTCCGGACGCGCATCGGTGGACGGCCTCCTGACGTGAAGGAGCCGATGAGGGCCGAGGGCACCCAGTTCGTCAAAGAGCTGCCCGAACGCTTCAACGAGCTCGGATCATTCATCCGCGAGCAGCGCAGCTCGGCCCGGCTCTCCCTACGCCGGCTCTCCGAACTGGCCGGCATCTCCAACCCCTACCTCAGCCAGATCGAGCGGGGCCTGCGCCGGCCCTCGGCGGAGATCCTCCAGCAGATCGCCAAGGCTCTGCGCATCTCGGCCGAGACCCTCTACGTCCAGGCCGGGATCCTCGACCGGCCCGACGGTGACACCGACCTGTCCCGCCACATCTTCGCCGACCACCATCTGACCGAAGAGCAGCGCCAGGCCATGATGCGGATCTACCTCTCGTTCCGGCACGAGAACGAGGATCAGGCCGAGGGCCAGCGGGTGTCGACCCCCGCCGACCAGGAAGAGGACGGGCCCGCCGACGAGGTGACCTCCTCCAACGGCCCCTCCTCCGGCACCCCGGCCGGCTCGGGCCGGAGCGGCTCCACCGCGGCAGTCGGCTGAACCAGTCGTCCCGATAGGCTCATCGGCGCATGAGGCGCCTAGCTGTTCTTTCGTTGCACACGTCCCCCCTGGCTCAGCCGGGCACCGGCGACGGGGGCGGGATGAACGTCTACGTGCGCGAGCTCTCCTCGGCTCTGGCCCGGGTCGGCGTGGAGTGCGACGTGTTCACCAGGGCCTGGGCCGATGATCTGCCCACCACCGTCAACATCGAACCCGGCTTCCGGGTGCACCACGTGTCGGCCGGCCCCCCCATCCCCATGGCCAAAGAGGCCCTGCCCGGGGTGGTCGAGGAGTTCGCCGACGGGGTGCTGAAGGCCATGAGGACCCCGGTCGGATTCGGCACCGACGAGGACCTGCCCTTCGACGCCGTCCACGCCAACTACTGGCTGAGTGGCGTGGCCGGGCACCTGATCAAGCACCAGATGAACCTGCCGTTGGTCTCCACCTTCCACACCCTGGACCGGGTCAAGGCCGAGGCCAGCCCCGAAGAGGTCGAGGCCGGCGACCCCCACCGCCGGGCTGAGGCCGAAGCCGCCATCATCCGGTGCTCCGACACCGTGCTGGCCTCGTGCTCGGTGGAAGCGGCCCAGATCACCGACCTCTACCACGCCGATCCCTCCCGGATCCGGATCGTGGCCCCCGGCGTCGACCACGCCTTCTTCGCCCCGGGCGACCGGGCCCAGGCCCGACGGGCCCTGTCCCTGTCCGAACCGGGTCCCCTGCTCCTCTTCGTGGGCCGGATCCAGCCCCTCAAGGGGGTGTCGGTGGCCATCCGCACCCTGGATCACCTGAGGGCCGACCATCCCGACGCCCGGCTGGTGGTGGTGGGCGGCCCGAGCGGCCCGCAGGGCGAGGCCGAGTTGGACCGGCTGGCGGACCTGGTGGAGCGGTCCGGGCTCGAGGACCGGGTGCTGTTCGTGCCTCCCCAACCCCACGAGCTGCTCTCCACCTACTACCGGGCCGCCGACGTCTGCCTGGTCCCCAGCCGCTCGGAGTCCTTCGGCCTGGTGGCGCTGGAGGCGGCGGCCTGCGGGACCCCGGTGGTGGCCTCGGACGTGGGTGGACTCCGGAGCCTCATCGACCATGGTCGGACCGGCTACCTGGTGGAAGACCCCGCCCCCGAGGCCTTCGCCGCCTGGGTGCGCCAGATCCTGGCCGAGCCCCTGTTGGCCGAGCGGTTGGCCACCGGGGCGGTCATCCGGGCCCAGCGGTACACCTGGGCGCGGGCCGCCCATCTGCTGCGGGACATCTACGCCGACCTGACCGCCGGTCGCCTGGTCGAGTGCTCGTGACCGATCGGCGGCCATGACCGACCGGTGGAGCGGCCTGCTCACGCCGGACGAACGTCAGGCGGTGTGCGACGTGATCGACGGATGGGCCGAGCGTGAGCTGGTTGCCGGCGAGGCCGTGGTGGCCGTCGACCGCCAGCCCGGGGGTGACCCGGTCACCGGTGCCCCCCGCTGGTACCTGCGCTTGCGTGGGGACGAGAAGGAGTTCGTGACGGTCTGGCTGACCCTGCGCCAGCGCACCCTGCACCACGAGACCCAGTTCATGCCGGGGCCCGAGACCAACGTCGAAGCCACCTGGGAGTACCTGCTCAAAAAGAACGCCGAGCTGCTCGGGATGAGCTTCGCCCTGGGGCCCGAGGAGGCGGTCTACCTGGTCGGTCGGGTGCCGGCCGAGCGGATCGACGACGAGGAGTTGGACCGGATCATGGGGGCCTCGCTGGCCTACACCGACGAGTGTTTCCCGACGGCCATGTCCCTCGGCTACGAGGGTCGGTACCGGCGTCGACCCCCGTCGGCCCGTATCGCCACCGCCTGATCGGAAACACCCCACGGCCTTCCGGTCGGCGAGCGGCCCGCTGGTAGCGTCTCCCGGCATGGCACCAAAGTTGCTGGTCGTAGGGGGTGGGAAGATGGGTTCCGCCCTGTTGGCCGGCCTGATCGCCGGTGGGTGGTCACCGGTCGGCGAGCTGGCGGTGAGCGACCCGGACCCGTCCCGGCGCCAGTTCCTCTCCGAAGCCCACCCCGGCCTGGCCGTATGGGAAGGGCCCGGTGCCGCCGACGGCGCCCTGCTGGCCGTCAAGCCCGATGTGGCCGAGGGGGTCATGCGCACCCTGGCGGCTTCGGGGATCACCCGGGTGCTGTCCATCGTGGCCGGGCTGTCGACGGCCCGGTTGGAGGCCGCCTTCGGCCCCGGCGGAGTGGTGGTGAGGGCCATGCCCAACACCCCGTCCCTGGTCGGGAGCGGTACGGCGGCCATCTCGGGGGGAAGTGCGGCCACCTCGGCCGACCTCGAGTGGGCCGAGGGGATCCTCGGGGCGGTGGGCACCGTGATCCGAGTCCCCGAGCGCCAACTCGACGCCGTCACAGCCGTGTCGGGTTCGGGTCCGGCCTACGTCTTTCTGGTGGCCGAGGCCATGATCGAAGGAGGCGTGGCCGCCGGGTTGACCCGCCAGGTCAGCCACGACCTGGTGGTCGGGACCATCCTGGGGTCAGCCCGGATGATGGCGGAGACGGGCGATGACCCGGGCGAGCTGCGGGCGGCCGTGACCTCGCCGGCCGGAACCACCGCCGCGGCCCTGCGGACCCTGGAGTTCAAGGCGGTGCGTTCGGCGTTCATCGAAGCGGTGGCGGCCGCCACCGAGCGTTCCAAGCAGCTGGGGCGGTGACCGACCGGCCCCCGGTGCCGGCCATCTTCTTCCTCTCCGACTACGGCACGGCCGACGAGTTCGTGGGCGTGGTCCATGCCGTGCTCCACCGGCTGGCGCCCCCGGTGCCGGTCATCGACCTCTCCCATCAGATCCCGCCCTTCGATGTGCCGGCCGGCGCGGCCATGCTGGTGCGCACTGCTCCCTACCTGGGCCCGGGGGTGGTGCTGGCCGTGGTCGACCCCGGGGTGGGCACGTCGCGCCGGGCCGTGGCCATCGGCTGCACCCTCTCCGGTGGACACGAACCAGAGGGAGGACCGATGGGCGGGGGTGGACCGGCCTGGTTGGTGGGGCCGGACAACGGGCTCCTGATACCGATGGCCGCGGCCTATGGCGGTGCCGACTCCGCCATCGACCTCGGCCCGTCCGGCCCGGGCCACCTGCGCGGCGGGCCTGCGGCCCGGCAAGGCGCCGGGCCGACCTTCGACGGTCGCGACGTCTTCGCCCCGGCCGCCGCGCACCTGGCCCTGGGCGGTGACCCCCGGGCGCTCGGGCCGGTCATCGACCCCGCCACCCTGGCGCCCGCACCATCGGGCCTCCCCGGCGCCGGTGACCGGGTCGAGCGAACCCCGGGGGGACCGGTGGCCCGAGTGTCGGTGGCCTCGATCGACCGGTTCGGGAACGCCCAGATCGGGCTGGGGGCCGAGGCCCTCGAGGAGCTGGGCCTGGGCCCGGGTGGGATCGTCCATCTGACGGTGGGGGTCGACGGTGAGCGCCGGCCGCTCCCGGTGCGCCGGGTGCGGGCCTTCGCCGAGCTCGACTTCGACGAGGTGGGCCTGTTGGTGGACAGCGCCGGCCGGCTGGCGCTGGCCTGTGACCGTCGTTCGGCCGCCGACCTCTACCACCTCGAGGTGGGCACCAGGCTGGTCCTTTCCATGGCGGATCCCGGCTCGTAACCGACCCGGGCCGGTGGCCCGGCCCGGACCCGGCTTTCGGGCAACGGGCCCCCGGTCCTACGATCCGGTGCGTGCCGTCCGAGCTACCCCTGTCGAAGTCCGGGCCCCGGGCCGGGTCCTCGGGGTCGGGCCACCGGAGGATTCCCGAGGCCACCGTGGCCCGCCTGCCGGTCTACCAGCGCATCCTCGAGGAGCTGCTGCGATCGGGCACCACCACCGTGTCGTCGGAGCTGTTGGCCTCGGCGGCCCAGGTCAATGCGGCCAAGGTGCGCAAGGACCTCTCCTTGTTGGGCTCGTTCGGCACCCGGGGCGCCGGTTACGACGCCGCCTTCCTCATCGAGCAGATCGACCGCCAGCTGGGCCTGGACCGGGAGTGGCCCGTGGTGATCGCCGGCATCGGGAACCTCGGGCGGGCCCTGGCCGGCTCCCAGGGCTTCGCCGCCCGCAACTTCCACGTCACCGCCCTGTTGGACACCGACCCTGCCATCATCGGCGAGCGGGTGGACGACGTGGAGGTGCGCCACCTCGACGACCTGGCTCTCATCGCCTCCCGAGTGCCCCTGGCCATCGGGGTCATCACCACCCCGCCCACGGTGGCCCAGAGGGTGGCCGACCTCATGATCGCCGTCGGGGTCCGCTCCATCCTCAACTTCGCCCCCCGGGTACTCGAGGTACCCCCGGACGTGCTGCTCCGCTACGTCGACCTGAGCATCGAGCTACAGGTCATGAGCTTCTACCAGTCGCGGATGGCCGACGCCGCCGGCGGCCACATGCCGGTCATCCGCTCCATCGGGCTGACCCGCGGCACGTCGGAATGAGCCGGCCCCGGGGTGGGGTGGGCGCGAAGTGTGGAAACCGGTCGGCGCGCCCTACGCTTGGGGGGTGGATGTCGTCGATACCCTGTCCCCTCGAGGGGATCGCCTGCTCCTTCGGCAGGGCCGGCCGGGGTGCCCGGGCCGTGTTGACGTGGCGGGGCACCTGGTGAGCAGCAGGGACGACCGGAGCCACCGGGCCAGCTGTGGACCCTCCGAGGCGGTGACCCGGTGTCGGTGATCGTGGTGGGGTTGGAGCAGCGCCACTCGCCGCTGGACCTGCTGGAGCGGGTGGCGGTGACCGACAGTGCGCTGCCCAAGGCCCTGGGGCGGCTGCGGGACCAGTCCAACCTGTCCGAGGCGGTCATCCTGTCGACCTGTCTCCGCACCGAGGTGTACGCCGTCGTCGAGCGGTTCCACGATGGCGTGGCGGAACTCCAGGAGTTTCTGGCCACCATCAGCGGCAGCCCCGTCGACACCCTGGTCGACCACCTGAGCGTGCGCTTCGACGACGATGTCACCAACCACCTCTTCTCGGTGGCCTCCGGGCTGGACTCGGCGGTACTGGGCGAGTCCGAGGTCCTGGGACAGGTCCGGCGGGCCTGGGAACGGGCCCGGGCCGAAGAGGTGTCGGGGCCGGTCCTGGCGGCCCTGTTCCGCCACGCGGTGGAGACCGGCAAGCGGGTCCGGTCCGAGACCGCCATCGGCCGGGGCATCACCTCCCTGTCCCACGGAGCGGTGGCCCTGGCCGGACGGCACCGCACCGAGGGGTTGGCCGGAGCCCGGGTGCTGGTGGTGGGGGCCGGTGAGATGGGCGAGGGAGTGACCCAGGCTCTGGTGGGCCAAGGCACCTCCCGCGTGGTGGTGGCCAACCGCACGGTGGACCGGGCCGAGGAGTTGGTGGCCGGCCTGCCCGAAGACGAAGCGACCCGGGCCGGCGCCGCCGCCCTCGACGATCTGGCGGGGTTGCTGGCCTCCTCCGATGTGGTCTTCGCCTCGGTGGGCACAGCCCACCCGGTCATCGACCGCTCCATGCTGCAGTCGGCGGTGGCCGGCCGGGAGGCCGCATCGCCCCTGTTGGTGGTGGACCTCGGGGTGCCCCGCAACGTGGAGCCCTCGGCGGGCGATCTTCCCGGGCTGGCCCTGTTGGACATGGACGTATTGCGCGCCGCGGTATCCGAGGCGCTGTCCGGGCGCGAGGGCGAGGTGGCCGAGGCCAACCGCATCGTCACCGACGAGGTCGAGCGGTACCGGGTGGCCTCCCGGGCCCGCAACGCCGCCCCCATGGTGTCGGCCCTCCGGGCCCGCGTGGAAGAGGCGCGTCACTCCGAGTTCGAGCGGCAGCGGGCCAAGCGGTCCGACCTGTCCGAAGCGGAGTGGGAACAGGTCGACGCCGTGACCAGGGCCATGGTGGCCAAGCTGCTCCATCAGCCGACCGTGGCCCTCAAGGACGCTGCGGGAACGCCCAGGGGGGAGCGGCTGGTGGAAGCGCTCCGAACACTGTTCGATCTGTAGCCGGTGGCCCGGCGGTGTCTGCGGTGAACGGGCGGATCCGTGGTGAGCGAACGGCCCGTGCTCCGGTTGGCCACCCGGGGCTCGCCCCTGGCCCTGTGGCAGGCCCGCCGGGTGGCCGGGCTCCTCGGCCGGCACGGCCTCGAGACCTCCCTGGTGATGGTGGAGACGGTGGGCGACCGCCGGCTGGACATCCCCCTCGACCGCATCGGTGGGCAGGGCGTCTTCGCCAAGGAGGTGCAGGCGGCCGTGGTCTCGGGCCGGGCCGACGCCGCGGTCCACTCGGCCAAGGACCTTCCGGCCTCGGTCGAGCTCGGCGTACCCGGCCTGACCCTGGCGGCGTTCCCCGAACGGGCCGACCCTCGGGACGTCCTGATCGGCGCCCGCCTCGACAACCTGCCGGCAGGATCCACCATCGCCACCGGGTCGGCCCGGCGCCGGGCCCAGCTGGCCAACCTCCGGCCCGACCTGACCTTCACCGGACTGCGCGGGAACCTGGCCACCCGGCTGGACCGGGTGGGGGAGGGCTCGGTCCGGGCCGTGGTGGTGGCCAAGGCCGGCCTCGACCGCTTGGAATGGTCGGCACCGCCCGGGGCGGTGTTCGAGGTGCTCGAGCCCGAGACCATGCTCCCCCAGGTCGGGCAAGGGGCGTTGGCCGTCGAGTGCCGCACCGCCGACACCGACACCCGGGAGGCCCTGGCCGCCATCGATGACCCCCGGACGCGCTCGGTGGTCTCGGCGGAGCGGGCCTTCCTGGCCGAGTTGGGCGGCGGGTGCACCCTGCCGGTCGGGGCCTACGCGCAACCGTCGATTTCCGACCACGGGCCCGGCGACCGGTCCGGTGGAACCGCCGTCACCCTGCGGGGCCTGCTGGCCTCGGGCGACGGCACGGTGGCCCTGCGCCACCAGCGCACCGGGGACCGTCCCGAGGATGTGGGCCGGGCCGTGGCCCGGTACCTGCTCGACGAGGCCGGAGGCCACGAGCTCGGCGACTGGGTTCCCCTCCCGGCCGGCCCGGACCTGGAACGACCGTCCGCGGCGCCACGATGAGCGTGGCCCTGATCGGCGCGGGGCCCGGTGATCCGGGCCTGTTGACGGTGCGCGGTGCCGAGCTGTTGGGCCGGGCCGACGTGGTCATCTACGACCGGTTGATCGGCCACGAGCTGTTGGAGCTGGCCCCGCCGGGCGCCGAGCTCATCGACGTGGGGAAGAGCCCCGGGACCTCCGCCCTCCAGGCCGAGATCAACGCCCGGCTCATCGAGTACGGCCGGTCGGGCCGCCAGGTGGTCCGGCTCAAGGGCGGTGATCCCTTCGTGTTCGGCCGGGGTGGCGAGGAGGCCGAGGCCCTGCGCTCGGCCGGGGTGGAGTACGAAGTGGTGCCCGGCGTCAGCTCGGCCTTCGCCGCTCCTGCCGCCGCCGGCATCCCGGTGACCCACCGGGGCTTGGCCTCCTCGGTGACCGTGGTGACCGGCCACGTCGGCGAGGGGTCGGCTACCGAGCGGGTCGACTGGGATGCCCTGGGGCGGGCCGGGGGCACGCTGGTGGTGCTGATGGGCATGTCCGGGCGGGGGAGGATCGCCGACGAGCTCTTGGCCAGCGGCCGCCCCGCCGACACCCCGGTGGCGGTGGTGCACTGGGGCACCACGGCCCGTCAACGGGTGGTGCGGTCGACCCTGAGCGAGCTGGCCGCGGTCGACCTGCCGGCTCCGGCCGTCATCGTGATCGGACCGGTGGCCGGGTTGGAGCTCGGCTCCGCCGGGCCGCGGCCGGCCGTGCCGTGACTCGCCGCTCTCCGGGCGCCGTGTGGTGGTGACCCGGACCCGCTCCCAGAGCTCGGAGCTGGTCGGGCGGCTGGCCCGGCTCGGGGCGGAGGTGGTCGAGCTTCCGGTCATCGCCGTGGAGGAGCCCGACGATGGTGGAGCGGCCCTCGCCGAAGCGGTCGGGCGGCTGGTGGCCGGAGGGTACGCCTGGGTGGCCGTCACCTCCTCCAACGCCGTGTCCCGCCTGCTGGCCGCCATCGGCGATCGCACCGTGCCCGGCACCGTCCGATGGGCGGCCGTCGGGGCCGGAACGGCCCGCTCGCTCCAAGAGGGAGGTTTCCCCGTCGACCTGGTTCCGGACCGGGCGGTGTCCGAGGCCCTGGCCGAAGCGTTTCCGGTGGCCGAACCGGGTTCCGGTGGTGGAGGCGCCGGCACGGTGCTGTTCCCGCGGGCCGAGACGGTACGGGGCGCTCTGGCCCCGGCCCTGCGGGCCAAGGGATGGCTGGTGGACGAGGTGGTGGTGTACCGCACCGTGGCCGGCCGGCCGGACGCCGAGGCTGTGGCCGCGGCCCAGCGGGCCGACGCCATCGCCTTCACCTCGTCCTCGACCGTCGAGCGCACCGCCGAGCTGCTCGGCCCGGCCGGGGTGCCACCGGTGGTGGTCTCCATGGGTCCGGTCACCTCGGGCTCGGCCCGGTCCCTGGGGTTGGAGGTGGCCGCCGAGGCCGACCCCCACACCATCGACGGTCTGGTGGAGGCGGTGATCGTCGCTCTGGGCGACGGCCCGGCCGCCCCCGGCGGTCACAGCCCGGTCGCCACCCCGTAGGCTGGTCGACCGTGTCGAGCGAATTGCCAACCGGCGCCGGATCGTCCCGCTGGGCCGGCCGGGTTCCCCACCACCCGGCTGCGCCGGCTGCGGAGGAGCCCCGCTCTGCGGCGGTTGGTGGCCGAGACCCGCTTGACCCCCGACGACCTGGTCGCTCCGCTGTTCGTGGCCGACGGGCTGGCCGGGCCCCGACCGGTCGGGTCCCTGCCCGGCGTGGTGCAGCACACGGTCGATTCGGTGGCCGTCGAGGTCAAGCGCCTGGCGCGGCCTCGGGGTCCCCGGCGTCATCCTGTTCGGGGTGCCGCGCCCGGAGGACAAGGATCCCACCGGGTCGGCGGCGGCCCGGCCCGACGGGATCACCCAGCGGGCCCTGGCCTCGGTGCGGGACGCCGTGGGGGACTCGGTGGTGGTGATGGCCGACTGCTGCCTCGACGAGTTCACCGACCACGGCCACTGCGGCGTGGTGGACCCGGTCACCGGCGAGGTCGACAACGACGCCACCCTCCCGCTCTACGTGGAGCTGGCCGTGGCCCAGGCCACCGCGGGGGCCGACGTCATCGCCCCCAGCGGGATGATGGACGGCCAGGTGGGCGCCGTCCGGGCCGGCCTGGACCGGTCCGGCTTCCAGGGCACGGCCATCCTGGCCTATGCGGCCAAGTACGCCTCGGCGCTGTACGGGCCGTTCCGCGATGCCGCCGGCGTGGCCATCGCCGACGGCGGAGACCGGAAGGGCTACCAACAGGACCCGGGCAACCGGCGGGAGGCGCTGGCCGAGGTGGCGCTCGATGTGGCCGAGGGCGCCGACATGGTCATGGTCAAGCCGGCCCTCACCTATCTGGACGTGATCGCCGCGGTGCGCGGGGCCTTCGACCTCCCGGTGGCCGCCTACCACGTGAGCGGCGAGTACGCCATGGTCAAGGCGGCGGCGGCCCAGGGTTGGATCGACGGTCCCGGCGTGGCCCTGGAGCAGCTGACCGCGGTCAAGCGGGCCGGTGCCGACTTCGTGGTGACCTACTTCGCCGGCGAGGTGGCCGAGGTGCTGGGTGGCTGAGGGCGGGATGGCTGAGCGCCCGGCTTCGGAGGCGCTGTTCGAACGGGCCACCCGGGTCATCCCCGGAGGGGTGAACTCGCCGGTGCGGTCGTTCCGTTCGGTGGGCGGCCACCCCTACTTCGTGACCCGGGGCGAGGGGGCCTACGTCTGGGACGCCGACGGCAACCGGTTGCTCGACTTCGTCCAGTCCTATGGAGCCTCGCTCCTCGGCCACGCCCACCCCTCGGTGATCGGGGCCGTCACCGCGGCCGCCGCCCGGGGGACCACCTTCGGTGCCCCCACCGAGGGTGAGGTGCTCCTGGCCGAAGCCATCTGCTCCCGGGTCGACGGGGTGGGCCAGGTCCGGCTGGTGTCGTCGGGGACCGAGGCCGCCATGAGTGCGGTGCGGGTGGCGCGGGGATTCACCGGGCGATCGCGGATCATCAAGTTCGCCGGTTGCTACCACGGGCACTCCGACGGCCTGTTGGCCGGTGGGGGCAGTGGTGTCGCCACCCTGGGCCTGCCCGACTCCGCCGGGGTGCCGCCCGGAGCGGTGTCCGACACCGTGGTGGCTCCTTACAACCAGGTGCCCGAGCTCGACGACCGGGTGGCCTGCGTCATCGTCGAGGCGGTGGCGGCCAACATGGGCCTGGTGGCCCCCACCCCGGGCTTTCTCCAGGGGCTGCGGACCGCCTGCGACGACGCCGGAGCCCTGCTGATCTTCGACGAGGTCATCACGGGCTTCCGGCTCGGGGAGGGTGGAGCCTCGGGATGGTCGGGCGTCCGCCCCGACCTGTGGTGCTTCGGGAAGGTCATCGGGGGAGGCCTGCCGGTCGGAGCGTTCGGTGGCCGGCCCGAGGTCCTGTCGGTGTTGGCCCCGGGCGGGCCGGTGTACCAGGCCGGAACGCTGTCGGGCAACCCGCTGGCCACGGCGGCGGGAGTGGCCGTGCTGGAGGCCGTGGACGGTGCGGACTACACCGCACTCGCCGACCGGGTGGCGCCGTTCGGGGCGACCCTGGCCGACGTGTTGTCGACGGCCCTGCTCAAGGCCGGGACCACCGATGGCGACGGGCACCAGCTCGAGGCGGTCGTCCCGGTGGTCGGCCCCCTCTTCGGTCTGTTCTTCCGACCCGTGGGCTCGGGCCCGGTTCTCGACTACGACGGCGCCGCGGCCTCGGCCGCCACCGGCCTCTATGCCCGGTTGTTCCGATCGATGCTGGATCGTGGTGTGGCCTTGGCTCCGGGGCCCTACGAGGTGGCGTTCCCCTCGATGGCCCACGGCGGAGCGGAGCTGGAGCACACGCTCGAGGTCGCCTCGGAAGCCGCCATGGATGCCTTCTCCGACTGATCCCCGGCCCCCGGTCGGCCCGGCGGCCCCCGAGGCCGATCCCCGCTCGGTGCCGGACGCTTCACGGTTCCGGTTCGACGGGGTGCAGCTGGTGGGAGGCCCGATCCACCTCCCCGACGATCCCGACGGGTTCGCCGTGGTCTTCGATGGGCAAGGCATCGAAGTCACCGGGGTCGAGGCGGGGGATCGGCTCCAGTGGTCGTGGGGCGACGTGGACACCGTCTCCGTCGGCTCCGTCGCCGTGGGGCCCGACGGGCGGGAGGCCACCCCGGTCGACGTGGTCTCCGCCAGCGGCACGGTGCGGCTGCTGGTCGGTGCCGACAGGTCCGGATCGGTCCAGTTCGCCGCACTCGAGCAGTGGCTGGCCGGCCTACGCAGTGTCACGCCCGGCACCACACCGACCGGAGCCGACGACTCCGTTCTGGACGCGGTGATCCCACCTTCGTTTGCCGCCGCTGGGGCGCCCGGGGCGCCTGGGGCTGCACCGCCACCTCCGCCCGCGCCGGCGGCCGCACCGCCTCCACCACAGTGGCCGGCGCCGCAGTGGACGCCACCGGGGCCGGGGGCGCCGAGGTCGGGCCCGGCGGTCGGGGGCCCACCCCCCGGCTTCCTGACGCCGATGCCTCGGGTGCATCCAGGGCAGACCGGGCCCCACAGGGCCGGCAGGAGGCGGCGGTGGGTCATGTTGGTGGGAGGCCTGGTGTTGATCGTGGTGGGAGTGGGGCTGGCGGTCGGGCTCAGCCGACGCCCGGGGCCGGCACCGGCGGCCGCCCCGACCACCCCGAGCCCGCTCGCCCCCGACCAGCGGATGGCCAAGGCCCTCATGCTGACCCAGAGCGACCTTCCCCAAGGATGGAGGGTCGACACCGTGGGCGATCAGGGCGGTAGCTCACCGAAGCTCCGGTCCGGGGAGGCCCGGATCACCCGAACCTTCGCCTCGTGCATGGGCATCACGGCCGGACAGGCCGGCGTGGTGCTGGGGGGTCAGGGCGGCGATCAGACGGCCCGGGCGTCGTCTCCGGTCTTTGTCGGCCCGGCCTCCGCCAGCCAACCGGGATTCTTCACGGAGCTCCAGACGGCGGCGAGCATCGTGCGTACCCATGGCGACGAGGAGAGCAATTTCTCGCTCTTCTCCCGGCCCCGGTACCTCGGGTGTGCGGCCCGGGCCGTGGCCTCCGAACTGCAGTTGGGAGAGAACGAAGCCTCCGGCACGAACGGTCGGCCCGGTCCCACCTCGGTGGCGCCGGTGACGCTCCCCGCTCCCAGCGGCGAGCAGGTCTCCGGTCTCCTGGTCACCTTCTCCATCTCCGACCAGGCGAACTCGGTGCCGGTCGAGGTGGAATTGGTCACACTGGGCAGTGACCGGATCGAGGCCGATCTCGAGGCCTTCGCCATCGGCGGTCGGATCCCAACCGGGGTGGTGTCGGCATCGGTGGCCCGTTTCGAGGAGCGGGTGGCCGTCGGCGGAAGGATCGCCCAGGCGTGAGTGACGCCTGCACCCCTAGGTTCCGGGGGAGGTCCAGCTGTTTCGTGCCGCCGTCGGTCAGGATGGAGGGAGAAATTGCCGACATCCGATCACAGAAGGTCCTTGCCAGTGAGGGCCGGTGGCGGCAGGATGGCAGGGCCGAGGAGCGAAGCCTGAGATGGACACAGCCCAACAGGGACCGAGCCGGTCGGGTCCGGGCCAACGGAGGAGAATTGCATGACCGTCGGAATTACTGAGCTTCCTCCTGAGGGCATGCAGCTGGGCGGAGTGGCCCTGGCCGGTGACGCCGACCGGGGCACGAAGACCACCGAGGGCCTGAGCCTGCTGTTCACCACCGCGGGCATCACCGTCCAGGGCCCGCAACCCCAGATCGAGCGACTGCTGGTGTGGTCCGGACTGGACTCCGCCAGCTGTCGGGAGAAGATCGCCCTTCCTGACGGGCGGAACGCCGCGGTGATGGAGCTGACCTCAGGGGGGCAGTCCATCCGGTTCCTCCTCCCCATGGACACCGTCACACCCGGACAGGCCGCCTATCTCGACCAGGCGCTACCGGCGTGGTTGGTGCGGTACAAGGGACCATCGACGGCGGCGTCCACGACAACCCCGCCATCGGCCGCCGCACCACCGCGGGCCCCGTCACCTCCGGCCGCCTCGCCACCCCCACCCCCGGCCGGCCCCGCCGGTGGCCCTCCGCCTCCACCCGTTGCCCCCACTCGCCAGCCCGGCCAGGCGACCAAGGAGCCAGCCTCCGGGGCCGGCGTGGCGGCCGTGGCCGGTGCAGCCGGTGTTGCGACGGCATCCGCCGGCAACGGAACGGCCGGCAACGGAACGGCCGGCAACGGAACGGGCCATGGGGTGGCCAATCCGCCGACCGGCTCCGCCGGTGCCTCTGGACCACCGGCATCGGCATCGTTCACGCCACCGGAGGGGTCGCACCTCCCGCCACCTCCGCCCTCGTACGTCGCCCCTTCCACCACGGGTTCGGCAACTCCGACGAGTGGGGCCCCCGGATCGCCGGCCACCTCGAGCTTCCCGCCTCCGCCCCCTCCGCCCCGCGCCCCGGGTAGCACCACCGCCCCGGGCAGCAATGGTTGGGACGTTTCGACCGATCCGATGCCGGAGGGCATGGCCTGGGACACTCCACCGATGGCCGAGGCGGCGGCCGGGACCGTCGATCGGGAGAAGAAGTCGCGGAGCTGGCGCAAGGGTCGGTCCGCAGCCGCCACCGCCACGGCCGCCACAGCCGCCACGGCCGCCACGGCCGGCTCCCTCCCTCCTCCGCCCGGCACCGCGGCCACCTCGGCTTTTGCCCCGGTCGAGCCGCCGACCCAGGCCCCGGTCGATCCGGTGGCGTTGTCGACGGACAAGCCGCTGCCCCCTCCCCCCTCTGAGGAAGCCGCCGCGGCATCGGGCAGCGGGCGGCCCATGCTCTGGAAGCCGCCCATCGACCCGGCCACCGGCGAGCCGGCCTGGGACCAGTCGCCGCCCGCACCGGCCAAGCCGGCGAAAAAGCAGCGGAGCTGGCGCAAGGGCACCAAGGCCGGGGCGGTCGCCGCCGGTGCCGCAGGTGCGGCCACCGCCGCCACCGTCGCCGGCGAAGCCACCGCCGCCGGGGCTGAGGGCCTGGGCGCTCCTCCGGCCCCTCCGTCGGCCGGGCCGCCGAGCAACGGCACCCCGCCAACGGTCACCCCGCCAACGGTGGCACCGCCAACGGCGGCGGCAGGCAGCACCCCACCGCCGGCCGGGTCACCACCACCGACCGCCACGGACCACGGTCTCGACGCTCCTCCACCGGCCGAGGCGGCCGGCGCTCCGGCCAAGAGCAACCGCAGTCTCCTGGCTGTCCTGCTCGTGGTGCTGGTGGTCGTGATCGGCGGGATCGCCTACTTCGCGGTGAAGAAGAGCAATACGACCACACCGACCACCGTGGCCACGGGAACCACCCCGACCACGGCTGCCCCGTCCGCCGGATCGTCCAGCGCCGCCGCGGCCCTGGCCACCTCGCTCAACCTCCGCCTGACCGACCTCCCGAGCGGCTGGACCCGGAGCCCGGCCCCTTCGGCCGCGTCGCCGACCGGCCCCCTGGCCGATGCTCAGAACGTGGCGGAACGGAACCTGTCCACGTGCCTGGGGCAGCCCTTCGGCGTGGTGGCCGGGTTGTTCGGCGATGCTCCGCTGCCCGCCGCGGCCGGGTCGGCCGCTTCGCCGACCTTCCAGGACGGCACGGTGCCGGGGGTCCAGATGGCCTCGACGTCCTCGATCCAGACCACGGTCACCCAGAACCAGGTCTTGACCGGGCCGTTCGCCAATCCCAAATTCATCACCTGTTACGCCGTGTACCAGACGGCCCTGGCCTCGGCCTCGGCCCCAGGCTCCGTCGCCACGGTCCAGACGGTCACCCTCCCGGTGCCGGCCGGCGTGACCTGTTGGGCCTTCCTGACCACCATCACCAACCCCGCCAAGGGAACGACCAAGGTCGAGGGGGAGGCGTACATCTTCGGTGGGCGGGATCTGACCCGGCTCTCGCCCCTCACCAATGGCCCACCGGTTCCCCAGGGACCGTTCTCCATGGCCTACGACGCCATCACCGCCCGCGTGGCCAAAGCCCTGCACAAGTAGAGCGCCCCTCCATCGCCAGAGCCCGCCCGGGCCCGGGCGGGCGAGCGCTCAGACGCCCTCGGGAGTGATCCGGGCGATGAGGGCCAGGGCCCGGTAGGCCGCTTCGGCCGGACCGGTCTCATCCGGGCGGAGCAGGTTGGCCATGATGCGGAAGATCCAGCTCATCAGGGACTCGGAGTACATCCCGGTCCCGACGCACAACTGCATGAGCTCGGGCTGGCTGATCAGGCGGATGAAGGCCCGGGCCACCCGGTAGTACAGCCCCCAGGCCTCGTCGAGCCGGGCTTCGTAGCGGGCCAGGGCCTCGGCCCCGTCCCCGCTCAGCGCCTCGCCCAGGGAGGCCGCGGCCAGTCGCCCACTCTCGTAGCCGTAGGCGATCCCCTCGCCGTTGAAGGGGTTGATGGTCCCGGCGGCGTCACCCACCACGAGGGTGGTGGCACCCACCCGGGGGCCGACGGCCAGGCCCATGGGCAGTTTCCCCCCGGTCGGTGGCCCGAGGCAGGTCGAGGGGTTGAGCTCCCACTCCTTCGGGGCCCACGCCACGAAGTGCTCCATGAGGGTGGAGGTGTTGACGCCCTTCCACCGACGGTCGGTGGACAGCAGGCCCACGCCGACGTTGACCCGCCCGTCCCCCAAGGGGAAGATCCACCCGTAGCCGGGCACCACCTTGCCGTCTCCGTCCCGGATGTCCAGGTGGGACTCGATGAACGGCTGGTCGTGGCCGGGCGAGGTGTAGTAGCCGCGCAGGGCCATGCCCAGGGGCTGATCGCGGTCGCGGGTCGTCCCCAGGGCCCGACCGAACCGGGAGTTGGCCCCGTCGGCCACCACCACATAGCGGGCCCGCACGGTGCGGGTGGTCCCGGTGGCCTTCTCCTTGACCACCGCTCCGACACACGAGGCCAGGCGCCCGGAGCCGGCCGGCCCCTCCGAGGGCTCGAGCACCGGTTCGACCGCTTCGGTGCCCTGCCACACCGTGGCCCCGGCCTTGACGGCCCGCTCGTTGACGATGGCGTCGAGGTCGTGACGGGTGATGACGTAGCCGTAGGAGGGGAAGCTCGGATGGTCGGGCCATGCCAGGTCGAGGACCCTGCCGTAGGCGTGGGTCCGCAGCCCCGAAAAGCGGTGGGCGCCGGTCAGGGCCCCCTCGACTCCCATGTCGGCGATCTGGCGGACCGACCGGGGAGTGAGGCCGTCGCCGCAGGTCTTCTCGCGGGGGAAGACCTTCTTCTCCACCAGCGCCACGTCCCATCCGGCCTCGGCCAGCCAGTAGGCACACGACGACCCCGACGGGCCTCCCCCCACCACCAGCACGTCGTGGACATGTCCGGCCTCGCCGGCCGGCGGCGCCGCCTCCGGGGCCGAACCCCGACGGGCAGACGGATCGGACTGGGCGGGGGTGCTCACGGCCTCAATGGTAGGGGCCTCCCGACGGGGTCCGGCGCGCCCCGGGGAACCCTCGGGCGCGCCCGGCCAGAACCCCGTCCGACACCGGTCCACCCGGCGCCTTCGATGTGCTTCCACGCAGGGCTGCGTGGTAAAAACAACTCCCTGTGGACGATTACCTGCCGATCCTGGTCCTCTTGATCCTGGGATTCCTCTTCGCCGCGCTCTCCTTCGTGGCCTCGTCGCTGATGGCCCCGAAGAAACGGCCGACGTCGGCCAAGACCGCGCCCTATGAGTGCGGCATCGTCCCCGGCATCGATCCCCCCACCCGGTTTCCGGTGCGCTTCTACCTGATCGCCATGATCTTCATCATCTTCGACATCGAGATCGTCTTCTTGTACCCCTGGGCGGTCATCTTCCACCAGCTCCGATCGTTCGGGTTGGCCGAAGTGGTGGTGTTCGCCGCCGTGGTCTTCATCTCCTTCCTCTATCTGGTCAGCAACGGGGCGTTGTCGTGGGGCCCGTCCAAGCGTCTGAGCGAGGGCATGCCCTCCCGCACGTCCGAGTCCACCATCGCCCGCATCACCGCCGGGCCCGGGGGCCCGGGTCGGGGGACGCGTGGGGTCGGCTCGGCGCCGGTCGCTCCCGGTTCGCCATCCACCGCACCGACCGGCCCCGGCCGGGCCGCGTAGAGCGGGAGGGGTTCGACCATGGGTCTCGAAGACCTCCAGCACAACTTCCTCACCGGGCGACTCGAGGACCTGGTCAAGTGGGCCCGGACCTACTCCATGTGGCCGGCCACCTTCGGACTGGCGTGCTGCGCCATCGAGATGATGTCGGTGGGTGCAGCCGACTTCGATCTGGCCCGCTTCGGCATGGAGGTGTTCCGGGCCTCACCCCGTCAGGCCGACCTGATGATCGTGGCCGGTCGGGTCTCGCAGAAGATGGCCCCGGTCCTCCGTCAGGTCTACGACCAGATGATGGAGCCCAAGTGGGTGCTCTCGATGGGGGTGTGCGCCAGCACCGGCGGCATGTTCAACAACTACGCCATCGTGCAGGGCGTGGACCAGATCGTCCCGGTCGACGTGTACGCCCCGGGTTGCCCACCCACCCCCGAGACCCTGATGCACGCCATCCTCACCCTCCATCAGAAGGTGCGGACCAATGAGATCACCCATCGCGGCCCCCGGGACCGGGGTGCCGTGGTGCTGGCTTCGGACCAGGGGGGTGACACCGATGACGGGCGCACCAAGGACGACGAGTCCACCTCGGGCTGGACCCCGGACCGTCCGGACGCCGTCCACCTGGGCACACCCAAGCGCAATCCGGTGATTGCCCGCAGCGTGGGCGAGCCCCTGTGAGCGCTGCCGGCTCCGAGGTGTCTACCGGTCGCGAGGCGAGCGCCGAGGGCCTGTCGGCCAACGACGCCGGCGGAGGTTCGTCGCGGGCACCGGGCCGCCCCCAGCAGGAAGTGGTGTTCCCCACCCGGGAGCAGTACGTGGACGTGGTCCGGGGATACCGGTCCGACGGGTTCGAGATGTGCGTCGACGTCTGTGGCGTGGACTACCTGACCCATCCGGGTCGCCGGCTGCCCGACGGGGTCAAGCCGGAGCGGTTCGAAGTGGTGGTCAACCTGCTGTCGCTCAGCAAGGCCGAGCGGGTGCGGGTGCGGGTGCAGGTGCCCGAGAGCGACGCCGAGGTGGACTCGCTCTTCGACGTGTACCCCGGGGTCGAGGCCATGGAGCGCGAGGCCTACGACCTGTTCGGCATCGTCTTCGTCGGACACCCGGACATGACCCGCATCCTGATGCCCGAGGACTGGGAGGGCCATCCCCTGCGCAAGGACTACGGGGTCGGCCGGGTCCCGGTGCAGTTCAAGGGAGCACCCGGCCCGAGATGAGCGACGTGAAGGCGACCTCCGCCACCGACGACTCCGGAGCACCGCAAGCCCATCCCGATGCCGCGCACCCTGACACCGTCCTGGCCCCTCCGGTGTCCGGGCCTGAGTTCCTGACCCCGGGCCCCGGCGAGGTGGCCAAGGGAATTCTGGCCGAGACCTCCGAGGGCGGACAGGAGCTGTACCGGCGGTCGGAGACCGATCCCGCCGAGCTGCGCCGCGAGGTCGGGGCGGTGCTGCGGCTGCCCGAGGGCGTGGCCATCGACCCGTCCAACATCGACATCGAGCAGTCCGACGACGAGACCATGATCATCAACATGGGGCCGCAGCACCCCTCGACCCACGGCGTGCTCCGCCTGATGCTGGAGCTCGACGGGGAGACGGTGCTCCGCACCAAGCCGGTGGTGGGCTATCTCCATACCGGCATGGAGAAGACCGCCGAGGAGCTCACCTACGTCCAGGGCTCCACCAACGTCACCCGCATGGACTACCTCTCCCCGCTCCACAACGAGCTGGTGCTGTCCCTGGCCGTGGAGGCCCTCTTGGGCATCGAGATGCCTCCCCGCTCCGACTGGATCCGCATGTTGATGGTCGAGCTCAACCGGGTCTCCTCCCATCTGATGTGGCTGGCCACCAACGGGATGGACCTCGGGGCCACGTCGATGATGATCTACGGCTTCCGCGAGCGCGAGATGATCCTGGCCTTCTTCGAGAAGACCACCGGCCTCCGCATGAACCACAACTTCATCCGCCCCGGGGGCACGGCCGCCGACCTGCCCGACGGGTGGGAGGACGATGTCACCATCATCTGCGACACGGTGATGGACCGCACCGGTGAGTACGACGAGCTCTTCACCGGTCAGCCCCTGTTCCGCCAGCGGTCGGAAGGGGTGGGCACCCTGTCGGCCGAGGAGGCCCTGGCCCTCAGCCTCACCGGGCCGCTGCTGCGCTCGACCGGGGTGCCCTGGGACCTACGGCGGTCGATGCCCTACCTCCGTTACGACGAGGTGGAGTTCGACGTCATCGTGGGCACCTACGGGGACAACTTCGACCGGTACTCGATCCGTCTCAACGAGGTGCGTGAGTCCATCCGCATCATCCGCCAGATCGTGGAGAAGATGCCGGCCGGCGACTACCGGGTCCAGGACAAGAAGGTCACCCCGCCGCCCCGGGTGCGGATCGACGAGTCCATGGAGGCCCTGATCCACCACTTCAAGGTGTTCACCGAGGGTTTCAAGGTCCCCGAAGGCGAGGTCTACGTGGCCACCGAGTCTCCGAGAGGAGAGCTGGGCTGCTACCTGGTGGCCGATGGCTCGCCCAAGGCCTACCGGATGCACATCCGGGGACCGAGCTTCGTCAACCTGCAGGGTCTGCCCCTCATGATGCGTGGCGGCCTGCTGGCCGATGCCGTGGCCGTCTGCTCCACCATCGACCCGGTGATGGGGGAGGTGGACCGGTGAGCCGCCCGAGTCCGTTCCGGTGGGAGCGCCGCGCCGCGCCGGACCCACCCAACCCACCCACCTGTCGCCCGAGATCCTGGAGCGGGCCCGGCAGTTGGTCAGCCTCTACCCCGAGCCGCGCTCGGCGCTCATCCCCCTGTGCCACCTGGCCCAGGAGCAGGACGGGTGGCTCACGCCCGAGGCCATGCGGGACATCGCCGGACTGGTCGGAGTGACCCCCACCGAGGTCTACGGGACCGCCACCTTCTACGACATGCTGCACACCGAGCCGGTGGGCTCCCATGTGGTGGCGGTGTGCACCAATATCGCCTGTCTGCTCAACGGGGCGGCCGAGCTGCTGGAGCACGCCGAGTCCACCCTGGGCATCAACGCCGGCGGCACCACCGCCGACGGGGTGGTGACCCTGGAGGAGGCCGAGTGCCTGGCCGACTGCGACCGGACCCCCTGTGTGCAGGTCAACCACCGCTTCGTGGGGGCCCAGACCCCCGAGAGCTTCGACGCCCTCATGGCCGAGCTCCGCTCCGGCGCCCGGGTGGGCGACATCCCGTCCCACGGGACCCTCAACCGGGTGGACCGGACCGTCGGACTGCAGGCCGATCCGACGCAGGTGGCCTCGGAGCGGGCGGCCATGGCCGAGGCCCAGGCCCAACGGGCCGCGGCGGCCGAGGCGGAGAAGACCACATCTTCCCCGGGGGGTGGCTCCTGATGGCCATCACCGAGGCCCCCAAGATCATCACCAGCCGCCTGGAGTACGACGACTCGTTCACCCTGGAGCGGTACCTGGCCACCGGAGGCTACGACGGGCTGCGCCAGGCCCTCACCATGACCCCCGAGGCCGTGGCCCACGAAGTGGACACCGCCAGCCTGCTGGGCCGGGGTGGGGCCGGCTTCCCGGCCGGCCGCAAGTGGGCCATGCTCCGGAAGAACCCGGTGACCTACCTGGTGGTCAACGGCGACGAGAGCGAGCCGGCCACCTTCAAGGACCACCTCCTCGTCGAGCGGGATCCCCACCAGCTGATCGAAGGCGTGCTCATCGCGGCCTTCGCCCTGCAGGTGACCCGGGTGTTCATCTTCATCCGGGGCGAGTTCGCCCTGGGCCTGGAGCGGGTCCAGTCCGCCCTCAACGAGGCTTACTCCTACGGCGCGGTGGGGAGCGACATCTTCGGCTCGGGCTTCTCGGTCGATGTGGTGGTGCACCCCGGGGCGGGCGCCTACATCTGCGGCGAGGAGACCGCCCTGTTGGAGTCCCTGGAGGGCAAGCGGGGCTTCCCGCGGATCAAGCCGCCCTTCTTCCCCGCCGCCATCGGCCTGTACGGCGAGCCCACCGTGGTCAACAACGTCGAGACCATGTCCAACCTCCCTTGGATCGTGCTCAACGGCGGGGCGGCCTTCGCCGCCCTCGGTGAGGGCCGGTCCACCGGGACCCGGCTGTTCGCCCTGGCCGGGCACGTCAACAACCCCGGCGTGTACGAGCTGGAGATGGTCAAGACCACCTTCAACGACCTGATCAACGCCCCGGTGCTGGGTGGGGGCATCCCCCACGGGCGGGAGCTCAAGGCCTTCATCCCCGGCGGGGTCTCGGCCCCGTGGTTCGGTCCCGACCAGATCGACCTGCCCCTGGGGCAGGACGAAGTGGGTGCGGCCGGCTCCATGTTGGGATCGGGCTCCATCGTGGTCATGGACGACCACACCTGTGCGGTGCGGGCGTCGTGGCGCATCACCCGGTTCTTCTTCCGAGAGTCGTGCGGGCAGTGCACGCCGTGCCGGGAGGGTGCGGGGTGGCTGGAGAGGATCATGGCCCGCATCGAGAACGGTCAGGGTCGGGAGCAGGATCTCGATCTGTTGTTGGATGCCTGCGACAACATCGCCCCCGGCCTGAGCTGGCCGCCCCAGCAGACCACCATCTGCGTGCTCGGCCCGTCCATCCCGTCGTCCATCGCCTCGGCCATCGAGATGTTCCGTGACGAGTTCCTGGTCCACATCAAAGAGGGTGGTTGCCCCTATGGCTGAGTCCACCGCCCCCATCCAGAGCAGCGCCACCCGGGCCAACGTGGCCGGCGACGTCAACGAGCTGGACGAAGTCCAGCCGGTCGAGACGGTGACCTTCACCCTGGACGGGCGCCAGGTAACCGGCCACAAGGGCGAGATGCTCATCGCCGCGGCCGAGCGGGCCGGAACCTTCATCCCGCGCTTCTGCTACCACCCGCGCATGAAGTCGGTCGGGGTCTGCCGGATGTGCCTGGTCGAAGTGAGCGGGCCCCGGGGGGCGTCGCTCCAACCCAGCTGCTACGTCGAGGTGCAGGCCGGTTCGGAAGTGGTCACCGACTCCGACAAGGTCAAAAAGGCCCAGGACGGGGTGTTGGAGTTCCTGCTCATCAACCACCCCTTGGACTGCCCGGTCTGCGACAAGGGCGGGGAGTGCCCGCTGCAGGACCAGACCCTGGCCTACGGGCCCGGCGAGTCGCGCTTCGTGGAGGAGAAGCGTCACTTCGAGAAGCCCATCCCCATCTCGGAGCTGGTCCTGTTGGACCGCGAGCGGTGCATCCAGTGCAGCCGGTGCACCCGGTTCGCCGACGAGGTGGCCGGCGAGGCCCAGATCGACTTCATCGGCCGGGGTGAGCAGATCGAGGTCAACACCTTCCCCGAGCTGCCCTTCACCTCGTACTTCTCCGGCAACACCGTCCAGATCTGCCCGGTGGGCGCCCTCACCGCCGCCCCGTACCGCTTCGCCGCCCGGCCCTGGGACCTGGACCAGGTCGAGTCGACCTGCACCACCTGTGCCGTGGGTTGCCGGGTGGCCGTGCAGTCCTCCTCCAACCGGGTGACCCGGCTGCTGGGCATCGACGCCGACCCGGTCAACCACGGTTGGCTGTGCGACAAGGGCCGGTTCGCCTTCGACGCCGTAAACGGCGACGACCGGCTGACCGAGCCGCTCATCCGCAAGGACGGCTCCCTGGTTTCGGTGTCGTGGCACGAGGCCCTGGCCGCGGTGACCGAGGGCCTGAAGCAGGCGTCGGCCGACGATGGGGCCGAGGCCATAGCGGTGGTGGGTGGGGCCCGGCTGACCAACGAAGGGGCCTACGCCTGGTCCAAGTTGGCCAAGGGCGTGCTGGGCACCGACTCGGTCGACGCCCAGTTGGGCGACGGGCTCCCGGCCGACCTGGTGGTGGGGCTGCCCCGGGCCACCATCGACCAGGCCGCCGCGGCGGACACCGTCGTCGTCCTCTCCGGCGACATTCGCGAGGAGCTGCCCATCCTCTTCCTGCGGCTGCGCTCGGCCATCGTGGACGGGGGACTCTCGCTGGTCGAGCTGTCCCCGCAGTCCACCTCGCTGACTCCCTACGCCGCGGCGTCGCTGCGGTACCTGCCGGGCGAGGCCACCGAGCTGGCCCGGGCGGTGGTCGACGCCACCGCCACCGGTCCGGCGAGTGCCGACGCCGATGCCCTGGCCGAGGCCCGCCGGTTGGCCGGGGCCGGCAAGGTGGTGGTCATCGTGGGCCGTCCCTCCCTGGCCGAGGACGGCGCCCTGGTGGGCCAGGCGGCCCTGGAGTTGGCCCGGGCCCTTCCCACCGCCCGCTTCCTGCCCGCCCTGCGTCGGGGAAACGTCCACGGCGCCCTCGACATGGGCCTGGCTCCCGGGCTGCTCCCCGGTCGGGTCACCCTCGACGGCGGACGCGCCTGGTTCACCGAGGCCTGGGGCTCGGTGCCCACGGCCCGGGGCCGGGACGCCGAAGCCATCTTCCGCTCCGCTGCCGGTGATGACACGTCTGACGGCGGACGCCGGCGGATCGGCCACCCGGGTCAAGTCGTTGATCGTGCTGGGGGCCGACCCGCTGGGCGACTTCCCCGACCGGCGACTGGCCGAGCGGGGCCTCATCGGCGCCGACTTCGTGGTGGCGGTGGCGTCCTCGCCGACCACGGTGACCGAGCACGCCGACGTGGTCCTGCCGGCGGCCGAGGCCCACGAGCGTCCGGGGACCACCACCAACATCGAGGGCCGGATCAGCCGCCTGGGCCAGAAGCTGGTCCCCCCGGGGCAGGCCTGGCCCGACTGGATGATCGCCGCCGAGCTGGCCGTGCACCTGGGGTCCGACCTGGGCTTCGACTCGGTGGGCCAGGTGTGGGACGAGATCGAGCGCCTGGCCCCGGCCTACCGGGGCATCACCCGCTCGGTGCTGGACGCCCTGGGCACCGTCGACGGAGTGGTGGCACCGCTCACCGCCAGTGCTGTCTCCATCGGGACCCGCACGGCTCCGCTCGACCCCATGGCCTTCCCCGGGGTGGAGTCGGTGGAACGACAGGGTGCGCCTCCCCGGGCCGGGCTGGCCGAGCCGCCCACCGCGGGGATCGGGATCGGATGCCGATGAGCCCGCCGCCGCGGCCGGCGCCCCGGCCCGTCCCGCCGTGGCCGGCCTGCCCGTCGACCTCGACGTGCCCCATGTCACCCCGGTCGACAGCTACTCCATGTTGTTGGTGGCGTCGCGGTCCCTCTACGACCTGGGGGCGGCGGTGGCCGAGGTTCCGGCCCTGGCCGGCCTGGTCCAGCCGCAGGCCCTGCGGGTCAACCCCCACGACCTCGACGATCTGGGAGTAGCGGCCGGCGGCACGGTGCGGCTGCGCACCGGAGCAGCCTCGCTGGTGGTCGAGGTGGCCCCCGACCCGTCCCTGCCCCGCAAGGTGGTGGCCGCCGACTTCAACGTCCCGCTCACCGAGGGGACCATCGCCGACCTCATCGACACCGGGGCGCCGCGGGTCGAGGTACGGATGGAGACGCCATGAGCACGCTGGCCGCCCTGCACCCCCTGTTCGCCGCCGGCGACCCCCTCTACATGAACGGTGTCGGTTGGGCGGTGTTCATCATCGTGGTCGTCAAGGTCCTGGTCATCTTCGGCTTCTTGATGGTGTCGGTCATGTTGATGATCTGGTTCGAGCGCAAGGTCATCTCGGACATGCAGAGCCGGATCGGGCCCAACCGGGCCGGTCCCTTCGGCATCGCCCAGACCCTGGCCGACGGGATCAAGCTGTTCTTCAAGGAAGACCTGATGCCGGACAAGGCCGACCGGTCGGTGTTCATCCTGGCTCCGTACCTCACCATCATCACCGCCTTCCTGGCCTTTGCCATCGTGCCCTTCGGCGGGGTGGTGGGCATCGACGGCCACACCTTCGAGCTGCAGCTGGCCGATCCCCCCATGGGCGTGCTGTTCCTGCTGGCCATGTCCTCCATCGGGGTGTACGGGGTCATGCTGGCCGGGTGGTCGTCGGGCTCCAAGTACCCGCTGCTGGGCTCGGTGCGGGCCTCGGCCCAGATGATCTCGTACGAGGCGGCCCTGGGCATGACCGTGGTCACGGTGGTGCTCATCACCGGATCGCTGAGCACCCGGACCATCGTGGACCAGCAGGCCCACCACCTGTGGCAGTGGAACGCCATCCGGCTCGGCGTGGTCCCCTTCGTCATCTTCTTCATCGCCGCCATCGCCGAGACCAACCGGCCCCCCTTCGACCTGGTCGAGGCGGACTCCGAACTGGTCGGCGGCTTCGTCACCGAGTACTCGTCCATCCGGTTCGCCCTGTTCTTTCTGGCCGAGTTCATGAACACCATCACCATGTCGGCCATCACCGTGACCCTGTTCTTCGGGGGGCCCGACGGGCCCGACCCCCACATCCCGCACACCTACTGGCTGTGGCCCATCGTGTGGTTCCTGGGCAAGACCCTGGTCTTCTTGTTCATCTTCGTATGGCTGCGGGCCGCCCTGCCCCGCCTGCGCTACGACCAGCTCATGGATCTCGGGTGGAAGAAGCTCATCCCGCTGTCGTTGGGCTGGCTGCTCATCGTGGCCGGATTCGTCATCGACGGCTGGTGGGGCGTGGCCATGACCGGCGCCGTGGTCATCGCCGCCATCACCATCACCCGGGCCTTCGCCATCGGGGGCGAGCGCGAGGAGACCCGGGCCATCGTCCCCCAGGTCGGCATCCGCCTGTGGACCCGGCCTCCCGAGTTCGAGCCCGGCTCCGCACCCCAGTTCGAAGCCGGGGGATCCCCGGCCGGCCTCTCCCCGTCCTCGACGGGCACCACACCGGGAGGTGACAGCTGATGGCCGAAGAGAAGGAAGAAAAACCGGAGGTGCCGCAGGGGCGGCAGAACTTCCTGGGTGGGTTCAAGCTGACCCTGGAGCACCTCAACCGGCCGCCGGTCACCCGCCAGTATCCCGAGGAGAAGCGACCCAAGCAGCCGCGCCAGCACGGTCGCCACGTTCTCAACCGGTACGAGGACGGCATGGAGAAGTGCATCGGCTGCGAGCTGTGCGCCGGGGTCTGCCCGGCCGACTGCATCTACGTCCGCGGCCTCGACAATCCGCCCGACCACCCGGTGTCACCCGGCGAGCGGTACGGCTACGTGTACGAGATCAACTTCCTCCGCTGTATCCACTGCGACCTGTGCGTGGAGGCCTGTCCCACCGAGGCCATCACCGAGTCCAAGCTGATGGAGTTCTCCTTCACCAACCGGAACGACGCCATCTACACCAAGGCGGAGCTGCTGGTGGACGACGACGGCAAGCCCCAGCACATGCCGTGGGAGGACTGGCGCGAGGGGGACGACCTGCACACCTCGGGCTGGATGCGGGCCACCTCACCGTCGGGGAGCGCCGAGTTCGAGGGCCAGGTGCAGTGGTCCGGTGAGCTGGGCTTCGGGGTGCGGTCGCCCGAGGGTGGCCAGTCGGGGCTCCGCGACGACGCCACCACCGGGAGCAAGCAGCTGCGCCACACCCTCGAGCGGCACCTCCTCCAGGCCGACCTGCCCCCGGAGAAGCGGGGTCCCCGCGGCGCCATCGGGCGGATGTTGGAGAAGGCCGAGCGGTTTGCCCCCGGGGCGGGCAAGAAGCACCGGGCCAAGGCGGACTCCGAGTATGCCCAGGCCGTGGTGGACGGCAACAGCGAGCGGGACCAGCCCGGCACCACCGACCCGGCCCCGCTGCCGGCGGCCAGCCGGGGTTCGGATCCCGACGCCGGATCGAGCGGCCACTGATGGGGGCAACGCTCGGCGTGGTGCTGATGGCCGTCACGACGTACGTCCACCCTTCGTGGGTCGACGTCGGGGTCTTCTCGGTGTCGGCCGCCATCGTGCTGTCCGGGGCCATCGGGGTGGTGGTGGCCCGCAACCCGGTGCACTCCGCCCTGATGCTGGTGATGACCCTGTTCGGCATCGCCGTGCTCTTCGTGCTGCAGCGTGACCCCTTCCTGGCCGCGGTCCAGGTGATCGTGTACGCCGGCGCCATCGTGGTCCTGTTCCTGTTCGTGATCATGTTCCTCGGGGTCGACCGCGAGGAGAACGTCGCCCTCGAGCCCCTACGGGGCCAGCGCCCGCTGGCCGTCGGGCTGGTGGCCCTGGGGGTCACCGGCCTCTTGTTGTTGGGCCAGGTGTCCAAGTGGACCACCGGGGCTCCCCACGTGTCCGGGGTGGCGGCGGGGCCCCAGTCCAACGTCTACCTGCTGGGCAAGTCGGTGTACACCACGTACCTCTTCCCCTTCGAGGCCACCGCGGCCCTGCTGATCATCGCCGTGGTGGGGGCGGTGGTGCTGGCCCGGAGGCCGCCGGTGGCGGTCAATCCCGTGGCCTCCGAACAGGCCGGGTCGGAGCAGGCGGAATCGTCCGATCGGCGGTCGGTACCGCCACCGGGGCGGTGGCCGAGATCGACGCCACCGGAGCCATCGAGGTCTCGGAGTCCGTCGAGGCCAGCCACACCGAGGAGGGCGGGGCATGACCATCAACGCCGACTGGTACCTGGCGCTCAGCGCCGTCCTCTTCGCCATCGGCGCCCTCGGGGTGCTGGTGCGCCGCAACGTGCTGGTCATGTTCATGTGCGTGGAGCTCATGCTCAACGCCGCCAATCTGAGCTTCGTGACCTTCGCCCGGGTGCTCAACGACATCGGCGGTCAGGTCCTGGTGTTCTTCGTCCTGGTGGTGGCGGCAGCCGAAGTCGTGGTCGGGCTGGGGATCGTGGTTGCCATCTTCCGCCGCCGGGCCAACGCCACCGCCGACGACCTCCACTTGATGAAGGGCTGACCGGACGATGCTCCAAGTGACTTTCCTCATCATCTTGCTGCCCCTGGTCGGCTTCGCCGTCCAGCTGGTGGCGGGACGCCGGCTCGGTGACCCGTGGGCCGGGGTGGTGGGCACCGTGTTCATCGGGGCATCGTTCCTGGTGGGGGTGGGGGTGTATCTCGACCTGCTCACCGTGAACGCCCCGGTGCGGACCTTCACCCAGAACCTGTGGACCTGGATACCGGTCGACCGGCTTCAGGTGCACGCCAGTCTCTACGTCGACCCGCTGTCGATGACCATGGTGCTGTTCGTCACCGGCATCAGCACCCTCATCCACCTCTACTCCATCGGGTACATGAAGGGCGACCGCGACTACTCGAAGTTCTTCCTCTACATGAACCTCTTCGTGGCCTCCATGCTGATCCTGGTACTCGGCAGCAACCTGCTGGTGACCTTCGTGGGCTGGGAGGGGGTGGGCACCTGCTCGTACTGGCTGGTGTCGTTCTGGTTCACCCGGGACTCGGCGGCCAGCGCCGGCAAGAAGGCCTTCATCTACAACCGGATCGGTGACGTCGGCTTCCTGCTGGCCATCTTCTTGGTCTTCGACAAGGTCCACTCGCTCGAATACACCACCATCTTCGCCCACATCGGCACCATCGGGGCCGGCAACATCACCGCCATCTGCCTCCTGTTGCTGGTCGGGGTGATGGGCAAGTCGGCCCAGATCCCCCTGTTCCCGTGGCTGGCCGACGCCATGGAGGGCCCGACCCCGGTGTCGGCGCTCATCCACGCCGCCACCATGGTCACGGCCGGCGTCTATCTCTTGTGCCGGATCAATCCGTTGCTGCACGCCTCGTCGGCGGCTTCGCTGACCGTGGCCTGCATCGGGGCCGCCACGGCCTTCGTGGCCGCCACCATCGCCTGCGCCCAGCAGGACATCAAAAAGGTGCTGGCCTACTCGACGGTGTCCCAGCTGGGGTACATGTTCCTGGCCATCGGGTGCGGGGCCTATGAGGCCGCCATCTTCTTGATGGTGGCCCACGCCTTCTTCAAGGGCCTGCTCTTCCTCGGGGCCGGGTCCACCATCCACGGCCTCCACGACGAGCAGGACCTGAAGCGGATGGGCAATCTCCGGGCCTACATGCCCATCACCTTCATCACCTTCGCCATCGGATGGCTGTGCATCGCCGCCGTTCCTCCGCTGTCGGGCTTCTGGGCCAAGGGGGACGTCCTCGAGAACACCTGGTCGGCCCACCCGGGCCTGTGGGTGGTGGGCGTGGTGACCGCGGCCTTGACCGCGTACTACATGAGTCGCCTGACCGGCCTGGCCTTCTTCGGTAAGGACCGCTGGTCCAACAAGGTGCCCATCGACGCAGCCACCGATATGGCGGACGCCCACCACGCAGACGGGGCCATCCCCGAGCCCCACGAGTCCAAGCCCGTCATGACCATCCCGCTGTGGATCCTGTCCTTCTTCGCCGCCCTGGCCGGCCTGCTGGCCGTGTCCAACAACCACCTGTCCCTGTCCAGCTGGGTCGACCCGGTGTTCGGGGCCAACCTCTACAACGACCACCTGAGCACCTCGACCATCTGGGTGCTGTCGATCATCGATGCGGTGATCGCCGTCGCCGGAGTGACCGTCGGCCTGTGGCTGTGGATGTCCAAGGCCGACCGGCCCGTTCTGGAGCCGACCGTCCTGAAGCGCTCGTGGTACATCAACGAGATCTACGACACCATCTTCGGCCGACCGGCGGAGCGGCTGGCGGCCTTCAGCGCCACGGTCATCGATCCCAAGGTCATCGACGGCGGCGTCAACGGGGTGGCCACCCTGGTCCGTAAGTCCGGAGCGCTGATCCGGCGCACCCAGACCGGCTACGTGCGCAACTACGTGCTGGGCATCGTGCTGGGCACGGTGCTGGTGCTGGCCTTCATGCTGACCCGGTTGTGGTGGGGCTGATGGACGCCACCTCGCACTTCCCGTTCCTCACCGTCCTGATCCTGGTACCGGCCATAGGTGCCGCCGTGGTGGCGCTGATCCCGAGGCGCCTGGTCTCGCCCCACTTCCACGAAGGGCTCGGCGCCCTGGTGGCGGTGTTCACCCTGGCCCTGGCCGCGGTCATCGCCGGTCAGTTCAAGGTGGGCGACGGCGGCTATCAGATGGTCTCCGACCACATCTGGGCCAAGCAGCTGGGCATCCACTGGTCCCTCGGGATCGACGGGATCTCGCTGTTCTTGGTGGTGATGACGGCGGTGCTCTTCCCCATCGCCCTGCTCGGGGCCCGGGTCCGTCGGGATCCCCGGACCTTCGTGGCCTGGGTCCTGCTGTTGGAGGCGGCCTGCCTGGGCAGCTTCGTCTCGCTCGACCTGGTGCTGTTCTTCTTGTTCTTCGAGCTGACCCTGGTGCCGTCGTACTTCATCATCGCCGGCTGGGGCTACGCCCGCCGGGGTTACGCCGCCATCAAGTTCTTCATCTACACCTTCGCCGGCTCGGCCTTCTTGCTGGTGGGCATCTTGTCCGTGGCCTTCTTGCACCACTCCCAGACCGGGGTGCTGACCTTCGAGCTGCCCGCCCTCGTCCACACCCACCTGTCGGGGACCGAGGGTGTGTTGCTGTTCCTGGCCTTCACGGCGGCCTTCGCTGTCAAGGCCCCCATCTTCCCGTTCCACACCTGGTCGCCCGACGCCTACGCCGAAGCCCCCACGGCCGGTGCGGTGCTGTTGTCGGCGGTCATGGCCAAGCTCGGCACCTACGGCATCGTCCGCTTCGACCTCAACCTCTTCCCCCAGGCCACCCGGACCCTGGCCCCCTGGCTGTTGACGCTGGCGGTGATCGGCATCCTGTACGGGGCTCTGGTGGCCTGTGCCCAACGGGACCTCAAGCGGTTGCTGGCCTACTCGTCCCTGGCCCAGATCGGGTTCATCGTGCTCGGGACCTTCGCCCTCAACAGCCAGGGCCTGACCGGAAGCGTCCTCCAGATGGTCAACCACGGGCTGATCATCGCCACCTTGTTCATCGTGGTCGGCTGGATCTACGAGCGCCGTCGCAGTTGGCAGGTCACCACGCTCCGCGGCCTGCAGTCACCGGCCCCGGTGATGGCCGGGGTCTTCACCGTGGCCATGCTGGCCTCCATCGGTGTCCCCGGGCTCAACGGGTTCGTGGGCGAGTTCCTCATTCTGATCGGGACCTTCACCGCCCACCGGTGGTGGGCGGTGGTGGCGGTCATGGGGGTCATCGTGGCGGCCATCTATCTGTTGTGGGCCTACCAGCAGGTCTTCCACGGGAAGCCCACCGAAGAGGACACCGCCCGGACCCGTGACCTGGGCTGGAGCGAGCGGCTCATCATCGCCCCCCTGATCATCCTCATCGTGGCCCTCGGGGTGTTCCCCAAGCCGGTGCTCGACATCATCACCCCGTCGGTCGACCAACTGGTCATCCACGTGGACAAGGTGACCAACACCCCCGTCCCGGCCAGCGTCACCCAGGGAGCGGCGCTGCCCAAGGCCACCCATCACCTGTCCGTCCTGGCCCTGAGCGCCCCGAGGGATCCGGTCGGGGTGGTGCCGACCGTGTGGCCGGCTACGAGAGGGGAACCGTGATGATCACCCCACTGCTGATGAGCGCGGCTCCGACCATCCACACGCCACACGTCGACTACCTGAGCATCCTGCCCATGCTCATCATGATCGGCGGGGCTCTGGCCCTGATGGTGGTGTCTTCGTTGTTCCGCAAGATCCTGGGCGTGGGGTCGGGCACCCTCATGGCCGTGGTGGTGTCGATCGCCGCACTGGTGGCGGCGCTGTTCCAGTGGGATCACGTGGTCACGCACGGCCCCTCGGTCACCATCGCCGGCGCTATCGCCTACGACGGATTCGACGTCTTCGTCCAGATCGTGGTGTCCATCGGACTGCTGCTCACCGCCCTGGTCGGGGACGGCTACCTGCGGCGTGAGGGGGTGGAGGGTCCGGAGTTCCACGTCCTGGCCATGATGTCGGCCTCCGGGGCCATGATGATGGGAGCGGCCAACGACCTCATCGTGGTGTTCTTGGGCCTCGAGATCATGTCCATCGCCCTGTATGTGCTGGCGGCGTTCAACCACAAGCGGGCCGAGTCCGGCGAGGCCGCCCTCAAGTACTTCGTACTCGGGGCGTTCTCCTCCGCGGTGTTCGTCTACGGCATCGCCCTGGTCTACGGGGCCACCGGTTCGACCAACCTGCCCCAGATCGCCAACTACCTGGCCAACAACGTGGTGGCCTCCAACGGGGTGCTGCTGGGAGGGCTGGCCCTCCTACTGGTGGGCTTCGGCTTCAAGATCGCCGCGGTGCCGTTCCACATGTGGTCGCCCGATGTCTACGAGGGCTCGCCCTCGCCGGTCACCGGGTTCATGGCCGCGGTGGTCAAGGTGGGGGCGTTCGCCGCGCTGTTGCGGGTCTTCGTCACGTCGTTCAGCACCGTGCGGACCGATTGGCAGCCGATCATCTGGGCCCTGGCCATCCTCAGTCTGGTGGTCGGGGCGGTACTGGCCCTGATGCAGACCAACGTGAAGCGGATGATGGCGTACTCGTCGATCAACCATGCCGGCTTCATCCTGCTCGGCGTGGAGGTGGCCAACACCCAAGGCGTGTCGGCCGCCCTCTACTACCTCTTCACCTACGTGTTCATGGTCATCGGATCGTTCGCCGTGATCACCGTGATGTCCCGGGACGGCGATCACGGGAACCAGATCAGTGACTACCGGGGGCTGGCCAAGCGCCAGCCGCTGCTGGCCCTGGCCTTCGCCGCCCTCCTGCTGGGCCAGGCCGGGATCCCCTTCACCACCGGGTTCCTGGCCAAGTTCGGGGTGGTGGGGGCGTCGGTGGACTCCCACGCCTACACGCTGGCCACGGTGGCCATGGTGTCGGCGGCCATCGCCGCCTTCTTCTACCTCCGGGTGGCGGTCACCATGTACTCCCCGGTGGGACAGATCGGGGACACCGGAGGCGACGATCGAGACGATGCCGACTGGGGGGATCTCGCCGGAGCTCCGTCTGGCTCCACGAGCCCGACGGATGCCCCGGCCGGCGTGGCCCCGGCCGGCGCCTCGGCCGCCAGCGAGGTCGATCCGCCCGACAGCGTCTACGACCGTGTGGCCAGCCTCCAGACCCTCACCGATGCGCCGCCGAGCGACTCGGTGGTCGACCGGGGCCTCGTTCCCGTCCCCTGGCTGACCTCGCTGGTCATCGGGATTTCGGTGGCCTTCACCGTGGTGTTCGGGATCATCCCCGGACCGATCCTGGACTTCGCCCACCAGGCCACGCTGCTCTTCCCCTGAACGGTCCCCGCCCCTGACGGCCGCCCCGGGTACTCTCGCTGAGGCGAACGCCCGGTGGAGCGCCGGGCGGAAGGAGCAGGTCATGGCCAGGTCCGACAGAGCGGCGAGCCCGGATACGCCGGGCAAGAAGCGTCAGAACCGGGACAACACCCGGATCGTGGTGGCGGTGGTGGTCCTGGTGCTCCTCATCGCCTTCGTCCTCGACAACCGGAACACCGTGCCGATCGGGTTCGTCTTCTTCCACGTCGACATCAGGCTGATCTGGGTGCTGCTCATAGCAGCCTTCCTCGGTGCCCTGGTCGACCGGCTGGTGATGATCATCGTGCAACGCCGGAGGGATCGGACAGAAAACCGGTGAAGAACAGAGACCGGTGAGTTCGAGGGTAGCGGCGCGGGGGCTGTCAGCAGGGTAGGGCGACGGGAGCATGGCGGCATCGGGAGTGGAATGATGGTCGGATGAGGCAGTCCACCCCTGAGGAGCGAGCCGCATTCGGGCGTGACGCCAGGTCCAAGGTGCCGCGGGCCCGCCACGGCGAGTGGGTGGCGCCGACCGATCGGACCGACCCGTTGGCCATCCTGGCCCTCCAGGCCACGACCCGGGTGCCCGATCTGGTACCGATCCGGTACGGCCGGATGGCCGAGTCGGCCTTCGCCTTCTACCGCGGCGCGGCGGCGGTGATGGCCGCCGACATGGCCCACGAGGAGCAGACCGGTCTCGAGACTCAGTTGTGCGGGGACGCCCACCTCATGAATTTCGGGACCTTCGCCGCTCCCGACCGGACCCTGCTCTTCGACGTGAACGACTTCGATGAGACCATCCCCGGACCCTTCGAGTGGGACATCAAGCGGTTGGCCGCCAGCCTCGAGATCGCCGCCCGGAGCCGGAACTTCGACCTGGCCACCCGGACCTCCATCGTGGAGCGGAGTTCCAGTGCCTATCGCCTGGCCATGGCGGAGTTCGCCGGCATGCGCGACCTCCAGATCTGGTACTCCCGGTTGGACGGCCCCGCCATCATGAATCGATGGGGCAGTGAGGTCACCACCAGGATCCAACGGACCTTCGACCGCGCCGTCAGCAAGGCGCAGTCGAAAGACCATCTGGCCGCCCTGGCCAAACTGACCGTGGAAGTCGACGGCAAGCTGCGCTTCATCGACAATCCCCCTCTCATCATGCCGGCCGAGTCGCTGTTCACCGACGTCTACGCCAAGCAGAGCCTGGACAACCTCTACGACGCTCTGACCCAGTACCGCCATACCCTGTCCGGCGACCGTCAGCGACTGTTGGAGAAGTACGAATTCGTCGATCTGGCCCGCAAGGTGGTCGGGGTGGGCAGCGTGGGCACCCGGTGCTGGGTGGCGCTGTTCTTGGGCCGCGACAACGGGGATCCCTTGCTCCTCCAGATCAAAGAGGCCGAGGCCGCGGTGGGCGAGCCGTTCCTCGGGAAGAGCGAGTACTCCCATCACGGCGAGCGGGTGGTGCAGGGCCAGCGCCTCATGCAAGGGGCCAGCGACATCTTCCTCGGATGGGACCGGTTCACCGCACCGGACGGGATCACCCGAGACTTCTACCTGCGCCAGCTGTGGGACGGGAAGGGCTCGGCGGTGGTCGACCAGATGGAGCCGGGGGGAATGGGGGTCTACGCCGAGCTGTGCGGGTGGACGCTGGCCCGAGCCCACGCCCGGGCCGGCGACCCCATCGCCATGGCTTCGTACCTGGGCAAAGGTGATCGCTTCGACCGGGCCATGAGCCAGTTCGCCGGTTCGTACGCCGACCAGAACGAGCGGGACTTCGGGGCTTTGACCCGGGCCATCGCCGACGGCCGTATCGAGGCCACCACCGGAGTCTGAGCCGGGCCACGCCCAGTACATCCCGGTGGCCCATGGCTACGACCGCAGCGAAGCGATTCGTCTTCCACTGTCTTAACCCTTAACCATCAAGAGCAGTTTCACCATCAAATGAGGAATGAGGACAATGCCCTTACACAAGCGAGTGTCCCTGCGAGACGAGCTGAACGATTCGATCTACGGCGGCAAGGATCTGCTGACCACCCTGCCGTCCCATCTGTTCCCGCCCGGAGAGATGCGTCCCACCGATGCCTACCAGGCCATCGCCGACGAGCTCCTGTTGGACGGCAACGCCCGCCAGAACCTGGCCACCTTCTGCCAGACCTGGGAGGAGCCCCAGATCCACAAGTTGATGGATCTGTCCATGGACAAGAACATGATCGACAAGGACGAGTACCCCCAGACGGCGGAGATCGAGCGTCGGTGCGTCCAGATGCTGGCCGACCTGTGGAACGCCCCCGAGGGGTTCGAGGCCGTGGGGTGTTCAGCCATCGGCTCATCCGAAGCCTGCATGCTGGGAGGGATGGCCGCCAAGTGGCGCTGGCGGGCCAAGCGCCAGGCCGAAGGGAAGCCCACCGACAAGCCCAATATGGTGTGCGGCCCGGTCCAGGTGGTGTGGCACAAGTTCGCCAAGTACTGGGACGTCGAGATGCGGGAGATCCCCATGTCGCCCGGGAAGTACTGCATGGACGTCGAGCAGATGCTGGAGCGGATCGACGAGAACACCATCATGGTGGTCCCCACCTTCGGGGTGACCTACACCGGTGTCTACGAGCCGGTCCTCGAGCTGTCCAAGGCCCTCGACAAGCTGGCCGAAGAGACCGGTCTCGATGTCGACATCCACGTGGACGGGGCCAGCGGGGCCTTTCTGGCTCCCTTCTGTGCCCCCGACATCGTCTGGGACTTCCGGATCCCCCGGGTCAAGTCCATCAGCACCTCGGGCCACAAGTTCGGGCTGGCGCCGCTCGGGGTCGGGTGGGTGTTGTGGCGGGACCAGGCGGACCTGCCTGACGATCTGATCTTCCATGTCACCTACCTGGGCGGGGACATGCCGGTGTTCCAGATCAACTTCTCGAGGCCGGCCGGCCAGATCGTGGCCCAGTACTACAACTTCGTGCGGCTGGGGATGGAGGGTTACAAGAACGTCCACGACGCCTGCTACGCCACCTCCAAGTACCTGGCCGAGGAGATCGCCAAGCTGGGTCCCTTCGAGATGCTGTGCGACGGCAACCCACTCACCGGGATCCCCTCGGTGGCCTGGCGGATCCGGGAGGGGGCGGATCCGGGCTACACCCTCTACGACGTGGCCGACCGACTGCGGGTGCGAGGGTGGCAGGTGCCGGCCTACCCCCTGACCGGCTCGGTGTCCGACATCTCGGTGCAGCGGATCCTGGTGCGCCAGGGCGTCACCCGCGACCTCTGCTTCCTACTGCTCGACGACGTCAGGCAGTCCATCGAGCACTTCGCCAAGCACCCGGTGTCGGTGGCCATGACCAAAGAGGAGTCGGGCGGCTTCAGCCACCTCTGAGCGCACTGGCTCCGTCCCGGTAGCCGGCGCGGTGCCCCCGGCTAGGGCTTGGTGCCCGGCTCCCAATCCACCTTGATCGGCCGTCCCAGGATGAGCCGGGGTCGACCAACCCGGGCCGGCCGGTCGGTGGTCCACTCGGCTGCCGGGGCCATGGTGAGGCCGGCCAGCCCGCGCAGGGCCTGGTCGTACCCGGATCTGATCCAGGCGAACCGTCTCCAGCACATCTCGCGCTGGTCCTCGGGCACCGACAGCAGTGACTGCAGCCGGTCCAGGGCCGCCAGGTACTCGGCTTTGGTCACACTCACCGGCGGGGGTTCCTCCGACGCCCGGCCCACCAGGGAGACCAGCAGATCCGATGGCTGGATCGGGAGCCCGACCGACATGCCGATCCTCACCAGGGAGGGCGACCCGTAGGCCACGGCCATCATCGGTCCCTTGACGTTCTCCAGCGTGTGGTCCTCGGCCGTGAAGTCCGACGCCGACAGGAGCAGGGCGGCGCCATCGAGCATGCTGCCCACCGAGGCCACCCACGACAGGCCCGGTGAGGACTCGGGGAAATAGCACAGCGCCGGAAAGGCGGTGTGGGTCTGGTCCAGCTCGAGCAACCAGACTCGAGGCGGTCTGCCACAGGTCCGGACCGTCCAGGGCCCCCAGTCGTTGGAGGTTGGAGAGTAGGTCGATCGGCGACGGGGGAGTTCCGGCGAAGGGACGCAGCACGTTGATCCCCTTGTCCCTCTCGTGGTGGGCCGAGTAGATGGTGGGCAGGTAGCTGATCAGCAGAGCCACCAGGCCGAGTCCGATGGTGGCCTCGATGAAGGTCAGCCAGATCCGGCTGGTTCCGGCCGGCTCGGCGAAGCCCAGGGTGAACAGAGATGAACCACTGACTTCGAAGGATCGCTGGACCGATCCGGTCTTGACCCCCCAGAAGATGAAGGTGAATCCGATGGTCACGCTGATCATCCACACCAGCGGCAGGCTGACCAGAGCAATCGGCGCGTAGAGCGCCCGGAGGTTGTCCTGGCGTGCCGAGTTCCGCCACCGGTGCACCAGGATCCGATCGGCCACGGCGAACACGCAGCGGGCGATCCGGGTGAAGCCGTCGCGGGGGAGTACCACCGTCTCCAGCGCCGAGATCAGCACCGCCATGACCAGCACCACGCCGAAGAGAGCCGCAATGACGTGGACGACGATCACCGGTGGTGGCCCTTCCGGTGCGGGTCGGTCACGATCACCCTCAAGTGGTGGCCGTCGAAGCAGGGGCGGCCGTCGGTGGCGGGGTGATGGGCCCGGTGGTGGTGTCGGGCGAGGGAGAGTTGCCTTTCCGCTTGAGATCGGCGGGTGTCTGGGGGAGCCAGGCGGTGAAGGCGTAGGCCACCACCACCGCCACGATGACCAGGGGCAGGACGGCCACACCGTCGCTGAACAGGAGCAAGGTGGCCAGCAATGTGGCGGTCATGGGCAGCTTCAGCATCACCGTGCACATAGACCCGATGCCCATGGCCACCGCCGGCACCAGGGGCAGGCCCGGCAGGTGCGATGCGGCCACGCCCACGGCCGCCCCGATGAACATGGAAGGGAACACCGGCCCTCCCCGGAAGCTGGACAGGGAGAGGGCGTACGCCAGGCCCTTGCACGCCGCCAGCAGCACCAGGGCCCCGACCGTCCAGCCCGCGGCGTGCTGCACCAGACCGGGCAGGGCCGACTGTCCCGAGAACAGGACTTCGGTGTAGGCCCGGCCCGATCCTTCGGCGAAGGCGATGGCCAGAGCGGCCACGCCCAGGCCGACCACCGGCGTCAGCACCAGCTTGCGCGGCGCCACCAACGGCAGCACGGCCAGGCTGATCAGTCGGATCATCGTGCCCAGCAACGAAGCAACGACGCCGAAGACCAGAGCCCACCCGAACATGCCCACCGTAGGGTGGTCGAAGGGGGGAAGCCCGGGGATGGCCAACGAGAAGGTGCCGAAGCCGGTGAGCGAGTTGAGCCCGACGAAGATCAGTGAGCCCACCCCGGCGGCCAGCAGGCCCGGTACCAGTACCAGGCCCAGCACCGGACCTCCGATGCCCGATGCCTCCATCAACAGGAACGCCCCGAGGATGGGGGAGCCGAACAGGGTGCTGATGGCGGCGAAGCTCCCGGCCGCAGCGATCACCACGCCTGCGGTGGGAGGGGCATCCCGCTTGACCAGCTTGACGGCGAGGGCGCCCAGGCCCCCGCCCAAGGCAATGAGCGGGGCCTCCGGGCCCAGGACCACACCGAGGCTCAACGTGGTCAATGCGGCCAGTGCCACACCGGCCAACTCTGACGCCGCCGGGGCGCCACCCGTTTTGAATCCCTCGGCCGGTATGTGCCCGGCCGTGCCCGGCAGGTACTCGATGGTGGCGGCCACCAACACTCCGGATAGTGCCAGCACCGGTAGCGGCCACCACACCGGCACGGTCGAGAAGCCAAGCTCTTTGGGGAGGGACCCGAAGATCCACCCCTGTAAGAGGCCGACGAATTTGAGAAAGCCGTAGGACAGAGCGGACACCGGCACGCCGATGATGGCGGCCAGCACCAGCAGTTGCACGTAGCTCCGGCTCCGGAGCATGTCCATGGGATCTGGTGCCGGAGCCTCGGCTTCAGCCGCAGTGGCCGCGCGCGCTCCGCAGCAGGCGGAGTGGCCGCAGCAGGCGGAGTGGGTGTGGCCGGTGTAGTCATAGGCCCGCCGGCACATCGGTCGGAATCCAGTCCGAGCCATGCCTGATACCGGCACTGCCGTCGGCGGGACGACAGGCCGCTCGCCAGTCTGTGGCCGTCATCCGATCGGCACCCGGGCCCGACAGCGATCGCTGCTTGGTCATCGTGCGCCCGGGACCTCAGTTGCCGCAAAAACCATTGCGCCTAGGTGGTACACGGGCCTCCTTCAACCTACGCGGCGGATGCCAAATCAACCGCTCAGCTGGAGATTAGGTGCTTTCTGGCACCGACGCCGGATTTGACCCGATGGCTGTCGTGTTCGACCCCGGTCGCCGTCGCCGCGGCACCGCCCGTTGCACGAGGGCGCCGGTACAGTTGACGCGTGAGCACCCATGACCCAGGCGGTGACATCGAGACGATGAGCCAGACCGTCGGAGAGGCTGCGTCGGGAAGATGAGCGTCTGCGCTATGCCGAGCCCCCGATCCGCACCACTACCGGCGATCGCTGGCGGCGTATCTTCTCCTGGGTGTTGGTGGTTGTGGCCTGCCTGCTGGCCGTGCTGTCGGTGGTGGTGGTGTTCGGTCGGAACCAACTGCTGAACACCGACGGTTACGTGGCAACGGTTGCTCCCCTGGCGAGCAATCCGGCCATTCAGGAAGCGGTGGCCAATCAGGTGAGCGAGGAGCTCATCGCCCATACCAATGTGGAGGAGCGGGTGAAGAAGGCCCTGCCCCACCGGGCGGCGTTCCTGGCCGCGCCCATCGCCGCGGAGGTACAAACCGTGACCGGCTCGATCACTCGCAAGCTGGTCGAGTCCCCGGCGTTCCAGCTCCTGTGGGTGTCCGTCAACCGGTCCGCCCACAGACAACTGGTGAACCTGCTGACCGGATCGAGTGCCGGTGCACTGTCGACGAATGAAGGCACCATCTCTATCGACCTGGCCAGGGTGGAATCGCACGTCAAGCAGAAGCTCGATGCCAAGGGCATCACCATCTTCGACAAGGTGCCACTCACCAGAAAGGACACGTTCGTCCTCTTCCACTCAGACCAACTGGCTCGGTTCCAGCGTCTTACCCGACTCCTCAACCATCTGGTGGTGGTACTGCCGGTCCTGGCTCTGTTGTGCTTTGCCGGAGGGGTCGTCCTGACCTCCAACCGTCGGAAAGGTCTGGTGCGGGCGGCTGTCGGCCTGGCGCTGTCCATGGTGGTGATCCTGGTGGTGGTGGCCGCGGCGCGGGACCGATACCTCTCGTCGGTCGGGCCGTCACGGTCGAGGGCGGCTAACGCCGCAGTGATCGACACGGTGACGGTGGCGCTGCGGGACATGGCGCGCACCGTGCTGATTGTGGCCGCGGTGATCGCCGTTGTGGCGGTCATCGCCGGCAATCGCCAGTTCCGGACGTGGGTGAGTCGGAGGGACAGGCCGGCCTGGATGACCAGGGGCCCGGTGCACCGCTTTGTCGTAGCCCACCGCGTGGGAGTGCAGTGGTCGGTGTTGGCGGTGGGACTGGTGATCCTGGTCATCTGGAGCAACCCGACGGCGCTGGTGGCCGTGGTGGTGGTGCTGATCGCTCTGGCCATGGTGGGGGCGGTGGGACTTCTGGCCGTGGATAGAGGTCCCGATGCTGGAGTGCCGGCCGGGGCGGGCTCCGCGTTCGGCCCCGGCAACCCCATCCGACCCGATGAGGTGATCCAGCGACCCCCCGACCGCTGACGGATACCGTGGGGAGGGTGGATCGGAGTGACCGAGTGGCCCCCCGAGAGCTGTGGATGGCCGTTGAACCGGTCCACGCCGTCATCTACTTCGCTCCCGAGTGCCGAGACTCGCTGCGGACCGTTGGCCTACGCAGATTCTGGCCGGGCTATTTCGGGGCTCGTGCCGCCCCTCTCGGTCCGGTAGGGCCGGCCACCGTCACTGCTCTCTTCTTCAACTTCCACCCGTCCATGGTGAGCCAGTCCATCCCCGAGGCGTGGTCATTGGCCGACTTGCCCGCCATCATCGAGGCCCGTCGGTCCGGTGCCGCTGCCGCCCTACGCCGGATGGCCACAGAGGTCGACGAGATGGCTGAGTCCGTGCTCCCGGCACTCGAGCGGGTGATCGCCGCGGCGGACGGATCAGGCCGGGCCCTGTTCAGCGCCAACCGGGAGCTCCCGGGGTCGAGTGATCCCGTCACGTCGCTGTGGCAGGCGTGCACCACGTTGCGCGAGCACCGGGGGGACGGTCATGTAGCCGCTCTTACTGCAGCCGGTCTCAGCGGATGTGAAGCCTTGGTGCTGTTCTCGGCGACACAACGGGTGCCGGCGGAGATGTTCCATCAGAGTCGCGGGTGGTCCGAAGGTGAGTGGGAGAGCTCGCGGCGGGCTCTCCAAGAGCGTGGGCTACTGGTCGGGGCGGAACCCTCGCCGTCGGGCACGGCGTTGCGGGAGTGGATCGAATCGGTGACCGACGATCTGGCCGGGGCCCCGCTCGGCGCTCTGGACGTCGGCGAGCTGATGGCCGTGACCCGGGCCTTGGCGCTGCTAGCCGACCAGATCGTCGGCTCCGGGGTCATTCCCTTCCCCAATCCCATCGGACTGCCCGGACCCGGTTCCGGCAGGCCGACGGAACCGGGCTGAGGTCCACTGACGCCGGGCACCGCCTCAGACCGCAGGCTCAGGTCGGAGCGACCTCGACCTCGATGAGCTGGGACACCGCGTCGATCAGGGCCAGGTGGGTGAAGGCCTGGGGGAAGTTCCCCAGGTGCTCGCCGGTGGTGGCATCGATCTCCTCGGCGTAGAGGTGAAGAGGGCCGGCAAAGGAGAGCAGCTTCTTGCACAGCGACCGGGCCCGTTCGATCTCGCCGATCATGGCCAAGGCCGAAACCAGCCACCACGAACAGATGGTGAACGTGCCTTCTTTGCCCTCGAACCCGGTGTCGGTGCTGTCGACCTTGTACCGGAGGACCAGCCCGTCCTCGGTCAACTCGTCGGCGATGGCCAGTACCGTGGCCCGTACCCGGTCATCGTCAGGGGGCAGGAACCCCATGATGGGGATGAGCAGGAGCGAGGCGTCGAGTTCGTCGTTCTCGAAGGCCTGGCGGAACCGTCCCTGTTCGTCCACCCCCTTGGCCAGGATCTCCTCTTTGAGCTGGTCAGCGCCCTTCCTCCAGCGGTCGGCCCGGTCGGAGTCGCCCCGCCGGACGGCCAGCGTGGCCCCGCGGTCGGCAGCCACCCAGCACAGGACGGCCGACGCCGTGAAGTGCTGCGGGTCGCCACGGATCTCCCAGATGCCCTGGTCGGCGTCGCCGCTGTGGGCCAGGGCCGTCTCCACCAGACCGGACAGTCCTTCCCACACCGGATGGACCAGTTGCGCCGCCCCTTGGACCAGGTGGGTCTCGATGGCGTCGAGGAGCATCCCCCACACGTCGTTCTGGTGTTGGTTCCACGCCCCGTTCCCGACCCGGACCGGTTTGGCCCCGCCGTAGCCCGAGAGATGGTCGAGCGTCCGTTCCGTGAGGTCCCGTTCTCCTCCGATCCCGTACATGATCTGGAGCTCGAACGGGGAGGTCGGGCTGGCCGCCGGTCAGCGCATCCAGCACGAAGGCGAAGTACTCCAGGGCTTCCCAGTCGAAGCCCAGTCGGTAGAGCGAGCGCAGCATGAAGCCGGTATCGCGGATCCAGGTGTAGCGGTAGTCCCAGTTGCGGGCGCCTCCCGGAGTTTCGGGCAACGAGGTGGTCGAGGCGGCCATGATGGCCCCGGTCGGGGCGTAGCTCAGGCCCTTGAGGGTCAGGGCACTGCGCTCGATGTAGGGGCGCCACGGGTGGTCGGGGAAGGTTCCCGTGGCCAACCAGTCGCGCCAGTACGACACCGTGGAGTCGAGGTCGTCGTGGGCCTGCTCGAGGGTCATCGTCGGGGACGGGCCCCAGGACACGGCAATGAACGTCTCCTCACCCCGGTCAAGCGTGGTCCGGCCGTAGGAACGGGCGCCGGCCAGGCCGAGTCCGAACCCACTGGTCACCGCCAGGCTCAGGTCGGAGTTGGGATCGCCCACGGTGAGCGTGCCATACCCCTCGTCGTCGTAGGCCCAGTGGCCGGTGGTGGCCCCGTACTCGAAGAGCGGGACGCAGTTGGCCACGATCTCGACCTTTCCGGAGAGGCAGGTGGCTGTCCGCAGGAGCACTCCGGCGGCGGCGGAGTCTCCGGGGGCCCGGCGGTAGCCGGCCCGTCGTTGGTCACGGTCGGCCTTGCGGACCACCATCAGGTCCTGGACCACCAGCCATCCGGTGGGGGTGTGCCAGGTCGTCTCGACCACCATGGTGCCAGGTAGATAGCGGCGCTGATGGGGGACCACGGTGCTCGACGGACCGAACCGGAACGACCCCGCCGAGCGGTCGAGAAGGGCCCCGAACATGCTGGCTGAGTCGGGCCGAGGCAGACAGAGCCACTCGACCGACCCGTCGGCGGCGATGAGGCAGCTGTTCTCGCAGTCGGAGAGGAAGGCGTACTCTGCGATCGGAGGGAAGTCACTCATGGTCCGGTCCTCCAGGTTCGGTCGGGATCAGTTTCAGTCGGGCCTGGGGCATCGAGGGCGCAGGCCACCCGGTCCGAGGGCGAGGCTAGCGTCTCTCAAACATCACACGGAAGGAGTCCACAGTGACACTGCAAGGCAAGGTGGCCATCGTTACCGGAGGGAACACCGGAATCGGTAAGGCCGTGGTATTGGCCCTGGCTCAAGAGGGCGCCTCCATCGTCATCGACTACGTGAGCGATCCCGACGCCACCGAAGCCCTCGAGCAACAGGTCCGGGACCTCGGGGACAAGGTCACTGCGGTCAAGGCCGACGTCAGCAAGATCGCCGATCTCGAGATGCTCATCGGTACGGCGGTGAGCACCTTCGGTCGCCTGGACATCATGGTCAACAACGCCGGCATCGAGACCCGGACCTCCGTACTCGACACCACTGAAGACGAGTACGACAAGGTCCTCGACATCAATCTGAAGAGTGCGTTCTTCGGGACCCAACTGGCGGCCAAGCAGATGATCGCCCAGGGCGGAGGTGGTCGGATCATCAACATGACCTCGGTGCACGAGGACTGGCCCATGCCCGGCAATACCGCCTACTGCCTGTCCAAAGGCGGTATGCGCATGCTGACCCGGACCGCAGGGGTGGAGTTGGCACCGCACGATGTCCTGGTGGTCGGTGTGGGGCCCGGCGCGGTCGAGACCCCGATCAACACCGCCACCATGAACGACCCCGTGGCCCTCAAGAAGCTCGATGACGCCATCCCCATCGGGCGCATGGCCAAGCCCGAGGAGATCGGAAGTGTGGTGGCCTTCCTGGCCGGTCCGGGCGCCAGCTACCTCACCGCCACCACCATCTTCGCCGACGGTGGGATCATGCAGTCCAGCCCCGGACTCTGAGTGCGGTCGGCAAGCCCCCTGTGGCTCCACGGGCCTAGGGGCCGGGGCCGGGCCGATCAGGTGGCCAGGTAGTAGCTGCTCTTTCCGATCAGCCAGAATCCCAGGGCCAGGGAGACCACGATGATGACCTGGTCGGTATGGGAGCCGATCCACGTCCTCATCCGGAGCAGGAAGGCCCGGCACTCCTCGGGCCGGAATCCGGCGTAGATCTCCATCACCAGGTAGACGCCGGTGGCGATCAGGCAGAACCCCACCAGCACCACGAAGTTCTTCCAGTCCGACAGCTTGGCCCCGACAATGGTGGCCGCCCCCGCCGCCACCAGGCCCCAGGGCTGGGTGAGAGGTCCGAGGACCATGGCGTACCAGGGAGACATGTTGTCGATGCCGGTCTGCCATTTGGGGGTCTTCTTGGGCTTCTTGGGTCGGCCCATCATCCGCCAACGGCGTACGGCGATGACCAGGAGGGCCGCGCCGACGGCGATCTTCACCGCCAGTGCCGCCAGCGATGGCGCGGTGTTGGGCTTGGGTGGCTTCCCGCCGGTGAGGGCCACCGTGGCGATGACCACGATGGCCAGCGACACCAACCACCCGAAGATGAACGCCGCGCCTTTCCTCACGCCTCCCTTGGACGCCAGGACCAGGATGAAGGCGGTGAGGGGGATCGGCTCCAGGGTGATGGCCAGGCCGATGATCACCAGGTCGAGGGTCACCGCGGCGCCGATCCGCCGCCGGCGGCACCCGGACGGCGTGGGTTACACGGCCTCCGGGCCGGAGTGGAGACGGGCGGTGGGGCCGCTCGAGGCATGGAAATTGAGCGTAGACCGCGGGCCGCGTCCCGCTCAGTGATGCACGTCGGCCAGTGTCGTGGCTCAGTGATGCACTTCGACCGGCGGCTCTGACGCCGTCCCGGGTGCCCCACCACCGTCCGGTGGCAACAGGCTGTCACTGCCGGGCTCCCACGGCCCGAAGGAGGAGGCCATGAAGGCCTCGGTCTCGCGTTGTGCGGCCAGCTGACGCTTCTCGGCTCCTGCCGCCAGCAGTTTGCCGAGGACGGGGATCTCCCACACGGATTCGGCCCGCAGGATGGCCATCACCACCGGGACCAGATGCTCGGCGGTGTCGAACACCACATAGCGGGGGAGCCACTCGGGCTCGTACTTGGCGTTGAACCGCCACAGCGACTCGATCTGGGCGAAGTTCGACAGCCGCTTGAGGAACCAGCGCTCCGCCCGCTGCACGGTGCCGTCCCCCTTGTCACCCGAGAGGGTCGACCGCAGGGCGGCGAAGTTGAGGCTCAGGCCCTCGTATCCGCCGGCCCGGAGGTGCTCGATGGTTGAGCACAGGGCGAAGTCCAATAGCCCGTTGGGATGCTCGCCCGGGTCACGACGCATCAGGTCGAGGGAGTAGCCACGGATGCCCGGGGCCGGAACGAACTGGCACATGGCCGCCGGTGCCCCGTTGGGCCCGCGCACCACGGTGAGCAATAGCCCGGTGTCACGGGGGTCGAAGATCCGCCCCAGCATCATCGAGAAGCCGCGCTCGTGCTCGCCTTGACGGCTCATGCTCATCAACGCCGTGAGCTCCTGGGACAGGGACTTGTCCAGCCGGGAGGGATCGTGGAAGGTCACGGTGTAGCCGTACTTGGCGATCCGGTTGTTGGCCTGGCGGAGCCCCTTCATCCCTCGCCCGGACAAGCTGAACGGCTGCACCTTCACCACGGCCTCGTCACCGAGGTAGATGTTGTGCATGCCCGAGTCGCGGTAGATCGAGAGCCAGTCCTCACCGGCGCCCATCACCGACGTCACCCAGCCGTGGCTGTCGGCGAACCTCCGGAACGCCTCCCACACCTGCTCGCGCTCGTTGCGGGGACCGATCGGATCGGGCGAGATGAGGCACACCCCTCCATAGACGGCGTAGGCCACCAGGGAGTCGCGATGGAAGAACCACCGCTTGTCCGACCGGAGGGCGAAGTAGTCGAGCGTCGAGATGCCATGCCGTCGCACGATGTCGCGGGCCCGGAACTCGGCAGCCCGGCCCGAGGTCAGGCGGCGGTCCACCACCGGCCGGGTCAGCATGAACAAGGTAATGGCCGCCAGGGTCAAACCGATGGTCAGCAGTACCGGCGCCAGAAAGCGGTCGGCCCGGTGCGGGAGGGGGACCGTCTGGATGCCCACCAGCCGTTCGGAGACGGCCCACCACGCCGTCCACCACGGGATGTGGTGGTGGTGTTTGCCGATGTGGATGAAGAGCTCGAGGGAGGCCGCGGTGAGCAGGGTGAGGCCTATGACCCCGACGCCGAGGGCCACCAGAGCGGACCGCAGCGATGACCGGTCGGAGGCGGCCTGGAAGTCGCTGCGGTTGACCACCAGGAGGACCAGAGCGGCCAGAGCCACCAACGACTCCTCGAAGTCGGCCCCGTTGACGAGATGGAGGACGATGGTGGCTGACAGCAGCACCACCGCCACCCGCCACGCACGCCGCTGGCCCCGGAGGATGCCCCGTCCCAGCGCCACCAGCGCCAGTCCGGCCAGGGCCAGGAGCGCTCCAGCTGCCTCACTGGCCCGCAGGGGCAGGAACTCGAGGACCAGGTGCAAACGCCCGCGCAGGGGTGGGGTGATGGCGTCGAGCAGGTCGACCACACCGGCGACCAGGATGGCCGCTGCGGCCCAGCGGTGCACCCGCCGGGTCCGTCGGTGGGCCTGGCGGAGGTCGGGTGCAGACGGCCAGGACTCACCCATCGGGTAGGAGGCCACCAGGGTCGGATGGAGGCTCCGGATCGTCCGGCCCCGGGTGACCAGCCGCTCGAGGACACTGGGCGAGGCCAGATCGTTGTTGGCCAGCAGCAGGCGGACGTGCAGCAGGGCACCGGGCTCGAGCTCGACCCAGCTGACCCGTTGGCTCTCGAGGAACACCGGCGGGAGCCCGAGCTTTCCCCGGTGCTCCTCGACGACCTCGGCGGTGGCCCCCACGTTGGCGTAGAAGCCCACCCCGAGATGGGTCAGCTCCGAGCGGAAGGTGGCCGCGGTGATCAGCCCGGCGTAGCCCCGCCCCACCAGCCGACGGGCGGCGTCACGCCCGGCGTCGTTGGCTCCGCCCTGGTCCTGGATCTCGTCGAGGGAGCCACCTCCAAGGATCGACCACATCCGACGGCTCAGCAGCCCGAGAACCACCGCCAGCACGCCGAGGACCACCAGGGCCACCAGCAGGGCCACGACGATTTGGTCACCGAGGTCGGCCTGGTGGGCGTGGAGGATGGCCCGTGCGGTAAGTCCTGACCCGAGGTGGCCTTCCACCCAGGGGGTCACCGCCAACCGCAACAGGGCGGCAACGGCGAAGGGGACCAGCAGCCACCAGGCATAGCGGCCGACTCGACGGTAGAGGGTCCGAGACACCACAAAGCGGGAGAGCGCCGACGGATCGCTCAGGCGGTTGAGGCCGACCAGCCAGGGGGAGTCCCGGTCGGCCTGGGCGGACAGCGATCGCCATCCCCGACCGGCGGAGGACGGGCCGACCACTCCGGGCTTGGCATCGGCGGCCGGGTTGAACTCGGTCTCCGTACCGGTGCACCCCTCGGCATAGGCATGCTCGCCGGGCTCCACCCGCACCACCCGGATGTCGGTGGCGGTATGGAGGTACAGGTCCACCGGGCCCAACTGCTCGACCCCGCGGGCAGCGATGGCGGCCATGGTCTCGGGGTCGGTGCCGTAACCGGGTTCGTGCGTGCCGGTTTGACGGATGACCCGCCGGTTCTCGTAGGTGAGGAACCGGGTCAGGGCCAGCGCCAATGCCGGATGGGCCTCCAGGCACTTTTTGGAGTCGGCCAGCGGCGAGGCCGAGACGATGAGGTCGAAGAGATTGCCGGCGATGATCAGGACCCCGGGACCGTCCCAGGTATCGAGGGCCCGGGCCAGCTCTCCGGTGACGGCCAGGGTGGTCCGGGTGGCATCGGGAGTGAGCAGCAGATCGCTCACCACCATCACCCGGTGGCCGATCGGGACGTCGACGCGGGTGGCACAGGCCTCGGGCCGGAAGGCCTCGGCATCGATGCCCGTAGTGGGGGAGTCGAGGCCCGCCTCCTCTGACACCTGTGCGTTCGCAGTCACGGCCCTTCCATCGTAGAGGCCCGCCGGCGTTAGGCTTGGGCGGACCGAGGCGAGGGCACCTTCCCCGTCAGAACCGGATCAGCACTGGAGGAGAGGGGCGATGCCCGACAACAGCGTGTGGCGGCCGTCCACAGAGGCATCGTCCCCGGTGGGGGCCATCTTTAGGGAAGATCGCCGCACGGCCCGGTGGGCCGGTCCGCTACGGGCGGGCAGGGTTCCCCTGAGGCCGGCGATCCTCCCGGCCGGCAGGTGACATCGGGAGGCAGCCCTCCCAACTGGGCCTGGCACCACGGACCGCTGGAGTCGCCGGGGGAGGCGGTGGTCTTCGACGTCGACGGGGTGCTGTCCGACGCCGTCGGCCGCCAGCACTTCATCGAACGGGGCCGGCGTGACTGGGATGCCTTCTTCAATGCCTGCGGCGATGACCCGATCATCGGGGAAGTGGTCCGGGTCCTCGAGCTCCTCGACTCCCGGCTCCAGGTGATCCTGCTGACCGGGCGGCCGATCCGGGTGCAGCCCCAGACGCTGGCCTGGCTGGAGCGGTACGGACTGCGGTGGGACCTCCTGGTCATGCGGTCCCGGGGCGACTACTCCCAGGTGACCTGGTTCAAGAGGGACACCGTGGACGAGCTCCGGGCCTTCGGCTTCGACCTCCGGCTGGCCTTCGAGGACGATCCCAACAACTTCGCCATGTTCCACGCCGAGGGCGTGCCCTGCGTCTACATCCATTCGGGGTACTACGACTGAGGGCTGTGCGACTAGCCGGCCGTCCGGCCGGGGCCGGCCGAGGAACTCAGCGGGCCCGGATGGGAAGCGACCGGTAGCGCCGCACGAAGGGCCCGGGTGCCAGGCGCCCACCGGCCGGGTCCACCACGAAATCCGGCATGACCCGCAACAGCTCTTCGATGACCACCCGTCCCTGCAGGCGGGCGGCGGCAGCCCCGATGCAGTGGTGGGGGCCGTTACCGAACGACAGCATGCGGCGGAACGTCCGGGTCAGGTCGCACTCCTCGGCGGTGGGCCCGAACTCCCGCTCGTCGCGGTTGGCCGAACCGTAGAGGAGGTGGACCTTGGAGCCACGGGGGATGTGCACCCCGCGCACCTCCACCGCCCGGGTCGTGGTGCGCGACAGGCCCTGCACCGGGCTGGTCAGGCGCAGAAGTTCTTCTACCGCGCCATCCAGCAGTCCGGGCTCCTCGAGGAGCAGTCGCCGTTGCCGGGGATACTCGGTGAGGAGGGCGGCGGACCCGGCCAACAGGCCCGAGGCCGTGTCGTTGCCACCGGCGATCATCACGAAGCAGTAGCCGAGGATCTCGTCCAACTCCAAGGGCCGGCCGTCGACCCGCGCCGTGACCAGATCCGAGAGCATGTCGTCGCCCGGTTGGCGCCGCCGCCTCCCGATGAGCTCGGTGAAGTAGCCGTACAGGCCGGCCACCGCTTCTCCGGCGTCCCGGACCGTGCTGCCGGTGGCATTGGCGTCGACGATGGCGTCGCCCCACACACCGAACTGCTGCCGGTCGGCCTCGGGGACCCCGAGGTAGGAGGCCACCACGAAGGAGGGGACCGGTCCGGCCAGGGCCTCCACGAAGTCGGCGGCGCCGGCATCGGCCAGCTCCGCCACCCGGCCCCGCACGAACTCCCTGACGGACGGTTCGAGGCCGGCCACCTGGCGGGGGGTGAACCCCTTGCTGATGAGCCGCCGGAACGTCGAGTGCCGGGGCCGGTCCATCATCACCATGGTGGGCTTCAACCCCAGCTTGAGGATCTCGTCCTCTTCGAAGGTCAGTCCCTGGGCCGACGAGTAGGTGGAGGAATCGATGGCGGCTCCGAACACGTCCTCGAACCGGGAGAGGACCCAGTAGCCACGGGACGTGCGGTGGACGGGGTCCTCGTCCCGGAGGCGTCGGTACGACGGGTAGGGATCCTGGTGGAACGCCGGGTCGAACGGGTCGTAGAGCGGCGGGGCACCGGTCTGCCCCCCGGTCATCACAAGGACTCCCGCCGTCCGGCCAGCACCCATCCGACCAGGAGGACCAGGGCCGCCAGCAGCTCGGTGGGCAGGTCCCCGAAGCGGACGTAGAGGGTCCACCCGACCCGGCGGGCCAGGGTGGCCGTCACCACCTGGCGGGCGCCGAGCACCGATCGGTCCAACAGGACGCCCCGGTTGGTGATGGCCGCGCTGTATCCGGTGGGAGCGGCCTGCAACAGGTCCCGGCCCTGCTGCACGGCCTGGACCTCGGCGGCCGCCACCTCCTGGGTCGGGACCTGGGCGGTGGAGTAGGAGGACGTATTGGTGGGGACGATGAGCAGTTGGGCCCCGGCCCGCACCGCCGGCCGGCCGCGGTCGGCGTAGAAGACCTCATAGGAGATCATGGCGCCGAGAGGTGCGGCCGGCGTGGGGAGCAGGCCGGTCCCGGTACCGGGTATGGCGTCGCGGGGAACGGCCGAGAGGTTGCCGAGGTGGGCGAAGAAGCTCCGGTAGGGCACGTACTCCCCGAAGGGGACCCGGTGCACCTTCTCGTAGCGCGACACCAGGGCCCCGTCGGGGCCGAAGGCCACGACTTCATTGCGGAAGGTCGTCGGCGAGACGTCCTCGGTGACCCCCACCACCAGGGTGGAGCCCAGGGTCCGGGCCAGCCCCGACAGAACCGACTCCTCCGGTGAGTCCGACAGCAGGGTGTCCAGGGCCACCACGTCCTCGGGCCACAGCACCAGCTGGGGCGAGCGACCGTGGTCCTGTTGTTCCAGCAGGGCCGTGGCCGACATCTGGGCGGCCAGCACCATGCTCGGGTCCACCTGGGACTGGCGGAATCCGCGGGGCCCGCCGCCCTGGACCGCGGCGGTCGACACCGTCCCCACCGCCGGGCCGCCGTCGGGGGCGTGATCGGCCACCACCGACACCCCCACCACCAGGGCCACCATGAGCACCCCGATGGCCAACCAAGGGCCCAGGCCGGCGGTGGCATCCGACACCAACCGCCAGAACGTACCTGGCGCCTCCGGTTGCTTCTGTGGTTCCGGTGACGGCGGGTGCCGACCCCGACGCCGACCCTGATGACGACCCCTCGAGCCCGCGGTTGAAGGCCCGGGCCCGGGCCCCGTCCCGGACGGCGCGTACCGCGGCCTCGCCCAGCGCCCCCACCCCCACCCCACCCACGTACACCGCGGCGGTGAGTGCCAGCGGCCCGCCCAGGCGGGCCACCCCGAGGACGGGGCCGTCGGCCTGCCCCAGGAAGACCCCACCGATCGGCAGCCCGCCGAAGGGCCAGGTGGTCCTGGCCGCCTCGGCCAGTACCAGGGCGGCCGGAAAGGCCAGGGCCCGGGCCAACGAGGGGACGGGCCGGCACCACCAGGCAGGCCACCGCGGTGAAGGCCGCTTCGACGGCGATGAGCACGGCGGCCCCGGGCAAGGTGAAGGAGCGGGCCCACATGAGGCCGGGGATGTACAAGCCCAGGCCGGCCAGCCAGCCGGCCCACAGCCGGGTCCGGGGCCGCAGGCCTCCGAGGCGCCACCACAGGAGGCCCGCCGACGGGAAGGCCAGGATCCACCAGCCCCATGGGGGGAGCGAGAGCGCCAGTCCGATCCCGGCCAACAGGGCGGGGAGGGCCACCCTGCCCCGGCGCGGGGTGACCGGGGTCGTGGCGGCGTTGGGTCATCCGGACCCTCGACGGCCGCCACCGGGGGGCCACGTCGGGCTCGGCCAGGGGCGTCGCCGGTAGTGGTGGCGATGTCGGCAGCGGGGTCTCCGGGGTCATCGACCGCCGGTCACCGTGGCGCCCCGGCGATGTCGGGGCGGTCACCGTGCAGGCCTGATCCTCCGCTGACCGAATCGAGCACGGCCCGGGCCACGCTTCTCCCGCTGCCGATGCAGGCGGGTATGCCCACTCCCCGCAGGGCGGCGCCGGCCACGGCCATGCCCTCGAGGGCGGCCACCTCTTGTTCGACCTGGGCCACCCGGATCAGGTGGCCCACCCGGTACTGGGGGAAGGCCCGGTCCCAGCGGGTGACCAACGAGTCGGTCGGGCTACCGGACACCCCGATGACCCGGGACAGCTCGCCGGCCACCGAGGCCCGGAGCTCGTCGTCATCGAGCTCTTGGTGGCGTCGGTCCCCGAACCTGCCCACCGAGACCCGAATGAGTTCCTCGCCCGGACGGGCCAGGTGCGGCCACTTGCGACCCAGGTAGGTGCATCCGGTCATCAGGGCCGGTCGGTCGTCAATGCTCGAGGAGCGGGGGACCAGAAAACCGGTGCCGGTCAGAGCGGCCCCAACGGCCCCGGAGGGAAGGGAGAGCGTCACCACGGCCACCGAGGCGTACTCGATGGTGCTGAGGATGCCGGCGGCCACGGGAGCGTGCGGCGCCAAAAGAACGGCAGCCTCGGTGGCCGGAACGGCCAGCACCACGCCGTCGACCTCCAGGGCCGGTGTGCGGTCGGCTCCACGGCCGTTGCGCCCGGAGCCATGGTGGGCCCCGTGGTCCTGCGCTCCCGAGTCGTACAGGGAGAGATGCCAGCGGGGGTGGCCCTGTCCGGGTTGGACGGCGGCGCTCGATGGCGTCGACCCGCCGGTCGGTGCGGATGGTGACCCCCCGGGCCAACAGGGCTTCGGTCAGCAGCGTCGGCCAGGCTGGCCGTGCTGTCGGTGAGGGACCAGAACACCGGGGAAGGAACCGCGGAGGAAGTGGCCGGGGCGGCCCCGGCCGAAGCGGAGGGCCGGACCCGACCGAGTCGGTGCATGAGGCTTCCCGACTGGTGCGACACCGCGATCAGTACCGGCATCACCGCGGCGGCACTGAGGTCGTCGACACCACCGGCGTTGATCCCGCCTATCAGGGGGTCGACCAGGCGCTCGACCACCGGGCGTCCGAGTCGTTCTCCGACGATCTCCCCGACCGACCGGTCGCCCATGGCCGCACCCAGGCCCCGGTGTGGTTCGACCAGGTCCCGGGCCACCCGCAGCGACTCCGCCGGGGAGAGGATCCCCGACCGGAACAAGGGCCACCACCGGGTCGGGACACCGAGGTTCAGCCCGTCGGGCATGGACCGGAGCCGGCCCCGCGACCAGATGGAGGCGCCCGACGCCCCTACCGGGACCAGCTGGTCGGAGGCGTCGAGCTCGTCGACCAGCCCGGTGGCCTCGGGCCGCCGGCCCAGGAAGGCATCGGCGGCCAGGTCGACCGTCCGGCCGTCGAACTCGGCGGAGCGGAGCTTGCCTCCGGTCCGACGGCTCGACTCCAGGACATGGACGATCGGGGGCGGGCTTCCGTCCCGGCCCGGGGCCGTGACCAGTTCCCAGGCCGCCGCCAGCCCGGCGATCCCGGCCCCGACGACGGCGATGGTCGGCCGGCGGTCGGTCACGCCGGTGGCGCCGAACCGGATACCGCGGGCGCCGTGCCCGGGCCGGCCTGCGCCACCGAGCGGCGCACCACGCCGGCGAGGATGTCGAGGAACCTCGGATCGTCGTTGAGGGACGAGGTCCGGGTCAGGGTCATCCCGACCGACCGGGCCACCTCCAGGGCCTCGATGTCGAGGTCGTAGAGCACCTCGAGGTGGTCGGAGACGAAACCGACCGGGCACACCACCACCTGGCGGAAGCCCTCGGCCGCCACCCGTCGGATCTCGGTCAGCAGGTCGGGACCGATCCAGGGGTCCGGGGTCCGCCCGGCGCTCTGCCAGGCCAGCGACCAGGTCACGCCGGGCATGGCATCCAGATCCAGCAGTCCGGCGATGTCCGAAGCGGACTCGGCCACCTGGTCGCGGTAGGGATCACCTTCGGCCAGGGCCCGGAGGGGCACGCTGTGGGCGGTGAAGAACACCGCGGTGGGCCCCCGGCCCTCGGTGGTCAGGGGGAGGAGGGCTGCCCGCAGGCGTTGGGCCAGGAGCTGGGCCAAGCCCGGGGCCCGGTGCCACGACGCAACGGGGATCAGTTCGACCGAAGTCGGGGCTTCTTCTGCAGCCTCCCGGGCCCGCCGCAGGTACTCACCCGAGCCCCGCGAGGACTGGTGGGGGGTGAGCACCAGGGCCACCACCCGGCTCACACCGCTACCGACCAGCTCGGCCATTCCGTCCTCGATGGTCGGGGTCACGAACTTGGCCCCGTAGCGCACCAGGTATCCACCACCGGCGTCCCGGTCGTCGTCCTGTTCGTCGTCCTGTTCGTCGTCCTCAAGGGCCGCGGCCAGCCCATCCACCTGGGCCCGGGTGCGTTCGGTCAGCGGCGAGGTGCCGCCGATGGCCTCATACCGGCCCACCAGCTCGGCCAGGAGCTCGGGGGTGGGGGGGCTGCCCCGCCGGATGACCGTGTAGAAGCGCTCGATGTCGCCCGGATCGGGTGGCGTCCCGTGGGCCATGACCAGCACTCCGGTCGGCGGGGGACGGGACGCCGAGCTCACCGGGCGTCCTCCACGCCCGCCTGCCCTTCGGCGTGGACCAACTCGGCCACCTGTTCGAGGATGGCGGGGTCGGTTTCGGGGAGGACGCCGTGGCCCAGGTTGAAGATATGGCCCGGGGCGCGGCCGGCCCGGGCCAGGACCTCGCGGGTCTCCGCTGCCGCCACCTCCCAGGTGGTCAGGCACATGGCCGGGTCGAGGTTTCCCTGGACCGCCACGTGCGGTCCCACCCGCCGCCGGGCCTCGTCCAGGGGTACCCGCCAGTCGATGCCCACCACGGTGCTCCCGGCGGTGGCCATATCGCCCAGCAGCTCGCCGGTGCCCACGCCGAAGAGAATGGTGGGCACCCCCGGATGGGACTCGGCCAGCTCGGCGAAGAGCCGGGCGGTGGCCGGCAGCACCAGCTCCCGGTAGTGGGCCGGGGTGAGGATGCCGGCCCAGCTGTCGAAGACCTGCACGGCCGAGGCTCCGGCGTCCAGCTGTGATCGCAACGACGCCAGGGCCAGGTCGCACAGTCGTTCCACCAGTTCGTGCCAGAGCAGCGGCTCACTGTGCATCAGCGCCTTGATCTTGGAGAAGTTCTTGGACGGCCCCCTTCCACCAGGTAGCTGGCCACGGTGAACGGGGCGCCGGCGAAGCCGATGAGGGGTACCTCCAATTGCTCGGCCAGGATGCCCACGGCCTCGATGACATACGGGGTGTCGATCTCCGGCTCGAGGGGTCGGAGCCGTTGAAGGTCGTCCTTGCTGCGAAAGGGCTCGGCCACCACCGGACCGGTGCCCGGGGTCACGTCGACCCCGAAGCCGATGGCGGCCACCGGGACCACGATGTCCGAGAAGAAGATGGCGGCATCGGTGCCGTAGCGGTCCACCGGCTGGCGGGTGAGCTCCGCCACCAGCTCGGGCCGGGAGATGGCGTCGAGGATGCTCCCGGGCCCCGGGCCGCCCGGTATTCGGGCAACGCCCGACCGGCCTGGCGCATGAACCACACCGGTACGTGGTCGACCGGCAATCGGCGGCACGCCCGCATGAACGGGGCATCGTCGAACCGCTGCGTCGTGGTGGTGCCCACCGGTCGAGGACCCCTCATGCCTCAGCGGATGGCCGCGACGGGTTCTGCCCGGATGGCACCCCGACAGCAGGACATCCGCTGCCGGACTCCCCACCGGGCTCCGCACCGCTTCTCGCCGGTGCGGGTACGTGGGTGGCGGCCATGGGGCCGAGTCTAGAAGAGGGGGCCCGGCCCTCCATGCCGGGCCGGCCGCCGGGTCGGCCCGTAACGATGCGACGGGCGGGGGCATACAATCGAGGGTTCCCCTGAGCCGGGGGCGCGCAGACGGGCAGGCAGATGGGCAGGCAGATGGGCAGGCAGATGGACAGGCACAACGGAGGTGGCGTGGAGTCCGAGCTTGAGGGTGAGCAGGCGTTTGTCGACATGGCCTACGCCCGCCTGGACGCCATGCGGAGTGACGCCAACTCCATGTTGGAGGGTGTGCTCGACCTCGGCCGGGGCGGGACCTTCCAGTCGCGCACCGAACGGGATGTGATCGTCCGCACCAGCCTGGCCCGCCTCGAACAGCTCGACATCGGGGACCAGGCGCTGACCTTCGGCCGCATCGACCGGGTCGACGAGGGAGCCAATGGCTCGGGCCCCGGAGCCGGTTCCGGGCCGGCAGCGGGACCAGGACCGACCCGGCTGTGGAGACCTTCCATATCGGGCGGTTGGCCATCCACAGCGCCGACCACGATCCCTTGGTGGTCGACTGGCGGGCCCCGATCGCCGAGCCCTTCTACCGGGCCACCGGCCGCGATCCCCAGGGCCTGGTGCTCCGCCGCCATCTGGCCCTGGAGGGGCGACGGGTGGTGGGGATCGAGGACGAGCGCTTCGGTGCCCCCGGATCGCTGGACGCCCCCCTCGACGAGGAGCGCCCGGACCGCTCGTTCGACGGCGACGGGGCGGGTGAGCTCATCCAGAGCGACCTGCCCATCGGAGGGCCGGCCGCCCTGCTGGCGGCGCTGGACCGGGCCCGGTCCGGTCGGATGACCGACATCGTCTCCACCATCCAGCGCGAGCAGGACGAGATCATCCGGGCCCCCCTCCCCGGGGTGCTGGTGGTCCAGGGTGGTCCGGGGACCGGCAAGACCGCGGTGGCCCTCCACCGGGCCGCCTACCTGCTGTACACCCACCGGTTCCCGCTGGAGCGCCAGGGCGTCCTGGTGGTCGGGCCCAACCCCCTCTTCCTCCGCTACATCGAACAGGTCCTGCCGTCCCTGGGGGAGACCGGCGTGACCTTGTCGACGGTCTCCGGCCTGGTCACCGAGGTCCGGGCGGTGGAGAACGGACCGGTCGACGTGGCCCGCCTCAAGGGCGACCCCCGGATGGCCAAGGTCATCGCCCGGGCCGTGCGGACCCGGCAGCGACCACTGGCCGCCGACGCCGCCGTTCCCTACGGGGCCCTGATCCTGCGGCTCACCGTCGAGGACAGCCGGAGGATCGTGGAGCTGGCCCGGCGGCGACCGGGCACCCACAACGCCCGCCGCCGGCTGGTGGAGCAGGAGGTGGCGCGATTGCTGGCCGATCGGGCCCGGCAGAGCCAGCAGACCCTGGGCGCCGGCATCCCGGCCTCGGTGACGGCCTTTCCGGGCTACGAGGACCCGTCCGAGCTGCTGGACGACGAGTTCGACTTCGAGGACTTCTCCCGCAAGGTGCGCCGGGTCCCCGAGCTGGCCGTGGCCCTGGACCGCATGTGGCCGCGCCTCTCTCCCCACGAACTCCTCCATGACCTGTTCGGAGCGCCTCCGCTGATCCGGGCGGCCAGCCGTGGCGTGCTGTCGCCCGAGGAGCAGCACCTCCTGCGCCGGCCCCGATCGGCCTCCTTCGAGGACGTGGCCTGGACCCCGGCCGACGCCGCCCTGGTCGACGAGGCCCGCCACCTGCTGGGCCCGCGCAACGGCCCGACCGACGACGGGATCCGCAAGTACGGCCACATCGTGGTCGACGAGGTCCAGGACCTCTCTCCCATGCAGCTGCGGATGCTGACCCGGCGATCCCTGTCGGGCTCCATGACCGTGGTCGGCGACATCGCCCAGGCCACCGCCCCCTGGGCCCCGGCGTCGTGGGCCGACATCACCGAGCACCTGCCCCGGCGCCGTCCGGCCCGGACCGTGGAGCTCACCGTGAGCTACCGGACCCCCGCCGAGGTGCTGGCCGTGGCCAGCCAGGTGCTGGCGGTAGCCGCTCCCGAGCTCACACCGCCCCGGCCGGTCCGTCGCACCGGCGTGGAACCCAGGATGATCGCCGTCGTGGACCGCTCGGGCTCGCGTCAGGGGGCCACCATCGGGGACCTGGCCCGGAAGGTGGCCGAGGTGGCCGCCGAGGAGGTGGCGGCGGTGACACCGGGACGGGTGGCCATCCTGGCCCCCGAGCCCATGATGACCGTGCTGTCCGAGGCGCTGGCCACCGCGGACCTACCGGTGGTCGATGCCCGGGACATGCGCAAGGGCGGGCTGTTCGAGCCCCTGGTGTTGCTGGCCGCCGACGCTGCCAATGGCCTCGAGTTCGACTCGGTGGTGGTGGTGGAGCCGGGAGTCATCGCCGGCGAGACCGCCCGGGGCCTGCGCACCTTGTACGTGGCCCTGACCCGCCCGACCCAGCGGCTGAGCGTGGTTCATCTCACCCCACCTCCGGCACCGCTGGCCGGCTTGCGCTGATCGGGGCCAGGTCCGGCTCCGAGCGTCGGGGTGACGCCGGGCCACGGCCGAGGCAGGCGCCGGAGCCACGGCCGAGACAGGTGCCGGCCGTGCCTGTGGCCTGCCCTGATAGGCCCCGGAAGGCCCTATCGGCCTGAGTTGGCCCTTCGAGCTTCGGATCGACTAAAAATACCGGCGTGACTCAGGCCCTCGCCGCCGAACCGGCGGTTCCCGCCCGCCAACGCCACCGCCCCGACCGGCCCTCCATGTTGGCAGTGGGGGTCATCATCTGGCTGGGCTCTGAAGTCATGTTCTTCAGCTCCCTGTTCGCGGCGTTCTTCACCATCCGGGCCCACGCCACGGTGTGGCCACCGCCGGGTACCCACCTCGACACCATCCGGGCCGGGATCTTCACCCTGATCCTGGTGGCGTCCAGTTTCACCATGCAAAAGGCCGTCTGGGACCAGGAGAAGGGCAACCGGGCCAGCGCCAAGCGGATGGTCGTGGCCACGTTCGTCCTGGGGGCGCTGTTCGTGGCCAACCAGTTCTACGAGTGGATCTCGTTGTCGCACAACCCGGCGACCGACCCCACCCACACCGCCTTCGGTTCGCTCTTCTACATCATGTCCGGGCTCCACGGCCTGCACGTCACCCTGGGCCTGGTGGCCATGATCTTCCTTCTGGGCCGGCTGAAGGGCCCCAAGGGCGACCCGGGGGAGACGGCGGTCTTCCAGGGAGTCAGTTACTACTGGCACTTCGTGGACATCGTCTGGGTCGGCCTCTACTCCTGCCTGTTCCTTCTCAAGTAGGTGCGATACGGAATGCGGCGACTGCTCAAAGCTCGATTTCTGGCACCCGTGGCCATGATGGGGTGCGTCGGCATCGTCGGCTTGCTGGGCTTCTCGGTCAGCGCCACCTCGGCGGCGGCCACACCCACCACCACGCTGCCCACGCTGGTGGCCCCGCACGGCGAGTCCACCCCGGTCAGCCACGATCGGAGCACCAGGAACGAGTCGAGCGTGCTGGCCAACAACGACGGCCTCTCCGACGCCGACCAGGCCGGGATCTTCTATGCCTCCCTGCCCAAGTCGTTCATCGCGCCCGGTCAGGCGCTGTTCGCCGCCAACTGCTCGAGCTGTCACGGATCCGAGGCCCTGGGCACCGTCCGGGCGCCGAACCTGCAGGGCCTGGGCTCGGGCACCGTGGACTTCTGGGTGTCCACCGGTCGCATGCCCCTGGCCGACACCAGCGCCCAGGCCACCCGCAAGCCACCCAAGTTCAACCGGCTCCAGACCCTGGAGATCGCGGCCTTCGTGCAGTCCCTGACCCCCGGGGAGGGCGTCGGGATTCCCGTGGTCAACACCAAGAACGCCAACCTGGAGATGGGGAACACCCTGTTCACCCTCAACTGCGCGGCCTGCCACACCATCACCGGTGCCGGCGACGCCCTCATGGACGGGGCCATCGCGCCGAGCCTCCACCTGGCCACCACCACCCAGATCGCCGAGGCCGTGCGCTCGGGCCCGGGCAACATGCCCCACTTCGGGCCGGGCGACATCACCAACAACGAGTTGCGGGACATCACCGCCTACGTGCACGGGGTCATCCAACACCCGGCTGACCCCGGTGGGTTCGGCCTGGGCGGGATCGGCCCGGTTGGTGAGGGCTTCGTCGGGTTGTTGCTCGGTGTGGGCGTGCTGATGCTCGTCTGCTTCTGGATCGGAGATCGTACGTGAGCGACGAGTCGCCCAGCCTCGAAGGCCCGCTGCCCCCGGCCGCCCTCGACGATCCACACCTCCAGCCTTACGCCAAGCACCCCCAGTCCGCCCAGACGGTGGCGGCGGTGGCCATGGTGGTGGGGTTCCTCGGCTTCATCGGCTTCGGCATCGCCTACTGGGTGGTAGCCAATACCCAGGTGGAGGCCATCACCCTCGGCGTGGGCATGCTGGCTCTCGGCTTCGGGGTCATCACCTGGGGCAAGTACCTGATGCCGCAGGGCCCCTTCGTCGAGGAGCGGCACGACTTCCACTCCACCGAGCCCGAGCGCGAGGCCATGACCGCGGCCATCACCCAGCGCGGTGGGATGGTGGTCAAACGTCGGAAGATGTTGGGTGGCCTGTTTCTGGCGGGATCGACCGTCATGGGGGTCGTGCTGGCCTTCCCTCTCATCCGGTCACTCGGCCCCAAGCCGTCGAAGGACGAAGCTACACACGGGGAGACCGACACCTCCCTGTTCTCGACCAACTGGAGGCGGGGCTCCCAGTTGGTGGCGGTCGACGGGCGTTCGGTCACCGTGGACGACCTCGAGGTGGGCGGTGTGCTCACCGTCTTCCCCCAGGGTTTCATCGGGTCCTCCCCCGACCAGGTCATCCTCATCCGGCTGGCTGACCAGCTCCAGCCGCTGCAGGCGCCCGGCCGCACCAGCTGGGGCGTGGCCGGCTACGTGGCCTACTCGAAGATGTGCACCCACCTGGGCTGCCCGGTGGGGCTGTACCAGGAGCAGACCCAACAGCTGGTCTGCCCCTGTCACCAGTCCATCTTCAACGTGCTGGCCGGGTGCGTACCGGAGTTCGGCCCGGCCCCCCGCCCGCTGCCCCAGCTGCCCATCACCGTCGATGCCGCCGGCTATCTGCGGGCCAACGGCGACTTCAACCAGGCCGTAGGCCCGGGATTCTGGGAGCGCCCATGATCGACGAGACCATCGACAGCTCGCTCCGCTGGGTGGACGACCGCCTGGGCATCGCCAAGGGCGGCCGGACGTTCCTGGACAAGATCTTCCCCGACCACTGGTCGTTCATGCTGGGCGAGATCGCCCTGTACTCGTTCGTGGTGCTGCTGGGCACCGGCGTGTTCCTCTCGCTGTACTACATCCCCTCCGCCCACGAGGTCATCTACAACGGTTCCTACCTGCCCTTACGGGGCGAGAAGGTGTCGGAGGCCTACGCCTCCAGCGTGGGCCTGTCCTTCGACGTGAGGTCGGGGCTCCTGATGCGCCAGGCCCACCACTGGGCCGCCGACATCTTTTTGGGCTCGATCGCCGTGCACATGGCCCGGGTCTTCTTCACCGGTGCGTTCCGCAAGCCCCGGGAGTTCAACTGGATCGTCGGCGTCACCATGCTCATCCTGGGCATCGTCAACGGCTTCCTCGGCTACTCCCTCCCCGACGACCTGGTGTCGGGAACCGGTATCCGCATCGCCTACTCCATCATCGAGTCGATACCCCTGATCGGCAGTTACATCGCCTTCTTCGTGTTCGGGGGGAACTACCCGGGCGACGGGGTCATTCTCGAGCGGTTCTACATACTCCACGTCCTGATCGTTCCGTTGATCATCATCGGGCTGCTGGCCGCCCACCTCGGCCTACTGGTCAAACAGAAGCACACCCAGTTTCCGGGGAAGGGCAAGACCGAGCACAACGTGGTCGGTTCGCCGATGTTCCCGACCTTCATGGCCAAGACCACCGGGTTCTTGTTCATGGTGACCGCGGTGATCTTCCTGTTGGGCGGCTTCGCCCAGATCAACCCGATCTGGCAGTTCGGCCAGTACGAGCCGTACCAGATCTCCTACGCCGTCCAACCGGACTGGTACATGGGTTGGCTCGACGGGGCCTTGCGCATCATGCCCAGCTGGGAGTGGGTCGGATGGGGCCACACCATCCCGCTCGAGGTGTTCCTGCCGGCGGTGATCTTCCCCGGCCTGATCTTCAACATCCTGCTGGGGTGGCCGTTCATCGAGTCGCACCACACCAAGGATCTGGCGTACCACAACCTGTTGGACCGGCCCCGCGACCGGCCCAAGCGGACGGCGGCCGGTGCCGCCATGCTCATGCTGCTGGGGATGACCTTCTTCGCCTCCTCCACCGACGTGATGGCCAACTTCTTCCAGCTGCCGCTGAAGAGCGTGCTGTGGTTCTTCCGCTTCGCCGTGGTCATCGCCCCGATCATCGCCTACTTCGTGACCTACAAGATCTGCCTGGAGATGCGGGCCGCCGAGGGCATCGGCAAGCGCAAGCGGGCCGTGATCATCGAGCGGTCGACCAGTGGCGAGTACACCACGGTGGAGACCGAGCCGCGGCCCGGCGACGGGAGCGAGGAGCTCGAGGCCATTCCGGTCCCGACCTTCATCGACCTGGTGCCACCGGAACTGGCCACGGGCGAAGGCGTCCGCCGGGTGATGCGCTGAGCCTCACGGGTCACGGAGGTCACACGGGCGGTCCACACCGGTGGGCTTCTCCGAGACCGGTGGCGTCACGTCAGACGGCGAGCAGAGCGGCTGCTCTCTCTTCGCTCTGACGGCGGATGGCGCCCAGCCGCTTGGCCGTGGCCGGAACGGTCTTCGGGTCGCCACAGACCCGGAAGGTGGCATCGATGAGCGCTCGGCTGAAGAGCAGCCCGGCCAGCCGGTCACGCTCCTCATCGATGAGCGTGACCTTTCGGGCATAGCCCTTCATGAACGGCACCCCGGCCCACCCTGACCTCAGAACGAGCGTCATGGAGGCGAGCCGGGGACCGCGTCCGGCTGACGTCCAGTCGACCAGTACCGGTCCCTCGGCGGTGAAGATCACGTTCTTCGGGACAGGATCGGGGTGAACGAACGCTTCGGGCAGTCCGTCCCCTCCGTCGGCGTCGACCACGGCGGCACGAAGAGCAGCCAGGGCCCCGCCGTCCCCGGGTGGTACCTGACCCTCGATGGAGTCCAGCCAACCGGCGGCTGCTCGGAGTTCGTCGACCATCGTCCCGTCGGCGAAGTGGTGCAGGGCTCCGGCCGGCCGGTCGGCCCCGGCCGGTACGGCCAACCCGTGCAACCGGCCGACCATGGCGCCGAGCCGGATGATCGGATGCGGGGGCCGCCGGGCTTTGGGGGCCTCCTTGATGAACTCGGTCACCAGCACGGCCTGGTCCTGGTGACGGGTGAGGGTCCCGTCCCCGAAAGGCCGCTCAGCCGGAAACCCGATCTCTGCGAGATAGTGCAACACGGCGAGGTCGGCTTCAGCGGCGGCGTAGGGCCGAGCCGCCGAAAACATCCGGGCCACCAGCGGCTTTCCCTGGTCGGTCCGATCGAGGCGGAACACCCCCACGTCCAACCGGGTCACCTTCCGGACGGTGAGGCCGTACGCCCCCTCGAGGTGAGCGGGCAGCGTATCCACGCCGGTCCGCTGGTACATCCGCTCCAGGAGCGAGTCGAACGCCGATGGCTTCACCGTGGCCATATCGGGCAGGCTATGCCGAGGCGCGGCGAGGCGACGTGACGGCGCCGGCCCAGACCGGTTGGCCTGGACCGGATCAGGCGGGACGGCGGATCGGCGGGATGGCGGAACTCCTGTGGCGGCCCGCCATTCCTCCACCGTCAGCGTACGGACCAGCAGGGGCAGGTTCCGAGCCGGTTCGGTGGTCTCGAAGCCAGGTCCAAAGCCCAGTCGGTCCATGACCCTGCCCGAGGCCACGTTCTCCGGCTCATAGATGCTGATGATGGAGGCCAGGCCGAGGTCCGCGAAGCCCCAGTGCAGCGCGGCCGCCGGCGGCCTCGGTGGCGTAGCCGTGGCCGCGGTAGCGGGCTACCCAGTCGCCATCCGACTTCGGTGGCCGGCAGCACCTCGGGGAGGAAGTCCGGAATGGAAAGCCCGGCCCAGCCGATGAGGGATCCACTGGACCGTTCGACCAGGGCATGGAACGTGGGGCGATCGGCGCTTTCGTTGTGGGCGAGCACCCGGTCCAAAAATCGGGAGGTCTCGTCGGGCTCCATGCCGCGACGCAAGGGGTACCACCAAAAGGACGGCTCGGCGTGCAGCTCGGTAAGCGGGCCCAGGTCCTCTTCGGTGAAGGCCCGCATGAGGAGACGGTCGGTCACGATGGTTTCGATCATCCCTACAGGATGACCATCCGCGTCGTGTCGGTTGCCAGTGGCCGATGGCATCGCACCGGAGGAAACCTCATGGTTCGACGGGGACTATTCCTGGGTAAGCAGTAATCGTAGTCAGAGAAGAGTACAGCTCATTCCGGGGGAGGGAACGTGGAAACGATCAGTACCAGTGCGCCCGACCGGACCGATGGGGAGGGCCAGCCCGGCAGGTACCATCCGGAGCCTCATTCCGGCCCGGCTCGATCGTCTGGGTTGGTCCCGGTTCCACACCCGCTTGGTCATGGCTCTGGGCGTGGCCTGGGTTCTCGACGGCCTCGAGATCACCATCGCCAGCAACGCCGAAGGCCTGATCAGCCAGAAGCAGGCGCTCAACCTGTCCTCTTCCGAGGTGGCCTTCGCCGTGGGCACCGTCTACCTGCTGGGCGAAGTGGTCGGGGCCCTCTTCTTCGGGCGGCTGTCCGACAAGTTCGGTCGGCGCAACCTGTTCATGATCACGCTGGGGGTGTACCTCTTCGGCGGTGTGCTCACCGCACTTACCTTCGGGCACTCACCGGGCTGGGCCTACTGGGTCTGGTTCTCCCGGTTCATCGCCGGCATGGGCATCGGGGGCGAGTACGCAGCCATCAACTCGGCCATCGACGAGCTGATCCCGGCCAAGTACCGCGGTCGGGTGGACATCGCGGTCAACGGCACCTACTGGGGCGGCGCCCTCATCGCCACGGTGTTGACCATTCTCGTGGTCAACAACCTCCCGGTCAGCTACTCGTGGCGGGTGGCGTTCCTGTTCGGTCCGGCCCTGGGCTTCGTCATCCTGTTCGTGCGCAAGAACCTCCCCGAGAGCCCCCGGTGGCTGCTCATGCACGGTCGAGAACAGGAGGCCGAGAGAGCCGTCGATGAGATCGAGGAGCGAACGAAGAGCACCGGCGGGACGCTGGGTGAGGTCGATGAGTCCAAGGCCATCGAGATCACCCCGGCCAGCGATATCGGATTCGTGGCCCTGGCCCGAACCTTGTTCGTCCACTATCCGAGACGGGCCATCCTCGGTGCCACCCTCATGATCACCCAGTCGTTCCTCTACAACGCCATCTTCTTCACCTACGCCCTGGTGCTGACCAAGATCTACAACGTCCCGGCCACCGACACCGCCTACTACTTCATCTTCTTCGCCCTGGGCAATCTCATCGGCCCACTGACCCTCGGACATCTCTTCGACACCATCGGGCGTCGCAAGATGATCGCCGGCACGTACATCCTGGCGGGCGTGCTGCTCGCTTTCAGCGCGGTCTTGTTCAATGCCGGCGCCCTCAACGCCGTGAGCCAGACGGCGTGTTGGTGTGTGATCTTCTTCTTCGCCTCGGCCGGGGCGTCCTCGGCCTACCTGACGGTGAGCGAGATCTTTCCGGTGGAGGTTCGGGCCAAGGCCATCGCCGTCTTCTTCGCCATCGCCCAGAGCTTCGGGGCCTTCGGACCCTGGCTCTACGGCGAACTGATCGGCAACGGCCAGGACCATTTCCGACTGTTCATCGGCTACCTCATCGGGGCCGGCGTGATGGCTGTCGGGGGAGTGGTCGAGATCTTCCTCGGCATAGACGCCGAGCAGCAGTCGCTCGAAGATCTGGCCCAGCCGCTCTCGGCCAGCCGTCCCTCGCCCCACCTGGCGTCGGTGACGGGTGCCCCTCGGCCCCCTGCGGCCCGAAGCACCTTCTGAAGGCCGGGCCCGGAGGACTCCCCGCATCGAGGAGGCCGGAGCGAACGGTGGCGTTCTAAGGTAAGGCCATGACGCTTCCTGACCAGCTCGATCCGGAAATCGCCGAGGCCATCAGGGCCATGCCCATCCCCGATATGGACGAGAGCCTCCTGGCCGCCATCCGGGAGTTTCCCTTTCCGGTGGCGGAACTGTCCGATGCCGTGACCCGTGAGGAGATGGAGGTCCCGGCCACGAACCCGGGGGATCTCCCGGTCCCCGTGCGGGTGCATGCCCCGGCCGACCGCCGCGGGCCGTTGCCCGGCGTGATCGCCATCCATGGGGGCGGTTACGTCATCGGCGACCGGACCATGTACGACATGACCTTCGATCGGTGGTGCATCGATCCGGGGATGGTGGCGGTGTCGGTCGGGTACCGGCTGTCTCCGGAGACGCCCTATCCGGGAGCGTTGGAGGACTGCTACCGGAGCTTGGTGTGGGCGACAGAGAATGCCGAAGCTCTGGGGATCGATCCGACCTGCATCGGGGTGTACGGAGCGAGTGCCGGCGGCGGGTTGGCCGCCGGGCTGGCCCTGTTGGCCAAGGACCGGGGCCAGGTCGGCCTGTCCTTCCAGTTCCTGCAGTACCCCATGATCGACGACCGGCAGGTCACGCCGTCCAGCCAACTCGAGGACCTGCACGTGTGGAGTCGCCACTCCAACACCTTCGGCTGGAAGGCCTACCTCGGGGACCGCTACGGCGACGACGACCTCCCGATCTATGCCGCCGCCACCCGGGCGCAGGACCAGGACCTGGTGGGCCTGCCGCCGACCTACATCTGCGTGGGATCGCTGGACGGGTTCAGGGACGAGGACATCGCCTACGCCCAACGGCTCCTGTGGGCCGGCGTCCCGACCGAGCTCCATGTGCTCCCCGGGGTGCCCCACGGCTTCGAGATGATCGGGGACTCGGCCATGGCCCGCCTGAGCTCCCACAACGCCGACGAGTGGATCCGCCGGCAGTTGGGGGACCGTCAGGTCCCGGGTGGAGGGACCAACCCGCTGAGATCCTGAGGCAGGGGGCCTGCGCTCCACCGCTCCACCCAGGGAATCCACCCTCGGGTTGACGACCCCGGGCCGGCGATTGTCGACACTGGAGTCATGACCTTCAGCGACTACCTCATCGACCTCACGCTCATCGGCCTCGTGCTCTTCCAGATCCGAGGGCGTCGACTCACCACACGGACGCTACTTCTGCCCCTCGGCATCGTGGGGTGGGTGGCCTACAGCTACCTACGTGCGGTTCCTACCGCCGGGAACGACTTGTTCCTGGTGGCGGGATGTGCTCTGATCGGCGCGACCCTCGGTGGCCTTTCGGGCGCCTTCACCTCGGTCTACCCGGACCATGACGGAGTGCCCATGGCCAAAGCGGGCCTGGTCGCCGCCACGCTGTGGGTGCTGGGGACAGGGACTCGACTGACCTTCCAGCTCTACGCCACCCATGGAGGAGGCCCGGCTGTCGAGCGCTTCAGCGTCGCCCACAGCATCACGGCCGTGAGTGCATGGACTGCCGCCCTCATCCTGATGGCTCTGGCCGAGGCCACATGCCGGACCGGCATCCTCGCCTGGCGGGGCATGGCCGTGCGCCGACAGGCATCCACCGGCGCAGCCTCTCAGCGTGTGGCGGGCCGCGGTCCGGACGCGGGCGCAACGGAGGTCATGATAGGGACAAGTGAGCGCCCCTACTGATCTGGATCTGGTCCCCGCCCGGTGGTCGGGGCTGGCAAATGTCCTGAGCCTGTTCGGGCTGGGGTTGCTCCTGTGGGGCATCTCCGCCGAGTTGGCCCATCAGGGCACCGGGCAACAGTCGCCCGGTCGCCATCGCTCTCGTGACGGTCGCCTCCCTGGCGTGGGTCGTGGCACTGGTGATCCGTCGGGATGACACCAGGGTGGCCATGGCTTCCATTTTGGTGATGGCCCTGACAGGAGGTGCGCTCGGCGCCTTCGCCACAACCGCCATCATCTTCCCGGCGGTGGCCGCGTTGAGCGCCACCACGCGGTGGCGTATACCGGTGGGCGCAGCGATCGCCGCCAGCGGATGGCTGGCCCTCGTCGTGGCGGAGCTGGCCCTCGGCGCCCCCGTGCCCGGTGTGATCCTGGGCTGCCTGGCCGCCACGCTCGGGGGCGCACTGTTCGGGATCGCCCGGCGCCAGGCTGTCGAGAAAACCCGGCTGGTGGCCCGGACCGAGGTCGAGACGGTTCGTGCCGAGGTCGAACGGGAACGGGCCGAACTGCTCTCGGAGAGGAACCATCTCGCACGCGAGATCCACGACGTGCTGGCCCACACCCTGGCCGCACTGTCTTTGCAACTCGAGGCGTTCGCCACCGTTGTCGACTCCGAGCCGGGCACCAGCCCCAAAGTCCGTGAACAGCTCGAGCGCACCCACCGGCTGGTTCACGAGGGCCTGGCGGAGGCTCGCGGGGCGGTGCGGGCCCTCCGCGACGACTCGGCACCGCTCGACGAACAGCTGGAGAAGCTCTGCGCTCAACAAGGGGCCCGGTTCACGGTCTCGGGCCCGCCCCTGTCGATACCGCCCCCGGTGGCCCTGGGGCTCTACCGGGCCTCACAAGAGGCACTGACCAATGTCATGAAGCACGCCACCGGGGCACCGACCTCGGTGCGCCTGTCCTACGCCGATGACCGCGTGTCGGTCTCGGTCGAGAACGCTGGCGCCCCGGGCTCATCGAAGCTGCACCGGAGCGGGGGTGGTTATGGTCTCCAGGGGGCCGCGCGAGCGTCTGGCCCTGCTCGGCGGGGCCATCGAGGCCGGGCCGACACCGGAGGGCTGGCGGGTGAGGGCCACCGTCCCCCTCAGTGGTCCGAATGCGGCCCCGGAGAGCTCGGGCACGCCGTGAGTACGGAGAACTCATGAGAGTGGTGATCGCGGACGACCAACGGGTGGTCCGCGAGGGGTTGGCCACGATTGTGGGCGGCTTCGCCGGACACCGAGGTGGTCGGGCTGGCGGTCGACGGTGCCGAAGCGGTCCACCTGGTCGCCGAGCGGACCCCGGACGTGGTGCTCATGGACTTGCGCATGCCAGGGATGGACGGGGTGGACGCCACCCGCCAGATCCGGGCCAACCATCCGTCCATCCCGGTCGTGGTGCTCACCACCTACGCCGACGACGAGTCCATACTGGCGGCTCTCTCCGCTGGAGCGGCGGGCTACCTCACCAAGGACGCAGCCCGCGAGGACATCCGTCGGGCCCTCGAGGCCGCCGTCTCGGGGCAGTCCATCCTGGACCCCGCGGTACAAACGGCCCTCCTCAAGGCGGCCCAACGTGCACCCACGAGGGCCGCCACGCTTGCCCGACGGGCTTACCGAGCGCGAGGCTGAGGTGCTGGCCCTGATCGGCGCAGGCCTCTCCAACACCGAGATCGCCACCCGCCTGTATGTGGCCGAAGCGACGGTCAAGACCCACGTCAACCGGATCTTCGCCAAGACAGGGAGCCGTGACCGCGCCCAGGCGACGGTCTACGCCCACCGCCACGGCCTCGGGGGCCTGGACGGCAGCTGACCTCGGACCACACCTGGTTGGACGGGTCCGATCGGGGCATCCACCTGAGGTCGCTCCTTCAGCCGATCCGCGGACCGCTCACTCCAGGTTCACAGGACCGTCGACCGGAGTCCGATCGGGTAGGGGCGTTTAGTAGCCTCGGGGCATGACTCGGACCATCGGGGACATCGGGACCATCGGCGACATCGAGGACCTGATCGACCTGGAGCGGTACCCGGTGCACGACCTCGACGGTCCCGCCGCCACCGCGGTTATCGAGGACGCCCGTGCCCAACTGGAGAAGACCGGGGCGGTGGAGCTGCCCGATTTCGTCACCCCATCGGGGGTCGGGGCACTGGTGGCCGACGCCGAGGGGCTGGTCCCGCGGGCCCACCACTCCGAAGGGGTGGGTACGGCCTACCTCGAGTACCCCGACTTCAGCCTCCCCGACGACCACCCCCGCCTGAACTGGAACCATTACGCCGTGGGGGCGGTGGCCTACGACCTCATGCCGGCCACGTCGGTGCTGCGCCGGATCTACGAGTGGCAGCCCCTGCTGGACCTGATCGCCGCCATCTTGGACCGGGGACCCCTCTACCGGTACGCCGATCCTTTCGGAGCGCTCAATCTGGCGGTCATGGGCCAGGGTGACGAGCTGCAGTGGCACTTCGACCAGACCGACTTCGTGGTCTCCCTGGCCATCCAGACCGCCGAGCAGGGAGGGGAGTTCGAGGTGGTCCCCCGGATCCGCACGGCCGAGGACGAACAGTACGACCGGGTGTCGGCCACGCTGGCCGGGGATCGGAGCGAGGTGGTCACCCTGCCGATGAGGCCGGGGACCCTGCTGGTCTTCGAGGGTCGCCACTCGCTGCACCGGGTCAGCCCCATCGCCGGCCCCCGCCTCCGCCACATGGGACTGCTGTCCTACGACACGGTGGCCGGCACCATGGGCAGCGAGATCCTCCGTGACAGCCGCTACGGACGCACCGTGCCCTTCGAGAGCCCACCGGTGGCATGGCCGCTCTCGTAACCGAGTTCGGGGAGTCCTTCATCGGCTCGGGGCCCGACGCCGCCCACCTCAACACGGTGCTCGGATTCAAGGGAGGGCCGGTCGAGACGGCCTGGACCACGGCCCTGGCCACCCCTCGGGCCGGGCACGCGGCGTTCGTCACCATCCTGCGCCCGGGGATACCGGCCCGGCCCATGACCCTGTTCGTGAACAAGGCCACCATCGAGGGAACCCGGCACGCCACCCTCACCTGGGGCCCGGCTCAGGCCGGGGTGGCATCGGGAGTGATGTGGGCGGTGGCCGACGGCGTCATCGAACCGGACCGGGTCGATGAGCTGTTGCTGATCGCCGCCGTCTGGGTCAGCCCGGAAGCCCAGGACGAGGCCCTGGTCTACGCCAACAACCGCGAAGCCACCCGGTGGGCTCTGGAGTCCGGGGCGCGCCGCACGCCGACGCTGGACGAGATCATGGCGGTACGGGACGCCCCCCTCAACGGCTACTACCTGCCGCCGGGCACGGTCTGAACAGACGGCCCGGAACCGGCTCAGGCGGGCTCGGCGCCCGGGTGAGCCTCGCTGTCGGCGTGGTGATCGCTACCGGCGGGAGCGACCGGTAGGGGGACGATTCCTCCACGCCGGCTCTCCACGGTGGCTCCGATGGCACCCGACAGGATCAGCGCCGCCCCGAGAGGGGCCAGCCACAGACCGAAGACGAAGGTCAGCACGGTGAACAGGGCCCCCATCCCGAGGATGAACGGCCAGATGCTCGATCCGGGGAAGGACTCGATGGCCCCCGCCCCTTCGGCCATGTCCGCCGACGGGTCGTCGTCGGCCTGGGGCTTCTGCCTGCTGGACCACCACAGGTAGTACGAGCCCGGGAAGAGCCCGAGGAGCGCTGAGCCGATCAACATCAAGAAGCCGCCGTCCTCGTAGCTGGTGAACCAGTAGATGAGGCCGATGACGCCGAAGAAGACACCGATGCCGGCGAGGAAGAGACCGTAGACCTTCATGAGGGCGCCCCGGCCGGTTCGACTTCAGGCTCATGGTCCGGCAGGACCTTCGGGGTCTTGCCGGTGTGGATGGTGCGGTGATCGGGATGGTTGTAGTCCCAGGTGGGCCGCTCCGAACGGATGGGCGGCAGGTGGGTGTAGTTGTGATGGGAGGGCGGCGACGAGGTGAACCACTCGAGGGCATGCCCGTCCCAGGGGTTGTCACCGGCCGGGATCGGGCTCCGCCACGAGACCCACAGGTTGGCCAGGAAGAACAGGAACGACACCCCGATGATGAAGGCCCCGACCGTCGAGATGATGTTGAGGTCGGTCCAGTCGTTCCCCGGCAGGTAGGCCGCCACCCGGCGGGGCATGCCGTCGAGGCCCACCACGTACTGGGGCATGAAGGTGACCCAGAACCCGATGAACAGGCCCCAGAAGTGGAGCTTGCCCAGGCCCTCCCGCAGCATGCGGCCGAACATCTTCGGATACCAGAAGTAGAACCCGGCGAACCCGGCGAACACCGCAGTCCCGATGAGCACCTGATGGAAGTGGGCCACGACGAAGTAGGTGTCGTGGGTCATGAAGTCCACCGGGGGCGAGGCCAACAGCACCCCGGTCACGCCGCCCATCAAGAAGGCGAAGAGGAATCCGACGGAGAACAACATGGGGGTCTTGAAGCTCAGCGAGCCGCCCCACATGGTTCCGATCCAGTTGAAGAACTTGATGCCGGTGGGGATGGCGATCATGTACGAGAGCAGTGAGAAGAACGGCAGCAGCACCACACCGGTGGTGAACATGTGGTGGGCCCACACCCCGGTGGACAGGGCGGCTATGGACATGGTGGCGAACACCATGCCCTTGTAGCCGAAGAGGGGCTTGCGGGAGAAGACCGGGATGATGTCGGTGACCATCCCGAAGTAGGGCAAGGCCAGGATGTACACCTCCGGGTGGCCGAAGAACCAGAAGAGGTTCTGCCACAGCACCGGCACGCCTCCGCCCTGGACCGTGAATATGTGGGTGCCGAAGTGACGGTCGCAGAAGAGCAGGACCACGGCGCCGAACAGCACCGGGAAGGCGATCAGGATCAGGATGGCGGTGACCAGCATGTTCCACGAGAAGATGGGCACCCGGAACATGGTCATGCCCGGGGCCCGTAGATAGAAGATGGTGGCGCACAGGTTGACGCCGGTGAAGATGGCGGAGAACCCGGTGAGCGCCAGGGCCATCAGCCACAGGTCGGCCCCCGCACCCGGGGAGTTGGTGGCGTTCGACAGGGGCGCATAGGCCACCCAGCCGAAGCTGGCCGCCCCACCGGCCACCAGGAACCCGGACATCATGGTGATGGACCCCCCGAGGTACAGCCAGTACGACAGGGCGTTGAGACGGGGGAAGGCCATGTCCGGCGCACCCACCTGGAGGGGCACGATGTAGTTGGCCAGCCCGCCGAAGGCGAAGGGCCCGGCGAACAGGTACAGCATGAGGCTGCCGTGCATGGTGAAGAGCTCGTTGTAGGTCTGGAAGTTGACCAGTGACGAGGTCGGTGAGGCCAACTGGGCCCGGATGACCAGGGCCATGATGCCGGCGATGAAGAACAGCACCAGCGACGTGATCATGTAGCTCTTGCCGATGACCTTGTGATCGGTGGAGGTCAGCCAGTTGAGGATCCCGCTAGGACCCTCGTGGTGGGGGTGGTCGCCGGCTTCGTGCTGGAGACCGGCGGCGTGCCCGTCGGGGCCACCGGGCTGTTCCGGGCTGATCAGGCCGGGGGGCTCGATGGTGGTGGTCATTGATCTCCCTTTGCCTGAGCGGGCGTGTTGTAGCCACTGCCGTTGGTCACGTGGGTGTAGGGCGGGGGATTGTTGAGGGCGCCGGAGCCCGACAGGGGCAGGGTGTGGCCGGTGGCCGCCTCGGCGTGGGCCCAGGTGGTGAAGGCTCCGGGCGTGACCGCCCGCACCGTGAACAGCATCTCTGAATGGTAGAGCCCGCAGATCTGGGTGCACTGACCGGGGTAGGTGCCTTTGTGGAGCACGTCGAGGTCGAAGCGGTTGGTCACCCCGGGCAGGGCGTAGCGGCTGAAGTTGAAGTCCCGCACGTAGAAACCGTGGATGACGTCGTCGGACACCAGGGTGACCTGCACCGTCTGGCCCACCGGAACGACCATCTGCGGGCCGTGGTTGCCCGGGCCGTTGGTGGTCTCGCCGGCCACGCTCACGTTGAGGTCGGGGTAGCTGAACCGCCAGCCCCACTGGAAGGCGGTCACCGTCACGTCGACCACCGGCTGCCCGCTGGAGGTGAGGGTGGCGTTGACCGGCTGGATGGCGTCGACGTTGTTCTCGGTCAGGACGGTGAAGGCGAAGAGGAAGCCCACGATGATGACCGGGATCACCGTGTAGAGGATCTCGATGGGGACGTTCTCGTGGAACTGCCGGGGCATGTCCTCGGAGCGCCTCCGGTAGCGGATGATGGTCCACAGGATCAACAGGCCGACCAGGCCACCGACGATGATGCCGGTGGTCATCATGCCCGAGTACAGCTTGAAGGTCTCCTGGCCCTGGGCGGTGGCCCCCCGGCTGGCCCCGTAGCTCGGGTAGACGTTGCAGCCGGTGAGGGCCAGCGGCGCGGCGATGGCCAGACCGACTCCCCAACGGCGCCACCGACGCCGACGGGAACCGGGGGCGGGAGACCTCTGCGGACTCCCGGAATCTCCGGACGGGGGCGGATCGATTCGGTTCGGTTCGGCTGGGGAACCGGTTGTGAATGCTTTCACGGCGATGACACTAGTGGGCACGGGAGCAGAATTAGAAGTTGAGAGCCGTCCAGCCTGAGACGGCACGAACTCCCAGTTCAGGGGGGTGGCAATTCGGGGGGTGGGGAGCGGCTCAGGAAGGCTGCTCATCCGGGGCTTCACCGGACTCCCGTGCGGCCCACGAGAACACCCCGTGGGCCATGGTGGACGAGGCGGCCTGGGCCCGTCGGGAGAAGACCTGACGGCGCACGGCCTGTACGCCGGGGTCGTCGGGGGCGGCCAACCAGGCCAGCTCGGCCAGGTGCCCGGCCAGCCGCATCGACGGTCCGTCGGGGTCTCCCGGGGAGTGGCTCGGCGAGTGGCCGGTCCCGCCCGGATCCCCGTCGGCCCCGGCCCCGGCCCCGGCCCCGGCCCCGGCTTCGGCTTCGGCCAGGAGGCCCAGCGCCCGGTCAGCCAGCACCCCGGCCCCGCCGGCCAGATCGGCCAGCTCGACGGCCAGGGCCCGCTCCGAGGCCGGCTTGAGGGTGGCCGGATTGCCGTCCCACCAGCCCCCGTAGAGCCGCCACACCGTCCGGACGATGAACTCGGGCTCGTCGTAGACCGGCTGGAGGTAGGGCCGCTCCATGAGGCGGGCCGGCGGGGTCACCGTGTGGATGACCTCGTCGAGGCGGGCCCCGCTGTTCATGAGGTCCAGGGTCTGGGCCACCAGCGACTCGAGCAGCTCGGCGGTGTCGCCCAGGGCCTGTCGGACCCGGTCGGCCCCCACCACCGGATAGCCGTGTCCGGGCAGGAGGACGTCGGGGCCGCCGCCGGGGGAGTCGTAGAGGGCCAGCATCTGGCGGAGGGCCGCGGCCCACTCGGCCGGGTAGCGCTGGACCTTCTGCGGGTTGCCGGCGTTGGGCGAGGCCCAGATGAACAGGTCGCCGCAGCACAGCACCCGCTGTTCTGCGGGAGCCACGTCCAGGTGTGGTCGTCGGTCTCCCCCTTGGCGTGATGGAGCTCGGCCCGCATTCCCCCGATGTCCAGCTCCAGGTGGTCGCGGTAGGTGCGATCGGGATAGCGGTACTCGGTGGGCCACTGCAGCGACTCGAGGTCGAACTGCCGGCGGTTGATGACGGCGTTGTACCCGGCGGTCAGGATGTAGCGGTCGAAGCGGGCCGGCAGGGCCTCATGGGCCACGACCTCGGGGGCGGGCCAACCGGCGTCCGAGGACTCGGCGGCCCAGACCGGCACCCCGAAGACGTGATCGATGTGGCCGTGGGAGTACACCGCGGTGTGGAGCCGGGCCGGCGACCAGGTCCGGAGGGTCCGGTGGATCTCCTCGGCCATGAAGGCGCTCCCGGTGTCCACCAGAAACAAGCCGTCGCCGGTGTCGACGGCCGACACGTTGGCGAACGACGGGACGAACGAGACGCCGTCGGCCACCTCGGCCAGCCCGGTCGATGGACTCAGTGGGTGGATCTGGCTCGTGGACACCTCGCCCCGCCACAGCTGGTCGGCCACGGCCAACACATCATCGGATCCGGTCATGGTGTCTCCCCCGTTCAGCTCTGGGCCCTGTCCCGCGCTGGGCACTCTGCTGGGCAGCTGCCCGCGGTGGCGAGCGTAGGGAGAATCTAAGCCAGGATCAGTCGGCGTCCTCGGGCGGCGTCAGCCGGGCCGATACCTTGCCGGCCCACTTGCCCACCCCTCTGATGGTGGCCTTGACCTGTTCCTCGGCCTCGGGCCGGTACTTGGCCGCCACCCGCTTACCCGTGGTCACCACGGTGCTGCTGGCCCGGCCGGCCCGGCGGGCGGCGCTTTCCGGGTCGGTGGTGGGCCCGGCGCGGCGCGCGGCCCGGTGGTGGGGCTCGGCCCGGGCGTGGCGGCTCGGACCGGGCGAGGTAGCCGGACCGGGCGGAGCGGTGGTCCCCACCACCGACGCCGTGGTGTCGATGACCCGGACCCGGCCTCGCGATCCGGCATGGACGGACCGGACCCCGTCGGTGCGGGTCAGGGTGGCCACACGGAACAGTCCGACGGCTCCGAACTCGATGACGATGATCCCCTGGATGTCCGGGCGCAGAGCCGGGACGATCGGGGCCAGGGCCAGCAGGACGGCCAGCACCGACGCCAGCAGCACGTGGAGCCGTTGCCCGCACACCCGCACGATGCCCAGCGGGCCGTGGGCGGTGATGGCCAGCGCCACCATGGCCAGTGCGGCCACCAGCAGCAGATCCCCGTGGGCCACATGGATCGAGATGTCCACGAAGATGAGGGCCACCACGATCTCGGTGGCCTGCAGCACCCAGAACGGGAACCGCCTCGGCCAGCGGGTCGGACTTCCCTCGGGTGGCCGCCCCGGCGCCACCCCTTCGCTCATCGATCCGACCTCGGATCGATCAGGAGATCTGGCCCGCGGTCCCGTCGCCGGCGGCCGGTGCGGGCTGAGCCGGTGGGGTCACCACCGGGGCCACCACAACCGGAGGGGCGATCACGGCCGGTGGTGCGGCCTGAGCCGCCGAGGTGGTGCCGTGGCCGTCGTCCGACGCCCCCTCATCCAGGCCCTTCTTGAACTCCTTCTGTGCGGAGCCCAGCGAACGGGCCAGCTTGGGGATCTGGGTCGAACCGAACAGGACCAGCACCACGACAACGAGCACGATGATGCCGTCCATGCCAAAGATGTCTGCTGGGGGGCTGAAGTGCATGGCGATGTCTCCCTTGCTGGATGCGGTTACCAGGTTAGACGTGTACGGCTGGCGACGCAGCTCAGCGTCCCCGCCGGCGGCGTCCTCTGAACTGTTCGGTGCCGGCCGTGGGTACGGATGAGCTGGTCAGCCGGGTCAGCCGGGTCAGCCGGGTCAGCGGGGTCAGCCGGCCAGGAACACCCCGAGGCACAGGGCGGCCACCGAGGCGACGGCCCCGACCGCTCCCCACACGGCCGTGGCCCGCTTGGTGGAGGCCCGTTGGTGGAGGAACACCCCCACCCCGGCCACCACCACCACCACGATCTTGATGATCAGGACGGTCTTCCAGGCTGATGAGGCATCCTTCACGGTCAGGGCACTGATGTTCCAGAAGCCGGTGATCACCAGGACGGCGTAGGCCGGCCACAGCAGGCGGGCGAAGGCCACCGCCACCTTCTTCGGGGCGTCCTCTCCCAGGGTGCGCAGCGTAGGGAGTAGACCGGCCACGGTGAACTGACCGCCCACCCAGACCGTGGCGGCCAGCACGTGGAGGATGAGGCGGAAGCCGCCGAGGCCGTCCGAGAGCTGAGGGGTGTTGGGCCCGGTCCGCGCCGCCACCAGGGCGGCCGCGGCGGAGTGTCCGATCACGTGCACGGAGGGTCCGATGGCGTGCATGGCCGGGTCCGCCCGGACTGAGAGGGAAGCACCGCCGGACTACTTCTGGCCTGCCAACTGCGAGCTGCGAGCTGCGGGATCCGGTGGCCTACTTGCCCGACCAGTTGGCCTTGCGCTTCTCGGCGAAGGCCACCGCCCCCTCGTTGGCGTCGGCTGAGCCGAACACCGCCGGGGTGGCGGCGTTGTTGATGGCCCAACCCTGGGCCTCGGGCAGTTCGCCGGCCTCTTTCATGACCCGCTTCGAGGCCCGCACGGCCAGCGGGGCGTTGTCGGCGATGGTGGTGGCCAGGGCCAGGGCCTCGTCCATCAGGGACGCGGCCGGCACCACCCGGTTGACCAGTCCCAGGGCCAGCGCCCGGGGGGCGTCGATGGGGTCACCGGTCAGGGCCAGCTCGAGGGCGATGGCCGGCGGGATCCTCTTCGGGAGCCGGATCAGGCCGCCGGCCGCAGCCATGAGGCCCCGCTTGACCTCGGGAATCCCGAATTTGGCCCCCTCCACCGCTACCACCAGGTCGCAGGAGAGCATGATCTCGCAGCCGCCGGCCAGAGCGGCACCGTTGACGGCGGCGATCAGCGGCTTGGGGAACTCCCGCTGGGCGATGCCCCCGAATCCGCCCTTGGCCCCCATGATCGCTCCGGCCTCACCGCCCACGAAGGCCTTGAGGTCCATGCCGGCGCTGAAGGCCTTGTCCCCGGACCCGGTCACGATGACCACCCAACAGTCGTCATCCACCTCGAGCTCGTCGAAGGCCTCGGTGAACCCACGGGTGACCGCGCCGTTGATGGCGTTGCGGGCCTCGGGGCGGTTGATGGTCAGGATCTCGATGTGACCCCGTCGTTCGCGTAGCAGTTCGTCCATGGCGGTCTCCTGGCGTGCGCTCAGCTCGTGGGCAGACGGTAGCGCGGCCCGCCGGGGTCGACCACGACCGACGATCCGACCAGGCCGGGCACGTCCAGCTGGCCGACCGCGCCCACGGTGTCGTCGTCGGCCGCCATGAGCGCCATATGACGGCCGTCGGGCAGGGCCACCAGCATGGGTGCCCCGGTGGGCGAGCCCTGGCCGTCCCGGATCACGGTGGCCGCCACGACGGTGGCCGTGGTCGGTGCCTCGACCTCGAGGGCCACCTCCACCGCCGACGAGTCGATGGCCGACTGGGCCCCGGTGGTGTCGCCCACCCGGAATCCGCCCGGCGGGGGGGAGGTGCCGTAGATGCCGATGGCGTGCTTGGTGATGAACCATCCGAGCCCGGTGGCCATACCGAACCGGGTTTCCGCCCCGGCGCCCGACTCCCGCAGCCGGTCGGTCACCGTGCCGATCCCGTGGGTGGTGTAGTTGTTGCCCGGACCGCCGAAGTAGGGGAGCCCCCCGGTGACGGTCAGCGACCGGTGGTCGTCGGGAGCGATGCCGAGGGCCTCGATGGCCAGCTCCACCGCCGAGGGGAAGCAGGAGTAGATGTCGAGCACCTCGATGTCGTCGATGCCCAGCGGTGCTCTGCCGCCTGCTGCTCTGCCGCCTGCTGCCCTGCCGCCGGCCACTCCACCGGCGGCCGAGGACGCCGCGGCCAGCGCCGCTTGCCCGGCGGCGGCGATGGCGGGAGATCGGCCGGGGTCGGGACGGGCCGAGGGGAAGCGGACATCGGTGGCCCCGGCCCCCGACCAGATGAAGACGGCCCGGTCGGCCACCCCGGCCCGCCGGGCCGCGGCCAGCGAGCAGACGATGACCGCAGCACCCTGGTCGGAGCCCAGGAAGGCCGTCATCAGCTTGGTGTACGGCTCGCAGACGATGCGGTTGTCCGGAGTGGGGGTGGCGATGTCGGCGGGGGTGCGGGCCTGCGGGAACCAGGCGTAGGGATTGGCCGCCGCCACCTCGGTGAACGGCGCCAGGAGCTCGGCCATGGCCTGGCGGTGCTCGGCGGCGTTGCGGCCGGCCCGGGCCGCCACCACGCTCTCGAACAGGGGGTAGACGTGCACCGGCACCAGGAGCTGGGCCCCGGTCTCGGCGGGGCCGACTCCGGGGAGGTCGTCGCCCACCACGGGGTCCGGGGCCAGATCGGTGCGGCCCAACTCCCGGGGCTCACCGGCGGCCCGGCGATGGCGCCCGGACCGGATGGCCTCGGCCCCGGCGATCACGCTCACCGACAGGGCCCCGCCGGCGATGTCCGCGGCCGCCCGGGTGACCAGCCACTGCGGGGAGTTGCCGCCGATGGTGGTCACCTCGCAGGCGGCCGAGCGGACTCCGAGGGCCTCGGCCAACTCGGTGGCCGGGGCCGGGCCGGTACGCGTCATCACGTTCACCACCGACACCCGGTCGACGTGGTCACGCAGTCCCGGGGTCGCCTCCAAGGCCTGCCGGCCGGCCCGCACCATGAGGTCGACCGGGGTCACCACGTCGGTGCGCTCGATCGACTGGCCCGAGGCCACGATGACCGGGATGCGCTCAGGGTCGGGGACGGGGGGGTGCATGAGGAACGGTGTGCCGGTCGGCCAGGCGGGTGGCCGAGGGGCCGCCCGGGGCCACCAGGTGGGCAAGCTACCATCGCCATCCGTTAGGCACCGCCCTGTCACGGGAGTTCACTCATGGAAGACCGCACGCCGGGCCACCGACCGGGCACCGACGCCGCCGGACTGCCCGACGATTTCTTTCTGGGGGTGGCCACGGCCGGGTTCCAGGTGGAGGGCGGGTACAACGGATCCGGGCAGCCGGCCAACAACTGGCTGGCCTGGGAGCAGGCCGGGCGGGTGGAGCCGTCGGGGGACGCGGTGGGCTTCTGGGACCGGCCCGAGGTGGCCCTGGACCGGGCCGCCGCCCTGGGCTGCAACAGCTTCCGGCTGGGGGTCGAGTGGGCCCGGGTGGTGCCCGAACCGGACGTGGTCGATCGTCAGGCCCTGGACCACTACGTCTCGATCGTCCGGGGCTGCCTCGACCGTGGGCTCGAGCCACTGGTCACCCTGCACCACTTCACCCATCCGGCCTGGCTGGGCGAGGACCTGTGGCTGCGTCCCGATGCCGCCGCTCGCTTCCGGGTCTGGGCCGAGCTGGCCGTCGAGGCCCTGGCCCCCCTGGTCCGCTACTGGGTCACCATCAACGAGATCAATGTCCTGGCCCTCGGATCGTGGCTCCTGGGGGACTTCCCGCCGGGCCGCCTGCTGGCCTTCGGCGACGTGGCCATGGCCGTGGACAACCTGCTGGCCGCCCACGTGGCCGGTTACGAGGTCATCCACGACGCCCGGCCCGACGCCGTGGTCACCACCAACAACTCCTGCCTGAGCATCTACGAGTACGACCGGATGCTCACCGACCTGCTGCTGGCCCCGTCCATGGGGATCGACCGGGACGACCTCGGCGCGTGGTTGGGCGAGCGTCGCCGCCAGCACAACGCCGCCCTGCCCCCGGCCAGCCCGGCCGAGTATGTGCTGCGCAAGGTCGGAGCGGCCCAGTGTCCGTATACCGCGGGTTCGGGTGGGGGCCCGGGCCCGGGTGGCCGTCGGTCGGTGGGCGGTTCGGTGGGCGGTCGCTGGCCGTTCGGTGGGTCGATTCCCGGTTCGTCCGAGCCGGGCGGTGCGAGCGGTCTACGACAGCCCGCACCGGCGCACCCTGGACGTCCTGGGCCTCGACTTCTACGACCCCCAGACCGCCCGGCATATCCGCCTGCCCGGCCACCGCACCGCCGGCGGGCGCAAGGGCTTCCCCACCCGTGAGCTGTGGGACGACGTCCCCGACCCGGCCGGGCTGACCCGCTGGCTGGAGACCCAACGGGCGTTGATGCCGGGGGTCCCGCTGTGGGTGGTGGAGAACGGAATGTGCAACCGGGTGCGCCAGGGACGGTCCTACATCCGCTCGGACGGATGGGACCGTCCCCGTTACCTGCGCCAGAACGTGGCGGCCGTACTGGCTGCGGTCGACCGCGGCGTACCCGTGCAGGGGTACTGGCACTGGTCACTGGTCGACAACTACGAGTGGGGATCGTACGAGCCCCGCTTCGGTCTCTACGGCGTCGACCGGCATCGCGGCGAGCACGGGACGCGCTGGCTCGACACGGACTCGCTGGGGGACGACGCCGGCGGTGCCTACCGGACCATCATCGCCGGGCTGCGGGCCGGTGATCGGTCGGTGCTCGACGAGCCCTGACCCTGGCGGTTGCCGTCGGTGGTTGGGTGGCGGTCCCGGTCTGGTGCGCTCAGGCGTCCACGGTCCGGGCCAGGCCCGTCAGCACCTGCTCGGCCTGACTCACGATCTGGGCGACCAGGCTGGCCGCCGGCATGAGGGTCTGGATGGCACCGACGCCCTGGCCGGTGGGGTAGCACTCGCGTTCAGGGTCGATGTCCGAGGTGCCCTCGTCCCCACCCAGGTGGAACGCACCTTCATGCATCGATCGCCCGAGTTGGGCGGGGAACGGCTCGAGCTCTTCGGGGTGCTCCTCGTAGAACGTGGTGTACCGGTTGCGGACCACCCGCATGGTCTTGCCCGAGAAGGCCCGGCTGATGGTGGTGCCGTCCTCTTTGGTGCGCACCAGCGCGTCTTTGTAACCCGTCACGGCCCGGGCCTCGGGGGTGGCGATGAACCGCGTGCCGATCCAGACACCGTCGGCACCGAGGGAGAGAGCGGCGGCCAGGCCCCTCCCGTCGAAGATGCCGCCGGCGGCGACCACCGGGATGTGCGCCCCGACGGCGTCGACGATCTGGGGGACCAGGGGCATGGTGGCCACCAGACCGGTATGCCCGCCGGCCTCGGTGCCCTGAGCCACCACGATGTCGCACCCGGCGTCGAGGGCGCGCCGGGCGTGGTCGACCTTGCCGCACATGTTGACGACCAGCACGTCATGCCGGTGACACAGCTCGACCACGTCGGCCGGGACTCCCAGGCCGGCGACGAACACCGAGGCCCCGCCATCGATGATCTGGCCGACCTGGGCGGCGAGATCGCCGGGCATGGCGGTGAGCAGGTCCACGCCGAACGGCTTGTCGGTGGCTTGACGCACGGCGGCGATCTCGCTCACCATCTGCTCGTTGCTCATGGTCGAGGCCCCCAGGCAGCCGAATCCTCCGGCCTCCGACACCGCCGTGACCAGGGGCGCATACGACACGCCGCCCATGCCGGCCAGCATGACCGGATGGTCGATGCCGAGGATGTCGGTCAGTCTGGTCTTCATCTCGAACTCCTCATTCGGTGAGCTTCCGGTAGGGACCCTAGTGGTCCACCTGGTCGATCCCTGGCCGACGATCCGTCGCTCGTCGGGTAGCTGACCCCTACGATTACCGGCATGTTGGGCGGCGCCGTCATCTACGTCAAACACCTGGACCGGATGCGGTCGTTCTACGAGGGGTGCTTCCAGATGGAGGCCGCCGACGTTTCTGAGAAGTACTGCGTGCTCGAGTCCGAGTCGTTCACGTTGTCGCTTGTGAGGATGCCCGAGCAGATCGCTGCAACGATTGTGGTGTCGGTTCCCCCGGTGCGTCGTGAAGAGGTCCCGATCAAGCTCGCCCTCCTGGTTGACAGCATCGATGCCCTACGCCCGCTCTTCGCGGAGTTCGGGGGCGTCGTCGATTCAGCCACCAGCCAGTGGGAGTTCCGGGGTGGGATCCACTGCGACGGCCTCGACCCCGAGGGTAACGTCCTGCAACTCGTCGAGCTGGTTCGAACTGACGGGTAGGCCTCGGGCGGCCTACATTTCCGTTGGTGTCGATGGTCATCCTGGTTCCCGGCTACGGCGGGCGGATCCGAGGTGTCGAGCGGTGGCGGATGACCGTGGCCCAGCGAACCCTGGCCCGGCATGGTGGGGGCGCCCTCGTGGCCAGCGGACACCGGGGCGAGGCTGAGCGATTGGCCTCGCTCGCTCCCGAAGGGTCGGTCATCATCGAGCCGACGGCCCGATCGACATGGGAGAACGTGGAACGGTCTATTCCGTACCTCGAAGGTGCCGACCAGATCGCGGTGGCATCGGACTGGTTCCACGCTCGCCGGGCCGGCAGCTACTTGAGACGGATGCGGCCCGATCTGGCCGCCCGGCTCGTTCCGGCCGACGGCGACTGGCTGCACAGCTGGTGGGTGCATGCCGGTGGCGCGGCGTATGCCGTCCTGAGTGCCGGCCGTCGTCTGGCCAGGGCCACCCGGGGCGGATAGATCAGGGGGACGGACAGGGCGGACAGATCAGGCGTTGACGGGTGGCCGTCACTTCGCCGGTGTGGTGCTCGGAGCTTCCCGGGCGGGGACCTGCGGGTGGGGTGACGATGTGGCCGATGTGGCCGATGTGGCCGATGTGGCCGATGTGGCCGATGTGGCCGGTGACGTGATCAGACCCGCGGCTGTTTCGGCCACGCGGGCATCGGCGGCTGACGCCTCGGCGGCGGCCGCTTCGTCGTCGAGCGACAAGCTGGGTACGAAGTCGCGTTGACGGACCAGGATCAGCGATCCCACCGCACCGATCAGTGACACCACGGCGGCGATGGCCATCAGGTGGTCGAAGGTGGCGGTGAATCCGACGTGGTACGCCGCGGTCAGGGCGTTTCGCACCGGGGCGTCAGGGATCGACGCCGCCAGTTGGCGCACGCCGCCCTCGGCGACTGCGGCGGACAGTTGGGACCCACCGTGGGCCACCACCAGTCGGCCGGCCGGAGTGGCCACCAGGGCGTTGACCGTGGCCGGTCGGATCTGGCTCAGGAAGACTGCGCCGAGTCCGGCGATCCCGGTGGCGATGCCCACCTGGCGGAACGTGCTGGTGGCGCCGGACGCCATGCCGCTGTGCTCCGGCGGCACCACCGATACCGTGGCCGACGCCACCACCGGATTGATGATGCCGATGCCGATGCCGGCCACGATGAACCCCGGCAGCAGCACCGTCCAGGTCGAGTCCGCTTGGACATGGGTGGTCAGGACGCAACCAAGGGAGATGAGCAGCAGGCCCAGCCCGAGCAGGTACCGGGCCCCCACCTTCACCGTCATCTTGCCGGCGATGGGGGCGATGCCGAAGGCCAGCAGGGTGATGGGCAACAGCCGGACGCCGGCGGCGAAGGGCCCGAAGCCCAGCACGTCCTGCATGTAGAGGGTGAGGTACAAGAACATGGCGTAGATGGAGCCCGAGATGGTGAAGGCGGCCAGCGACACCCCGCTCATGGCCGGACGCTTGAACAACGTCAGGTCGAGCATGGGGTCCGCCCCGCGCCACTCGGCCACCAGGAACGCCGCCATGGCCACGGCCGATCCGGCCAGCAGGCCTACGATGAGCGCACTGCTCCACCCTTGCGAGTTCCCTTCGACCAGGGCATAGACCAGCATGAAGAGCGAGGCGGAGAAGGTGACGAACCCGATCCAGTCGACCTTCCTGGGGACGGGCGGGAGCGAGTCCCTCACCTTGGCCAGGGTGATGACGATGGCAGCTGCTCCGATAGGCAGGTTGACGAAGAAGATCCACCGCCACCCGATGCCACTGGTCAGTGCGCCGCCCACCAGCGGCCCGATGGCCACGGCTCCACCGATGACCGCTCCGTAGATGCCGAAGGCCGTCCCTCGTTCCTTGCCCGAGAAGGCCTGGGCGATGAGGGCCAGCGAGGTGGCGAACATGATCGCCCCCCCCACCCCCTGGACGGCCCGGGACACGTTGAGCATGAGTGGCGACGTGGACAGGCCGCACGCCAGCGATGCTGCCGAGAACACCGTCAACCCGATGGCGAAGAGCCGACGTCGGCCGAAGATGTCGCCGATGACGCCCGCCGTCAACAGGAACGCCGCCAGGGTCAGGGTGTAGGCGTCGATGACCCACTGGAGGTCGGAGAAGGACGAGTGCAGCGACCGCTGGATATCGGGGAGGGCGACGTTGACCACCGAGAGGTCCAACAGGAGCATGAAGGTGCCGGCGCACACCGCGGTGAGCGTCCACCACTTGCGGTCCATCACACCCCCCTTTTCCCGGTTGACGCACCACCCCGGATATCGGAGGCGAGTGCTGAACCGAGCCCGCTGTTCACATTAGATGCTGACCGACCCCCTAGGGAGGATCGCCGAGTCCCCTCAGACCGTCCCGTAGGTGGTGTCCCGGTCCGGTGCCCGGAGGCCGTTGGTCATCAGCTCAGCGGTGACCGAGGCCAGGTCGGCGCAGAGTTGCTCCACCACCTGGAGATGACCGGCCTGGACCGTGGCGTGGAGGCTGTCCGGAGGGCTCTGCCGGTCGAAGAACCAACCACCCCGGGCCGCCAGGCCGTCCCCCAGGGCGAAGGAGTCGACGACCGCCGTCGACGGGGTCGCCGCCGAACGCGAAGACGGTGGCATCGGGGTGGCCCCGGAGCGCCAACCCGGGCTGGCGGGCGATGGCCGCTTTGAGGGTGGTCGAAGCCCGGTGGGCCTGGTCGGCCAGATGGAGGTAGCCCTCCTGACCCAGGTGGTGGAGGACCGCCCATCCGGCGGCGATGGGGCCGGCGGGACGGGTCCCGGCCATGGAGGGGGACCCGTAGAGCCCCCCGAGCCAGTTGGAGGTGACGAACGGCTGCATCCGGGCCAGTTGACGGTCCCGGTACACGATCACCGAGATCCCCTTGGATGCGTACCCGTACTTGTGGAGGTCGGCGCTGATCGAGGTCACTCCGGGCACCGAGAGGTCCCAGGGCTTGGACAGATGGCCCAGTTGGCCCAGGAACGGGAGGATGAAGCCACCCATGCAGGCGTCGACGTGGCACAGGATGCCGCGTTCGACAGCCATGGCCGCAATCTCGGGGATGGGGTCGATGATCCCCTGGGGATAGGACGGCGCCGACCCCACGATCATCACGGTCGAGTCGTCCACGGCGTCGGCCATGGCGTCCACGTCGGCCGAGAAGTCCGGGGTCACCGGCACCCGACGGGACTCGACGTCGAAGTAGTGGGCGGCCTTCTCGAAGGCGGCGTGCGCCGAGGTGGCCAGCACCATGTTGGGTCGGGAGACGGACCGTTCCGCCCGACCCCAGTCGCGGGCGGCCTTGGTGGCCTGCAGCAGGGATTCGGTGCCTCCCGAGGTCAAGAAGCCCCGGACCTCGCCCCTCTGCCCGACCGGGAGCTGGTCCGCCCCCAGCAACCCGGCGGTGATGCCCACGATGTCGTGCTGCATACGCCCGAGGCTGGGGAAGACCGCAGTGTTGAGGGCGTTCTCGGCCGAGTACATGGCCCCGGCCCGCTCCAGAAGGTCGTGCACCTCATCGCCCGCCGAGTAGACCAGGCTGAAGACCCGTCCGCCCCGCCAGTCCCGGTCATCGGTCCGCAGCTCGGCCATCCGGGCCAGCACCTGGTCGGGTTGGAGTCCGTGTCGGGGGAGCCGCGGTGGTAGCCGCTCGTCAGGAGAACCGTCGGCCACCGACCCAGCCTACGGCGGCCGACGCAGCCCATGGCCGCCCGGGCGGTGCCACGCAGCGCCGCCACTGCTCCGGCTCAGCTGCTTCGGCTCAGGTGCTCGGCTCAGGTGCTCCGGCTCAGGTGCTCGGCTCAGGTGCTTCGGCTCAGCTGCTTCGGGTCAGGTGATGTCCCGCTGGGCCATGATGGCCGAGCCGATGGCGGCGATGATCAGCCCGTAGGCCAGGATGAGCAGGCCGCCCTCCCACCAGCTGAACAGCCCGTAGTCCATGCCCCGGCCGCGGGTCACGTTGGAGGCGGCGCTGGCGGCACCGGACGGGAGCCACTTCGACGTCCCGTGCCAGATCCCGATGATGATCTGTTCGACGATGAGGAACCAGCCCAAAGAGACGATGATGGCGGCCACCTGGTTGGTGAGCAACGAGCCCACCCCCACACCCAGGATCCCGAAGAGGGCGTAGACCAACAGCATCCCGGGAGCCACGGCGGGAACCTGGCGGATCAGGGCGGAGAACGATCCACCGTCAGCCGCCAGGCCGATGCCGGCTCCGATCACCGTGAACACCAAGAGGAACAGCGCCATGCCGATACTCACCAACGCCGCGGTGATCAGCTTGGCTCCGACGAACTCAGGCCGGCGGGGAAGCACCAGGAACGAGGTGGTCACGGTCTTGTGGCGGAACTCGGCCGTGACCATCAAGGTGCCGAGCAGCAGGGCGAAGATGTAGCCACCCACCCCGGCGCCGACCAGGTTCCGTAGTTGCTGGGTGGTCTGGGGAACGATGCTGAAGGCGGGGGCGTTGTTCCCGTTCCCGTTCCCGCTGGCGCCGTTGAGGAAGATCAACAGGATGCTCAGGGCGGTGATGAGGGTGGCGATGCCGGTCATCACCCACGGCACCGCGGTGGTGCGCACCTTGATCCACTCCGAGCGCACGCCGGCGATCACCGGGTCACCCCCGGGGTCGGGACCAGACCGGGGTCAGCGGCGTCGAAGCCGTGGGTCAGGGCCAAGAAGACCTCTTCCAGACTGCCGGTCTCATTGGCCAGCCCGTACAGGACGATCTGGTGCTGGGCGGCCAGGGGGCCGAACCACTCCGGAGTGCCGCCGTCGATGACCAGGGTGTCGGGGGACACCTGGCGGTAGCCCACCGGGATGGCATCGAGGATCCCGATCAGTCGGGGCAGCTCCGGCGAACGGATGCGGAGCCCGGTCTGGGTCCCGGCCCGTTGGGCCAGATCGGCCAGCGTGGTCTGGAGCACCAGGCGGCCCTGGGACACGATGACCACGTCGTCGACGGTCTCTTCCATCTCCGAGAGCAGGTGCGAGGAGACCAGCACGGCATGTCCCAGTGAGGCCTGGTGCCGGATGAAGTTGCGCAGCCACTGGATGCCCTGGGGATCCAGGCCGTTGGACGGCTCGTCCAGGATGAGGATCTCCGGTTCGCCGAGGAGGGCGGTGGCCAGCTGCAGCCGTTGGCGCATGCCGAGGGAGAACTTGCCCACCCGGCGGCGGGCCACGTCGGTCAGGCCCACCAGCTCCAGGGTCTCGGCCACCCTGGTGACGGGGATGCCGGCTCCGACCGCCACCGCTTTGAGGTGGTCCTCGGCCCTCCGGGACGGGTGGAAGCTGGTGGCCTCGAGCACCGCCCCCACGTGGCGGCACGGATGGTCCAGGTCGAGATAGCGCTTCCCCCCGAAGGTGGCGGTGCCCCCGGTGATCGAGACCAGTCCCAGCAGCATGCGCAAGGTGGTGGTCTTCCCGGAACCGTTGGGCCCGAGGAACCCGGTCACCCTCCCGGCTTCGACCTCGAAGCTGAGGTCGTCAACGGCCCGGAGCGGCCCGAACTGCTTGGTCAGACTGTGGACCTCAATGGCCGAAGGCATCGCAAGACGGTACCGCGCCCCACCGTCGGAACTGGTTCATCTCCCGATCGCCGTGGGGTCGGAGTCGGGCGGGATCAGTCCAGGGAGGCCGGGGCGACTTCGCCGGCGACCATGATGCCGGCGTAGATGTCGGTGGGTAGGAGCAGTCCGACCGCCACGGCCAGCTCATCGTGGACCCGGCCCATGTTGCTCCAGCCGTTGACCCATCCGACCAGGGCCGAGTACCAGACGTGGCCGAGGATCCGGGCCCGGTCGCTGAGGTCGGGCGGGTGGGGCTCGCCGATGGCCCGGGTGATGATCCCTTCCATCAGCACCGAGATCTGCTGCTGGCACTCGATGGCGGCGGGGTCGGGCGAGGCCAGGGCGGTGAATACCGCCGCCACCAGGCGGGGCTGTCGTCCCATGGCCCGCAGGGCCCGGTCGAGGACGTCGATGACCCGTCCGGCGGCCGTGTCGCCCTGGGCCGGGAGCTGGGACAACCGGTAGTCCAACTGCTCCACCCAGTGAACCAGGGCCGCAGCCAACAGATGGTCCTTGCTGGTGAAGTAGCGGTACACGGTGCCCATGGCCACGTCGGCCCGGGCGGCGACATCGCGCATCTGGACGGCCTCGTACCCTCCGTCGAGACCCAAGGTCATGGCGGCATCCACCACCCGCTGACGCCGGGCCTGCTGGGCACGCGTCAAGGTGCGCGGCACCGGGCGGTTCGCCATGGGCGTTTACCCTACTCGGCAGGGGTTTCGCACCCCGAACCGCTTCTTCGGGCCATCTGACGGGCCGTCACACCTCGCCGGCCCTCACTACCATGGTCGGCCATGCGCCGCGCCGACCAGCCTGAGCCTGTGCCCGGGGACGGGCCGGAGGTCGGGAGCGGGGACCAGCTCGGCGAGGGCAGGTCCCGGCGGGTGACCGCCATCCACCGGACGGGCGGGGCGGCCGGCGGGGCGGCGGGCGGCGGGGCGGCAACCGACCGAGCCGACGGACCGGAAACCGACGGACCGGAAACCGACGCGCAGGATGCCGACGATGAGCTCATCGCCACCACCGACGGCCGGATCCCCGGCCACCGGGGCCGGGCCACGCGCCAGCGACTGTTGGAGTGCACGGCCGAGCTCTTGGTGGCCACCCCGTGGCGGTCCATCAAGGTCATCGACATCGCCCGCCGGGCCGGCACCTCGCCGGCCACCTTCTACCAGTACTTCGAGAACGTGGAGGCGGCCATCACCGTGCTGGCCGAGGAGCTGGTGGAAGGGGTCGGGGTCCTGGCCGGACTGGTGGACGGCGACTGGTCGGAGGAGGTGAGTTGGACCACCGCGGTGGAGGTGGTCGAAGGCTTCATGGAGTACTGGGAGCGCAATCGGGCCGTCTTCCGGGTGGTCGAGCTGACCACGGTCGAAGGCGACCTGCGCTTCCAGGGGCTGCGGGTCCGGGCCCTCAACGCCGTCACCGTCACCCTGGCCCGGGTCATCGCCACCAACGCCGGCTCCTCGGACTCCCCGGCCGGGTCCGACCCCATGGCCGCGGCCGGCACCCTGATCGCCATGCTGGCCCAGGTGGCCGGGCACCGGTACGGGTTCGAGTTCTGGGGCATCCGCACCGCCTCGCTGGTGGACAGCCAGGCCCGGCTGCTGCACTGGGCGGTGACCGGGAGGGCTGCTCCCGACGGAGCCAAGGTCCCGGGGTCCGAGGCCCTCCGACCCCGGACCGGACCGGTCCTGGGTGGCGGCGCCGCCTCCGCCCGCACCGCCGAGGTCAAGGCCGCGGCCACGCCCAAGAACCGACGGTAGGCGGGCTAGAACCCCGCCCCCGCCCCTGCCCCCGCCCCCGCCGCTGCTGCTCAGCGGAGCGCCACCGGGTTGACCGGCGAGCCGAGGGCGTCGGTGAACGGGAGGGGGCTGGCATCCAGCAGGAACTCGTACCGCCCGTCGGCGGCACAGGCGTCGGCCAGTTCGTCCAGGAACCAGTTCTGCCCCTGGGTCATCCCCATCTCCACCAGGTGCAGGAGGTGCACCGGCAGGTAGAGGTCCTTCGACTCGCCCGGGTACACCTCGAGCACCAGGGTGTCGGTGGCCACGGCCGCCACATCGTGGGCGTGGAACCACTCGGCGGTGGCCATGGTCAGCCCCGGCGTGGGCCAGGTGTAGGCCACCAGGTCCCGGACCGGCTCGGCTCCCGCCAGCCCCGGTCGGCCCGGAAGGGCCAGGTGGGCGGCCTGACCGGTCCGGACCAGGACCACATCGCCGGGCTCCACGACCAGGCCCCCCATCCGGCAGGCGGCATCGAGGTCGTCCGGCGAGATGGGGTATCCCGGCTCGAGGATCTCCCGACCCTGGGACCGGGCCACGTCGAGCAGCACCCCCCGCGACACCAGCGAGTGGATCTGGTGAATGCCCAGCTGGGAGGCCCCGTCCTCGGTCACGGTCGAGGCCGGGTACCCGTTGTAGAGCACCCCGCCGTCAGGGCCGGCCCCGTAGGAGACGTGGGCCAGGCCGTCCCAGTGGGTGGCGCACTGCATGGAGAGGGTGACGGTGTCCTCGGACGAGGCGATCCACTGGGGATCCGGGCTCAGGGGGTCGTTCACACATACCATGGTCCGTGACGGGTTGACCCGACCAGGGACAAATCCCATCTGAATCCCCTCCTGCGCCGACAGTGGCAGGGCCAGGGAGAAGGGAACCCCGTCCCGGACTGCCCGAACCCCCCGGAGGCGTGCCTCCGCGTCGATGAGGTTCAAGGTCCCGAGCTGGTCATTTGGCCCCCAACGTCCCCAATTCGACAACTTCGCGGCCAATTCTGCGAAGGAAGAGGGTATGGAAGCAGGGACGGGGGTGGGCACCGACCTTTTGTAGCCCAAAGGGCAACAGTTTTCCGCCGTTTGGGCCGATGAGAGGAATGTGGCAGCTGAAACCGACTGGAGGCCAGCGGGCCACCAGTGCCAGACTGGATGCTGAAAGGGGCCTTTCACCGTGCACGAGAACCGATCCACAGCCGGTCCGCGGCACGTCACCCGGCGCGGCCGTTTGAGTGAGACCCCCCTTCGGCCGATGAGTCGGGGCGGGGCCGAAACAGGGACCAAGACCACGGCACCGAACCGTCTCGGCCCGGTCGCCGCGGTGGCCGCGCTGTTGGTTCTGCTCGGTTGCACCTTGGTCGGTTGCACGTCGCAAGCCAACGATGCCTCGGGCGCGGGCCGGGCGCGCATCGTCAACCCGACCGTCAACCCGACGAACAACAAGTCCGGGACGGCCAAGGGGAAGACCACCGGACTGGGTTCGGTTGTCCCGGGCGTCGAGAACGTCTACGCCGAGGACCTGGTAGCGCGCATCAACGCCGAGCGTGCCGCCAGGAGCTCCGCCGGCGTGCCCATCCCCCAACTTCAGGTCGACCCCCAGATTCAGGCCGAGGCCCAGGCCTGGTCGGCCCAGATGGCGTCTTCCGGCTCCGTCGAGGACCCCACGCTTCCGGCCTGTGACCAGGTGGCCGATCAGGTGTGCGTGTTGGCCGCCAACTCCGGTGACACCGGATACGGCTTCTGGCCCGGTGACGGCTCCGACGGGATGAACGGCGACTACATGGACTCGGCCATGCACCGTCAGAACGAACTGGGTGCGGCCTACAACATGGTGGGCGTGGGCGTCACCTGCGCCGACAACCAGGCTTGGACGGTCGAGATGTTCGGCTACTCCTACGGCGACCTGCCGTCGGCCTACGCCCGCGAGCAGACCCAGAACCTCTATCAGGGTGATCCGGTGCCGGCCTCCCCGGTGGTGGCCGGCTCTCCGTCCGGCGATCCGGTGTACTGCCCGGGGCAGACCTACGGGCCGAACAACGAAGTGACCTCCACCGGCGGTCAGTATCCCTACCCGTACCCGGTGCCTTCGGTTCCCAATGAGCCCGACGTGGCCGCCGCCAGTGTGGTCAGCGTGGCGGCCACCCCGAACGGCGGGGGCTACTGGATGGCCCGGGCCGACGGGTCGGTCGTCACCGAGGGGAACGCCCACAACTACGGGTCGATGGCCGGAACGCCGCTGGTGGCCCCCATCGCCCACCTGGTACCGACGCCGGACGGCAAGGGCTACTGGCTGGTGGCCGGCGACGGTGGCATCTTCGCCTTCGGCGACGCCGGGTTCCACGGATCGATGGGCGGCCGACCGCTCGACGCCCCGGTGGTCGACCTGGCGCCCACGGCCAACGGCAAGGGCTACTGGCTGGTGGGCAGTGACGGAGGCATCTTCGCCTTCGGGAACGCCAAGTTCCGGGGCTCCATGGGTGGAGAGCCGTTGAACCAACCGGTGGTGGGCCTGGCGGCCGACAACGCCACCGGCGGCTACTGGCTGGTGGCCTCGGACGGCGGGATCTTCGCCTACGACGCCCCCTTCTACGGGTCCACCGGGGCCGTCACTCTCAATGAGCCCATCAACGGCATGGCCCCGACCCCCAGCGGGAACGGCTACTGGATGGTGGGCGGCGACGGCGGGATCTTCGCCTTCGGCCACGCCACCTTCCACGGGAGCACCGGCTCCCTGGTGCTGGCCGCCCCGATTGTGGGCATGGCCGTCGACCGGGCCACCGGTGGCTACTGGCTGGCCGGTTCGGACGGCGGGATCTTCGCCTTCAGTGCGCCCTTCTTCGGGCGGGCCGACTAGCCCCGGGCCTCAGCTAATTCAGCTGGACCAGATGATGGACTGCATCTCCGAGTAGGCCTCGAGCCCGGTGTCGCCGCCGTCGCGTCCGATCCCGCTCATCTTGAAGCCCCCGAACGGAGCGTCCATGTTGCGCTGGGCGGTGTTGATGCCCACGTGCCCCGCCCGTAGCTGCTTGGCCACCCGGAAGGCCCGGGGCGTGTCCTTGGAGAACACGTAGTCGTAGAGTCCGAACTCCGAGTCGTTGGCGATGGCGATGCCCTCGTCCTCGTCGTCGAAGGGGATGGCCACCACCACCGGTCCGAAGATCTCCTCGCGGGCCACGGTGATGTTGTTGGTCCCCACCACCAAGGTGGGCTCGACGTAGTAGCCGGTGTCGAGGTGCTCGGGGCGCCCACCACCGACCACCACTTCGCCCTCTTTGCGGGCTGTTTCGATGTGGTCGAAGATCCGCTGCTGTTGCGCCGCCGAGATGACCGGGCCCACCACGGTGGACATCTCGGTGGGGTCGCCCACCTTGAGGACCCCGGCGAACTGGGTGAGTCCCGCCACCACCTGGTCGAAGATGCTCCGGTGCACGATGGCCCGGGTCGGGGCGGTGCAGATCTGGCCCGAGTGGAAGGCCCACACCGAGCCGATGGCGCCGACCACGCCCTTGATGTCGGCGTCCTCGAAGATCACGGCCCCACCCTTGCCACCCAGCTCCATCAGGAGGCGCTTCATGGTGGGGGCGCCGGCCGAGGCGATGCGCTGGCCCACGGCCGTCGATCCGGTGAACGAGACCATGTCGACGTCAGGGGTGGTGGTGAGGGCGGTGGCCGGCTCGGGGCCCTGGGAGTTGATGATGTTGACCACGCCCGGAGGGAACCCGACCTCGTCGAGCACCCGGGCCATCTCGATGACGGCCAGCGGGTCCTGCGGGGCCGGCTTCATGATCACGGTGTTGCCCATGGCCAGGGCCGGGGCCACCTTGCCGGCCATGTTGGTCATGGGGAAGTTGTAGCTGGCGATGGCCGTGACCACGCCCACGGGCTGGCGGTAGGCCAGGGCACTGATCAGGCCACCGGGGGCCAGCGGGGTGGCCTCGGAGACGATGGGGGGGAGCATGTGCTCCTGGACGTGGCTGATGTCCCGCGAGTAGCGGTCGAAGCGGGCCGCGCTGACCGGGACCTGCATGCGGGAGCCCACCGAGGCGGTGGCCCCCGTCTCGGCGATGACCAGGGGCACCAGGTCGTCACCCTTGGCCCGGATGGCCGCCGCGGCCTTCTTCAACAGGGCCAGGCGCTGCTCCACCGGAGTGGCCGCCCACCCCGGGAAGGCCTCCCGGGCCGCGGCCGCCGCCGCCTCGGCATCGGCCACCGACGCATTGGGGGCCTGGCCCACCACCTGCTCGGTGGCCGGGTTGATGATGTCGTAGGTCCCGTTACCGGCCTCGACCCACTTCCCCCCGATCAGGAGCTGCGTCTCGTCTCTGCTGGCCTGATTACCCATGGTGGGTCCCCTTTCGCGGTGCTGGTTGTGTCGCGGTGCTGGTTGACTCCGGGCGGACCGCCGGCCGCGCCGACGCACCCTGGTGGTCGGACACGGTGGCGACTATCTGACGCCGCGTCAGCAGTGTACGTCGGTCGCTGGTGGGGGGCAGATCGGCAGCTCGAGAGTTTGGAGCGTTCGGTCGGCCCCGATCCGCTATCTCAGACCCGGGCCGCCGACGGATCGACGGTGACCGTGTCCCGACCGGACTTGAGCAAGGTGCCCGGCAGGTTGCCGGTGGGCTTGCCGTCGGCGATGGTCTCGACCCCGTTGACCAGTACCCGGACCACCCCGATGGCGTCGGCGATCAGGCGAGGGCTTCCCCCCGGTAGGTCGTTCACCAGAGTGGCGGGCTCGGAGCCCACCGTCTCGGGATCGAAGACGAACAGGTCGGCGCAGAGGCCTTCGGCCACCCGGCCCCGATCGTGCAGCCCGAAGAGCTCCGCCGGCGCTTCCGTCATCAGCTGGACGGCCCGCTCCATGGGCACGAGCTTCCGCTTGCGCAGGCAGTCTCCGAGGAACGAGGTCGGGTAGTTGGAGCCGCACATCCGGTCGAGATGGGCCCCGGCATCCGAACCGCCCACCATGGCCCCGGGGTCGCTCCACACTTCGACCCGGGCCGCCCAGGAGGCGTCGTCCCCGTCCGAGGCCTTGGGCCACAGGACCGTGCGCAGGTCATCGGCGATGACCAGGTCGAGGAGGGCGTCGAAGGGGGGCTTGCCCTGCTCGGCAGCGATCGAGCCCACGTCACGCCAGCTCAGGCCCTCGTTCTCCGCCGAGAAGGTGTCCCCGATGATGTAGTTGGCCCAGTGGGAGAGCCGGCGGAACACCCCGGCCTGCTCGGAGTGGGCCAGTTCGTCCAGCTGCTCACGCACCGCCGGGTCCCGGAGCTTCTCGATCCGCTGCTCCAGGGGCAACCCCATGACGTCGCCCCACCCCGGGATGAGGAACAGGGCGCAGTGGGTCCGGAAGCTCATGTTCATGGGCACCAGGGTGGGCATGGTCAGGGCCACGATCCGACCCCCGGCCTCGGCGGCGGCGACGGACGCCTCCAACTGCCGCTTGGTCTTGTCCGGGGTCCGCGAGTCGATGGTGAGGAGGTTCCAGTTGAGCGGCCGCCGGGCGGTGGTGGTCATGGCCACCATCAGGTCGATCTCCTCGTCGGTGAAGGTGTCCAGACAGCCGTTGGTGATGTACTCGAGGGTCGTGCCGGGGTGGTCCCGGACCACCTCGCAGAAGGCCAACATCTCGCGTCGGTCGGCGTTGCGGGACGAGATGGGATTTCCGTCCCCGTCCGAGTGGGTGCGCGACTGGGATGACGAGAAGCCCATCCCGCCGGCCTCCAGGGACTCGGCCAACAGTCGGGACATCTCGGCGATCTCCTCGTCGGTAGCCACCTCGGCGCCCCGTTCCCCGCCCATCACCCAGCGACGCAGGGCGCAGTGCCCGACCAGGAACCCCGCGTTCACCCCGAGGTTCCCTTCCAGCTTGCCGAGGTAGTCACGAAAACTGGTCCAGTCCCAGGGCAGGCCGTTCTCGAGGGCCGGGAGTGGCATGCCCTCGACCTTGGCCATCATCCGGCGGATGTAGTCGTGATCCTCGGCCTTGATCGGGGCCAGGGTGAACCCGCAGTTGCCGCCGATGACCGTGGTCACCCCGTGCAGGTTGGAGGGGGAGGCGGTGGGATCCCAGAAGAGCTGGGCGTCGTAGTGGGTGTGGGGATCGATGATGCCGGGGGCCACCACCAGCCCTTCGGCGTCGAATTCGGTGGTGCCGCTTCCGTCGACCTCGCCGACCACGGCGATCTTCCCGTCCGATACGGCCACGTCGGCCCGTCGGGCCGGGGCCCCGGTGCCGTCCACGACCAGGCCATTCCGGATCACGTAGTCGTACATGGTGGTGTTCCCTTCGCTGGACCTGACAGACCGTCAGTTTACGACCTCGCCGGGGGTCCCGCCCCGGCCCCGGGCCGGCCCGGCCTCGGCCCCGTCGAGGGTCCTGTCCCGGCCCCGTCGGGGGCCCGGCCTGGGGTGTGCTCTTGCTCTGTCGCCTTCGCTCTGTGCCGGCTCTGTGCCGGCTCTGTACCGGTCGGACCGGTTGTGCCGTGCTCGCTCCGTGGGCAGTCCGCTCGGGCCTGGCTTTGTCGGAACCGGGAAGAGGGGACCGGGGTGGATGGTAATTTCCCCGCATCGACCACCTCTGGCTCCAGAATCACCTGCTCCCGGCTGTCGTACTGGTGTTGGGCGCGGGCCTGGTGGTTCGCTTCGCCCACTGGTTCGGGGCAAGACGCCGCCGCTGGATCGACGGGCAGATCCGCGTCCAGATCGAAATGGGGGCCCTGGCCTCCGAGAGGCTCAAGCGGTCGCGTGCCGTCAGCGAGGCCGTCGAGTGGGTGGTGGTGGCCCTGGTCTCCTTCATCGCCGGCATCCTGGCTCTGGACCGGCTGGGCATACCTCTGACCACCCTGGTGGCCCCGGCCACTGTCATCGGCATCGGCCTGGGGTTCGGCGCCCAACAGATGGTGGCCGACCTGCTGGCCGGGTTCTTCCTCTTAACCGAGCACCAGTTCTCCTTCGGTGACCTGATCCGGCTCTCGGTGCCGGGCCAGGCCACCAGCGTCACCGGCACCGTCGAGGAGCTGACCCTGCGGATCACCAAGCTGCGGACCGCCCAGGGCGAGTTGGTGGTGGTGCCCAACAGCGCCATGCGCCAGGTCACCAACCTCTCCAAGGACTGGTCCAAAGCGGTGATCGACATCCCGGTGGCGGTCACCGAGGACCTCGAGAAGGTGACGTCGATCCTGAAGGACGTGGTCACCCAGATGGCCTCCGCCCCCCGGTGGAAGGATCTTCTGCTCGGTCCTCCGGTGGTGGCCGGGGTGGAGACCATCAATGTGGGTTACGTGCAGCTGCGTCTGATCGCCAGAACCCTCCCGGGACGCCAGTTCGAAGTGGGGCGTGAGATCCGGTTGCGGGCGGCCAACGCTCTGCCGCGCCGCCGACATCTTCTCCCCATCCATCGAAACGACTGCCACGTGAGCGGCCCCGGCGACGACACCGGAGGAGACCAGTCCGGCGCTGGTTCCGACGATGCCACCCAGCGTTTGCCGAGCCAACCCGGGACCGCTGGCGACGCCACCCAGCGTCTGCCCGCTCAGCCGATTCAGCCCGGCGACGCTTCCTCGCCGATCGACCCCGATGCGGATCTGAAGCACAGCAAATTGGTGGGGTACATGTCCGTCCCCGTTCACCGGCTGCTCCCGATCCGTCGGTCGACTCTGCTGATGATCGTGGCCTTCATCGGGTTCGGGATTTTGCTGCACGCCTACCCGCCACAAAATGCCACTGTCACCAACGCGGGCACCTTCATCAAGGGTTCGGACGGCCAGGAGTACTTCGTGCCCTCGGCAACCAAAGTCAGCACCCCCACCACCACGACCACCACGTCAACCACCACGCCAGACAGGGTGCCTCCGACCACAACCGCCACCACCTTGCCGCATTCTTCGACCACGACCACGTATCCGCACTCGCAGACCACGACCACGGTCGCGCCGACCACCACCACTACTACGGCTGGATCGTCAGGCACCACCACGACCACGGCGCTGCACGGGACGAGTTCGACCACCGTCCCCTGAGCCCCAGTGCGGTCGTTAGCTCAGGGGGAGCCTGGTGCTGCCGTGGTGGTGCTCGCGCTTCCTGACGTCGCTGCGGGGGTCCCGGTGATGCCCGAGGTGCCAATGGTGCTCGAGGTGACCGCGCTATTTGGTGAAGCTCCGGACGAAGGCGGCAAGGTGGTCGACGCCGGGAGGCCGGCGGTTTTCGACGGCCCCAACAGGTGAGTGAAGGCCTGGGTCTCGTGGTCGTAACTGGGTTTGGCTTTGTGCAGGGTCACCACGTCGGCCGCCACCAGGCCGGCGACGACGATCACCGCCAGAGCCACGGCGATCAGAGGTCGGATGCGGCTGGACACGTTCACGTCCCGATCAGCGGGGCGGCCCGACCAGAGGTGTGACGTCGCGACCGAAGGTGCTGATCTGTTCGCACAACTCTTCAACGGATCGTGACGGGAATCGCACCTGGACCTGACCCACCCCGGCGTCGGCGAACGTCTGGATGTACTCCGCCAGCCGTTCCGGCGAACCGGCCACCGTGCCCTGTGGTAGTTCGAACCCGGCGGGAGGATCGCCGACATACATGGCGCTGGCAATGCCTCCGATGTCGAGTGGCGCTCCATCCCGGTACTCCTCGCGCAACCGGCGCAGCGTGCCCAGGAGCTCCACATCGGGACCGAGCGATTGTGGCAGCCAGCCGTCGCCGAACTTGGCGGCGCGGCGTAGGGCGGCCGGCGACGACCCACCGACCCAGATGGGTGGGCGAGGCGACTGCACCGGGCGGGGCTTGAGTCCGACATCGGTGGCCGGCCATCGGGGCCCGCTCAGGTGCGGGTACTCCTCCGCCAGCCCTTCGGCCAGGTCGGCGATGGCCTCGTCGGTGGCGGGTCCGCGCTCGATCGAAGGCCGGACCCATCAGGTCGAACTCCTCCGACACGTGTCCGGCTCCGACCCCGCAGATGACCCGACCACCGGACAGTACGTCCAGGGTGGCGAACTCCTTGGCCGCCCGCAGCGGGTGGCGAAGTGCGATCACGTAGACGTGGGAGAGGAGGCGGATCTCCGAGGTGATCCCGGCCAGCCAGCCGAGGGTGGCGATGGTGTCGTACCAGGTGGTCGACATGGCGCCCGCCAGCCGGCTGGGAATGAGCGTGTGATCGCAGACACCCACATAGAAGAAGCCTGCCGCTTCGCAGGCCAGTGCCACCTGGGCCAGCTCCTCGGGCCCGGCGGTGGACTCCCACGACTGCGCGTAGAGGGTCGACTGGGACTGGACCGGTAGCTGCATCCCGAAGACGGTGCGTCCTGAGGGCAGGACAGTCACGACATCTTTGGGCGGGGCGACGGAAGGGTTGGGCACGGGATCAGGTTACGTGGCGCCGTGCCGGCCCGGCGGCCACAGGGTCGGCGACTGCGCCAGCACCGGCGAATGCGACAACGTCAGCGAATGCGACAACGTCAGCGAATGCGACCACGGAGAGGGCGGCGAAGATCACGACGGCGACTCGAGGGACGCCGCCAACGAGGCCCCCAGCGACTCGGCCAGCTCATCGGCGGTACCGAACTGGGTAGCCAGCACCCGGGCCCGCTTGTAGGCCAGGTGGGCCGGGACCTCCCAGGTGAACCCCATGCCGCCGTGCACCTGGATGCACGAGCGCCCGTTGGTGATGGCCGCCTCATCAGCCAGGAGCTTGGCTCCGGCGGCCGCCACCTCGCTGTCGCCCACGTCCGGCTGGTCGACGGTCACCGCGGCAGCCTGCACCGAGCACCGGGCCACCTCGGTGCGTACCGCCATGTCCGCGGAGAGATGCTTCACGGCCTGAAAGCCGCCGATGATCCGGCCGAACTGCCTCCGTTGCTTGGCGTACTCCACGGCCAGCTCCGTGGTCCAGGCCGCCGCGCCGATCTGCAGGGCGGCGGTCAGGACGGCCCCGTCCCGTCGCCACCAGGCCGCGATCTCCGGCCCGGCGACCGGGGTTCCCTCCGGCAGTGACGCCGCCGACCACACCGGGGTCAACGGGTCCATCGGACGCTGGAGGCGGGTGGCCACCACCGATCGGGGATCGACGGCGCTGACGCCCTCCTCCGAGAGGACCAACAACACGTCCAGGTCGTCCAGGTACTCGATGACCACGGGAACCCCACGGCCTCCATCGACACCCCCGGTGAGCCGACGCTCCTCCACCAGACCCACGACCGCCGAGCCGTCGTCGGCCCCGTCGATCAGACCCGAGGCCAGGTGGGAAGCGACCAACGGCCCCGGCACCAGGGACCGGCCCAGCTCCTCGAAGACCAGGGCCGCCTCGGACAGTCCCAGTCCGACGCCTCCTGCCTCCTCGGCCAGGCACAGGTTGAACACCCCGGCCTCACCCAACTGCCGCCACCCTTTGCGATCGATGACCCGATCGGCGCCTTCCAAGGACCGCAGTTGTTCCAGCGGGAACTGGCCCTCCAACAGACGCCGCACGCCCTCCGCCAGGTCGACCTGGAACTCGGTCAGTTCGAAGTCCACGCCGCAGCACCATCCTTCCTTATGGGAGCGCGGCCGAAGGAACTCATGCGCCTGTCACGGAAGGGTCTCACGAGCGAGCCGCCGAAGGAGCGGCAGCCGTCGGGGCGGGCGGCTCCTTGGGTAGGCCGAGCACCCGTTCGCCCACGATGTTGCGCTGGATCTGCGACGTGCCGGCGGCGATGGTCAGGGAGATCCCCCGCAGCCAGTCCTCCACCATGGTTTCGGAAGGAAGAGGACCCCGCCCGTCGACACCTTCGGCATCGTCGGCGGCCAGTCCGGCCCGCCCCAGAAGGGACAGCGAGAACTCACCGAGCTTGTTTCGAGCCTCGGAGTAGGCCAGCTTGAACAAGGTGCCGCCGATCCCGGGGATACCGGTTCGCGCCGCCTGGGACACGTTGCGCTTGGTCAGCGCCCACAGGGCGTCGAGTTCGGCTCGGAGGTGGCCGGCCTGGCGCCGGACACCCGGGTCCGACCAGGCCCCGGTCCGGATGGCCAGGGCCACGCTGTCGGACAACAACTCCATGGCTTCGAGGAGGTCACCGACGAAGGCAGTACCCCGTTCGAAGCTGAGCGTGACCATGGTCACTCTCCATCCGTCGTTCTCGTCGCCCACCCGCAGGTCGACCGGCACGCGCACCTCATCGAGGAAGAGCTCGGCGAACTCGGTGGAGCCGGCGATGGTGGTCAACGGCCGTATCTCGATCCCGGGGGTGTCCATGGGGAGGATCAGCCAGGTGATGCCCCGGTGGCGGCTGTCGTCGGCCCCGGTGCGGACCAGCAACTCGCAGTAGTCGGCCACCTCGGCATGGGAGGTCCAGATCTTCGAGCCGGTGACCACGTAGTGGTCGCCGTCGCGGACGGCCCGGGTGCGCAGTGAGGCCAGATCGCTCCCGGCGTCGGGTTCGGAGAATCCCTGACACCACACGTGGTCGCCCCGCAGGATGGGGGGAAGGAACCGCTGGCGCTGTTCGGGAGTCCCTTCAGCGATGACGGTGGGCCCGGCGTGGAGCAGGCCCACGAAGTTCACTCCCACATAGGGGGCGTGGGCCCGTTCGAGCTCTTCTTTGAAGATGAGCTGCTCGACCGGCGAGGAGCCCCGGCCACCACCCTCGACCGGCCAGTCGACGCCGGCATAGCCGGCATCGAACAGCAGCTTCTGCCAACCGGTGTCATAGGCGCGCCGTCCCGGCCAGTCGGTGGGGGCGGGGCGGGGTGGCAGGGTGGGCAGGACATCTGCCAACCACTGACGCAGTTCACCCCGGAACGCCACTTCGGCGTCGCTGTAACGCAGGTCCATGGGAGGAGGCCGGAGGCCTAGGCCCGAGAGATCACTTGAAGTCGAGGTCGTAAAGCTTGATGGCGTTGCCCCGAACGATCTTGTAGATCTGCTCGTCGGTGAGGTCCTTCATCTGCTTTTCGGCGATCTGGCGGGTCTCGGGCCAGGTGGAGTCGGAGTGGGGGTAGTCGGACTCGTAGGTGATGTTGTCCACCCCGATGGACTCGATGTTCTTGAGCCCGAAGGCGTCGCTGAAGAAACAGCCGTAGATCTGACGGAAGAAGTACGTGGAAGGAGGCTCGGGGACGATGTCGGCCACGCCGCCCCAGCCCCGGTTCTCCTCCCACACGGTGTCGGCCCGCTCCAGGATGTAGGGGATCCACCCGATCTGGCCCTCGGCATAGGCCAGCTTGAGCTCGGGGAAGCGCACCAGCACCCCCGAGAACATGAAGTCGACCATGGAGTAGGTGGCATTCGAGTGGGTCAGCGTCGAGCCCACCGCCGGCGGGGCGTCAGCCGACGTCGACGGCATCTTGGACGACGAGCCGATGTGCATGTTGATGACGGTCTTGGTCTCTTCGCAGGCCCGGAAGAACGGATCCCAGTAGTGATCGGGATCGTGCACCGAGGGCAGGCCGAGGAAGGGGGGAATCTCGCTGAAGCACACGGCCCGGACACCGCGGTCGGCGTTGCGGCGCACCTCGGCGGCGGCCAGTTCGACGTCCCACAGGGGGATCAGGCAGAGGGGGATCAGCCGGCCCTGGGCCTCGGGCCCGCACCACTCCTCCACCATCCAGTCGTTGTAGGCCTTCACGCACAAGAGAGCGAGCTCCTTGTCCTGGGCCTCGGTGAAGGTCTGGCCACAGAAGCGCGGGAAGGTGGGAAAGCAGAGGGAGGCCTCCAGGTGGTTCACATCCATGTCCTCGAGCCGTGTCTTGACCTCGTAGGAGCCGGGCCGCATGTCCTGGTAGGTCACACCGCGCATGGTGACCTCGTCCCGAGGAACCCCGACGGCAGAGTCCACCCGGAGCAGAGGGCGCTTCAGGTCTTCGTAGTACCACCAGTCAGTGGGGAAGCCCTCGGAGCCGGGGACCACGGTCAACTTGCCGCCGATGAAGGTGATCTCGCCCATGGGGGCGCGCACGATCCGCGGGCCGATGTCGGCGTACTTTTTCGGGAGACGGTCCATCCACACATTGGGTGGTTCGACCACGTGGTCGTCGACGGAGATGATCCAGGGCATGTCGGCCATGAGCCGAGTGTACCGCCTCGTCTGACGGTCCGTCAGTTGCCATCGTGGGTATTCGGTCGGGCGATCCGGCAGGCGAACCGAAGATCGGGCCGATCGCCCGCCCGGCAGGCGTTCACTCCCGCTGGGGCGGTTCCCGCTGGTCCCGCTGGTTGCGCATCCGGTTGTGCCGGCCACAGAGCAACCGGCCGTTCTCCTGGGTGGTCTCTCCACCCTGGCTCCAGGGCTGGATGTGGTCGATCTGGCACCGGGAGGCCGGGACGTCACAGGTCGGGTGGGCACAGGTCCGGTCCCGCACCTCGATGGCCCGCCGGGTGGCCCCGGTGAACAGTCTGGCCGTGGGGGCGATCTCTTTTCTGCCCTGGGGGGTGAAGACGGCCTTTCTCAGGGCCTCGGGGGTCAGGGAGGCCAGCTTGGCGGGTGCCCCCATCTCCACATGGCCTCCGAGCTTGAAGGTGGCCCGCTCCAGGTCGGCCTGCATCAACCAGGGCAGGAGGTGGCCGGCCGGGAGTACCGTGCCGTCCTCCAGCTGGGAGATGCGCCCGTGGAGGGACTCGTAGTCCACCAGCACGGTGAACAACGGGGCCGGACGCCGGCCGTCGTTGGTGGCCTTGGAGCGGGTGGCCATCTCCACCAGGGCGTCGGCCCGGCGTTGGCCCGGGGAGCGGGTGAGCTCGGAGACGAGGGGCTCCCTGCCCAGGCGTTCTGTGGCCTCGGCCCACTCGGCCTCGAAGAGCAGCTGCTCGAGCCGGTTGATCTCGCCTCCCACGATGGCCCCCGACACCGGGTCCAGGGTCATCTGTCCCAACCACATGCCCTCGAAGCTCGGGACCAGGTACACCTCTCGTTGGGCGCAGTGCCGCTCGGCCTGGTCTTCGGCTCCCTCCCGGTCGGCCCGGTTCCTCCAGTAGCTCATGTACTGGACGAACTGGTGATGGGAGAGCTTGATCCCCTGTTCCACCAGCTCGTGCTCCTGGTCGAGAAGGGCCTCATGGGTGCGGTCCTGATCGGCGGCGATGAGCACGTCCACCTGGTCCCCACTCAACCGCCCCGAAGCAAAGGCCTCGGCGGTTCGAGGCAGACGACGGAGGTGGCGTCCCCGCTTGACCTGGGAGGCGGCCTGTTTGCCCGACAGCCCGCACTCGGACTTGAGCCAGGCCCTGGTGTTGACCGCCCCCGAGGCCTCGAAGGTGCCGGCGGCGTCGAAACAGGCCACCGAGGAGGTGACCAGGCAGTCCAACTGGGCCAACTGGCGCTCGAGGACCGCCAGGGACTCGGCGTCGGCGAAGGCCGCAGGACCGAGTGCTTTGGCCTCATCGAGCACCGCTTGGAGGTCGTCTAGAACCATGACCAAGTATCCCAGGGGGGTGTAACAGTGGTCCGGGGCAGGCCGGGCGGGGGCCGGGGTTCCAGCGGAGCAGACCGGTCAACCGCCGGGCTGCAGAATCAAGGGGCTGCAGAATCAAGGGGCTGCAGAATCAAGGGCTGCAGAATCAAAGGAGACAGGTGCAGGCCGATCAGATCATGGCCACGCCGCCGTTGGGCCGGATGACCTGACCGGTCATGAACCGGGAGGCGTCCGAGGCCAGGTAGAGCACGGCGGCGGCGATGTCCTCGGGCTCGCCCACCGAGCGGAGGGGGGCGCCCTTGCTCATGGCGGCGACCACGGCGTCCTGCATGGTCTCGTCGGGGCTCCCGTCGGGGAGGGAGAAGTAGCCGGTGGTCATGCCCGTCACCACAAAGCCGGGAGCCACGGCATTGACCCGCACGTGCTTCTTGCCCACTTCGACGGCCAGGGTCTTGGTCATCTGCACCACGCCCGCCTTGCAGATGGCGTAGCTCACGATGTTGGGGCTCGGGGTGTCGACGGCGGCCGACGAGCAGTTGACGATGCTTCCGCCTTCGGGCTGGTTCACCATGATCCGGCCGGCGGCCTGGCACCCGAAGAAGACCCCTTTGAGATTGACGGCCATGATCCGGTCGAGATCCTCCTCGGGCTCGTCGAGGAACGGCCCGCCCAGCATGATCCCGGCGATGTTGCACCACACGTGGATACCGCCGTGCTCGGCGGCGACCCGGTTGGCCAGGGCGTCCACTTGTAGGCGCTTGGAGACGTCGAGAGGGGTGCTCTCGGCGCGGCCGCCAGTGGCGGTGATCTCGTCGGCCGTAGCTCGGGCCGTGTCCTCATGGATGTCGGCGCACACCACCATGGCCCCGGCCCCGGCCAGAGCCAGCGCACTGGCCTTGGCAATCCCGCTCCCGGCCCCGGTGACCACCGCCACCTTCCCGTCGACACGGAACGAATCAATCAGCGTGGTGGCGTCCATGGCGGAAGAGTAGGCCAGCCGAACGGTGGTGCGGCTCAGGGCAGCCGGTCAGACCTGCCGCTCGGGGCGCCGACCATGGCGTCGAGGATGCGGGGTGAGGATGCGGGGTGAGGATGCCGGCGTCAGTGCCCGTATGCCGCGTAGGCCAGGGCGGGCCTCCCCGAGCCCCGGGACTCGTCGGTGCCGTCCAACTCGGACGCATCGGGTTCCGGGCCAATCACGGCCGAGGTCTCGGTGGCCTTCTTGGCTGCAGTTGCCACCGCGGTAGCGCTCCTCGATCCGTTCCTCGCCGCGCCGGGCGAGGCAGCACCGTTCGTCGCGGCGCTCTTGGCAGGACTCTTGGGAGGGCTCTTCCGGGTCATCCGGCGGACGGGACGGGCGCCCTTCGAGTCGGGGGCCAACCCGTTGACCGCTTGTTTCGGGGCGCCGCGGCCGGCGGCGGGGACCCGTTTCGGGATGTCGGCTGTGGCCTCCGGCGCCTGCTTCACGGCCTCGGCCTCCGCAGCTGCAGTCGCCGCCTCCGCCGCAGCCTCCGCCGCCTCCGCCGCCGCCACCGCCTCCGCCGCCGCCTTGGCCGCCGCTGCCTCTTCGGCCTCGGCCTCGGCCTCGGCAGCCCTGGCCGCCGAGGCATCCATGGCCCCGGTGAGCGCCCGGGTCATGGCGGCGGCGATGCGCTTGTGGCCCTCGTCCCCCGGGTGGATGCCGTCGGCCAGATGGCCGGCGTTGATGATGCCGGCCCCGGGCACCAGCGACAAGGCCACGTCACCGGCCTCGATGCGCTCGGTGGTCACCGATTCGATGGCCTGGCGGATGTCGGCCAGGGTGGCCCCGAGCTTGTTGGGCACGTCCTCGGCGTCGGGGCGCAGGATGGGGCTGGCCACCACGATCGGCGTGGTCGGATGGGCCTGGCGGATCACCTGGAGGAAGGCCCGGAGCCCCTCGCCGACCATGCCGGCGCTGTGGGGGACGCGGGTCCAGCAACTCTCGCCGTAGGCGATGGTGATGATCTCCGCCGGCAGAGCGGCGATGTGCTCGGCCGAGACGATCTCGCCGCGACCGGCACCGGCGTAGCCCAGGTTGACCAGATTCAGCTTGGCCTTTCTGGCCGCGATGGCCGCCCAGCCCCGGGCAGGACCCGATGCGATCCAACCCTGGGTGGTCCAGTCCCCGTAGGCCAGCCAGACCGGACGGGCCGGCGCCGGAGCGATCTCGCCGGACACCGCCGTGAGCGAGAGGACCAGCGGCTGCATGCCCTCGGGCAGGTAGATGGTGGCCGGCGTCTCGGGGCGTCCTGAGCCCAGGGACAGGCGGATCAGCCCGTCACCGAGGTCCGCCTCGTGCTCGCAGATCTTACGGGCGCCCCGCCACACCGAGAAGGTGATGCCGGCGCCGTCTCCCCGGTAGCCCAGGTTGCCGGTGGTGGTGCGGTAGGCCACGTCGATGGCCTGGGCGTCGCCCACCAGTTCGAGCCGGACGCCGGCCGGCACGCCGGCGGCGCTCCAGACGTCACCCGGAAGCCTGGCCATGTCGGTGGGATTGGCCCTCGGGTACGGGACGTCCCCGGTCGCCGGGTAGATGGCACCTCGGATGAACGGTTCGGGTTGGTCGCGACGCAGACTCATCGCCGGCCTGTTTCCATCGAGTACCCCTCTCAGCGGACGCAGTTGCTTGTTGTTCCTGGTGTCATTCCCACTCTAAGTGGTGGTCCAACCACAATACCAGTCCGTTTGGGAAAATTTGCCGGGAGAGTGACCGACGGGGCGGATGTTTGTACCATGGCCGGGTGGATACCGGACCCTCGGATGCCGGACCCCGACACGCGGGGCGTCGGAAGTTCGGATCCCCAGGGGCCGAAGGCCGGGCGGCGCTCCCGGGCCGGTCAGGCCGGTGGGGCCGCTCGGGGCCCGTGGGTCGGTCCTGGGCCCGGATGTCGGCGGCCCTGGTGCTCCTGGCCCTGCTGACCGGTGGGATGGCCGTGGTGGCACCGACGACCGCGGCCCACGCCGCCGACCATCCCCGGGTCTACGCCGGGGGAGGCGTCATCGACTTCGGCGATGCCGCCAACATCAACGTCCCGCCGGCGGCCCCGCTGCCCTCGGTGATGGTGACCATGGCGGCCGATCCGGCGTCCACCGTGGCCAGTGAGGGCTACTGGTTGGCCTCGGCCGACGGCGGGGTGTACCCCGAGGGGTCGGCCCCCGACTACGGAGGGGTGAGCAACCTCCCCCTCAACGCCCCCATCGTGGGCATGGCGGCCATGCCCAACGGCAAGGGGTACTGGCTGACGGCGGTGGACGGCGGGGTCTTCGCCTTCGGCGACGCCCAGTTCTACGGGTCGATGGGTGGGCATCCGCTCAACCAGCCCATCGTGGGCATGGCCTCGACCGCCGACGGGAAGGGCTACTGGCTGGTGGCGGCGGACGGCGGGATCTTCTCCTTCGGCGACGCCACCTTCTACGGCTCCATGGGCGGGCATCCGCTCAACCAGCCGGTGACCGGCATGGCCTCGACGGGCAACGGGAAGGGCTACTGGCTGGTGGCGTCGGACGGCGGGATCTTCGCCTTCGGCAACGCCCCCTTCTACGGCTCGACCGGCAACATCGTCCTCAACGACCCGGTGACCGCCATGACCGCGGCGCCTAACGGTCGCGGCTACATGCTGGTGGCCACCGACGGGGGGATCTTCGCCTTCGGCTCGGTCGGTTTCTACGGATCGCTGGGCGGCGGCTTGGACGGCGATCCCCATGACGTCCCGCCGGTGGCCGGGATGGCGCTGACCCCGGATGCGCACGGGTACTGGCTCTTGGAGCCGGACGGGTGGTCGTACTCCTTCTCCAACCCGGGCACCCCGCCACCCTCGGCGACCGCGGCGACCATCGTGTCCGTGGCCAACAGCCAGGTGGAGTCCGACCCGGACCGGGGCAACTTCTGCAATCCCTACGGCCCGTGTGAGGAGTGGTGCTCACTCTTCGCCACCTGGGTGTGGGAGCGGGCCGGGGTGCCCATCCCGGAGTACCCGTTCACCGGGGACATCTATACCTGGGCCGCCGACGACACCGGCGTGCTGCCCCCGACCGCCGTCCCCCAGCCCGGAGACATCGTGCTGTACGGGACCGGGCCGTGGTCCACGGCCACCTCGCTCCACGCCGGCGTGGTGGTGCAGGTGTGGCCCGACGGGGCGGTGGTCACCGTGGAAGGCGACGCCGGGCCGGCCGCCAGCGGATCGCTGGCCGTGGTCATCAACGGTCCCTACCTGCCGTCCCGGTCGGCCACCTACAACGGGATGCCCATCTACGCCTTCGCCCAGCCCTAGCCGTCCCCGCCCAGCCCAGCCCAGCCCCGCCCAGCCCCGCCCCGCCCCGCCCCCCGTCCTTAGCGTTCGCCAGCGAGTTCGCTGTCGCCAGCGCCGGTGAGCGAGTCGAGCACCAGGTGACGGTGATCAGAGGCTGATCCCCAGGCCTCGGACAGGGCCCAGGCCCTCTTGAGGAACAGGTGGAGGTCGCACTCCCAGGTGTAGCCGATGGCCCCGTGAACCTGTAAGGACACCCGGGCGGCCTCGGTGGCGGCGTCCGAGGCGTAGGCCTTGGCCGTGGAGGCGGCCCTCGAGGCGGACGGGTCGCCCTGGTCCAACGCCCACGCCGCGGCGTAGACCACCGGACGGGCGAACTCCAACTTGACCTGGGCCCCGGCCAGAAGGTGCTTGACGGCCTGAAAGCTCCCGATGGGATGGCCGAACTGGTGCCGGGCCCGGGCGTACTCGGCGGTCATGGCGATCATGCGGTCACTCAGGCCCAGGAGGTGGGCGGCGGTGGCCACGGCGGCCCGGTCCGAGGTCCGCTGCACCACCGAACGGGCGGTCGCACCGGTGGCGACCAAGCTCTCGGGGGTCGGCGTCCACCGGGGAACGCCCAGCCGACGGGTGGGGTCGAGGGACGACACCGGCTCCACCGGGGCCCGGGCCGCCTCGACCAGGTGGATCTCGGGCCCGTCCCCGCCACCGGGGGCCGTCAGCACCAAGAGGTCGGCTCCGTCGGCCCCCGCCACCGGCCCCCCCTCGACAGCCCGGGGCTCGGCCACGGCGGCGGTGATCGATCCGGCGGCCAGGCCTTCCAGCCACCCGGCCCAGCGGTCAGCCCCACTGTTCCCGCCGGCCCCGGCTCCGGTGGGGGCCCCGGCTCCGCCCCCCAGTTCGCCGGCCAACAACTCGGCCAGCAGGGGAGCGGCCAGCGCCGTGGTCTCCACCAGCGGCTCGGGCAGGGCCACCCGCCCGGCCTCCTCGAGCAACAGCACCAGGTCCACCAGGCCCAGACCCAGGCCCCCCTGGCTCTCCGGCACGGTGAGGCCGACGACCCCGAGGTCGGCCAGCACGCCCCATCGCGGGGTCCGGGCTGTCGGGGTCACATAGGCGGCGCGCAGGTCGTCGGTGGTGCACTCCTTGGCCAGAACCTGGCGGACGGTGTCACGGAACTCGGACTGCTGATCGGTGAACGCGAAGTGCATGGCCGGGGCGTACCTCGATCCCTTCAGCCCCGGGGCAGCCCGAGCATGCGCTCGGCCACCACGTTGCGTTGGATCTCGTTGGTGCCGGCATAGATCGGCCCGGCCAGGGCGAAGAGATAGCCGTCCAGCCACGGGGCGTCGAGGCCTCCGCCGTGGAGCTCGGCCGCCGGGCCCAACAGGGCCAGAGCGGCGCGGTGGATGGCCAGGTCCGTCTCGGACCAGTGGATCTTGTTGGCGCTGGCCTCGGGGCCCACCGAGCCACCGTTGACCACCCGGGTGGCGGTCCACAGGGTGTTGAGGCGGTAGGCCTCGGCGTCCATCCAGGCCTGGGCCACGGCTTCGGCGTTCCGGCCGGCCCGGGAGGGATCGGCCGCCGACTGTTCGGCGTACAGGGCCACCAGCCGGGAGGCGGCCTCGGAGTACCGGGCCGGGCTGCGCAGGCTCAGGCCCCGCTCGGATCCGGCGGTGGCCATGGCCACGTTCCAACCCCGGCCCACCTCACCGAGGACCAGCCAGTCCGGGACGAACACGTCCTCGAAGAAGATCTCGGCGAAGCCGGTCTCCCCGTCGAGCTGGGGAATGGGTCGGACGGTCACCCCGGGGTGGTCCAGATCGATGAGGAAGTAGGTGAGGCCGCGGTGGCGTTCGGCATCGGGGTCGGTGCGGAACAGGCCGAAGCACCAGTGGGCGAAGGCGCCCCTCGAGGCCCAGGTCTTCTGGCCGCTGAGCAGCCATCCGTCGTCGGACGGCGATCGCACCGCCCGGCTGCGGATGCCGGCCAGGTCGCTGCCGGCGTCGGGCTCGGACCATCCCTGGCACCAGATCTCCCGGCCCGAGGCCATGGGCGGCAGGAACCGCTCCTTCTGCCGGTCCGTCCCGAACTCGAACATGGTGGGCGCCAGCAGGAAGACGCCGTTCTGGCTCACCCGCAGCGGGGCCTGGGCCCGCCAGTACTCCTCTTCGAAGACCAGCCACTCGAGGATGCCCACCCCCCGGCCGCCGAACTCCTCGGGCCAGGAGACCACGGACCACCGGTCGTCGAACATGGTCTGCTCCCACCGGCGGTGGGCTTCGAATCCGTCGGCGGTGTCCAGCGAGGGCAGGCTCCGGGGTGGGGGGACATGGGCCTCCAGCCACGAGCGCGCCTCCATCCGGAAGGCCTCCTGGGCCGGGGTGAATCGGAGGTCCATCGGCGAGTCCATGGTCGGGTCCATCGTTCGGGAGGTGGGACAGGGGGCAGAGAGAGAGGTGGGACGAGGTGGAAAGGGCAATCTGACACACCGCCAGATTTCCGGCAACCACGGATGATCGGGCACAATGGGGAGATGCCCAACGCTGTGATTGTCGATGTGGTCCGTACTCCGGTGGGCAAGAAGAACGGCCGGCTCTCGGGTTGGCACGCCGTGGACCTGGCCGCCCAACCCCTCCGGGCCCTGATCGAGCGGAACGATCTGGACCCGGCCCTGGTCGAGGACGTGGTCTACGGCTGCACCATGACCGTGGGTGAGCAGGCCATGAACATCGGGCGGAACGCCGCCCTGGCCGCCGGCTTCCCCGACACCGTCCCGGGCACCACGGTGGACCGGCAGTGCGGTTCCGCTCAGCAGGCCGTGCACTTCGCGGCGCAAGCGGTGATGTCCGGAGCCATGGACGTGGTCATCGGTGGCGGGGTCGAGGCCATGAGCCGGGTGCCCATCGGGGCCACCACTGAGCACGGGCCCGGCGAGGCCTACGGTCCCACCGTCCACGAACGGTTCGACTTCATCCATCAGGGTCTGTGCGCCGAGGAGATCGCCACCCGGTGGGGGATCAGCCGCGAGGAGATGGACCGCTTCGCCCTGCAGTCCCATCAGCGGGCGGCCCGGGCCATCGCCGAAGGGCGGTTCGAGAACGAGATCGTCCCCCTGGCCACCCGACGGGCCCTGGTGGAGAACAAGGTGGCCCGGGCCGGCAGCGACGAAGGCGACCCCGGAGACGAGGGGTTGCTCACCTCGGACGAAGGGGTGCGGGCCGAGTCGAGCTACGAGAAGCTGGCCTCGCTGCCCCCGGCCTTCGTGGAGAACGGCCAGGTGACGGCAGCCTCCTCGTCACAGATCAGCGACGGGGCCGCGGCCGCCCTCATCATGTCGGAGGAGAAGGCCGCCCAGCTCGGTCTGCGGCCGAGGGCCCGGTTCCACACCTTCGCCGTGGCCGCCAACGATCCGGTGATCATGCTGACGGCGCCGATCCCCGCCACCACCCTGGTGCTGGCCAAGTCCAAGCTCTCGCTCGACGACATCGACCTGATCGAGATCAACGAGGCCTTCGCCTCGGTGGTGCTGGCGTGGGAGAAGGAGCACCATCCCGACATGGAGCGGGTCAATGTCAACGGTGGCGCCATCGCCATCGGGCATCCCACCGGTGGCTCCGGGGCGCGGCTGCTGGCCACCCTGCTCAACGAGATGGAGCGGACCGGGGCCCGCTACGGGTTGCAGACCATGTGTGAAGGCGGAGGCCAGGCCAACGCCACCATCATCGAACGGCTGGGCTGACCGAGGGCCTTCTAGCCGGCTTCGACGCTCTCGACGGCTTCCACCGTCTCGATCGCCTCGACGGTCTCGACCGTGGCGACGGCCTCGACGGCCTCGACCGCCTCGCCCGCATCGATCGCATCGACGGTCTCGACCGTGGCGACGGCCTCGACCGATTCAACCGGCGAGGTGACCACGTGCTTGGTGAAGTCCACCCGGTCGGCCCGGGTGGGCCGCGACATCAGGTAGCCCTGGTAGAGGTCGCAGCCCAACTCGGTGACCCGTTGCAGTTGGATGGGCGTCTCCACGCCCTCGGCCAGCACCACCAGGCCCAGGGCCTTGCTCAACTGGACGATGGCCGCCACGATGGCCTCGTCGTTCTCGAAGGTCCCCAGCCCGTCCACGAAGGACTTGTCGATCTTGAGGATCTTGACCGGGAACCGCTTGAGCTGGGCCAGTGACGAGTACCCGGTGCCGAAGTCGTCGATGGCCAGCCCCACCCCCATCTCGTGGATGCCACCGAGCATGGCGATCGATGCCGAGGTGTCGCTCATCAGCATGCTCTCGGTGACTTCCATCACCAGGGCCTCGGGCGGCAGACCGGAGTCGGTCAGCGCTCCCTCGATGGTCTCCAGCAGTTCGGGATCGCTCAGCTGGTGGGCCGAGAGATTCACGGTGATGTAGGCGTTCTCGGCGCCGGGCAGCTCCTTGCGCCAGTTGGACATGGTCTGGCACGCCTCCCGCAACACCCACCGGCCCAGGGAGAAGATCAGGTCGGTCTCCTCGGCGAAGGGGATGAACTCCATCGGGCCGAGCAGGCCGCGGGACGGGTGGTGCCAACGGACCAGCGCTTCCATGGCCACGATGCGGTCGTCGCGCACCGAGGCGATGGGCTGATAGTGGACGGCCAACTCGTCGTGGTCGATGGAGTGACGCAGGTCGTCGTAGATCTCCAGTCGGGCCACGGACTTGGCCCGGAGGGACTCGTCGAACACCTCCACCCGTGAGCGGCCCTTGTTCTTGGCCTGGAACATGGCCACGTCGGCCTGCTGCAGGATGTCCTGAGCCGTCTGACGACCCCGCATGACGAAGGACACCCCCACGCTGCAGGTCACCACCACGTTCCGTCCGGTGGTCAGCTGCACCGGCTCGGCCAGGAGCCGGGAGTACTCGGTGGCCAGACTGACGGCCACGTTGACATCGTGGACGTTGCGGCACAGCACCACGAACTCGTCGCCGGAGAACCGGCTGACCACGTCGCCCCCGCGCACCGCCGACTTGAACCGCTGGGCCAGGGCCAACAGGACCTCGTCGCCACTGGCATGGCCGAAGGAGTCATTGACCAGTTTGAACCGGTCGAGGTCGATGAAGAGCACGGCCAGATTGGTGCCCCTCTGGAGGGAGACCATGAGCTCCCGCTCGAGCTCGTCACTGAACATCGAGCGGTTGCCCAGCCCGGTCAGCGAGTCGTGGTAGGCCAGCCAGTGGAGCTGGGCCTCGGCGGCCTTGCGGTCGGTGACGTCGGTGAACGAGCACACCACCATGGGCACCTCGACCTGGCCGGCGCCCGACAGCAGCCGCGAGCTCAGCGACAGCCATTGGCGCTTGCCGCTGGCGTCGGTGACCCCGATGACCACGTCGTCCTCGGACTCCCCGGTGGCCAGGGTGCGGGCGTGGGGGAACATGTCGGCCGAGAGGGGATGGCCGTTGGCCTCGATGGCGATGGAGGCCCCGGTGAAGATCTGGTGGCCGTTGCCGGTCTGCAGGCGCTCGCCGAGGATCCGGCTGGCGGCCTCGTTGTGGGCGCCCACGTTGCCGAACTCGTCGAAGAGCACGATGCCCTCGCTCAGTGAGGCCACCACCGCCTCGTAGCGCTCCTCGGCGGCCCGGCGGCCGGCTTCGGCCTGGCGGGCATCGGTCAGCTCGGTGCACACCACCACCCAGCCCGAAGGCTGGGTGTCGTCGTCGATGAGCGGGTCGATGGAGACCAGCACGTCGACCTCGGAGCCGTCCTTGCGCCGATGGATCCGGTGGCCCCGCTCGAGGACGGCGGCACTGTCGGTGCGGTTGGCGGTGACCACGGCACTGATGGACATGCCGGCCACTTCTTGCTCTTTCCATCCGTAGATGGACTCGGCTGCCTCGTTCCAGCTCTCGATCCGACCCTCGGCGTCGATACCCACAATGGCGTCGGACACATGGGCCACCAGGCTGGCCCGGTAACGGTCGGCCGCCTCGGCCGCCTTGCGCTCGGACATGTCGCGGGCGATGACCTGGTAGGCCGGCTCACCGGCCCACGTGGTGCGGATGCTGGTGAGCTCCATCACCTTGGTGTCCCCGTTGGGGAGGATGCAGCGGACCTCACCGTGCTCGAAGAACTGACCGGGCTCGGTCAGCTGGGCCAGACGGGCGGCCACGGCGGGGATGTCGGCGGGATCCATGAAGTCGGTGATCAGGGTGCCCCGGTACTTGGCGAAGGCCTCGGCGTACGCCTCATCGGTGTCGGCGCCGATCATCCGGCCCATGGCCCGGTTGCCGTAGACGTAACGCCCGTCCTGGTGCACGAAGACCACATCAGGGGAGACCTCGGTGAGCAGGCGGTAGCGGTCGACCAGCTCGCCGAGCTCCCGCTCGTAACGCTGTTGGGCGGTGACGTCCACCACCACGCCGATGTAGTAGGTCCGGGGCTCGTCGGTCGAGGACTCGGGGGGCGCCACCACGGTGGGCATGGGAGAGGCCCGGACCACCACGCTGTGGACCATCCCGTCGGGGCACTTGACCTTGATGCGGAGATCGAAGTCCGCCGGTGGCGATCCCTGCCGGATGGGGGCCAGGATCGGCGCCAGCAGTTTCTCCCCGGTCTCGGTGCCGTCGGAGTACCGCGGCTCGACCGGGGCGGCCGACTCCGAGCGTTCGCCGGAGTCAGAGTCAGCGTGGACGTCAGGGTTGAGAACGGCGGCCAGGGCCTTCGGGCCCCCCGGCTGGTCCGCAGTGCTCCCCGGCTGGTCCGCAGAGCCCCCCGGCTGGTCCGCAGAGCCCACCGGTTGGTCCACCGAGTCGTCAGGGACGACGGAGAAGCCCAGCACTCCCTCCTCGAACCCGAAGAACTCCTCGATCGGCGACGTCCAGATGACCCGATCGTTGGCGATGTCGTAGATCCAGGTGACCGACTTGACCTCTTCACCTACGAATTCGACCCCTTCGGACAGCTCGTAAGCTCGGTCACCCAGCGGTGAGTCGTCCAGCGCCACCCGATCGAACGACACCCGGGAGCGACGGTCACCGAAGTTGCTCGTCGTGGCCATAGACCCAGGTATCGGCGTGCTGAGGAACGACCTTTAGCCTCGAGAACCCCCGCTCAGGCCGCAATTGGACGGGAGCGGGCCTGGTGAAAGGGGCGCTTTGTCCCCGGCAGACCACCGATCATCGGAAGGAGCCGGTTTTGGATGGACTCCGGGTGCCGACGGGCTCGGTCAGCCGACGGGCTCGGTCAGCCGACGGGCTCGGCCAGCACCGTGGCCGTGTTGTAACCGCCCATGCCGATGGACGACTTGACCATCAGGCCGGGGGCCCGGGGGCTCAGGCCGTCGACCAGCTTCGGATGACCCGGTGCCACCTGGGGCGGAGCGGGCACGAACCCGGTCTGGAAGGCGTAGATGGTGGCCAGGATCTCCACGGCGGCGGCGGCGGACTGGCAGTGGCCGGTCAGCGGCTTGATGGAGAAGATCCCCTTGGCCTCGGGGAACAGCTCGTCGAGGGCCCGGGCCTCGGCTGAGTCGCCGCGGCCGGTACCCGGTCCGTGGGCGTTGAGGTAGGCCACGTCGGAGGCGTCGACGCCGGCATCGGTCAGGGCCAGCTGGTAGCAGCGGAACAGCTCTTGCAGGTCGGGCGCCACTCCCACCAGGTTGGAGGCGTCCATGGTCATGGCCCCGCCCAGCACCGAGGCGTAGGACCCCTGGTCGCCGGCGGTCAGCACCATTCCTACGGCGGCCTCGCCGCCCACGAAGCCGCGGCTCCCCTCTTGGAAGGGGCGGCAGGCCTCGAAGGGGGGCATGCTCAGGATCGCCGCACCGAGGTCGCTGAATCCCCGCAGCACCTGGGGGACACCGCACAGATCGGTGGCCAACAGGATGACGTCTGAGGCGATACCGGTGTTCAACCAGGACTTGGCCGTGATCATGGCGGCGTTGGAGCTGGCGCACATGGCCGACACCGACATGGTCGGGCCGTGGAAGTCGTTCTCCTTCATGAGCTGGGAGATGACGGTGGAGGGCAGCATGTTGACCCACCGCTTGGGGCGGATCCGGCTCTCTCCGGACTTGTAGAACTTGCTCCAGGTCTCGATGTCCCCAGCCTCGAGGCTGTGCACCAACCCCACGACCGGCCCGGGCTTCCATCCCCGCTCCAGGGCATCCGAGATGGCCTCACGGCCGGCCGACCGGGCCGCCCGCATGAAGCGACTGGGCCCGTCGCGCTCGTCACCCTCGTCGGTGATGAGGGACAGATAGGCCTGGCCGCCGTCGACGAAGCCCTCGAGACCCGTCGTCAGCTTGACGGCGCTCTCTCCCAGCAGGAACCCGTCCCACAAGTGCTTGGCCCCCCAGCCGTAGCCGGTCACCGCTCCGACCCCGACGATGTTCATCGGGGAGCGACCGCCCCGGCCGGGCGCCGGGCCGCTCGAGGATGGCTGAACTGCTTCCGACATCAGAACTCCTCGACATCAAGTCATTGATTGAATCGTCGACCCTTAAGTCAGCGGACTCATTGATCGTGGGCAGGTGACGTTGGTCGTCAAAGGCAGGTGCGGCACTGGCGGATACCGTCAGCCGAGATTATCGCCCATCCAAAGAGTCGACACAATGGGCAATTTCGACGGATCACCGGGGAGTCATTGGCCGTCGACCGGCCAAACCATTGACCTCGGCCCAGGCATGGCGGAGGCGTCGGATTTGGACGGCATTCCCGGTGAATGTGCTGGTGGGAATGACCGATGGCCGGCCCCGGGCCGGGTCAAGTACCGGGCGGATCCGGTGTCTGTCCGGACGGGTCATTTCCAGCGGATTTCCGGCCCGGTTCCGCTCTTTGGCCGGCTCCCCCGGCCCCTTCTTGGGGTGGAAAGGCCCGCGCTCAGCCGTTCCGCCGGCAGGGGAGTGCGGCCGTCCACGTGACAATGGGGTGAAGCCGACCGGTCCGACCACCCGTGCCTTCACGGCTCCGGGGCAGCGGTCTCGGCCCCCGGCCTCTCAGTCCGTCTGGGGCCTCGGTGGGCGGGGACCGGCGACGGACTCGGCGAAGGCCACCGCCACCGGGAGCCACGCTTCGATCGACCCGGCCTGCTGGTACAGATCGATCAGCATCTGGGCATCGTCGCCGACCAGCGTGTGTACCGGGGTGGCCGGATCATCGGCCGCCCGCACGATGGCCTCGGCCACGTCCTGAGGGTTGCCCCCGCCGTCGACGACACTCTTCTCGAAGAAGTCGGACAGCCACGCCTGGTCGGCGGCGTACGGATCGCCCATGGCAGCGTCCTTTTGATCGGCTCGAGTGGCGGACGATCTCGGTCCGGAAGAAGCCGGGCTCGATGCTCACGATCCGCACGGGCAGTCCGTCGAGCTCCAGGAACATGGCCTCGGTCAGGGCGTTGAGGGCATGCTTGCTGGCCGAGTACCAGCTCCCGTACGGCGTGCCGGGCATCCGCCCCGACGCCGAGGAGACGTTGATGATCACGCCGCCACCTTTGGCCCGCATGGCCGGCAGGGCGGCCCGGATGGTCCGGACCGGACCCCAGAAGTTGGTCTCGATCACGGCACGGGCCTTGTCGAAGTCGATGGTCTCCACCGATCCCTGAAAGTCGACACCGGCGTTGTTGACCAGGACGTCGATAGCACCGTGGCGGTCCTCGACCTCCCTGACGGCGGCGGCCACCGAGGCGTCGTCGTTGACGTCGAGGGCCAGGAGCTCCATACGGAGATCCTCGGCCCTGGCCCGTTCGGACAACCGCTCGGCCCGATCCAGGTCGCGCATGGTGGCGAACGTGGTGTCCCCCCGCCGGGCGAAGGCCAGGGCCGTCTCCAGGCCGAATCCACTGCTGCAACCGGTGATGAGCACAACGCTCATAGGTTCCACCTCCCGGCCATCGTTCTCCGTCGAAAACGCATGGCGGGGACGTTTCTACACGACAGGGCGTTCGGACACCGCGCCACTCCGCGATTCATCGGTGGCCAGGGACAGGTGGGATGCGGCTCCCGACCGGTCGTTACAGCCCGTCGTGACGGCCGTCTCCACAGCCCGGTCGCCAGGGGCCGGGCACCGACTCTTCCCCCGGTTGTCACCGGGCCGATTGTTACGGGGCCACCGCCGACAACCGGTTGAGGACCGAGGACGCCTGGTCGACGATCCGGCCGATCAGCTCGGCCACCGTGGGCAGCTCGCCGATCTCCCCGACCACCTGGCCGGTCGGTAGCACCCCGACGTCGGTGCGACCGTCGACCAGGGCGGCCTTGGTCATCATCGGGGCGTTGGCCGCCATCACCACCTGGGTCCACGAGAGCTCGCTGCCCTTCTTCAGGGCCAGCCCTTCTCTCACCAGCTCCAACGAGGACGTGCCCGTCTCCTTGTGGAAGGCGTAGGCGTTGCCCATGGCCCGTGGCAGGCCGCGCACCCAGCTGGACCCCTCCAGGTGGTCGATCAGCTCGGTGCGGATGACCCGTTGGGGGGCTCCGTCCACCGCGGTCGACACCACGGTGCCGGTCACCGGGGTGCCCAGGTACACCTGCTTGACCTCGTCGGGGACCCGGCTCTCCTGGGTCAGGAGGAAGCGGGTGCCCATGGCGATTCCGTCCGCTCCGTAGGCCAGGGCCGCCACCAGGCCACGACCGTCGAAGAAACCGCCGGCCGCGATGACGGACACCGAGTCGCCCACGGCGTCAACCACGGCCGGCGTCAGCAGGGAGGTGGGTACCGAGCCGGTGTGGCCGCCTCCCTCACCGCCCTGGGCGATGACGGCGTCCACGCCCCAGCCGGCCACCTTCTCGGCGTGGCGGCGGGCACCGATGGTGGGCATGACCACCAGGCCGGCGTCTCGGCACCGGGACACCAGATCAGGCTGGGGTGCCTGGGCGAAGCTGGCCACCCGTACGCCGTTGTCGATCATCAGCGCCACCCGCTGGCCCACGTCGGCCACGTCGGTGCGCATGTTCACCCCGAAGGGCTTGTCGGTTCGGGATCGCACCTCGGCGATGGCGGCCACCAGCTCCGGGTAGGTCATGGTGGCCGAGGCCAGGATGCCCAGGCCGCCGGCCTCGGCGGTGGCAGCCACCAGTCGGGGGCCGGCCACCCAACCCATGCCGGTCTGCACGATGGGGTACCGGACCCCGACCAGCCGGCAGAACCGGGTGGTGAGGGCGGGATGAACGCCGCCCCCGCCGGTGCCGCCCCCGGTCACCCCGCCATCGGTCACGAGCGGATCTCGCGGTCCCGCAGGCCCAACGGGTCGAGCACGGTCCGGATGAGCTCGAGCTCCTCAGGGGTGGGCAGCCGGGTCTCGGGGACGTCGGTCGGAATCACCAGCTCGAATCCCGTGGCCTCGACGATCTCCTCCACGGTGACCCCGGGGTGCACCGATCGGAGGCGCATGACCTGGTCCGGGGTCTCGAAGTCGAACACCCCGAGGTTGGAGACCACGTGACGGATCTCGTGGTACTTGGTGGCTGACGGGCCGGCCTCGGCGGCCCGCTGGTATCCCACGCCGGAGACCACGTCGACCTGCTCCACGAACGACCGCTTGGAGTGGCCCGGCACCCAGTAGCTGGTGGAGTGGTTGACGGTGTTGCCGGGCGCCCCCCGCACTCCCACCAGCTGGGCCTTGGGACGGGACCAGTCGCCGATGGCACTGATGTTCTGGTTGCCGGTGCGGTCGATCTGCGAGGCCATCATGATCAGGTTCCGGCGCCCGGACCACACCACGTCGAACACCCTCCGGAAGGGCATGTGCGACTCCAGGACCAACGAAGACGGATCTGTTCCGAGCGGCGGGGCTCCGACCACCAGGGCGGCGTCACCGTCGGTCAGCACCAGATCGGGAGCGAAGGTCAGCCGGGCCAGACGGGCCCCAAGGGCCGGCGCGGTCCCGAAGGCACTGGCCATCACCTCGCCGTCGCCCCGGAACACCTCGGCGCAGGCGATGGCGCAGTACTCGGCGCGGCTGACACCGCTGGCTTCGGACGATCCGGACGTCGAGCTCATCGTGCCCCCTTCCCAGCTCCGGCCGCAGAGGCCCCGGCCCCGCCCACCGCGGCCTGATACTCGGCTTCGGGGACCTCGAGGTACTGCTGTGAGAAGGCGGCCCACTGGTCGGCGTCCCCGGCGGCGGTGGCATACGACCGTTGGAACTCCTCGTCACGCGGGTAGTCGGGGACGCAGGCCGTGAAGTGGGCCCCACCGGTGGTCTCCACCACGCCGTCGGTCAGCAACCGGCTGATGCACAACGACTGGAGGGGGCCCTCCGAGGCGAACTGTTCGGTGTCGATGATCCGCTCGGTGGTCACGAAGCGGCGGTCGGCGGCCCCGAGGAACACGTCGTCGAAGTACGGGTCCGCCCCGAGGATCTGCCCCGACCCGTTCGCATCCGCCCGATTCACATGGATCACCGCGGCGTCGAGTCGGAGAGCGGGGACGGCCACCAGCTCCTCGCCATCGTCGTAGGGCGACGTCACGGTGCGCAGGGTGGGATTGACCCGGAGCACGTCGGAGCCCAGACCGGCCCGGGTGGGCAGGAACGGCACCCGCTGGGCTGCGGCCAGCAACCCCAGGTAGAACATGCCCTCGTCGATCTCCATGGCCTCGATGGCCCCGGTCTGGCGGGCCACCTTGAAGTGGGGGTCGGTGGGGATGGAGTCGAGGGTGACGAACCCGAACACCACCTTGGACACCTTGCCGGCCGCGCACAGCAGCCCGACGTCGGGCCCCCCGTACGACACCACGGTCAGGTCGGTCAGGTCCGACCGGAGGATGGCCCGCACCGCGGCCATGGGCTTGCGCCGCGACCCCCATCCCCCGATGCCGATGGTCATCCCGCTGCGCAACTCGCCGACCAGTTCGTCGAGTGACAGCCGCTTGTCAGTCATGTCCGGACTCCATGGCTAGGTGGTGGTGTCATGGCTAGGTGGTGGTGTCGGCGTCGCGCTTCTCGACGAAGGCCGCCCGCTGCTCGTCGGCCACTCCGGCCACATGGAGCTCGTAGGTGAACCCCTGCTCGAAGCGGTAGCTGTTCTTGACGTCGACCGGGTCGATGCCGTTGAGTGACTCCTTGGCCCGGCGGATGATGGTCGGGCTCTTGGAGGCGATCTCGCCGGCCACCTCGTAGGCCGCTTCGAGCAGCTGCTCTTTGGGCACCACCCGCAGAATGGACCCGTAGTGGTGCAACTCCGCGGCGGTGGCGGGCTGGGCGGTGTAGACCATCGACCGCATGCGGTGCTGGGGGACCAGCCGGGACAGGTGGGTGGCCGCCCCGAGCGCCCCCCGGTCGACCTCGGGAAGCCCGAAGGTGGCGTCCTCGGAGGCCACCACGATGTCCGAGTTGCCCACGATCCCGATCCCTCCGCCCAGGCAGAAGCCGTGGACGGCGGCGATGACCGGGACCTCGCACTCGTAGACGGCGGCGAAGGCCGCGAAGCAACCCCGGTTGGCCCCGATCAGGGCCTGATCCCCCTCCGCCTGGATCTCTTTGATGTCGACCCCGGCGCAGAACCCCCGGCCCTCGGCCCGGACGATCACCACCCGGTTGTCGGGGATCCGGCCGGCGTCGGTGACGGCGGAGGCGAGCCCGAACCACCCCGCCACGTCAAGGGCGTTGACCGGTGGGTGGTCGATGACCACCTCGGCGATGCCGGGCAGCTTCTGATGGGTGGTGATGGGCATGGCCGGCTCCGGGTGGTCCAGTAGGGCGGCCCGACTCCGGTTCGTGGTCCTCGAGGCGCCAGGCATCGGGGGCAGGGAGCGGGCACGCACTCGGCGTGGTCTGATGGCGTGATCTGATACAGCGTCAGGACAGTACCAGTCGAGGACCAGGAGGCTGCTGTGACCACGTTCGATTCCGCTCACGCCTCCGGCGTGCTCGACTTCTCCGGTCGGGTGGCCGTGGTGACCGGGGGGTCGAGGGGGATCGGTCGCGCCATCGCCGAGGCCTTCTTGGCCGCCGGGGCTGACGTGATGGTGTGCGGCCGGAAGGCGCCACCTGCCGAGGGCCTTCCGAACGCCGTCGATGCCGGGGGTGCCACCCGTCGGGCCGAGTTCGTGACGGCCGACGTGCGTCGCCCCGACCAGGCGTCGTCGGTGATGACCGCGGCCAACGATCGCTTCGGCCGCCTCGACATCCTGGTCAACAACGCCGGAGGCTCACCGGAGGTCCCCGTGGCCGAGGCCTCGCCCCGCTTTTTGGAGTCGATCGTGGCCCTCAATCTGCTGGCTCCCCTGTACTGCGCCCAGGCGGCCAATGCCATCATGCAGGAGCAGCCCGAGGAGGGGTCGATCGTGAACATCGGATCGGTCAGCGGGATCCGACCGTCGCCGGGTACGGCGGCGTACGGAGCGGCCAAGGCCGGTCTGGTCAACCTCACCCAGTCGCTGGCCATCGAATGGGCCCCCAAGGTCCGCATCAACTGCGTGACCGCCGGGATGGTGGCCACCGAGGCGGCCGAGGACCACTACGGGGGACCGGCGGGGATGGCCGAGGTGGCGGCCACAGTTCCCCTGGGCCGGTTCGGCACCCCGGGGGACGTGGCCGGACTGTGCCTGTTCCTGGCCTCGCCTTTGGCCGCCTACGTCACCGGCGCCAACCTGGTGGCCCACGGCGGGGGTGAGCGACCGGCCTTTTTGGCCGCCGTCGACCGGGCCGACCGGGGAACGGGCGGCTAGAGCCGGGCCGACCGGGGAACGGGCGGGTGGAACCGGGTCGACCAATGGCCCGGCGACCAGGAACACCCAGGTAGGAGCGGTAAGAGGCCGCCCGGGGGCCGTCGGAGCCGGGCCTTTGACCCTGCCGGCCCCGCCGAAGGACCGAGGGTCTGCCCCCGAAGCCCCGAGGGCGTGCTCCGGTCCGGGATCCGGGCTGCCACCGGGAGGGGCATTGGGGGCCGGAATGGCCTCAAGTGCAGGGCAAAGGCGGTCGATGCTTCCAACGTGGCTCCAGATTCTGTGAGAGGTCTCCCTGCGGGGAGTGGCGGCCGGACCGCCCGACAGGCGGTCGGGCCATGCTGACCCATGCCGAGCCGACCACCTTCGCCCTGACCGGTGCTCCCTACCTCGAGTACCTGCCGGTGGTGGACCTCTCCAACGGCCGTCTCCTCGGGATGGAGGCCCTGGTCCGGTGGGAGCACCCCACCCAGGGATTGATCTCGCCCCACCACCTGATCCCCCAGGCCGAGCTCAGTGGGGACATCGGCCCCCTGACCCGCTGGATCCTGATGGAGGCGTGCGAGAAGGCCCGCGACTGGTCGCCCAGCATTCAGCTGGGAGTCAACTGCACCATCCACCAGCTCCGCCGGGGCGAGGTGTCCAAGGCGGTGGCCGACGCCCTCGACGTCACCGGGTTCCGGAGCGGGCAGCTGACCCTCGAAGTGGCCGAGGACGCCATCGTGGACTCGGAGGCCGCCGCCGACCTCCGGAACATCTCGGAGATGGGAGTCCAGCTGTCGGTGGATGACGTAGGGACCAACTGGTCGTCGTTCGAGCCGTTCAAGCGCAACGCCATCAGCACGGTCAAGATCGACGGTTCCTTCACCGCCGGCCTCGAATCGACCCAGGGCATCAACCGGTTGGTGATGGAGACGGTCATCCACATGGCCCACTCGTTGGGCATGTCGGCCATCGTCGAGTGGGTGGAGACCCCGAACCAGGTGGAGATCGTCCGGGGCTTCGGCGCCGATGCCGCCCAGGGGTTCTTCTTCTCCCGGCCGATGTCGGGCGAGGACGCCCGGGCCTTCGCCAGCGGCCCCGGTGTTCCCCAGTTCTCGTGCACCGCCATCAGGTCCCTGGTGGTCCCCGGTGATGGCGAGACCTTCCTGGTGTCCCTGGACGAGGACGTGGCTCCCCAGCCCATGGGCCGTGAGCGGATCGTCTCGAGCGCCGCCTTCGGGGAGGACCCCGATTCCGCCGAAGCCGACGCCGAATTTGAAATCGAAGCCGAGTCCGAAGCCGCCGCGGAAGCCGTGGCCGACGGCCTCGAGGACGAGGTGGCCGAGGCCCTGGCCGAAGCGGACCTTGGGCCCGGTGGAGCCTCCGATGAGGTTGGGGCCCCGGACGGCCAACCGGACGGATCCGACCAGTAGCTGGCCCAAGAAGCCCGGCCGAACCGCTGGAAGTGGGTTCCGCCGGCCCTCGGCGCAGGTGGCGGTATCGGGCCAAATATCCCTGGTGAACAGGGGAAATGGTCGGTCGCCGGAGGGTGATCACAAGAAGTTGGGTGGTCGCCTGCTGCATTTGCCGCTATACCTCTGGCGGTGAAACTTGCAGTTCTCGCAGAAACGCGCCCCGGTGAGGACCGGGTGGCCGTGGTCCCCGAGGTGGCCTCGAAGCTGATCGCCACCGGGGTGGAGGTGGCCGTGCAGTCGGGGGCGGGGTCAGCGGCCCGGTTCTCCGACGAGGCCTTCCGAGAGGCCGGCGCCACCGTCGGCTCCGACGTGGCCTCCACCCTCGACGGTGCTTCGATGGTCGCCCGCGTACAGCCGCCGACCCTGAGTGAGGTGGCCGACCTGCCTGACGGGGTCTCGATCGTCAGCTTCCTGCAGCCGGTCCAGGCCTCCGACGTGGTCAAGGCGCTGGCCGACAAGGGCGCCACGGTGTACAGCCTCGACCTGCTGCCCCGGATCAGCCGGGCCCAGTCCATGGACGCCCTGTCGTCCCAAGCCACCGTGAGCGGGTACCGGGCCGGCCTGGCCGCGGCCGAGCACCTGGCCAAGTTCTTCCCCATGTTCATGACCGCCGCCGGTACCGTCCCTCCGGCCAAGGTGCTGGTGATGGGAGCCGGTGTGGCCGGCCTACAGGCCATCGCCACGGCCCGGCGCCTGGGGGCGGTGGTGCGGGCCTACGACGTCCGGGCCGCGGCCAAAGAAGAGGTGCAGAGCCTCGGGGCCCGCTTCGTCGAGCTCGGGTTGGAGACCCAGGACGGCGCCGGCGGTTACGCCAAGGAGCAGTCGGCGGAGTACCTGGCCCGCCAGCAGGAACTGCTGGCCGCCGAAGTGGCCGGGTCCGACGTGGTCATCACCACGGCCCAGATCCCCGGGCGCAAGGCCCCGGTGCTGGTGACCACGGCCATGGTGGACGCCATGTCCGACGGTGCGGTCATCGTGGACATGGCCGCCGACTCCGGAGGTAACTGCGAGCTGTCCGTGGCCGGCGAGGAAGTCGAGCACCACGGGGTCACCGTGGTCGGGCTGTCCAACCCGCCGGCGTCGATGCCCACCCACGCCAGCTTCCTGTATTCGCGGAACATCGCCAACTTCTTGGGGCTGCTGGTCAAAGAGGGCGAGCTGGCCCCGGACTTCGACGACGAGATCGTGGCCGGCACCTGCGTGGTCAGGAGCGGCACCGTGGTCCACAGTCCAACCGCCGAGGCCCTGGGCCTGGCGCCGGCGGCGAACGGGGAGGAAGGCTCATGAGCACTACCGGAATCGTGGAGTTCCTGACCATCTTCGTGCTGGCGGCCTTCGTGGGGAACGAGGTGATCGGTCGCGTTCCCAGCATCCTGCACACCCCGCTCATGTCCGGCAGCAATGCCATCCACGGGATCGTGTTGGTCGGGGCCATCATCATCATGGGGAGTGCCCACGGCACGGTCGAGATCACCCTGGCCTTTCTGGCCGTGGTGCTGGCCACCCTCAACATCGTGGGCGGCTTCGTGGTCACCGACCGCATGCTCGAGATGTTCAAGACCAAGCCGGCCGAGCGGGCCCCGAAGCCCGGCGCCGGTGATGGTGCCACCAACGAGCCGTCCGATGGTGCCGCGTGACCCTCAACACGTGGATCGATCTGGTCTACCTCCTGGCCATCATCGGGTTCATCCTGGCCCTCAAGGGCCTGAGCTCGCCCAAGCACGCCCGCAACGGCAACCTGGTGGGGGCGGCCGCCGCCGCGGCGGCCGTCGGAATCACCTTCGCCAACCCGGCGGTCCGGGCCCACTCCCTCAACCTGGTGCTGACCCTGGTGGCCATGGTCATCGGCGCGGCCGTGGCCGTCCCGGCGGCCCGCCGGGTGAAGATGACGGCGATGCCCCAGATGGTGGCCATCTTCAACGGCGTCGGCGGTGGTGCGGCCGCCCTGATCTCCATCGTGGTCTTCCTCATCATCGCGCCGGGCAAACCGGCCGTGTACCGGATCGCCGAGGTGCTGTTCGGGGTGCTGGTGGGGTGCGTGTCGTTCTCCGGCAGCGCCATCGCCTTCGCCAAGTTGCAGGAGATGATGACCGGCCGGCCCATCACCTACCCGGCCCAACAGGTCATCAACGCCTTGGTGGCGGTGGCCATCGTCGCACTGGCCGTCGGCACCCTGGTCACCGGGAGCGTGCCGTTGCTGGTGGCCACGGCCGTGCTCTCCCTGGTCCTCGGGGTCATCTTCGTGCTCCCCATCGGCGGTGCGGACGTGCCGGTGCTGATCTCGCTGCTCAACTCGTTCACCGGGCTGGCCGTGGCGGCGTCGGGATTCACCCTCAACAACAACCTGCTCATCGTGGCCGGCACCCTGGTCGGAGCGTCGGGCATCCTGCTTACCCGGATGATGAGCAAGGCCATGGGCCGTTCGCTGGCCAACGTGTTGTTCAGCGCCTTCGGCTCGGTGGTCACCGCCGCCGGGGGTGCCGACGGAACCGGTGAGTCCCGACCGGTGAAGGCCGGGACCCCCGAGGACGTGGGGGTGCTGTTGGCCTACGCCCGCAAGGTGGTCATCATCCCGGGCTACGGGCTGGCCGTGGCCCAGGCCCAACACACCGTCCGGGAGCTGGCCGACCTGCTGATGGCCCGGGGGGTGGAGGTGTTCTACGCCATCCACCCCGTGGCCGGTCGCATGCCCGGACATATGAACGTGCTGCTGGCCGAAGCCAACGTGCCCTACGACGAGCTCAAGGAGATGGACGAGGCCAACCCCGAGATGCCCACCGCCGACGTGGCCCTGGTCATCGGAGCCAACGACACGGTGAACCCCGCTGCCCAGAACACCCCGGGGAGCCCCATCTACGGCATGCCCATCATCCACGCCGACCTGGCCGAGAACATCGTGTTCCTCAAGCGGTCCATGCGCCCCGGGTTCGCCGGCATCGACAACGAGCTGCTCTTCGACCCCAAGACCACCTTGCTGTTCGGTGATGCCAAGGACACGTTGACCAAGTTGGTGGCGGCGGTCAAAGAGGCCTGACCTTCACGGGGACCCGGCGCCGGGCGCTCCCGGTAGGCCGGATCGGTTGACCCGACCTTCCGGGAGGCCTCTCCACCCGCAGGTAAACCATCCGGCGTGCCCCGCCCCGCCCCGTCGCAGGGGCTGGTGGCAGGTCCCAGGGGGCTCAGCCGGAGAGCGCTACTGACCGACTCCCATCCGCCGGTTCTGCCGGAGCTCCCGTCCGGATCTGGCCCCGGGTTCAACGGCACGCTCCATGGTGTCGGCATCGGAATCGACCTCGGCGGCCAGCTTGGCGAAGACCATCACCCCCTGGCTCGTGGACCGGGTCGACAGCACGGTGACCGGTACCTCGCCACTGCCGATGAGGTGGGTGGCGTCGTTGACCACCACCATGTCCCCGTCGGGCAGATAGCCCACCGCCTGGCGGGACTGGCGACCTTCCTTGATCAGGTCGAGGTGCAAGAGCTCCCCGGGGAGGTGGTCGGGGGTCAGGGCGCCGGCCACACTGCGTAGGTCGACCACGGGAAGCTGCCACTTGTGGGCCTCGTCCACCATGGTGGTGGAGCACGTCCCGATCAGCAGTCCGAGCCGGCGGGCCACGGTGAGAAGTTTGACGTTGGGGTCGTCGACTTCGGGCACCTCGTCGGGGGCGATGTGCACCGGGACCCCCGCCTCGCGCATGGCCTCGAGGGACTCCAGCCCTCGACGGGCCCGACGCGAGGTGACCGGGTCCGGCGAGAGGGCCACGGCGCGGATGTGGTCCAACACGAACTGGGGGACCACCAGTCCGCCCGGGAGCAGTCCGTCCCGCCCCAGCACCAGCAGGAACCGGTCCATGAGGGCCGAGGGGTCGGTCAGGATGGCATGACCCTGGGGCGGTTCAGTCTGGGGGGCAAGGATTCGGGAGAGGCCGGCCGCCGCCACGATCTGGCGTCCCTTGACCGAACCGATCCTCCATCCCAGTGAGGCCAGGACCCAGGAGACCACCGCCGTGATCACCAGGGCGAAGCCGGACCGGAACAGCACCAGCAGCGGTAGCCCGATCACCAGGCCCAGCAACATGCCGGTGGTGGCGGCGATCGACGCCGCGAACATCTCGCCGGCCGGGGTGTTGCGGAAGAGAAAGACGGCACGTTGCAGTCCTTTGTCCACCAGCCGGCCGGCTACTCCGCCCAGGACATAACTGACGGCGGCCCCGAACATGAGCCCGTACACGGGAGCGCTCTTGCTGCCATCGAGCCAGCGGCCGATCTCAAAGCCGGCCGCTGAACCGGCCAGCACGAAGAGCAGGCGGAACCCTTCAACGAAGATCATGCCGGTTCCGGCCGATTCGCTGTGGATCGGTGACTTCATGTGGGGACCACTCTGTGCTGATTTCGCCTCGGGTATGGGGCCGCGGATTAATTGTCGGAACCGTGGGGAAGAATCTTTAGTGCCGCCCTCAAGATGACGTCCGACCAGCAGGCCCGGCCGGTGACCGTCGTAGGGCTTCGGGGCCGGTAGCGTCTCGGCAAACGCCTATAGCCAAAGTGCGCACAGAGTAGTAATCTGAACACTGAGTGTGCGGAACGTTCCGCCGTCGGTACGAGAACATCCACGCGTGTCGTGAAGTCCATTCCCATGAACTCCCTCCGCCGCCCACCCCCCGACCTGTTTGACCTCGACGACGTCGTCCTGAACGGCGTCGTGGCGGTGGCGCCGCCCGGCGGGGCCGGCACCGGCCCTTCAGAGGACCAAGCGACACCGACCGCGGCAACAGCTGAGTATGAGCTGTGCGCCACGGAGCACGGACTGGTTATTGCCGCCGTCACCGGAGCGTGCCGGCCGGTACCCGACCTGGTCCCCTGGTCCCTGGTGTGTAGTGTCAAAGCAGAGGGCGTGATCGCACGGGCGGACGGATCACGCGGTGAACTTCTCGAAATTTGCCTTTCCGACGGAGGTTGGTCGGTTGGCGACCGTGTGCAGAGATTCGTGGCACCGACAGCCGGACTGGGAGCCTTCTTGTTGGCGGCAACATCACATCGCCAATTGACGACAGCCTCCGAGCCCAACCAGTTCGACGAAGACCCGGCACCGCGCTCGCCTGCGGTGGCGGCTGTGGGCGCGGTCCTGGCCTCCCTCAAGGCCCGGTGGACCGGCGGCGCCTCGCCGGAGGGGAACGAACCGCAGCACGGCCTCGGGCGCCGGCGGATCGGGCCGGTGGCCGTGGGGATGATCGCCCTGCTCCTGCTGGCCGGGAGCGGCACCATCGTCTCGTCGGTGGGCGCCAGCGCGCCTTCACTGGCGCCCCAGACCAACGACATCGGCAACGGCTTCCAGGCCCTGGAGCACCAGAGTGCCAGCCTGGCCGCCGCCACCTCCAAGCCGAAGCCGGCACCACCTTCAGTGGCCGGGTCGGCGCCGTTGCAGTCCCACGAGGTCTTCGGTTACGCCCCGTACTGGACGCTGCCCGAGTCGTCGGGATACGACGTGAAGGACCTCACCACATTGGCTTACTTCAGCATCGACGCCAATCCCAACGGCTCGCTCGACGAGAGCGGCTCCGGATGGAACGGCTACGAGAGCCAGGATCTCGTCAATCTGGTCAACCGGTCCCATGCGGCCGGCGACCGGGTGGTACTCACGGTGACGGACTTCAGCCAGAGCTCGCTCGATGCCATCACTTCGGATCCCACCGCCCCGGCCCGGCTGTCGGCGGCGTTGATCGCCGCGGTTTCGGCCAAGAACCTCGACGGGGTGAACTTCGACTTCGAAGGGGAGGGGAGCGAGGATCAGGTCGGGCTCACCCATCTGATCACCCAGGTGTCGCACGCCCTGCACGCGGCCAACCCCCATTGGCAGGTGACCATGGCCACCTATGCCAGCTCGGCGGGCGACCCGGGAGGCTTCTACAACATTGCGGCGCTGGCGCCGGCAGTCGACGGGTTCTTCATCATGGCCTATGACGTGAACAACCAATTCTCCCCGAGTGCCACCTCGCCGGAGGCGCCGGGTGGGTTCAGCGACACCGAGGCCCTCCAGCAGTACACCGCGGTGGCCCCGGCCAGCAAGGTGATCCTGGGCTTGCCGTTCTACGGCTACGACTGGCCGACCAACAACGGGACGATCACCGCCAAGGCCACTGGCGCGGGGACACCGCTCAGTGACGGCGTCATCGCGGCGTCGGGCCATCCCACCTACTGGGATGCGACCACGCAGACCGCCTGGACCTCGTACAAGGTGGGGAGCCAGTGGCATGAGACGTTCTTCGACAACCCGACGTCCCTGGCCGTGGAGGCCCGGCTGGCCAACAGGTTCCACGTCGCCGGAGTGGGGATCTGGGCGTTGGGCATGGATGGGAACAACCCGGCCATGATGGCGGCGCTCCTGGGGGATGCCCCGGTGGCCAAGGACTTCTCGACCGGGCCCACCAACAAGAACGCCTCCACGTCCCCGACAACCACTGCTCCCCCTGGGACCGGCTACGCAACCATCGGAGTGTGGAAGGGGCGGGCCGTTCCGCTGGGACCGGTGACTCTGCCAACGTCCATCGGTAGCGCCCAGTACCTGGGCACCCTCACCCGGTTCACCACCAACGACCCCTCGTTGGCCTGCCTCCAGAGCGGTGCGCCCCTCGGGGTCTGGTCGTACAGCTCGTTGCCCGGCGTAGACGTGGTGGTGGCCGCCCAGCCTCAGGACTGCGCCGAGGCTCTGTTCACGTTCCGGCCCGGCAATGCCACGGGGACCGGCGGGGGGACGACCACCACGACGTCGAGCACCTCGACCACCTCGACGTCGACTACGTCCACCACGACGCCCCCAACCACCACCTCGACCACCTCGACGACGATCCCACCCACCACGACCACGACGAGCACCTCCACCACCACGACGCTTCCGCCGACCACCACGACGACGGCAACGACAGCGGCCGTGGCGTCGGGATAGGTCCGGAGCGGGCCAACGTTCGCCACTCCGGGCTCGCGACGGGGTGGTTCATTGCCACCGTTGCGGAAGCCAGGGACCTCGGTCCCCCGGAGGCGGCTAATCTCGTCTGGTCCGGGGGTGTAGCTCAGCTGGTAGAGCGCTACGTTCGCAATGTAGAGGCCGACGGTTCGAGTCCGTTCACCTCCACTCGGAGGCCAGGTCAGATGCCTAGAGTGGAATCCCGGAGGAGCCGTTGAGCGCTACGTTGGCCAATGTAGAATCGGCCTACCGAAGTTGCTGGCCCTCGTTAAGAAACACCAGTTCATGGGTGCAACGGTGAAACTGTTGCCAGGGTCAGAATGAGGCAACCCGACCAGCCGGACTCAATGGGACTCAGTTCGCATGGTATTTGGCAATCTCGGACGCATCGGAGCCTCCCATCAGTCGCTTCATGGCCTGAGAGTGTTCATGTTGGCGTGGGCCATACTCTGCATCCTGAAGATCGCCAATTCCATACCTGGTGTTCTCGGGTAGGGACGCCGCCGTTCGGTCATTCCGTGATGGCCGCCTTCCAGCGATCGGCGATCGTCTCGGCGTTGAGAGATCTGTCCGACTAAATGTCCTACGACTCGCGCCGTTAGCTGCCGTCCGGGATCTTCTGCAAACGCCATTGCGCCAGCTCAAGTCACCACAGACCGTCTCCCGTGATCTAGCTCGTCCCCTTGAAACGAACTGACAAGGCTGAGGTCGCAAGTTCGATTCTTGCTAGCCCCACTCGGTCAGAGGCACGTTATGGACTTCGGGGCCGAGGATTTGTCCAGCGCTTTGGGGGACAAATCGGACGTCGGCGCCTCAGGAATGGCAGTCTGAGGACTAGCGATGCATCCCCAAGATCACGCCCCGCAGGATGGCGGATTCGATTGGTCCGTGCTTTGGGTCGCCGGACCAATGTCCTCCTCCGGGGAGTACTCCTTCCTTTTGACAGAAGGCTCCCCGTTCGGCAACGACCAACAAGATCACGGCCCCGGCCAGCGCCGAGACCGGCAAGATCGAGGTCGTCACCAAAGGGTGGGACCGCAACGAGCAAGACCTCCTTCAAGGTGACCTGACCGTAAGGTCCCGTGCCATCGATGAAGAAGTGCGATCAGCGGCTGTCAGGCCCGACCACACCCCGATGCGGATGGGGCATCGGGGTGTGGTCGCCGGGGTTGGCTCCTACGGGTCGCGGGCTCTAGGAGGAGGCTCAAGCTCCCTTCTGCGTCGATGGTGGAGTGCCCCCAAATGGCCCTTTGCCCGCTCCCGGGCCACCTTTACCGGCCGCGGGCGGGTTGCCGATGCCGACGCTGGTGGCGGTCACGGTGTCGGAAGACTCGGTGCCGAAGACGGCCACCTGCTCCCCGACGGTGACGTTGGCCAAGGTGGCCGAGCTCACTGACGGATCTCGATAGGTGGTGCTGGAGCTCACATTGACTGTCACCGTGGCCCCGCTCCCGGTGGTGATGGTGAAGGTGTCGTCACCCACCGACTTGACCCTTCCCACGGCAACTGGCGGCGAACCCGCAGGTCCACCTTTGCCGGCTCCCGGGGCACCAGGCGCAATTCCATCGGGTCCACCTTTGCCCACTCCCGGGCCACCCATACCGGCCGAGGACGGGTTGCCGATGCCGACGCTGGTGGCGGTCACGGTGTCGGAAGACTCGGTGCCGAAGACGGCCACCTGCTCCCCGACGGTGACGTTGGCCAAGGTGGCCGAGCTCACTGACGGATCTCGATAGGTGGTGCTGGAGCTCACATTGACTGTCACCGTGGCCCCGCTCCCGGTGGTGATGGTGAAGGTGTCGTCACCCACCGACTTGACCGTTCCCACGGCAACTGGCGGCGAACCCGTAGGTCCACCCGGCGGATGACCCACGTGAGCGGAGGTCGATGAAGCGCTCGAGGCCGCCGAAGTCGTCGACGCCGCTCCGGCGATTGCTCCCCCACCCACCACACCCAATCCGAGGGCGATGGCGGCGGCGGTGACCCTCACCGCCCGCTTGGGGCGGTGAATACCCGGTCCGACTACTTTGGCACTGTCTGCGAGCGCAGGCCCCTGTTCATTGTCAGTCATTTGCTTCTCCTTTTGCCGTTGGTTGATGACAACCAAAAGCATGACGAGTGGGCCTGGGCCCGAGCTGTGGTTCAGGGCAGCTGCTGATTGGAGGTTTGCGTCAAACCGATTGCGACGAGATGTCGGTTCTGCGATCACCGAGCGGGTGGCCCTCAATCCTTGGCGACGCGACCCTTGAACTTTCCGTCTCTAGCCAAACGGACCAGCGACCGCCGGAAGTTTGCCTTTCCGGCGGTGTCCAGGGGATGCTTCAGCCGGTGGCCTTTTGGGGGCGAGGGAGTTTCCCGGGGCGATACAGGAGCAGTTGTCGGGCGCAGCCTTTCCGCCGAACCGACTCGAAAGCCGCTGCAGGGCGGTCGGCGCCCATGCCGGCACGGTGGTCGTGTGGCTCAAAGTGCTGTACTGGATGTAGTCGACAGTGAGGCGTAGTGGTAGATATGCAGGTCCGGGTGGGCGGCTGCCGCTCACCGACGAAGTCCATGAATGCCTCGAAGGACTCCTTCTCTTCGTTGCCATCGTGCTATGCGGGCTCGCAGGGCCGTGGCGTTCGCCCCGCGATCTTGACCTGGATCTTTAGCGTTGGAGATCGGAACGGTCAGCGACCGCGCACTCCTCCATAGAGGGTGACCGTTCAGCGGTCAGATGCCGACGACGTGGACGAGATCGCTGAGCCCGGCGAAATCGCCCGGATTTCGGGTGTAGAGCGCGAGGCCGTTGGCGTGCGCGGTGGCGGCGATGAGCAGGTCGGCGATACGCCGTCGATGTGACCGTCCCGCCTCGGCAACGGCGGCCACGACCTGTCCGTAGCTCCGAGCCGCGGTGGCATCGAAGGGGAGTGGCTCGAAGGTCGCCTCTACCTGCTGGAGACGAGCCTGACGGCGTGCGCCCTCGGAACTGGAGGTAGCAAGGTGGGGCCCAGCGGCCAGCTCAGCGAGGGTGATCGCGCACACGGCGACCTCTTCTGGAAGGGCAGCGGCAACCGTCGGGTCGTCCCAGTCGATGACCACCGAGGTGTCGAGTAGGCCCGCTGGCATCTACAGGCCTTGGTCCACGACCCGATCGAGATCCGCCCTGAATCGTTTTCGGTTGATCCGTGGCCCGGTGGCGGACAGCACCAGAAGCTCAGCCGTAGGCACAAAGGTCCGGCGCGTCTGCTGGATCGGACGTAGTTCCGCTACGGGCACGCCATTGCGAGTGACGACGAAGCTCTCGCCAGCGGCGACGGCCTCGATCACCTTGGCGTTGTCGTTCCGGAGCTGGCGCTGTGCGATGGTCTTTGCCATGACATAACTGTAGCACATCGAGCTACGGTTAGCTACGAGTCTCTGAGTGGCCTCAGACTGATCGAACGCCCTTGTCGGCCCAACTTCCGAGGTCGATGTTGGGGCCGCCAACTGTGGGGGAGCGGTTCTTATTGTGTCCCCCAAGGTCCACTTAAAGGCCAGGTCCGAGGCCTAAAAGTGGGAACCCCGGGCGGTCGTTGAGCGCTGCGGTCGCGAACGTCGGTTCCCTGCCTCGAAGCGGACTTCGGTCAAAGTTATGTACATCAGTACGAGTATCTTGTACAATCCTACTCCATGGCGAAAATGGCAGTCAGCGAAGCCCGGGAACGACTTTCGGAGGCCGTAGAGACGGCCCACACCGAAGCCGTGTTCCTTGAGCGCTATGGCCGTCCCGCTGCGGTACTGGTCAGCCCTGAGCGGTATGAGGAGTTGATCGGAGCGCTCGAAGACGCCGAGGATATCCAGGCCTTTGACGCGGCCATGGCCGAAGAAGGCCCGAACATTCCGTGGGATGAGGTCAAGGCTGATCTCGGCTGGACGTGACGTCCTACCGGATCGAGCTTCGCCCTGCCGCGTCAAGGGCACTGAGAAAGCTGGATCCGGCGGTCCGTCCCCGCATCCAGGGAGCCATCGGTCTCCTGGCCAACGACCCAAGGCCCCCAGCGTCCCGTCCATTACGGGGTCCGTCCGGCTATCGGGTACGTGTTGGTGATTACCGGATGATCTACACCGTTCAGGATGATGTGCTTCTAGTCGTGGTCGTGACGCTTGGTCATCGTCGTGAGGTCTATGACCGGTAGCGGGCAGATTGTCGATGTTCGCTACGCGGACCGGAAGATCGCTCAACTCTCCGCCTGGGCCTCATCGTGTCGTTATGAACCATTCCTGCCACGTCCGTCGGACCGTTGGCGGGAGTACAAGCTCACCGAAGAGCTCGGAGGCGAGTTCCTTAGGGTCGACGAAGTGCCGTACGTCCGCCTCGGTGTCCTCAAGGAGGACCTGTTCCTAGCCGCGAAGCCGATCCGCGCGCACAGCCATGTCGTAAGCCATTGACTGGATCACTCCATCGCACATGGAACGGAAGTGTGACGGCCCCTGAGGCTCTTGGCGCCCAATCGAACGCCTCGGGGATCGCCACCGGACGAGCTGCGGTTCCGAGCTTCACGCTTCGCGCTCGCTCCATTGCTCCAAGTCTACGGCGGTAGCCCTGATCTCCCTGATCAAGAGGACCGTGCCGATAGCGTGCTGAGGACTCAACAGGACTCACCTGCTGCCCGACCGTGCCCTTCCTCGCCCTTCGGTGCACCTCGACGACCAAAGTGGCCTGGAACTCCACGAGAAATCCCAGGCCAGGGAGGTGCCTCCGTTCCGTTCGCACGGTAGGGGCCGAGGGTTCAATCCCCTTCATTTCGAGCGAAAACCAATCCTTGCGGGACACGGGTTCTGACCCTCGCACGGCGCGCTGCCCGACCGCCGTCTACTGTCGTGGCTCATGCCGGTGGAGTTCTTGTTGATTGAGCTCATTGAGGAGCGTGGCCGGGTCGCCGGCGAATTGTCGGCCGGCGAGGGAAAACTCACTTGGTGGTGCCGATGACTGAACTACTGATCGTCAGCAATCCCGACCCCGAATCACGCCTGCCCTACCTGATGCGGGTTCCGCTGGGCGATGGGCTGGTGTTCCGTACCGCTGGCACGTGGCCGCGTACAAAGGCGCTGTTCTGTTACCCGGTCGCGATAGACGAGTGGCCCAGCGAGCCCGAGATCGTGGAGCAAGTCCCGGTGCGCTCGTGTGTGCGCCGCGGCGCGTCGATCGACCTCGTACTCGCTCGCGGCCGGGAGAACCGTTCGCAGCTGGTGTTCACCACCGCTCGTGGCCGAGATGCGGTGTTCTGGCAGTCTCCACGTACTCGGAAGCAAGCCCGACCGAATGTACGGGTCCCGACCGCTCGCGCTGGGGGCATCGTCGACCTACAGATCATCGTCGACTCCCGGGAGCGATACGCCTACCGCTTCACCGACCAGCAAGTCCACACCATGAAACGGTCGCTTCCCTGCGGCGACTACGGCCTGGAACTCGATGGCCGGCTGGTCGCAGCAGTGGAGCGCAAATCGCTACCCGACCTCGTCTCCAGCCTGACCAACAGCACGCTGCGATTCGCCATCGCCGAACTGGCCTCGTTGCCGCTTGCTGCCGTTGTGGTCGAGGAGCGCTACTCGCAGGTCTTCAAGCTCGACCGCATCCGCCCGGCTGTGGTTGCTGACGGACTCGCCGAACTGCAGGTCCGCTGGCCTGGCGTACCGATTGTGTTCTGCGAAACTCGCGCCACTCGCCGAAGAGTGGACCTACCGCTATCTCGCAGCAGCCCACGCCTGGGCGAGGAGCGAATCCGCCGCCACCGCCCGCATCGGCGTCGAATCTGCTGATGCGGGGCGTGCCTGCTGTAGCCGAACCTCCTACGAGCGAAGTCCGAGCGTGGGCCCGCTCCGTGGGGCTTCCCGTCGCCAGGCAGGGCCGACTTCGACCCGAGATTGTCCAGGCCTGGTTCGACGCGCACCGGCCGTAAGGAAGTTGTGTTCGGGCGCTCAGCCTCGGTCGCGGTACCGACCCATCGCTCCATGCTGGGCCAGGGAGAGCTGTTTCGTCCTCGCAGTCGGAAGTCTTCAGCAGTCTGCAGCTGGCTCGCACTTCCGCCGCCAGCCTATGTGTGGGTGAGCTTCGCCGGGTCGCTTTCCCTCGCCGCCTTGTGGTTTCGGTTCGGGCACGAGCCAACGGGAGTTTCGGCTCTGACGGAGCCAACGCTTAACCGCGCTGCGCCTGCCAGTTGCACTTCTCCGGTCTGCCGGCGATGGTTGACGGACCCTGCCATCAGCTGTCCGGGTCGCCTCGGTCTTTGAACCGGCTACTTGCTGTCAGCAGTCTTAGCATCGATTGGAGCGGCTTCAACGTATCTCTATCGCAGTTGGGCTACCAAGCCTGAGGCACCACCTTCGACTGGTCTGGACGGGCTTGGACGTCATCGAACTACTGGGACTGCTCAGCACGGCGTGGTTCCTCACCGTCGGCCCTCGTCGTGTTTAGCCGCCGTCTTTCACGGCGGCCTTCTTGGTGTCCGATACCTGGACCAACGTTATCGACAACGGGGGAGGCGCGGCTCACAGCAAGCGGGATGGGGGTGATCGAGCTGTCCCTCGCCATGCTCTCCTGCTGGGTAGCCGCAACATTTGGCCTAGCGGATGGCGGCACCGACCAGTCTCAAATCGTTAGGTAAGGGGTGCCCATTCTCCCCAGTCGGAAGCTCCATCTCGAAGGCGGCGTTTCCGGCGCTGAGCCCAGCGGCGTAGATGGTTCGAAGGCTCGACCAGTCGAGGGGTTGAATGTCATCTCCGGGTTCGCATCAATCGCCACCCGGTTGTTTTCGTTCCCAGGAGTTCCGCCAACAGGGACTGGGTGCGCCGGTCGATCTCGTCCACGATGGGACGGACCTTCTCTACGGGTAGCCCGGCGGGATCGTCCAGTTCCCAGTCCAGATAGCGCTTGCCGGGGTAGAAGGGGCAGGTGTCGCCACATCCCATCGTGACGATGACATGTGCTGCCCGTGCGGTGTCCTCGGACAGTGGTTTCGGGAACTCCCGCCAAGGATCGAGGCCCCTCTCCTCCAAGATGGCCACGACGGCGGGATTCAACTCGCTGCCGGGCTCCGACCCTGCCGATTCAACCCGGAGGCGACCCTGGGCGTAGTGGTCGAGCAGCACTCGTGCTGCCAGGCTTCGCCCCGAGTTGTGAATGCATAGGAACAGAACAGTCGGTCGCTCGGTCATAGCGGGTCCTTTGCAAGAGTCTGTGGAAGGCCGGAGGACTCAGGACTTCCCGAGTGGGGGAACATGATGTCGGCGGCTTCGGCGGGCGTGATGTCGGGATAGAGCAATCTGATGACGACCACCGCCAACGCACCGCCAACAACCTGGGCAGCTACAAAACTCGGAACCGATGACGGGGAGATTCCGGCGAAGGTGTTGGAAAACATTCGACCTATCGTGATGGCCGGGTTGGCGAAACTGGTTGAACTGGTGAAGAAGTACGCCGCCCCGATGTACGCTCCCACCGCAGCAGCGGCACTGCGGGATCGCCCGCTCCGGGCCAGAGAGAAGATCACCAGTATCAGTCCGAGAGTGGCGACGACTTCAGAGAGGAAATGCGCGGGAGTGGACCGATGGTGGGTCGAGATGGCTATCGCTGCCTTGGAAAACATCAGATTGGCCACCACGGCTCCACCGACGCAGCCGGCCACCTGAGCCGGTAGGTAGGCCAGCGCCGTGCGCCACGTGACGCCGCCGAACGTGGCGTCCACGAAGGAAACGACCGGGTTGAAGTGTGCACCGGATACGGGTCCGAACATCAGAATGATGGCGTAGAGTCCCGCCCCCGTGGCTGCCGCATTTTCCAGTAGTTGGAGGCCTGTGTTGCCAGGTGAAAGCTGCTGGGCAGCGATACCGGATCCAATGACGATGGCAGCAAGGAAGGCACTGCCAAGTAGCTCGGCCAGCAGCCTGCGCCAGAGTGGAGCAGGCATCACGACACTCCCCGCCAACTCTCAGGCATCAGCAGCAGGATGCGGCCGGGGTGTCGCCCAGCTCGACGGGCCCGCTTTCGGCGGCTGGCCTGCAGCAGGTCCCATCGCCAGTGGTGCCTGACTCCCAAGGAGCGTCAGCCAGGACCGTGTAGATCTCCCACGGGGCGCCGCTGGGGTCCTCCACCCAGACCTTGTCCTGTACTGCAAAGCAACAAGTTGTCTCGTTCTGGACTTCAGTAGCCAGCCCTTCGCTGCTCAACCGGCCTGACGCTGTCGCCACCTCACCCGGTGACTCCACCTCGACGCCCAGATGGTTGAGAGCACCCTCCACACCGTGTCCTCGGGTATCGGTGTTCTCCATGAGGACCAGCTTCAAGGGAGGGTCGGTAATGGCGAAGTTGGCGTAGCCGGGCTGGCGTTTGGCCGGTTCGGTCCCGAACAGCTTGGCGTAGAACTCCACGGCCAAGTCGATGTCGGCGACGTTGAGGGCTAGCTGGACTCTGGACATCAGATACCTCCAATAGATTCATAAGCGTGGATGCATGGAGTATGATCTATTCATTCACGGTCGTCAATTAAGGTGAGAGGTGTGGAATGGCTACGAGAACAGCGGCGATCAAGGTGCGATCGGTCGATAAGTGCTGCCCCTCGGTGCTAGCTGCACCACTGGATGTGGATGGAGCAGCGGAGCTGGCGTCGGGATTCACCGCCTTGGCCGACCCGGTCCGGCTCCGGGTGTTGAGCATGTTGGCCGACGCGGCCGATGGTGAAATCTGTGTCTGTGACTTCGTCATTCCTCTGGGCAAGTCCCAACCAAACATCTCCCATCACTTGAAGATCCTGAGTGAGGCGGGCTTGGTGAGCGGCGACCGTCGTGGGAAATGGGTCTGGTATTCCCTTAACCGCGACCGCCTCGCAGAACTTCGTGCCGCTATCGACGCCTGATTCCTGTTACGTCCTGAGGTACGCATGTCCCAGCCCTCCGAGGCACGGGTCCCGCTGGCGACAATTGTTCGGGAGTGGGGTCGTATTGGCATCATCGGTTTCGGTGGGCCGCCAGCGCACATCGTCCTGTTCCGCGAGCTCTGCGTCGAGAAGCGTGAGTGGATGACCTCGGCCGAGTTCGAGGATGGGATTGCCGCCACGAATCTCCTCCCTGGTCCCGCCTCGACCCAACTCGCCATCTACTGCGCCTGGCGTCTGAGAGGCTCCCTGGGGGCCATCGTTGGGGGGCTCTGTTTCATTCTCCCGGGCTTGACGATGATCCTGGCCCTTTCGGCACTCTTTCTTTCCTCTCATCCACCTATGTGGGCCCTGGGTGCCGCCGCCGGTGCCGGTGCAGCTGTTCCAGCAATAGCCCTCAACGCCGCCCTAGGCCTTGTTCCGGCCAGCTGGCAGCGAGCGGGCACGGAGCGAGCCGTGAAGGTCCGCTGGACGGTCTATCTCTTGGCCGGGGGCGTTTCGGCGGCCACCTTCGGGCCGTTCCTCGTCTTGGTGCTCATCCTCTGCGGAGCGGCCGAGATCACCATCCGAGCCAGGAGGAACGGGTCGCCAAGGCGAGCGATGTCGGGGTTAATTCCCCTGACGGGGCCTCCGGTCGTTACGGGGGGTTTGGCTGCTCTCTGCTGGGTGGCCCTAAAAGTCGGTGCACTCTCCTATGGGGGTGGATTCGTCATCATTCCGCTCATGCAGCACGATGCGGTGGTCACCTACCATTGGATGACCGGCGCTCAGTTCCTGAACGCAGTGGCGCTCGGCCAGGTCACTCCCGGTCCCGTAGTCCAAACCGTGGCCGTTGTCGGTTACGCAGCCAGTGGCATAGGGGGTGGCTTGCTGGCCGCGGCCATAGCCTTTGCCCCCTCGTTCGCCTTCATCATTGCGGGGGCAACACACTTTGGTCGACTCCGCTCAGATGCCCGGGTCCAAGCGTTCTTCGTCGGGGCAGGCTCGGCTGTTATCGGCGCCATTGCAGGATCTGCCATCCCACTGGGGTTGGAACTGGCCCACCTCTGGCAAGTTGGGGTCCTGACGTTGGCGGCCGTCTGGCTCCTGGCCCTGCGTCGAGGAGTCGTGCCGGCCATACTCATGGCGGGGGCTTTCGGCGTACTGGCCGTCTTGGCGGGTGCTGCTTCGTAGCTCCCCTCAATAGGGTTAGTCGGATAACAGAGCGTGGTCTGGGCGAGCCCGGCGAAGGCTGTCTTGAGCCCCGCAAGATCGATTCCTCCCTCTCCAGTAGCGTGATCGAGGGGGCTGGTGAGACAGGAATCGGGAGCTGATTGACATGGGGGAACAGAAGCGGCGGGGACGCGTCGGTGCTCGCAGCAGATCCATTGCCGGGCCGTGGGGCGCTCTTTTCGGTGCTCTTGCCCTAGTTGCCTCCGCAGCGGCCTTGGCTGGATGTTCGGCCGACTCGTCGGGAGCTTCTCCTACCACCGGTGCCTCATCGTCCCAAATAACGACGATCACCCTCAGGTCACCGCTCTATCGTCCGAAGGCTCCCCCGGGTGACACGGATGACTACCACTGCACTCTGCTCAACCCTCACCTCAAAACGAACGCCTACGTCATCTCGAGCCAGTTCTTCGCTGGCAGTCCCGAGGACCACCATGCCGGGCTGTTCCTGTTGCCTCCTTCGCTGGTAGCCGAAGCGGAGAAGGCCAATGTGGGAGGGAAGGGGTGGACCTGCTTCGGTGAGGCCGGACTACCCAACGAACCGATCAACGAAATCGGGAGCACGCCATTCCTGAGCGTGTGGGCTCCCGGCCACGGCGTGGACGATCTGCCCAAGGACACGGGCATCGAGCTTCCGGCAGGGACCATGGTGATCATGCAGGTGCACTACAACCTGTTGGTTGGGGACAAGCCAGTCACCAACAAGCTTGTGGTCCAGACCGTGCCTATGTCCACGCCCCTACTGCCCCTCAAGTTGGATCTCTCCTTCGCTGCCCCCGATATTCCGTGCCCGGCCGGTGTGACCGGACCGCTCTGCAACCGGGCAACATCGCTAGCCCATCAAGGGCAGGAGTTCGGACCGATGGCCGTGACCTTTGTCAATGCCATCGAGGCTGCCTGTGGACGCAATCCTTCCAACCCGCCGGCGGGAGATACGACGTCGTGCACGTTCCCGGTATCGAGCACGGGCTACATCGTGCGAGCCCAGGCCCATATGCACCTGCTCGGTCAGAGTTTCAGACTGGTCCTCAATCCAGGCACGCCGCGGGCCCAGACGGTTCTCGATGTGCCCAACTACAACTTCCACTACCAAAAGGCCTACAACCTGGCCAAGCCCATCCACGTGACGGCTGGTGAGCCGCTTCAGGTCACTTGTACCTATGACCCGACCCTGGGCCAAGAACTCCCCATCCTCCGCAAGACCCCGCCCCACTTCGTCACCTGGGGCGATGGGTCGTCGGATGAGATGTGTCTCGGTCTTTCGTGGATCTCGACCACCCTTCCGAATCCTCACGCTTCGCTGTAGCAGGAGATCGGCCAAGGTCCGGTGAGGCGGGGAGTGGCGACGCCCGATTTACCGGTTGGCTGGGCGCCTTCTGGCCTGGCACAACGGCGTATCCGGACATGTGGATGGCTTGTCAATGCGTCCCTTCGTCTCCCTTTCGGCTGTCAAATGAGGGACCGAATGACCCATTGCAGATGGTCGTCCGGACAGATATCTGGACACCTGTCCAACTCTCCCATAGTCTTCTCATGGAAGTTGGAGCTGTCGGTGGCTACAGGGAACTCGACTGTGGCCGGAGATCCCCCTGACTCCCGCTCGTGCCCATGAAACGCCGGAATCGGCAGGAGCGCTCAGCTGCACCAAGAGGAGGTGGCCAAGTTGCATTCCCATTCCGACCAGGACGAACTGCCTGAACTCGGTTGTTATCTGCTCGCCGGTCAGCCGACCAGCTCCCGAGAGATTATTGAGGAGGCCCGCGCCGCCGAGGAATTAGGGTTCGGCGCTGTCTTCATCTCTGAGCGCTACAACCTCAAGGAGGTGGGGACCCTTGCCGGAGCTGTCGGCGCGGTGACCGAGCGCACCAGGATCATCACGGCGGCGACGAACCACAATACCCGGCACGTCATGGTGACCGCCGGAATGGTGCGGACGATGCAAAGCCTGACCAATGGTCGCTTCACCCTGGGGATCGGGCGCGGTATAGCGCCACTTCAGGACGCTTACGGCATCGGTCGCATCACCACGGCACAAATGGAGGACTTTGCCTCGATAGTGCGCCGTCTCTTCCGGGGCGAAATGATCATCGGCCACGATGGACCCGTGGGGAATTTCCCTCTCCTCCACCTTGACTCGGCGCTCGATGAGTATGTCCCCCTGTGCATGGTTGCCTTCGGGAACAACAGCCTTGAGTTGGCAGGCCGGGTGTTCGATGATGTCGTTCTTCACACCTACTTCACCGACGAGACGACTGCCCATTGCGTTCAGGTGGTGAACAAGGCTGCCACAGAGGCCGGCCGCGACCCGGCTGACGTGCGCATATGGTCATGTTTGGCGACGATCGGCGATTACCTGCCTGACGAGCTGCGACTCAAGAAGTCCGTCGGTCGGCTCGCCACGTACCTTCAGGGTTACGGCGACCTACTCGTCCGTACCAATGGCTGGGATCCAGAGGTGCTCCAACGCTTTCGCGACGATGAGGTCGTAAAGGGCGTGGGCGGAGCCTTTGATGCGGTTGGCACCACCGCGCAGCTTGAGCACGTGGCGTCGCTCATCCCCCCTGAGTGGCTGGCGCCTAGTGCAACCGGTTCAGTAGAGCAGTGCGTCGAGTCAATACGTCAACAGCTGGCCCTGGGGTGCAATGGGGTCATTTTGCACGGCAGTACTCCTCAAGAACTGCGCCCCATCATCGAGGAGTATCGTCGCTCCGCTTAGCCCCAGACTGCCGTCCATGTGTCGAACTGGTCAAGCTTGGTCTCCCATGGTGCGGAAGGCTCAAGGGCGGCCTCCTTCGTCGGCACACCGGTGACCTTTGCCGAAGAGAATGCTTGGTCATAATCGCGAGACGAGGTCAGCAACGATCTCCGCCGCCGGTTGTCGCCGCCTGGCGAGGGCAACGCTCTGTCCTGCCCACATGGAGAGCGCTTCGATATCACCGGTGGTGCCGACCATCGGGGGCGCTGGCTCGTAGCGAACGATTGCTTCGCCCGAAGCAAAGTGGGCGATGACGTCACCCACCCCGGGCCGACTCTCCAAAGGCGGCCGGCCTGCCGCGTCCCACATCTCGGCGGTCGAATTCCGAAGGGCGCGGTGGGGCGAGTCGGGCCAGTCGACGTTATAGAGATCGGGGTACCATTCCGCGTCGGTCTCGCCTGCGTTGATCAGCCGACTGCGGTACTCCTGGTGGATGGGCATCTCCTCGGCAAGCAGAAACCGTGTGCCCACCCACGCCGCTTCAGCGCCCAGGGCGAGGACGGCAACCACGCCGCGAGCGTCACCGATCCCACCGGCCGCGATCACTGGCACCGGCGCCACTGCGTCTACGACGGCAGGCACCAAGGGGAGCGTGGCAATCTGACCCCCGACATGCCCACCGGCCTCCCAGCCTTGCGCCACAACGACGTCAACTCCGCTGGCAACCGCCCGCCGCGCCTCTTCGGCGCTTCCGACCGTGCACAGAACGAGCCCGCCTGCATCGTGGACCGGCTCGACGTAGCCAGCGGGATCTCCCAAAAACAGTGACACGATCCGCAGGCCGGCCTCGAGGGATTCATCGAGACGCTTGTGCTGATCGGAGGTGAGAACGAGGTTGCCGCAGAAGGGACGGTCGGTGAGCGCCGCCGTCTGGCGAACCACGTCGCCGGGCGGATCGGACCAGGTCAGCGTCACCATGCCGAGCCCGCCGGCATTTGAGACCGCTGCCGCCAGTTCGGGCACCGCCACCATCGCCGCCAAAACAATCGGTTGTTCAATCCCGAGCAGTTCGCAGACCGGTGTTCGCACTCCTGCCACCTACCTCTTCGACCTAGGCCGTCCTCACCGACTTGGACAGATCCATATTCTTCCGGAACTCATACGATTTCTGCCTCCGGCCTCTGATCGCACGATCGGCCCCCCCTCACTTCGGGCCAAGAGCTAACCCACACAATATCCCACATCATGCGACTGGTAGCGCCTGCGTGAGGCACTGCTGCTCTCGGTTGGCCATGCGTTCCCGTGAGCTGTAGCTTCTCGACGCTTATCGTTCGGTCCGCCACCGCTCCCGAGGTGCCTAGCAGCGGCCCGGGCCGCCCCGTGCATGTTGGACCGTTAGTCATTAGCCACTACAATCATTAGTATATGACTACGAAAGGCAAGGTTGGTAACGAAGTTCGCCGGGACCTCATCGTCGACGCCGTACTCAGTGCGAGCCGGGTACTGGTTGCGGTGGCGGCCCGCTCCCTGGGCGACGTAGCCGAAGAGGTAACGCTCACCCAGTACCGCACCTTGGTAGTTCTGGCCTCCCGTGGTCCCCAGAGCCTGGCCGAACTGGCCGAAGCGGTCGATGTCACACCGCCTACCGCCACCCGCATGTGCGATCGGCTGGTCAAAAAGGGCATGATCGTGCGCCGTCACGACCGGGGCGATCGACGCCTGATCCGATTGACACTGGCTAAGAAAGGTCACGAGTTGGTGGATGCGGTGACCACAAGGAGGCGTGCCGAGATCGGGGAACTGTTGCAGGCGATTCCTGCCGATCAACAAGAGGCACTGGTTGATTCGTTGCAGCGTCTTACTGCCGCCGCAGGCGAGGTACCCGAGCAGGACTGGTCGACGGGCTGGGATCTGTAAATGGGATCGGAAGGGTTATGACCCGTTTCGGGAGGATGTCCTGGCGGGCCATGATGACCCGAGCATCCCGTTGGCTGGCTGAGGCGTCCTATCTGCAGAAGTGGTTGATCCTGGGCGTTCTCATCGGGACAATGGCGGGGATAGGCGCCATTGTCTTCTACGAGGCCCTTTCAGCCTGCACCCACTTTTTCCTTGGGACGCTGGCTGGGTACCAGGTCCCCACGCCCACGGGCGAAGGCGGTCACCGAGCCTCTGCCGCCTTCGCACGACCTTGGGCCATACCACTGGTAGTCGGTTTGGGTGCACTGCTCGGCGCCGTCCTCGTGTTCCGTTTCGCCCCTGAGGCGGAGGGCCACGGGACCGACGCTGCCATTTCCGCCGTCCACCACAATCCCCGGGGCATCCGCTTCCGGGCTGTGGTGGTAAAGATCGCGGCGTCCGCCCTTACTATCGGTTCGGGAGGATCCGGTGGCCGTGAGGGTCCGACCGGCCAGATCAGTGCTGGATTTGCATCTCTACTGGCTCGGGAGCTGGACCTCAGCCCCGCTGACGCCCGGATCGCAGTGGTCACCGGTATCGGTTCAGGGATCGGGGCCATCTTCGGAGCGCCACTGGGTGGCGCCGTACTCGCCACCGAGATCCTGTACCGTGACGACTTCGACTCAGAGGCGCTGCTGCCTAGCTTTGTGGCCTCAGTGGTTGGCTATGTGATCTTCGGGGCTTTCATCGGCTTCACGCCCATCTTCGGTTTCGCCAGCAGCTACCACTTCACCAATGTGACCCATCTGATCTGGTTCGCCCTGATTGGCGTGTTGGGTGGACTGATCGGGCTGCTCTACGCCAAGAGCTTCTACGGCATAGCAGGCGTCTTCGAGAGGGTTCCTCTCCCTCGTTGGGTCAAGCCTGCTGTCGGCGGGGTCCTCGTGGGACTCATGGCCCTGGCCATTCCCGAAGTGCTCGGCACTGGGTATGGGTGGATACAACAGGGGCTCGGTCGCCAGCTGTCTGGCCCTCCCACTGTGGATCGTCCTGATCCTTCCCTTTGCCCGGATCCTGGCCACCGGCCTCTCCATCGGCTCGGGAGGGTCGGGAGGTATCTTCGGGCCGGGCATGGTCATCGGTGCGTTCATAGGGGCATCGATCTGGAGGGTGTTCGAGCCGATCGTCCCGTCGATGGGTCACAGCCCGGCTCCATACGTGATCGTCGGAATGATGTGTTGCTTTGGCGGCATCTCGCGGGCCCCGTTGGCGGTCATGCTCATGGTGGCGGAGATGACCGGGAGCCTTTCCATCCTGGGCCCGGCGATGATCGCCGTCGGCTTGGCGTGGTTCATCGTCCGTCGCAGCGACGACACCATCTACCGCAGCCAGTTGAGATCCAGGGCCGATGCACCCGCCCAACGGCTGTTGGTCGGGATGCCGTTGTTGAGCCGCGTCCCGGTGCGACAGGCCATGGCGGTGCCCCGTCTTGTTGTGGAAGGTGGGATCTCCATTACCCTTGCCCGCCATCAGCTCGAAGAGCGCGGATTGCGTGGAGCCCCGGTGGTGGACGCGGAGGGCCGATTCGAGGGGATCGCTCTCGAGCAATCGCCTTGGGGGACGTGGGTCACTGGACGACCGCCGGGTCGATGGTGTCGTCGAAACCTCGGCGCCCACGGTGGCGGTGTCCGCCAACCTCGATGTCGCCGTCGACGCCATCATCATCGCTAGCCAGCATTGGGTGGCGGTACTCGACAGTGAGCGCATGGTGGTGGGGACAATCGCCGTCTCTGACGTGCTCCGTGGTTATCGGCTCGGACTCCTCGCCAGCCTGCATGAGGTGGATCCGGGGGGTGACGAGGGGAGCTCGGGCCGAGTCTTCGTCGACTTTGGCTCGCGGTTGGCCGATCGGGACCTGCGTGACGCCGGACTGCCCCCGAGCGTCATCGTCACCACCATCCAGAGGAATGGAGACCTGGTGGTGCCGAACGGAGACACGGTGCTCCTTCCAGGTGACGAACTGGTGGTCATCGGCACTGCTGGTGACATGGAAGCCGTACGTGCCCTAGCGGTGGCCCGCGCCAGCAGGTCCATCCCGTCCGCCGAGAAGGCCCTTGCTGACACTCCAGAAACGTCGATGACAGAACAGCAAAACCCGAATCTGGGAAGGCCCGGCTAAAGGTCGCTGACGACGTTGGTGCGTCGGGGGTAAGACCACCGCGATGTGTATCCGCACTGCTGACGGACCTTTGAATCACTGGAGTCGACGAGCATCTGAAGATGCTGAGACTCTCGGCCAGCGAATTGATGCAAGACGAGAGCCCGCTTGCGAGTCTCGATCTGGCCGGGTTGGAGAGCTTACGGAGCATCTGCTCCTCCACGGGCATGGACTGAATTGTCAGATGACCTCAGAGTTCACCGACCAGCCTCTGTGAGTTCAGCTTGGAGGACACGTTGGTGTTGTGGATGAGGACGCCTCACCACAAACTCGAGTCTCTCCAGTTCTTGTAGAACGGCGTGCATGCTCTGTGGCGTCACGAATGCCCGACGAGCGAGGTCGGCATTCGAGAGACCGGGCTCTTCATCCCAGCGACGAGGACGGCGAACTGGGTCACCGTGAGATCGTGAGATCCGAGAGCATCGGCTGTAGCGTCGGGCTGGGCACCCCCAAGTGTCAGCGTTTGATACCGATGCTCTTGCCTTCGGTGTACCGGATCGGCTCCTCCAGCGTGTCGACGAGGAATTGATCCCGGTCACCTCGTTCCCATGCCTCCTTCAACCCCGGCGCCGCCAGGTCGAAGTCCGGCCGAATTTTTTTGAATACGCCCCTTAGGTCGACGTGGAGCTCTGCCATGGTGGGTCGGCCCCAATACCAGTATCCGTTGTAGATCTTGAAGATCTTGAGCCCGGGTTCGAGGACGAAGGTATGGGGGATCATCGGATCGTGCGGCTCATCCGTGAACTCTTTGATGTCCAGATCCTTCTGGACCACCCGATCGGGGTCCGACAGGAACGGCCAGGTGGCGCCCAGCGCGTCCCGGAACTCATTGATGTTCAACTGATTGTCGGTCGAGATGAGTGCCAGTCGCGTGTAAGCGTTCCTGAACTCGGGATATACGCTCACCAGTTGCCCCACGAACTGATGCTCTTTGGGATCGAAGCCGCCACGGGACAGATGGAGCACCATGGGGTTGCCCCCCTGAAGCTCCGACAGGGACCGCCGATGGCCGGATTGATCGGCGAGCTCGTAGTCGGGGAACGTCTCGCCTTCACGGATGTCGCTGCGCATGTGGCCTCCAAACTCGAAAGGGTCAGGTCCAAAGATCCCACAAGATTCCAACAGATGTTCAAGTCGGTTGCTGGCGTCGCTCGGACTCAGCCATTTCCCAGGTCCACTCCGGTAGCCCTCCTGGCTTTGCGCCACTCAGACCGGTTCGGCCTACGGCGCCTGGTCGCCGGTGGGGTTTGACCGACGGATTGCCCTTTGAGACGGATATCGATGGCCGATCGAGGAGCGAGGTCTGCTCGAGGAGCGTGGTGAAGAGCTCAAATGCCCGGGTGGTTCCGGAAGTGTCGCCGGACGCCAAAAGGTCGAGGAGCAGGCCCCGGGTGACTGCCAAGCTCAGGCGAGCAACGGTCCGCGCCTCTGCCTCGTCGACCCCGGCGCCGATCACCGATTCGGCGATAGGGGAGAGCCAACCCTCCAGAGCCTCTTGCAAGAACCCCTCGGTACCCGGGCGGCCCAGCAGCGCGTGCGAGTAGATCTCGAAGAACAGGCGCTCCTGGGTTCGCAACGACGGATCCGCCAACCGATCCCATAGCCGACGAGCGTCGGTCACCGACAAAGCGGCATCGCCGAGCATCTGACGCTCGCGCCGCTCGACTTCGCGGACAACCGCAACGAGCAATCCCTCCCGCGACCCGAAGTGATAAATGATCATCCGGTGGCTCGTGCCGATTGCCGCCGCGATCTCCCGCAGGCTGAGGTCCACGACCCCCCTGCGCAGGGCGTGCTCAACGGCAGCATCGAGTATCCGCTCTCGAGCTTGCGAACTGGCCACAACTCACCGTACCATCTGGTACATGTACCAAGTGGTACAGGAAAGGAGACAAAGGGGTGAGCCAGCTATCGGTGGAAGCGGAGGGGACGACGCGAGCGGGTCCCGAGCTCGTGTGGGCGCTCGTGTCCAATGCCAACACGTACAAGGAATGGGGCCCATGGACCGATGGCGGGTACCGCCCGCCGGCCACAGGTCCTTCCCGGAAAGGTTCGATCCAATGGTTCCGATACGGGCGCCGCACGACCAGTGTCGAGGAGATTTTGGAAGTCGAAGAGCCCCGACGCCTTGTCTACAGGGTGGTCAGCGGCCTTCCGGTGAAGAACTACCGGGCGGAGGTGACGCTGACGCCGTCCCCGTCAGGCGGTGTGTCGATTCACTGGTCGGCGACTTGGGACAACACACTGATGGGCAAGATGGTGCGCCGAAGCTTGCGGAAGATCTACCCCGAGGTCGTCGGTGCGTTGGTCGCTGCGGCCGATGATCACGCTCCCTCAACATAGGCAGCAGTATCCGATCGATCGGATAACGACTTGGAAGGTCGGTGCGGAGTTCCCACGAAAGCGGGGGGCTAACCCGACCTCCTGCCACCAGCTAGCCCTATTCCAGATGTGGGCCGACTGATCTACCCTGGGCTTATGGCGACAACGGGGAGCATCCGATGGGCCGTATCGTATGTGCGCGTCCGGAATGTTCTCGACGAGCGGCGAACAGCTAGAAGAGTTTCGTGGTCTATCTCCTAGCGGCTGTCTGTGCATTGGCGAACGCACTCAGCAGCATTTTCGAACGGATGGGAGTGGAGAATGCTCCGAAAGACGCCACCCTCCGGCTCAGTTTGTTAGCCCATGCCCTGAAGCGGGGGATCTGGTTGCTGGGGCTCGGGATCATTGTGGCGTCGTTTCTGCTACAGGCCGTCGCCTTGCACCTTGGAAGCCTGTCTCAGGTGCAGCCCATTCTTACCGCCGAATTGGTGTTTCTAGTCTTTCTGTTGGCCACGTGGTTTCGGTTCCGTATCGGGATCTCGGAATGGATCGCTTGCATAGCCGCCGCTGGTGGACTCGCCGGGTTTCTCGTATTCGCAGAGCCTGTCGGGGGAAACCTTCAGCCGACACTGAGCAATTGGATCATCACGGCCTCAGTATGCGGTGGGGTCATCCTCGCAATGGTGGCACTCGCCCTGCGAGGGCCTCGGTGGTGGCGCGCCGCCATGTTCGGTGCGGCAGGAGCGGTTGGGTTTGCCTTGACCGCTTCGTTCATCAAAACGGTCGGTGACTACGTGGCGATCGACTGGACACAGATGTTCGGCCATTGGCAGACATACGCGTCTGGTGGTCTCTGGAGTCGGATCGTTGTTTCTGGCACAAAATGCCTATCACGCCGGGCCTATCGCTTCGTCACAGACCGCCCTGGTACTTGTGGACCCGTTGGCCAGCATTGCTATTGGCATCGCCCTCTTCGGGGACACCTTGAGGACCTCGGGTGCTTACGGCCCTCTCGAAGCGTTGTCGCTGCTGGTGATGTTCAGCGGAGCCGTCTTCATCGCCCACTCAAAACTGGTGTCAGGCATGAAAGGAGACAAAGAACAGTACGGAGAAATGTTGTCTATCCGGTCGCGTTCGAAGCGACTGGCTGGGGCGGTAGCCCCTAGGTCAACTGATGTTGTCGAAGAAGTCTCGCCTTAAGCGACCGAGCCCCCATTACGCGGAAAAGCGCCAGCATGGTGAGCCAGCCAGGACCTCAAGATCCCACCACAGGTCAGACGGAAACTCCTGTCGGTCGGAGCGTTAGATCGACCAAACGGATAAAATTCTCGAGGCGCTCCGTGAACAACGCGAGTCAGCCGATTTGTCCCAGGGTAACCAACTGTAAGGAGAGGGCTCAGGATGTCCGAACGATTGAGTGCCGCCGAGCAGGGCCGATTGAGCGAGGACGAGTTCGCCTTCCCGGAACAACGCAAGGAGCCGCTAGTCGACGCAAGTCACGTCCGGAACGCAGTTGCCCGGTTCGATCAGGTAGAAGGCGTTAGCGACGCTGAACGCGACAGAGCGTGGCAGCGCATCGTGGAGGCTGCCAAGAGGTTCGACGTACAGATTTCCGAACAGAGTTGGCGTGATTTGCGTCACGGCGGCGAACCCCCTGGGAAAGCTTGAGGCGCCGGGGTCAAGATTTGGGTCATGCCTCTCGGGTGTTGTGGAGAATGTCGGCCTGCCTGACGAGCCGATAAATGTGACTATTCCACGACATGGAACTCGATCCGGTGCAGGACCGTGTCGTCATGGATCGGCCCAGCATGGGCGGCCCGTCGCCGAAGTGATTCCAGATCTGCCTCGCCGGCTCGGCGGATGTCGGCTTCGTCGATGAAGGCGAAAGGGATCAGTTCGACCGAGTCAACCTCGACCTGACCATCGGCTACACGGTAGCGGCCACCAGGCTTCACCTGGGGACGTCGCCACAGGCGGAATGAGACCGTTATGTCGCCTGACAACACGGAAGGGCGAAGTTCCGGGCTGAATTGCATGTGCACACGCTAGGGGACTGGCCGCCCAATCCGAACCGTAGGGCGTCGGCTGCAGGAGCGCTCCCGTCGGGTCCTCGGGTCGCCCTCGCTCTGAGCGGTAGGCAGCTGAGAGTGACCTGCGGGATTGTTTCGACCGGTTCTGCAACCACGCGAGAGCCCTGTTCACCGTTGGGCCTGCTCACGATCGTGCAGGCCGAGGTCAGCGGGTTGCGCTGGTCACCCATGGGCCGATGCCGCCGATCCGGGTGATTGAGTAGCGCACGATGAAGCCAGGCTCTGCCCCTTCCGGAACGGGCAACTCGGCGGCAGGTGAGACGTAGACCTTCGCGTGTCTGGCCATCAGATCCCAGATGCGACCGCTGGGTTCCACCGTCGCCTGGGCGTAGACAACCGCGTAGGGATTGATCCAGAGCCCGGGTTCTCGTGGTCCATCAAACGACAGCGCAACCCGGGGATCGCGTCTGATGTTTCGGAGTTTGACGTTGTCCCTCATGTGGGTGCTGACCAGTTCGTCGCCGTCCAACCCCACCCAGATGACCGTTACCTGAGGGCTCCCGTCGGGGTTGATCGTGCTCAGGTGAGCCATCGGTCCGGACTCGATGAGGTCGCGGAGCTCAGTCGATAGTTCCGGCATGGCCCTAGCGGAGCGACTTTCGAGACAACTTGCCGTCTCGGATGGGCGGACGAGCGTCGACTGTGGACAAGGTGAAGTCCTTCTCATCCTTTGCGGCGTCACAGGTCCGCTCGAATGTGGGCAGACGCCGGAAATCGAGCATCGTTCTCACCGGTGGCCCATCTCGATAGGCGCCAGAGATTGGCCGGTTCTCCATACGGTGCGAGGGGCGAACCGCTCGAAGCGCCACCCCTTGCTGGTCCGGACAGCATCAGCATCCAAGACGTTGGCGGCAATCAGTGAGTCCGGCGGGTTCTGACCGGGGTGGACATGGATGGCGATCAGTCGGGCGGTTAGATAGGCGTGCTCGCCCTCGAATCTGACGCAATGGTTGGTGCTGAAGTGCAAGGTGCGCTCCCAGCGGTCCATGACCAGGCGGTGGGCGGCAGCGACCTCCTCGATGCCCTCGAGCACGGCGATCTCATGCTCCAGTCGCACGTCCTCGGTGAACAACGAACGGGCCCACTCCTCGTCGAAGCTACTGGGCTCATCGAGGGTGTTGACGTAGTGATCGACCAGCGCCACCACCCGCTGATGCTGGATGAGATCTCGAAGTTCCTGCTGATCTGGCGGCTCGCCCATTGGGTCCCTTCGTGGTTTGTACCAAGCCATAAGCGGAACGGCTGCCCCGGTTACACTATACGGAACGGTCGCCCCGGTTGCCAGGGGTGTGGGAAGGTTTGTCCGATGGCTCGACTCGACACTCCGGTGACCGGAAGCAAGACCGCCTCCGTCGACGTTTCGCAGGACCGCCCGCTCCGTGCCGATGCGCGGCGCAACCGGGAACGCGTGCTCATGGCCGCCCGGGTGGCATTTGCCGCCGACGGCTCGCACGCCTCGCTCGATGAGATCGCTCGTGGTGCCGGCGTTGGTGCCGGGACGGTATATCGGCATTTCCCGACCAAAGAAGCCCTGTTCGAAGCCGTCGTACTCAACCGAATCGCAGAGTTGGTGGCGGAGGCCCGGGCACGTTCAGACGATCCGGATCCTGGCCGCGCCTTCTCGTCGTTCGTCGAGCTCTTGGCACGCGAAGGAGCACTGAAGCGTGATCTCGTCGAGACCCTTAGCCCGGACGGGATTCACCTTCGGCTCGGGGAGGCGCCAGTGTTCCAAACACTCATCGATGTCCTGGGTGAGTTACTGGGCCGCGCCCAGCGCGCCGGCGCGGTGCGGAGGGATATCACCGTCAACGACGTCATGGTGGTTCTGACCGGGGCCGCCTATGCGATCTGCCACGCACGAGGGGACGAGGAGCGGTCCGGCTCGACTTCTCGCCATCATGTGTGACGGCCTGCGAGCTCACCGCACCTCTGAAGGTGCATAGCCAGGGCCGAATCGAACGGATTAGCGGCAGATTATCCCGGGTTGGGTGGACTCGGGAGGATTCGACCGCCAGTTGCCGGTAAATTTGGGTAGGTATGGCGGATGACGGACTAGAGCCCTGCTGAAAGGGGATGTTGCCATGACCGACGGAACAACCGGGCCGACCACCACGGACGCGGGTATCGGGGTACCGAGCGACGACCATTCGCTCACGGTGGGGCCGGATGGCCCGATCCTCCTCCAGGACCACTATCTGATCGAACAGATGGCCAACTTCAACCGGGAGCGGATTGCCGAGCGCCAACCCCACGCCAAGGGTGGGGGCGCCTTCGGACACTTTGAAGTCACGGCCGATGTCAGCGCCTACACCAAGGCCGCTGTGTTCCAGCCCGGCACCACGACGGAGACCCTGACCCGCTTCTCCACTGTGGCCGGCGAGCGGGGCAGTCCCGACACCTGGCGGGACCCCCGAGGCTTCGCTCTCAAGTTCTACACCTCGGAGGGCAACTACGACATGGTGGGCAACAACACTCCGGTGTTCTTCTTGCGTGACCCCATGAAGTTCCAGCACTTCATCCGGTCCCAGAAGCGCCGGGCCGACTCGGACCTACGCGATCACGACATGCAGTGGGATTTCTGGACCCTTTCACCCGAGTCGGCCCACCAGGTGACCTGGCTGATGGGGGACAGGGGGATACCGAGCTCCTGGCGCCACATGAACGGCTACTCCAGCCACACCTACATGTGGGCCAACGGGCAGGGGGAGCGGTTCTGGGTCAAGTACCACTTCAAGACGGACCAGGGCATCGACTTCCTCACCCAGGCCGACGCTGACCGCCTGGCCGGCGAGGACGGTGATTACCACCGGCGTGATCTCTTCGAGGCCATTCGTCGGGGTGAGTACCCGACCTGGACGCTGCGGGTCCAGATCATGCCCTTCGGGGAGGCGCAGACCTACCGGTTCAACCCCTTCGACCTGACCAAGGTGTGGCCGCACCGCGACTACCCCCTCCACGAGGTCGGCCGACTCACCCTCGACCGCAACCCCACCGACTTCCACACCGAGATCGAACAGGCCGCCTTCGAGCCCAACAACCTGGTGCCCGGGATCGGGGTCAGCCCGGACAAGATGCTGCTGGGGCGGATCTTCTCCTACGCCGACGCCCATCGGGCCCGGCTCGGGGTGAACTACAAGCAGATCCCGGTCAATGGAGCCAAGGTCCCTGTTCACAGCTACAGCAAGGACGGGGCCATGCGGACCCGCAACGTGGCCGATCCGGTTTATGCCCCCAACTCCAAGGGCGGCCCGGCCGCCGATCCCGAGCGTTATCCCGCCGTCGAGCGGTGGGAGGCCGACGGCGAATTCGTCCACGCCGCCTACACCCTCCACCCGGATGATGACGACTGGGGCCAGGCCGGAACCCTGGTGCGTGAGGTCATGGACGACGCCCAGCGTGACCGCTTGGTCTCCAACGTGTCGGGGCACCTCAGCCAAGGCGTCTCCGACCCGGTACTCGAGCGGGCCTTTGACTACTGGCGCCAGATCGACAAGGAGACCGGTGATCGCATCGCCCGGGAGCTCAAGGGTTCCGAAAGGGGTTGACTCTCGGAAAGTTCAGAAACTCTTGCGAAATGGGGCTACGATCGCTAGTTCGCCGCCGGCATCAGACCCACTCAGTTGAGTCGCTTGGCGTGATCACTGACCAGAGCGGCACTGGGGAGTTCTCCGTTGGTAACGGACTCGGCTACATCCGAGAGCCGCAAATTATTGCTGCGTGCGTATCCTCGTAGCAGATTGAAGCCTTCATCCATGCTGATTTTAAGACGCTCGGCAAGCACCCCTTTGGCTTGTTCAATGGCCACGCGGGTGTCGAGTGCTTTTGCCAGTTGGGCCGACAAGACCATCTGGTCCTTGGAGGTGCGCTCCTGCAGGATTCCAATCGTGGCGACGTCGGCAAACGCCTGTGTCATGTTCGCAGTGTGGACGGATAGGTTCCGGAGCCTGGGATCAAAGATGTTGATGGCACCGATGGTCTGACCCCGCAACCTCATGGGGACTGCATGCAGCATTTGAAAGCCAGCTTCTCTCGCCATCGGCGCGAAATGCGGCCATTCCAACTCTGCGGCATCGACTCTCTTATTGAGAATCTGGTCTCCCGTGAGATAGCAGTCCCGGCACGGCCCTTCTTCGTTCTGGACTTCCAGCAACTCCAGAATTCTCATGCGTTCACTTGAAGAAGCGAGAACCCGAAGGCGTCCTTGACGGTTCGCTACTGCCAAACCCACTTCGGACCCATCGAGCAGCACGGCGCAGCGCGCCACCAGCATGCCCAGAAACTCGACCACATCGAAATCTGCCACCAAGGTGTCGGCCAGCTCGACAAAGGTGTCCGCCAACCACTCTTCACGACTGTCGTCCATAGTCCCTCCGCCCAGACTCATAGATGTGACGAAACGTCGGAAGTCTCTTGAACCCTCAGCCATAGTCACTCTCCGCTCTCGGGCGAGCATACCCTCAAAGTCTCTCATTGGTGGTTCCGCTTACCTGTCGAACCGCAGTTGACGAGCTATGACCGCCTTCGCCACTTCATCGATGGGCAATTCTGCCGCATACGCATGCGCACGGAGACGCACCAAGGCCTCATCGATGGCGCAGTTCAACTGCGCAGATATCATCCCCGTGGCCTGGTGTACCACTATTCGGTGGTCACTGAGATCGAGCGGCCAGGCCAGCGACTCTGAAGAGGTTTCGCTCTGCATGGTCAACACCACTTCGGAAACCAGTTCCGCCACGAGAACCGCATCTACCAGTTGGGCATCATCCAGGCCGTCGGATCGGTCGGACCACAGGGTGACCGTTCCCATCGCCAAACGCCCGGAACGTAGTGGCAGCGAGTAGATCGAGCGAACCCCGAGGCCGGACGCAGCAGGAGCAAAAAATGCCCACCGCGACGCCACAGAGTCCAGGTCGTGGATGCAGACGGCCTCAATCTGACTGAACGCATCGATGCCCGGTCCCTCTCCCAGGGTGAACTCGAGGTCCTGGATCGAAGCCGTCAGGGAGTCAGTGGTACTTGCAATCCCCTGGGTAGATCGATTGCCCATCAAGACAATGGCCGCTCCAGACACCGGGAGCAACGTCGTGATTGCTTGACAGACCGTCGCAAGCGAGGACGGTTCGCCACCGGGAGCGCCGATCAGAGCAGCGCCGAACTGCTCCCATCCTCCCTGGTCCACGAGTACCCTCCCTCACCACTGCGCAGGCCGCCGGGGACCAGGACGACACCACGACCCTAGCTGACCGCAGCCTTACATGTCCCGGCGAGAAGAGCATCGACACCGACGTATCCGGTAGGCGTCATTTGCGGCACAGGCGCTAGCGGTTGCTCGGCCGACGTGACTCGATGGCACTCCGGACGCGTGCAAACTCCATTTCGATGTCCCCGAGGGCAGCTTCGTGATCCAAGAGTCCGGCCTCGGCGCAGTCCGCGCTCAACGTGGCGCAGAGGCCGGAAAGCTCAACGGCACCGACATTTCCGCTGGCCCCGGCCAGACTGTGAGCAGATTGGGCGATCAACTTGACGTCGGCTTGGGCACACCCTTGGCGCAGCGAATCCATCTGGGAGCTGGCGTCAGCTACGAAGAGATCGAACAGATCTAACACAAAGTCGTCTCCAGCAGACTCGGACAGCAGTTGAAGTTGATCGAGGACCTCAGCATCAAGTGCGGGCCGAGCTGCAGCACCGAGATCAAGACCGGTCTTCGTGGGCTCGGAGCCATTGGGGTGAATTCTGAAGTGCTCCTTCCCGGACCGAGTAGTCGACCCTAGCAAACTTGTCGGAGGATCTATGACTGTCAACCGAGGGTGCAGATGAATCCCTCCCATCACCGATCGACGTCGCCAGTAGATCCAACAGCACATTCTTGTCTACTGGTTTGACCAGGTGGCCGTCCATGCCTCCGGATAGACAGCGCTGGCGGTCCTCGGAGCGGGCCCCGGCCGTCAAGGCGATAATCGGCTACATGACGGCCCGAAGCCTCCTTCTCGCGGATGGCAGCCGTCGCCTGGTAGCCATTCATCCCAGGCATCTGGCAGTCCATGAGGATGGCGTCGTACTGTTCCTGACCAAACGCTTCGACGGCAGCCTCTCCATCCGTGACAGCGTCGACCCGATATCCCGTACCGGATAACATGGCCAACGCCACTTTCTGATTGATCATGTTGTCTTCGACCAACAGAATGCGGCCCCTGCGAGCTATGTCCCGAGTCTCAGGATGGGGGGCTGCCTGTTCCAGGCTCGGAATTGGCAGAGGAAGCCCCAACGCCACTCGCACGCTGTGCAACAGGTGTGATCGGTGCACCGGCTTTGACAGCGCGGCACGAAATCCCAAACTCTCAGCCTTGTCCAGCTCGGCACCCTGACCCATACCGACCATGAGTATGAGGGACTGTCGTGGTCTCCAGCGCATCGATCCTCGACTTCAGGCCGTACCCCTCCATTTCGGGCATTGACAGATCCAGCAGTGTCACGGCGATAGGCGCACCATGATCAGCTCCACTTTGTAGTGCGGATAGCGCCTTCTCGCCGGAGTCAACAGTGGTTACGTCCATGCCCCACTCGGTGAGCAGCTCCATCAGAAGACTGCGCTGGGACAGGCTGTCATCGACAACGAGAGCCGTGAGGCCACGAAGGTCGCTATAGCCCACCGGCGCATCGCTGCTCGTACCGCAGGCATTCGGAGGTGCTGGGAGGGTAAACCAGAAGTCGCTACCCTCTCCGGGGGTGCTGGATACGCCATAGTCACCACCCATCAGCGAAATCAGCTGCCCGCTGATGGCCAGCCCGAGGCCGGTGCCGCCGTACCGTCGGGTGGTAGAGGCATCGAGTTGGACAAACGGCTGGAATATGACCCCTATCTTGTCGGAGGCGATTCCGTCGCCGGTATCCCGGACGTCAAATCGGACCATGGTCTTCGTGCTGTCCAAGGCAACCCGCACCGACACGTCGCCGGAGTCGGTGAATTTGATGGCATTTCCCACCAGGTTCAATAGGACTTGGCGCAGGCGGCCGGCGTCGCCGCGTATCAGTTCAGGCACCTCACGCTCAACAATGCCGACCAACTCAATGTTTTTGGTTTGTGCCGATCCCGCCAAGAGGTCCACGACGTCGTGAATTACGCCAGGTAAACCGAAGTCGAGATTCTCCACCGACAACATTCCAGCTTCGACCTTCGAAAAGTCGAGAATATCGTTGATGATGGCGAGAAGAGCTTCACCCGAGTCGCGGACCATCTGCACGTAGTCCCGCTGGCGCTCATCCATGTTGCTATCGAGCAAAAGGTCTGCCATGCCGATCACCCCGTTCATCGGAGTGCGAATCTCGTGGCTCATGTTGGCCAGAAAGTCTGATTTCAGCTGTGAGGCCGCCGTAGCCACATCCCGGGCCTTGGCCATGGCCGCTTCCGCCCCGGCTTCGGCTGTGACATCGGCAACCGTACCGATCCAACCGGCGATCCCACCTCCATCGTTTGGGATGGCCACGGCCGTCATCAAGGCAACGAGAGGGTCGGCTCCTGCTCTTGGTATCTTGAATCGGTAGGAGAATTCATCTCTATGCATCTGAGGGTCATTCAATTGACTCATCAAACCGGAACGGAGTTCTGTGGCTATTACCGTGTCAAGCTGCTGCCCCTTTGCGGTCTCGGCAGCGATCCCTGTCAGGGCAGACCATCGAGGATTGGTATAGATGTACCTGTTGTCGGCATCAGTCTGAAAAATCCCTATGGGCGCTACGTCTGTCAGCAGCCTCAAGTGGTCAGCCGACATTTCCAACTCGAGAGTGCGAGTGGCCAGTTGCTCCGCTTTCCTGAAGAGATTCACGAAGTAGGACACCTTGGCGCGCAATTCGGTGGGGTCCACCGGGGCGAAGATGAAGTCCACTGCTCCTTCTGCGAACCGGTCCGCTTCGGCGATCTCGTCACTTCCGAATGCGGTGATGAAGATGATTGGTGTCATTTCCGATTGCTGACGTTGCCGGATGAACGAGGCTGTCTCGAACCCGTTCATGGACGGCATGAAGACGTCGAGCAGGATGACAGCAAACTGCTGATCCATCAGAATGCGCAGGGCTGCCACGCCGGAGTCAGCCTCGACAACGCTTACTCCGAGTGGCGTCAGGGCGGCCTTGAGCGCCATCCGCTTCACTTTGTCGTCGTCCACCACAAGTATGAGGTCCGATCGCTGATCGTCAGTAACAAGCCGGGTGGTCGACCGGTCCAGTTCGGCCGGGTTCACTAGGTGGATGCCGCCGTCTTCTGCAACCATGGGCCGATGGCGCTTAGAAGCTCCTCGGTGTTAACGGGTTTTGCAACGTAGTCGTTCGCCCCTGCGTCCAGGCAGCGTTGACGTTCCCCGTTCACGACCTTGCCGGTAACGGCGATGATCGGAAGGGATTCGAATCGATCGAAGTCCCGGATGGCGCGGATGGTGGCGTACCCATCCATGCCTGGCATCATGATATCCATCAGGACGATATCGATGTCTGATTTCTGCTCCAAAATGGCGATGGCATCTGGGCCATTCTCGGCCACGGCGATCTGGGCATCGCCCCGTTCGAGAATGGCGGAGAGGGCGAAGACATTCCGAAAGTCGTCGTCGACGACAAGAACAGTGGTCCCGGCGAATGGGTGGCCGTCGAGCCCGATCGAGCTCTTGGGGGCGAGTTCCGACGGTGCCTGCTTGCCAGCCAAGCCGTTGGACCTGACGATCGGCCGGCCCAGACCAAGTTCGGAACCGTTGCCGTTCACGCCGGCGGCCAGTTCCTCTCTGACTAGGAGGCCTTGGGGAAGGTAGACGGTGAACGTACACCCCTCCCCGGGCTTGCTCGCCAGGACGATTTCGCCGCCCAACAGATCGACCAGGGCTCTGCTGATGGAAAGGCCGAGGCCAGTACCTCCGTAGAGTCGGGCGGTGCTGCCGTCTCCTTGCGCGAAAGCCTCGAAGATTCTCAACTGCTGGGCTTCTTCAATCCCGATGCCTGTGTCTCGAACGGAGACCGCAACGACTGAATCTGCGCTTGTGAGAGTGGACGATTCGACGCTCCAGCCCGATTCTGCGAAGTCGACCTCGACGTAGACGCCACCGTGCTCGGTAAATTTGAAGGCATTGGCGATGAGGTTCTTGAGGATCTGCCTGAGCCGCTGTGGGTCGGTGGCTATGGTCGTCGGACCCGAGGGTGCGGTTTGGACGGAGAAGGCGAGGTGTTTCCCTTGGGCCACTGGGCCAAAGTCGCGCACTAGCTCAGAGCGGAGCCGGTCTGTGCTGATGTCCGACATCTCGATGGTAGTGGTGCCCGACTCGATTTTGGCGAGGTCCAAGATGCTATTGAGTAACTTCAGCAGGTCCTGGCCGGATGCACGGATGGTGCTGGCATACTCAACCTGGGTGCCGGTCATGTTGCCACCAGGGTTGTCCTCGAGCTGCTCGGCCAGAATCAGCAGGCTATTGAGAGGGGTGCGAAGCTCATGGGACATATTGGCGATGAACTCAGATTTGTACCTTGAGGAAACGGCCAGTTGCCCCACTTTCTCCTCGATGAGGAGCTTGGCCTCCTCGACTTCATGCTTCTTCTTCTCCGCCTCCACGTTCTGTTCGGCCAGAAGCCTGGTCTGACGGCCAAGGTCCTCGTTGGACTCCTGCAGCTCATCTTGCTGCAGGCGGAGCGCATCAGCTTGGGACTGCGACTGCTTGAGCAGCTCATCGGTGAGGGTATTGGCCTCGACAGTATTGAGAACGAGCCCAATGTTCTCCATAAGCTGCTCGAGAAAAGTCTGGTAGATGGGGCTGAACGGAGAGAACGACGCCAACTCGATGACGGCGTGGACCGAACCCTCGAAGAGGACCGGTAACACGATGATGTTGAGGGGAGGAGATGCCCCCAGTCCCGAGCTGATCCTCACATAGTCATTGGGAACTTCTGTGATCAAGATTCTCTTCTTCTCTCGGGCGCACTGACCCACCAAACCTTCACCCAGACCGAACGACAGCGATAGATTCCTCCGCTCTTCCAACCCGTAGCCGGCCTGGTAGGTGAGCTTCGGCGCACCGCCGTCTGATGGAAGGCTCATGGAATAGAACACACCATGTTGGGCCTGCACCAACGGTGCCAGTTCGGAGAGAATCATGTTTGACGCTGCCGCCAGGTCGCGCTGGCCCTGCAGCAGACGTGTGAATCGCTCCCGATTTGTCTTGAGCCAGTCTTGTTCGACATTCTGCCTGGTCGTTTCCCGCAGGTTGCCGATCATTTCGTTGAGCTTGTCCTTCAAGATGGCGACCTCGCCGCTGGCCTCAACCTGCACCTGTCGTGTCAGATCGCCATCCGTCACCGCCGTAGCCACATCGGCGATGGCCCTCACCTGGTTCGTGAGATTGGCTGCCAGTTGGTTGACGTTGTCGGTCAGGTCCTTCCATACTCCGCCGACTTCGTTGGTCTGAGCCTGGCCACCCAACTTGCCCTCTACGCCCACCTCCCGGGCAACCCGGGTCACTTCACCGGCGAAGGCATTCAATTGGTCCACCATGCCGTTCACAGTGTTTTTGAGCTCCAAGAACTCACCTTTGACGTCGATGGAGATCTTTTTGCTCAGGTCTCCCTTGGCAACAGCAGTCGTGACCTCAGCGATGTTCCGCACCTGACCGGTCAGGTTGCCCGCCATGAGATTGACGTTGTCGGTCAGGTCCTTCCAGACGCCCCCTACTTCGATGGTAACAGCGGCGGCCTGTCCAAGCTTTCCCTCGGTGCCAACCTCACGCGACACCCTGGTCACTTCGGAAACGAAGCGGTTGAGTTGATCCACCATGCCGTTAATGGTGTTTTTGAGCTCCAGCATCTCGCCGTGGACGTCGACAGAGATCTTTTTGCTCAGATCACCGTCGGCGACGGCCCCGATGACACGTTGCATCTCAACGGTGGGACGCACCAGATTGTCGATGAGCCCGTTGATGGATTCGACACTTGTGGTCCAATTCTGGCTGAGCCCGCCGATAACCATGCGCTGAGAAAGCTCGCCCTGTTGTCCCACCACCCGGCTAATTCGTGACAGTTCCGCATCGAGCACCTGGTTGCCAATGATTACGTCATTGACGCTGTCGGCGATCTTGCCGGCTACTCCCGTCCAGGCCAGAGGCATCCGAGAGGAAAAGTCGCCTTGTTTAAGCCGGGAGAGCACCGATAGCAGCACGACCGGATCGAACTCGTCGTCCATAACCTCGACGGTGTTGCGCATCAGGACCTCTCTTCGTTCTTGCGAGTCCATATCAGTACCGGCCCAAAAGGGCGATGAGACTGCAGCGGGAGGCGGCGCCCTCATCGCCCTTTTGGACCGGCACGGGTGCGTCATTGCGGCATAGATCTGGCGGTCGTCGCGGTCCGTCAGACATGGTCATCTCCTCAAGGCCAGTTGCGCGATTCGCTCGGCCAGCTCGTCGAGGTGGGGCTTCGGGATGAATGCAGCAGCTCCAGTGGCGAGCACGTTCCCTTTCCAGTTGGTGAAGGGTGAATAGACGACAACCACGCTCCTCGGTGATCGGCGGGTTATTTCGGCAAGAATTTCCGTATCAGGGTCCCCATTCACAGCTATATCGAGCACCACAAACTCCGGCTGGGCCAGATCGAGAACAGTGAACAAGGTCAGAGCGGTGTCCGTTTCGGCAACGACGTTTACATCACAGGCCCGGAATGCTTCCGTTATCAGCTGTCGCACTATCGGGTCATCGTCATAGACGACGGCCCTTTGCCCTGCAGCGTGCGGGAGCGTCGCCTTAACCCCTTGATTGAAAGAGCCGGGATCCAGCTCCTGCCATCCGATCGGAGTCTCGCTGTCAACCCATCGGCCCACAATGGTCCCCAGTCGCATGAGAAGTTCGTGCGGCGCAATTCCCTTGGGAATGAAGGCGGTGGCTCCTGCCTCAAGTAGCGCTTCGCATGCACTCGGATTTTGCCCGGAGACAATGATGACCAAGGCGCCAGGCGCGACGTTCACCAGCTGGCTCAAGGCACTGGCTCCATCCAAGAGAGGCATGGTGATGTCGAGGAGGATGAAATCTGGTTGTAGCGACTCGGCCAATGCGATGGCCACGTCCCCGTTGGCAGCTTCGCCGACGACGACAAAGTGTGGACTGTGCTCAAGAACGGCCTTGAGCAACCGACGGGTCGAGGTGACGTCATCAACGATGAGAGCCCGCAATGGCAGCGTTTGGAGATTGGCTGGGCCGGCCAGTTGATTGGGCGCTCCAAGTTCGGTCTCGAGATTGTTTGTCATAATGACTCACCTTCAATTGAACAAGGGTGGGAAAAAGGTGCAGGGCTTCGGGGAACGATGCCGCTGACGAGCTACAGACCACAAAAAAGTGTGGGAGTATCAACGGGCTCCATTCCCTAGGTACCGAGTTCGCCAGTGCCAGCAGGCCACGTTCGGGGGGCGTCTCGAGGGTCAGGAGAGCTTCCACTGGTCGTGGAATCGCCTGGATGTACCGAAGAGCAGTACCGCCACGCCGTCATCCCTTGATGCGCCCGTGTCGTGTGAGACCTGCGAGTCCACATCTTCCGGATGCCAAGCCGAGAAGACTCGGCCTCCATTTGCTCGCTCTGGCCGTCCACCGTTATGCCTCCCCATCCGTCGGGAGCATCGGTCGCCGGGTCAGAGCAGCTAATGCGTTAACCGACTATACACCTGGCGGTGCGGATACGCGCAATGGGATCGGTCAAGTTATGGGATAGATCCCCGGTCAAATGACAAAAAGGCTGTGGCGCGTATCCAGGCTTCAGGAATCACAGGAATCTTGTCGATGGAGGGGAGGACCTGTGTCGGCGGATTGAAGAGCTGCATGTCGACACTGCCTTTCCCGTGCCCAAGTCAGACATGTCTCCCCAGGTGCCCCAGATGTCGGCATCGGGTGGACAAAGTTCAGCGAGGGCAGGTAAATCGTTGAGGGAAGAGGTCATCTTCGCCGAAACCATCGAAGATGATCCAGCGGTTGATCCTGCTTGGCCCGAAGATCGATGGGTGACCGGGCTTCTGTTATTTGAACTCCTCCGAATTCCTTCCATCCACGGAACGCTCGAGACCTCCGGGACGACCATGATGGTGCTCAAAACGAAGCCCAGCTTCTTGCGTCGGAAGCCACGATCGGTCAGATGACTGTGTGGAACCCGTCCCGGAGAACTGAATAGCATTTGCTGATGAGTCATGGAAAGTTCCGGACAATTTAGGGTGCACCCCCCTAGACAGCGGCGCTACACCGTGGGATGGTGACCGAACGGGTGGGCGTTATTTGAAGTGGTGGCTATGGACGATGACCATGCGGTACAGCTGGGAACTACGGCTGTAGATCGTCGTCCTGCGCCGGGCTCGATGGCCGCTCCAGCCCTCCGACCCCTGATGCTGGCGCCCAATGGGCCAGCAGAGAGCGGAAACCCTCCATTCGTCGACTCCAACCAGTCTCTGGTAAATGGAAACGTCGTGGTCTTGCTCGAAACCCTTGGTCTTCCCGCCGTGGCCACCGACAAGGAGGGAAGGATTACCTACTGGAGCAAGAGGGCGAGTCTGCTCTTCGGCTGGAGTCCAGAAGAGGCTGTGGGCCAACAGTACAGTGCGTTCTTTGGCGATTTGTGCCCGGAGCCGGCGCTGGACGGAATGCCGGTGGACGAAGCGGCGACATGGTCGGTATCTGTCGCGGCGCACCGGAGGGATGGCACCGCCATGAACGCCAAGTCGACGAGCAACGCCGTCCGTGATGCCGCTGGTGAAGTTGTCGGCCGGATGGTGCTCTTCTCCAAGATGCATCCGGGCGCCTCGGAGACCAAGGGGCTGGCGCCCGTCCTTCCGTTCTCGTCAGAAGTGCTGGCCGAGGCCGATCACTTGCCGGACCGACCCCTTACGGTGGTGCTGGCTACCGACAGTCTGCTGGTGGGGGATGGGCTGACGTCTCTCTTGGCTGACCGCTCGGATGTGGAGGTCGTTGGTCGGGCGCGGGATTATCGCGAGATGACGGATTTGTGCCGCACGGTCAAGCCGCGTGCAGTGATCATCAGTATCCGTTATCCAGGTGATGACTCCATGATGACCGTGGCTGCGGCCCGGATGCTTCGGGAAGAGTGGCCGGAAATGGGGATCGTCCTCATCTCCGACTGTGGCAGCGGGTTCGCCGTTGAGCTCCTGCAGCACGGGGCGTCGCGCCTGGCGTACCTCCTCGACGATCAACTCCCGAGCATGGACTCAGTGGTCAACGCTCTGCACGAGGTTGCCGTCGGCCAATCCGTCATCGATCCGAGCATCGTGGATTTTCTGGTCAAGCATCACCGAGTCTCTCTTGATGAACTGTCCCTCCGCGAGTCGGCGGTCCTTGAGCTAATGGCCGACTGGTTCGTCCATGCGTGCTCATCGCCCATGAGATGAATATATCGATCAAGTCGATCGAGAAGTGCATCACAGCGATCTTCCGGAACCTTGATCTCCATGACCGGAGCAAGGTGGATCGCAGGGTGACGGCCGCCCTCAGTTTCCAACGCTCCAAGGGGGCCAACCTGCATTCTGCAGCGGGTGTCGTCCACCCTGAACCATGAATGGCCTACAACCCTTTGAGCGATCGGCGTTTGGTCGTTAAGCCATCTGGGACTGAGCCATCAGATCAACTCACGGCCTATCCTTTGGGTGGCCTTTCGACACTCGGCGACGAGTTGAGATGCCCGTACGGCGATCGAATCGCTGTCCGATGGCTCTCTCGGTGAGCTCCTCGATCTCCCTAGCGAGTTTCGCCAGGGCCAGCAGACCGAGCGTTGCGCTAGCCGACTTGATGGCGTGGGCCTGAAACATGAGGCCATCGAGGTCGGCCATCTGGCCGGCTACGACCATGGCATCGGTCCGCGCCCCGATGTCGAGGATGAACGACTCGATTAGGTCTGTACGCACGTCGGCATCGTCCCCCAGGTCGCGCGACAAGTGAATCGAGCACGCCCGGGTCGAAGATCAGGGTGCCGGAATCGATCCCTGTCATATTGGCGCCAGGGTCGTCCCCCGAGACCGCGGCGAGGTTTCCTTGATCGCGGCAGGGACCGGCCAGGAGAGCGGCCAGGTCATCGATGCGCAGCGGCTTGGCCAGATGTCGGTCCATTCCAGCTCGGAGGCATTCCTCACGGCACTGGGCCGTTGTATCGGCAGTCATAGCGATTATGGTCGGTTGTTCCCTCGAGTCGAGGTCGGCCCGGATCTGTCGGGCAGCTTCCATCCCGTCCATGCGCGGCATCCGGACATCCATGAGGACAATGTCGTAGAAGGAAGTCTGGAAAGCAGAGACAGCTTCGGCACCGTCGCTGGCCACATCGGCGTGATAGCCCAGGCGGTCCAGCATCAACAGGACGATGTCCTGACTGGTGGCATCATCCTCGGCGACCAGCACCCGACAGTTGCAGGCCCCATCAACATCGTGGAGCGGCCTGGCGGTGACCACGGTCATGACTCCTCCCCTGATTCTGCCGAGGCGAGTCCCGACATGGCGGGGACCCGGATGGGCGGCACCATCACCGCCATGGGCAGCCCTTCCTCAGCGCCAGATCCCGCGGGCTGGGAGCCCTCGCCGTCAGCCGACTCGAAGCCCTTCCTCGTCATCTTTCCCCACGACTTCTTGCCACGCAGGTAGCTGAGAACGCCACGAAGCCTCCACCACACGGTGAGCTGCCGGAAGCCCAAGTTCTCGAGTACCGCCCACACCACCAGCAACGCCCGATCCCGAGCACGGCCGTAGCGGCGGAACGACAGCTCCTCGAGCATTAAAGCCAGCATGGACAGCAGGATTCCAATTCCGCAAGCCAGCGAGAAGAACAGGATGGCGAACTTCGCCGATACCTCTCCGAAGATGAGACCCAGCACGACCAGTGAAAGGCCTACAGCTTCGATGATCGGGGCCAGCCACTCAAACAGGACGAAGGCCGGTACCACCACAAGTCCCAACACGCCGTACCTGGGATTCAGTAGCAGACTCTTGTGACGCCACAAGGTATCGGTGAATCCCCGCTGCCAGCGCTCTCGCTGTCGGCCAAGTTCCCTGAACGACACAGGGGTTTCGGTCCACACGACGGGATCGGGGAACAAACTCGACCCGGGCGGGCTGGCCAGTGTCGTAACCGTGGCGCCGGAGACGGACGACCAGTTCCATGTCCTCACCAACCGACTTGGCGTATCCGTGGGTCTCGAGAAGGCTCTCTCGGCGGAACAGGCCGAAGGCGCCGGAGATGAGCAGATTGCCTCCCAACCTGTTCCATCCAGGGCGCCCGAATAGGAAGGCACGGAGATACTCCACGGCCTGGATGCCGGCCAGGGCGCGGTGCGGGCCACGCTCGGACACCAGCCGGCCCCTCGAGACGGTGCAACCGTTGACCACCCGGATGGTGGCGCCGGCCGCCACCACGTAGTCGGATCGGATGAACGGGCGGACCAGGCGGCGAAGCGCCCCCGTCGGGGTCGAGGATGGTGTCAGCGTCGAGTGGGCAGGCGAGCCGCTGCTGGCCACGTTGAGGGCGGTGTTCAATGAGTCGGCCTTGCCGCCCTGGTCCTTTGCTACCACGATCAGGTTCGGGAACTGTTGGGAACGGTAGATGGCCCAGGATCGGCTTGGTCGTGATCCGTCGGTCGTAGACCGGCTGGATCGGCTGGCGTTGGAACGTCTCCATGAGGATCGACAGCGTCTGATCCGTCGAACCGTCATCGACCACTACGATCTCCAGCTGCGGGTAGGCCAAGGTGAGCAAGGCCATCACGCTCTCTTTGACGCTCGATTCCTCGTTGAAGGCGGGAACCAGCATGGAGATGCTCGGGGCTATGTCTGACGAGAGGACCTCCCGGTACTTCTCGGCTCGCACCTCTCGGAGGTACTGGCGCATATCCAGCGCCGCCGATACATACAGGGCCAGATAGAAAAGGCCGAGTGCGCCGAAATAGCAGAGCACCCCAAGATCCGGCAACGATGAACGTGCTGTAGAAGTGTCTCATGCTGCCTCCGAACGGTGGGATATCAATCGCAAGTGGAGTGCCTGAATGGCCATCTCCGGCTTATCGCCTTCGCCTCGTGTGTTGGCCCAAAGCAGGACGGTCCCCGGTGCTCCGAGAGCAGCAAGGTGATGCTGGCCTGCTTACGCAAGACCCACGAAGGGCTGCTCAACAGCGGCTCGATGGTCGAGGCGCCAGGCCAGTACGACAGTTTGGCGATACCAGCGGCGGCGGCCACGACAACCTCCTCGGAATCGTCGTGCAGCAGGCCAACCAGGGTCGGGCCAGCACTCCTGTCAGCCGTGCAGGCGAGCACCCTGGCGGCCAGGGTACTGGTGCTGGCTTCGGGCGCCCTTGTACACACCATGGCGGAGGGAAAGAATCGACTATCGCCCATAGCTGCGGCGACCTCCAGAATCTGATTGGTCACATCCACGTCTGCGGAATCAAGGGCACCGATCAACGGTTCGAGATTCCCGGAGACCCACCCGGACCAAGGCATCCCGAGCCGCAAACCGGCACAGACCGAGTCGGGGTCGGCGAGCAGTCCCACGAGAAGATCGATGGCCTCTCGGTTGGGGGTAACCACTGTCCACGCCGATGCTTGCGCCCGCACCTCGGGGGCATGGTCCACAAGCAACCGGCACAGCACATCGGATTCAACCCCGAAGGCGGTAAGGACCCTGGCCGCGTAGAGCCGGGCCCCCCATCTCCTCGAGTTGACATTCCTCTGAGCCTTTTGGACTACACCGATGGTCTCGCCCAGGGAAACCAGAGATCGACCACGAGCTCCCCGTGACGGAGGGGGCGAGGTCGAGCATCACGCTTATGATGTAGCGCCTGGAGAACCACGACAAGTCAGCGAGACCCTGGTCGGCGGTCGATTCCTGGCCGGACAGCGAGGTGATGATGGCTAAGCGGGCCTTGGCCAATGACGGTTCGATTGCTGATGCGGGATGCGCAGCAGATCAGGCTGCTCATCCCCACAGTCACCAGTACCACCAGAATGGCCGTGCTGATGGCGATCGACATTGGCGATCAGCAGATCGAGCGCGCTCATGCCTGCACCCGTACCCGTATCTGATCGAGCCTTCCCAGCAGCACCGGGAGGCTGAATGGCTTGGCGATGTGCTCCGTGGCTCCCGGGTTCAAGGTGCGGGAGCAGAGGAGCATCATTCGGCCCGCGCCGTCAGCATGATCACCTTGGTGTCGTGCAGCACGCCCTGGTCACTTAGCGCCTGGAGTACTCCGAATCCATCAAGGCTCGGGAGTCCGACATCGAGCAGTACGACCTGAGCCTTGACCTCTCCGCTACCCCAGGGCCCGTGCCACCTCGGCTCCCGTCACTGAACCGGATGAAGTCGTATTGACGCAGGCTCAATGCGTACTCGATGACGTCAGCGACCGAGTCATCGTCTTCCACCACGACGACGTCGACGTAATTGCTGGGGTGTTCGGGGGGCCGCTCGCCGGCCAATACCACCGAGTTCTGGCCGGCACTGGCTCGGCGAAGTGCCGTTTCACTGACGCGCTCCAAGGACGAGAGGCTCGATCCGTCAGCCGGCGAGGAGGCGATGCCGGCGCTGAAGGTGTAGTTGGCCCTGGTCCCGGAGGTTGTCGAGAACGACTCGGCTGAGAATGCCCGGGATACGTCGTGGACCCGTTCGGTGCCCCCTCCCTGGTGGCCCCGTATATGCCGAGGACGAACCCGTCGGGGGTCCACCGCCCGATGAGGTCGTCGCTGCGGAAGTGGTCGTGAGTCGGGCCCCAGCCCCGTAACACCACGTCAGCCATGGCGTTGCCCTCGGTTTCCCGGATCTCGTCCATCTCGTCGACCGTGATGAGGACGAAGGCCAGGGGTGTGGCATTTCGATGGGAGCGGCGAAGGAGCCGGTCCATCGACCGCTCAGCCTCCTGGCGGTTCTCCGCTCCGGTCAATGGATCGATGTGGTTCCGGGTCCTCACGGCCTGGCCGTGCTCCAGCTGCATGCGGAGCCGGGCCCCGGCATCGTGATGTGAGAGCCGCGTGTCGAGGTAGTCGTCGGCCCCGGCAAGAAGGGCGCGATGCCGTCGATCCGTTCCTTGGTCGCCAACCAGGACCAACGGGAGCTGTCGCCATCCGGGGTGCGCCCGAATAACCCGACAGAGCTCCAGACTGGTTGCCTCGCCGCTTTCGGCGTCGATGATGACCATGTCGGCACCCCGCTCCTCGAGTGCCTGCCAGAACTGAGTGGCGTTGTCGTGGTTCTCAACCCGCCAGTTCGCCGTATTCAACGACCTGTTGATCATGTCGAGTAGCTCGATATCGCCGTTGAGGGTGAGAACGATGGAGTGAGGCGAGTCCCAGTGCCCCAGCGACTCTGTAAGGTCGAGCACGATCTGGCGGGCGCTTTGCGAGCGGGGAATGACGCCTGTAGCCCCGGCTCTGGCCAGCTCCAGGCGCTCAGCCAAGGTGTCACCGTCGGTAAGCACCTTGACGGAGGCCCCGTCGGCCAATGCGGAGATCAGATGCAGCATCTCCGACCGGCTCCACGATCTGGTGGGGTCATCGTCGACGAATACCGGGGTGGATGAATCCGCACCATCGGGACGGGGAGAATGCCCATCCATAATGGGAACCATGGTGATTCCGAAAGCAGACGCTTCGGCCGTGAGCCGGGAGATGAGGTCCAGATCCAGAGAGAGGATCAGCGCTGTACTACCTGCTTCCGGGGCCAGCTGGCCCGGCCCGGCACTCGGTGCGGCATCCGACCCATTGCCGACTTCCTCCACCGAGTAGCGCAGTGCTACTACGGCTTCAGCCAGCCGGAGACCGTCAATAGTCGGCTCACGGAGTAGGAACTCCGCCTCGAGAGCGGCCCTACTGCCGGCATCGAATCCGAAGGTGCCGAGGGAACCTGCCAGCTGATGCGCAGCAATGGCGCACGCCGCGGTGACCTCATCGTCGACAATCCCGCGGAGCACGTCAGCGGTTGCCGCTTCCAGAGCCGAGATGCGATCCAGGTTTGATTGGCGGTGGCGTTGCCACAGTGCGGCGAGGGCTGAGCCCAATGAAGCATCATCTAGGACGTCGATCGTCATGTCGTGGCCTCCGCGTGGCCGCACTCGACACGGGACTGTACGGTGCTGGTGGTGGTCGTCGTACCCGACGACCTGCGGATCACATACTCGGCGCCGTTAGAACGCCTGCTGCGTATAGAGTGTGTCACTGTACTCCTCTCGTCGGTGCATTTCGGGCCTTGGTCGGCCCCTGGAAGTCACCCTCGCCGTAGCTGGCTGCTCGTACTTCGTTGAACCAGTATCGGGCACTTGCAACTGGCGCATGAGTGGGGCGGACCCTAATCGTGCAGGGGTATACCCTCCTTGTCGCAGCTGGCCATCGACGGCGCGGCCCTCGTAAACAGCCGAGCGAAGTCGACAGTTACGGGAAGCGAAGTGGCGTCGCCCCAGCGCATTCAAGGGTAGGTCAAGCAGCCCGTGAAGCCTGACGACGGGCAATCCGACCAGATGACATCGGGGGACCGGTGTGGTACAAAGGATCTGCCTTCGAAAGCGTAGGGCTGCCAGTGCAGGCCGGAGCACTCGGATGTTCAACTTTCGAAGTCCCAATGATTAGGACGGAAGCAGATCAGGCGCTCTCGGGCGTGCTGAGCGAATTCGCCCGGATCATGGTCACCGAGTTTTCGATTCAGGCGATCTTGGATCACCTGGTCCGGCAGATTGTTGACGTGCTCCCAATTACTGCAGCTGGCGTGACCCTGATCGATCCAAAGCTGGAGCCGCGATATGTCGCCGCATCAGACCATTCGGCCATGCACTTCGAGGAGCTGCAAACTGAGATCGGTGAAGGCTCAGGGCGCTCAAGATCGGTTTGAAAGCCGGCTCCGTGCTCATAGCAGTGTGGCCTCTCGAAGAGCGAGGGTTCGGTCGTTGACGGGGCAGAGGATCCTGCCTGTCGATTTGCTTCAAGGGTGTACTCACTGTTTTTTAGGCTGGACCCCCTATCCACCGGTAACAGATTCCGTGAAGAATCGATTGGGAGGGTGGAGCAACCCTGTTCGAGGTCCAGCCCGCAAAGAGTTCAATTCGTTAGGAGTCTGCAGCGTATGGAGGACTTTCGACTTCCACCAATGCTCACGGCAGACAGATGGTCGCCGAGTTGAATTTCCCATTTCGTGACCCGGCTGACACCCACGCCCTGGTCCACCACCATGTGACTCTTCCAGTCTGGACGGCCGGCGCGATTATGGCGGCGGCCGCGCTGATGTTTGTTGTCACATCGACAGGCCAAGTCGGTGCAGTGGGAACGCCGACCATTCCGGATGCGGCCATCTCTAGGTCAAGCCCAGCCGTCGGCCGGCCGATGGCCGCCAACCTGACGCCGATCGAATTGGCTCGGATACTGCCGATATGGCACCCCTGGCGGCGCATCGATCCAAGCCGCCAGCGGTGCTTCTGCCGAGGGTACGCCGGCGAGCCGAAGCAGAGCGCAGACCGTCGCCCCGCCGGCTGCAGACCTGAAGTTTGCCGGTTATACGTGGGCTGTGAAGAGCTCGACCACACCTATCGGTCCGGGTCCGAATCTATTTGACGCCAACGGGCCCTATGTCGACTCGTCCGGGTACATGCATCTGCGGGTCCTGAAGACGGCATCGGGGTGGGAGTCATCCGAGGTCGTCCTCAAGCCCTCGCTGGGGTACGGCACCTACCACTGGACGGTGCTCGGCCCCGTGGCGATCCTCAACCCGAGCGTGGTACTCGCGCTCTTCACATATGACAGTACAAACTCGACCCCGTCGAATAGAGAGATCGACTTTGAGGCGTCCAGGTTTTCCGGCCTGTTCAGCCAGACGAACGCCCAGTATGTGGTTCAGCCGTACACCACGCGGGGCAATCGAAATCGAATCCTGATCCCGAAAGGTGGAGTCACGGAGATTACTCTCCGATGGACTCCGGGACGCGTCGCCTATTCCGGCAACGCGGGGCAAAGCGGGCAGCTCGCGCCTCTCCAGTCCTGGACGAATATCTCTTCTTCTGTGCCGAATCATGGCGCTGAGCAAGTGCACATGAGCCTGTGGCTATTCCAGGGGGCGGCGCCGACGAAAGGCGAGGCTGTGTCGGTGAGGGTGTCCAACTTCACCTTCACCCCTGCCACGTGAACGAAGCTGCAGGCACCGCACCAGTCGGCGTCCAGCGGGAGTCAGGGGACCGTCGCCCGTAGTCGGCGAGCGCGCGCCGGGAGGCACAGTACTCGGGCAAAGCACCGGTGCGTGTTCTGGCAATTCACGGTGCGGCATCGGGGTGCCCGAGGCCTGGCTAGCTCAGAGCGCGGTCATTCGGAGCTCGAGCCCGCCACGGTGACGGAATTCCTGCCGCTGGGGGCGTCCCCGGGGTCTGACTCGAGGCGTCCCGTTCGGCCAGATCGGAAGATTTCGGTCTACCTGACCGGACTTCGCGGATCGCATGCGCGACGATGGCCCTCAGATTGGCGGATGAGGCGGAGGGCCGATGGCGACCGAGGGGCTGGTGGGTACTCCGGATCAAAGCCTCGAGAGGGCGGAAGTCACTCGGAGGAGAGCCTCTCGCCTTTGGGGCTGGATCATCGGGGTCTTGGCCTTGGCGCTGTTCGGAGCGGCGATGGGGTACGTGGCCACCAGCGAACGAGCGACAAATACCCAGTTCGACCTGGCCCACCAATCCCTAACAGCGACCCAACGTTCCATCGACGAGGTGGTGACCAGGCTGGATGCCACTCGCCACCAGCTGACGGTCGTCAACGGTCAGGTCGTCGACGACACCGCCACGCTGGCCAGCGACTCGTCACAACTGAGAGAGGCAAAAACGGCTCTGGCCAATGCTCAAGCTCACGAAGCGAATCAAACATCGGTGTTCGTCGATTTGGAGAAATGCCTGGGCGGAGTAGAGCAGGCAGAGAACGCACTGGCCGTGGGCGCCCAGTCGGTAGCCATCGGCGCCCTCAACGCGGTCTCCACGAGCTGCCAGGGAGCGTTGGCCGTCAGTGGCTAGAACCAGGCGAGGTCGGCTGCTGTGGGTGGTAGCCGTGCTCGTGGGGATTGGCGTCCTCGCCGTCACCATCGCCAGTGACGTCCATGCCCGGGCGAGGGATCGACAAGAGCATACGGATCTGGTCCGAGCTCAGAGAACGCTCTCGGCAACCGATTTTGACCTCCGGGCCACGACCTACACAAAGGATGGGGCCAACAATCACCGGAACGGGCTCCATGCCTCCATTGTGACGACCCTCGGGAATTTGAGGACCACCGACAAGTCGCTGGCCGGCATCAACGCCGAGGTGGACTTGCTCGGTGTCGGCATCGGAACACTCCAAACCTGCCTCGGGGGGGTGCAGAGCTCGTATCAGCAGATCGGCGGCAACAATCCAGACCAGGCCGCAAAGGACATCTCTGCGGTATCCGGTGCCTGCCTGGCGGCGGCCGGCGGCACGACCGACGGCCTGGTCTATCCCTTCGACTTCCCCGATCCCGATGTCATCCTGGCTGGAAACACCTACTTCGCCTATGCCACCAATTCGGTGGCTGGAAACATCCAGATCATCGAGTCCAACGACCTCACGCATTGGACGGCGGTGGGGAACGCCCTTCCCAGTCTGCCGGCCTGGGCTGCTCCCGATGCGACCTGGGCTCCCGGGGTAGCCCACCTCGGTAACGCCTACGTCATGTACTACGCCGTCGATGTGGGCGGTGGCGAGGAGGAGTGCATCTCGGAAGCCCGCGCCGCTCAGCCGCAAGGACCGTTCATCGACACCTCGAAGGCCCCCCTCGAATGCCAAACGTCGCTGTCCGGATCTATTGACCCGTTCCCATTCATCGACACCGATGGAAAGATCTACCTGGTGTGGAAGTCCCAAAAGGGACCTACGACGATCTGGTCGGAGCAGCTCAACTCGGCCGGTACGGCTTTCGCCGCCCATGCCACCCCGACGCAGCTTTTGAAAACTGACGCCGCGTGGCAGCAGGGAGTAATCGAAGGTCCGAATCTTGTTGTCACCAGCGCAGGGCGCTATTTCCTCTTCTACTCAGGCAATCGATGGGATACCCCCGATTACGCGGTCGGAGTGGCAACCTGTGCCGGTCCGACCGGACCGTGCACCAACATCTCCACTGTTCCCCTCCTCTCCCGTGGTCCGGGAATGGACGGCCCTGGCGGCGAGTCGGTGTTCGCGGGCCCATCGGGTGCCTATTGGATTGCATTTCATGCCTGGATCCCCGGGGCTGTCGGGTACCCGCACAGCCGGGATCTCTTTATCCGACCGATCAACCTCTCGGGACCAGTTCCCGTTGTCGGTCCGGCCGGATAGGGGTTGTCAAGGGGCCGAGGCCCGGTCGATGGCGATTACGGCGGTGGAAATGTCAGTTCGGTCCGGCCCCGCGGCACATGCCACTCGAAGGCGTACACCCCATTGCGGTCGGTGATCTGGCGAGCACCGAGTCGATGCATGAGGGCAATCGCCGCCGCCGTGCCCGATGGCGGTGCCGACTCCAGCCCCTGGTTGGGCAGCAAGACGACGTACACGACATGGCCGAATAACGGGACCGTTTGGCCATTGGCGAATACATCCAGGTAGGGGTAGAAGTTGTGACGCTGGGCAAATCGACCTACGACGCCCTGGGAGACAATGGTCTCGGCATTCCCGGGTATCTGAGCGCTCACGGAGGCCAGCTCGCTGGCCGTGGCTGAGTCGACCCGCTCGAACGTCTGACCGGACAACGGCGTCCAGTGGGCGCTCTCCACCGCGGTTTGCGCCACTGCGCCGACGCTCAGAGCCAGAGCGACGGCGATCAATCCGACCCGAAGCAGCGGGCCGCGGCTTTGACCCTGGCGGGTGAGCCAGGTCGCCAACATGGCGATTCCGACGGCACAGGCCATCACAGCCATGATGTTCTGGGATCCTCCGACATCGGAGATGAAGCCGGGGGATGAATTGAGAGCGCTGGGTGCGAGCACGATGACGGAGAAGACCGCCCCCACACAGGAGAACACGCCGACAGTTCCCACCCCGCCCACGAACTTGTATATCTCGCCCCAACGAGTGTCGAGTACGTGAGCCGCAGTACCCGGATGCCTCACGACCCCCGTGACAATGGTGAAGATCCCACCCAGGGTGTCGTTCACGGTCATGCGGTGGGCCAGATAGGCATAGGCACCCAAGGCGGCTCCATCTCCCGAGTGCACGAGGCCGACAACCCCCAGCCAAACCACGGCGATGAAGACGAGGACGACCCCGATGCGCCATCGGTGCCGACCGCTCACGATCGCCGCGATCCCCAAGGCAGCTACGTACGAGGTTGCCACGTTGCCGCACAAGAGGACGAAGACAACCCAGATCCAACCGCGGCGGCGACCGTTCCAAAGGTCTCGACCCGCCAACAACGTGAAGAAGGTGGCCAGCGGCTCTGAGTGATAGTCGTAGGACGCCGCCCAATAGGTCCACGGCTGTATGACCACGATGGCCAACACGCAGCTCGATACGGCCACACCGAACCGTCGGTTCGGGCCGTGCGTTTGGAGATGCTCGAGCGACCAACGGAAGACGCAGAGCCCCGACCCGGCCAGGGCTACGTCCTGGACAATCAACAGGTCGAAAGCGTGTGGCCATACCCAGTACAGCGGGGCCAGTGGCCACATGATCAGTTCAAGGTCACCTTGATAGAACGGATACCCGTAGTGCGGGTAGAACCAGGGATAGGTGGTGTCGTAGGGGTTGAGATGACCAGTGGCAATCTGCTGCCAGGCCTGACTGTATTGGCCGAAGTCGGCCGTCAGATCGAAGTGGTCCCAGAGGTACCAACTGTGCAGCATCAAGAGGACGAACTGGACGCCCACCGCCACTACCCCTAGTAGCCACACCGTCCGCAGGCTGCCCTTGAGAGCTGTATCCCGGGTGCGCCGGGGCTTGGCCGCCGGTTCAGTTGCGCCGCCACTCAGGGCTGGAGTCGCAGTCGAGGTGGCCACGGGAGGCAACTGTAATCTTCTACGGTCAGAACGGAAGGGTGCCGGCCCAGACGGCGTCAGTCCGTAACCGGACCGCCTGTACTTTCCGATGCGGAGCTCGTTTGCTCGCCGTGGCTAGGAGCTCCTTCCGGCGCCACGGGATTGCTGACCCCAGCGAAACCCCGTTCGCCTCCGGGGTCCAGGCACGCTCCACCTAGACACCTTGATCGTTCAAGTCGTCAAGATGCCAGGCGCAGCGACAGAGTACGGTTTGGGCATGAGAGCGGACGAACTGTGGGTGGAGTCCTATCAGGGCGAGGTCCTCGGTGAGGCGTTGTTCGGCCTGCTAGCCGAACGGCAGGAAGATCCAATTCACCGCCATCAGCTGGAGGTGCTTACGCTCCTCGAGCACGCAACCAAAGTCCTGGCTGAGCCGGTTCTGGACAGCCGTCAGATCGATCGCAGCGAAAGCTCTGAGTCTCTCTCCGCCGCCAAGGCCTTCGCCGACGCCCTGGGATCCGTGGCTTGGGAGGACTTTGCTGCATCGATCCTTCCTGTCACCGCAGAGTTCCTTGGCAAGTATCACGAGTTGGTGGCGTTGGCAGCTGATACGGCTGAGCTCGATGTTGCCCGGGCCTACGTTGCCCACGAAGAAGCGCTGGCGACCTTTGCCCGGCGGGCCAGTGGTCAGGAATCAGGTGATCCGCTCGAGGCAGTCCTAGCTCTTCCTCATGTTGTCTCGGCAGGCGCAAAGTAAAGGTCATCATTCCAAGGCGGAACGACCGGATGCACGACTCTGGTAACCGGTGCCGTCGCAATCATGTCGGTGTCGGGATGGTGCCAGTTAGCGGTGTGCCCGCACGGCAGACCACGTAACGGCTAAGCAGTCCGGGCGCAGCCGGCGGTAGGCGCGGTGGATCATTCCGACCACTCGGGCGACGCCGATTGGATGAGACAGGGTCTCAGATCGGCGCTGAGCCGCCTCGTTGATGGCGTTCTCCGTCACGTCCAAGGAGCAGACCTGGCGGATCGTGGTTGGCGACCGTGCCAATGAGCAACCTGCATCCCAAAATCCGGGGTGACGCGCCGTTAGCCTATGGAGGATGGTGTTGAGTTTCGAGCAACAGGCTACGCGGGCTGAGCTGGTCCCCGATGACGAGGGCTGGTACGTCATCTTCAGCTCCGGAAGGGCCCGACGAAGTTGGCCCCAGTTCGTCAGCCGGAGTGCCGTCGTCGAGACCATCTTTGACCTGCAAGGAGACACCGTGGCCAGGGTGGTCGCCTACTTCGAACAGTGCCTCCGCGACCTGGGCTATGAACCAGTGCGCAAGGCCAGCAAAATGAGCCTGGCAGCGATCGCCGCGTGGAGCCTCAAGCAGCCTCGAACGACTTCGTAGGGCCCCGGCTCACGGCCTCCCACCTGGGGCGTCATCGGAGCAACTCCGCTGGCAGATTCCGGACGGGCTCCACCCACCCGAGGCCCAGATGACCCCAGCCATCCGACGCTGCCCGCGATGATGGCGACCACCCAGCCTGCAATAGACGGTCGGCGCGGAATGAGCCGCGAGCCGATGACGGTATGACCTCGGGCCAGGAGTGACTGGATCACCAGGCCGATGGGCGTCCCGAGTCCTCCCATCTCGTGACGACGACGACCAAGCCGATATTCGAGACCTTGGCCACGGACACCACGAGGGCGAGGCCCACTCACCCGGCCAAAGTGCCGTAAAGCCCCGGGGCGTCCGAGACATTCTCGGAGAGGCCGCGCTGCCAGTCGAACTGGGCGCCAACCGGTTCGTGTCACTTCCATGAGTAATAGGTTGACCCCGTGACCCGCCTGGTCCTCGTAGCCCTCGCCTTGGGCTTGTCGAACTTTGCCGCCTCGATCGGAATCGGACTAGCGGGCGTTGATGCCCGCGTCCGCCTACGCGTCGGAGTGACCTTCGGCATCTTCGAAGCAACCATGCCGGTGGTCGGCCTTTTCCTCGGCGACCACCTCGCTCACGCCATCGGTTCAGCCAGTGCCTACGTGGGCGGGGGGCTGTTGGTCGCTACCGGAGCCTACGGGGTGATCCAAGCCCGAAGAGCTGGACCGGAGTCGATCCCGATCGGAGGTAGCTCCATGGCGCTGATCGTCACGGCTGCTGCACTGAGTGTCGACAACCTCGTGGCGGGATTCGCCTTGGGCACCCAGAGGGTCCCCGTGGCTTTGTCTGCCGTGGTGATCGGCGGCGTGAGCGTTGGCATGTCCCTGGCCGGTCTGGAGTTCGGCCATCGTCTCGGCGGTGCGGTGGAGAGACGTAGTCAGGAGATCGGGGGCATCGTACTGATCCTCGTCGGGGCCGCCATTGCCAGTGGGCTGCTCTGACCGCCGAATCGAAGGGTGGGAGCCTGCTCTCACCGGCTCACTTCTTCAGGGAGCGACCTGGACCGTCGCCAGTAGAGTCGGCCCTCGACCTAGAGACGCGTTCGAGAGGACCTGGCCGATGAGGGATCGGACGCAGACGAGCCAATGACATCCTTCCGGCCTGCGGGAGAGATGTTTGACCCTTGACGACCCCGGAGTCCGGCGAGGCCTGACCAAGGCGGTCTCGGGTCAGAAGCTCAGCCCTGTGCTGGTGGATTCACGAGAGGTCGGCCCCGATATCGCCGACGGCTACCACCGCGTGTCTCTGGCCTACCATCTGAAGCCCCTTTTGGAGAGGTTCCCCTCTGTATCGCCAGCGCTAAACAGTGACTCCGGCGGTTGACGAGGTGGCGATGGCCAGGCCGGCGTCTCCTGCCGCCGTCCATGCGTCGTCGATGGCAACAACATCGAGTCCATCCCGCTGGAGCAGGGATGCACCGAGGACCGCTCGATAACCGGCCGCGCAATGGAGCCAGAGACGTCCCTCGGGAACGTCGGCGTCGGCCAGTTGATGCACCGGAATATGGTGGGCCCCTTCGAGGTGTCCCTGGTCCCACTCCTCTTGGCGTCGCACGTCGACGACTGTGACGTCGTCGGTCCACTCAGCTGCGAGATGTTCGAACGTGGCCAGGCGGAGATGGCCTGATAGCGAGGTGGCTGGGGGTATGACCGTGCCCACCGGAAGGTCCAAACCGATGTGGGCCAGGGTGCTCCTGGCCCGGTCCAGCTGAGTTTGGTCCGAAGCAAGGAGACCGAATGGGGCGCCCCAGGGCATGGTCCATCCGACATAGGTCGCCAGCGGGCCGTCGATACCGGCGTTGATGGTCCCGGGGACATGGGCCGCTCCGAAGAGAGCGCGGGGTCGCACATCGATGATCCAAAGCAGCGCGGCCAGTTCCTCGAGGCCATCGTAAGGGAGCTCGGAGACGGGTTGGCGGTAGGCGGGCGATACGAGTCCGGCACGGTTTCGGTCGGCCATGTGGGAGAAGTAGCTGGGGTACTCCCCGTAACCGGCGAGCAACGTTTCCACAAAGTCGTCCCGATCGAGCCGGGCAGCCGGATTGTCCTGGCGCTCACGGTCGATGGTGGTCTCCGTTCCCGTGCAAGGCGTCGCCGAACAGAAGCTGCCGAACCCGTGGGTCGGATGCACCACCGCCTCACCCGGCAGGCTGTAGAGCATCGAACGCACCGACGCCCACTGTTCAGCGGCCAACCCGGAGGCGAGCTCGGCACCCAGCAGATCCGTGCGTCCTACGGAGCCGATGAGCAGAGACCCACCGGTGAAGACCACGCACTGGTTCCCTTCGGTCACTACGAACGATTGATGGAGGAGGGTGTGACCAGGCGTGGCCACCGCGGTCAAGGAAAGTGATCCGATGCGGAACAGATCGCCGTCCACGATGCCGTGGGCCCCGCAGACCTGCTCCCCGGCGCTCACTGCGTAGGTGGCCCCTGTGGCCCGGGCGAGCTCAGGGCCACCGCTCACATGATCATTGTGCAGGTGCGTGTCCACGACGAGTTCGAGCGCCAGTCCGTGGAAGCGGAGGAGATCCACTACGCCATCCGAGGGGCGAGGTGGGTCGACGACGATGGCCGCCGACCCATCCGTAACCAGGTAGGACCGGTTTCCGAGGTCCGAGGCATCGATCGGGATCACTTGCATCACGCACTCACCATCACTTTTCGATCGGAGTGGACATTGAGGAGATGACCCGGTTCGTCGGTGCCGTAGGCGACGTCCCACCCGAACTCAGCTCTGGGCTCGATCATGATGACGCTGACCGGGAGGGGAGCATCCCGTAGGAGATGGATGGCGCCCAATACTCCCGATGCCCCGCCACCGACTATCCCAACTGGTTCACATCCTGGCCCCATACCGCCATCGTAATTCCTAGTTGATCTATAGGGAAAGCATGCAAATGTGGATCGGGATTAGTCAGGATTCCCCGTGACATACGGTCCGTTTCGACAGATCTGGTCGATTACCTGGTCATTCTCCTCCGTTGGGCGGTAGGGGAACGTGGCTAGTGGGCCTGGAAAGTTTGTGGGAAATGCCCGGAGATCGAGGAATTGGATGGAGGAACTGGCGCACCAAGCGGTGCGTTCCACCGATGTGGAAGTGGTCGGGATTGACGCCGGAGCGTTGACGGCGACCTGGCTGCCTGTGGTGACAGTCCCACGACTGACCCGGCATGATGTGGCTAGTCCGCCCCCGAGAGGAGCCCCATGATCCAGCAGACTGACGTGAAGGTGCGCACGCCCGATGGTCTCTGCCCCTCCATCGTGATGGCGCCGGATGACGAGGGCTCGTGGCCCGCGGTCATCATGTTCATGGATGCGGGAGGGGTGCGCCCGGCGATGATCGAGATGGCGGGGCATTTGGCGGCCATGGGCTATGTCGCCCTCCTCCCCGAGATGTACTACCGACAAGGACCGTACAAGCCCTTCAACATTGCAACGGCCTTCACCGACCCTGAAGAGCGCGACCGGTTGATGATCCTGGCCCGGAGTCTGACCAAGGCCATGGTGGCCAGCGATGCCGGCGCCTTCCTCGAGTTTCTCTCCGATCGGCCGGAGGTGGCCGGCTCGAAGGTCGGAACGACCGGCTACTGCATGGGAGGAGCGTTGTCGCTCACTGCTGCTGCGTCTCATCCCGATCGGATTGTCGCGGCGGCATCATTTCATGGCGGCCATCTGGCGAGTGATGCGCCGGACAGCCCACACCGCATGGTCGGGCGCATCAGGGGACGGGTATACGTGGCTGCTGCGGAGAACGACGACTCGTTCCCACCCGAGCAGGCCAAGTTGCTCGAGGACGCCTTGACCGAAGCCGGTGTCGACCACACCATCGAGACCTACCCGGCCCACCACGGCTTCGCCGTGCCTGACAACCCCACGTATGACTCTGACGCAGCCTCCCGCCATTGGCGAGCGCTCACCGACCTGTTCGGGGCGACGCTTTCAGGCTGATTCGCAGGGCCGGTGCATGGGTGGCGTCACCCCTCAAACTCTGCTGTCCCAGGAAACCTCAGGTCAGGGCAGTCGAACGATGAGAGCGGGGCGACGTACAGATGACATTGGCTACCGTCCGGGAGCGTCGAAGCGCACCGGCAACGACGTGGGCGACCGGAAGATCATCCCCCGGATATGGGGGTCGCTATCGCCGGGGTCCAGGGTGAGGTTGGGAAGCCGATCGAGGACCTTGTTGACCAGCGTCCGGGTCTCGAGACGGGCCAGGTGCATGCCCAGGCACATGTGGGGCCCGTGGGCGAAGGCCAGGTGGGGGAGGGCGGGTCGGAAGATATCGAACTCCTCGGCGTTCTCCCATCTGGTCTCGTCATGATTGGCTGAGCCCAGGCAGGTCGTGACGCTGGCCCCTTCAGGGATCGTCACCCCGGCGATCTCCACCTCACGGGTGGCCGTCCGGTTGATCTGCAGTAGGGGCGGCTCGTACCGCAGGGCTTCCTCAATGGCCTGGGCCAGCAACGACCGGTCCCGGAGCACGGCATCGAGTTGATCGGTGTGGGTAAGCAGTAGGTAGAGCAGGTTGCCCGACGATCGGTAGGTGGTCTCCGCTCCGGCCGGGAGCAGGAGCCGTAGGAAGGCGTAGATGGCTTCGTCGTCAAGCGACTCCCCGTCCACCCGCGCCTGGACCAGATCGCTGATGACATCGTCCCGCGGCTGGACACGACGGTCGGCCACGATGCCGGCGAAGTACTCACGCAGGCTTTCCGACGCCTGCAGGCCACGATCGATATCGGCGCCCAGGCTGATGAGCTCGATCGACCATCGCTGGAACTGGGCGAAATCCTCTTCGGGAAGCCCCAGGATTCTGGCGATGACCCGCACCGGGAACTCGAAGGTCAGTTCCCGGACCAGATCGGCCTGGCCGCGGTCGATGAAGCGGTCGATCAGCTCGTCGACGATGGGGGCGATGAACTCGGGTTCCCACCGGGCCAGTGACTTCTCGCGGAACGCTTCGGTCACCAGATTCCGGTTCTGGCGGTGCTCGGGGTCGTCCATGCCCAGGATCATGTGTCCCATCACGACGCCGATGGTGGCGTCATACCCGGTGGAGGTGAAGGTCTTCGGATCGCGGAGGACCTTCGAACAGTCGTCGTAGCGGAAGAGGATCCACTCGTCCGATAGCTCGATACCCTCTGGGAGCAGCTCGGGATTCATGAAGTTGCCGGTCCACACCGGCTCGTCCCTGCGCTTTAGGGCGAAGTCGGGGTACGGGTCCCTGGCGTCCCCTCCCACCACGTCGACGAAGGTGTCGTACGGATTGTACTCGGGGTCTTCGGTTTCCTGGTCCTTCAGCGTCATTCTGTGACCTCATCGGATGTCCGCTCGGAAGTGGGCTCGGGCCTCACTGTACCGGCACCGCCATAGGCTGGCAGTGCGCCGGTGCGGACGGCTCTACTCCAGCACGGGATGGCCGGGGCAGGAGGCCGCCGAAGAGTCATGGCGGCACGGCCGACACCTACCAAGTCGTCGAGTTTGGCCAGCTCAGCTCAGGTCAGCTCAGGGACCCAATCGCCGTGAGCGGCCAGTAGCTCGTCGACCAGTTCGTAGATCCGATCGATGTCGAGTTCGGCTGCCGTGTGGGGGTCGAGCATGGCTGCGTGGTACACGTGCTCGAGTCGGCCGGTCAGGGCGGCTTCGACCGTGAGTTCCTGCACGTTGACGTTGGTCCTGATGAGAGCGGCGAGTTGCGGCGGTAGTGCGCCGATCCGTGTCGGTTGCACGCCGTTCCCGTCGACCAGGCAGGGCACCTCAACCGTACAGCCGCTCGGGAGATCGTCGATAAGCCCGACGTTGGCCACGTTGCCGTAGATGGTCCGCGGTCGGCCGGTCTCGATGCTTCTGATGATCGTGGCGGCGTACTCGCCACTCGGGCCCACCTTGAGGGAAGGGCCATCCTCCAGTCGCTTGCGCTCGGCCTCCCAATCCTCGATTTGAGCCACGCAACGTCTCGGGTACTCGTCGAGCGGGATGTTGAACCGTTCGATGAGATCGGGCCGGTCGCGCTTGATGAACCACGGTACGTACTCGGCGAAATGCTCACTGGACTCGGTTACGAAGTAGCCCAAACGTCGCAGCATCTCGTAGCGAACCCGATTCTCCTCAGGGATCTGCCCGGAATCGGCGAGAGCCCGCAGTTGGGGGTAGAGGTCTTCGCCGTCTCGCTCGAATCGGAGGTAGAACGCCATGTGGTTGATGCCTGCGGCCAGGTAGTTGATCTCGCCGTAGTTGATACCGAGGTCAAGGGAGAGCTCAAAGGCCGTCCCCTGCACGCTGTGGCACAGTCCCACGGTGCGGATCTTGCTGGCCCGGTTGGCGGCACGGCAGTTCATGGCCATGGGGTTGGAGTAGTTGAGGAACCACACGTCTGGACACAGCTCCTCCATGTCGGCGCACATCGACAGAAGAACGGGAATGGTGCGCAGCCCGCGCATGATGCCGCCGATCCCCAGCGTGTCAGCGATGGTCTGGCGCAGGCCGAATCGCTTCGGTACCTCGAAGTCCGTAATGGTGCACGGCTCGTAGCCGCCGACCTGGATCATATTGATGGCGTAGTCGGCGCCATCGAGAGCCTCACGCCGGTCGGTGGTGGCGGAGATCTTGGCCGGGGCGTTGAACGATTCGCAGACCCGGTGGGCCACCATCTCCGAGGTGGCCAGGCGTTCGGCATCGATGTCGTGCAACACGATCTCGGAGTCGGCCAATTCTTTGTAGCCGAGGATGTCGCCGAGCAGGTTGCGGGCGAAAACGGTACTGCCGGCACCGAGGAACACCGTTTTGGCCATGCACCGGAGGATACTGCCTGTCACGGCGCCGGTCCTGGCGGTAGGGCCGGCCCACTGGACGTCGGACGTCATAGTGTTGACGGCATGACGAGCCGTCGCATCGCCATCGTTCCGCACACTCACTGGGACCGAGAGTGGTACCAGCCTTACCAGGAGTTCCGGCTGAATCTGGTGGACATGATCGATGCCCTTCTGGCTCTGCTCGAGTCCGACGTGAGCTATCCGTATTTTCTGCTGGACGGGCAGATGGCCGTGGTGGACGACTATCTAGAGGTGCGACCCGAGAACGAGGACCGGCTGCGGGCTCTGGCGGCAGCCGGGCGTCTCGACGTAGGACCCTGGTACATCCTCATGGACGAGTTTCTGGCCTCCGGCGAGACCATCATCCGCAACCTGCAAATGGGTCTGGTCCGCGCCGCCGCCTTCGGTGGTGCCATGGCGGTCGGTTATCTGCCCGACATGTTCGGTCATATCGCACAGATGCCCCAGATCCTTCGGCTGGCCGGGTTCTCCGATGCCGTGGTGTGGCGGGGCGTGCCGTCATCGGTGACCAAGGACGCCTTCATCTGGGAGGCACCCGATGGCTCGGCGGTGCGAACCCAGTACCTTCCGGCGGGCTACAGCAATGGAGCAGCACTTCCTGATGAGGCCAAGAGCCTGGTGGAACGGGTAGCCGACCACCTCGAAGAGGCCGGTGGGTTCGCCCTCGGAGAGGTGCTGTACATGAATGGGTCCGACCACCTCAAGCCGCAGCCACAGCTGGGCCGGGTGGTGGCCGAGGCCAACGATCTCCAGGACGAATTGGTGTTCAGGGTGGCCTCCCTCCCCGAGTTCCTGTCCGACCAACCCTCGGAGGGCCTGGAGCAGTGGAAGGGGGAGCTCCGGTCGGGCTTCCGCTCCGACATGTTGATGGGCGTCACGTCGAACCGGGTCGATGTGAAGCGGCTGGGTGGGCTGGCGGCGCGGGAACTGGAAAGCCGTGCGGAGCCGTTGGCCGCGCTGTTTCAACTGCCCTCGGGCTGGCCCCAACGCCAGCTCGAGCTGGCCTGGAAGGAGATGGTGCGTAACTCAGCCCACGACTCCATCTGTGCCTGCTCCGTTGATGATGTTGTCGATGCCGTGATGCACCGCTACGCCGAAGCGCGTTCCATCGCCAAGGGGTTGGCCGACCGGGCCGTCAAATCACTGGCGCTCTCGCTGGCCGAGCCGGGAACGTATGTGCTCAATCCGGTTCACCGCACCCGTGGAGGGTTGGTGGAGTTGGTGGTCGGGGCATCGGGGCCGCCGGGTGACGATGTGCAGGTGCTCTCGGAGCGAACGGGTAGCCCGGGCTCCATGGTTCTCGATGCCGACACCGTGCGCACCATCCTCGGGATGCTGGAGAGCCCGCAGATCGAGCACGATGCCTGGCTACAGGCCATCGTGGTCGAGGAGGACGACCAGGGCATCGACGTCACGTTCGCCATCGGGCCCGAGCTGCGGAACGACGTGCCCATCGCTCAAATCAAACGGGACATCTACGCCCGTCTCGAAGCCCGGCCTGACGCCGTCGTACGGTTCGGCTTGGACCAGGCCCCCACCCGCCGCATCGCCGCGCGGGTGGGTCAGGTGCCCGGCTATGGATGGAAGCCGTTCGAACCGGTGGCCCTGAGCCACCCGGTCGTGGTCAGCCGGACCGAGGGACCGGTCACGCTCTCCAACGGCCTGGTGGCGGTCGAGGTCGATGGGAAGCTCGGTACCTTCGCCCTCGACGGAAGGCCTGGCTATGGCCGGCTGGTCGACGGTGGGGATCTGGGTGATTCGTACAACTACTCTCCACCGACCGGGGATTCCTTCATCGACACACCGGAGGCGGTGACGGTCCGGATCGACGAGCAGGGGCCGGTACGGGCCAAAGTGGTCGTCACGGCAGAGTACCGGTGGCCGGATCACGTCGACGGAGGCTCGCAGGCCCGGGTGGGGGAGCGCTCCGTGGAGGTTGAGACGGTGCTCGAGCTCCGAGCCGACGAGTCGGCGGTGCGGGTCACGACCTCATTCGTCAATCCCAGTCGTGACCACCGCCTGCGGGTGCATCTGCCTCTGCCGGAGCCGGCCCGAACCTCGCAGGCTGAGAGTGCCTTTGCCGTAATCGAGCGCGGCCTCACCGCCGAGGGCCGCCCCGACGAGTTCGGCCTGCCCACCGCGCCGGCACATCGATTCGTCTCGGCTGGGGGTCTGACCGTCGTCCACGACGGTGTCTGCGAGTACGAGCTGATCGATATAGCCACCTCCGCCTCGGGTGACGCTGCTTCGGCCATAGCCTTGACCGTGCTGCGCTCGACCGGCATGCTCTCCCGTTCCGGGATGGCCTATCGGCCGTTCCCAGCCGGCCCCCAGACTCCCGTCGAGGGACTCCAGATGGTCGGGCGGCCCATCTCGCTGCGGTACGCACTGGCGGTAGGGGCCGACGATCCCTTCGCCCTGGCCGACGACATCCTCCTGCCCCTGGAGGTGGTGGACAGCGAGGGTGGGGGCACCCGCCCGTCGGTCGGCAGCGAGTTGTGTATCAGCGGTGCCGAGGTCAGTGCGGTGCGCCGGGAGAGTGGGATGCGCGAAGTCCGGGTCTTCAATCCTCGATCCGACCCGACCACGGTCAACATCGACGGACAGACCGGCTGGCTGGTCGATCTGCGGGGCTATCCGCAGACTCCGTTCGAGGGTTCCTTCGAGCTACGCCCCTTCGGCGTGGCCACGGCCCGGCTGTCGGCCGGCTAGCAGGCCGGACTCCGAACCGCGGCCCGTCGGCTTCCCTACGGCGCCGCGCAGGTCTGGGCGTAGGCGCAGTCGTTGAAGGACTCCCCGTTCGAGGCCAGGGCCGAGGGGGTTGCTTCGTTGGCTCCACCGCCGGGCGAGAGGAGGATCTTCGTCGGCGCACCCTTTGCGATGGTGTATGTGTGGCCGTCGGCCACGTAGGTCGAGGTCGGTCCGAACTTGACCGTTCCCACGTCGGCCAAGGTGGTCTGGGCTTCTACGGTGGGGGCTTCAAGGATCCACTCGGCCGATGATTCAGTCGAGGTGTAGGCGACCGTCTTGGTCCAGGTCCAATGATCGGCTGGGTCGGACAACGAAATGGTCCACTTGCCGGTCCCGGCCTTGACGATGGAGACCGTCACCTTGTGGCCCGGGGAGACCGGGCAGCTGGAGTTGCCTTTGCATTTGGTGAGAGTGGTCTCCGAGGCAGGCAGCAGTTCGTACCAGGCGCCGTACTGGTCTCCTGCTACTGAGCTATTGGGAGTGGAGTTCTCCGAAACACCGGCTTGGATGAGGTCGGATGAGCTGTATCCCCCGATGCCGGTCCAGGTGGCCGCAAATCCCGGCGGGACCGATCCAGCCGTCGGCACCACGAAGGTCGACTTCACGGCGGTGACGCCGTCCTTGGTCGGCGTTACCGCGTACCCGGACCAGTTGAGGCTGTCGACGGTGCCGCCGTGCCGGGGCAAGGTGGCGCCACTGTGGGTCGGAATGAGGGCGCCGCGGTCGGCTGGCGAGAGTGCCGTTGGGGGACCGGCAACGGCCTGCCCTCCGAAGAACACGACGCCCAAGAGGAGGGCGATCCCCGTTGCAACAATGGCGATGACAGAGGTCCGGCGACGCACGCAGCTATCTCCCTACTTTTTGGGCGGACCACCTCGACGGCGCACTCTGTGCCACCCGCCTGGACTCAACGAACCCCCCACGGGCAATGATCACCCTCTGTACTACCCACGGGCTGCTGTTTTATGCGCGCAAATCTGGAAATGTGACCGGGCGGCTCCGTCCAGTGGGAAGTCGCCAGCGGCTGGGAGCGGGGTGGAACCGGGTCGCTGCCGAAGTCGGCTGATCGACTGACGGCCGACCAACGCTGGGCTTCCTCGGCCCGCCTCGGTGACGAGTTGGCCGCAGATTCGACTGCTCCTGCTTCCAGCAACAGCCGAAGAGGGGGATCGGGCAACCTGAACGAGCAAACCGGCCCCAGGACGGGGAGCAACCTCGACCCGGGCCGGTTTGCCCGTGGCGCCCGGACAGCACCGAAGAGCACCAGATGAAGGTGCCCGATGATCAGGTGCCCGGAGGATCCTGAACCGGTACTCTCACCGTGGCTCTCCACAGGAGCACGTATTTCGAGCAGACCGAACCGGTGCACTTCGGGGTGCCGGTGGCCCGGAGCCCAGCTGTGCCGTACCCCACCACCTTGAAGGTGGTCACCGACGAACCGTTCGGGTTGACATGGCCTGACTCCTTCACCAGGGGAGATACCGTGGCCTTGGGCACCACCGAGGCTTCGGACCACTTCACCCCGTCTCGCGCAGCCAACCGGACTTGGACCAGCTCGCCTTTTTCGGCCAACACGCTCTTGCCGTTGCTCGAGTTGGTGAGGATGATGATCGCGGGCGGTGCGGTTGTCTTGGCCACGGCCGCCGGCGATGCCACCACTGCTGACGCGCCCAGGGCCGCCACGCAAGCAATGCCTGTCAGTCCAATTTTGGACGTCAATGTTCGGATCATGTGCTTCCTCCTTCGCCGACCCCCGCTTCCGCTGCGGAGGCTCGTCTGTTGATGACCGGTCCTCGAACCGCTCTCCGATGACCTGTGTTTAAACGACGACACCCCCGGTTGCGTTACGACGTTCACCAAAGTCCGACGCTCGTCGCGCAACGTTCACCTCCCGGCCCTGGCGCGCCCGGAGGACGTTATGGGGCGGAGTCAGCGTGAGGGGGAAACCGGGGACAGCTGGCGCCAGGAGTCGAAGCGGGTCCGGCGCTCTATGACCTGCTTGTCGTGCCATGCCTGCAGGTCGTCGACGACCGAGTCGACCAGAGCCGCTGTGGCCGCCGACTCAATGTTCAAGTCCTGTCGCTCGATACCCAGACCGATCAGCCGCTGCAGCCGCAGCAGGTCCCCGCTCTCCCCGCATTCGGGCAGCAGGGCCCCGAAGACGAACCCCAGCTGCTCCAGCCCGGCGCCGTGCCAGGCCAACTCGGGATCGTTGGCGGCCAGATCGAGATGGACGACTTGGGCCCCTCCCGATATGGCGTCGTCCAGCTGTTCCGCCACCCGCTCGAGCAGGTCGGCCCCGGGTGCGGCCACCTCGATCACGATCCTCTGGTTGTGCCGATCGTTCTGCACCGTCAGCACGCTGGTCGGACGCGGGCGGTCCGGAGGATCTGCCTGGGCCACGGTGCGAGGCAGTTGTGCCGCGCTCACCACTGACTGGACGTGGGTGGCCACCACCGGAGGCGGATACAGGGTGCGATCGGGCATGGCGCCTACCGGGCAGAAGGTGCAGAGGAGGGACACCCGTTGCTGGCAGTCGCGATCAGCAAACCCCGCCATGGCCAGCGGAGCGATGGCGTTGAGGAGGACACCGACGTCGCGGCTGGTCTCGTGGGCTACATGCTGCGTAGCCGTATGGATCATCACCGGTTCGGAGATCACTCCGATGACCGGGCTCTCGAGCAAGACCGGCATGAGCAGGGCGTTCAGGCGACGCTCCAGCCCGTGGTGTCGGTAGCGGGGATCCACCATGAGGGTGCCGGCCTCCACCACCCGGCCGTCGGGGCTCACCGAGCGGAAGGCCGAGTGGGCCACCACCTCCCCGTGAGGAGTGACGGCCACCGCGCCGAGCCACGAGCCGGACTCGATCTCGGTGGCCACTTCGGCCGGGTCGTAGGCGCAGTCCAGGTAGGAGTAGCCGTAACACCGGTAGACCAGCCGGGCGAAGGCCACGGCGTCGTCGGGGACCATGATCCGCAGATCCAACTGCTCCACATCGACCTGGTCCTGGGCCGAGAGTTCCCCGAGTTCAAGATCCCCGTCGGTTTGGAGTCGCTCCGCGGGTAGGCGCAGTCGGATGTGGGCCACGGGTCCCGTGGCCGTGACCGGCTCGAACGACAGGTGGTCGACGAAGCCCAACGTCGCCAGTTGCTTCGCCCGCCGCAACGCTCCGCGGTCGACGGCCACCGGCATGCCGCGATCCCGCAGGTCCAGGGCCAGACCCCCGGGGATACGCCATCCCACCAGAGTGATCACGGGGTCCGGGTCGGGGCTCCCCTCGGTGCGTTCGATGGCATCGCGGCAAAGTTCATCGACGACGATGCGGGCCCTGGCTGCTTCACCAGGGGTGAATCCGGCGCCGACTACGGCACCGGCAACAGCTGAGGCCAGTACTTCCACACTGGCGGGCACCGGCTCCACTTCGATCCGCAGGATCTCGTGGTCGGTGCTGGGGTCGGTTCCCCGTCGGAAGATGCTTCCCACTGTCGTCGTTCCCTTCGCCCGGAGGGGTGGCGATCACCGTTCCGGTGCCCAAGCCCCTGTCGGGGTGTTATCGGCCTCGCCGCCCCTCATCTTGACGAAATCAGTCACGGGCGCCACGGATCGCCGATCACCTCGGTCAGATGATCAGTCGACGGCCAGCTCGGGGGTCAGCACCGGGACGGGATCCGGTGCCCGTGCGAGCCGGATGTGCAGGGTCGGAATGATCCCTGCCGCGGCCACGATGGCCAGAAACAGCGTGGCGGAAGTGAAGGTGTCGCCGTGACCGCGTGTTCTGATGGAGCTGCTCCATGACGAACGTCCACACCACCCCGGCCAGGTTGCCCACCAGGAGCAGCAGGCTGGCGGCCATGCCCGCCGCGCCCGACCCGGACACCTTCTCCGAGAGGGTGAGGGCCAGGGGCCAGGTCGAGCCCAGCACCGCCGCCGTGACCACCCCCGCCGCGGCCAGCACCACCAGCCGGTCGGCTGCGGCCATGGCACAGAGCCCCCCGGCGGTGAGGAGGAGGGTCAGGGCCAGCAGCCGGATGGTTCCTCCGTAGCGGTCCGACAGGGCCGAGAGGGCGAAGGAACCGACTGCCGCGGCCACCACGAACAGGCCACCCAGGGCGCCGGCCGTGGTGTCGCTGACCCCCTTGGACTGCAGGATGGCCTCGACCAACTGCAAGAAGGCGATCAGGGCGCCGAGCCCGGCGCACATGACCAGGAGGAGCGCCTTGAATCCAGGGGCCCGCACCAGAAGTTTGATCGAGGTCCATGCTGTCGACGGATCGTCGGTGGGCCTCGGGGCCGTACCGTTGATCGGCCGCTCTTTGACCAGGAGCGCGAACAGTACGAACGTGACGACGGAGAGCGCGGCGTAGACCACGGCTATGGCGTCGAGCGAGGAACGCCGGTCCACTCCCCCGAAGGCGTCGAAGAGCGCCGGCGTGAGGACCAGGGCCAGGGTCATGCCGGCGAACAGTGACACCGTGAACAGGCCGTTGACCCTGGCTGACTCGTCAGGGCCGAACCAGGCGCTGTCCAGCTTGGTGATGCCATTCAAGATGAATGGTTGCCCGACGGCGATGATGGCCGAACCGGCCAGCAGGACCCCGAAGGTGGGGGAGGCCATGCGGACCAGTGCGCCGGCCGCGGTGAGCCCGGCCCCGAGCATCACGGCCAGGCGGAAGCCGTACCGGTCGATCAGCTGACCGGCCGGGATCGACAGCGGGATGTACAAGAGCGGGAAGACTGTCGAAAGCAGCACCACCTGACCTCCGGACAGCCCGGCCAGGTGCTGCAGCCCGGTCCCGATCGAGGCGTAGGCCAGCCACATGAGCTGGGACACGGCGCAGGCCAACATGAAGGCCGCCAGAACGACCCAACGGTACGGTGAACGGGGGCGCGGCCCGGTGGTAGCCACCTTCAGCCGCCCTCGGCGAGGCGTCGACCCGGTTCGGCCGGTGGGGAGCTCATGATTCGCCGTTCATCGTTGCGTTCTCCATCTGGGTCCACCGCGGTCGGTGGGGAGCCCGACGACTCCACCGCTGTGCTATCGGCCAAAAGTTCCCACGGCTGGAGAGCCGTGCGGACCGCGCACGAAGAATCCCTATAGCCGACGAGGGACCAGGCCGTTACTAGGAAGATGCCGGACAGAAAGGGCCACCCGTGACACGCCTGGACGAGGGCGCGGCGATCGTTGAGGGAACGTCGTCCACCGCCCAGATGGAACGACAGGTCGACCGGCCCGGGCCGGGGTCCGGTAGCGGTACCCCCCACATGGCCCGGTCGATCGGGCTTCTCGGTGCGGTGGGACTGTCGTTGGCCCTGGTGGCCCCCAGCCAGGCGGTCAACATCAACCCGCAGGCGGCGGTGCCGTTCGTGGGCCGTGCGGTGCCCCTGGCCTTCTTGTTGGCCTTCGTCGGGGTCCTCTTCGTGGCCTACGCCGTCACCCGGCTGTGTCAACGCATCCACGGATCGGGATCGCTGTCGACGCTGGTGGCCCAGTCCCTCGATCACCGCGCCGGTGCTGTCACCGGGTGGCTGTTGTGCGGGGCCTACATCCTCTTCGTGGTGGTCCAGGGGGTCACCTGTTCCATCTTCTTGGGGGCGCTGCTCGAGGGCCTTGGCATCGTCCACACCATCTCTGCGTGGGTCTACTTCCTCATGGCCATCGGGTTGGTTCTGTCCGGGACGGTGGTGGCCAGCGTGCAGATCCGAAAAGCCCTCAACGTCCTCATGTCCTTCGAGTTCGGAACCATCGTGCTCATCGTGGTGGTCATGGCCATCGTGGCCTGCACCGTGATCTTCGGCCACGGTCCCCAGGGCCAGCACTTCACCTGGAGCGTCTTCAAACCGTCCGGTGGTGGCAACCTGGGCGAAGCGGCCGTGTTCGGGTTCCTCTCCTTCGCCGGCTTCGAAGGGGCGGCCGCCCTCGGAGAGGAGACCAAGAACCCGCAGCGAGACATTCCCATCGCCATCACCGGGACGGTGGTCTTCGCCGGCATCTTCTTTGTCGCCATCATCGCCTTCGAGGTCATGGGTTTCGGCACCTCGGCCTCGGGACTCCACGCCTTCACCTCTTCGGGAGCCCTGGTCGGCACGTTGGCGCAGCTCTACGCCACCAGCTGGGTGGCCAACCTGATCCGCCTGGGGATCGTGGTGGGAGCCTTCTCGGCCTTGAGCGGCAACATCCTCGGATCGGCCAGGATCATGTATGCCGTCACCCGCCACGGGTTCCCGACGCTGCCGTGTGCCCGTCTACAGACCCGCCAGGTCATTCCCGTAGCCGGGAACATGGTCATCGCCTCGATTGCCACCGCGTTCATCGCGGTGTGGTGGGGCCTGCTCCACCAAGCTCCGTTCGCCACCTTCGCGGCCGCCGGGATCGCCGGCACGTTGCTCATCCTGGCGGCCTATGTGCTCACCTCGGCGGGAGCGATGCGCCAGGTGGCCGGTCGTGTCGATCCGAAGGTTCCCCGCTGGCAGGCGGTCATCCCCGCCGTGGCGATCGTCGTGCTCGGCTACGTCTTCTACAAGTCGGTCGTGCCGTGGCCCCACGGGGGGCAGGCCTGGGCCCTCCTGGCCGTGGCGATCTGGACGGTCGTGGCCATCGTCTCGTCCGTCCACCCTCCGGAGCGGTTCTCGCAATTCCTGGGTGTGGATGATGCAGTGGAGACCGCCCTGTGACGTGAACTGCCAGCGGGCCGGAGGCATCACCTCGCCGACCAGCAGGCAGTGGCGGTGCAACGCACCTGTGCCTGTTGCGTAGCGCCACGGCTACCCCGCCAGCGTTGAGTGCTACCAGCGCTTGGGGGGGTCTTCCCAACTGAGCTCGGCCAGATAGCGGTTATAGGCGGCCAACTCCTCGTCGACTTCGACCTTCGAGTCCAGCACGTCGGCGTCGATCACCTCACCGTCGTAGGGAGTGAGAGTGACCGAGTCGGGATCGGCCAGCTCCGGCTGGCGACGAGCGGGCATCGGGGCCGGGCCGGTGGGGGCCAGCTCAGGCGCCTTGGCCGGGCCCAGGCTGGCCTCGGTCACCGCCTTGGACAGCGACTTGTCCAGGGCCCAACCCGGTATCTGCTGCAGCGGCCGCCCCGAGGCTTCGGTGGCCGAGCGCTGCTTGGCCGCCCACAGGCGGTCGAAGGCCGTCCGCTGGTCGTGGATCAGCTGCCACCAGGTGTAAATGGCATAGATGCCGAACAGCGGCCACTCGACGGTGTATGCCCAACTCAGGGTGTTTCCACTCCGGGCCGCGTCGTACTGCCATTTGCCGAGGAAGAAACAGGTCGGCACCACGATGAGGGCCAGCAGGTGGATCCACAGGCAACGCCGGGTGAAGTACTTGCGCATCAACCCCCAGCGTACCTAGCGGTGGATCGAACCCCACATCGGGCCCAGGGCCTCGTTGACGTCCTCATTGGCTGTGGGCTCCTTCGGCCCCGTGCCCCACCAACTCGAAGGCCTCCCACATGGCGGCGTAGCGCCCGCCCTCGGCGAGCAGCTCGTCGTGGGAGCCGACCTCGGCCACCCTGCCCGGCGTGGAGGACGACGATGCGGTCGGCCGATCCGGGCCGTCTGCAGGCGGTGGGCGATGACGACGGTGGTCCGGCCGCTGGAGACCTGCTGCATGGCCGCGGCCACCCGGGCCTCGGTGGCCAGGTCGAGGTTGGAGGTGGCCTCGTCGAGCAGGAGGATGCCGGGTCGACCAGCTCGGCCCGGGCCAGGGCGATCAGCTGGCGCTGCCCGGCCGAGAGCGACCGGCCCCGCTCGGCAAGCTCGTGGAGGTAGCCCCCGGGCAGCTCGGCGATGAAGTCGTGGGCCCCGACGGCCCGGGCCGCCGCCTCCACCTCGGCGTCGCCGGCCTCGGGCCGCCCGTAGGCGATGTTGTCGCGGACGGTCCCGTGAAGAGGAAGGCCTCCTGGGGCACGTAGCCGAGCTGGCGGCGGAACGAGCCCAGGGTCGAGGTGCGCAGGTCGTGGCCGTCGACGCGGACCGCGCCCTGGTCGGGGTCGTAGAAGCGGGCCAGCAGCTTCATCACCGTCGACTTGCCCGCCCCGGTCTCGCCCACGAGCGCCACCGTCTCGCCGGCGCGCGATGCGCAGGTCGATGCCCGCGGAGCGCCTCGGGTGGCCGTCGGGGACGGTCGGCGTCGGCCACCCGGAGTGATCGGGGGTCGGCCGGACCGCGTCGTTCGGCGCCACGCCGGTCGCCCGCCGCCCGGACGGCGGTCCACCGCCGGGTAGGAGAAGCGGACGTCGTCGAGAGTCGAGCTCGCCCCGGAGCCGGCCGGGCGTCGACCGGGTCGGCTCGGCCTCCGGGGTGAGCGTCTCGAGCTGCATGAGCTCGGCGATCCGGCCGACCGAGACCCGGGTCTGCTGCCAGGAGTCGAAGACCTGGGAGAGCTGCTGGATGGGGGAGAAGAACAGGTCGATGTAGAGGATGAAGGCGATCAGGGCGCCGGAGGTGAGGTGGCCCGAGGCGATCAGGCCGGCGCCGACGCCGAGCACGATGGCGTCGGCCACCCCCGAGAGGAACTGGACGAAGGGGAAGTAGATGGCCACCAGCCGCTGGGCGGCCACCCGCGACTCGAGGTACTGTCGGCCGAGCGGTGGAAGCGGCGCTGATGGTCTCGCCCTCGTGCACGAAGGCCTGGGACTCCCGCACGCCCGAGAGGCTCTCCTGGAAGTCGGCGTTGACGATGGCGATCCGCTCGCGGGACAGGTCGTAGAGGCGGCCGGCCTTCCGCCGGAAGATCACGGTGGCCACGGCCAGCGGCACGACGACCGATGAGGGTGCACAGCCCGAGCTCGGGGTTGATGACCACGAGGGCGACGCCCACGCCGACGAAGGTGACGAGCGAGACGAGCGCCGACAGCAGGCCGTTCTCGATCAGCGACTCGAACTGGTCGACGTCGGTGGTCATCCGGGTCATGATCCGGCCGGCCATCTCGCGCTCGTAGTAGTCGAGCGAGAGCCGCTGCAGCTGGGCCCAGATCCGGATCCGCAGCGACAGCATGATCCGCTGGGCGGCCCGGCCGGTGACGAAGGTCTCGCCGATCTCGTCGACCAGGTCGACCAGGGTGACGACCAGGAAGACGGCCGAGGCCGCGAAGAGCACGGCCTCCGACCCCGCCGACACGCCGCTGTCGATGCCGGTCTTGACCAGGATCGGGCCGGCCAGGGTGGCCAGGGCGTCGATGACGACCAGGACCAGCCCGACCAGCAGCGGCCGGCGGAACTCGGACAGCAGGCGGCCGAGGCTGAAGCCGCGGGTCGTGGCGCGACTCTCGCTCCAGGTCGACCTGGGCGACGTCGCGCACCGGGCGCAGGGCGGCCACCCGGGCCAGCAGCTCGGGGGTCGGCGCCAGGTTGAGTCGCCAGCCACCCCCACCGCCCCGCCCGCCGCCACCGCCACCCAGGCCCGGCCCGATGCTCGGGCGCCCCGACGGTGCGGGCCGCCGGCGCGGCAGCTCCGGCCGGCCGTCGACGCCGCCAGGCGGAGGCGGTGGTCCCGTGCGACGTCGCCGTCGGCGGCCATGGTGGCCAGCGCCTCGATCCGGTCGCCGATCTTCTCGGCCTCCTCCTCCTCCAGGCCGGAGAGCAGGGTCCGGTAGAGCGCGCTGCGGGCCATGAGCTCGTCGTGGGTCCCCTGTTCGACGAGCCGCCCGTGCTCGAGCACGACGATGCGGTCGGCCAGGTGCAGGGTCGAGCGGCGGTGGGCGATCGAGCAGCGTCGTCCGGCCGGCCATGACCTGCGCAGAGCGTCGTGGATGGCCTCCTCGATCCTTGGCGTCGATGGCGCTGGTGGCGTCGTCGAGGATGAGGATGCGCGGGTCGTGGAGGATGGCCCGGGCCAGGGCGATCCGCTGGCGCTGCCCGCCCGAGAGGGTCAGGCCGCGCTCGCCGACCACCGTGTCGTAGCCGCGGGGCAGCTCCTCGATGAACTCGTGGGCCTGAGCCGCCCGGGCCGCCGCCTCGATCTCCTCGTCGGTGGCGTCGGGCCGGCCGTAGGCGATGTTGGCCCGCACCGAGTCGGAGAAGAGGAAGCTCTCCTCGAACACGACGCCGATCTGGCGGCGCAGCGAGGCCAGGGTGACCGTTCCGCACGTCGTGGCCGTCGACGAGTACCGTCCCCGGTCGGGGTCGTAGAAGCGGGGGACCAGCATGGCCACGGTCGACTTGCCGCTCCCGCTCGGACCGACGATGGCCACCCGCTCGCCCGGGGCCAGATGGAGGTCGACCCCGGCCAGGACCGGCTGCCGGCCTTCAGTTCGCCCTCGCCGTAGGGGAAGTGGACGTCGGAGAAGGTGATCGTCGCCTCGCAGGGGCGGCAGCTCGACGGCGTCGGGGGCGATCGGCGATGGCCGGGGCCAGGTCGAGCAGCTGGAAGATCCGCTCGATCCCGGCCCGGGCCTGCTGGCCGATGGTCAGGACGCCGGCCAGCTGGCGGGCCGGCGCCACCAGCTGGGACGACGTAGGTGGAGAAGGCCAGGAAGGTGCCGAGGGTGATCTCGTGGTGCAGGGCCAGCCAGCCGCCGAAGGCCAGGATGGCCACCTGGCCGAGGGTGGGGATGGCCTCGAGCAGCGGCTGGTAGCGGGACTGCAGGCGGACCGCCCGCATCTGGGAGCCGTAGAGGACTTTCGAGGCGTCGGCGACCCGTTCGAGCTCACGGTGCTCCTGGCCGAAGGCCTTGACCACCCGCACGCCGTTGACGTCCTCGTCGACGATCTGGACCACGTCGCCCTCGCGCTGCTGGCCGTCCCAGGTGGCGGGGAAGATCCGCCACCGCATGCGGTACGACACGACCAGCAGGCTCGGGGCGACGACCAGGCTGACCACGGCCAGCAGCGGCGACAGGTAGATCATGACGCCCAGCGAGAACAGCATCAGCAGCACGTTGCCGCTCATGATGGGGAAGAAGCTGAGCAGGCCCTGCACCAGCGTCGAGTCGGAGTTGGCCCGGGCCACCAGCTGGCCGGTCGGCATCCGGTCGAGGTTGTCGAAGTCCAGGGCCTGGAGGTGGTCGTGCATGGCGTTGCGCAGGTCGTACTGGACACCGAGGGCCATCCGGCCGCCCCGGTAGCGGCGGAGGTAGCGCGAACCCGAAGGCGGCGGCAGCCAGGGCCACCAGCAGCGCCAGCCACGGCCACAGCGGGGAGGTGTGCTCGAGGATGACCCCGTCGACGATCTGGCGCTCGACGAGGGGCACGACCGTCTGGCACACGCTGCCCAAGATGGCCGCCCCCATGGCCAAGGTCAGGTCCCGGCGGTGCCGCAACATGTAACCCCACAGTCGCCGCACCCACGCTGGTCCGTCCGCAGCGGTGGCTGACGACGGCGGTGGTGTGGATGTGTCCGTCACCGCCGGGCGGATCTCCTGGCCGCGGCCCGCTCGGCCTGGGTCTCCTCGATGGCCACCCCCAGCTGGACCAGGGCCCTCCGGACCTCACCGCCGTCGGGCGTGCGGGCCAGGAGGGCTTCGAGGCTGTCGACCATGTCGGACTCGATCCTCCCGAGCAGCTCGGCGCCTGACGGGGTCAGCCTCAGGTCCGTGGCCCGCTGATCGGCCAGGACCTCGTCCCGCACCAGCAGCCCGTTGCGGCAGAGGGCGGCTACGGCCGCACTGATGGTCGGCCGCCCCAGTTCGAGTCGCTCGGCGATCCGGGAGGCCCGCTCGTCCCCGGCGGCAATGGCGGAGAGTACCCGGTACTGGGCCAGGCTGATCTGGCCCGATGCCCGCTCGAGAACCCGGGCGGCCCGGGCCAACGCCCGTACGGCGTCGACGGTGGGGTCCTCGGTGTGGGGCGTGGCATCCGACCGGCGGGGTGAAGCGACCATGTGACCAGAGTAGACGGATAGTTCGTAGTCCGAACTATGACTTGTGCTGGCTGGTCATGGGCGTAGCGGGGGGTGGGATCGTGCGAAGGGCCCAGGGGCCACGGTAGGGTCGTCGCTGAAGGGGAGTAGCCCCCAATCGGTGTTCGCCATACCCGGCTCCGCGAGGAGCCCGGACACCGGACCTGTTCGCAGGTGGGCGAGACCTTCGCACCAGCCATGACATCGTGGCCGGGGCGAAGGAGGCCCCTTCGGCCCGGCGAGAAAGGTCGACGTGAACCTCGCAATCGCCGCCGCGGTCTTCCCGATCATCTTCATCGGCGAGCTGCCGGACAAGACCATGTTCGCCTCGCTGGTCATGTCGACCCGGGGTAAGCCCTTCTCCGTGTGGCTGGGGGCCGCCGCGGCGTTCGCCATCCACGTGGCCATTGCCGTCACCATCGGTGTGGCCCTCTTTCACCTGCTGCCGCACCGGGTACTCGACGCCGTGGTGGCCTTCATGTTCCTGGTCGGTGCAGTCCTGGCCATCCGTGAGGCCAGGCAGGCGCACGACGAGGAGATCGTGGAACACGAGGTGGCCTCCAAGCGTCGGGTCACGACCACGGCGTTCCTGGTCATCTTCCTGGCCGAGTGGGGAGACCTGACCCAGATACTCACGGCCAACCTGGCCGCCCGCTACCACGCACCCCTTTCGGTGGCGGTGGGTGCCGTTCTGGCCCTGTGGGCCGTGGCCGGAGTGGCGGTGGTGGGGGGGCAGAGTCTGCTGCGCTTCGTCAACATCAGGACCATCCGCATCGTCACCGCGGTGATTCTGGTGGCCCTGGCTGGTTTCGCCACCTGGGAGGCGATCCGGTGAAAGCGGCGCGACAATCGAAATCTAGCGATTCCTTCATATTATAGCGATATCCCTATAATTATTGAAAACCAGCCCGGACAGCCACATGACCCTGCCCGGACCGATGGCAGAGGAACCGGTCCACTGGCAGACTGAGCCGCGTGTCAGAGGTGGTGAACAAACCCGATCGGGAGCTGTGCGAACCTGACGAGCTCCTGCTGGGCTTCCTCGACTACTACCGGTCGGTCATCGCCCGGAAGATAGAGGGCCTCACCGAGGCACAGTTGCGCACCGCTCAGCTCCCGTCGGGTTGGACTCCGCTGGAACTCGTCAAGCACCTCTTGTATATGGAGCGCCGTTGGTTCCGTTGGGGGTTCACGGCGGAACAGGTCGCCGAGCCTTTCGGGGACATGGACGAGGCTCGTCGATGGCACGTCGAGCCAGGGGACACCACGGCCACCTTGGTCTCCGCCCTCCGGGCAGAGGGTGAACACACCCGTCTGATCGTGAACGAGGCTGAACTCGATGAGATCGGCGCGGTCGGGGGCCGCTTCTCGGAGGAAAATCCCCCACCGACCCTGGCTTGGATTCTGGTCTACGTCCTCCAGGAGTACGCCCGACACGCCGGCCATCTGGACGTGGCCAGAGAGCTCGTCGACAACGTGACCGGCGAATAGCCCGCCGGCAGCCGGCCGGTGCGATACATCCGTTGGGTGGCGGTCGTGGCACTGTCCTCGGTCCTCGTGCTCGGGTGTTCACAGGCCCACTCACCAACTGCCGCCCCCGACTACGGTCGACCCGGTCCGTCCAAAGTCGTCGTCACCCGGGTTGCCACTGACAGGGCGAGTTTTGTGGTGATGCGACCGTCGTCCTATTCCGCCCTCTCGTTCCTGAGCCCCATCGTTACGTGGGGAAATGGCACCGGTGCCGATCCCTCCGACTACAGCACCCTGTTGAGCCACCTGGCTTCCTGGGGGTTCACGGTCATCGCCTCAACACTGCCCGATACCGGCAGCGGTCGGGAGTTACTCGAGGGTGCTCACTACCTGGTCGATGCTGATGATCGGACGGGAGGTCCTTACTTCCATCACCTGTCCGTCCATGAGGTGGCGGCAGTGGGCCACTCTCAGGGTGCCACCGGCGCGGTGCGGGCCGCCGAGCTGGGTGGATCCTTCATCTCCACGGTCGTGGCCTTCTCGCTGCCGTGGAACGGTCAGGGGCCGGCCGGATCAACCTGGGACCGCCCAGTCGATGGTCCGGAGCCGCTCGGATGGTCAGGAGCGAACCCGGACTGCCCCACGGCTCTCGACTGCTGGCCGGATCCCAGCCGCCTTCGCCAGCCCACGTTCCTCATCTCGACCAGGGGTCCTCTCGATGCCGTCATCGCCAACCCCGGCGTCGAGCGCTGCTATTTCAAAGAGATCAAAGCACCAGCGGCCTTGGGCCTCGTCAGCCGGTCCGAGGGCAAGCGCGCTGATCATCTCTCGATCGAAGACACCACCAACGGTGGGAATCCGAGCGGCCTGCTGGCCTACACCACCGCCTGGCTGTTGGCCGAGTTGCGCCACGACCCCACTGCGGCCGGCCTGTTCTTCGGAAGCAGGGCTCCGATGCTGGAAAATGCGAACTGGTCGGGGAGCCAGGTCAAGGCGGCGTGGTCCGGGGATGGCGCCTGCGGCTGAGTTCCATCTCTTCACGCCGCCTCTTCACACCCGCTGTCACAACTGCTGGGACTGGTCGTACTTCGTGACCAGCACCTCCCTCCCGGCTACCACCAAAGACACCGCCTAGAGCGATTAGCTCTATACTCCGCGAGGAGTCGCCGTACACATGGAGCGCCACCGGGGTTCCCGCAGGCTTGGGCATCAAGTCGTCGACCGGGCTGATCTCGGGTACGCCGACCGCCAGTGCCGCTACCTTCACCTAAAGGTGAGCGTAAAGGACGGGGCATCGGTCAAGGGCACCCTGAAGGGGGTGCTCGCCGGTTAGGGACAGGTAGGAATCAGTAGCCAGAACACCGCCTTCGGTGGTGCCTTGACGGCGCCATCAATCTCCGGCCCCGAGGAGACACCATGACCACCACCGTCGACGCATCCATCGACATTCAGCCGCTGACCCCCCGCATCGGGGCCGTTCTCGAAGGGGTGGACCTCGCCGGCCCGCTGGGCGACGAGACGGTGGGCCTCATCCGGAAGGCACTTCTCGATCACCGGGTGGTGTTCTTCCGAAACCAGAGGATCGACTCTGCCGGCCAGATCGCCTTTGCCCAGCGCCTCGGTCCTCTGACCCATGCGCACCCCACCCTTCCGGCGACCGAGGAGGTTCCGGAGCTCTTCGACATCGACTCCCAGGCCGGCGCCTCAGCCAACCACTGGCACACCGACGTCACCTTCGTCGAACGTCCGCCCGCCTTTTCCGTGCTTCGCTCGGTGATCATCCCTCCAGTGGGAGGCGACACGCTGTGGGCCAATACCGTCACCGGCTACGAGGACCTCCGGCCTGATCTGCGAACGTTGGCCGATTCGTTACGAGCCGTCCATAGCAACGGGAACGACTACGGCCGGGCCGACGTGGCCGCCCGAGACGGTTCGCTCAGCGAAGAGCGACTCAACCATCTCAAAACATTCGTGTCCACTGTGTACGAGACGGAGCACCCGGTTGTCCGCATCCACCCCGAGACGTGCGAGCCGGCCCTGCTGCTCGGAGGGTTCGCTCAACGTCTGGTGGGCCATCCCACCTACGAGGCCCTCGATATCTTGCGCACCTTGCAGGCCTACGTCGTACGACCGGAGAACACGGTCCGATGGCGATGGCGCATGGGAGATGTGGTCGTGTGGGACAACCGCTCGACCCAACACTATGCGGTGGCCGACTACGCCCCCCAACGGCGAAGGACGCAACGCGTGACCACCGACGGCGACGTGGCAGTGGGCCTCGACGGTTCCATCAGCAAGGCGCTCAAAGGGGACGCCAGCAGCTACTACCGTGCCGCCTGACGACAAGAAGGGACGTGAAGGCTGACCATGGCCGAAGACCCAACGAAACCCCCGACAGTGGCGGTCATCGGCCTGGGGACCATGGGCTCAGCCATGGCCCGACGCCTGCTCGATCAGGGCCACCAGGTGCGGGCCTGGGACCGGAGCGCTGAGCCCCTCAAGGTGCTCGCTGCCGCCGGTGCCCACAGTGGGGACGATCCGGCCGAGGCCGTGTCAGGGGCGGCGGTCGTGCTGACCATGTTGCCGACCGCCGAGGTCGTGACCGATGTGATCCTCGGGGGCACCGTGCTCGAGGCCATGGCGTCAGGAGCAGTTTGGGCCCAAATGGGAACGATCGGAGCCGAGGCCACCCTTCAGCTCGCCGCCGCCGTTCAAGGCCGACGCCCTGACGTCCGGTTCGTGGATGCGCCCGTGTCCGGAAGCAAGATCCCAGCCGAACGCGGCCAGCTGGTGGTGCTGGCGTCAGGCCCGGAGGATGCCGCCCCGACCGTCGATCCGGTGTTCGCGACCCTCGGCCGCCGTACCCTCTGGCTCGGTCCCGCCGGTGCCGGCAGCCGGATGAAACTGGTCCTGAACACCTGGCTCGCTTTCGAGATCGAAGCGGCAGCCGAAGCAGCGGCCCTGGCCGACAAGTTCGGCATTTCGCCAGCCACCCTGACCAGTGCCCTCGACGGGAGTCCGCTGGTGTCTCCGTATGCCTCGGCCAAGTTGGCCAAGATGCTGGCGCAAGATGACGCTCCCGAGTTTCCGCTCGAATGGGCCCTGAAGGACCTCGATCTGGTGGGCCAGGCGGTGCCGCCCCAGATCACACCGGTGGCTCGGGCTATCGCCGCCGCTGGCGAGCACTGGTGGAGGATGGTGATGGCCGGCTCGATGTAAGTGCCGCCCGCTACGGCCTCGGAGCCGACTCCGATGGAGAGACTCCCTGATCATCGCCCCTCCGGGTGATTTCTGATTCACCTCGGCCTGATGGCCACCTCAGGGTCGGGGGGGAATCACCGTGAACGCAATGGTCGAGACCGCGGCCAATTTGTTGTTCCTCCCAACGTCGGTCACCTCTACCTGGAGGACGATGGTGGAACGGCCCTTCCGGAGAATTCGGGCGTTGGCGCGGGCCGGTCCAACGGCCACGGGTGACAGGTAATGGATGGTGAGGTCCGAAGTCGCCGTACTGAAGCCGTTCTCGTGATCGCACGACAGATAGGCCAATCGACCAGCGCACACGTCGATGAGGACCGCAATCAGCCCACCTTGGAGTGCTCCACGGACGTTGGCGAACTCGGGCCGAATGTCCATCTCGATGACCAGGTGACCTTCGGAGCTGGGGAGGTCCCGCGTCCCCAGCTGCTGGAACAGGTGCTCACCCCGTTCCGCCGCCTCTTTTGTGAGTCTGGCCATCTCGGTCGTGTTTGGAGGTGTCGCCATGGGCCAATGATCAAGTAAGAGGTCGGTAGCACCGAGGTGCGGCGGATCTACTCGATACCCTATCGGTCCTTTGAGCGGACCTGGCGCCGGTGCAGGGGTCCCGCCGTTGGGAGGGATCGTCGGCGCCCTCGCTACCGCCTCGTTGAAGTTGAGGCCTTCCGGGCGGTTGATTTCTTTTGGGCCTTTGTGGTCTTTTTAGCCACCGAGGTCGCCTTCTTCGTAGGAGCCTTCTTGGCGCCGGTCGCCTTTTTGGCCGTTCCTTTGGTCGACTTGACTGCCTTCTTGGAGGCCGTGACCTTCTTCGCCGGCGCCTTCTTTGGCGCGGACTTCTTCGCCGTCGTCTTCTTCGGCACGGACTTCTTCGCCGGCGCCTTCTTCGCCACCGCTTTCTTCGTGGTGGATGCCTTGGCGACGGCCTTCTTCGGGGTGGCCTTCGCTACCTTCTTGACCGCGGTGGCCTTCTTCTTGACCGTGCTCTTCGTGGGAGCGGCTCGCCTTTTGACTCGTTCCGCGGTGTCCGAGCTGCTGATGGCAGCTGCCGCTCCGACTACTCCCTCCCGTGCTTTTTTGCCGGCAGCTTCAGCGGCCACTTCGAGAGTGCCAACCGCCTGTCCCATTTTGCGGGCGACCCGGTCGAGCCTGTTGTTGGCCATGAGGAAAGCGTACTCCTATCTCGGATTGAAACCCAGGTCGAAATGCCGTGCCGAGCCAGGGCCGACTCCGATGATCAACGAGGGGTGGATCCGCGGTGGGCTTTCCTCCGCAGTTGGAGAATCCTGGCGATAGCCACGACGATCACGATCCCGGCTCCAGCCAACGCCGCGATGAGCAGGGCCACCGCTGTTGGGGCATGACCGTGCAGCCCGAGGAAGTTGACCTCCGACCGTTGCGTGTTCTCCGCTATGAACACCACCAAGAGAATGAGGAGTAGGACCGAAGCAACGACAGCAGTCCAACTGGCACTCAATCGGGTGGGGGTTCGAGAGCGATCGGTCGCATCGCCACTGTCCTCGCTGACGGGAACCGATTCGGCCTCAAGGCCGGGGTCAGTGGAGATCCCATCCTGCGTCTCTGGTCCGGTGGGCATAGAGCCGAGGCTAGGGCGGTCGGGCCGTGTTGCGAGCGCGAAACATCAGCCACGTCGACATTCCGGCCGTCGTGGCCCCTCCCCTGCTGCCAGTCTTGGCCATGACACCCACGTCACCAGGAAGAACGGAGGTCAAGCGACAATGGGCCCGGCCATCTATCCACTGGCCTCCTGTTGATCCAGCCACGATCTTCTGGCTGAAGCAGGCCATCGGGCCGCCGCTCAGGGAGCCGCCGGGCAACTGGCTCCTCCGCGGTTGCTGTTTCCGCCCGGACAGAGGAGCTCCAACGGGTTCACCGTCGTCCACACGGCGCCGGATACGTCGGCGCCCTTCAGATCGGCATCGGACACATTGGCACCGAACAGATTCGCTCCGTCCAAGTCGGCATCGGCCAGATCGGCGGAGATGAGGTCGGCGTGCATGAGGTTCGCTCCGTTCAGGTCAACTCCGGCCAGGCCGGCGAAGGAGAGTTCGGCGTCCTCCAGGTCCGCGCCCGGCCCGATCAGATAGCCGCTGACCACACTCCAGCCTGTCGGAAGGGTCGACGGCGAGCTGGTTACCCCACTGGAAGTGGAACCCATCAAATTGGAACGGGCCATCAGGGTCCCGGCCAGATCGCTGCTGGTGAAGTCGGCGCCCAGCAGGTTGGCTCCGTCGAGGTCCGTTCCAACCAGGTTGGCGCCGAAGAGGTCAGCGTCCGACGCATCTGCACCGGACAGGTTGGCGTCAGCCAGATCGGCGTTACGCAGATCCGTTCGAACCAGGTCCGCTCCGGTCAGGCCGGCCCCGACAAGGTCGGCGCCATGGAGATCGGCGCCAGCCGTGGGTCCGAGCCCAATGGCGCACCCCTGCAGGTTGGCGTACGGACCGAAGAAGTTGCAGTCCTTGGTGTTCGACGGGGTGGCATGGTAGGCAGCCGACGGTGGACCGGGACCAGCGGCGTTGGAGGCAGAGACCTGGACGGAGTAGGTCGACCCATTTCGAACGTTCGCCAATACGCAGCTGGTCCGATCGGCCGGCACGACACACGCCGATGATCCCGGGTTGGAGGTGACGGTCCATCCCGTGATCGGCGTGCCGCCGTCGCTGGCCGGTGCCTGCCAGCCGACATCGATGTGCTCGTCGACCCCTACGGCTCGCACGCTGCCGGGGACACCCGGTGAGGAGTCGACCACCGTGCAGCTGTCCGTTTCATTGCTCCAGAGCTGCTGGACGGCAAATGTCTGGTTTCCTGCTTCGAATGTCGTAGTCGATCTGGGTGGCGCAGCGGTCGGCGATCTCCTCAGTGGGGTGTCCGTCGTCGTGCCAGGCGTTCCCTTCGGGATCGGTGATCGACTCCACAAGTTCGTGCCCTTCGGTGATGCTGACGCCGTCCAGCGCCCCGCGGCCCCTAGCGTTCACCGAGAAGGCGCCACACTCCGGCCCGAAGTTGCTACCGGGGACGTAGGGGAGCGCAGTGAGGACGAAGGCGTGGTCGGATACAGCACCGTCACTGTTCTCAAGGCGTTCGTGGTAGGCGCAGTCCTCGTCATCTGCGTCCGGCAAAGAGGCGTCGGGGGGCAGCGCCACCACGATCTGGATGTTCGGAGCACCCGACGCCGGCAGGCCTCCGATGGCAAAGTGCCGGACTGCGACCCGTCCTTGGGCTTGGATGTCCGCATTTGTGGGCTGCAGCGGAGGAACTCCACTGCTGTTCCAGTACCCGGCCAACCGCGGATCGTCGCTGGCGCAGTACTGCTTCACGGTGGAAAGCCACGGTGAACCGCCTACCGACGACAAGAAGGAGAGCAGGTAGGGTCGCTCCCCGGCTGGATCGGACCGCCATCCCCAAAAATCGACGTAGACCTTCGGTTCCGTTTCCACCGGACCGCCATGGTCGGCAACCGGACCTGGATCGGCGCACGCATCGTTGCCGGTTCCCGGGCCTCTAGCTGGAGCTGCGAGGCGGTGTGGGCCAACGCCGGCTCGGACGGATCCGCCTACGGCCATCCCGCCTGGTGGAGGAGCCCGGGTGGACGAAAGGTTGGAACAGGCACTGACCACAAGGACCATAAAAGTTGCTGCCACCAGAGCGCACGCGTTCCCCTTCGGTCGGAGCGTCTTCACCGACCTCTGACTTGCCACCCTTCGGGCCTTGGGCACCGACTCCATCTTGGTCCCAATGCCGACTCCTTGCACAGGGAGCCAACGGATCACTCGCCGGGGCCGAACTCGTAGCCGGCCGGGAACACCGTGCGGACACCTCTCTAGCCGAGGTGACGCCGCCTAGTTATCGCTGGTGAGCAGGAGGTCTGTCGCCAGGGATCGGCTCCCGGTCATGCCACCGGGCCAGGCAAAGGGACGCCCGACTCAGGGGACGCTGGGACAGAACATTCCGAATGTTTCGCGAAGCCAGGCCACATAGGAAGGGTGCCGTGCGTCGGGTCGAGCCGGGTCGGACTCTGCGTGCGACAGCACGAGTTCGCTGATCGAGCAAAGGCGGTCCAACTCTCCAGGGGCCTCACGACGAAGGAAGTCGACCACCGCACCTGGTCCTGATCGGCGATCATCCATACCTTGGCGCTACCCGTCAGCCCGCGCCGCAAAACGCCGACCAGTCCTCTCAACGCCCGACCGCGGCCGGGTCTGTCCCTGACCAGCGGCTTTCCTTCCCTAAGAGTTTCGGCCAGCTTCCTTAAGGTTGGGGAGCCCACTCAAGACTCGGCGACCTCGACCAACAACAGAGCCACATCGTCTCGGAGCGTCCCCACACGATCTTCGACCCGAGCCAGCAGGTGCTCGAGGGCACGATCGAATGGATCCCTCGCTACCGGGCCGATCAGGGCCTCGTCGAGTTCGATCCAGGTCCCCGAGGCGTCACGGCACTCGAAGAGCCCATCCGTGAAGAACAGCAGCCGATCGCCCGGTGACAAGGGTGTCGACGAGATCTTCGGTTCGGGTGACAGCCCGAGGGGCCGGGTCCGTCGCTCAGGGACGATCGCCCCACCCCTGGATCGTCTGGGTAGGTGGACCGGAGACGGATGGCCGCAGTTGGCCACTTCGATTCCGAGGTCGTGTTCCAGCGAGGCCACCACGGCCGTGACGAAGTCTCCGGCTCCACTGGCCTTGTCCGTCACCCGGGCATCGAGTCTTTCCACCAGTTGAGAGAGCGAGTCCGCCTCCGGTGCCCACTCCCGAAAGCAACCGAGCACCGCTGCAGTCATGGCGATGGCATCGAGACCCTTGCCCTGTACGTCGCCCACGATGAGTCGCATCCCCGCGCCGGTTTCGATGACTTTGTAGAAGTCCCCCCCGATGAGGGACTCTTCGGATGCCGAGCGGTAAGCCGAGGAGAGACGGTAGGCGCCCACTGACGCCGGCACGGCAGGCAGGATGGCCCGGTGCGCCGCCTCGGTGGCTGCCCGACTCAGATCGAGCGTGGTGGCACGCTGCTGGCGAAAGTAGGCCAGGTATGCCGCAATGCCGATGCCCACCACGATGCCGATAGTCCGTACGACGATTCCTTCGGTAGTGGTTTGGCTCGTCCCGAACGCATTGTCCGCCGCCAGGATCACCAACGGCACCGAACCCAACGTCACGACCAACGGACCCCACTCCAAGGCCAGAAGAACGGGGGTGAGCGTGAGTAGTCCCGTGAAGTTCTGATGAGGGGTAACGAGGACATCGGCGAGGAGAACGCCCAGAAAATAGGCGATGGCCACAAGGGTCCACCGGTACTTCATCATGGCGAGTCCGCTCGCCGCCCCCGCCGGTGTCGTCCTCCCGGAGCCGGGTGGGAGAACCCTCTTGCGTCACTTGAGCAGGCCGGCCGTGACATTCGTCTCCTATATAGTCTCCATGGGCTGACCGTCCTTAACGCTCTGCCGATGCGCATTCGGCGGGAGGGGAATACAAGCGAATGTCGCCAGATGCGTTTGGCATTGCGATTCGGGAGGTCCCAGGGGCCCACGTTATCTCGTTGACGGGTGAGTTCGATGTGGCGGTAGCGCCGCAATTCATCGAGCGGGCGAAGGAGCTGACCGGTGCAACGGTGGTCGTCGATCTCTCGGCCTTGGCGTTCATGGATAGTTCGGGGATCGCCGCGCTGGTCAGGGCACGGAACCATCAGGCCCAATCAAGGCAATCTTCTGGTGCTGGTGGGTCCGGTGGGAATCGTCGAACGAGCTCTCGACGTCGTGGGTCTCTCTGACTGGATTGTCGAGTGGTCGCCCGAGTGGACGGAGTGAACCGGTTCAAACCTCGTACGTGAGGTGCCCATTACGATGAGAGGAAGCTCAGTAGTGGGGAACGGCGATGGACATCCACACCGTTTTGCCACCGTCATTCGATGAAACACCCCAGGCATCCGCCAGTGCCGCCACGATGGGAATGCCCCGGCCATGCTCCAGTGACGGTCCATGTTCCCGCTCCACCGGGACGTCAGGACTGTCATCGCTGACCTCGATCCGAAGGAACGGACCGTCCAGCTCCACTGCCAGTGCTCCTCCGGAGTGTCCGTGGAGGATGCTGTTGGTGACCAGCTCACTGGTGGCCAGCACGGCGTTTTCCACAAAGGCCGGTGGGCAGGTCGAGAGCTCGTGTTCCACGAAGCGCCGGCAGGCCGCTACCGACGCCGGCTCTGGGGGGAAGTTCATCGTCATTCGCATCACCAGCTGAGCCTTCATAGTGGGACGATGCCGCTCCGGGCTACTGCTCGCGGTGAGCAGCACACCTAGGTAGGCCCGATCCTGAGGATCCAACCAGTACCACGCGGTGGCGCAGGAGCGGAGGCGAATCGGGAGGAGTATCCATGGTCGGTCGACACCCGAGACAAACGGACCAAATGAACGGAAGGATCAGACGTACGTATCGTCGCGTCGAACAACGTTGCCCTGACCGTCGTCGATCACTGTCCGGTGCCGGCGAAATCCTGTGCCGAGCAAACCGATGAGGGACAAGGCTGCACCCACCGCTCCGACGATCATCAGAATGACCCCAACGGTACGGACGTTGAACCCATGCTGGTACGGACTCGTGGTGAGCGCGAAATCCAGAACTGCCCCTGTGGCAAACGCAATGATGCTGGCTACAAGTCCACCTACCATCGGATACTCCCTTCATCTGTCGTGAACGGGTGGTACCCGCGTACCGGTGTCGTCAAACAACCGACGAGACGCAAACCCTGGGCGTGTCGTTCCGGGTCCACGGGTTCGATGGGAACCGATGCTTCGGGATAGATCGCCACCACGGCGCCGATGACATCGCCGTCGGGTTTGGAGTGGCCACCCTCGGGTAGTGAGCCGATATGGCTGATGGCTGCGGAGAGCGTTGTCACCGCACTGACGCTGCCAGAGGGGTGGTCGGTCAGGCTGGCTCTGCCCGATGTGTGGTCGGTGACAGGCCAAGGGTCATGAGTTCGTTTACGGGGCTCTTCCGTCGTGTGGATGCCAAGCAGCAGGAGTTCGGACCGGCTGCGTTCGTGTTCGGCGTGGTCAAGAAGTTCGGCGACGACAATGCCGGAACCCTGGTCGCCAACCTGGCCTACTCCGGCTTTGTGTGTGTCTTTCCGCTCCTGCTTATCCTGATCACGATCCTGAACATCGCGCTCGCCGGTGACACCGCTCTGCGAAGGTCCCTGCTCCACTCGGCCCTTGGGGAGTTCCCGATCATCGGCCCGCAGTTGGGCAGCAACATCCACACCGTGCAACACAGCTCCGTCATCGGCCTTGTCATCGGCATCCTCGCCCTGGTGTGGGGATCGACCGGTCTGGCCCAGGCCGGGGTGTTCGCCATGTCCCAGGTGTGGAACCTCCCCGGTACTGAACGCCCAAAGTTCGTCGGGCGCCTGGGTCGAAGCCTGCTCTTTCTCGTGGTCCTAGGAGTCGGCTTGGTGGTGTCGACCTTTCTGGCCGGAGTGGGTACGTTCGGCCACCACAACCTGGGCACCGGTATCGTCAGCGAAGCACTGGCCGTACTGGTGAACGCACTGGTCTTCTTCTTGGTGTTCCGTGTTCTGACGTCTACGTCGATCAGAAGTCGGGAGCTGGTACCGGGGGCCTGCGTTGGCGGAGTGGCGTGGACCGTTCTCCAGGCGCTGGCGGGCTATCTCATCGGTCACGATCTCCGGAATGCCAGCGCCCTCTACGGAGTGTTCGGAGTGGTCCTGGGGTTGATCGCCTGGATCTATCTGGGCGCGGAGATCACGGTCTATTCAGCCGAAGTGAACACCGTCCTCGCCCGCCGACTATGGCCACGCGGGATGGTCCAGCCCCCCCTTACCGACGCGGACCAGCGGTCGTTGACCCTTCAGGCCACGCAGAATCGCCGGCGCCCCGAAGAAGAGATCAAGGTGGAGTTCGACCGGCCACCGATGTCCCAGAGCGCGTGGTTGCGGAACGAAGGTCAGCAGCAACGGACAGAACCCGATGCCGATCCATCTCCCACTTCGAATCCCGATGACCACCCGCGGATCGAGGCGCCCGGCGTCAAAGCGGGCCACCAACCGTGACCTCTGGTTGAGCCGGCCCTACCGGGGCGTCCCGGCCCATCGGGCGTTTGATCGGCAGAGGTCAACGGATTCGAGTGGGGCGCCCTCCGCATGGTTCCTCTTCGAACAGGTGGTCACGCTGGGATTGGCCCCGGCGGGACCCTTCCGTGCCTTCCGGGTCTCCTGGGCTGCGACCGCTGGGGCTGTGACTGAGCCACCAGGCCCCCGAGGCTGTCACGGACCGCCGTTGATCCGGGTGGGGGAGCCCTCACAAAGGTGGAGAGGTAAACCCGCCCCCAATGCCGGGGGCATCGGGGCGTTCGTCCGCCGGAGTCATCGCCAGTCCCCTTGTGCGAACGGTGCGGTATCTTTTGGAGTTAAGACACGCCGGCTGTTCGGTGACGAGAGGTGCGCCACGCACTCCTCCCCCGTGGAAAAGGACATCGACCTGTGCCGACCAGAGAGAAGAGGATGCAGGTGGAGGATAGGTTCAGTGTTTCGGTGGGCCCTGATGAGGGTTGCACCGTGGTTTCGGTGACCGGGGAGGTCGACGTGGCCACCGCACCGGAGCTCCGTGACCGGCTGCTCGAGGTGATATCAGGTGGCTCCCCGCTCCTGGTGGTTGATCTCCTCGACGTCACCTTCATCGATTCGACGGCCCTGGCCGTCCTCATCGAGGCCCTCAAGCAGTCCGACGCCAAAGGCGCCGTCATGCGGATCGTGGCCTCAGAGCCCAGGATCCTCAAGGTCTTCGCCATTACCGGTCTCACCGAGATCTTCGCCATCCGCTCCACCCGCCAGGAGGCGATCGCCGGATGAGTGGTACTGACTGGATGGTGGGCTTGTGGAAGGACGGGGACCGATGATCGACGTGGTGGACCTGACCATCCCGGCCAGTGCTGATCTGGTGGCGCTGGCCCGACACACGGCGTCGACCATCGCCGCTCGGGCCAACTTCGACGTGGAAGAGGTCGAGGACCTGAGGCTGGCCGTGGACGAACTGTGTGTCTCGTTGGTCCACGACAACGACGACGGGAGCTTGGCGCTCAGATTCGTCAGGGACGATGACACGGTTGAGGTGTCTTGTACCCACCTGGCCGGTCCCAGCGGACAACTCGACGACCTGGAGGGAGCCACCACCGACGATCTGTCCCAGCGAATCCTCGACGCTCTGGTGGACGAGCACGGGCAAGAAAATGAAGGCGGCAGACAACGGGCATGGTTGCGTAAGCGGCGTGTCCGGCAAGAGGCCTGATGGCCTCATCGGCTCGGCCGACCAGGGCGACCCGGGAGCAGTTCGTGGAGTTCGCTCTCACCAGAGACGAGCGACTCCGTAACGAGCTCGTCGAGTCTCACCTGGGTCTGGCCCATCAGTTGGCGCGTCGGTTCGTTAGCCGGGGCGAGAGTTATGACGATCTGGTCCAGGTAGCCTCATTGGCCCTGGTCAAGTCCGTCGACCGCTTCGATCCCGATCGCGGCGTCGAGTTCAGCACCTTTGCCACCCGAACGGTCATCGGCGAGCTCAAGCGCCATTTTCGGGACCGGGGCTGGGCTATCCGGGCACCACGGCGGATCCAGGAGCTGTACCTCGAACTCGGCCCGGCCATCGAGACGCTCTCCCAGGAGCTGGGGCGATCACCGACCGTGGCGGAGATGGCTGAATCCATCGGTGCCTCCCAGGAGGCCGTCTTGGAGGCCATCGAGGCCGGACAGAGCTATCGGACCTCCTCCATCGATGCTCCCGATCGCCAGGAGGGCACCATCTCGGACCGTCTGGGCGACATCGAGTCCGGGTTCGGTGGGGCAGAGGACCGCCTGGTACTGGCGATTTCCCTCGCCGATCTGAAGGAACGGGAGCGGCTCATCCTCCGGTATCGGTTCGTTGACGGTCTGAGCCAGTCGGAGATCGCCGACCGGGTCGGGATCAGCCAGATGCACGTGTCCCGGCTGCTGGTGGCCAGTCTGGCCAAGCTCAGAGAGGCCTTCGAGCGCGAGGCCTGAGCGGGGCGAACAAAGAACCTCCACAGATACTCCTTCGGCCTGTTTGGCTTCCGGTCCACCGGGTAGGCCTGATGCAGGAGAAGGACGGTGGAGAATGCAGCTGCATGGAAGTCAAGACGGTCGAATCGCCGGTGAGCGCTTCACCGGGGCCAGTGCCGCCCCGAAGGTGCACGAGCGCAACCGCACCTGCGCCCTTCCGGGCTGTGGGGTACGTCTCTCGATCTACAACAGCTCGGACGTATGCGCCTTGCACGAGTCCACCGGACCGATCCTTCGATCGCCGGCCACGGTTGGCCGCATGTTTGCTGAACCGGGCCGGGGCGCGGAGGAGCTGGAGACCGTGGGTTCCGACAGAGGCGATGACCTGAGTCAAACGGCCTGAACCATCCCATGCCGGGACGGTCAGGGTTTGGGCCCGCCGGCCAACGGGCATGAAAATTGCAGGAATGCAGCGCCCCGAGAGTAAGGGAACCGCCACCCCGCTCCGGAACGCCGCCGCCGCCGACAGCACAGCTCCACGTATGGCCGTGTTCGTCGCGTGAACCAACACATGCCATAGCAAGGAGCACCGATGGACTGGCGCAAGTGGGTCCGCAGAGCACACGAACGGGCCAGAGACGAGCAACTGGTCGAGGAGACCGAGGCGTTCCTGACCGGTCGGTACCTCGAAGTGGGCCGGCCCGATACCGAGGGCACGCCGGTGTGGGCCCAGCTCAACTGGATCGCCCATGCGCCACCCGGCGCTCTACTCGAGGAGGTCGTCGGGTGTGACGGCAATGACCGGCTCATCGGCACCTGGGCCTGGACCGTGAAGACCCTGCTGGGCGAGCTGGTGGTTCTGTCCGGAGGTGATCCCCACGTCATAGTGGCCCTTCAGCGGGACTGCGTCATCCCGGTCGAGCTCACGCTCATGGTCCCCGATGGCCGGGACGTACTTCCGGCCGACGCCGCTTCGCTGGCCGTCACCTGGATGCGGTCCCACCCCCGGGTTCGCTCCGAGGGACGGACCCGGAAACTTCCGCCGGGCGTGCGATGGATCGGGATCGAAGGACCGACTCCGCGCTCTGAACGACAACACTCCGACAGTCAGAGGCGGTCATGAAGGAGCAGATCCATGGTCTTCGGGTGGCCTTCATGACCGCCAACGAGGGAGTCGAACAGATCGAGTTCACCCGGCCCTGGGAAGCGGTACTGCAGGCCGGGGGAGCGCCCTTCCTCCTGGCCCCGGAGTCCGGCGAGGTGCAGATGATGAACCATCTGGACCGGGCAGACCGGTTCCTCGTCGACCGGAGCCTGGAGCACGCCCTTCCGGCCGACTACGACGCCCTGGTTTTGCCGGGTGGGGTGGCCAATCCGGACCGGCTGCGACTGGACCGGCGGGCGGTTGATCTGGTGGCGGCGATGTTGCCGCAGGCCGACCGGTGGCGGCCATCTGTCACGCCCCGTGGATCCTGATCGAGGCCGACCTGGTGCGAGGCCGGACGCTTACCTCCTGGCCCAGTCTCCGAACCGATATCCGCAACGCCGGCGGGAGCTGGCTCGATGAGCAGGTCGTGGTGTGCGGCTCTGGGCCCAATGTTCTGGTGACCAGCAGGAAACCCGACGATCTGGATGTGTTCTGTGCCACGCTCCTCGACCAGTTCGCCCGGGCCAACAGTGGAGCCCGGAGGTGACCACCCGACACATTCCCGGCACCATGTTCGATCGTTCGAGACTCAGGGTGGTCCGGAGTCAAGCCCAAGACGTCCGCAAACGCCGGACGAAGTCGTGTCGAGCAGGAGAGGACGGAGGCCCTATGCCTCGTGCCGGGTGGAGCGAAAAGCGGGAGAAGCAGTACGAGCACATCAAGGACGGTCTGTTGGAGCGGGGCGACTCCGAAGGTCTGGCTGAGAAGATCGCAGCTCGGACCGTGAACAAGGCTCGGGCCCGGGCGGGAGAATCCCAGACCGCCGGCAAGGAATCGATCAATGACATCTCTTCAGGTCGACGCGGCGGATTGCGGTCGCACGAGGGCGCCGGGGGCCGAACCCGCGACCAGCTCTATGAAGAGGCGCGCCGGTCGAACGTCAAAGGGCGTTCATCGATGTCCAAGGCGCAGCTGGAACGAGCAGTGGGCCGGTCCACGTAGCCGGGTCACACCACCGCCGGATGGCCCGGCTTGAGGTCCCTGCACTCCTGGTAGGTGAGCAGCCCGTCGCGCCCTCCATCGCCGCCGGCCAACGGGCTCATGAGGAAGGCCTCATGGTCGCCGACGCTGCCGCGCCCGATGACGGAGCCCTCCAACCAGGCCGCACAGTCATCCAGCACCGGAGCGCCACCGCGACCGGGGTGCCAGCGGCACTGTTTGAACTTGTCCATGCAGTCGCCGGTCTCCTCGGCGAACAACGAAGCCAGTCCGGTCTGGTCGCGCCCCAGGAGGTGGATGGCGATGCCCGGGGACCGCTCACCGACCGAAAACGTGTGGTTGACCTTGGAGATGCAGACGAGAAAGCGGGTAGGAGCGATGCTGCACTGGGTGACGAATCCGGCCAGGCACCCGCTGATCTCACCGAGGCCCGATCCCACCGTGACCACGTAGAGCGGGTAGTCGACGGTAGAGGTAAAGGCCTCCATGGCCGCTTTGGTCGGATCCTCTCCCACCACGGTGATGCCGTCTGTGTCCATATCGGTTCTCATCAGGCTCTCCCACCTCTCCCAGAGCTGCCGGTACTGGCGTCTTCCTACCGGCTGTTCCGTCATGCCGACGCGCCGCGGTAAGCCCTTTCCACCTCTATACGTGCCCACCTCCGGGCCATCCGAAACAGGCCCGGCATCGGCTCAACAGGTCTGGCTCCGGCGCCATGTACCGTATGCGCCATGGCCCGGTGGACCGACGGTGTTGAGCAGCACAAACGCGAGCTGATCAGGTGAACCGGGTGGCGGGGGACCAGCCTCAGAGCCGTCGGGTGAGCGCGGGTGAATCACTCGACATGGCGGCGCCGGCATCCAAATGGCCCAAGACGGGGCCCTGGTGGAGGCCCAGCGCCGTCACCGTGATGGTGTTCGTGCTGGGTCTGGCCATCACAGCCGCTCTGGCTTCGGTCACCGCCACCGTCAACAACCGCGATGAGAATCGACTCCTCCTGGCCCAGGTACGCGAGGCCGGCACCGCGCTGGCCGGCTTTCTTCCCGATCTCGAAACGCCGATCGCCTCGGGGGCGGCCGTGGCCGGGGTCACCGGGGCCCAGAGTGCCCCGTTTCACAATTTCATGTCGGACTACGTCGGGGCCGGTAAGTCCTTCGCCTACGCGTCACTGTGTGGAATCTCGGACGGCGCCCCGGTCGTACTCAGCTCCGTCGGGAGCTCCAGTGCCGACGTCGCCTCCGGCGGTGGGGCCCAGTGCGACTTCCTCACGCAGAAGGGGGCGACGTCGGGATTCTCTGTCACCGGACCGGTCGACAACGCCACCCGACTGGCCCTCGAGTACGTGGCGCCGCGGCCCGGACCAACCCTCGGTGTCTACGCCGAGTACCCGTTGCCTCCGGACCGCCGGGCCGTCTTTCCGAAATCGTTCGCCTTCTCCAATCTGGGCTTCGCCCTGTACCTCGGACGCAGTGAACAGGAACGTGATCTCGTGGAGTCCACCACCTCCGCCCTGCCCATCGGCAATCCCAGGGCCACCACGGAGTTGCCCTTTGCCGACACCGTGCTGACCCTGGTCGGCACCCCGACCCAACCGCTGGCCGGATCGCTCTCACGGAGGTTGACCTTCTGGGTCATCCTGTCCGGCGTGGTGCTCACCATCGGTGCCACCGCCATGACCGAACGGCTGGTCCGCCGGCGCCGTTCCGCCGAAGTGCTGGCGGAGGAGAACCGCCGGCTGTACGGCGAACAGCAGAGCGTGTCGTCGGCCCTGCAGCGCGCCCTGCTGCCCAAGGTGATGCCGCACATCCCGGGCGTGGAGATCTCCACCCGTTACGAGGCGGGTTTGGAAGTCATGGACATCGGTGGTGACTGGTTCGACGTGATCACCCGCACAGACGGTGGCTTCATCTTCGTGGTCGGCGACGTGTCAGGGCACGGCGTGCAAGCCGCCGTGTACATGGCGTCGCTTCACTACGCCATCCGCGCCTACGCCGCCGAGGGCGACTCGGCCGGCGCCATCCTCGACAAACTCGGCGCACTCCTCGACGTGGAGCGGGACGGGCACTTCGCCACCGTTCTGTGCGGACACGTCGACGGTGAGAGGCGTGAGCTAAGATTGGCCAGCGCTGGGCATTTCCCGCCGATCCTGGTGAGTCAACAGAAGGGCAGCTTCGTGGAAATGGTCATTGGACCACCGATCGGCACGACACGGGGAAGGGCGTATCCCACCACTACCGTCGTCATCCCTCCCGAAGGCACCCTTGTGGCCTTCACGGACGGGTTGGTCGAACGCAAGGGTGAGGTCATCGACATCGGGCTGGCCCAGCTGCGCGAAGCCGCCACGACCGGGGACGACAAGCCGCTTACCGAATTGCTCTCCGACGTGGTTGCCCAGTTGACGCCGCAGGGGTCCGACGACGACATCGCCATCTTGGGGTTGCGATGGGGGAAGTAGGCGACAGCCTGACGGCGTCGGTCTCGAGCAGCCGTGACAGCTCGGGTGTCCTGACGCTGACCATTGTCGGTGAGCTGGACATCGCCAGCGTCGGCGCGGTCAACGACGCCATCGATGACTACCTGAGCGGCGACTCCAGCGGGGTGGTGTTCGACCTGGGTGGACTGACGTTCATGGACAGCACCGGGCTGGCCCTGATGCTGCAGGTGTCGAAGAAGGTCGACGCCATCGAGATCTGCAACGCCACCCCGATCGTTCGCAGGGTGATCGAAGCGACCGGCCTCAAGGAGATACTGGGTCTCCAATCATGACCGTGCGACGTTCTTTCGGGTTGGACCGGGTCTCGGTGGGCGCCAGCAGAAAGTTCGTTGCCGAAACGTTGGCCGATCTCCCCGAAGACATCCGGGAGTCGGCCGTTCTGATGATGTCGGAACTGGCCACCAACGCCGTGGTGCACACGCTGACCGGATTCGAGGTCTGCATCGACCGGAGCGCCACTCAGGTTCGGGTCGAGGTGGCCGACGTCGGGGAGGGTGAGCCGAGGTTGCGGTCGCCGTCGTCGAGTGAGCCCCACGGCCGCGGCCTGCGCATCGTGGAAGAGCTCTCTGACCAGTGGGGGATGGTCGAGAGCGACGACCACGCCGGCAAGAGCGTCTGGTTTGCGGTCCGGCTGGATCCGGCCTCAGCGTCCGGGGCTGAAGTAGCGGCGTCGGAGGGGCGAAGGCGCCGGGCCGTAGTGGCCGATCGGCGGGAGGCCGGCGCCAGGGTGCGTCTGCCGGTGGGAGCCAGGCCACCAATCGCCTGGACCGCGGGCGTGCTCGTCCGGGCGGCTGCATGGAGCCTCCAGCTCTGCACGCTGCCCGGGTGCTCGCCATACCTCCGGCGCACCGGCGCCATCGCCGGGTCGAGACAGGTAACCCTTACTCCACCTGGATCGGGCTGTCGCTCGGGGAGATGAGGTGGGCACGAAGGTGTCGCCATCCCAGGCGCGTCAGCACCGCGGTAGCGGCCACCATGGCCACGGCCACGGCCACCACGAAGGGCTCGAGCCCGGCTCCCCGGCTGGACGCGGGTTGGGGGACCTCCACCCCGACCATCAGCTGATCTGCCCCTCGCCTTTGGTCTCGGCGCCGATCCTCATCATCTCCTCTTCGTGGGCGGCCACGGACTTGCGCTCCTCGTCGCTCATGGCGGCCCGGGCGGACTCCGCCTCCTCTTCCTCCTTGATGGTGGCGGCCCGGTCGGGGTCATGGCTACTGGCGGCCTCGGCCTCGTCCGCCTCGACAGTTGCCTCATTCGGTTCGGTTTGGTCTGCCACGGCCCACTCTCCTTTGTCGTCGTTCCGTCAGAATTGGCGTAGTTCCGTGCTCGCCCCACCCCGACCTTCGTCGGCGGAGTGGAGCACGTTCTACCTGGTCATGTACCCGATCAGCCTATGCGGCAAACCGGGGTCGGGATGTCGGCCGGTGCAGGTGGGCCCCCGACGTCGGCTCAAATGTCACAATTGACATCGACCACGGTGGACAGGTTGTCGACCGGTACTCGGGGGAGTGGCCATGACGACGCAGCTGGTGTTCTACGGGATCCTGGGCCTGGGCAGCACGGCGTTTGCCTTCTGGGCCAATCGCCGGCTCTTCACCGGGGGAAGGGCTGGTTCCCCGTCCCTCCTCGAAGGGCTGTTCTACTTCTTCGGGTTGGTCTCGCTGTTCCTGGGTTGGTACTTCAACGTCCGCTACACCCACCAGTACGGTCACCAGGCCAGCTACGTGAACTACACCAAGGCCCTCTTCACCAACTGGGCGTCGGACTCGGCGGCCCAGGACTACACCATGGTCAACCTGGTGCTCCTCCCGCTGTGGACCATCGTTGACGGCCGGAGGCGGGGCCTGCGGGCTCCATGGATCTTCTTCGTGATGAGCCTGTTCACCAGCCTGGCGTTCGCCATGGCCTTCTATCTGGCCTTCGTCGAACGCCAGATCCGCTACCGCCCGGTCGAGCCCGCCGAACCTGCCGAGCCGGCCGTCTCCAGCACCTCGAACCCGCAGTTGTAGCCGGGGATGAAGGTGATCCCGGGCCCACCGTGGCATCCGGCCCCGCACAGGTACAGGCCCTCGAAGGGGACGGGTGCGTCCGGCCAGCCCCGGGGGCCCGGTCTGAAGGGGCCCATGAACTCGGGCTGTAAGAGGCCATGGCAGAAGTCCCCACCCGTGCACCCGAACATCAACTCATAGGTGTAGGCGGGGTAGTTGAACTGGCGCTCGATCAGGTCCGGGAAGTTGGGGGCCTTGGAGGTGATCTTGGCCACGATGCGGTCGGCCATCTCGTCACGCAGCCGGGCCTGGGACTCGTGGGAGGAACCGATGGGGGCGTAGAAGGCGAAGCTGCTGGCCACGTGGTGGCCGGGCGGGGCCAGGTCCGGATCGCGGAGCGAGGGAATGGACAGGTTGAACGACGGTGAACCGGGCACCAGCCCACGCACGCATCCCTCGAAGTCGCGCTGCATGTCCTCGGCGGTGCCGAAGAAGGTGACGTTGTGCCGGAGATCGCCCTGGTTGAGCTCCTGGTAGGGGCCGGCGTACTCGGGGAGGCCCGACAGAGCGAAGTGCATCTGAAAGTACGCGGCCCGGTGGTCGATGGCCTCGACCCGCCGGGCGAACCCGGCGGGGAGGGCGTCACGGTCGAGGAGCTGGAGGAATGTGGACGGTGGGATCGAGGTTGGACACCACCACCGGTGCCGTCACCTGCTCGCCGTCGGCCAGGGCCACCCCCTCGACCCGACCCCCGGAGGTGAGGATCCTGGCCACCTTGACGTGCCGTCGGAGCTCGCCACCGTGCTGCTCGAACAGTCCCAACAGGTGTTGGGACATGGTCCCGATGCCGCCCTGCACCTTGGACATGGTGGCGTCGCCGGGGGAAGCCAGGGCGAAGGCCAGGCACAACGCACTGCCCGGGGAGTAGGGCCCGCGGTAGGTGGAGTTGACGGCCAGGAAGGCCAACATGCTCCGGACCTGTGCATGCTTCTGGCGGTCGGGCAGGAAGCGGTCGACGACGTCCATCACGCTGCCGAACATGGCGGTGCGGATGGCCTCCCGTTCGGCCTCGTTGGTGGCGCAGGCCCACATCTCGTCGAGCGACTTGGGGGGCTTGCGGACATCCAGTCGTCCGATGGCCCGGGCCGGGGCGTCCGCCCACGCCGCCACCTCGGCCATGCCCAGCACCGCCTCCAGCCCCAGTATCCCGCTCAGGTGCTCGAGCAGCCGCTCGGGATCGCTGTAGAGCAGGATCGGCGGTTCGCCCGAGGGGCCGATGCTGGCCGACTGGACCTCGGGCTCGTAGATGGGACACGCCGCGAAGCCCAGATCGTCGAAGATCTGGGTGGGGATGGGGAACTGGATCGAACCGGCCAGCTCGAAGCGGTAACCCCGGGCCAGCTCGGTGGTGGTGGCCATCCCCCCGATGAAATGGTTCTTCTCCAGGCACAGGACCCGCATCCCGCCCCGGGCCATGACGGTGGCTGCGGTCAGGCCGTTGTGGCCTGCGCCGATCACGATGGCGTCGAAGTCCGGCATCACCGTCACCGTAGTGAGACTGCTGTGTTTCGTCTAATTTGACGTTTGTCTGACGGCCTCGGCGGCCTGGTCGCTCCAACCTTCCGGCCGCGGGTAGTACCTGATCACCCCGGTGGAGGCCAGAATGACGCATGGAGGAACCGCCGCGGGCGCTGTTGTTCGATCTGGGTGGGGTACTGGTCGACATCGACTTCGGCCGGGCCCTTCGGTTCTGGGCTCGACGAGCCGAGACCGACCCGGCCTCGCTTCGACGGAGGTTCCGATTCGACGGGGCCTACGAGGATCACGAGCGGGGCGAGCTCACTTCGTCGGAGTATTTCGTCCTTCTTCGCTCCCAGCTGGACGTGGATCTGACCATCAAGGACCTGGCCGCCGGATGGAACGACATCTACATCGGGGTGGTGCCGGGCATGCCCGAGTTGCTGGCCAAGGCCAGTCGGCATGTTCCGTTGTACGCCCTCACCAATACCAATCCGACCCACCAGGCCGTCTGGTCGTCGTTGTTCGCCGAGGAGCTGATGGTGTTCGAGTCGGTGTTCGTCTCGTCGGATCTGGGGCATCGCAAGCCGGAGCCGTCTGCGTACCTGGAGGTGGCCCGACGGATGGGAGCCGAGCCCCACGAGGTGCTGTTCTTCGACGACACTCCCGCCAATGTCGACGGCGCACTGGCGGTGGGAATGCCCGCCGTCCTGGTGGAGTCGGCAGCCGACGTGGAAGGGGCCCTGGCCCGGGTCGGGCTCCTATAGGCAGTACCCGACTAACTGCTCCGCGGTTCAGGAACCGACTCGGCCAGGGACCCGAGTCCCCGCTCCACCAGGTTGAGCGCCAGCCTGGTCAGCCGGGCCAGCTCCTCCAGGTCGGTGGGGGCCGATCGCATCCAGGTGTCCAGAGCGGCAAAGGTGGCCGCCGCCACGCACTGGGCCGAGACCGCCGAGAGGAACCGGGTGTCGCCGCGGTCGGCCGGGCCTTGGCGCAGCAGGTGCCGCTCGACCTCGACGGCGAACTCGGCCTGCACCTGGCTGATGTGCCCTTCCACCCGTTGACGGTCGAGCTCCCGGTGGCGCAGGGCGGCGATCTCGAACATGTTGGCCGGGTCGAACGGGAACGAGTCGATGGCCGCCAGCACCGCTTCGGTGATGGGCTCACCCGGCGGCCGGGCTTCGAGTGCGGTACGGAACCAGCGCAGGCTGGCGTCGTAGTCCTCGAAGAGCAGATCGTGCTTGGAGGCGAAGTGGCGGTAGAAGGTCCGCAGGGTCACCCCGGCATCGGTGGCGATCTGCTCGGCGGAGGTGTCCTCGATGCCCTGGGCCAGGAACCGCACCTGTGCTGCTCGGAGGAGCGCTTCCCTGGTCCGCTCGCTGCGGGCGGTCCGAGGGGCCGGCGGCATGGGAGGCATGCTACCGACCACCGGCTCGGGGCCAGCCTGAGCCCCGGGCGCTCCGGGTACTCCGGGCGCAGGGAGGGGATGGGGGGCCTTCCGATTGCGCCGTTCCGGCGAAGGGCGTGACATACTCTGGGATGGGATCCGCCCCGCGCCGCCGGCTCGTCAGAACAGGCGCAGCATGACACCGCCGGACCGTGCGGGGTCCGGGTCCGAGGCCCTGGCCGAGGGCGCGGCACCCGTGCTGGTGGTGGACTTCGGGGCCCAGTACGCCCAGCTCATCGCCCGCCGGGTCCGCGAAGCCAGCGTGTACAGCGAGATCGTCCCGCACACCATGCCGGTGGGGGAGATGCTGGCCAAGCACCCCGCGGCGATCATCCTCTCGGGGGGCCCTTCCAGCGTCTACGCCGACGGCGCCCCCACCGTTGACCCGGCCCTGTTCCAGGCCGGGGTGCCGGTACTGGGCATCTGCTACGGGTTCCAGGCCATGGCGGCGGCGCTGGGTGGGGTGGTCGAGCACACCGGTTCGTCGGAGAACGGGGGGACCCCGGTCACCGTCGACGGTTCGGCGTCCCTGTTCACCGGTCAGCCGGAGGCCCAGACGGTGTGGATGTCCCACGGCGACAGTGTCACCCGGGCGCCGGAGGGGTTCGTGGTGTCCGGCTCCAGCCCCAACGCCGAGGTGGCCGCCTTCGAGAACCCGTCCGAGCGCCTCTACGGCGTGCAGTGGCACCCCGAGGTCCGCCACACCGCCCACGGGCAGCAGGTCATCGAGCGCTTCTTGTACCAGGGAGCGGGAATCGCCCCGAGCTGGAACACCACCGGGATCATCGACGAGGCGGTCGAGGCCGTCAGGCGGGAGGTCGGCTCGCACCCGGTCATCTGCGGCCTGTCCGGCGGAGTGGACTCGGCGGTGGCGGCGGCTCTGGTCCACCGGGCCGTCGGCAACCAACTGACCTGTATCTTCGTCGACCACGGGCTGCTGCGCGAGGGCGAGGCGGAACAGGTCGAGAAGGACTACGTCCGGGCCACCGGTATCACCCTCCGGGTGGTCGACGCCCGCGAGCGGTTCCTTGCCGCGCTGGCCGGCGTGACCGATCCCGAACGGAAGCGGCTCATCATCGGTGAGCTGTTCATCCGGGAGTTCGAGACCGAGGCTCAGCGGATCATCGAGCTGAACGGATACGACCAGATCGAGTACCTGGTGCAGGGGACCCTGTACCCCGACGTGGTGGAGTCCGGCGGCGGAACCGGGGCCGCCAGCATCAAGAGCCATCACAACGTGGGCGGGCTGCCGGCCGACAACAAGTTCACGTTGGTCGAACCGTTGCGCTGGCTGTTCAAGGACGAGGTGCGGGCGGTGGGCCTGGCCCTGGGGCTGCCCGACGAGATGGTGTGGCGCCAGCCCTTCCCCGGGCCGGGCCTGGCCATCAGGATCGTGGGCGAGGTCACCGAAGCGAACCTGACCATCCTGCGCCAGGCCGACGCCATCGCCCGCCAGGAGCTCACCGACGCCGGGCTGGACCGGTCGGTCTGGCAGTTCCCGGTGGTGCTGCTGGCCGAGGTGCGATCGGTCGGTGTGTCCGGTGACCAACGCACCTACGGCCACCCCATCGTGTTGCGCCCGGTCACCAGTGACGACGCCATGACCGCCGACTTCGCCCGGCTCGACCTCGATCTGGTGGCCCGCATCTCCACCCGGATCACCAACGAGGTCGCCGACGTGAACCGGGTGGTCCTCGATGTCACCAGCAAGCCCCCCGGGACCATCGAGTGGGAGTGACCGACCGAGTGGGAGTGACCGTCGGGGCCCGATGAAGATCGGCATCGCCCTGGGCACGGTACGGCCCGAACGGTGGGACGAGGTCAGTTGCGAGGCCGACCGGCTCGGCTACGAGTCGGTATGGATGCCCGAGCACCTGGTGCTACCGGTGGCCGGCGATGGCAGCCCCTTCGCCGGGGCCGACCACCCTCCCATCCCTCCCGAGGTTCCGGTCTTCGACGCTCCGGCCTACCTCTGCTACCTGGCCGGCCGCACCGAGCAGATCCGGTTCGGGACCCACGTCTACAACATCGGTCTCCGCCACCCCTTCGTGGTGGCCCGGGCGGTGGCCACCTTGGACGTCGTCTCGGGGGGTCGGGCCGAGTTCGGGATCGGGGCCAGCTGGCTGGAGGCCGAGTGGGACGCGGTGGGCCTCGACTTCGCCACCCGGGGGCGGCAGGGTCGACGAAGCCATCTCGGTGTGCCAGCGGCTGTGGTCCGAGCGCATCGTCGAGCACCACGGGGAGCACTTCGACTTCGGCCCGGTGATGTTCGAGCCCAAGCCGGTCCAGTCCCCTTGGCCGCCCATGCACATCGGAGGGGACGGGCCCGCCGCTCTCCGACGGGCCGCCCTGGTCGGGGACGGGTGGATACCGATGAATCACCAGGTGGACCAGATCCCCGGGGCCGCCGCCCGGCTGGCCGCCATGCGTCGGGATGCCGGGCGGCCCGGCACGGTCGAGATCACCATGGGGGTGGCCGCCGATGCGGACTCCCTCGAGGCCGCGGCCGAGGCCGGGGTGGGCCGGGCCCTGGTACGGCCGTGGACCCGCGGCAGCGAGACCATCGACGGGCTGAGGCGGTTCGCCGACGAGGTGCTGGCCGAGGCCACGGCGCTGCCGGTGGGGTGAGGGCGGGCCCGGCCCGCCCGGCTCAGTCGACCTTGCCCAGTGCCCGGAGCCATGCGGTGGTGGATTCGAGACCCTGGTCCAGGCTGATGGGGTCGTAGCCCAGCCGCTTGTAGGTCTTGGACTCGGTCAGCTTGGCCCGCGGCGGCCGGGCCGAGTCCTGCTTGGCGGCGATGGCCACCAGGGTGGGCCCGAAGACCTTGGCCAGCTCGGGATCGTCCGACGGGGCCACGTCCTCCACCCGGTGGTCGAGGCCGGCCAGCTCGCAGAGCCGGTTGCAGGCCTTGGCGATGCTGACGATGTCCTCGGGTCGCCCGTCGAGCATGTAGCGCTCACCGGACACCCCCCGGTCGAGGGCCAGGATGCACCCCCGGGCCACGTCCTCGGCGTAGACCCAGCTGACCGGAAAGCGCAGGTACCGGGTGATGCGGCCGCGCAGCGCCGACAGGAGCACCCGGTTGAAGCTGGTCCTCCCCAAGGCGTTGCTGGGCACCGGCGAGGGCCCGAAGATGGCGCCGGGGTGGGTGGAGACCACGTCCCGACCGGCCGCGGCCCGGGCCATGGCGTCTTCGAAGGCCGCCATCTTGGTGAGGGTGTACGGATCCGAACTGGGCGTCTTCGTGACCGGTGCGTCCTCCCGGTCGAGGCCGTCGGAGGTGTCGAAGAAGGTGCCGGTGCTGACCGCCACCACCCGGCCCATGTCCAGGGCCTCGGCGGCGTCGAGCACGAATCGGGTCCCGTCCACGTTGACGGCCTGGAAGTCATCGAAGTCCTGGCTGGCTCCGCCCAGGAGGGCGGCACAGTGGATGGCGGTGTCGCAGCCGGTGGCGGCCGCGAGGACGTCGTCGGCCACGGTGATGTCACCGGCCACCACCTCCACGCCCAGGGCCACCAGCGGGTCGGTGTCGGCTCCTTGGCGGGCCAGGGCCCGCACCCGGTCGCCGCGGGCGATCAACTGGGCGCAGACGTTGGCCCCGGTCAGGCCGGTGGCACCGGTGACGAATACGGTCTGGCTCATGCCGGGGCCTGGGCCGGAACGTCGGGGTAGCCCGTGTCGACCTGGTCGGGATCGAAGGGGATGACCGGGGCGCTCTCCCCGAACACGTCGAGGGTGTGGATGAAGCGGTGCAGACCCATGGAGTTGGCGCAGGTGAAGCCCAGCTCGATGATCTGGGCCGCGGTGAACACCCGGCTCAGGTCGCGGTAGACCTCGTCGTCGATGGCATGGTGGTCGGCCGAGAGCAGGTCGAGGAAGTTGACGGCCAGACGTTCCTGCTCGGTCAGATCCGAGCCGCCCGGAGCGATGAGGCAGGCCACATCGTCATCGGTGATCGAGTCGTGCTTGCGCGACTGCATGCACGGCTGGCACTCCCCGAGCTGCGCACTGCGGATCCGGATGAGCTCCAGGATCCGTCCCCCGAGGAGGCTCTGCTGGCCCCAGGCGCCGCGGGCCGCATGGGTCATGAGGATCTGCTGGGTCCGGTAGGCGAAGATCTGGAGCGGGACCGGGGTGGCATAGGTGCCGTCGGCCACCCCCTCCTCGATGATCCGTCGTGGCTCGTCGGCCAGCTTCTCCAGGGGGATGGGTTCAATCCTCGGCACAGTTACCTTCTCTCAACGGGAATGCTGCGGTCCGTTCGGTGGCTGATCAGCCACCGAACTTGAGGGAGGTAACGCGGCTGCCCGGGCCATCCCCCTGTTGTGAAGCTATTCGGCGGGCGCTCCTTTGTCCACGCAAGTTCCTCCACCTTCAGGCAGATCGTCACGTCAGTCCAGCTCGGCCAGGAGCTGGCGGCAGCGCTCGGCATCACCGGCCACCTTGGCCCGGAAGGCGTCCATCCGGGCCAACTTGGCGTTGAGGTGCTCGGCCAGGGACTCATTGAGGGTCAGGGCCTCCAGGAGCGTGGCCTTCTGCTCGGCCCGGGCGGCTTTGGTGGGGGAGGCCTTGGTGGCCCGGTAGGTGGCCCGCAGCTCGTCCAGCCTGGTCTCCAGGGACAGGAACTCCCGGATCTCGTCCAGGTTCATCCCCAGGACCTCGCGGAGCTCGAGGATGCGGTCCAGGTGGGCCAGGTCGCCTTCGGTGTACCGACGCTGGCCGCCGCGGGTGTGCAGCGAGGGGGTGAGCAGGCCCAGCTCCTCGTAGTAGCGCAGGGTGCGGGGCGAGACGCCGGCGGTGGTGGCGGCATCACTGATGGAGACCCCGCCTTCTGCGTCAGCCGGCGCCGGCGGCTCGTTGACGACTGTGGTCCTGGTCGGTGTCATGTCAGTCGGCCAGGAGGGGTTCGGTCTCGGCCACGGCCTCTTGGGCCGAGATCACCAGATCGGCTCCGGCCCGGTCCCCGTTTCCGTTTCCGTTTCCGTTGGACCCGGTCCTGTCGGAGTGCTCCACCGCCACGGCTCCCCCCGGAACCGGATCGGCCACCTCGTCCGGCTCCTGGTAGTGGTACTTGCCACCCCGCAGGAGCGAGGCCACCGCTCCCAGGGCGCAGACCCCGGCGGCGAAGGCGAAGGCCTCGGTCAGCCCGTCGGAGAACGGCTTGGAGATGAGCTGCGGGAAGAACGCCCGGCTGGTCAGGTAGTGGGCCGTGGCCGGGGGGAGGTGTGACAGGGTGGCCGGCCCCAGCAGGGTCTGCATGGGGTTGTAGCCGAGGAACGCCGCGAACAGGCTTCCGACCGGCGGTAGGTGGGACACCCGCAGGGCGGTGGCCGCCCCTACCCCCTGGGAGGTGAGCCCGTGGTAGAGGGCGGTGGGCAGCGTGGAGGCCAGTCCGAGGATCATCAAGGTGAAGAAGATGCCTATGGACAGCACCTGGGCCGACGAGTTGAAGGTCCCGGCCATGCCGGCCCCCGCTCCCCGCTGGTCGGCCGGCAGGCTGTTCATGATCCCGGTCTGGTTGGGGGCGATGAACATCCCCATGCCCACCGAGTTCATGAAGATGAGGGCGGCAAAGCCCCAGTAGGAGAAGTCGACCGGCAGCATCAGCAAGAGGATGAACGAGAGCGACACGATCAGCAGTCCGCCGGTGGCGAAGGGCCGGGCCCCGTACCGGTCGGCCAGCACCCCGCTGACCGGCCCGGCCAACAAGAACCCCACGGTGAGCGGGATCATGTAGATGCCGGCCCACAGCGGCGTCTGGGAGAAGCTGTAGCCGTGGAGGGGGAGCCAGATCCCCTGCAGCCAGATGATCAACATGAACATCAGACCGCCACGACTGAGTGAGGCCAGGAAGCTGGCCGTGTTGCCGGCGGAGAAGGCCCGGATCCGGAACAGGGAGAGCCGGAACATGGGCTGTTTCACCCGGGTCTCGATGAAGCCGAAGATCAACAGGATGACGATGCCCCCGAAGATCTCGGCCATGCACCACCGGACTGGTCCAACCCATGGTGTGGTGGCCGTAGGGGAGCAGCCCGTAGGTGATCCCGACCAGGATGAGGATGAGCCCGGCGGCGAAGGTGATGTTGCCGGCCCAGTCGATCTTGGCCGGGGTGCGGACGCCCCGGTCCTTCAGCTTCACGTAGGCGAACACCGTGCCGAAGATGCCGAAGGGGACCGAGAGCAAGAAGACCAGGTGCCACTGGACCGGGGCCAGCAGCCCGCCCAGGATCAGCCCGATGAACGAACCGGCGATGGCGGCCACGTTGTTGATCCCGAGCCCCAGGCCCCGCTGGTCGGCAGGGAAGGCGTCGGTGACGATGGCCGACGAGTTGGCGAAGAGCATGGCCCCACCCACCCCTTGTCCCACCCGCATGGCGATCAGCCAGATGGCCCCCGACGACCCGCTCAGCCAGGTCACCGAGAGCAGCACCGAAAACAAGGTGAAGACGGCAAAGCCCATGTTGAAGATGCGCACCCGCCCGAACATGTCGCCGACCCGGCCCAGCGACACCACCAACACCGCCAGCACCACCATGAACCCCATGAGCATCCACAGCATGTAGCCGGTGTTGCCGGGGGCCAGCGGATCGAGGTTGATGCCCCGGAAGATGTCGGGGAGCGAGATGAGCACGATGGACTGGTTGATGAACACCATCAGGGTCCCGAGGGTGACGGTGGCCAGCGCCACCCACTTGTAGCGGGAGTCGGGAGCGAGGGGGGCGACCGGTCCGGGCTGCACCGCCGGACGGCCCAACGTCGAGCCCACCGTCATCGGCCGGCCCCCCGGTGCCCGGGGGCGGCCCCGACGCCGATGGGGCCGGATCTGGTGGTCGGGCCTGCTCCGGATATGGCTCCCTCGAGCGACATGCCCACATCATAACGTTAACGTCATGGTTAACAATCGCCGGGACGCGCCGGACGCCGGACACGCCGGACGCTCCGGGGGGTCCTCGGCGGCCGGTCGGGGCGGCCCGGCGGCGGCCCCCAGGCTCCGCCAACCACTGGTGAAATGGACGTTGAACTGAGATACAGTCGACGTGGCCTTTGAAACGAAGGGCTTGGCTGGTAGGAGGCGGAGACCCTTGGGTCATGTGCTCCGTGACAGACAATGCCCAGCACCCGGTGCGGCGGACGGCGGAAGATCGACCGGCGAGCAGCTGGCCGACATTCTCAGTGAGTTCGCCCGAACCATGCTCACCGAGTTCCCCATCGAGGGGATCCTCGATCACCTGGTCCGGGGCATCGTCGACGTGCTGCCCATCAGCGCCGCCGGCGTCACTCTGGTCTCACCCGAGGGTGGACCCCACTACATCGCGGCTTCCGACCCGTCGGCCCGGCGGTTCGAGGAGCTGCAGTCGGAGCTGGAGGAAGGACCGTGCCTCGGGGCGTTCCGGACCAACCGGGCGGTGTCGGTGCCGGACCTCCGCCTGGACGACACCTTCGCCACCTTTGGCCCCCGGGCCCTGCAGTTGGGACTGGCGGCCGTCTTCACCTTCCCGCTCCGCCAGGGACATCGTCGGCTGGGCGCCCTGGATCTGTACCGTGACCGACCGGGAGGGTTATCCGAACCCGAGATGGCCACAGCCCAGACGCTGGCCGACGTGACGTCGGCCTACCTGGTCAACGCCCAGGGACGGGCCGACCTCGAGGACTCCTCGGCAAGTTCCCACGAACGGGCCGTCCACGATGCACTCACCGGCCTGCCCAACCGCATCCTGTTGCTCGAGCGGATCGAACACGCCATCGTGAGGAGCGGTCGCTCGAAGAAGATCGTGGCCATCCTCTTCATCGACCTGGACGATTTCAAGTCGGTCAACGACGCCCATGGCCATCAGGTCGGCGACGAGCTGCTGATAGCGGTGGCCGAACGGATCGAGGTCAGTCTCCGACCGGGCGACACCCTGGCCCGGCTGTCGGGTGACGAATTCGTGGTCCTGTGCGAGGAGCTGGACGACGTGGCTCAGGTCGAGATCGTGGCCTCGCGGATCGTTCAGTGTCTGGAGCCGTCCTTCGCCCTCGCTGCCTGTTCCATCTCCATCTCGGCCAGCGTGGGGATGGCCTTTGCCGGCCAGAGCCATCACGATGGCGACCAGCTGCTGCACACGGCCGACCTGGCCATGTACCAGGTCAAGCGCAGCGGTGGGGCCAACCACCAGATCGTCGATGTCCATGCCCAGCACCTCGAGGAGTACCAGTCGGGAATTCTCGAGCGCATTGGGTAAGGCCATCGAGCGCCACGAGCTCCGGGTCGAGTATCAGCCCATCGTCACCACCGGCAACGGGCACATCGCCAGTGCCGAAGCGCTGATCCGGTGGGATCACCCGGTGCGGGGCCTGATCGATCCGGTCACCATGATCCCTCTGGCCGAGCGGTCCGGAATGATCGGTGAGATCGGACGGTGGGTGTTCGAGCGGGCCTGTTTCGACCGCAAACGGTGGGATGGCCACGGGGGAGCGTTCCAGCTGGCCGTGAACATGTCCGCCCACCAGATCATGGCCCCGGAGTTCGTGGCCATGGTGGCCGAGATACTGGCCGACACCCACACCGACCCCGGTCTGATCACCGTGGAGATCACCGAAGGGGCGCTCATCCGCGACTCCAAGCGGGCCCACATCGTGTTGAACGACCTGAAGGAGCTGGGCATCAGTCTGGCCCTGGACGACTTTGGGATCGGCTACTCATCGCTCAGCTACCTCAAGCAGTTTCCGTTCGACATCGTCAAGATCGACCAGAGCTTCGTCACCGACATCGACCGCGACAGGTACAGCCATGCCATCGTGTCCAAGAGCGTGGAGTTGGCCCACCTCCTCGGGCTCACCGTTACCAGTGAGGGTGTGGAGACCGTGGCCCAGTACCTGGCCCTGGCCGAACTGGGTAGCGACCGGTGCCAGGGGTACTACTTCGCCCGACCCCTGGCCCCCGAACGACTGGATGAGTTGGTCAGTTCCTGGAACTGACGCCCACTGAACCGGTTTCTGCCGACTCCTCGTTTTGCTCACGCACGGTCGTTGCTCGGGTGCTCCCAGTGGTTGTTTTTACCAAACGGGAACGACAACCCGCCCGGTCGCGCAACGTTCATCGGGTGTTTGGTGTGGCGTAACTGTTTGGTCAAGTGCCCGATGTTAAAAGGTGGTTGGTCCTACACGTAACTGGGCAATCAGGCCCGCGGACCTAATCGATCTGAGCGAGAGGCGACACCTATGCGAAGAGTCCTGATGAGTCTGGCGGCCCTGGTGGGCCTGGTCACGGTGGGCTTGGCCGCCGTGCCGGCCACTGTTGCCGGTGCCGCCTCGCCTTCACCTTCCTCCATCTACAACAGCATCGAATCCCCGCTGCCCGGCCACCAGCCGAGCGTCGGGTACCAAGCCACCCAGACCTCGAGTTCGGCAACCAGATCTCGTCACTCGGCTCCGGCCGGCTGGTCCAGAATGTCGTGGTCACGCTGGACAGCTTCGGATGCGAGAGCGGAACCTGGAACGGTGGCGACTGTTCGAGCACTCCGGCGACACGTTCTCCGAGCCGGTGACCCTCAACCTCTACGACGTGGGAGGAGACGGCACGTCCGTGGGCTCCGAGCTCGCCACGGTCACCGATGACCTTCAACATCCGGTACCGCCCATCGGCCAACGCCAACTACGCCTCGGACTGCCAGGCTCACGCAACGGCAGCCGGTCGAGCCGGTGACCGATCTCGCCGCGAACTGGAGACGCTCCACCGGGCATCGCACCAGGGCGGCATCAACACAAGATCACGTTCGGCCTGGCCAGGTGTCAACGTACTCAACACCCTCAACTTCGGGAGCCTATAACCTGCAGCGACCGGAGCCCATCCCAACGGGCGAGGAGAACTGGCCGTGTCTGGACCGCGAGGATGTGGGGAACCCATGCTCACGTGGCGGTGTCCGAACGAGCCGCCGACGTGACCGTGGGCAGCGATCCTCAGCGACTACCGCTAATGGAACACCAGCACCTCCGCAATACGGCCGACAGAGGCGGTGCCGGGCTTCGACGTCGGCAGCGACTCTCGCCCTCGGGGAGCCCGTGGTGGGCGAGGACGGTTCGGGGAGCGGACCCAGCAGTGCCACCTCCAGTACAGTTCGACCCGACAGCGCCCTCCACCACGGCGACGACCCTGACCTCTTCGAGCATCGGTGCTCGGCGGACAGCACTACCGACACCGCGACGGTGACCGGGAATGCACGAGTGGGGAGCCCCGACCGGCACGGTGCAGTTCTACGAGTGCGGCCCTAGCGCCTCGGCCGCCCCCTGCACCTCCACCTCCCACGCCGTGGGTAGCCCGGTGGGCGTTGACCGCCGGAGCGAACAACACGGCGACCGCCTCGTCGGTGTCCTTCAAGCCTACGGCCGGCGGTACCTGGTGCTTCGCCGGGGTGTACTCGGGCGACTCCAACTACGTCGGCAGCTCGGACACCACCATCGATGAGTGCTTCACCGTCACCGCGGCAACGTCGAGCACCACCACCGTGCCTCAGTCCACGACGATGGTGTACGGCGCCACCAACTACGACACCGCCACGGTGACCGGCAACGCCGGAGGGAGTCCACCGGCACGGTGGCCTTCTACGAGTGCGGGCCCGTCCCGAACCCGACCCCGTGCACGTCGACCGCCAACCTGATCAGCGAGGGCGAGCTCACCGCCGGTCCTTCCGACACGGCGACGGCCAACTCGGTCGGGTTCACGCCGACCTCCAGCGGGTACTGGTGCTTCGCCGGCTACTACCTGGGCACCGCCAGCTATCACGCCAGCTGCGATGCCAGCCTCGACGAGTGCTTCGACGTGAGCGTGGCCCCGACCAAGACGACCACGGCGCCGATCGACTCCACGATCCAGCTGGGCCAGAAGGTCAACGACCAGGCCACGGTGACCGACACCGCACCCGGAGGCACCCCGGACAGTTCGGTGAGCTTCTACGTGTGCGGGCCCAGTTCGGCCGCCGCCAAGTGCACGTCGACTGCGGACCCGGTCGGTAGCCCGGTGGCGCTGACCCCGGGGAGCGGCAGCTCCTCCACGGCCACCTCCATGGCCTTCAAGCCCACCGCCGTCGGCTACTGGTGCTTCGCCGCAAAATACGCCGGCGACACCAACTATGGAGCCAGTTCGGACACGGCCACGGCCGAGTGCGTGAACGTCGAGGGGCCGGTAACCATCGTCACCACGTCGATCCCATCCGGAACCAAGGGCAAGTCGTACTCGACCACCCTGGTGGCCCGCGGTGGGACGACGCCGTACGCCTGGCGCACCTTGGGCTCGGTCAAGCTTCCCCACGGCCTCCAGCTCAACCGGAGCACCGGAGTGATCTCGGGGTCGCCCACCGTCAGCGGCACCTTCAACATCGAGTTCCAGGTGGCCGCCTCGACCAAGCCCATCGAGTACGCCACGAAGACCTTGAAGTTGGTCATCGCCTCGTAACTCCACCCCGGGCAGGTGCGCCGGGAGGCGCACTCGCCCGTCGGGCCGGCCATGGCCGGCCCGACGAGGGACACCAAGCTTGATGCCGACACAACGGCGTGCGACTCCGGTCGCACGCCGTTGTCGTTTCCGACCCCTTCGGTCCCCGAGTGCCACCCTCGCCGGGCCCGGTCACCAGATCGGTTACCACCTCGGCAATGATGGTGGAGCAGTGGCCGAGGACAGGGCTGCTGTTCCCGGGCCACGAGGGTCCGGGCCAGAACAGGGGGATGGGCATGAGCACCATCGGTGGGTGGACGGCGCCGGGCTTCGAAGGGGTCCGCCAGGCCTTCGAGGCCAACTTCGACCGCGGCTCCGAGGTGGGGGCGGCGTTCGGTGCCTACCACCGGGGCCACAAGGTGGTCGACCTGTGGGGTGGGATGGCCGACGCCACCACGGAGCGCCCGTGGAACGAGGACACCATGGTCCTGGTGTACTCGACGACCAAGGGCGCCACGGCCATGTGCGCCCACCATCTGGCCCAGCAGGGCCTCCTCGAGGTGGAGGCGCCGGTGGTCACCTACTGGCCCGAGTTCGGGGCGGCCGGCAAGGAGACGGTGACCGTAGCGGACCTGTTGTCCCACCGGGCCGGCCTGGCCTGGACCGACGGTGCCATGTCCTTCGAAGAGGCTCTGGCCTGGGACCCGGTGATCCGGGCCCTCGAAGCCCAGGCTCCCTCGTGGCCCCCCGGAACCGCTCACGGCTACCACGCCACCACCTACGGCTGGTTGGTCGGCGAGGTGGTGCGCCGGATCAGTGGACGCAGCCTCGGGACCTATCTGCGCCAGGAGATCGCCGGCCCCCTGGGTGCGGACTTCTTCGTCGGCCTGCCGGCATCCGAAGAGCCCCGGGTGGCCCGGTTGGTGTCCTTCCTCGACCAGTTGGCCGCGGGTGGCTCCGGTCCCGAAGGCGGCTCCCTCGGCGCCCTGGCCGATGCGGGCGATGCGGCCATGCCGGCCGAGATGGCCGCCTACCTGGCTCCGGGGGGCCCACTGGCCATGGCCCTGGCCGCTCCGGGCGGGGCGTTCTCGGACCCCAAGGTCTGGGACGATCCGCGCCTGCACGCCGGCGAGATTCCGGCGGCCAACGGGATCGGTGACGCCCGGTCACTGGCCCGGCTCTACGGCGCCTGCGTGAGCGAGGTGGCGCTGGAGTCGGGCGGTTCCTTCCGGACCCTCACCCCCGAGCAGCTCGATCGGGCCCTGGTGCAACAGACCGAAGGGCCCGATGCGGTGCTGATGGGGCTGGACATGCAGTGGGGGTTGGGCTTCATGCTCAACCGGGGGATGGTGGCCCTGGCCCAATTGGGCAGCACGCGTTCGTTCGGCCATTTCGGGATGGGCGGCTCGGCCGGTTGGGCCGACCCGGAGCTCGAGCTCGGGATGGGCTATGTGATGAACAAGATGGACATCGGGACCACCGGGGACACCAGGAGCTACGGGTTGATGCAGGCCTGCATCACCGCGGCCCGACAGGCCATGTGAGGTCGGTGATGCCCGAGGCGGAACTCGACGTGGGGTGGGCCCCGCCAGGGGGTACCGCTGGCCCTCGGCCCGTCGGTACGCCCACCCCAGACCTGGCCGTAGCCGGGTGAGCGAGCCGTTGGCCGGCTCGGCGGGCCGGTCCGGCTCGAGCAGACGGAGCACCCTGGGTGAGCCGCGCTGGCCCATGGCGCTGGCCGCCCTGACCGCCGGCGCCCTCCACGCCGCCCTGCCCACCGAACTGCGGTCGCTGCCTCCCGAGCTCCTGGGGGACTCCCGCTGGCTGTACCTGGTGGTGGTGGCGGTGCTCCTCGGGGTGATCATGGTGGGCGATCCCGGCCGGATCGACCGGCAGGACCGCTGGCTCCGGGCCGTGACCTTCGCCCTCATCGCGGTGATCTCGGCCGACAACGCTCTGGAGGCCGGGCGGCTGGTGGTCAGCATTCTCAGCACCAAGCCCTTCACCGAGGATGCCAACAAGTTGCTCATCGCCGGTGGGGCCATCTGGTTTTCCAACGTCATCGCCTTCGGGCTCTGGTACTGGCAGGCCGACCAGGGTGGACCCGCGGCCCGGGTCCATGGCACCGGTAGCAAGCCGGCCTTCGTCTTTCCCGAGATGATCAACCCGCGGTTCGTGGTGGACGACTGGTACCCGAAGTTCGTGGACTACCTCCACCTCTCCTTCAACTCCGCCACGGCCTTCAGCCCCACCGACGTGTCCCCGGTCAAAGCGTGGGCCAAGCTCATGATGATGCTGGAGGAGTCGGTGTCGCTGCTGGTGGCCATTCTGGTCGTGGCCCGAGCCGTCAACATCATGAAGTAGTCGACGGACCGACCGGACCGGACCGGCCCGACCGGGGAGGGGGGCCACGAAAGGGATAGATTCGTTAGCAGGGCGGGAGCCCTTCGGAGCGGGACGAACGGGGGAGCTGGTGAGCGTAATTCCGAGGCAGGACACGGTGGGGCCGGCCGAGGTGCCCGAGGTGGGGTCGTTGATGGCTGACCCGCTCGACGGGCCCGGTTCCCGACCCAAGCGGCCGGCCGGCCCGTTCTCGGCGGCGGAGCGGGTACGGCAGGGGAAGAAGGCTCGCCTGGACGTCCCTCTGGCCCGGCACGGCGAGTGGGCACCACAGACCGGTCGACGGGACCCGATCGGCCTGCTGGAGAGCCAGGCCGAGTCGCGCATTCCCGAGCTGGTCCCCATTCGCTACGGACGCATGCTGGTCTCGCCGTTCTCGTACTACCGGGGTGCCGCCCTGCCGATGACCGAGGATCTGGCCACCACGCCGGTCACCGGGTTCGATGCCCAGCTGTGCGGTGATGCCCACATGTCCAACTTCGGGGTGTTCGGCTCACCGGAGCGGCACCTGTTCTTCGACGTCAACGACTTCGATGAGACCGCCCCCGGTCCGTGGGAGTGGGACATCAAACGACTGGGGGCCAGCCTCGAGATCGCCGGCGCGGGAGAACGGCTTCTCGAGGAAGACGCGGGCCCGCATCGTCCGTCGGGCCGCTCGCTCCTACCGCCAGACCATGCGGGAGCTGGCCATGGTCCCGATGATGTCCGTGTGGTACGCCCACCTGGACGTAGAGGAGATCCTGCCCCGGTTCAGCGCCCTGTTGGACCCGAAGCGGACGCCCAAGGTGTGGAGCGCCATCAGCAAGGCCCGGGCCCACGACAGCCACCAGGCCTTCGACAAGCTGTGCTACGTCCAGGACGGCGAGACCAGGATCATCCACGATCCGCCGCTGATCGTCCCCATCGAGGAGTTCGTGACCGGTCTGGACCCGGACCTCGCCGAGGACATGCTCTCCCGCATCGTCCGGGCCTACCGGCGCACCCTCCAACCGGACCGCCGGCACCTCCTCGAGCAGTACGAGTTGGCCCACCTGGCCCGCAAGGTGGTCGGGGTGGGCAGCGTCGGCACCGACGCCTGGATCGCCCTGTTCCTGGCCCGGGAGGACGGCTCCCCCCTGCTCCTGCAGATCAAAGAGGCTCAGGCCTCGGTGTTGGAGCGGTTCACCTCCAAGGGCAAGTTCTCCAATCACGGCCAGCGGGTGGTGGTCGGCCAGCGCCTGGTGCAGGCGGCCAGCGACATCTTCCTCGGGTGGGAGCGGTTCGCCTGGGGAGGAGCGGAACGCGACTACTACTTCCGGCAGCTGCGGGACTGGAAGGGATCGGTCGACGTGAACGGGATGACCCCGGAAGGGATGGACGTGTGGGGACGGATGTGCGGCTGGACCCTGGCCCGGGCCCATGCCCGCTCCGGCGATCGCATCGCCATCGGCGCCTACCTGGGCAAGTCCGACGCCTTCGATGTGGCCATCACCGAGTTCTCGGCGGCCTATGCCGACACCAACGAGCGGGACTACGCCCTACTGCAGCAGGCCGTCGACAACGGACGGATCGCCGCCAACACCGGGATCTGAGCGGGCCGGTACCGGGGATTGCCTGCTCGATCCCCACGGACCATGCCCCACTGGCCCAGACACCCCAAACAGGAGGTAGCCCCACTGGCCACGACGTCCTGATATCGGGGTGCGCGTACGTAACGGCCGGGCGGCCGCATCACCGTCAGGTGGAGACGCCTTCGGGAGCCTCGTTGGCATGGGCTGAGTCGTCCGGATGCGGTGGGGCCACGCTGGTCCCCGTATGCAGGAGGTACCCACAACCGATGAGAAGGAAAAGGAGAATCCCGAGCCGATCATCGACCAGGGCCAACCCTGTCGCCGCCAGGTACAAGACGGGAGTGAGGTAGTAGCGGCGTCTGACCCGTCTCGCTTCGGGTGCCGTCACCCAGGGCTGGACGAGAGAGCGCCGGCAGACCGCATGCCAGAGGACCGCCAACATGAGCGTGGCTACCGCGAGGCTGAAGCCGTAGAAGGCCACGGCGATGTCCTTTTGGGGAGTCGTACCTTGACTGATGTACAGGGCGAGGATCTGGGTTGGAAACGGAATGAATACGACCAGACTGAGAAGGACGAGGTTGATGACCATGACTCGGTGGTCGATGGCCCGCACCAGGCGATAGATCGTATGGTGGCTCACCCAGATCATCCCTATGACCAGAAAGCTGATTACATAGCCGAGATAGTGGGGCCACGAGTTGAACCACAGGTCATATCCCAACGTATGAATCTTTCGGGCGGGCAAGCGCACATCGAAGATGAGCAGCGTCATGGCCACCGCAAACGTGCTGTCGCTCAGCGCCTCTGTCCGCCGCGGGTTCACGAGAACCGCCACTGACCGGTGGGGTCCTTTCGTCGGCATCGCCGAGCGAGTGGCGCGGTGTCATGGAATGAAGGTCCGTGGACTGGGACGGTCGTCGATCGGGCGCTCGAGCGACCCTTGGACCTTGAGAAAACTGATGTGTTCATGGGCGCAAGTGGGGGTGTTGAGATCGACATCTCCGTGCAGCTCGATTCTCCATTCGGATCCTGCAGGCCCTCGTGCTCGATCTTCGTTACAAGGTAGTTCGGCACCATCGCCCGTCAACTGAAGGCTTCTGGGGCAAGGTGACGGAACGAAATGGCCCCGCTCCACCCCCACTCCCCGCTCTAGACCGCCAATCCGGACCGATCCCCGCGGCGCCCGGACCTTGCTCGGTCCTCAGCCGCCCGGCGTGCCCGGGGGAGCGGCCACCGGCACCGGGTTGGCCACGTTGACGTTCCGGGCGAAGCAGATGAAGACCTGGTGGCCCCGACTCACCACCGGGACGAACGACGTCTTGCGCACCTGCACGAACGAGGGGCAGATGGGATAGGCCTGCGTGGTGTGGGCCAGGCTCCAGTTGACCACGGCGGTGATGCCGCCGGATGTGAAGTCAGTGATCCGGTTGGTCTGGGCGATGACGTTCTTCTGGGTGAGGTCCGAGCCGGCCGCCTTGATGCCGGCGGCCAGCAAGGCGGCGGACTGCCATCCCTGCATGGACAGCTGATCGTTCACATGGGCCGGCTCATAGGTCTTCATGACCGACAGGTACTGCTGGAGGCCGGGGTAGGCGCCCGGGAAGGCCGCGGCCGCCCCGAACGGCACGAACCCGTTGGCGTCCACGTAGACGCCCTGCATGAGCGACGGGTACTGATCGAGCAGATCCTGGTCGTAGCCGTTCAACCACAGCTGGTGGATGCTGACCCCGTACTGCTGGAGGGCCCGGGCCAGGGTGATGTCGTCCGAGCCCTCCATGCAGCTCATCAAGAAGTCCGAGTGGTGGTCCTGTATCTGCTGCACGGCCGAGGTGAAGCTCCCGCCCAAGGTGGCGTCGTAGTCGGCGTAGCTCACGTTGATCCCAGCCTTGGCCAGGTCGGCCGCTGCGGTGGTGCAGGCCGGATAGGAGCCGGGGATGCCCGGCCCGTAGCTGATCAGGGCTACCGAGGTGGCGTGGCTCCGCTTCATCAGGTACGACACCGGAGCGGCCAGGGCGTGGTAGTCCTGGATGGACCCGCCGGCGGCGAACAGGTTGTCGGGGCCCGCCCAGTTCCCACTGACGTTGTAGCCGTAGGTGGGGGTGCCGGTCTCGGCGAACAGGTTGGGTGTGAACCAGAAGGTGGAGATGAAGGCGGCGAAATCACCGTCCTGCTCGATGAGGGTGTGAGTCAGTTGGGAGAAGGTGGTGGGGTCGCCGCCGTCATCGAGATTGTCGGCCAGCACCAGCTTTCGACCGTTGATCCCGCCCTCCTTGTTGATCATGTCGAAGTACGCCTCCATCCCGGGGATGAAGGTGACGAAGTCCCCGGCGCCCACCCCGGTGCGGGTGGCGATCACCCCGACCTTGACCTCCGTGGAGGTGACGCCCGGCCCCGACCGTCCAGCCGCCGTGCCCGACGGTGCACTCCTCGACGGCGCGGTGCTCGGCGTCGTGCCCGAACAGGCCGCGGCGACGCAACGCCACCGCCACCACCACCGCCGCGGTCACGCCGCCATGCCCACGGCTGCCACCCCACCGGTGGCCACCAGCGCTACCCGGGTCTCCTCGATGGCTCACGGCCGTCCCCCTGATCCGAGCCCCTGTCCCCCTGGGCTCTTGTCGGGTCAGGCTAATCCTGTCGACGAACCCGTGTCCGCCACCCGGCAGCCGATTCCGCTACCGTCACCGGCGTGGCGGTAGCGCACCGGTGAGGTTCACAGGTAGGACGGCACCGGTGGCGGTGGTGCTGGCCGCCCTGGTCCTGGCCGGCTGCGGCACGACGGTGAGCCCGCCGGACGCCTCGGGCTCGGGTTCGCCCACCGCTCCGGCCAGCTTGGTGAGTGACCCGGCCAGCCTGGTCGACCCCATGGCCGGGACGGGGACCGGCGGGGTGGCCCCTGGAGCCGTCGCTGAGTTCCCCGGTGCCGACCTCCCCTTCGGGATGATCCAGTGGAGCCCCGACACCACTCCCAATGCCTCCGGCTCCGGGGCCGGCTACTCGTACCGGGACTCCCACATCTCCGGCTTCAGCCTCACCCACCTGAGTGGCTCGGGGTGCGCGGCCTATGGGGACGTCCCCATCCTCCCCACCGTGGGACCGGTCGGCGACCACCCCGAACAGGACGTGGGCTCGTTCTCACACGCCACCGAGAGCGCCGCTCCCGGCCGCTACGGCGTGACCCTGGAGCCGTCGGACGTGCGAACCCAACTGGCCGTCACCGCCAGGACGGGGATCTCCCAGTTCTCCTTTCCCCGCACCCACCAGGCCGACCTGCTCTTCAAGGTGGCCGGGAGTGCCAACCCGGTGAGCGCCACCCAGGTCCAGATGGTGGGTGACGACGGGATCAGCGGCCAGGTGACCAGTGGTCAGTTCTGCGGCACCGGCACCAACTACACCGTGTACTTCATGGCCACCTTCGACCGTCCGTTCTCGGCCACCGGCACCTGGAACGGCCATGCGGTGACCCCGGGTGGCACCTCCTGCCAGGGGAAGGCGTGTGGTGCCTACGTCTCGTTCGACACCGAAGCCAACCAGGTGGTCCGGATGAAGGTGGGCATCTCCTTCGTGAGTGTGGCCGACGCCGCCGACAACCTCGGCGTGGAAGACCCCGGTTGGTCCCTCGGCCAGGTGGAGTCGCAGGCCACCGCCCGGTGGAACACCCTGCTCGGTCGGCCTACGGGTGGGTGGTGGCACGCAAGAGGAGCAGCGGACGTTCTACACCGCCCTCTATCACTCGCTGCTCTTCCCCAACGTGGTCAGTGATGACAACGGCAGCTACGCCGGTGCCGACGGCCGGGTCCATCAATCGTCGACCAGGGAGCAGTACGCCAACTTCTCCGAATGGGACATCTACCGCAGCGAGATCGAACTGGTGGCACTACTCGCTCCTCACCAGGCCGGCGACATGGTCCAGTCACTGGTCAACGATGCCCAGCAGGGGGGCTGGCTGCCCAAGTGGGCCATCGTGGCCGGCGACTCGGGGCAGATGAACGGCGACTCGGCGGACCCGATCATCGCCGCGGCCTACGCCTTCGGTGTGCGGGACTTCGACGTCGGGGCCGCTCTGGCCGCCATGGTCAAGGGAGCCACGCAGAACGAGACCAACCACGGGCTGGAGATCGAGCGCCAGTACCTGGACCAGTACCTGTCCCAGCATTATGTGAACGCGGCATCGTTGGATCTGACCTCGAGCAACTACTCCATCGGGGGGTCGGTCACCCTGGAGTACGCCATCGACGACTTCTCCATCGCCCAGTTGGCCGGATGGCTGGGGGACCAGGCTCTGCAGAGCTCCATGATGAGCCGGGCCCACAACTGGGAGTACCTGTTCAACCCGTCGACCGGATACATCCAGGCCCGCAATGCCGCCGGGGCCTTTCCGACCGGCCCGGCCTTCCAGACCGCCCTGCTCGAGCCCGGCGGTGAGCTGGGCTTCGAAGAAGGCAATGCCATCCAGTACACCTGGGCCGTGCCCCAGGACCTCGGGGCCCTGTCCACCCTGATGGGGGGCAAGGCCACGGCCGTGCAGAAGCTGAACACCTTCTTCACCGTGCTCAACGCCGGTCGGGACCGGCCCTTCGACTGGTCCGGCAACGAACCGAGCCTGTGGACCCCGTGGGAGTACGACTACTTCGGTGCTCCGGCCCAGACGCAGAAGACCGTCCGGGAGATCGCCGACGACCTCTACTCGGTGGCCCCGGTCGACGAGCCGGGCAACGACGACCTGGGAGCCATCTCGTCGTGGTACGTCTGGGCGGCCATGGGGATGTACCCGGTGACCCCGGGCTCGGCGGACCTGGCTCTGGCCAGTCCGTTGTTCCCCGACGTCTCGATGGTCCTGCCCGACGGCCACCGGCTGGTGATCCACGCACCGTCGGCATCGGCGTCGGCGCCGTATGTGCACTCCCTGACGGTGACCGGGGCCGACATGCCTTCGGCCGCCCCCGCCTGCGCCTCGGGTACGGCAGCTCCCGAGGCGGGGACCACGGTGTGGGATCAGCCCTGGCTGCCCTCGTCCATCATCACCACCGGGGGGACCCTGACCTACGACCTGTCCTCGAGCCCGGATCCGGGCTGGGGATCCGACCCCGCCCTGGCCCCGCCGTCGTACGGGACCGGTCGGTTGCCGGCCGTCGGCTACTCGATGCCGAGCGGCGGCACGTCACTGCACGCCGGCACCACCACCACATTCCGGCTCGGCGTCCAACCGGCCGCTTCCGGGCCGCAGGTGGTGCACTGGAGTGCCGCCCCCGGGCCCACCGGCCTGCGGGTCTCACCCTCGTCGGGCTCGTTCGTCATCGCCGGCCCGGCCACCACCTCGGCGGCAGGCCGCGGGCTGCCCGGGTGCACGGCGACCTCGCCCGGGACCCAGACCTTGACGCTGGCCGCCACCGCGGCCGGCACCTACCCCGTCGACTTCCACCTCACCACAGCTGACGGCACCGAACTGCCCCCGGTGGTGTTCACCGTCCGCGTGACCGGCTGAGCGGCTCGCCTACGCACAGAGGAGAGCGGGCGGGCCGGTCCCTGGGTGAGCCTCAGGCCGCCTTCTCCAGGATGTGCACGCCGCAGGCCGATCCCAAGCCGATGACGTGGGTCAGTCCGACCCTGGCCCCGTTGATCTGGCGGTCGCCGGCCTCACCCCGAAGATGGGTGGCCACCTCCCACACATTGGCGATGCCGGTGGCGGCGATGGGGTGACCCTTGGACTCCAACCCGCCCGAGACGTTGACCGGTGTCGATCCGTCCCGCCAGGTGGCTCCGGAGTTGAAGAAGTCGACGGCGCCACCGACCTCGCACAGCATGAGGTTGTCGTAGTGCACCAGTTCGGCGGTGGCGAAGCAGTCGTGCAGCTCCACCAGGTCCAGGTCGTCGGGGCCCACGCCGGCCTGCTCGTAGGCCTGGGTGGCGGCGTTGCGGGTGAGGGTGTTCACGTCCGGGAGGATCTGGCAGGCCTCTTCCCAGGGGTCGGTGGTGAGGATCGACGCCGATATCTTGACGGCCCGACGCTGCTGTTCCAGCGACAAGGTCTTGAGCTTGGAGCCGCTCACCACCACGGCGGCGGCGGCGCCGTCGCAGTTGGCCGAGCACATGGGCCGGGTGTTGGGGTAGGCGATCATGACGTCGCCCATGATCTCCTCGAGGGACATCCTCTTGGAGTAGGCGGCCAAGGGGTTCAGGGTCGAGTGTGAGTGGTTCTTCTCGCTGATCTTGGCGAACAGCTCGAAGCTGGTCCCGCCGTAGCGGTGGCCGTACTCCATGCCGATCTGGGCGAAGACGCCGGGCATGATCTCCGTGCCGATGCGACCGTCGACCGGAGCCACGGCGCCGTAGCGGCCCGAGGGGGTGAAGGTACCTGAGTCGTCCTTACGGCTCCCGCCCGAGAGGAGTCCCGCCCCGGAGAGCTTCTCCACCCCGAAGGCCAGGCCCATGTCGGCCTCGCCGGCCTTGACCGCCATGCAGGCCACCCGCAGAGCGGTGGCTCCGGTGGCGCAGGCGTTGGCCACGTTGAACACCGGGATGCCGGTCTGGCCGAGCTGCTTCTGCAGCTGCTGGCCGATGCCGGCGTTGGCCGCCATGAGGTTGCCGGCCCCGATCACCCCCATGTCCTTCATCTCCACACCGCCGTCGGACAGGGCTCCCAGCACGGCCTCGGAGGCCAGGTCGACCAGGTCCATCTCGGGGTGCTTGCCGAACTTCGTCATGTGGATACCCAGGATCCACAGGTCGTCAGATGCCATGGTGCTCAACCTCCCAGGGGTTCGAAGCCGAACCCGATTGCGTCAGTGCCATTGTCGTCGGTGCCGATGACCTCGGTGGCCAACCCCACCTTCATGCCCAAGGTGACATGTTCGGGGTCGGGCTCCACGTTGATCAGGTTGCCCCGCACGCTGGTCCCATCGCAGTCCACCAGGGCGGCGACGTAGGGCACGCGGACCCCGGGAGCAGCGAAGGCCACGATGGTGAAGGCCTTGACCTCGCCCGTGGTCGGGACATCGACCTTCGTGAACTCGGTCCGGCCACAGTGGGCGCAGGCGTTGCGCCGGTCGAAGAAACGGGCGCGGCAGTTGGTGCACTCATTGGCCACCAGATGGGGCTCGTCGCCCAGCACCAGGTAGTCCACCAGGGGAATTTGCTTGTCCATCGTCCCTCTTCCGTCGTCGTGCCCACCACGACCTTGTCCCGCCACCGTAGTTGCCGGCGGAAATCTACGGAAAATCGGCCGCTGGCCCGGGCGCCCGGTGTGCCCGTGACCCCGCCCCGGCGGTGAGGCGGGCTCAGGAGGGCGGAGGCTCGATCTGCTCCATGAACTCCAGCCGGATACCCCCCGGGGCCTCGACGAAGGCGATCCGCCGCTTGCCGAACGTGCCCTCGACGGTCTCGGGACCCCAGACCACCGTGTGGCCCTCCAGCTGGGCGTCGAGGTCGTCGGTGAACAGGGCCGGGTGCAGGAACCCTTCGGCCGGGAGATCGACGTCGTCCTCGTAGATGGCCTGGGTGAACAGGGTGATCATGACCGGGCCGAGGAACACGTCGGCCCGCTCACCGTTGCGCCACACCATCCGGTCCTTGACCTCGGCCCCGGCCGCTTCGTAGTAGCGACAGGCCTCGTCCAGGTCCGCCACCTTCACGGCCAGATTGGCCAGACCGGTCACAGCCACGGCGCCTCCTCGTATCGGCCGACGGCGAAGTCTAACGACGTGGGCCCAGCCCCACGCCCGGGGTTCCAACCAGCGGTCAGGACCCGAAGGTGAATAGGAACAGCTGGGTGGCGTAGGCCACCAGGCGGGGCTGGTCCGTACCCTCCATCCCGCAGTCCCACAGGGCCATGTCCGCCGAGGCGTAGCCGTCCCCGGCGAAGCGGGCCTGGTTGTGGGCCAGCACCCAGGGCGACCGGCAGTGGTCGAGGAGGTGCACGGTGAGGTCGATGCTGGGGGCGAACCAGCTCCGGTCGGACCGACCGACCTTCTCGCCGACGGCGCCGGGCATGGTGTCGGCCAGGACCACCAGGGCCAGGGGATCCAGGGTGCCGTCCTCCAGGAAGGGCGGGTCCTCGAACCGGTACCACAGGGCGTTCTCGGCCCGATCGGGGACGTACTCCTCCCAGTAGGGATGCCCGATGATGTTTCGACCCTCGACGTGCCGGTCCCAGAACGGGGTAGGGGGGAACCCCTCCACCCCGGCCGGCGGTGGATCGCGGAACGAGCGGCACTGGGCCGGCGGTCGGAGCCCGGACGGTGGCTCCAGATCGGTGAACGAGAAGCCGGTCCGGGGAGCTCCGAAGATGCCCGTGGTGAGATGGCCCCGGGCAGCCCCGGGGTTGGACACTTCGGCGCGCAGTTGGGACATGGAGCGTCCCCGGCGCACCAACTCGACCTCGATCGACACCGGTCCGTCGGCCACCTGGGCCGCGAAGGTGGTGTGCAGGCCCCGCAGCTGCTGGGAGGGATCGTCCAGTAGGTCGGCCATGGCCCGCAGCGCCATGGCGGTCACGATCCCGCCCTGGGGGAGGGGCCGCAGGTTCCAGCTCGGGTCGATGGACCCCTCGTACCGGCCCGCTTCCTGAGCCGTCACCGCGGTCACGGCGGCAAAGGAGTCGGTCACGACTGACGATGGTGGTTGGCGCCGCCCCCGGTGTCAACATCGGGTGGGCCGGGGCAGGCCTTGCCCCCATCACGCCCGCCCGATCCCGGCCCCCGGGCAATTGGACCATTTTCCCTGGTCAGAACCGGAACATCCCGGGTCGAACGGTCAGCGACTTCGACTATTGTCACGGCGTGGCACCGTCCGCTCAGCGCAACACCCGACCCAGAAACCCGGGAGCACGATGAACATCGTCGTTAGCAACGTGAAGGGCGGGGTGGGCAAGACCACCACCGCGGTGTATCTGGCGGCGGCCGCCGTGGAGCGGGGCTGGGATCCCGTCCTGTTGGTGGACTCCGATCGCCAGGCCTCGTCGGCGGAGTGGCTCGAGGAGAGCCCGATCGACGGGGTGGAGCTGGTGGAAGCCCCCTCGGAACGGACGGTGGCCCGGGCCCTGTCCGGCCAGGACGGACTGGCGGTGGTCGATACCCCGCCGGGCGACGAGCGGATCGTCCGGGCGGCCCTGGACCGCGCCGATGCCGTGGTCATCCCGACCCGAGCCGGGGGGGTCGAGTACTCCCGGGTGCTGGCCACCTTGGAGATGATCGGCAAGAACACCCCTCACGGGGTGGTCATCACCGCGGCCCGGTTGGGCACCAACGACCTGGCTGAGGCCGTGGCCTGGTGGAACGACTCCAAGGTCCCCATCTGGGGGATCATCCCCGAGCGGGTGGGCATCGCCGCCGGCCCTGAGGCCCGGCTGTACCGCGACGGCCTGGAGGCTTACGACGCCGTGCTCAAGAAGGCCCTCCGCAAGCGGAGCTGACCGCTACCCGGTTCCGGGAGCCCTCGCTCAGCGGTCGAGGCCGTCCGGGCTGGCGGGTACGTCCACAGCGTGCTCTTCGAGGGCAGCCAGAGGGACGGTCTGCAGCACCGCTTCGTGGGTGGAGGCCAGGACCACGTAGGCCGCCGCCCCGTCGTGGTGGGCCCGCAACCAGTTGACGGCGGTGACGCACCAGCGGTCACCGGGCACCAGACCCGGAAACGAGTACTGGGGCATCGGCGTGGTCAGATCGTTGCCGATGCGGCGCTGGTGCTCGAGGAACTCCGCGGTGACCACGGCGCAGATGGTGTGGCTGCCGCGGTCTTCGGGCCCGGTGGTGCAGCACCCGTCGCGGTAGAAGCCGGTGAGGGGATCGGTGCTGCACGGCTCCAACTCCCCACCCAGCACGTTGCGGTCAACCATCGGTGCAGTATCGCTCACTTTGTCGCCCCCACACCACGGTGATCCCGGCTGTCCGGTCCGCAGCCGGTGGCTCGCCCGGCTCAGGTGTTGAAGCTCTCGAGCTCCGTTCGGTCTCCCTCGCCGGCCGGGGTCAGGCTCACCTCGAACCCGTCGACCATGTCGATCCGCTGCAGGGCGTCCACATGGCCGCGACCGGGACCGCTCCATTTGGCCCGGGCCAGGGTTTTGGCCTCCACCAGACCGGGGGCCACGACCATCACGATCTCGTGGCCTTCCCCCATCTGCCCGTCCGGCATGGGGCCACCCAGAAACGCCACATAGAGGTCCATTCCGCCGAACGATAGCGGGGCCCGACGGAGTCCCTCCAGCCGCCGCCGATGAAGCCGCCGAGGACCATGCCGACGCCCGAGGACCATGACCGCCCGGGGGGAGGAGTCGTCGAGCGGTCAGGTGGAGGCCACGAAGTCCACGACCACCCGGGCCAGCTCGGGGCCCCGGTCCTCCTGGAGGAAGTGACCGCCCCCCTCAATGGTCACATGGTGGCGTCCGCGCGCTCCGGGTATCCGGGCCTGCAGCCGGGCGTCGCCCCCGGCCGTGATGGGATCGCCGTCGCTGAAGGCGGTGAGGAACGGGATCTCCAGGGCCTCGAGGACCTCCCAGGCCCGGCGGTTGGCCGCGGCCGCCGGGTCGTCGGGCGAGATGGGAACCAGCGTGGGGAACTGGCGGGCGCCCTCGGCGTAGGACTGGTCGGGGAACGGGGCGTCGTAGGCCGCCATGACCTCGGGGGCCAGCTCGGTGGCACAGCCCAGGTTGACGATGGTCCCGGTCGGGAAGGTCTCGACCTCCTGGGAGAACTTGAGCCAGCCCAGAAAGGCCTCGCCGGGAGGGCTGTCGCCGGTGGGCAGGAAGGTGTTGGCCGCCACCGCCCGGGCGAAGCGATCCGGATGTTCGCCCAGTAGCCGGAGGCCGATCAGGCCGCCCCAGTCTTGGCAGACCAGTGTGATCTCGGACAGTGCCAGCTCATCGAGGAGCAGGGCCCGCATCCACTCGACGTGGCGGGCGTAGGTGTACTCACCGCGGGGGGTGGGCTTGTCCGACCGCCCGAATCCCACCAGGTCGGGCGCCACCACCCGTAGGCCGGCGTCCACCAACACCGGGATCATGTGCCGGTACAGGTAGCTCCACGACGGCTCCCCGTGGAGCAACAGGACCACCCGGCCACCGGCTGGCCCCTCGTCGAGATAGTGGACCCTCAGGGTGCCTCCGTCCTGGTCGGAGAGTTCGGCGTAGTGGGGCTCGAACGGGTAGCCGGCCAGCCCTTCGAAGCATGAGTCAGGGGTGCGGAGAACCTCCATCGGCCTGGCCACCTCCACGGTGTTCGACGATCGGGGGCGGGCCAACCGACGTCGGCGCCGCCCAGGTCTGCTGTGCCGGCCCGACAGTAACAGCCGGACCTTTGCGCCTCCTCGGGGACCTCGGCCCGTCCGACGATCAGCGCAGGGCGTTCTTCACGAAGTCGTCCGTCCCGTGTCCGACGGGCAGCCTGGTCCCACCGTGCCAGCTGCCCCGGAGGTGGCGTCGTACCGCTGCGGCCCCGTCCGCCGTCCCCCGGGCCGCACCGTGCCACAGGTCGGCGTGGTGGAAGAGGATGTCGCCGCGCTCCTGGTAGACGGCCTGCTCGCCGGGAACCCGCTCGAACCCGGGTGGGATCCCGTCCGTCCCGCCCAGGTGGCTGCCGGGCAGGACCCGGAGGAAGCCGTTGGCCGGGGAGGTCGGGTCGAAGTGGATGGTGAAGGCCATCCCCGGCCAGATGTCGAGGTGGGGGCCGGACTGGTGGTCGGTGTGCCAACCGATCCGTGAGTAGGCCGAGCCGGCGTCGGGTCGGGCGTCCTGGTAGACCACCCCGAACTGCTCGTAGTCGAGGAGCCACGCCCCCGGACCGAGGATCCGGTGGGCCACCTCGACCAGGGCCGGGTGGTGAACCAGGGCCTCGGCCCCGGGCGATGCCACCGTGGCGAAGCACACATAGTGGGCGAAGGGACGGCCATCGATGGTGGCCTCGGGATCGTCGAGGATCACCGTGCCGTGGCGGGCGTCGAGGCCGCCCTCGGCCAGCAGGGTCTGGGCTCCGACCAGTTCCACCTCCGCCCGGTCCAAGGCCCGGTCGTCGAGCGCACCGCGCAGGGTGGCAGACCCGTGGAGCTCGAAGTGCGACACCAGCTGGTCGATCTCACCGGGCCAGAACACCCCGGGTTGCCTGGTGCCCATGGCGGTCAACCGGCCGTGGTGGTGGGGCTGGGGGCCGCGGTGGTCGTGGTGGTCGAGGACGGGCTCACCGCGGCCAGCGCCTCTTCGGCCACGACCTCCAGGTCGGAGAGGGAGCCGGCGGTCGAGGTCACCAGGACCTGGTGTGATCCCCGCCGCGCCACCACGGTGTTGACGGTGGTTCCCTTGGAGGTGGCGACGGCATAGTAGGCCTCGTCGCCGAGGCCCAGGATCTTCCCCAACTTGTCGCCCTGGGTCCGGAGCACCGCCCGGTTCTTGGCGAACTTCGATGAGCTGGAGTTGGAGTCGTAGGAGATGATCACGGACTTGCCCAGGTCGGAGGCCTGGTATGAGCAGAGGGTGACGGAACCGTGAACACTGGCGGTCGGGCTGGTGACGGTGGTGCCCATGGCCGTGTTGATGTGGCTGGCGGTGACCAGGGCGCACGGGGTCCCGTCGATGGGCACGGTGACGACGGTCTCGGTCACCGAGGTGGTGGTGTTGGAGCAGGCGCTGAGTCCCAGGGCCAGGGCCGCCCCCACCACAAGGATGGCCGCGCCGGACACCGCCCGCCGTCGGTAGGTGGGATCGGTCCGGGTGCCGTCGGTGGGCATGTGGCGGACGATACTGGCAAAACGGCCCGTGGGGCCTGCACGCCCGGCCGCCCGCGGGTCGTACCATGCACCTATGAGCGACGTGACAGGCAACGACCCCTCCGAGCAACCGTTGGTCGGGATGAAGCCGCGCAGCTACGAGGTCACCGACGGACCCACCCGGGCGCCGGCCCGGGCCATGCTGCGCGCCGTGGGCATGACCGACGACGACTGGGACAAGCCACAGATCGGGGTGGCGTCGTCGTGGAACGAAGTCACCCCGTGCAACATGCCCCTCGACCGTCTGGCCAAGCAGGCCAAGCAGGGGGTGCGTGACGCCGGCGGTTTCCCGTTGGAGTTCGTGACCATTGCGGTGTCCGACGGCATCTCCATGGGTCATGAGGGCATGCGGGCCTCGCTGGTCAGTCGCGAGGTCATTGCCGACTCGGTGGAGACGGTGATGCACGCCGAGCGCTTCGACGGCATGGTCACCCTGGCCGGCTGTGACAAGTCCCTGCCGGGGATGCTGATGGCCGCAGCCCGCATCAATCTGCCCAGCGTCTTCCTCTACGGGGGGTCGATCCTCCCGGGGCGGGTGCGGGACCGGGCCCTCGACATCACCTCGGTGTTCGAGGCCGTGGGGGCCCACGCCGTCGACGCCCTCTCCGACGAGGAGTTGAGCCTCATCGAGCACAATGCCTGCCCCACCGAGGGATCGTGCGCCGGGATGTTCACCGCCAACACCATGGCGTCGGTGGCCGAGGCCCTGGGCATGTCCCTGCCGGGCAGCTCGTCGGCCCCGGCGGTCGACCGCCGACGCGATGATGCGGCCTTCGCCTCCGGCCAGGCCGTGGTGGCGTTGTTGGAGGCGGGCATCCGTCCCCGGCAGATCATGACCAAAGAGGCCTTCGAGAACGCCATCGCCGTGGTCATGGCCGTGGGCGGATCCACCAACGCCGTCCTCCATCTGTTGGCCATCGCCAATGAGGCCCGGGTGGACCTGGCCCTCGACGACTTCAACAAGGTGGCAGCGAGGGTTCCCCACCTGGCCGACACCAAGCCCCACGGGAAGTACCACATGAGCGATCTCGACCGCATCGGCGGGGTCCCGGTGGTGATGCGGGAGCTGCTCGAGGCCGGGCAACTGCACGGGGACTGCCTGACCGTCACCGGCCGGACCCTGGCCGAAAACCTGGCCGCTCTGGACCCCCCGGCCCCCGACGGCGACGTGGTCCACGACATGGGCCATCCCATCCACGTCCAGGGGGGGATCGCCGTGCTGACCGGTTCGCTGGCCCCCAAGGGGGCGGTGGTCAAGGTGGCCGGCATCGACCAGCTGCGCTTCGAGGGGACCGCCCGGGTGTTCGAGGGTGAGGACCGGGCCATGGAGGCCATCCTGGCCGGCCTGATCGAGCCCGGCACCGTGGTGGTCATCCGCTACGAGGGACCCAAGGGTGGCCCGGGGATGCGGGAGATGTTGGCCATCACCGGGGCCATGAAGGGCGTGGGCCGGGGGGGCGACTGCGCCCTGGTCACCGACGGCCGGTTCTCCGGCGGGACCCACGGCTTCTGTATCGGGCACGTGGCTCCCGAGGCGGTGGACGGGGGGCCGATCGCCCTGGTGGCCGACGGCGACCGGATCGTGGTCGACGTGGTGGAGCACACCATCGACCTGCAGGTCGGGGACGACGAGCTCGAGCGCCGCCGCTCGGGGCTCAAGCACCCGGCTCCCCGCTACACCACCGGGGTGCTGGCCAAGTACGCCCGACTGGTCACCGGGGCCGAACGGGGTGCGGTCACCGAGCCCTGAGCGGGCCTCTCTGGTTCCCGCCCCACCAACGCTTGTCCCGACGGCCCGGTCCATGTAACAATGGCGGGGTCATGAGTACCGCCACCGCACGCCAACTGATCATCGAGGTACTCGTGTCGTAGCGCACACGACGCCCTTCGCCGTGTGCGCTTTCCGACCTCCCAGATGGGAGGTCGTTTTCATGTCCCGCCACGGACACCCGGCCGGCCGACCAGGCCTGCCCCTCACCACCGACAGTCCCCGCCATCGACGACAAGGGAGCACCCGATGGAACTCACAGGAGCACAAGCGCTGATCAAGAGCCTCGAGATGCAACAGGTCGAGGTGATGTTCGGCCTTCCCGGCGGGGCCATCCTGCCCGTCTACGACCCCATCATCGACTCGTCGATCCGACACATCCTGGTCCGGCACGAGCAGGGCGCCGGCCACATGGCCGAAGGGTACGCCCAGGTCACCGGACGCCCCGGTGTGGCCATGGTGACCAGCGGTCCCGGTGCCACCAACATCGTGACGCCGTTGGCCGACGCCTACATGGACTCCATCCCCCTGGTGGTGGTGACGGGCCAGGTGGCCACCACGGCCATCGGGACCGACGCCTTCCAAGAGAGCGACATCACCGGCATCACCATGGGCATCACCAAGCACAACTGGTTGATCACCGACGGCCGGGACATCCCCCGGGTGGTGGCCGAGGCCTTCCACGTGGCCACCACCGGCCGCCCCGGCCCGGTGCTGATCGACATCCCCAAGGACATCGCCAACAAGCCCATGGAGTGGTACTGGCCCGGGCCCGACGATCTCGACCTGCCCGGCTACCACCCGGTGACCGACGGGGACCCCGAGCTGGTGCGCCAGGCCGTCGAACTGCTGCTGGCCGCCGAGCGGCCGGTCCTCTACGCCGGAGGCGGGATCCTCAAGTCCCGCGCCGCCGACGGGCTCCGTGAGCTGGCCGAGCGTACCGGTATCCCCGTGGTGACCACCCTCATGGCCCGGGGGTGCTTCCCCGACTCCCATCCGCTGTGCCTGGGGATGCCCGGGATGCACGGCAACTACACCGCCGTCACCGCCATGCAACGGTCCGATCTGTTGATCGCCCTGGGCAGCCGGTTCGACGACCGGGTCACCGGTCGGGTCGACGCCTTCGCCCCCGAGGCCAAGGTCATCCATGTCGACGTGGACCCGGCCGAGCTCAACAAGGTGCGTCGGGCCGACGTGGGCATCGCCGGCGACTGCCGCCTGGTCATCGACGAGATGTTGGCCGCCCTGGACGCCATGGGTCTGCCCCACTCCGATGCCACCCGCGGCGGTCAGGGTGGGGCTCCGAGCGATGCCGTGTCCGGTGCCCCGGCCGCTCCCGGTTCGGTGGCGGCGTCCTTCCCCCGTGAGCGGCTCATCCCCTGGCGGTCCCAGCTCAGCGAGTGGCAGTCCCGGTACCCACTGGTCTACGAGCAGAAGCCGGGCTCGGGTGCCCTCAAGCCCCAGTTCGTGCTGGAGACCCTCCGCGACGCCACCCCCGACGACACCATCGTGGCTTCGGGGGTGGGCCAGCACCAGATGTTCGCCTCCCAGTGGTGGCAGTTCGACTACCCCTACACCTGGGTCAACTCCGGAGGGCTCGGCACCATGGGCTTCGCCGTGCCGGCTGCCATCGGGGCCAAGGTGGGCCGGCCCGACAAGACGGTGTGGGCCATCGACGGCGACGGCTGCTTCCAGATGACCGCCCAGGAGCTGGTGACGGCATCGTCGGAGCGCATCCCCGTCAAGATCGCCATCCTCAACAACGCCTACCTGGGCATGGTCCGCCAGTGGCAGGAGATGTTCTATGGGGAGCGGTACTCCGAGGTGTACCTCTCGCCCGACCTCCCCGACTACGTGGGGTGGGCCGAGTCCATGGGGTGCCTGGGCATCCGGGTGGAGTCGGCCGAGGAGGTGGCCCCGGCGGTGGACAAGGCCAACTCCGTCGACGATCGGCCGGTGGTCATCGACTTCCGGACCGACGCCTTCGAGAAGGTCTTCCCCATGGTGGCCGCCGGCGCCTCCAACGACGACATCATCGTCGACCCCTCGCTCACCGGGGATGAGCGCTGATGAGCGTGTACGGAGCCGACAAGCGCCACCACACCCTGACCGTGGTGGTGGAGAACAAGGCGGGGGTGCTGGCCCGGGTGGCCGGGCTGTTCTCCCGACGGGGGTACAACATCTACAGCCTGGCCGTGGCGCCGTCCGATGACGTGCGGTTCAGCCGCATCACCATCGTGGTGGATGTGGAGTCAGCGCCGCTGGACCAGATCATGAAGCAGCTGGACAAGCTGATACCGGTGGTGTCGATCACCGAGCTGGACCCGGCGCTGGCCCGGGAGCGGGAGCTCCTGATGGCCACGCTCGAAGCTGGTCCCGACGCCCGCAGCCAGATCATCCAGTTGGTGGGGGTGTTCGAGGGCAAGATCGTCGATGTCGGTCACGAACGGCTGACGGTGGCGCTGGAGGGTGCCCCCACCAAGCTGGACGACTTCGAGGACCTCATCCGCAGCTACGGCATCGTGGAGATGCAACGGACCGGTCGCGTGGCATTGCCTAAGCTGGATCGGTCCGGCGACCATCGGCCGCACCTCCTGGCGGGATCCACCCTCGGACACGACCACGATCACAACTCGACGCACGATCACGACACAGAGAAGGCAGGTTGACCGCCATGGCCACGCTTTACTACGAGAAGGACGCCGACCCCGGCCTCATCGGGAACCGCAAGGTGGCGGTTATCGGCTACGGCTCCCAGGGGCACGCCCATGCCCTCAACCTGTCCGAGAGCGGGGTCGACGTCCGCGTCGGGCTCCGTGAGGGCTCGTCGTCGAAGCAGAAGGCCGAAGAGGCCGGCCTGCGGGTCCTGTCGGTGGCCGACGCCGCCGCCGAGGCCGACGTCATCATGGTGCTGCTGCCCGACACCGAGCAGGCATCGGTGTACGAGGCGGAGATCGCCCCCCATCTGGTGGCCGGCGATGCCCTGTTGTTCGCCCACGGGTTCAATATCCGCTTCGGGCTGATCACGCCGCCGGACGATGTCGACGTGGCCATGGTGGCGCCCAAGGGGCCCGGGCACCTGGTGCGACGCACCTACACCGAAGGGGGCGGCGTGCCGTCACTGGTGGCGGTGTCGGCCGACCCGTCGGGCAAGGCCCACGACCTGGCCCTGTCCTATGCCCACGCCATCGGTGCCACCCGCGCCGGGGTGCTCGACACCACCTTCGCCGAGGAGACCGAGACCGACCTGTTCGGCGAGCAGGTGGTGCTCTGCGGCGGGCTCACCGCTCTGGTGCAGGCCGGCTATGAGACCCTGGTGGGGGCGGGCTACCAGCCCGAGTCGGCCTACTTCGAGTGTCTGCACGAGCTCAAGCTGATCGTCGACCTGATGTACGAACAGGGCATCAGTGGGATGCGGTTCTCGATTTCGGACACCGCTGAGTACGGGGACCTGACCCGAGGGCCGCGGGTGATCAATCAGGCGGTCCGGGACGAGATGGGTCGCATCCTGGGCGAGATCCAGGACGGCACCTTCGCCCGGGAGTGGGTGGCCGAAAATGCCGACGGCCGTCCCAACTACAAGGCGCTGCGCCAGGCCGGATTCGACCACCCCATCGAGAAGGTCGGAGCCCAGCTGCGGGACATGATGCCGTTCGTCACCGCCGGCAAGCAGAAGATCCAGGATGTCTCCGGGGGCTGACCCCGGGGTAGGACCAACCGAGGGGGCCGTCCCCGAGGTGCGGGTGGAGGGCCTCGAGCCGACCTTCCGCTCGCTCGACGACCCCGACATGGAGTGGCAGCAGGTCAAGGCGGTGCGCAACGCCGACGGATCGACCTCGTCGGTATGGGAGAAGTGGCTGGCCTTCTCTCCCGATCCGCAGTACCTCTCGCTCTACGCCCGTTGGGACCCGGGCATGGTCATCCGGCGCCACGGGCACTTCAGCCCGCATGTGATCTTCGTGATCCGTGGGGACATGTGGTGCGGCGAACGCCACTGCCCGGCCGGCACCCATGTCGAGTTGCCCCTCGGAGCGGCGTTCGGGCCCTTCGTGGCCGGCGAGCAGGGAACCGAGCTTCTGGAGGTGATGATGGGCGATCCGAGGTCGTGGGGGGATGACCCCGACTCCTTCGCCGAAGCCCTCCGACGTCGGGGGGCCGAGGCGCTACCGGACCCACCCATCGACCTGCCCGAGTGGCTCGAGGATCTCCGCTCAGCCTGGGCGACCGGCGACTCCCGTCCCGAACCGGACTGACCGGCGCGCCAGGCAGGCACCGGACGTCTCGGGAGGCTGACCCCGGGGGAGCGGAGCACTATGAGCGGCGCTGGAGGCCAGCCACGTTCTGTGCCGTGGACGAGATCTGCGTGAGGTGGAGTGCCCACGTTGACCGGTTGGCTGGCCATGGACGGCCGGCCTCCGGTTCCGAGCTGCCCGCTGGAGTTCTCGCCCCAGGCCCACAGCCGGCCCGAGCTGTCGATGGCGTAACTGGCGTAGCCGCCGGAGCTGACCTGGACGAAGGTCACTCCGTGGGGCACGTCGACGCCCACCGGGACATCCGAGCTGACCCGGGTGCCGACACCGAGCTGACCCCGGTCGTTGTCCCCCAGGCCCAGACCGAGCCGTTGCCCAGGATGGCCACGGTCTGCCCGTTCTTCGCCCCGCTGCCACCCTGGAACACCTGGCGTACGGCGGCGGGCAACGTGACCAACACCGGCACGGCGCTGTCGGTGGTGGTGCCGTTGCCGAGCTGACCGGCGGCGTTGTACCCCCAGTTGTAGTAGGCACCCGTGCTGAGGAGGGCCCCCGATCCCTCCCACGAGGAGGTGAGTGCCGTCACGTCGCGCCGTGCTCGGCAAGCCCACCACGGGGACGGGGACCGAACTGTTCGCCGTGGAGCCGGTGCCGAGGACGCCGTACTGGCCGGAGCCGCAGGCGTAGACCTTGCCCTCCGAAGAGAACAGGGAGTGGGTCCGGGCCCCGGTGGCCAGGGGACACGTCCCGGAGCGAGAGCTCAGCTGGTCGGAGCAGCGTGACCCCGGACAGGCAGAGGTCGCCGTTGGCGTTGAGGCCCCACCCCCACGACGTGGCCGTGGGCGTCGATGGCCAGGGCGCCATCGAACGGCATGGGGTTGGCCAGCGAGGTGATCCTGACGCCGGCGGGAAAATCGACCTTCACCGCCCGGGTCGAATAGGCCGGGGTGGTCCCGTCGCCGAGCTCGCCGTAGCTGGCCACCCCCCAGGCCCACACCGTCCCGCTCGAGGTCAGGGCGTAGCCGTCGGAGTTCGACGTGGCGATCTGCACGACCGGACCGACTGATTCCGGCGACAGGAGTCGGCTTATCGAGCTGCAGCTGGCTGATGGCGCCCCGGTTGCCGACCACGCCGAACCGGTAGACGACAGTGGTCGAGGGTGGCTGGGAACTCGACGGGGAATCGGTGCTCCCTGATCCGCAAGCGGTGAGCACCACGGCCATCGACGAAGAGCAGAGCCGCGGCATGCCGGGGCCACAGGCTTGGGGTGGTGGTTGGAGGCGCATCTCCGAGTATCGGGCTACGGGATCCAAACTGTCAACCGAGTTTACAATTTGCTAACATCTCCCTTATGGGTTCTGAGATGTCTCCTTCGGATGCGGGCGCCGGAGCGACGAGCGGATCGATCTCGGGCTCCGCCCCCGGTCGACGGCCTGGGACCGGCGCTGCGGCGGGCATGGATCGGTTATCAGCGTGCGACTCGACGCCGCCATGGCCGAGGCCGGATTCGGCGAGCGGACGATTCCCCGATGGCCGGGTCCTCCGGTTGTGCTCGGGTCGGTCCGGCTCCACGATCTCGGCCATCGGACGCGAGCTCGGCATCACCCGCCAGGGTGCCGGCAAGGTGGTCGGGCACCTGCGCGATCAGCGGGTACGTCGAGGTCGCCGAGTCGGCGACCAGCAAGAGGGAGAAGTCGGTGACCCTGACTTCCCGCGGGACCGAGTACCTTCAGGCCCGGCGATCGGCGGCACGGGCGATCGAGGAGGAGTTGACGGTGGCGCTCGGTGAACAGGGCCGTCTCCGGCCTGTTCGCCCTGCTCGACTTCCTCGACGACGGTGAGCGCCTGCGCATGCGGACCTACCTTCAACGTTCGTCCTGCCTCTGAGCCCGACCAGGCAAACAGCATGGACTTTGCCGCTCTCCTTCCGATACGGTGGCAAGGGGCCTGACTATCGGCCTCTGCTTCGTGTCGGGGGGCACCGTTGAACATCGATCCGTACATCGTCCTCGGAAGCGCGGTCGTCGGATTTCTGGTCGGGCTGACCGGAGCGGGCGGTGGGGCACTGATGACGCCGATGCTCATCCTGCTGTTCAGCGTCAAGCCGTCGACGGCAATCTCCAGCGATCTGGTCGCCGCCGTGTTCATGCGGCCGTTCGGGGCGGCCGTTCACATGTCGAAGAGGACGGTGAACTTCCGCTTGGTCGGATGGATGGTGGCCGGATCGGTGCCGATGGCCTTCCTCGGCGCCTACCTGCTTCATCTCATGGGACACGCCAAGACGTCACAGGCCAACATCGAAAAGGCCCTGGGTGCCGCGCTGCTCGTCGGGGCGGCGGCCATGGTGATTCGCTACGTCCTCGACCGTCGGCGCGGCCACGAACGGAACGCGGTCGTGCACGATCTCGTGGTGAGGCCGGTCCCGACCGTGCTGATCGGCATGGTCGGCGGGCTCATCGTCGGGATGACCTCCGTCGGTTCCGGGTCCTTGATGATCGTGATGCTTCTCTTCCTCTACCCCATGCTGGGTGCCAACCAGTTGGTCGGCACCGACCTCACCCAGGCGGTTCCCCTGACCGCGGCCGCCGCCCTCGGCGCCCTCGCCTTCGGGCACGTCGAATTCTCGGTCACAACGTCGATCATCATCGGGAGCATCCCGGCCGTCATCGTGGGATCGTTCATCTCGTCGAGGGCTCCGGACAGGTACATCCGGCCGGCGATCACGTTTGTGATCTTCGCCTCGGGCCTCAAGTATGTGGGACTCGGGACGACCACTCTCGGCTGGGTCCTGTGTGCGGCCCTGCTGGCAGCAGTCGTCATCTGGCTGTTCTACGTTCGCCCGTGGCAGAGCGGTGCCCCCCTGACTGGGTCTGCGGTCACCATGGCCAGGCCGGCTGAACCAATCGAGTCCAGATCGTCCGCCGTAAGGCTGAGAGCCGCCTGGGTCATCGCCTCCGTCGGATCTCACCCGGATCGGAGGGGACTCTGGACCCGGCGCCCTTTTCTGGCTCTGATCCATGCTCACCATCCAGACCTGAGAAGATGCCTGGGTGTACATCTCCGCCAAGGTCGACTACGCCATCCGGGCCCTCTGTGGCCTGGCCGGCAGTGAGCGGGCCGTGACCTCGGCGGCGCTGGCTACCAACCAGGGTCTACCGGCAAATTTCCTGGAGCAGATCCTGATCGACCTCCGCCGGACGAAGTACGTCCTCAGCCGACGAGGGCCCGATGGTGGCTACCTCCTCAGCCGGCCGGCATCAGAGATCCTGCTGGCCGATGTGATTCGATCACTGGAGGGCCCACTCGCCGAGGTGCGGGGCCTCCGCCCCGAAGCGGCAACATACGTAGGGCCGGCGGAGGATCTTCAAAGCGTGTGGGTGGCGGTCCGGGCAAGCCTCCGCGGCGTGCTTGAAAAGACCACCATCGCCGACGTTGTGAGCGGCCGACTGCCTACGTCGGTCAGAGCAATGGTCGCCCAACCCGACTCCTGGGTGTCGCGACCGGCCCGCTACTCATAGGGTCCTCAACCGATCCAGGTTCCGTTCTCTTCGGCTCCGTCGGTTGGCCCCGTGCTGGGGGTCAGCCGACGGGCTCCTGCCTCGACCAGCGCCTCCATCCGCACCTCAGGCGGCGATGGCCCCGACCACGTAGTTGATGCAGGCGCACAGGGAGGCCACGTCGTCGGGGTCGATGGCCGGGAACATGGCCACCCGCAACTGGTTGCGGCCCAGCTTCCGGTAGGGCTCGGTGTCGACGATCCCGTTGGCCCGCAGCACCGCGGCCACGGTGGCGGCGTTGACGGCGTCGTCGAAGTCGATGGTGCCGACCACGTGGCTCCGGTCTTGCGCCCGGGTCACGAAGGGCGTGGCGAAGTCGGAGTTGTCGGCCCAGGTGTAGAGGATCTCCGCCGACTTGTCGCACCGTCCGGTGGAGAAGGCCAGCCCACCTTGCTTGTTGAACCAGGACACCTGGTTGTCGAAGAGGAAGATGGTGGCCAGGGCCGGCGTGTTGTAGGTCTGGTCGAGCTTGGAGTTGTCGAGGGCGATGGTCAGGTCCATCGAGGCCGGGACCCAACGCTTGGTAGCGGCGATCCGGGCGATCCGGTCCTGGGCCGCCGGAGACAGCAGGGCCACCCACAGCCCTCCGTCGGAGCCGAAGCACTTTTGCGGAGCGAAGTAGTAGGCGTCGAACTGTCGGGGATCCACCGGCAGGCCCCCGGCCCCCGAGGTGGCGTCCACCGCCACCAGTCCACCGCCCTCGGCCGGCAGGGCTGCACCCTTCGGTCGGGCGATGGGCATCATGACCCCGGTGGAGGTCTCGTTGTGGGTCAGGGCGTAGAGGTCGACGTCGTCCCGGGCCACTGCGTCCGGGTGGGTGCCGACCTCGGAGCTGATGATCTCGGGCTGGTCCAGGTGAGGGGCGTCCGAGGCTGCCACGGCGAACTTGGACGAGAACTCCCCGAAGCTGAGGTGCTGGCTCTTCCGCTCGATGAGGCCGAAGGTGGCGGCGTCCCAGAAGCAGGTGGTCCCACCGTTCCCCAACGTCACCACGTAGTCCTCGGGAAGCGAGAACAACTCGGCCAGTCCCTGGCGCAAGCTCCCCACCACCGATTTGACGGTCTTCTGCCGATGGCTGGTCCCGAGGTAGCGGCCGGCCTCGGCGGCCAGGGCCTCCACGGCCTCGGGCCGGACCTTGGAGGGGCCGGAGCCGAACCGTCCGTCGGCCGGCAGGAGGTTGGCGGGAATGGTGATGTCAGGGATCTCAGTCACGTATGGAATCATGGCACCATGGCTCTTCAGAGAGAAACCGGCCCGGTTGGCGGCGCACGGCACGACGGGGGTCGGCCATGAGCGGCCGGCGCGTCTCGGCGCGTATCGGCGCCGTCTCGCCCTCAGCCACCCTGGCCGTCGACGCCAAGGCCAAGGCCCTCAAGGCCCAGGGGGAGAGCGTGATCGGCTTCGGGGCCGGCGAGCCGGACTTCCCCACGCCCGAGCACATCGTGGTCGCCGCCGAGGCCGCCTGCCGCGATCCCAAGACCCACAAGTACACCCCTACGGCCGGCCTGCCCGAGCTGCGCGAGGCCCTGGCCGTCAAGACCAAGAGGGACTCGGGCCTCGAGGTCACCCCGGCCCAGATTCTGGTGACCAACGGCGGCAAGCAGGCCATTGCCAACTCCTTCGCCGCCCTGTGCGACCCGGGTGACGAGGTACTGGTCCTGGCCCCCTACTGGACCACCTATCCCGAAGTGATCGTCCTGGCCGGTGGGGTGCCGGTGGTCATCGCCACTGACGCTGCCAGCGGGTTCCGCGCCACCGTCGATCAGCTGGAGGCGGCCCGGACCCCACGGACCAAGGTGCTGTTGTTCGTGTCGCCCTCCAACCCCACCGGGGCGGTCTACCCGCGCCACGAGATCGAGGCCATCGGCCGATGGGCGGTGGAGCACGGGCTGTGGGTCCTGACCGACGAGATCTACGAGCACCTGGTCTACGGGACCGCCGAGCACTTCTCCATGCCGGTGGTCGTCCCCGAGCTGGTCGATCAGTGCCTGGTGGTCAACGGTGTGGCCAAGACCTACGCCATGACCGGATGGCGGGTCGGGTGGATGATCGGACCGACCGACATGATCACCGCCGCCACCAACCTCCAGTCGCACGAGACGTCGAACGTGGCCAACGTGTCCCAGCGGGCGGCCCTGGCCGCGGTGTCGGGCGATCTCACCGCGGCGGAGGAGATGCGCCTGGCCTTCGACCGGAGGCGTCTGACCATCCACACCATGCTCAACGAGATCGACGGCGTGTCGTGCAACCTGCCCGAGGGGGCGTTCTACGCCTTCCCCTCGGTGGAGGGCCTCTACGGCCGCACCATTCGGGGTCGCCGGTCGACCTCGAGCGCCGAGCTGGCCGACCTGGCCATCGACGAGGCCAAGGTGGCGGTGGTGCCCGGCGAGGCCTTCGGCGCTCCGGGCTACTTCCGGATGTCGTATGCCCTGGGCGACGACGATCTGGTCGAGGGGGTCTCCCGCCTGGCCAAGCTGTTCGGCGAGGCTTCGTGACGCCTCCCGGTCAAGGACACGGAAGCTTCAGCCAACGAAAGGATCACCATGGGTAGGGTACTGGTCACCGAAAAACTGGCCCCGGCCGGCCTGCAGTTGATGGCCGACGCCGGCCACGAGGTCGACGTGCAGCTGGATCTCTCTCCCGAGCAGCTGCTCTCGGCGGTGGTCGGAGCCGAGGCCCTGGTCATCCGCTCCGCCACCACGGTGACCGCCGAGGTGTTGGCGGCCGGCACCGACCTGGTGGTGGTGGGCCGGGCCGGCATCGGCCTCGACAACGTCGACGTGACCGCGGCCACCGATCGCGGCGTGATGGTGGTCAACGCCCCCCAGTCGAACATCCTCTCCGCCGCCGAGCAGGCCATGGCCCTCCTGTTGGCCCAGGCCCGCAACATTCCCCAGGCCCACTCGGCCCTGGTGGCCGGCAAGTGGGAGCGGTCCAAGTGGGAGGGCGTCGAACTGCACGGCAAGACCCTGGGTGTGGTGGGCCTGGGCCGGGTCGGGGCCCTGGTCGCCCAACGGGCTCTGGCCTTCGGGATGCGCCTGGTGGCTTACGACCCCTTCGTCTCCGCCGATCGGGCCAAGCACATGGGGGTGGAGTTGATGAGCCTGGAGGAGCTCATCGGGGTGTCCGACTTCGTCACCGTCCATCTGCCGAAGAACGCCGAAACCTTGGGCCTCATCGGCAAGGACCTGTTGGCCAAGGCCAAGCCGGGGCTCCGCATCATCAACACCGCCCGGGGTGGGATCGTGGACGAGGAGGCTCTGGCCGAGGCCATCCGCTCGGGTCAGGTCCAAGGGGCCGGTCTCGACGTGTTCGCCAAGGAGCCCACCACCGAGTCGCCCCTGTTCGAGCTGTCCTCGGTGGTGGTCTCCCCGCACCTGGGGGCGTCGACCGCCGAGGCCCAGGACAAGGCCGGGGTCACCATCGCCGAGCAGGTCATCCTGGCCCTCAACGGTGACTTCGTGCCCTTCGCCGTCAACGTGGCCGCCACCGACGTCTCCGAGACGGTGCGCCCCTTCATGGGGTTGGCCGAGCAGCTGGGCCGGATCCTGTCGTGCCTCAACGACGGCCTGCCCGGCACGTTGGAGATCGAGTACCAGGGAGGGCTGGCCGGGGCGGGAACCGGCATCCTGACCCTGTCGGTTCTGAAGGGACTGTTTGCGGCAGGGACCGAGGAGCCGGTGAGTTACGTGAACGCCCCGCAGCTGGCGGCGGAGCGGGGACTGGAAGTGCGCGAGACCTCCACGGTGACCGCCCACGACTACGTCAACCTGATCACCCTGCGCAGCGGGGACCACTCGGTGGCCGGCACCCTCACCGGGCCTCGCACCGAGCCCCGGCTGGTCATGATGGACGACCACGTGGTCGAGGTGCCGCCGGCTCCCCACATGCTGGTGGTGCGCAACGACGACCGGGCCGGGATGATCGGCACGGTGGGAACGGTCCTCGGTGAGGCCGGGGTGTCCATCTCGTCCATGGCTGTCGGCCCGTCGGCCGTCGGGAACACCGCTCTCATGGTGCTGTCCACCGACCGACAGGTGCCCGACGAGGCCCTGGTCCTGATGCGGGGGAACCCGGGGATCAGCGACGTACACACCGTCGAGTCCTGAGCCCCGGCCGGCACTGCCATGACCGGCGCCGGGCCCACCGGACCGCAATTTGCCCAGGGTCAGGTGTTGACGGTGTTCAGGTCGCGGCGACGGGACTCGACTGAAGCGACCTACCTCGAAGTGGCCGAGGAGATGGAGTCGGCGGCCCGGGCCAGTGCCGGCTTCGTGGACTTCAAGAGCTTCGTGTCCGAAGACGGGGAGCGGGTGTCGCTGGTGACCTTCGACTCGCCGGCCGCCCATCAGGCCTGGCGTGACGACCCCCGCCACCGCCGGGCCCAGCAACGCGGCCGGGACGAGTTCTACCTCGAGTACTCGATCCAGGTCGGGCTGTGCGACCACATCTCCACTTGGACCCGACCACCCGGCTGACCGGCCATGGGGCCGGACGGGGCCCCGCTTCCCTCAGCCCTGGCGGTTCGGATTGGCCGGTACCGGTGGCCAGGTGTCACCACCGATGGAGGGGAGAAGGCCGTCCCCCGACGACGCCGACCCGGTCAGCGACCGTAGGGCCCGCACCGTCACCGCCACGGTGCCCGCCACCACCGCGGCCCGTACCGACCATCTGAGGATGGCTCTCATCACCCGCTCACCCTAGGCCAGCGGACAGCGGACAGTGGCCGGCCCCTCGGGTCACACGAAGATGACCGTAGGGTGATCTTTCGGTGACATCGGCGCCCCGGTGACCGGAGACCGGGCCGGCGCGGTGAACATCGGGTGGGGTGCTCTATAGGATCCCCGGGACATGAACCCACCGACCCCCTTCCCGTCCCCGGTCCCGGGCCCGCGGACCTGCCCGGATCGGCAGGACCGGTGGCGATGAGCTCACTCCGGGCGCCCTCCCGGCGCCGGGTCATGGCCTTGTTGGGCGTGCTGGCCGTGGCGGCCGTGACCGCGGCCTGCGGTGGGAGCACCCCTTCCTCCGACCCGCCCACCCCCGCCCACGAGGTGGTGGTCACGGCACCTGACTTCCAGCTCCAGGGGTGCACGTATGTGCTGGACAACACCATCCCGCCCGGTGAGCCCCAGGGTGTGCAGCCCAACTTCAAGCCGTTCGAGCCGGACGAGTCGGCCACCTCGGCCATGAAGCAGGTCAAAGAGCATGGAGGCGTGGCCCTGGCCAACGGCTTCAACATCCCCGGCGGTACCAAGCTGTACGCCGGACCGGATGCCTCCAAGCCCAGCGTCGGGACCATCCCCGCCAACTACGACATCCTGGTGGCCGAACCGGTGATTTGGACCGCCGCCGGAGGCGACACCTGGGTGGCCTTCTTCGTGTCGTGCGGTGGGCCCAACCTCTACTGGGTCCAGCTCAAACAGATCCAGAAGGCCAACCCCAACGCCGCCAGCAGCATCACGCCCCTGCTCTCCGCCAAGAACTCGCTGCTGCCCATCACCATCGCCGACAAGAACTTCGCCTGGAAGAATTCCCAGATGACCCTCATCATCGGGCGGGGCGAGATGTGGGGCCCCCTGGCCTGACCAGTCGGCCCCCCGGCCGACCCGACCGGTCCGGGTGGATCCGGTGATGCCCAGGATTCACCCAACGATTACTCCCGTATCGCCCAGTGTTAGCAATCCGTTTACCTTCGACCGCTACTTTTGGGCGCGAGCGCTCCGGTTGCCGAGCAGGACCATGCCGACCGGATACCGGTGCCAACCAGAGCTTCGTCCGACACCAGATCCGAGCAGCCAGAAAGGCCCGAGGACTTGTCTGCCACCGTCGATCTGCCCCACTCTGCGCCGGAGACCACGCCCACCCCCATCGTCGTCACCGACGAGCACAGTGTCGGGGACACGCTCTTCCGGGGCACGGTCCGGGCCGCGGGCTACTTCGTTCTCCTCCTCCTCTTCCTGATCGGCCTGTTCCTGTTCCTGCAGGGTTGGCCGGCCTTCCACAAGGAGGGCTTCCAATTCTTCACCCGCTCGGGCTTCGGCACGCTCGGGCTGCACCCCTTCTACGGTGTCCTGGCCCCTCTGGTCGGCACCCTCGAGGTGGCCCTGGTGGCCATGGTGGTGGGTGTCCCGGTAGCCCTGGCTACCGCTCTCTTCCTCAGCGAGTACGCCCCGTCGTGGAGCCGGCGCACCTTGATCTCCCTGGTGGACCTGGCCGCAGCCATCCCGAGCATCATCTTCGGACTCTGGGCCGTCTTCGAGCTCTCGAACAATGTGGTCGGCGTCAGTACCTGGCTCTCACGCCATGTGGCCTTCATCCCGTTCTTCAAGGTGGTGAGCCCGCCCTACAACGCCTCGATCTTCATTGCCGGACTGGTGGTGGGGATCATGATCGTCCCCATCATCACCTCGATCTGCCGGGAGGTCTTCTCCCTGGCGCCGGCAGGTGAGCGGGAAGCGGCCCTGGCCCTGGGGGCCAGCCGCTGGCAGATGATCCGTGCCGTGGTCCTCCCCTTCGGTCGAGGCGGCATCATCGGGGCGGTCATGCTCGGGCTGGGTCGGGCCCTCGAAGAGACCATCGCCGTCTCGATCATCCTCGGTGGCGGCTTTGCCATCACCGACCACATCCTCCAACACGGCGGCGTCACCATCGCCCAACAGATCGCCACCCAGTTCGGCTCGGGAGGCAAGCTCGGCACCCAGACCCTCTTGTTCTTCGGGTTCGTGCTCTTTGCCATCACCCTGGTGATCAACCTGGCGGCATCGGCCATCGTCAACCGCTCCCGCAGCGGCGCCGGGGTCGATCTGTGACCTTTCGACAGGACCTGCCCGCTTCCCCCGGCGTGCTCGGGCCCGCCTCCAGGTCGGCGGGAACCGCCACCATCGAGCCCACGGTGAAGCGCCCGGCGGCTCCGGCTCGACCGAGCGGCGGAACGGGAGCCGGTGGGCCCCCTTCGCCCGGGGTCCCCCGACCCCGGCGCCTGCCCAACCCGATCAGGCCCACTGACTTCGGCCTGACCGACGTCGGCCTGCTGGCCGCGGCGGCGGTCTCGGCCTTCGCTCTGGTGTGGGTGGTGTTCTACCAACTGACCCTGCTCTCGGGGGCCTTCGGGTTCTTCCTGTGCTGGTATCTGGTCTTCGTAGTCCTGACCTGGTTCGGCACGGCCCAGGTGATCGAGCGACAGGTGGCCACGGACCGGGTGGTGGCGGTGGTGGTGGTCTCCGCCGGCCTGTTGATGGTGGCGCTGGTGATCTTCATCATCTTGTGGGTGGCGGTCAAGGCCATCCCCACCATCCACTGGGGCTCGCTCTTCACCAAGGACCAGCAGGACCTCCAAGCGTCGAATGCTGATGTGCTCAACCACGTCGGGATCTCCGAGGCCATCGTCGGCACCCTCGAACAGGTCGGCATCGCCGCCCTCATCGGCGTCCCCCTGGCCATCGCCACCGCGGTCTTCCTCAACGAAGTCGGCGGACGTGGCGTGAAGCTGGTGCGGACCGTGGTCACCGCCATGAGCGGAACCCCGGCCGTGGTGGCCGGCATCTTCATCTACTCGATCTTCATCCTGACCCACGTGCTCGGCTACTCGGGGTTCGCCGCCTCTCTGGCCCTCATGGTGATCATGCTCCCGTGGGTCACCCGGGTGGTCGAAGAAGTGCTCCGGGTGGTTCCGGGTGGGCTGCGGGAGGCGTCGCTGGCTCTCGGGGCCCCGCAGTGGCGGACCGTGTGGTCCGTCGTCCTCCCCACCTCGCGCTCCGGTGTGGTCACCGCCGTCCTGCTGGGCGTGGCCCGGATCGTGGGCGAGACGGCACCCCTGCTGTTCACGGCGTTCGGCTCGCAGGTCATGAACTCGGACCCGTTCAACCACCCGCAGGGGGCGCTGCCCCTAACCATCTGGTCCGACTTCAAAGCTCCCCAGGCGGTCTATACCGATCTGGCCTTCCAAGCGGCGTTCGTGTTGATGTCCATCGTCTTGATCCTCTTCGTCCTGGCCCGGTTCTTCAGTCGCACCAAGGGCAAGAAGCGTCGTGAGGGTACCGATGAGGACGACTTCATGGCCCGAATGTTCGTGCCGGTCCCGATGGACAGACCGGGCCTAGTAGATGGAGAAGTGAACCAATGACGACGGACCTGAGCATGCCCTCCACCCCCACACGGACGGACCGGGCTCCACACCCCGAAGGCCTGGGCGGGGCCGGCGAGCTCGAGGCCGAAGGCGTGTGCGCCTGGTTCGGGGGCCGACTGGTGCTGGAGTTGGTCACCCTGACCATGGAACGGTCCAAGGTGACCGCCCTCATCGGTCCATCCGGCTGTGGCAAGTCGACGTTCCTTCGCATCCTCAACCGGATGCACGAAGTGGTCCCCGGCGCCCAGCTGGCCGGCTCGGTGAAGCTCGACGGGCTGGACATCTACAGCGGGGGACAGCGGGCCGTCGACACCCGACGGCATATCGGCATGGTGTTCCAGAAGCCCAATCCCTTCCCGGCCATGAGCATCGCCGACAATGTCCTGTCCGGGCTGCGGTTCTCGCGGGTGTCACCGGCCAACCGCGCCGATCTGGTGGAAGAGATGTTGACCAAGGCCGGCCTCTGGAAGGAGGTCAAGGACCGCCTCGGCGAGTTGGGCGGCGCTCTCTCGGGTGGCCAGCAGCAGCGGCTGTGCATCGCCCGGGCCCTGGCCGTCCGTCCCCGGGTCCTCTTGATGGACGAGCCGTGCTCGGCTCTCGACCCCACCTCGACCATACGGATCGAGAACACCATCAAAGAGATCGCCGGGGAGGTGACCGTGGTCATCGTCACCCACAACATGCAGCAGGCCCAACGGGTGTCCGACTACTGCGCGTTCTTCCTGGCCGAAGAGAATCGACCGGGCCGGGTCGTGGAGTCGGCCGACACCGAGACCATGTTCGTTCGACCCACCGATCAAAGGACCTACGACTATGTCAACGGCCATTTCGGTTAGTCGGGGGGCCCGCCGCCGGCGCCACCGGGCCCTGGCCGCGGTGGCCACCGTGCTGGTGGCCGTGGCCACACTGGTGGGGGGCCAGTCGGCCGCGTGGGCCAGCAGCCCGACCATGCAGTCCACCGGATCCAGCTTCGCCGCCGTGGCCATCCAGGAGTGGGTGGCCCAGAGTGCCACCCTGTTCGGTCTCAATATCAACTGGCAGGTCCAGTCCTCGGTGGTAGGCCTCAACGACTTCGCCACCAACGCCGTGGACTTCGGGGCCTCGGACATCCCCTACAGCTCGCAGCAGGCCCAGTCCACCCCGACGTTCCCCTATCAGTACATGCCCGATGTGGCCGGTGGCCTCTCGTTCATGTACAACCTCACCGGCAATGACGGTCAACAGATCAACAGCCTGATCCTCAATGCCCAGACCGTCGATCAGATCTTTCTGGGTGAGATCACCACGTGGAACAGCCCGTCCATCGCCCAGCTGAACCCGCAACTGGTCGGTGACCTCCCCAGCACCAAGATCGTGCCGGTCTACCGTACCGACGCCTCCGGGGAGAACTATCTCCTCTCCGACTACCTCCTCCATCAGGACGGGGGCAACTTCACCACAGCCCAGAAGGCCTTCCAATCCTGCGGGAGCCTCGGCTGCGGCCAGCCCAGTGCCGTGTGGCCCACCCCGACCCCCGGGGTGTCCTACAGCCAGTCGACCTACCCCGGTTGGGCGGCGGCGAACCCGGTAGGCCAGAACGGGTCGGACAACGCCGCCAACTACGTATCCTCCCTGTCCAGTCAGGGCGCCATCACCTACGTGGAGACGGCCTACGCCAAGGAGCACAAGTTCCCGGTGGCATCGCTGATGAACCAGAGCGGAAACGCCGTCCAGCCCACCTCGCTCAACGTGGCCACCGCCTTGGAGGCGGCCATCCTCTACTCCGACCTCACCCAGAACCTCACCAACGTGTACACCAACCCCCTCGCCAACGCCTATCCCCTCTCCGCCTACAGCTATCTGGTCACCCCGTGTTCGCCGTCGCTGGCCATTGCCCAGCATGGGTCCTGCGCCGCCAACATGGGAGCAGCGTCGACGTTCCCATCCCAGAAGGGCTACGCCCTGGGCCAGTTCGTGTCGTTCATGGCCTGTTTGGGGCAGGCACAGATGGCCACCCTGGGGTACTCGCCGCTGCCGCCGAACCTGGTGCAAGACGACCTCAACGCCGTCGCCCGGATGACCGGGGGTGTGCCGAGCCCTCCTGTGGCCAATGCATCCAACTGCAAGAACCCGTATGTGGACGGCCAGATACCCTTGCCGGGCGAGCCGGCGGTCGCAGGACAGGCCGGAGGCGGAATCTCCGCCAGCCAGACCGCAGCCGCAGGTGGGGGCGCGGCCGCGGTAGGCACATCGGCCGGGGCCGGAGTGTCGGGTACGTCCAGTGCCGCCACCGGCCCGGCAGCCCTGCACGGGAGCACCAAGGGTCTGACCGCGGCGGAGGTCGCTGCCGGGGAGAGGATCGTCGACGGCCATGTGGTCAAGCCGGTGGCCGCCGGTCCGAACAAGTTTCTGCGGGCCGCGGCCCTGGTGAGTGCCTCGAAGGATGTCGAGGGGCTTCCGGTGTCCCAGCTCCTCGGCTGGACCCTGGCTGCCGCGGTGGGCTTCGTGGGCATCCCGCTCCTCATCGGCTACCGCAGACGTCGCCGGGGCGGCAAGTCAACGGCCACCGGCACCTCCCCCGGTGGCCCGGGGCTTGATCCGGAGGGCACGCCATGAGCAGGGTGCCGCGCCAGACGGGGGTCCGGTGGCGGCGTCGGTCGGCCCTGGTGGTGGCTATGGTCGTCGCCGCAGCCTCCCTGACCGTGATCGGGGTCTCGTCGCCCGCCTCGCTGTCGGTGGCCAAAGCCGGAGCGGCGGCGGCCTGCCAGAGCGACGGATCGGGAGGCTGCACCACCACCCTGCCCTGCGCCGGTGGAGCCTGTCCGACCATCGACGCCACCCCGGTCACCGATCTGAGCGACGGGCAGTTCATCTACGTCAAGGCCAGCCACTTTCCCACCGGTGACACCATGCGGGTGGCCATCTGCTCCACCCAGTACTCGCCGTCCCTCGACCCGGCCGACCCGAACTGCCTGAACGGGCTGTGGGAGGCCGACTACTGGTCGCCGACCCAGGTTCCCATCGCCCAGGACCCGTCCCAGGCCAACCTCACCGAGGTGTCCCTACCGGCCTTCTACGACCAGTCAGGAGGCGGCGACAGTCCGTTGCCGTCCCATGACGTCCTCAACGCCAACGGCGTGGGAAAGGGGTTCTTCTGCGACAACACCACCGATCCCTGTGCTCTCGAGGTGACCGAGGAAGTGGGCACCGGGGTGGGGGACGGACCTCCCGACACCAACGCCAACACGGCCATCTTCCCTCTCACCTTCCAGGCCCAGTCGTCCGGATGCCCATCGACCGACCCGGCCGTCAACACCGACAGTTCCTTCAGCCTCGAGCACTTCCTGCCGACCGCGGTGGACGCCACCTGCGCCGGCGCCGGCGGAGTGGTGGCCCTCAACACCGCCACCGACAATCTGTCCGCGGTGTCCAACCTCACGAGCCCGTGGCGGCTCCGAGGTGGCCTTCATCGACGATCCCGGCGACCCGCAGGTCCAGGCCCTGTTGGCCAAAAAGTCCTACACCTACATCCCGATAGCGGTGTCGGCGACGGTGGTGGGCTTTCTGGCCGGCCAGAACTTCGAGGGCCAGATTCCCTACCCCTTGTCGGAGTACAACCTCACCCCCAACATGGTGTCCGGATTGATCACCTCGGAGTACCAGACCCCGGACGGCTCGCCGGAGCAGGTCGGCTCCCAGGAGGTGCCGGCCGAGTCGGACAACCTCACCCCGCCCCTCAACTGTGCGGACCTCTTCGAGTGTCCCAACAATCAGGGGCTCCAGGTGTACAACGAGATGAGCTACAACACCTTCGCCCTGTTGAACCCGTCCACCACCAACGTGATCGGCCCGCAGGAGTTCGGCTCCTTCATGTCCAACGTGTCCACCGGTTCGAGCTACCAGGTGACCAACTGGATCTGCAAAGCTCCCAACGCTCCGATCACGGTGAGGGTGGACGAGAAGACCACGCCGCACGGCGCGTACCACATGGTGAATCAGAAATTGACCGACACCCATGTCGCCGGCACCACCCTGACGACACCGCCGAACGGGACCAGCATCTGGCCGCCCTACACCACCAAGGCCCAGCCTGACGGGCCGGCCTGGGTCTTCCCCACCTGCCAGGGATACTCCACCTTTCCGGCTCTGGCCAGTGAGGAAACCGACTACAGCGAGTCGCAGAATCCGGCCTTCCAGGCCAAGTCGATCCGAGCGTTCGCCTACGGGGGAAGCGTGGTACCGCAGCTGACCAACGTCCCCTACGCCGGGTTCGGCGTGATGGACTCGTCGGAAGCCGACTTCAACGGTCTCAACTCCGCCAACCTGCAGAACGCCGACGGACACTTCGTCTATCCCTCGACGGCGAACATCGAGTCCGCGGCGGACCAGGTGACGCCGTGTGCCGCCGGCCAAGCCACCTGCCCGGTAGGCACCTTCGACATCAACTATGCCAGCACGGCCAGCTCGTCCAGCTACCCCATGCCCGACATCACCTACGCCGTGGTTTCGTCGAAGAAGCAGCCGACGGCCACGGAGAAGTCTCTGAAGGAACTCCTCACCAATCTGGTGACCTACTCCCACGGTTCGACCCTCCCCGAGGGCTATGCCCCGCTCACCACCGCCCTGTACCAGGCCGCGGTGACCGACATCGCCAACCTGGGAGTCTCGCCCCCCAAGACCACGTCTCCTTCGTCAGCGACCACGACCACCGGGGCCACCGGCACCTCCGGCGGGACGAACGGCACGGACGGATCGGGTGGTGCGCCCGGCTCGAATACGGCGCGGGTCCGGCTTCCGGCCACCGCCCCCGCCAAGGCCCATTCCGGCAAGGGCTCCACTTCGACCCCTGCGAAGCCGTTCCCCTCGTTCGTGGCCTTGTTGGGCCTCGACCAGGCCTCGCGGTACCTGCTGCCGTTCCTGTTGGTGCTGGCCGGATTGTGCCTCATCGCCGGCCCGCTGTTGTACTTCCTCCCGGCCCTGAGACGCCGGCGTCGCAAGGGCGGCGGGCTGCAGGTCGAATCGGAATGAGTGCCCCCATGCCCAACTTCGGCGTCACTACCGCGCCGCCGGCGCCTGGTAGCGACCGTCAGATCCCCTATGGCCCACCGTTGTCCGGGCACGGTGACGAGGATCCCTTCGGTCCCCAGTCGGATCCCTCCAGGTCGAACGTTCACAACTACGACGACTACTACGACGACGAACCCGCCCGCCGTGGGCGTCTACCGGACCTGCCCTACCTGAAGATGACCGCCATGTCGGTGTTCGGGGTGGGCCTGCTCATCGTGCTCTTCGTCGTCTACCTCTTTGCCTTCACCCCCCTCAGCGCCAGCCGGAACCAACAGCGCCTGGCTCAGACGCTGGCCGGGCAGACCATCGGGGTCTTCAAGCTGACGACCGGTCGGGCTCCGGCCAACGGGCAACCGCTGGGGATCCTGTCGATCCCGACTCTCCACCTCCAACAGGTGGTCGTGGAGGGAACCACCGCCGCGGACCTGATGAACGGTCCGGGGCTCATGCCGCTCACCGCCCTTCCGGGTGCGCCGGGCAACTCCGTCATAGCGGCGCGCCGGGTGACGTTCGGCGCACCGTTCGGAGCGCTCGACACCCTGCAGGCCGGCGACCGCATTCGGATGGTGGACGGTCTCGGGACCTTCAACTACCGGGTCGTCCGAACACTCCAGGTGGCGGCGGGACAACACGACGTGGTGGTTCCCACGCAGCAGAACCGCCTCACCCTGGTGACGTCCAACGGTGGTTTCGCCCCGAACGGTCGGCTGGTGGTCGAGGCCAAGCTGGTGGGGCAGCCATGGGCCGGGCCCAGTCCCCGAGTGGCCATTCCCCACGACGAGTTGGGGCTGAGTGGTGATTCTGCGGCCGGTGGGCTGGCTGTGGTGTGGTCCCTGCTGACGCTGATAGTCCTGGTGGGAGCGGTTGTGGCGGTGTGGCGCTGGCGTCGGCCGGCCCTCATCTACGTGTTCGCCGCGCCGGTGGTGGTGGCCTGTGGGCTACTGGCCTGCGAGAGCGTGGCCCGGGCCTTGCCGGCCACGTTTTGACCGCCCCGTCCTGACCCCTCTCCTCGATGGCCGGCGGTGGGGTGACCCCCGTCCCCGGGGCGCACACCTTCGTCACCAAGAGTTCATCGGGACAGCACTCATCCGTGACGTTGCGATTACTTGGGATTCGTACCATGCCTCCGAAGGCCGCGATCCGGCAGGTTTGGGGTGCCCGGCCTTCTCGTCCCCCTACAGAGGAGAACCTGACTATGTTTCAAAAGTTATTCACCCGTCGGAGGGCTGTGGCTGTGGCCACCGTCGCTCTCGGCTTTTCTGGGATGTCGCTGGCATTCGCCGGTGTATCCGGAGCCGCCGACGCCAATCCGAATGCCAGCCTGATCGTCGGCAGCGGCTCCAACACCGCTTACGCCCTGATGGTGGCCGAAGGAGACCTGTTCAACTCGGCTCCCGGCTGTGACCTGACCGGCGCCGGCGCCGACTACATCAACATGAACTGCGGGACCGATCCGGTGGCCCCGGGCGATGCCCAGGTCAACGCGCTGAACTCCGGTGAGAACGGCTACGCCCAGGCTCTGGAGAACCCCTACAACGACTACACCGTGCAGGCACCGGCGGTCGGCTCGGGTAGCGGCGTCAACCAGCTCAACGGAGCCGGCTTCCAGCCCAACTACGCCCGGTCGTCGGGTAACCCCGCGGCTTCCAACGGCACCGCCAACCAGAACTACGTCGCCTACGCGGTGGACGGGGTCAGCTGGACCGCCTTCAGTGGCGAGGGCACGACCCACTATCCGGCGTACTACGTCCCGACCCTGACCATGGCCCAGCTCACCAACATCTGGGCCGGCACCGTCCCGGCGTGCACCAAGACCGTCAACGGCAAGAGCACGGCTATCGCCGCCAATGACTGGGCCTGCCTGGACACCGCCAGCTCGTTGACCACGGCGGTCTACGCCGCAGTGCACGCCCCGATCGACTGCTACATTCCGCAGGCCGGTTCGGGCACGGCGGGCACCTGGGCCACCGACTTCGGGTACAACAAGAAGGAGACCACCGGTGGCTGCCTGAGCACCGAGAGCAAGGGCACCGCGGCCTCGCACATCAACCTGTTCGAGAACCAGATGGCCCAGATTGCCAGCGGCAAGGTCAACGGTGTCACCAACACCGACCAGCCCCGGGCTATCTACTTCATGTCGTACGGGAAGTTCAAGGCCACCTGCACGTCGATCACGGCGGCCAAGTCCAGCCCGTTGACGGCCATCACCGGCAAGTGCGCAGGCGCCACGAAGTACACCACGCAGCTCGGTGACATCACCAGCGGTAGCCCGGCCAAGACCCTGGCGCCCAGCCAGAGTGACATCCAGGGCCTCGGTGGCGGTGCCTACACCGCGGGAGACGAGTTCCCGGTGCTGCGCAACCTGTACAACGTGTACAACAACTCCAACTCCTCCAACCCGGCCAACCAGGCCACGCTCAACTTGGTCAGTGAGTATGGATTCATCTGCAAGCCAGGTACCGTTGGCGACTACGACCCGCTGACCGGTGTGAACTACCGGACGGAGATCGAGTCGAACATCCTCAAGCAGGGTTTCTATCCGCTGGACACCAGTGACGCGAAGCCCTTCAAGGAGGAGCCCACGGCTCTGAACTTCCCGGCGTCGATCACCGACACCTACTACACGGATGTCGACCAGACCCTCACCGCCGAGCATGGAACTGGCGTTGGATCGGCCACGACGGCCGGTAACGGAATCCCGACTGCGGATACCAACAGCCCCAGCAACCCCTACGGGTTCTGCTTGACCACCAACGGTTGAGCGGTCGGAAACGCAGTACCAGTAACAAAGTTGTAAAGCAGTAGCACCACGGAGCATCCGTAAGGATGCAGTTCAGAGGGGGTCCGGCTCAGCCGGACCCCCTCTTCCGTTTCCCGGCGCGGCTTCGGATTGACCCGATGGGCGCTGGGGCCTACCATGACCGCGGAAGCGGGGTAGATCGTCCGGCAGCCGGACCACGGCGGCGGACCACACAGGGAGATCTACGAATTGGCGGCTATGGGAGGGGACTGGCATTCGGCGGCGAGGATCACAGCCATTCGACCGTCCATGATCCGTGTTCCCGAGCGCGCGTTCGTGTACCGTTTGTCCACGTACCAGTGATGGCGCAAAAGATCGAAGTTGCGAACGGGACTGCAGGGTTCGCAACTCATCATCCACCGGGTCCCCCGACGCTGGCTGCCCCCCTGCCCCTCGTGGTAGTCGGCGCCGGGGACCCGGCGGGCTCTCCAGCCCGCACCCGGCTCACGGACCGGAGTCACACCCGCTGAGTTGGTTGGCCCCGGGGCGGCCGGGGCCACACGATCAGAACCCTTTGTTCGGTCGGTAACGCGGGAGCCGGCGTTCAGTGACGCTGGAGACCGGTTGCCCGACCACTCAGTGTGTCGACGGCAACCACGACGGTCGAGAGGCCTCGTAACTCTCGATCTCGTCCTCGTAGCGCAGGGTCAGGCCGATGTCATCCCAGCCGTTCACCAGGCGGGCCCGGGTGAACTCGTCGAGCGGGAAGGTGGTCTCGATGCGGGCGGACAGCGCTTCGAGCGTGCCCCGCTCGATGTCGATGGTGATCTGCATGGTGGGCTCGGCCGCCACCGCGTCCAGCAGGGTGCGCCCTACGGCCGCCTCCACCTGAACCGGGACCAGTCCGGCCTTGGTGCAGTTGTTCCGGAAGATGTCGGCGAACCCCGGTGCGATTACCGCCTCGAAGCCGTAATCCTGAAGGGCCCACACCGCGTGCTCCCGCGACGAGCCGGTGCCGAAGTTGGGACCAGCCACCAGGATGGTGGCCCCGGCGAACTCCTCCCGATTCAGTACGAAGTCGCGGTCGTCGCGCCACTCGGCGAACAGCCCGGCGCCGAAGCCGGTCCGCTCGACCCGCTTCAACCAGTCGGAGGGGATGATCTGGTCGGTGTCGACGTTCGACCGGTCCAAGGGGACCGCCCGCCCACTGACCAGCTGCATGGCCCGCATCAGGCCACATCCTCAGGGGCGGCGAAGTGTCCGGCCACGGCGGTAGCCGCCGCCACGGCCGGCGAGACCAGGTGGGTGCGCCCGCCCCGGCCCTGGCGCCCCTCGAAGTTGCGGTTGGACGTGGACGCGGCCCGTTCACCGGGAGCGAGCTTGTCGGGGTTCATGGCCAGGCACATCGAACAACCCGGCTCCCGCCACTCGAAGCCGGCGGCGGTGAACACCGTGTCCAGGCCCTCCGACTCGGCCTGGGCCTTGACCCGGTGGGAGCCCGGGACCACCATGGCCCGCATCCCGGGATGGACCTTCTTGCCGTCCAGCACGCCGGCGGCGGCCCGCAGGTCCTCGATCCGGCCATTGGTGCACGAACCGATGAACACCGTGTCGACGGCGATGTCGTGGATGGGCGTCCCGCCCGACAACCCCATGTACTCGAGCGCCCGGGTGGCCGCCTCGCGGTCGTGGGCGCTGTCGAACGCCGCCGGGTCGGGGACCACCCCGTCGAGGCGGGTCACCTGGGCCGGGTTGGTTCCCCAGGTCACGTAGGGCGCCAGCGTGGAGGCGTCCAACACCACTTCCTTGTCGAAGGTGGCACCCTCATCGGTGGGCAGCGAGCGCCACTCGGCCAGAGCCGCTTCCCACTCGGCACCCTTGGGGGCGTGGTCGCGCCCCTCGAGGTAGGCGAACGTGGTGTCGTCGGGGGCGATGAGGCCGGCCCGGGCCCCGGCCTCGATGGACATGTTGCACACGGTCATCCGGCCTTCCATCGACAGGTTCGAGATGGCCGGGCCCCGGTACTCGATGATGTGTCCGGTGCCGCCGCCCGTTCCGATCTGCCCGATGATGGCCAGGACCAGATCCTTGGCCGTGACCCCGGGGGGAAGGTCCCCGTTGACGGTGACCGACATGGTGGCCGGCCGGCGCTGGGGGAGGGTCTGGGTGGCCAGCACGTGCTCGACCTCACTGGTGCCGATGCCGAAGGCCAGGGCGCCGAAGGCCCCGTGCGTCGAGGTGTGGCTGTCACCGCAGACGATGGTCATGCCCGGCTGGGTGAGACCCTGTTCGGGGCCGATGATGTGGACGATGCCCTGGTTGGCATGGCCCATGGGGTAGCAGGTGATCCCGAACTCGGAGCAGTTGGACGCCAGCACGGCCAGCTGCTTGGCCGAGATGGGGTCCTCCACCGGCTTGTCGATGTCGATGGTGGGGACGTTGTGGTCGGCGGTGGCGATGGTCAGGTCCGGTCGGTGGACCTGGCGGCCGGCCATCCTCAGCCCGTCGAAGGCCTGGGGCGAGGTGACCTCGTGGACCAGGTGCAGGTCGATGAAGATGACGTCGGGCTCGTCCGAGCCCCCGTGGTGCACGACGTGGCGGTCCCAGATCTTTTCGGACAGGGTGCGGGGCCCACTGGGCACCTTTCCGCTTGAGGATTCGGGGGTGGTGGCTGGCATCGGTCTCAGTTCCCTACGTCGACGATCTCTACTTTGAGGGTACCTCCGGGGGCCGCGTACTCCACCGCGTCACCCTTGGTGTGGCCCAGCAGGGCCTGACCCAACGGCGAGCCCGGCGATACCACGGTCAGGTCGCCCTGGCGCTCTTCGATGGAGCCCACGAAGAAGGCGGTGGTCTCATCCTCGTCGTCGCCGTCATAGCGGAGGGTCACCACCGACCCCGGGGCCACCGTCCCATCGGCCGACTGGCTGGCATCCACCACCGTGGCCGTCTTGAGGAGCCGCTGCAGCTGACGGATGCGGGACTCCATCTTCCCCTGGGCGTCCTTGGCGGCGTGGTAGTCGCCGTTCTCCGAGAGGTCGCCGAGGGCCCGGGCGGTCTCGATGGCCGCGGCGATCTCCACCCGACCCCGGGTGGTCAGGTCCTCGAGTTCGGCCTGTAACCGGTCGTAGGTGTCGCGGGTCAGCTGGGAGTCGGCGGTGTCGCTCACGGTGCACCAGGGTAATAGGTGAAATGGGCATCCGGGCCCAGGACAGCCCGGTCGACTCGACCGGCCGGTCGGCCGGCCCGGGCCGACCGGGGCGAGCCGTCAGCCCTGATGTTCCCCCTCTTCGGGCACCCGTGGAATGATCTGACGGGACAGGGTGAGAAGGAGAAGCCGGAGTTTGACTGAGACTGTGGGACCGATCGGGTGACCGACCCGTCGCGCAGCGGCGGAACGAGCCCCCGCTCGTTCGAGGCCCAGTTCGAGAAGCAGCAGCAGACTCCCTTCCCGTGGAAGTCGCTCGTCAAGCGGTTGATCGTGGTGGTGGTGGCCGGGGTGGCGCTGTATCTGGTGCTGCCCGAGGTCATCGACGTGTTCCACGCCTGGCCCCGGCTGGTCACCCTCAACCTGCTCTGGTTCATCCCGGCCTTGCTGGCCGAGGGGATCCACTTCATCTGCACCTTCTCCCTCCAGCGCATCGCCCTCCGGACCAAGGCGTGGTTTTCGGTGATCACGGCCCAACTGGCCGGCAACGCCATCTCGCTCATCGTCCCGGGTGGGGCGGCCGCCGGTGCGGCCACCCAGTTCCGCATGCTGGCCACCAGCGGCATGGACGCCACCGACGCCGTCGGGGGGCTGACCGCCTTCTCCTTCCTGGGCATCGGAGGCCTCCTGGCTCTACCGGTGTTCGTCCTCCCCGTGGTGTTGTTCGGGTCGCCGGTCAGCCAGGGCCTGGCCGATGCCGCCATCATCGGGGCCATCGGCTTCGTGGTGTTCGTGGGGTTGGGCGCCTGGGTCATGGTGGCCGATGCACCGCTGCTGCATGCCGGCAAGTGGGCCCAGTCCATCCGCAACCGGGTGGTCCGCAAGCGCACCCCGATCATGGGCCTGCCGGAACGCCTGTTGGAACAGCGCAATCTGATCCGCAAGGTCCTGGGCCAGCAGTGGTGGCAGGCCACGCTGTTGTCGGCCGGCCGCCTGCTCTTCGACTACCTGTGCCTGTTGTTTTCGGTCCGGGCCGTGGGCGCCCACCCGCGACCTTCCCTCATCCTGTTGGCCTACGCCGTGGCCGGCATCATCGGCCTGGTGCCCATCACCCCGGGCGGGCTGGGCATCGTCGAGGCCAGCCTCAGCGGGTTCTTGGTCCTGGCCGGCCTGACCGGGGTCCAGGCGGTGCTGGCCACCCTGGCCTACCGGCTGGCGTCGTACTGGCTACCGCTGCTTTCGGGGCCGTTCGCCTACGGCGCCTTCAAGTACCGCTACCGCACCCCCAAGGCCCCTCCACCAATGGCCACGCAGCCCTCACCCACCTGAGGGCTCTGATCCGTCCCGGCGTTGTCCGCCGAGGAACCGATTAGCGGAGATCGACCTCGCCATCGGGACGCAACTTGCCCAGCAGGCCGCACCCCTCTTCGGTGACCAGCACGGCCAGGTGGTCGGTGTCGGTGACATTGCCCCAGGCCCGGCGGCCGTCCGGGGTGCGGCAGGCCACCACGGCCCGCACCGGTGCCCCCGAGCGCTCGTACGACACCGAGTAGGTCTCGACGGTGACCTCCCCGTCGGCGTCGGTGTCCGGCGAGCACTGGGGGAGGGCTGACACTGCTTTTTGGGGGCTGGCCCAGGCGAACCCCCCGGCCTCTTCGGTCACGGTGCCCTCGGGCAGGGGCGGGCCGACCGGCTCCGAGGAGCCCGGCGCCCCGGGCTCGGTGCCGTAGATCCCGACGCTGTGTTTGGTCAGGTACCAGCCGAGCCCGGTAACCAGCCCCTGCGAGCCGGGGTCGGCCCGCAGGGCGCCCACCATGGCGGCTACGGCATGGGTGCCGTAGTTGTTGCCCGGTCCACCCCCGAAGGTCAGCCCACCGGTCACGGTCAGGGGCCGTGAGGCCTGGTCGTCGGGCAGGCCGAGCTCGGCGGCGGCGATCTCCACCGCCGACGGGAAGCACGAGTACAGGTCGACGTGGGCCATCTGGTCGATGGAGGCGCCGGCCAGGGCCAGGGCCGAGGCCCCGGCCAGGCGGATGGCCGGTGACGAGTGGAAGTCGAGCCGATGGGAGAGGAACCAGTGGTCGTCGGCGTCGGCCCCGGCCAGGGGGAACACCCAACGGTCCTGGGGGATGCCGGCGGCCGTGGCGGCGGCCGCCGAGCACAGGATGACGGCGGCCCCCTGGTCGACCTGCATGTTGGCCGTGAGCAGCTTGGTGTACGGGAAGGCGATCATCCGGTTGGCGTCGCTCGGGGTGGTGATCTCCTCGGCCGTGCGGGCCTGGCGGATCCAGGCCTGAGGATTGGCTGCGGCCACTTCGGAGAACCCCGACCACAGCTGCCCGATGTGGTCCTGATGGGCCTCGAGGGTCCGTCCGTGCTCGGCCCGGAGGGCGTTCTCGAACAGAGGGAAGACGTGGATGGGCAGATCCAGTCCCCGTTCCTCCTCGGCCTCGGTGGTCCCCCGCAGCTGGGTGCCGAAAGGGTCGGGCCGATCCACGTCCGTCGGCTGGACCGCCCAGCTCAGGACGGGCCGGTCCGGGTGTCGTCGGGCGGCCTCCTGGGTGTAGACGCAGTCCGCGCCGACCAGAACCGCCACGTCCAGTTGGCCCCGGCCGATGGCCAGAGAGGTGGCGTTGACCATGGCCTGGGGGTTGTTGCCGCCGGTGGAGGCCACCATGATCTGGGCCGGCTCGATTCCCAGGGAAGTGGCCACGGCCCGCCCGGGGTTGAGGTAGCGCCAGCTCAGCGGGTTGGACACCCGGAGCGACTGGGTCCGGGCCACCAGCCGTCGGCCGGCCGGGGCAGAACCCCCCGGCTCCGCCCCGTCACAGTCCTCCATGGCCGCCTGCACCGCCTGGGCCATGAGGCCGATGGGCTCGGGGCGGCTGTCCAGCCCGCCGCCGTCGGCACCGGGCCGGTTGGTGACCTGGCCCACCCCCACGATGACCGGGGTGTTGGGGTCGACGCTCATGAAGACAGAAAGCGTACCGGGACGCCGTCGGGGGCCGTCCCGTCGGTACACTTCGGTGATGCGTATCGCCGTCGGCTCGGATCCTGCGGGTCTCGAACGCCTGGCCGGAGACCGGGTCCAGCAGGCGGGCCCGCAGGCGGACCGACACCGAGAAAGGACGCGCTGACATGACCAGCCCATTCGCCGCCTCACCGTTCGACCGGTGGTTGGCCGGCGACCCCGAGGTGAGCCGCCTGCTGGGCGAGGAGGCCGAGCGCCAGTCCACCACCTTGCAGCTCATCGCCTCGGAGAACTTCACCTCGCCGGCCGTGCTGGCCGCCTCGGGCTCCGTACTCACCAACAAGTACGCCGAGGGCTACCCCGGGCGCCGGTACTACGGGGGCAACCAGGTCATCGACGAGGTCGAGGACCTGGCCCGCAACCGGTTGAAGGCGCTGTTCGGGGCGGAGCACGCCAACGTGCAGCCCCACGCCGGAGCCAACGCCAATCTGGCCGTCTACCAGGCCCTGCTGGAGCCGGGCGACACCATCTTGGCCATGCGTCTCGACCACGGGGGCCATCTGACCCACGGCTCCCCGGCCAGCATCACCTCCCGGATCTGGCGCTTCGTGTCCTACGGGGTCTCCCCGGCCAGCACCGACCCCGACAAGCCGGGGGAGATCATCGACTTCGACGAGGTGGCCGATGTGGCCCGCCGGGAGCGCCCCAAGCTGATCGTGGCCGGGTCGACGGCCTACTCGCGGATCATCGACCCCCATCCCTTCCGCGAGATCGCCGACTCGGTGGGCGCCCTGTTCATGTTCGACGCCGCCCATCCGGCCGGCCTCATCGCCGGAGGGGCCCATCCCTCGCCGGTGGGGGTGGCCGACGTGGTCACCCTGACCACCCACAAGACCCTGCGGGGGCCGCGGGGTGGAGCCATCATGTGCTCCGCCGACCTGGCCAAGGCCATCGACAGCGCGGTCTTCCCCGGGCTGCAGGGCGGCCCGCTGGAGCACGTCATCGCAGCCAAGGCCGTGGCCTTCGCCGAAGCGGCCCAGCCCGAGTTCCGGACCTACGCCGCCCAGGTGGTGACCAACGCCGCAGCCCTGGGCCAGGCCCTGGTGGCCACGGGCATCCGACTGGTCTCGGGAGGGACGGAGAACCACCAGCTGCTGGTGGACCTGCGCACCTTCGACGAGGAGCTGACCGGCAAGGTGGCCCAGGAGGTCCTCGACCGGGCCGGCATCACCTGCAACCGCAACACCATTCCCGACGAGCCCCGGTCGCCGTTCGTGACCTCGGGCCTGCGCCTGGGCTCGGCGGCCCAGACCACCGCCGGCATGGGACCGGCCGAGATGCAGGTGGTCGGGGCCCTCATCGGGCGGACCTTGCGGAACCGGGACGACGAGGCCCTCATCAAGCAGGTCCGAGGCGAGGTGCACGAGCTGTGTGCCGCCTTCCCCCCTTACCCCACGCTGTCCGGGACGTGAGCCCGGGGGAGCGGCGCCACCGGTGAGCTCGGGAGTACCGCTCAACTGGTACGCCGTCCTGTTGGTGGTGGCTGCGGTCTCCTCGTGGGCCCTGACCTTCCCGGCCCGCCGGCTGGCCGTCGAGATCGGGTACGTGGCCCAGCCCGACGAGCGCAAGGTCCACCAGCGGGTCACCCCCCAGGCGGGAGGGGCGGCTCTGTTCGTGGCCCTGCTGGTGACCTGGGCGGTGGCCGCCCTCATCCCGGCCCTGCGACCCCTGTTCCAGGGATCGTCCGACTGGGAGCCGCTGGGCCTGATCCTCGGGGCCGCGGCCATCTTCGTGGTCGGGGTGATCGACGACCTGCGTGACATGTCGGCCCCGGCCAAGGTGGCCGGCGAGGTGCTGGCGGCGTGCATCCTCAACTTCATGGGGGTGACCTGGTTCCAGTTCAAGGTGCCCCTGGCCGGCCCGGTCCAGCTGTCACCGGAGTGGACCCCGCTGTTGACGGCGCTGTGGGTCATCGCCATCACCAACGCCGTCAACCTCATCGACGGCCTCGACGGCCTGGCCGCCGGGGTGGTGGCCATCGCCTCGGGGGCCCTGGCCGTCTACGGATTCCACCTCCAGCACCTCGGCAACCTGCCCGCCAACAACATCGGTCCCCTGATCGCCGTGGTGACCTGCGGCATCTGCCTGGGCTTCCTGCCCCACAACTTCCATCCGGCCAAGATCTTCATGGGAGATGCCGGGGCCCTCTTATTGGGCCTGTTGATGGCGGCCTCCACCATGCTGATCGGAGGCCGATCGGCCGGGACCGTCGGCGGGGTGGCGGCCCACAGCGGCCAGACCTACTTCTTCTTCGCCCCCCTGTTCATCCCGTTCTTCATCCTGGGCGTGCCCATCGTGGACATGGCCTTCGCCTTCGTGCGGCGCACCGCCAACCGCACCGGCTTCTCCACCCCGGACAAGAACCACCTCCACCACCGGCTCCTCCGACTGGGCCACGGTCACCGCCGGAGCGTGCTGATCCTGTGGGCCTGGACCGTGCTGCTGTCCGGCTTCATCCTCTTCCCGCTGTACATCTCAAGCGTCAACGCCGTCATCCCCTTCGGGGTGCTGGCCCTCGGGGTGGTGCTCTACACCCTCTTCCACCCCTCGCTGAGGCGGCAGGTCGATCCGGGAACCGAGAGCCAGGAGGCGGGCCCGGGCGGGCCCGGCACCCCGAGCGCCGGCGGCACCGGCGATCCGGTGGCTCCCCCCGGCGCCCCCGACCGGGTGGAACTCGACGGAGTGAGCGCCCGACCACCGGGGGTGCCGGTGGCCACGGGAGGCCCGCCGGGCGAAGTGTAAACGGAGTGTTTCCGCCGTTTTGCCGCCGAGGGCGCAGTAGTGCGATGATGATGCCCGTGAATTGCAGGCCTCCCGCCCATTTCGGGGGCATCGATCCTGCCGGCGGCCCGACCGGCGTTGGCAGAACCACTGCGTGAATTCAGGAACGACTCGTGAAGCTCCATCCCTCCCGACACCCTGACGCGGCACGGCCCGACCATGGAAGAGCCCAATTCACCAGCGGATTCCGAGGATTCCTCCCGGCCCCAGAAGCCCGGACCGGCGATCGGTACCGGGGCTGTGGAGTTCTTGACCCTGGGGTTGACCTTGGCGGTCACCGTGCTGGTGGGCGGAGCCCTCGGCTACCTGGTCGACCGGTGGTTGGGGACCAGCCCCATCTTCACCTTGGTGGGACTGGTGCTGGGCATTGCCGCGGCCGTGCTCACGGCCATCTCCCGGGTGCGCAAGTACCTGTGAGCCCCTCGGTGGGGGAGACCCTGTTGGAGTCGGGGATCGAAGAGCTGGTGAGTCGGTAGTGTTCGCCCACTTCGAGCTGCCCAACATTCCCGACGTGGCCCGCCGCACCGTCTCCATGGCCCTGGTGGTCGGGGTGGCGGCCCTGGTGGCTGCGGTGTCCTTCGGCAACGTCCTGGTGGGCCTGGGGGCGTGCATCGGCCTGGGCCTCGGCACCTTCAACTTCCGGATGATCGGCAACTCGGTGGCCAAGGTCTCGGCCAGCGAGGTGGAGAACAAGAAGAAGCCCCTGGCCATCAACACCCTGGGGCGACTGGGGATCATCACGGTGGTGGCCATCGGCCTCATGCTGGTCTCCCACAGTCTGGGCTGGGGCGTGTTCGGCGGCCTGTTCGCCTTCCAGGTCATCCTGTTGACCAACGCCGCCCGCTCCATGGCCAAAGGGGGACCGATGGCCTCGGTCGACGGCGTGATCACCGCCAATGTGATCGAGGACGACGCCCCTCCGACCCCGCCCGCCCTCGGCCCCGACCCCACCGGAGGTAGTTGACCCGATGCTCCTCGGATCACACCTGATCAGCGCGCCGCTCCTCGGCATCGACATCACCCCTGGGGTCCATCCCCAGTTCAAGATCGGTCCCCTGACCTTCGATGCCGACATCATCTGGGCCACGGTGATCGCCGGCCTGGTGGTCGTCACCATGGGCATGATCCTGCGCTCCAAGGCCACCAGCGGCGTACCGGGCAAGTTCCAGCTGCTGTGGGAGATGGTGGTGGGTGCGGTCCAAAAGCAGGTCAACGACACCATCGGTCCCCGTGGGGCCCAGGTGGTACCGCTGGCGGTGACGCTGTTCATCTTCATCTTCACCTGCAACCTGTTCGAGGTGCTGAGCATCGGGAGTACCTACGACTTCCTGCCCGCCCCCACCAGCGACATCAATCTGCCGCTGGCCATGGCCCTCTACGTCATCGTCATGGTGCACCGGGCGGCCATCAAGAACCGTGGCGTCGGGGGCTACTTCAAGCACTACTTCACCCGACCGTTCCCCACCAAGCTGTGGCCGATCAACCTGTTCATGAACGGGGTGGAGGAACTGGTCAAGCCGGTGACCCTCACGCTCCGTCTCTTCGGCAACCTGTTCGCCGGGGGGTTGATGCTCTCCCTGCTGGCCTCACTGGTCATCTGGAAGCTCGGCCCCGCCCCCATCGGTGCGGTGCTCTCGGTTCCCTTCACCGTGCTCTGGAAGATCTTCGACATGGGGATCGGAGCCATCCAGGCCTTCATCTTCGCCCTGCTCACCATCTTGTACTTCGACGTCGCCATGGCTCCTGATGAAGAGCATCAGAAGTCCGGCGACGTCATCAACGCCTGATCTCAACGACAACCCCACAAAGGAGAAGTTCCAATGGCAGACACCTCAATGGCCGACTCGGTGAAGATGGCGGGCGCCTTCGTCGGCGCCGGCCTGGCACTGGGCGGAGGCGCCGTGGGCGCATCGGTCGGTGACGGACTGGCCGGTAGCCAGACCATCGCCGGCATCGCCCGGCAACCCGAGGCGCAGGGCCGCCTGACCACCATCATGTTCCTGACCGTGGGCCTGTGCGAAGCCGCGTACTTCATCAACCTGGTCTTCGCCGCCCTGTTCGTCTTCTCCCTGGGGAAGTAGCAGGACCACGATCATGCCCATCGCCACCAGCAACTTCCTCGTCCCCAACGGGACGTTCATCGTCGTCCTCCTGGCCTTCATCATCGTGCTCGGCATCCTCGGCAAGAAGGTGCTGCCGATCCTGAACAAGGCCCTGACCGAGCGTCAGGAGCAGATCCGTGGTGAGCTGGAAGCGGCGGACAAGGCCAAGGCCGATGCCGAAGAGGCCGACGTCGAGCGCCGGGCCGAGCTGGAGAAGGCTCGGGTGCAGGCCCGCGAGATCGTGGCTCAAGCCAGCAGCACCGCTGATCAGAAGGTGCTGGACGCCGAAGCCCGTGCTCAAGAGGCCTACGACCGGATCGTCCAGGCCGCCGATGCCGAAGTGGCCGTGGCCCGCCAGGCTGCCGTCGAGGAGGTGTCGGCCCGGGTCGGGGAGATCGTGTTGGCCGCCGCCGAACGCGTCATCGGCCGCGAGATCCAGGCCAGCGACCACCAGGACCTCATCAACGAGGCCATCGCCGCGGTCCGGGCCGAGTCGACCACCGGTGCTGCGGCAGGGGCCGCCGGGAGCCGTCGGTGAACCCATCCCTCCAGGGCTATCTGGCCGCCATGGAGGAGTCGCTGGCCGAGGCCGGCTCACTTTCCGATGCTGCTTCCGAGATGCGTGCGGTCGCCGACATGGTCGACGCCTCGAACGAGCTCACCCTGGCCATCGACGACGGTTCGGTGCCGTCCACGGTCCGCCGTGCCGTGCTCGACGACCTGTTGGAGGGCAAGGTCCGTTCCGAGGTCCGACGGCTGGTCCACCAGGCGGTCACCGTGGTCCCCGCCGCCGACGTGACCACATCCTTGCACTGGCTGGCCACCCGGCTGCGGTCGGCTGCCGAGTACGGTGCCGATCCCGAGGGCGGCGCCGAGGACCTGGCCGTCCTGGGCCGGATGGGATCCCGCAACCGGGTCTCGGGGTATGCCGCCGCGGTGTTCGAGGGCGCCACCACCGCCGAGCTCGAAGAGATCGAGGACCAGCTGTTCCGCTTCGCCCGGACGGTGGAGAACAACCGGGCCCTGCGCACGGCCCTGGGCGACCGCGACCTACCGGTGTCCGTGCGTCAGCAGGTCATCGTGGACCTGTTCGCCGACAAGGTCCTGCCGGCCACCAAGCGACTGGCGGCCTACGCCGTGCGGGGTGGACGGGCCCGCGACATCGTGGCCACCTTGGACGCCCTGGTGGAGGACGCCGCCCGCGCCCGGGGCTGGCGGGTGGCCCGGGTGCACTCGGCCAACGCCGTGGATGACACCCAGCGCCAGAACCTGGGGGAGGCCCTGGGCCGCCTGACCGGAGGCCCGGTCGAGCTGCAGGTGATCGTGGACGCCGAGCTGTTGGGCGGTGTGATCGTGGAGGTGGGCGACCTGCTGGTGGACGGAACCGCCCGTCACCGATTGAACGAGTTGAAAGAGCACCTCCTCGCATCCGAGGTGGACTACCGCATTCCAGAGGGAAGGGAAACAGCCGATGGCTGAGTTGACCATCAACGCCGACGAGATCACCGCCGCCTTGAAGCGGCACGTCGATGACTACACCCCCGAGGTGGGTACCGAACAGGTAGGGCGCATCGTCGAGGTCGGTGACGGGATCGCCCGGGTGACCGGGCTCCCCGGTGCGGCCGTCAACGAGATCCTCGAGTTCGCCGACGGCACCGAGGGCTTGGCCCTCAACCTGGACGAGGAGACCATCGGCGCCGTCATCCTGGGCGACGACACCGGTCTGGAAGAGGAGCAGTTGGTCAAGGCCACCGGCCGCATCCTCTCGGTCCGGGTGGGCGACGCCCTGCTGGGCCGGGTGGTCAACGCCCTGGGCGAGCCGGTCGACGGGAAGGGCCCCATCGCCACCGACGCCACCCGACGCCTCGAGGTCCAGGCCCCCGGCATCGTGAAGCGCCAGCCGGTGACCGAGCCCCTGCAGACCGGCATCAAGGCCATCGACGCCATGACCCCCATCGGGCGCGGCCAGCGGGAGCTGATCATCGGCGACCGCAAGACCGGCAAGACCACCGTGGCTGTCGACACCGTCCTCAACCAGAAGGGCCTGGGGGTCAAGTGCATCTACGTGGCCATCGGGCAGAAGGAGTCGTCGGTGGCCCAGACCGTGGCCACCCTGGAGCGCTACGGCGCCCTGGAGTACACCGTGGTGGTACTGGCCGGGGCGGCCGATCCCGCTCCCTTCAAGTACCTGGCCCCCTACGCCGGGTGCGCCATGGGCCAGCACTGGATGGACAACGGCGAGCACGCCCTCATCGTGTACGACGACCTGTCCAAGCAGGCCGAGGCGTACCGCCAGATGTCGCTGCTGCTCCGTCGGCCGCCCGGGCGTGAGGCCTACCCCGGTGACGTCTTCTACCTCCACAGCCGGCTGCTCGAGCGGGCCGCCAAGCTCTCTGACGAGTTCGGTGGGGGATCGCTGACGGCGTTGCCGATCATCGAGACCAAGGCCGGCGACGTGTCGGCCTACATCCCGACCAACGTCATCTCCATCACCGATGGCCAGGTCTACCTCGAGAGCGACCTCTTCTACGCCGGCGTGCGCCCGGCCATCAACGTGGGCATCTCGGTCAGCCGGGTGGGTTCCGCCGCCCAGATCAAGGCCATGAAGGCCGTGTCGGGAACCCTCAAGCTGGACCTGGCCCAGTTCCGCGAGCTGGAAGCCTTCGCCACCTTCGGCTCGGAGCTCGACAAGGTCTCCCAGGCCCAGCTGGACCGGGGCTACCGACTGACCGAACTGCTGAAGCAGGGCCTCAACGCCCCGGTGCCGGTGGAGGAGCAGGTGGTGGTGATCTTCGCCGGTTCCGAGGGCTACGTGGACGACGTGCCGGTCTCCGAGGTGCAGCGGTACGAGTCCGAGGTGCGGGCGTTCTTCCGGGCCAACCACGCCGACCTGTTGGAGGACATCCGCACGTCGGGCAAGCTGCCCGAGGGCGACAAGCTGGAGACCGCCCTCCGTTCCTTCAACGAGTCCTTCGACACCGGCAAGGTCGACTGAGCCATGGCCGGTGGGCAAGAGCGCATCCTGCGCCGACGGATCAAGAGCATCCAGTCGACCAAGAAGATCACCAAGGCCATGGAGCTCATCGCGGCCTCCCAGATCGTGCGGGCCCAGAGCCGCATCGCCGCGGCGCGGCCCTATCAGGAGGGGATGGCCCGCATCGTGCTGGAGACCGTCCTGGGTGACCCCGATGCCGCCGGTCGATTGCTCGGCACGCCCGAGACCACCGACAAGGTGGCGGTGCTGTCGGTGGTGGCCGACCGCGGGCTGTGCGGCGCCTACAACACCTCCGTACTCCGGGCCACCGAGCGCCTGATTGCCGGCGACGAGGCGGCCGGCACCGAGTACCGCCTGTTCACGGTGGGGAAGAAGGCCCAGGGTTACTTCCGGTTCCGGGGCCAACCGGTCGAGCAGTCGTTCATGGGCATGAGCGAGCGTCCGACGTTCACCGACGCCCGGGAGGTGGCCGCCGCCGTCCTCACCCCCTTCATCAACGGGGAGGTCGACCAGGTGGTGGTGGTGTCGACCCGGTTCATCTCGGCGGGGACCCAGAAGGTCGAGGTACGCCAACTGCTCCCCTTGATCGATCCCCGCCAGTCGGGCGACGATGCCGAAGAGCCCACCGCCCCCGAGGGCCCACTGGGCTACACCGAGTTCGAGCCCGACGCCGCCATCCTGCTCGAGACCCTGGGGCCCCGGGCCGCCGAGACGGCCATCTTCGCCGCCCTGCTGGAAGCGTCGGCTTCGGAGGTCACCGCCCGCCAGCGGGCCATGGCCGCGGCCACCGACAACGCCGGCGAACTGATCAAGAAGTACTCGCGGATCATGAACCGGGCCCGCCAGGACACCATCACCACCGAGATCATGGAGATCGTCGGTGGGGCCGAGGCCCTGCGGGCCGGAGCCGATGACGACGAGAGCGGCCAGGTCATCGAGGCCCGGGTCTGAACCGCTATGACACACCATCCCGCCACCACCCGTACCGGCGGACCGAACGCAACCACTGACGAACAAAAGGGAGCACGAAGCTCATGACCACCACAGCCCCCCAGCCGACCAAGGCCGGCACCCTTCCCTCCGGACGGGTGGTGGCCATTGCCGGGCCGGTGATCGACGTGGAGTTTCCGCCCCACGGCCTGCCCGAGATCAACGGGGCCGTCGAGGTCGACGTGGAGCTCGAAGGCAAAAAGGAGCTGATCGTGGCCGAGGTGGCCCAGCAGATCGGCGACGGCCGGGTGCGGTGCATCTGCCTCAAGGCCACCGACGGGCTCACCCGCGGGGCCGAAGTGCGCAACCTCGGCCGGGGCCTGCAGGTCCCGGTGGGCGATGCCGTGCTGGGCCACGTGTTCAACGTGCTGGGCCAGCCCCTCGACACCGACTCCATCGGTGAGGCCGAGGCGTACTGGGAGATCCACCGCGACGCCCCCAACTTCGACACCCTGGAGCCCCGGGCGGTCATGTTCGAGACCGGCATCAAGGTCATCGACCTCCTCGAGCCCTACGTGCAGGGTGGCAAGATCGGCCTGTTCGGTGGAGCGGGTGTGGGCAAGACCGTGCTCATCCAGGAGATGATCAACCGGGTGGCCACCAACCACGGCGGTGTGTCGGTGTTCGCCGGTGTGGGTGAGCGCACCCGTGAAGGTACCGACCTGTGGATCGAGATGCAGGAGTCGGGGGTCATCGAGAAGGCCGCCCTGGTCTACGGCCAGATGGACGAGCCCCCCGGGGTCCGGCTGCGGGTGGCCCTGGCCGCCCTCACCATGGCCGAGTACTTCCGGGACGTGAAGAACCAGGACGTGCTGCTGTTCGTGGACAACATCTTCCGCTTCGTCCAGGCCGGCTCCGAGGTGTCCACCCTGTTGGGCCGGATGCCCTCGGCCGTGGGCTACCAGCCCACCCTGGCCGACGAGATGGGTCAGCTGCAGGAGCGGATCACCTCGACCCGGGGGCGTTCGATCACCTCACTGCAGGCGGTGTACGTGCCGGCCGACGACTACACCGACCCCGCCCCGTTCACCACCTTCACCCACCTCGACGCCACCACCGAGCTGTCCCGCGACATCGCCTCGCTCGGGATCTACCCGGCCGTGGACCCGCTGTCGTCCACCTCCAACATCCTGGCTCCCGAGATCGTCGGCGACCGCCACTACGCCGTGGCCCGCCGGGTGCAGGGGGTGCTGCAGCGTTACAAGGAGCTCCAGGACATCATCGCCATCCTGGGCCTCGACGAGCTGTCCGAGGAGGACCGGGTGACGGTGACCCGGGCCCGGAAGATCCAGCGGTTCCTGTCCCAGCCGTTCAACGTCGGCGAGGTGTTCACCGGCCTGAAGGGGGTCACGGTCCCGGTCGACGAGACGGTGGAGTCGTTCGAGGCCCTGATCAACGGGGAGCTCGACGAAGTCCCCGAGCAGGCCTTCCTCAACGTGGGCGGCGCCGAGTCGGTGCTGGCCAAGGCCCACGCCCTCGAGAACGACTGAGCGGGAGCCGAGCGCACCATGGCTGACGACAGCCTCTTCGATGTCCAACTGGTCACCCCGGAGCGCATTCTGGTCTCCGGGCCGGCCTCCGAGGTGATCCTGCGCACCGGTGACGGGGACGCCTCGTTTCTGGCCGGCCACACCCCGCTGGTGGGCACGGTGCAGCCCGGTGTGCTCCGCGTGATCCGTCCCGAGGGTGAGGTGGAGGTGGTGGCGGTCCACGGGGGCTTCGTCCAGGTGGAGAAGCGGCTGGTGGATGAGGACGGGCCCGGTGGTTCCCCGGCCCCGGTCCTCACCGGAGGCACCCGGGTCACCCTGCTGATCGGCGTGGCCGAGCTGGCCGGGGAGATCGACGCCGCTCGGGCCCGCACCGCTCTCGAGGCCGCCGAGGCCAGGGTGTCCGAGTTGGGCGGCGCCGGCGGGCGCAGCTCGGGATCCGGAGCGGGCGACGGCGACGAGCCCGACGCCGATGTGGTCGAAGCCGAAGCGGCCCTACTGCGGGCCCAGGTTCGACTCGAGGCCGTCGAGGCGTCGGCCGGGGCCACCGCGTCGGTGTCGACGGCCTCGGCCTGACCCACCTGCCGGCTGGCCGGCCTGGTCGGCGCCTACCCGAACTCGATGGCGCTGTACTCGGCCAGCTTGTGGAGCGGGTGCTTGGCGTAGATGAGCCGGACGGTGCCCGACTTGGACCGCATGACCAGGGACTGGGTCATGGCCCCGAACTCGTCGTAGCGCACCCCGTGGAGCAGCTCCCCGTCGGTGATCCCGGTGGCGGCGAAGAAGCAGTTGTCCCCCCGGACCAGGTCGTCGGTGGTCAGCACGGCGTCGAGGTCGTAGCCGGCGTCGAGGGCCGCCTGGCGCTCACCTTCGTCGCGGGGCCACAGGCGGCCCTGGATCTCCCCGCCCATCGACTTGAGAGCGGCGGCGGCGATGACTCCCTCGGGCGTGCCCCCGGTGCCGACCAGGAGGTCCACCCCGGTGTCGGGCCAGGCGGTGGCGATGGCACCGGCCACGTCCCCGTCGGTGATCAGCCGGATCCGGGCGCCGGTGCTCCGGACGGTGTTGATGAGCTCGCTGTGGCGGTCCCGGTCCAGGATCACCACGGTGAGGGCGCGGACCGTGGTGCCCTTGGCCTTGGCCACGGCCTTGAGGTTGTCCTCGATGGGCAGGGTGATGTCGATACTGCCGACCGCCCGCGGGCCGACCGCCAGCTTCTCCATGTAGACGCACGGCCCCGGGTCGAACATGGTCCCCTGCTCGGAGACGGCGATCACCGACAGGGCCCCACCCCGCCCCAGGGCGGTGGGAGTGGTGCCGTCGATCGGATCCACGGCGATGTCGGCCTTCGGGGGAGTGCCGTCACCGATCTTCTCCCCGTTGAACAGCATGGGGGCGTTGTCCTTCTCCCCTTCGCCGATGACCACCACGCCATCCATGGCGATGGACGACAGGACCACCCGCATGGCGTGGACGGCGGCTCCGTCGGCGCCTTCTTTGTCCCCCCGTCCCATCCACCGGGAGGCGGCCAGGGCCGCGGCCTCGGTTACTCGGACGAGCTCCATGGCCAGGTTGCGATCGGGGGCCTGCGGTTCGGCGGTCACGGATCATGACGATAGTGGCTGGCGGAGTGGCTATTGGCTGAAAGCCCCGGGGCGGTTCCCGGGCCCGGGGGAGAGCCGTTTGGACCACCGGTATCGAAGAGGTACCGGTCCGGGCGGGCCATACTGGCCGGGTGGATCGGTTCATCGTGACACCCAACGGCCCGCTCCAGGGGAGCGTACGGGCCGGTGGGGCCAAAAATTCCGTGCTCAAACTCATGGCGGCCTGCCTCCTGGCCGAGGGCCGCCATGTGCTGACCAATGTCCCCCGGATCACCGATGTGGACATCATGGGCGAGCTGTTGGGCGCCATGGGGGTCGACGTCCGGCGCGGGCGCACCCCCGACGAGCTGGTGGTGACCACCCCGGCCGAGGTCGTCCCCGAGGCCCCCTACGAGCTGGTGGAGAAGATGCGGGCCTCCGTGGTGGTGCTCGGGCCCCTGTTGACCCGGTGCGGCTGGGCCAAGGTCTCCATGCCGGGTGGGGACGACTTCGGGCCCCGGCCCATCGACATGCACCTGCGGGCCCTCGAGACCCTGGGGGCCTCGTTCGAGTCGGCCCACGGGTACGTCGAGGCCCGGGTGGAGTCGACGGTGGCCTCTGTGCCCCGCCTGGTCGGCAACCGGGTGGTGCTGGAGTACCCCAGCCACACCGGCACCGACAACATCCTGATGGCCGCGGTGCTGGCCAAAGGGACCACGGTGATCGAGAACGCCGCCCGCGAGCCCGAAGTGCGGGACCTGGCCGAGTTCCTCAACGCCATGGGGGCCCGGATCACCGGAGCCGGCACCTCGCGGATCGAGGTCACCGGGGTGGACGAGCTCCACCCGGCCACCCACGCGGTGATTCCCGACCGCCTGGTGGTGGCCACCTTTCTGGTGGCGGCCGGATTGGCCGGTGGGGAGGTAGTGGTCGAGGACGGTCGACCCGACCACATGGACATGCTCATCCGGAAGCTGGTGGCAGCGGGAATCGAGATCACCCAGGGTCCCGACGGGCTCCGGGCGGCGCGCCACCGTAGCGAGCGGCTGCTGTCGGTGGACGTGGCCACGCTCCCGTACCCGGGCTTCGCCACCGACTACAAGCCCCTGCTGGTCACGTTGCTCACGGTGGCCCACGGGGTGGGCATCGTGACCGAGAACCTCTTCTTCGGACGGTTCCGCTACGTGGAGGAGCTCCGCCGCATGGGTGCGGACATCCGCACCGAGGGTCACCACGCCGTGGTGCGGGGGGTGGACCGGCTGTCGGGAGCCCCGGTGCGGGCCTTCGACGTCCGGGCCGGGGCCGCTCTGGTGCTGGCCGGAATGGTGGCCGAGGGGGAGACGGTCATCACCGACGCCCACCACGTGGACCGGGGCTACGAGGACCTCGACGGCAAGTTGGCGGCGCTGGGGGCCTGCGTCTCACGGGCCTGACCCGCCAACTCCTCACGTATACGCTCTCCACTCCATGTCCGTCTCCCGACACTCCGATCCCGCCACGTTGATGGAGGCGGGCACGTGCCGGCGACCGGGTGGCCCTGGCCCGGCTGCTGTCGCTGGTGGAGCGGGGAGGCCCCGCCTCGCAGGAAGTGGCGGGGCTGGCCTACCGCACCCCCGGCCAGGCCTACACCGTGGGGATCACCGGAGCGCCGGGGGCGGGGAAGTCGACCCTCACCGACCGGCTGATCGGCGTGGCCCGCCAACGGGGCTTCGACCGGGGTCCTCCCGATGAGGGTACCGAGGGTGAGGGCCATGGGGGCGAGGGCCAGGTCGGCGTGCTGGCCATCGATCCCTCCTCGCCGTTCTCCGGCGGGGCCATCTTGGGCGACCGGGTCCGCATGGGGGGTCACTTCCTCGATGACGGGGTGTTCATCCGCTCCATGGCCACCCGCGGCCACCTCGGCGGGCTGGCGGTGGCGGTGCCCGATGCCGTCCGGGTGCTCTCGGCGGTGGGGATACCCATCGTGATGGTCGAGACCGTGGGGGTGGGACAGCAAGAGGTCGAGGTGGCGGCGGCCACCGACACCACCGTGGTGGTGGTGAACCCGGGGTGGGGCGACTCCATCCAGGCCAACAAGGCGGGCCTGTTGGAGATCGCCGACCTCTTCGTGATCAACAAGGCCGACCGCCCCAACGCCCGCCAGACCCGGCGCGATCTCGAACAGATGCTGGACCTGTCGGGGTTGGGCGACTGGCGCCCGCCGATCGTGGAGACGGTGGCGTCAAAGGGCCAGGGGACCGACGAGTTGTGGGGCGCTATCGCCGAGCACCGGGCTCACCAGATCGAGAACGGTCTGTTGGCCGGGCTCCGGCGTGAACGGCTGATTCGCGAGTTCGATCAGATCGTGGTGGCCCGCATCAAGACCAGGATCGACGAGGCCGTGGCCACCGAGGCCTTCGGCGACATCACCGAGGCCATGGTGGCCGGGGAGATCGATCCCTACGAGGCGGCCGAACGGCTACTGGTCGGGATGGCGCCCGGGTTCACCGAGGCCGCGCCGGGTACATGACGGCGCGCCGGTTGTCGTGACCCAACCGATCCGGGGCCGGAAACACCACATCCGCCCGGAAGCACTCGGGTAGCGTGCGGTCGTGACCGTCGAATCCACCCCGGGTCTGTCCAACGGCCCCATACCGCTCACCACGCTGAGCACGCTGTCGGAAGGCACCAGCCTCCGTCGGGAGCCTCTGGCCCCGCCCGAGCTCGATCCGCTGTGGTTCCAGCGGGCCATCTTCTACGAGGTCTTCATCCGGGGGTTCTTCGACGGGAACAACGACGGGGTCGGGGACATCCCCGGGCTCATCGCCAAACTCGACTACCTCCAGTGGTTGGGCGTGGACTGCCTGTGGCTGCTCCCGTTCTACCCGTCGCCGCTGCGCGACGGGGGCTACGACATCAGCGACTTCTATTCGGTACATCCCGAGAGTGGCACCGTCGATGACCTCCGGCGTCTCCTCGACGAGGCCCATGCCCGGGGCATCCGGGTCATCGCCGACCTGGTCATGAACCACACGAGCGACCAGCATCCGTGGTTCATCGAGTCCCGCCAGAGCCGCGACAACCCCAAGGCCGACTGGTATGTCTGGAACGACGACGACCAGCGCTGGCCCGAGGCCCGGGTGGTCTTCGTCGACGTGGAGCGGTCCAACTGGTCCTACGACGCTCAGCGCAACCAGTACTACTGGCACCGCTTCTACTCGCACCAACCCGACCTGAACTACGACAACCCCGAGGTGGCCGACGCCATGCTCGACGTGGTCCGGTTCTGGCTCGATCTGGGCCTCGACGGGTTCCGGCTCGATGCCGTGCCCTTCCTCTTCCAAAAGGACGGGACGGCGGGGGAGAACCTGCCCGAAACCCACGCCTTCATCCGGCGGATCCGGGCCGAACTGGATACCAACTACCCGGGCCGGATCCTGCTGGCCGAGGCCAACGGCTGGCCTTCGGACGTGGCCGACTACTTCGGGAAGGACGATGAGTGCCACCTGTGCTTCAACTTCCCCCTCATGCCCCGCCTGTTTATGGCGGTCCGCCGTGAGCAGAGCTACCCCATCACCGAAATACTGGCCCAGACCCCCGAGCCGCCCGGTAGCGCCCAGTGGGCCATCTTCCTCCGCAACCACGATGAGCTGACCTTGGAGATGGTCACCGAGGAGGAGCGCGACTACCTCTTCGCCGAGTACGCCAAGGACCCGCGGATGAAGCGACACATGGGGATCGGGCGCCGCCTGGCCCCGCTGCTCGATCGCGACCGGCGGTTGTCCGAGCTGCTCTACTACCTGCTCTTCACCCTGCCCGGGAGCCCTGTCCTCTACTACGGCGACGAGATCCAGATGGGCGACAACCTCTACCTCGGTGACCGCGACTCGGTGCGCACACCCATGCAGTGGACCCCCGACCGCAACGGTGGGTTCAGTCGGGCCGACTTCGCCCAGCTGTACCTCCCGCCCCTCATGGACCCGGTGTACGGGTTCTCGGCGGTCAACGTGGAGGCCCAGCAGCGCAACCCGAGCTCCTTCTTGCACTGGATGCGCCGGATCCTGGCCGTCCGCCGGGAGTTCCCGGTCCTCGGAACCGGCGATATCCATGTGGTGTCGTCGGCCAACCCGTCGGTGTTGGCCTTCGTGCGCTCGGCGCCGGACCGGGCCGACCGGGGCCCGATCAATCCGGTGCTGTGCGTCCACAACCTCAGCCGGCTGTCCCAACCCGCCGAGCTGCACATCGAACGGTGGGTGGGCCGGCAGCCCATCGAGCTGCTGGGTCGGGTGGCGTTCCCCCTGATCGGGACGGATCCCTATCCGGTCACCGTGGCCTCGTACGGGTCCCTCTGCTTCGAGCTGGCCTGAGAGACGGGAAGCCGGGCTCAGCCGGCCCGGGCCACCGGAACGCTGACGGCCAACTCCTCGGCGGCCTCTTCCGGGTTCACGATGTTGATCAGCACGCCGGTGCCGAGTTCGAAGCCGGCCACCGTGGTGAGTTTGGGCACCACGTGGACGTGCCAGTGGTACGGCTCGGGAGCCCGGTAGGGAGCCGAGTGGAAGACCAGGTTGTAGGCGATGTCCCCGACGACGTCGCGCAGGCTGCCCAGCGCCACCTTGAGGGCCTTGCCCACAGCCACCAGGTCGGTGTGGGGGCTGTGATGGAGATGGGGTCCGTGGGCCCGGGGGATGACCAGCATCTCATAGGGGGCGCCGCTCCAGAACGGGCAGATGACCAGAACCTGCTCGTCGGAGTAGACCACCCGGTGGTTCACGTTGTCCTCGGCGTCGACCGTGGTGCACAGGAGGCACCGGCCGGCGAAGCGGGCGAAGCCGGCCTGCTCCTCGACCAGTTCGCGGGGGACGAAGGACATCCCGAGCAGCTGCCCGTGGGGATGCTCGATAGAGGCACCGGCCTCACGCCCGGAGTTCACGATGGCCTGGCTGTAGCGCAGGCCGGGGATCGTCGAGTGCTCCTCGATGCGGTCCCGGATGGCCGACATCACCGCGGTGGTCTGCTCGTCGCTCAGCATCGACCACGAGTTCTGGTGGCTGGGGGACAGCACGAAGACCTCGTGGATACCGCCTGCGGTGGCCTGGGTGAAGACCGGGCCCCGGTTGGTCACCACGAAGGGAGCGTTGCCTTCGAAGGCCGGATACAGGTTGGGCACCACCCGGACCAGCCATTTGCCGTCGGGACCCCGGGTCTCGAGTGCGGGGGTGGCGCTCTCCTCGTTGCCGGGACAGAAGGGGCAGGGGCGGGAGGTGTCCGCCTGGATCGGCGCCACCCGGGGCGCGAACGCCTGGGGCCGGGTGGCCCGGTCGGTGCTGACCACTACCCAGCGGCCAGTGAGGGGATCAAGTCGGAGCTGGTTCAACAACGGTGCGTGGCGTTCCTCGGTGAGTGGTTCCAGTCTGTGCGCACCATCGTCGGCACCTCAATTCCATGTTCCCGCGGCCATCAACATTCTACGGCCGGCGCAAAGCCCTACGTCCCGTGGGCGCAGCCGGCCCCGGGCTGCCAACCCCATGCCCCTAACGTAGCAATCGGAGAGCCTCGAGATGCGTCAAGTGGCCGCAGGCCATGATGGGCGGTCCGGTGCCACAATCGCTGCCGTGATCCTCCTCCACCCGGTCCTGTCCGCCAGCACCCAGGACCTGGCCCGCGGCGCCGGGTACGACATCGTCCTGTTGGCCCATGTGCTGAGCGTCGTGGTGGGGTTCGGCGCCGTGGCTGCGGCCGGTGGCTACGCCTTGGCCCTGGCCCGCTCGGGCCCGGAGTCGGAGTCCATCCGGCGCTACTACCAGCCAGGGATCAACTGGGCCGGCCGGGTCCTGTTTCTGGTCCCGATCTTCGGCATCGTGCTGCTCTACATGAGCCACGGCCAGTACGGGTACTCGGACCAGTGGGTGGGCACCGGACTGGTCTTGTGGGCGGCGGTGGCGACGATAGGGGAGCTGGCCCTGTGGCCGGCCGAACGACGCCTGCAGATGGCTCTGGCGGACTCGGGGTCAATCACCGATCTGCGTTCACCGTGCCTACGGGTGGCGGGGATGGCGGCCGCGGTCCTGGTCCTGTTGATCGTGGCCACCGTGGTGATGGTGGCCAAGCCCTGACACGGCGCTGACCAGAACGCTCAGTGCGGGGTGAACCGGCAGGGGAGGTGCTTGATCCCGTTGATGAACGAGGAGTGCAGCCGGTCAGGCTCCCCGACGGATTCGATGTCCGGTAGCTGCACCAGCAACTCCCGGATCATCACCTCGACCTCGCGCCGGGCCAGGTGGGCGCCCAGGCAGAAGTGGGGGCCGGCCGCTCCGAACCCCACATGGGGATTGGGGCTGCGCCGCACGTCGAAGCGGTAGGCGTCGTCGAAGACCGACTCGTCGCGGTTGGCCGAGTTGTAGAACAAGAGGACCTTGTCGCCCGGATGGAGCTCCTGGCCCGAGAGCACGGTGTCCTCGTTGACGGTGCGGCGCATCCAGATGACGGGGGAGGCCCACCGCACGATCTCGTCGACCCCGGTGGGCCCGATGCCGCCGGGGTCGGCCCGCCACAGCTCGCGCTGGTCGGGGTGCTCGGTCAGCGCCAGCAGACCGTGCGAGATGGCATTGCGGGTGGTCTCGTTGCCGGCCGTCAGCAACAAGATGAAAAAGGACGCCAGCTCGCCGTGGGTCAGGGCCTCGCCGTCGATGTTGGTGGTGATCAGGGCGGTGGTCAGGTCGTCGGCGGGATGGTCGATCCGCTGGGCACTGAGCTCGTTCATCAGATCGGTGAGCTCCTGCCCGGCGGTGATGAAGGCCAGCACGGGATCAGAGCCCTCGGGCACGTACTCGGGGTCACCGCCGCTCAGGATGATGTTGGAGCAGCGCAGCACCGTGGCGTACTGCGACTCGGGCACACCCATCATGTCGCAGATGATCTCGAGGGGGAACGGCGCGGCAACCTCTACGGCAAAGTCGCACTCGCCCAGAGGGGACGCTCGCTTGATGACCCGGCTGGCCACTTCTTCGATGGTGTCCTCGATGCTGGCGATGCGGCGGGGGTTGAACGCCGCCGAGACGATCCGGCGGAGGCGGGCGTGCCGGGGGTTGTCGGTGGAGATCATGCCGGCGAAGTACTCGACCATCTCGGGCGGGAGGTCGGGGATGCTCACGGCACCCTGTCCGGAGCCGTAGATCTCGGGGTGACGGCTGATCTCGACGACATCGGCGTGCCGGGTCACGGCGCGGTACCCCGGACCGGGGGGAGGGGCCAGAGCCGATGCTTCGGTGAGATCGGGTTCCTCGAAGAAGGCCAGGGGGCGCTGTTGGCGCAGCACCTCGAAGGCCCCTTCGCGCTCCGACCACGGCCGCTCCCAGAAGGTCAGGTCGGAGAGATCGATCTGGTCGAGCTCGAGAACACGCTCCGGGTGCATGGGCTCACACTACCGGCACCTCGATTGGCCGGCCCGGTGGCGGAGGACAGGTCACACCGCCCGCAGCACGGCCCGGGCCTCATCGATCCGACCGGCTTCCACCAGCGGCACCACGGACTCGGTCAACACCGCCTGCCAGTCCACCGATCCGGTGGCGCGTCCGGCGGCCATCAGGGTCGACCGGGCCTCGTCGAGCAGCTCGGCGATGGTGACCACGTTGGCGGGGAGGGAGGCGGCCACTCGGTCCGCCAGCCACCGGGACAGTGCCGGGCTGGTGCCTGCGGTGGAGACGGCCACGGTGACCGGTCCCTCCCGGTGGACGGCCGGCAGCTGCACGGTGCCCGGGGCGTCACCGCTGGCCGTGTTGACCAGCACCCCGGCCGACTCGGCGTCGGCCACCACCGACCGGTCCACCTCGGGGACCCCGGTGGCCGTGAGCACCAGGTGGTAGCGGGCCGCCTCGCCGGAGCGGTACGGGCGCCGGGCGACCTCGAGCGTCCCCCCGTCAGCCAGCCGCTCGATAGCGGGGACCACGTCGGGGGCCACCACGGTGACCGTGGCCCCAGCCTCGAGCAGGCCCCGGGCCCGGCGGGCGGCCACCGGGCCACCGCCGACCACCAGGCACCGACGGCCGGACACGGTGAGGACCACCGGGTAGCCCGCAGGGGGGTCGGTCGGCGGCGGCGCGGTGGTCATGGATGGTCGGCTCCTGCTCTGGATCCTGCCTGCCAGCCACAAAGCCGGAGGTCAGGGTTTTACCTACCAGATCGGTCGGGATTGTCCTAAAACTTGATCTGATTAGTCATGTATAATCGCCATCAAGGAATCCGTTCCGCTTGTGGGGTGCCGGACAGGCCTCCGACAGGTGGAATCGGTGACCTGAGGAGAAGGCTCTCACGGCCATTCGCCTCCCCTCTGGGGAGGTCGAGGAATGAAAGTGGGGCGGATCGGGTTCTCCTGTGGTGATTGTTGACTGAATTGTTGGGGTTTCAAGCAGCAGGGTTGGGGTTGGAGCAGCGGTTTGGGGAACGTGAGTGTGGTTGCTCACACACCGCTCTAGGGGACAAAGCGCAGAGAGGGTTGTGAACGTGAGCATGTTGGACGCGAAGTCTGAACTGGCACAGTTGCGCGACGAGATGAATGAGCGGTCGAACGCCTTCGAGACGCAGCCGCCGAGTGCCGTCATCAAATGGGCCGTGGAACGGTTCGGGGGAAAGCTGGCCATGGCCTCGTCCTTTCAGGAGGCCGTGCTCATCGATCTGGCGGTGCAGATCGACCCTCAGGTCGAGGTCATCTTCCTCGACACCTTGGCCCACTTCCCCGAGACGCTCGAGTACGTGGAGGTCATTCGGGCCCGCTACGACCTCAACCTCACGGTGACCAAGCCGGTGGAAGAGGCCGAGCAGTGGCCGTGCGGCACCGCCCAGTGCTGCGAGTTCCGCAAGGTCCGTCCCCTCAAGAATGCGCTGGAGGGCAAGGAAGCCTGGATGACCGGCCTCAAGCGGGTTGACGCCTATACCCGTCGTGCCGCGCCCATCGTTTCCTTCGACGACAACTGGGGGCTGGTCAAGATCAACCCCCTGGCCACGTGGACCGAGCATGACATCGCCGGGTACAGCGCCGATCACGGGATCCCCACCCACCCCTTGCTGGCCCAGGGCTACCTGTCCATCGGTTGTGCACCGACCACCCGTCCGGTGCACGATGGCGAGGACCCCCGCGCCGGGCGCTGGTCCGACTCGGACAAAGTCGAGTGCGGGCTGCACCTGTGACATGACCAAGGATCGTGACGAGCTGTACGGGCTCCACCTCCGTGGGACCGACCGCCCGATGCCGTTCGTCAATCCCTACCGGACCAAGGGCGAGCTCAACGACATCGAGCAGTGGAAACTGGAACGCCATCCGTTGGAGATCGCCGATGCCATCATCGACACCTACTCCAAGGAGGGGCCGGCCGGAATCGCCAAGGTTCCCGGTGAGGTCGAGCGCCTGAAGTGGGCCGGCATCTACCCCCAGAAGCAGGGTGGGGACGCCTTCATGATGCGCATCAAGATCCCCGGTGGCTACCTGACCGCACCGCAGATCCGCGAGATCGGGGTGGCCGCCGATGCCTTCGGGGAGGGCCCGGACGGCACGGAAAGCCGGATGTTCGGGTCCCGCTATGCCGACCTGACCACCCGCCAGACCGTCCAGATCCACTGGTTGCGCATCGAGGACATCCCCCGCATCTGGCGACGGTTCGCCGCTGTCGGTCTCACCACCGTGCAGGCCTGCGGGGACTCGGCCCGCAATGTCTCGTGCTGCCCGGTGTCGGGCGTGGACGCCCACGAGGCCTTTGACGCCCGCCCGGTGGCCGTGGCGGTCTCGGACTTCTTCACCGGCAACCGGGAGTACGCCAATCTGCCCCGCAAGTTCAAGATCTCGGTGACCGGCTGCGTGGAGGACTGCGCCCAGGCCGAGATCAACGACATCGGCCTGTGGCCGGCCCGGGCCGACGACGGCACGCTGGGCTTCAACCTGCTGGCCGGGGGAGGGTTGTCGGACGGGGAGCGGATGGCCTCGGACATCGACGTCTTCGTCCGACAGGACCAGGCCGTCGAGGTAACCCGGGCCATCGCCCAGCTCTTCGGCGAGCTCGGCAACCGTGAGAACCGGGGCCTGGCCCGTATGCGCTACCTGGTCCAGGAGCTGGGGGCCGAAGGGTTCCGCGAGCAGCTGGCGGCTCGGGCCCGCTTCGAGTTGGTGCCTGCGGGCGAAGCGCTGACCCGCCGGTACCGGGGCGATCATGTGGGGGTCCACCCGCAGAAAGAGGACGGGCTGTTCTACGTGGGCTGTTCGGTCCCGGTGGGCCGGATGAACGGACTGGAGCTGGTGGAGGCGGCCCGGCTGGCCGAGACCTACGGCGACGGCACCGTCCGCATCGGCACCGATCAGAACATCACCTTCACCGGTGTGCCCGAGGAGCGGATCGACACCATGCTCGCCGAGGACCTCCTGCAGAAGTACTCCCCGTACCCCGGGCCGTTCTCCCGGGGGGTGGTGGCCTGCACCGGATCCGAATTCTGCCGGTACGCCATCACCGAAACCAAGGAGCGGGCGGTCAAGTGGGCCCGCTTCCTCGACGATCAACTGGCCGGTGAGCCGGTCGGCGCCGTTCCCGTCCCCTTCGGTCGCTCCGGGCCCAAGGAGGACGCCGGGGTCATCCGCATGCACTTCTCGGGGTGCTCGGCCAGCTGCGCCCAGCCCCAGATCGCCGACATCGGATTCCGCGGCGAGGTGGCCCACGTGGGCAACCACCTGGCCGAGGCGGTCGACATCGGCATGGGCGGCTCACTCGGAGCCGATGCCGGCTTCATCGACTGGATCGAGCACGCCCGACCGGTCAACGACGTACCCGACGCCCTGTTGCGGGTGGTCCGTCGCTACCAGGAGGAGCGGCGGGAGGACGAGCCGTTCTACAACTGGGCCCGCCGCACTCCCAACGACGACCTGCGGCTGACCTTGGCCGAGGAGGGAACCGGCACACCGACCCCGGTGGCCACGGTCCCGGCGGAGCCGGTCGGATGAAGGCCTACCGGATCCGGGAGGAGATGAACGGCATCGCCGAGCCTCCCGGCAAGACCTGGTTCTGGGAGCTGCAGGCCGGGGTGATCGATGCCGGTCGCTGCATCCAGTGCGGCACGTGCGTGGCGGCCTGCCCCTCCAACTCCATCGGCATCGACGAGGACACCGATCTACCCGAGCTGGTCAAGATGTGCACCGGCTGCTCGCTGTGCTGGGACTTCTGCCCCCGGGGCGGGTTGCGCTACGAGGCCCTGTGGCCGCCGTCGACGGTCACCGGCGACTCGGGCGACGAGCAGTTCCCCGACGGAGGGGCTGTGGTGCGGGCCGACTCCTCCGACAACTACTGGAAGATCACCGGTGGCCCCCCCGGGGACGGCCTGGGCGCGGTGATGGACTCGTACTCGGTGCGGGCCGGCGCCCGGTCGGACGAGGTCCAGGACGGGGGAGTGGTCACGGCCCTGCTGATTGCCGCCCTGGCCGGCGGTGAGATCGACGGCGCTCTGGTGACCCGGCCCAGCGACGATCCCGACGAGCCGTGGAAGGGAGTGGCCCATCTGGCCACCACGGCCAAGGAGATCATCGACTCGGCCGGCAGCTACTACAACCAGACCATGGCCCTGGCCGAGCTGGACCTCTCCCGCTACGACCTGCCCGCCAAGCCGCGGATCGCCGTGGTGGGCACGCCGTGTGAGATCCAGGGGATCCGGGCCATGCAGTCGAGGCGGTGGCCCACCGGGGCCCACCGGATCGACGCGGTGGTCCTGACCATCGCCCTGTTGTGCACCAAGAGCTTCGACTACCAGGGCCTCATGCTCCAGTTGCTGCAGGAGGACCGCGGGATCGACATCGAGCGGGTGAGCAAGGTCGACGTCATCCGGGGCCGGATGATCGTGGAGTACCGGGACGGGGAGCTGGCCGTCGACGAGCCCATCAAGAACTTCCACGGCGCCGCTCTGAAGGGCTGCGACGAGTGCGCCGACTTCCTGGGTCGCAGCGCCGACCTCTCGGTGGGCAGCGTGGGCGCCATGGACGGGTGGAGCAGCGTGCTGGTCCGGACCGAACGGGGCAAGCGGGCCCTGGACAACGCCCGTGGCCGGCTCGACTTCCGCGAGCTCGACAATCCCGCCGCTCTGGTCAAGTTGGACTCGTTCGACAAGCGCATCGCCTTTGACAGCCTGCGCCGCGAGTTCGACCCCGATGCCCCGCTCTTCATCGACTATGCCGACCACGTGGCGGCCTACGAGGACAGCGACCGGGCGCCGGTGGTCCAGGACCGCTGAGCGTCGGTCGAGGTCGCTGAACGAGGCAGGCTCAGCACACTGCGTGGTTAGCTGGCGTCCCGGCCCCACGTCCGGGCCCGGCGCCAGCGAGGGGCAGGATCCTCTCTGAGCTGGACTTTCACCTTCAGGCCCGGTCCCCAGGACGTTACGGGACCAGAATTGTTATGGTTTTTCCATGAGCATGACGGTGTTCGAGGCGGAGGGCGCTCCACGGTTGGAGCTGCCCGAAGAACCCGTCGACCTCAGGGTCGGGCTACGGGATGCACTCCTCGAGGGTGGCAAGTGGCGCGACGGCTTCAGCGACGAGATCTGTTTCGGAGTATGGCTGTGGAATCTGTGGCGTCCGGCTCTGGAGCCGGGGGGAATGGGGCGGGAGGAGTTCGTCGACGCCGTGATCGCCGACGGGCGCGAGATCTGGCTGTGGCTCCTGGGCGAGCGCCAGTGGTTCCCGTTCATCACCGCCATGGCCGGCAGGATCACGCGTCGGTTGCCGGCCGGCACCGTCCCGTAGCCGCGGTCGGCCGGACTCCGAGGACGCACCCCGGCCTGTAGCGTCTACCGCGGAGAACTAGGGAGAGCAGGATAGCCATGCCGCGCGTCACCGTACCGGTAGAGAAAGACCCGTTGATCTACGTGTGGACCGAGCTGGCCCCGCCCCTGACTGCGGCCGCCGGGGCCTACTCCAGCGCCGTCTACGAGCGGTCCTCGCTCTCGCTACGCGAGTTCGAAGCCGCCCGGGCCACCATGGCCCGCATCAACCAGTGCGCCATCTGCATGGACTGGCGGACGGCCCGCGACGTGCCGGGCCGGTCCGACAATCCCGCTGAGATTCCCGAATCGTTCTACGAGGAGGTCGGGGTCCAAGGGAACCTGGACGGCCTCAGCGGGCGGGAGCGGCTGAGCGCCGAGTTCGCCGAGCGGTACTCCACCGACCACCTGGGCATGGACAACGTCTTCTGGGACCGCCTCCACCGCCACTTCAGCGACGACGAACTGGTGGACCTGGCCCTGTGCGTGGGCTCGTGGCTGGCGCTCGGTCGGTTCAACCAGGTCTTCGACATCGACGGGGCCTGCCGGGTACCGGCACCGGCTTCTTCCTGAACGGCCCCGGTCGATCTGATGGAGAAGGTCATCTTCCTGCTGTGGGGAGACGGCACCGGGCCGGACGGTGACGCCCTCCGCCGGCACCTCCTCGAGGAGACCGTCCCCCGCCTGTTGGACGGCGGGGTGCGGGGTCTGAGCGTCAATGTGCACGACAGCGATGCGGACCCCGCGCCGTCGCCGTCGCCGCCTCCTGCGGGTGAACAACCCCATGTGGCCGAGGTGTCGGTGTGGCTGGACACCTACGAGCGACGCACCGACGTAGGCGCGGCCATCGATGCGCTCGGTCAACGATCGGCGGCCTACCTGGTGGTCGAGTCCCTCTACGACGATTACGGGACCACCCCGCATGCCGTACCGCGCTTCTGGCCCGACCGGGTCCGGTCGCCGGGGGTGTTGACAGTGGCCCTCATCCACCGGCCCCAGGGGCTCGAGTACCGGGAGTGGATCCGCCGTTGGCACGGCACCCAGTCCCCGGTGTCCGGTGAGCTCCAGCCCCGGACCCGGTACGTTCGCAACGAGGTGGTGCGGTCCCTGTCGGACGGGGCTCCCGAGATCGACGGCATCGTGGAAGAGGGCTGGCCATCCACGGGGCACGTGGCCGATCCGATGCTGTTCTTCAACGCCACCACGTCCGAGGAGCTCGACGCCAACGTGTCCCGGATGATCGCCAGCGTCGACGCCTGTCTTGACCTGGGGCGGCTGCGCAGCTCGACCATGAGCGAGTACCTGATCAAGTCACCGGGCTGAGAGGGGCCCGGGGCCGGCCTGTTCCACCGGCCCGGGCGATCACCTACGATCGCGGGTCGGCCCACCAGCGTGGGTGGCACCACCAGTGTGGTTGCACCGTCATCGGAGGAAGTACCCGTGGGACTGTCCATCGGCATCGTCGGCCTCCCCAATGTGGGGAAGTCCACCCTGTTCAACGCCCTGACCCGTAACGAGGTCCTGGCCGCCAACTATCCCTTCGCCACCATCGACCCCAATGTGGGGGTGGTGGCCGTGCCCGACCCGCGCCTCGACCGGCTGGCGGAGCTCTTCGAGAGCAAAGAGATCGTTCCGGCCATGGTCACGTTCGTGGACATCGCCGGCATCGTCAAGGGAGCGTCGGAGGGGGAAGGCCTGGGTAACAAGTTTCTGGCCGCCATCCGTGAGAGCGACGCCATCTGCCAGGTGGTCCGGGTGTTCACCGATCCGGACGTCATCCATGTGGATGGCCGCATCTCACCGGTCGACGACATCGAGACCATCAATACCGAGTTGATCCTGGCCGATCTCCAGACCGTCGACAGCCGCATCGTCAAGTTGGCCAAGGAGTCCCGCAAGCAGCCCGAGCTGGTTCCGGTGCTGCGGGCGGCCGAGCAGGCCCGGACCATCCTCGACAGCGGGCGGACCATCGGCGCGGCGGCCGCCGCCGGGAATGTCGACCCGGCCCTGCTCGGCGACCTCCATCTGCTGAGTGCCAAACCGTTCATCTACGTGTTCAATGTCGACGAGGACGCCCTCGGTGACGATGCGCTGCGGGACGAGCTGCGGTCCCTGGTGGCGCCGGCCGAGGCCGTGGTGCTGTGCGCCCAGATCGAAGCCGAGGTGGCGGCGCTGGATCCCGCTGACGCCGCCGAGCTGCTGGCCGGTTACGGGCAGGAGGAGTCGGGGTTGGTCCAACTGGTCCACGTGGGCTTCCGGACCCTGGGCCTGCAGACCTTCCTCACGGCGGGCCCCAAGGAGTCCCGGGCCTGGACCATCCACATCGGGGACACGGCACCCCAGGCGGCGGGCACCATCCACACCGACTTCGAACGGGGCTTCATCAAGGCGGAGATCGTGGGCTACGACGACCTGGTGGAGGCGGGCTCGCTGGCCGCGGTGCGTGCCGCCGGCAAGGCCCGGGTCGAGGGCAAGGAGTACGTGATGCGGGACGGCGACGTGGTCGAGTTCCGCTTCAACGTGTAGCGGACAGGCTCCCTACCGAGTCGTTTACAGAGACCGTCAGGTGTCCTCAGGCGATTTGGGGCCCCGGCCGCCCAGCAGCCTGCTGGTGCGTTCGTCCGAGAGGCCGGCCCACCTTTTCACCCAGTCGTACACTCTGACCAATTCCTTGTCGAGGTAGATCAGAATCGACTTGGCCCCGTCGCCCGGCCGTGAGCGGTACTCGGTGGAGCGGGCCACCGGTGCTTCCTCGACCGTGTAGTAGTAGATGGCGAGGGACTGCCGGGCCCTGTCGGGTGGGCACCGCAGCGGCTCGGGATGACCGTGCCAGGTATTTGCACCCGTCGTGAAGATCACTGCACGATTGCCGATCGGGGCAATCACTTCTTCCCGAGTCTTCATGTCACGACTCCACAGCTCCAGATCGCCCCCGTACGACTCGGGCCAGTCTTCGTTCAGATAGACCAATAGGTTGGCCCGACGGTGCAGGTGTCGTCGGTGGGGGTGAACCGTGAAATCGGCATGGATGTTCAGGAACCCGCCGGCCTGCGTCTGGTGTAAGCCCGCTCCCTCCAGCGTCTCGTCAGCGACGAGACCATCGATACCGGTGAGCTCACTCACGAAGGCAATGAACCTCGCCGATGTCAGCTCGCGCCAGATCTCCCGCAGCGTCGGTCCCCAGCTGGAGGGATCGGGGTCAGCGAACTTTCGCTCGTTGGCGTGGACATAGTTCACCCAGTGTTCGCGGTCAGGTGGCGGGAATTCCTCTTCAGCCGTGTGGGCCACCTCGGGCAGGAGGAACCCGTCCAGGGCGATGTGGGGGAAGGGTGAGGCTGAACGGTAGGCGACCCGCAGGGCGGGCAACTTCTCCTCGAGGGCATCGAGATCGATGACCTGACTCGTCACGTCCTGGCCATCGCTCCGATCGGCCGGTGCGGCTGGGATCATGGACACCCCCTCTTCGTCCTGGCGTATCTCCGCCGGTGCTCCGAGTGTGAGGCCGACACCGGCAGGCGCCATAGGGCCGAAAGTCCAATTTCCATGGGGCCCGGTTACCGCCAGCACCGGCATTAGGGTCCAAAGTCCCTATTGCACGGTCCGTCCCCTGGTCAGACTACGGAATTGAGGATGAAGTCGAGAGTCCTGCCTGACCGCAGGTGAGAGGAGCTGGCGCCGTGGAGTTCACCCCGTACCGTCCCGATATGGAGTTCACTGACATCGGGCACCCGGTGTTCGACTGCGACTTCCACTTCTACGAGACGGCCGAGTCCTTCACCCGCTACCTGCCCAAGGAGTACTCGGGTCTGTTACGTCTGGCGAATATCGACGGGCGCACGAAGATGATCGTGAGGGGCCGGGTGTCCGACTACATCCCCAACCCGACGTTCGAGGTCGTGGCCGCACCGGGCTCGGGTTTCGAGTACTTTTCCGGCCGCAACACCAAGGGCAAGAGCTTCCGCGAGATCGTGAAGCCCATGCCGGCCATTCCCGAATTCACCGACCGCCAGGCCCGGATGACGCTCCTCGACCGGATGCACATCCAGGCGATCGTGAACTTCCCCACCCTGGCCTCGACGATCGAGGTCAATTTCATGGACGATCCGATCGCCACCCAGGTCCTGATTCACGCCTTCAACGAGTGGATGTACGACGACTGGGGCTTTGACTTTGGTGGCCGCATTTACTCCACTCCGGTCATGAACCTGGCTACGGCCGACGGAGCGGTGAAGGAGCTCGAGTGGGCGCTTGAGCGAGGGGCCAAGACCGTGCTCGTCCGCCCGGCGCCCGTCGCTGGGTATCGCGGGTCGAAGTCGCCGTTCCTCCCGGAGCTCGATCCTTTCTGGGCCCGGATTCAGGAAGCCGGAATCCGGTCATGTTTCACGCCTCAGACTCCGGTTATGCGAAGTACGCCAACGACTGGACCGGTGCGGACCGTGAGATGCGTCCGTTCGAGTACAACGTGTTCGAGTCGATGTCCCAGACCCACCGGCCCATCATGGACACGGTCTTTTCGGCCGTCGGTCACGGGATGCTGTCGCGGTTCCCGAAGGTACGGATTGCCTCCATTGAGTGCGGCAGTGCATGGATCACCCCGGTCGTGGAGATGATGAAGATCCAATACGGCAAGACACCACAGCTGTTCGCCGAGCATCCCCTCGACGTGCTGAAGCGATCGCTCTACGTCGCCCCCTACTGGGAGGACCCGCTCGAGCCGCTCGCTGACGCCATCGGGTTCGACCACATCCTCTTCAACTCCGACTGGCCCCATCCCGAAGGGATCGCCGATCCGAACGAGTACGCCGTGTACATCCGTGACGAGCTCGGTTTGCCCGAGGCCGACATCGCCAAGGTCATGGGTGAGAACATGTTCGCCCTCATGGGCGTGGCCGCCTGAGGCGGAGCCGGATCCATCGAGGCAAAGGAGGTGCAGTGAGCGAACTTGACGTACGGATGGTCCTCTTGTCGACCGACGACCTGGATGAATCAATCCGCTTCTACACCAAGACCCTCGGGATGGCACTCAAGTTTCGCGACGGGGCCCACTTCGCTGCCCTCGATGGTGGCTCGGTGACCTTGGCGCTGGCGACCGCGGTTGACCACCCTCTGCCGGGTCAGGTGGTCATAGGCATCAAGACCGCAGATGTCGATGGCGCTGCGGGTGCTGTCGAGGCCAACGGCGGTGCCCTCGTTAAGGGACCGTATGACGACGCTCATGAGCGCCGTGCCGTCGTCTACGACAATCAGGGAAACGGCCTGGTCTTCTACCGTCCTCTGGCCCAGTAGGGGAGAGGCGCAGAGTACCCCATGTGAGCGCTGATGGAGCCGGGCACGGCGCGGTCCGTCCCTCACTCCACCACCGGGATCTCAAGCACGGCCAACCCCGCCCTGCTCATCGACGGTGGCCGCTTTGGAGATCGCTAGGTGTCCGGACCGCGCCGATGTAGGGGCATCTTTGCTAGCTTGCGGACAGCCCCTCTTGCATCGGGGATCCATGCCCTCCTCGAGCTGCGATGCCAAACGAACCCACGACTCGCTGGCGCCAAGGCGGAACGTCCACTTCCTTCCGCCAGAAGTCCCAGGAAGCCATTCGCGCCCAGATCTTCCGGCAACTCTTTGCTCCGGCATCAGTGAACGATCTCGCTCCCGGAACGCCGGTGGTGGAATTGACCGACGGCGATCCCTGGCATGACGCAACCCTTCAAGACCTCCCCCTTGAGCCGGAGTCCCTCAGCGTTCGCTCGGTCTCGACGGCGACCCGACCGATGCGGGCCTGGTTCCTCTCGGACACCCTGGTCGCCCCGGCCGACGGGGTGGTTCTGGGGGGCCGGTGGCGGAACACCGTGGCAGAGTCACTCAACACCGGCCCGGACTCTCTCAACATGGGTCAGGAGCAGACCGTTCGGCTGGTGCGTCGACTCTCGCAACCGCGGCCCTCGTCCGTAGACGGGGCATCGACTTTGCTCTTCTCCCCGAACCGCAACTACTACCACTCGTTGGTGGACAATCTGGCCCGCCTGTGCGGACTGGGTCTGCCCCCGCTGGCGTCGACACAGGTGAGAGCGGTGTACCACGAGCCACTCACGGCGGTGGAGCGCTACGTTCTCGACCGCATCCGACCGCCCAATGTCTCCCTGGAGCCACTGGCTTCCCAGGCCCTGGTGCGGGCCGAGACACTCGTGCTGCCCAGCTTTCCTGCGTGGAGGTACAGCGGGTGGCTGCCGCAGTGGTATCTGGACCAGCTGCGTACGGCGCTGTTGCCCGACCGGCCTTCCCGTCGATCGGAGCGGCTGTACATCGTGCGGCGGGGCCATCGCCGAGTGACGAATGAGGAGGAACTGCTGCGGACGCTGGGCCGCCATGGCTTTCGACCGGTGCAGTTGGAAACGCTGCCCTTCCCCGAGCAGGTCGAGCTGTTTTACGATGCCGAGGCCGTGGTGGCCGCTCACGGGGCCGGTTTGACGAATCTGCTCTTCGCCAACAAGGCCTTGGTGGTTGAACTCTCGCCGACCCGATCGGTGTTCCCGCACTACGTGCTGATGTCCAACTCTCTCGGACACCACCACCGGTTCGTGCTCGGTACCCGGGCCACACGGTGGGAGGAGTTCGAGACCGATCCCGCCAGGGTGGAGGATGAGGTGGTGGCGGGTTTGGAGGTCGTGGGCGGCCAGAGCGGCTTTGGTCAGTAGCGACAGGGTGGCACTCTCCACAGCCACCGACGGCGGGGGTCGATGACCCGCCGGTACAGTCAGGTGATGAGTCACCGCCGTAGCGTCCCGCCGAAGGGACTGGCCGCCGCCTTCGTGACGAGCGGGATCGTCCACTTCGTGCGACCTCAGCTCTTCGAGCCGATCATGCCCAGGTGGATCCCGGCCGCCCACCACCGGAGGCTGCTCTACGCCAGCGGTGCGGCGGAGCTGGTCTGCGCCGCAGGTCTGATACGAGGGGCCCGGTGGGCCTCAGCGGCCAGCGTGGCCACGTTGTTGGCGGTGTTCCCGGCCAACCTGCAGATGGCGCTCGACGCGGGTTCGGGGCGCCACCCGGGAGCCATGGACAACGCCGCTCTGGCCTGGGGTCGTCTCCCACTCCAGGCGGTGATGATCTGGGCCGCCCGCCAGGCGCGCCCCGAGGCCGAGGCGGGGTAACGATGGTTGGTGGACCCAGGACATACGTGGCTCGGTTAGAGCCGCTCGGCCCGGTGGGCCAGACTCGTGGGCCATGAGCACCGACCCACCCGATCAATCCGGCTCCGATAACGGGGCCGCCCCGGTGGTCCGGTTGGAGCATGTGTCCGTGGTGCGCAACAGCATCGCCCTGCTCGACGACATCTCGTGGTCGGTGGGGCAGGGCGAGCGGTGGGCGCTCCTGGGGCCGAACGGCTCGGGAAAGACCACCCTGCTGCGAGTGGTCGGTTCATCGTTGTGGCCCACCCGCGGCATGGTGGAGATCCTTGGCGAGCGCCTGGGCCACGTCGATATGCGCCAGCTCCGGCGCCGGATCGCCGTGGTCAGCGCTTCGGTCAGCCGCTCGCTCCGTCCGGAGATCCCGGCCATCGACGTCGTGCTGACCGGGCGGTACGCCGCTCTGGAGACGTGGTGGAACGAGTACTCCGACGAAGATCGGTCCGAAGCGCACCTGTTCTTGCAGGAGGCCGGTTTCGGTGACCCCGACTTCGCCGAGCGACCCTTCGGACTGCTGTCGGAGGGTGAGCGCCAGCAGGTGTTGCTGGCCCGGGCCCTGATGGGCCGCCCCGGGCTGCTGCTCATGGACGAGCCGGCCGCAGGCCTTGATCTCGGGGCCAGGGAACGACTGCTCAGCCGACTGGCCTGGCTGGCTGCCGATCCGGCGACGCCGCCCATGGTCCTGGTCACCCACCACCTCGAGGAGATCCCCGACGGCGTGACCCACGCCGCCCTGATCCGGGAGGCCCGTCTGGTCGGAGCTGGCCCGATCCAAGAGGTACTTACCTCGGAAGCGGTGTCGAAGGCCTTCGGGGTGGCCGTGACCGTCGAGCGGCGTGACGGGCGGTGGACCGCCCGCTCGCAGCTTGCCACCCCGCGGCCCTGACACCTGGGTCTGGCGCACCACCGCCGGGCTGGTGGAGGGCCGAGATGGCATCGGTTAGCATCCCGCATCAGAACGCGCACCACCGTTTCGATCTGGACGGCAGAGACGCGGAGGGAGAGGATCGCACCATCATGGGCATGCCGCGGGACGTGGGAGTGATCGACACCATGCTCGGGTTTCCCCACCCCGACATGAAACAGGCGTACCGGTTCATCACCCGCCAGACCAAGGACGACGAGTCCCGCGAGGAGTTCGACTTTCCGGTCGAGTACATCTTCAAGGACGTCCCCGGAAAGGAACTGACCGGCTCGGCCGACCCCATCAGTGTCACGCTACGGGAGATGGATCTGTGGGGGATCGAGAAGGGACTCATCGGCATCGGCGATCCGGACGGGTTGGGGGTCGACGCCCTCAAGCGCCACCCCGACCGCTTCATCGCCTCGTCCAGCGCCGACCCCAACGAGGGCATGAAGGGGATTCGGAGGCTGGTCCGCGAGTACGAGGAGTACGGCGTTCGGGCCGTGGGCGTGTTTCCGGCGGGCACCTTCCCCCAGGTCCCGATCAACGACAAGCTGATGTACCCGCTCTATGCCAAGTGTGTGGAGCTGGGGATCCCCATCTTCTGCTGTGCCGGGATCCCCGGTCCCCGGCTCAAGGCCGCCTGCCAGCACGTCGAACTCATCGACGAGGTCATGTTCGACTTCCCCGAACTGATCTTCGTCACTCGGCATGGTTGCGAGCCCTGGACGGAACTGGCGGTCAAGCTGATGCTCAAGTGGCCGGGGCTGCACTTCTCCACCAGTGCCTTCGCCCCCAAGTACTACTCCAAGGACATCGTGAACTACGCCAACACCCGTGGCGCGGACAAGATCATCTATGCGGGGTACTTCCCGATGGGCCTGTCCCTCGAGCGGACCATGCGCGAGCTTCCCGATGTCGGGTTCAAGGACGAGGTGTGGCCGAAATTCCTGCGCACCAACGCGCTGCGGGTGCTCGGGCTCGACTGACCGGCAGCACCGACCCGGCACTACTTCGACAGAACCAGGGGTTAGTTCGCCGTCGGCTGTCCCAGCACCCCGTGGACCGCTTCCCTCAACAGGTCGGCGAGTTCGTCCAACGAAGCGTCAGGTAGGTCGATGCCGGTGGTGATCAACAGTCCGCCGAGCAAGGCACTCTGGGCGCAGCTGAAGCGGACCTTGTCCCGGAGCGATATGGCCGGGTCGTTGAGGATCCGACGGAACTCGGCCTCGATGTCATGGTGCGCTTCGTCGTGGCCCTCCCGATGCATGCCCTCGAAGGCGGCGCGGTTCCGGTCGTGCACCAGGAACAACTTCCGGTTGGCCAGCATCTTGTCGAGAAGGTCGTCGAACATGTCCGGCCAACTCTGGGGGTCGGCGCTGGCGCCGCCACCCAGGCCCAGGATGGAATCGCCGAGCAGCCCGTGCATGCGGGAGTGCAGGGCCATGAGGATGTCCTGCTTGCTCTTGAAGTGGTAGTACAACGCGGCCTTGGTGACCCCGAGCTGCTCGGCTATCTCCCGAAGGCTGGTCTTGTCGTAACCCTTCTCGATGAAGAGGTCCAGGGCCACATCGAGGATTCGCTCCCGGGTGTCATGAGGGCTGGTCTCACCGGCCCGGGCCACGGCGCCGTTGTCGTGAGTCACAGCCCCTTTGCTTATCGGTTCGGCGTCCATGGAGTTATTCTACTTGACGACCGGTAAGTACGTCACTTACCATACGACAAGTAAGCAACGTACCGGCAAGCGGCTCCGCCGGCAACGACCACCCCGGCCAGCGGCTCCGCCGGCACCGACGATCGACCCCGGAGGCCACAGTGGCAGACACCCCCATGATCCAAGCGGAGGGGCTTACCAAGCGCTACGGAGACACCCAGGCTCTGGCCGGCGTCAGCTTCTCCGTCCCGGCCGCCTCCATCCTCGGGGTCCTCGGGCCCAACGGGGCCGGCAAGACCACGGCGGTGCGGATCCTCACCACCCTGGCCAAGCCCGACTCCGGCCGGGCCTCCGTGGCCGGTTTCGACGTGGTGGACGACCCCAACTCGGTGCGCCGGAACATGGGAGTGGCCGCCCAGGACGCCACCTTGGACAACCTCCTCACCGGACGTCAGAACCTCCAGATGGTGGCCGAGCTGAGCGGCATGGGCCGAGGGCCTGGTGGCCAACGGGCCGTCGAGCTCCTCGAGCGCTTCGAGCTCTCCGACGCCGCCGACCGGGTCGTCAAGGGCTATTCGGGCGGGATGCGGCGCCGTTTGGACCTGGCGGCCAGCCTGGTCACCCGGCCCCCGGTGCTGTTCCTCGACGAGCCCACCACCGGGCTCGACCCCACCAGCCGCACCAGGATGTGGGACGTCATCCGGGAGCTGGTGGCGGCGGGCACCACCATCTTGTTGACCACCCAGTACCTCGATGAGGCCGACAAACTGGCGGACAACATCGTGGTCATCGACCACGGCCGGGTGATTGCCGAAGGCACTGCGCCCGAGTTGAAGGCGGCCACCGGTGGCGCCCGGTTGGAGATCACGCTCAGCGTGGCCCAGGACGGAGCGTTGGAGGCTCTGGCCCCCTACGTCATCGGCCGGGTGTCGGTCAGTGACGACGGGCGGCGGTTGTCGGCGGCCGTGCAGAGCAGCTCGGGACTGGCCAACACCGTGGTCCGGGCGCTCGACTCCATCGGCGCTCTGGTCGATGACATCGAGGTCCGTCAGCCGTCGCTGGACGACGTGTTCTTCGCCCTGACCGGCAATCCGCTGGAAGGAACGATGGCCGATGAGGAATCGGTTCCCGAACTGGAGGTGGCACGGCCATGACCGTCACGATTACGACCCCGGTGGCCGCCACTACCCCTGCCGGACAGGGCTTCGGCGAAAAGATGTCCGCGGCGTGGCACAACGTTGTGGTCCTCACCCGGCGGAACCTGGTGCACATCCGGAGGGAGCCGTTGCAGCTCTCCGACGTCACGGTTCAGCCGGTGCTGTTCACCCTGCTGTTCGTGTACATCTTCGGGGCCGGCATCGTCCTGCCCGGTGGGGGCAACTACACCGACTTCGCCATCGCCGGGCTGCTCATGTTGAATCTGACCACCTCGGCCATGGGTACCGCGGTGGGGCTGAGCACCGACCTCACCACCGGTGTGATCGACAGATTCCGCACCCTTCCCATGTGGCGGGCAGCCGTCCTGGCCGGTCGTTCGATAGCGGATGTGCTCACTGCGGCCATGTGCACGGCCATCGTGGCCCTTACCGGTCTGGCCATCGGATGGCGCACCGATGCCAGCGCCCTTTCGGTCATTGCCGGGTTCGGAATCGCCCTGCTCTTCGCCTACGCCATGAGCTGGGGATGTGCCTGTCTCGGTCTCGTCAGCAAGGGGCCCGAGTCGGCGCAGTCGGTGGGCCTGCTCATCTTGTTCCCCTTGGCCTTCGTATCCAACGCCATGGTGCCGACCCAGCACATGCCCGGGTGGCTGCGCACCATTGCCGACTGGAACCCGGTGAGCGCGGTGGCATCGGCCCTCCGCCACCTGTGGGGGAATCCCAATCCCTCGGGGACCATCCAGGCCTGGCCCATGCAGCACCCGGTGGAGGCGGCCCTGCTCTGGTCGGTGGCCATCCTGGTGGTCTGTGCCCCCTTGGCCGTCCATCTCTACCGGAAGCGCACCACGGACTGAGGTCCGGAAGGGGCTGGGAACAGGAATCCCTCCTTCCGTGTTGGAAAGAGCACGGAGTGAAGCGGCGAAGCGCCGCCACCATCAAGGAGCGAGATGTCCCAGACTGAGACTGTTGAAGCCGGCGAGCGTCCCAGCGGGACGGTGACCGCCGATTTCTGGTTCGATCCCCTGTGCCCGTGGGCGTGGATCACCTCACGATGGATCCTGAACGCCTCCGAGGTACGGCCCATCGAGGTCAACTGGCACGTCATGTCGCTGGCGTACCTCAACTCCGGCAAGGACGACCTGCCCGAGGAGTACCGCAAGCTGTTGGCCGAGGCATGGGGGCCGGTGCGGGTGTGCATCGCCGCCGAGCAGGCCTTCGGGCCCGACGTGCTCCTGCCGTTGTACACCGCGCTGGGGAACCGGTTCCACCTCGAGCAGAAGCCCAAGGACCGGGCCACCATCGAAGAGGCTCTGGTCGAGGCGGGGCTTCCCACCTCCCTGGCCGATGCCGCGGAGTCCGAAGAGTTCGACGACGCGTTGAAGAAGTCACACCACGAGGGCATGGACCAGGTCGGTTACGAGGTGGGCACGCCGGTGATCAGTGTGAAGGGCGTGGCGTTCTTCGGCCCCGTGGTCACCCCAGCGCCCAAGGGTGAGGCCGCAGGGGTCCTGTGGGACGGGGTGGTGGCGGTAGCCGGGACGCCCGGCTTCTTCGAGCTCAAGCGCAGCCGCGACGTTCCCCCGAACTTCGACTGATCCCTCGCTCTGCGCCAACCTGTCGGCTGGCACGTTGCGGCGACTGAATCAGAACTCCGGCTGGTGCTGCCGTCCGGAAGAGGCTGCAGCTTCGGCGGCCGGTTCGGCCCCGCCGCGGTGCCCCGGCAGGGATGCGAAGGCGTACAGGGCGCCGGCCACCGCCACGCCGGCTCCCACCAGGCAGGCCGCGGTGAAGCCGGCTCCGAAGGCGGAGAACGCCGAAGCCTGCAGGACGGGGCGAGCGACCTCTGGCGCGTGGTGCACCACGGCCAGCGCCGCCGCCATGGACTGATGTGCCTCCTGTCGGGCCGCGGCCGGTATCGGATAGGGGGCGAAGGCCCGGAGGATCCTCGGTCCGTATGCTGAGGCGAAGACCGAGCCCAGGACGGCCACCCCCAGGGTGCCGCCGAGCTCGCGGGTGGTGTTGTTGACGGCGGCGCCGGCGCCGAACTGATCCGCGGCCAGTGAGCCCATCACCGCTTCGGTGGCCGGCGCGGTGATCGAGGACAGGCCGAGGGCGAGCAACACCATGGCCACGATGATCGGGCCGAAGTAGGCGGCGTCCGGCTTGGAGGTGAGGCCGGCCATCACCAGGCCACCACTCATCAACAGCAGCCCACATCCCACCACCAGTCGCGTTCCCACCTTGAGTGCCACGACGGCGGCGACCGGTGTGGCAATGGCCGCCACGATGGCGAAGGGGAGGGTGTGCACCCCGGCCGAAAGGGTCGAGTAACCCTTCACGAACTGGAAGTACTGGGTGACCAGGAAGATGAAGCCGAAGAGGCAGAAGAAGGCCACGGCGATGGAGAGCGCGCCACCGCTGAAGCGGGGGATGGTGAAAACCCGGACGTCGAGGAGGGGTTTGTCGGTACGCAGTTCGACCATGGTGAACACGGCGAGGAGGCCGACTGCCCCGACGAAACATGCCACCGTTCCGACCGATGCCCATCCCCACTGCGGGCCCTCGATGATGGCCAGCACCAACAAGGTGACCCCGGCTGTCGAGATGAGAACGCCGCGGGTGTCGAACCGGTTGCGCACCCCGGCATCAAGCTTCGGGATGAGGAAGTGGCTGCCGACGAGGGTCACGACGACGATGGGAATGTTGACCAGAAAGATGGAGCCGTACCAAAAGTGCTCGAGGAGGGCGCCCCCGGTGATCGGACCGAAGGCCACGGCGATCCCGGAGGTGGCGCCCCAGATGCCGAGGGCCTTCTGCCGCTCGCGGTGGTCGGTGAAGACAGAGGTCAAGATGGCCAGGGTGGCAGGGAACACGAACGCGGCTGCTATGCCCATGAGCGCCCGGCTGGCGATCAGCGTCCCGGTGGAGTGGCTGGCCGCGGCGGCGGCCGAAAAGATCCCGAAGAACACCAGTCCGACCTCCATCACCCCCTTGCGTCCGAGGCGATCGCCGATGCCGCCACCGGCGAGGAGCAGGCCCGAGAAGGCCAGGCTGTAGGCATCGACGATCCACTGCAGGGCGGTGGTGGAGGCCCCGAGGTCGCGGCTGAGGCTGGGCAGGGCGACGTTCACGATGGTGTTGTCCACCACGACCAGGAACACCGACAGGCACAGGACCGGCAGCATCATCCAGCGGCGCTCGTGCGAACCGGGGGGAGTCGAGGGGCCGGCGGAGGCACCCGGACCGCTGATGTGGGCGACGCCGGTGGTGGCTGGAGCGCCAGCGCCAGCGTCAGGGACCATGGGTCTTGTGGTTGGCATCCGGCCACCTCCCGGGGTGATGTATAACAGTGTTCCACTGTTATAGCACGCTGTTCTTCTGTACCATGGCCGAGATGCCCACACCGAGCCGGAGCAGAACCCCGAGTGTCGGGATGGAAGCGATCCTGTTGCGGGCGGCGTCTGAACTGCTCGAGCGTGAGGGGCCGGACGCCCTGTCCATCCGGCGCATCGCGGCCGCCGCCGAGGTGGCGCCTATGGGCGTCTACAACCACTTCGCCTCGAAGTCCGGGATCATCGAGGCCCTCTTCGTCCAGGGGTTCGAGCGGCTGCAGGAAGCCATGGTGACCCTCGACGAGATCCCCGATCCTCTCGAGGCTCTGTTGGAGGGGGGCCGTCGGTACCGCACCCTGGCCCTGGCCCATCCCATGGCGTACCAGGTGATGTTCCTGCGAGCGGTCCCCGGTTTCGAACCCAGTGACATGGCCAAGTCTGTCGCCACCCGGGCCTTCGACGGGCTGGTGGCGGTGGTGCGGCGGGCCATGGCGGTCGGGCTGGTTGTCGACCGGGATCCGGCCTTGACGTCCCAGGTGATCTGGGCCGGGATCCACGGCTGGGTATCGCTGGAGCTGAGCGGGATCGGCTTCGTCGAGGACCACCAGGCGGGAGCGGACCTGCTCTGCGCGGTGATGGTGAACGGCCTGGCTCCGTCTCCGGCGGAGCGGGGGCACCCACCGACCTGACGGGATTTTCTGGACCGACGGCGCGGCCACCATCGACACGCCCACTGGTTCTGCCGGCGGCGCCCGAGAGAAGCGGTGACCGGCGAAATCGGCTCGGTTCCCCACGTTCGCAAGCAACTCCGGGTTCTGGAGAAACAGATCCGGTCGTCCAGCCCGGTCCGGAACCCACCACCGGCATCCACCGACCCGACGACGGTTGTCGGTACCGTACAGCTGCGTCCGACCGGTGGCGTGCACAGGATCGACCCGAGCCCCACAAGATGCCGGGGCATGGCGACCGCCCGGTCGTGAGTGGGTCTTGCTCCCCGAAGGAGACGGCAATGACATCGGCAGATCTATCGCCCCTGCCCCCGGGGCTCCCCGAATCCGCACCGACGAGTGCGTGGCGGATCGCAGCGCTACCAGCCCGAGCGACCACCCGGCGACCAGCCTTTCGAGCTGTGCGCACCGTGGGTGCCAGCCTCGTTCTCTGCGTGGCTGCGATCATCGGTGGGGTGGTACTGACCGTCGCCGCCCCCGGCGCGGCGAGGGTCGCCGGCGCCGTTACCCGCACGGCGTGGACGGCGTACGTGGCGAACCTCGACGGGACAGTGACCCCGATCGACACCGCCACCGGGGTGGCTGGCACCACCATCCAAGCCGGTGCCTCGACCGGTGACGGGGCGGCCATCGCCATCACCCCCGACGGCCGGACCGCGTACTACGTGGACACCGACGGGAACACCGTGGTCCCCATCGACACCGCCACCAATACGCCCGGAGCCGCCATCACTCTCCCCACGGGTAGCTACCCGGACGCCATCGCCATCACTCCGGACGGCACCACCGCCTACGTCACCACCTACATCAACACGGTCATACCGATCGACACGGCCACCAATACCGTCGGCAGCCCCATGGTCCTCCAGTCTCAGTGCTTCGAGTCCTACGGCATCGCCATCGCCCCCGATGGCCGGACCGCCTATGTGGTGTGCCCGTCAAACCCCGGGGAGGTGATACCCCTCGACCTCACCACCTCCCCTCCCACGGTGGGAACGGCGATCGACGTCGGCGGTTCTGCCTATGGCGTCGCCATCACCCCTGACGGCCGGACCGCCTACCTGGCCGATGAGTCCGCCAACCAGGTAACCGCCCTCAATTTGGCCAGCTCCACCACGGGTACTCCCATCGCCGTCGGGCAGGGCCCGGCCCAGGTCGCCATCACTCCGGACGGCACCACCGCCTACGTCACCAACAGTGGGAACGGCGGACCGGGCGGCACCCCGGGGACCGTGTCCCCCATCGATATCGCCACCGGCACCGCCGGCACTCCCATCCCGGTCGGTCTCTTCCCCGAAGGAATCGCCATGACGCCTGACGGTAGAGCGGCCTACGTCGCCAACTACCAAGGGGACTCGGTGTCGGTGATCGACACCGCCACCGACACGGCCGGTCCGCCCATCACCGACTCCTCCGGTCCATTCGCTGTTGCCGTCACCCCCGACCAGGCCCCCACGGCCTCCTTCACCGTCACCCCCGGCGCCCCCGGTTCCCCGACGTCGTTCGACGCCGCGGCGTCATCGGCCCCGGTGGGGTCGATCACCAAGTACGCATGGAACTTCGGAGATGGAGCCACCGCCACGACATCGGCGCCCTCCACCTCCCACACCTATGCCGCAGGGACCTACACCGCCACCCTGACGGTCACCGACTCCGCCGGGACCTCGACCACCCAGACCTTCACCGGTCAGACCGTCAGTAACAACGGAGGGCCGGCTGCCACCACCAGCCACACCGTGATGGTCTCCCAGGCCCCTCGTGGCTACTGGTTGGTCGGTAGCGACGGCGGCGTGTTCTCCTTCGGCTCCCACTTCTACGGATCGACCGGCGGGATGATCCTCAACCAGCCGGTGGTGGCGATGGCTTCCACCCCGGATGGCCAGGGGTACTGGTTCGTGGCCCGGGACGGTGGCGTCTTCTCCTTCGGCGATGCCCGGTTCCACGGTTCGGTCCCGGCCTTGAGAGTGGCCGTTACCGACGTGGTCGGCATGGCGGTCGACAAGGCCACCGGGGGGTATTGGCTGGCGGGTTCCAACGGCAGGGTCTACTCCTTCGACGCCCCGTTCCACGGTTCGGTGCCCGGTGTGGGCCACCCGGTGGACAACGTCGTGGGCATCGCGGCCACCGCCGACGGAGGGGGCTACTACCTGGTGGGATCGGACGGGGCGGTCTACCCCTTCGGCGACGCCCGCAGCCACGGTGAGGCCAGTTCGATAGGCAGGCTCAACGCCCCCGTGGTGGGCCTAAGTTTGGATGCCGCCACGGGCGGGTACTGGGAAGTGGGCGCTGATGGCGGCGTCTTCTCCTACGACGCACCGTTCCATGGTTCGGCTGGAGCCCTCTCGCTCGAGCAGCCGGTGGTCGGCATGGCCGCCGACCCCGACGGGGCCGGTTACTACCTGGTCGCCGCCGATGGTGGGGTGTTCTCCTACGGGACCACGTTCCTCGGGTCGATGGGAGGGATGCACCTCAACGCCCCGATGGTGGGGATGGCCACGGTCGGCGCATCCTGATCCATCGACCATCCACCACTGTCTAATTGGCCGTGGTTAGGGTTTTTGTGCAAGTACGTGGTTCGAGGAGTTGATGCCCGTGATCCTTGTGATCATCATAGCGATGGCCTGGCTGGCCATCTTGGGCCCCGGTTTCGTGAAGCGTCGGTGGCAGGCCGGCGAAATCGGCTCGGTCTCCCACTTTCACAAGCAACTCCGGGTGCTGGAGAATTCCGGCCCCGAACCCATCGTGGCCCCGGCCTACCGACTTCGGTCGGTCGATGGCAGAGGCGTCCCGATCGAATCATCGGGACCGACCGCCGGTCCGACGCCGGCCCCGGTGCTCACCGTGGTGGGGGCCAGCCAGCTACCCCGGCCGGCCCTGGCCTTCCTGGCCGAAGATCCCGTTGAACCCCGGGTGGCCGCCGACCGGTTCCGGCCCGACGCTCCGCTGGATCTCCGTGGTCCGGTGGACGCAGCCGGGGTCAAAGACCGGATGGCCCTCGCCGATGGCCGTTACCGGGTCCGCAAGCGTCGCCGCGACACCCTCGGGCTCCTGGCCGCGGTGTTCACGGTCACCCTGGCCATCGGGTTCGTGCCCGGGGCCGCGGTGGCCTGGGTGGTCACCGCACTCTCGGCCGTGGCACTCGGCGCCTACCTGGCCCTCCTGGTCCATCTGCGTAGGTTGGCCGAGGAGCGTGACCGGAAGCTCCGCTACCTGAGACCCGAGGGGTTTGCTCCGGCGGAGTACGGGATGGCCCCGGCGTACGGGACGCCGGGCTCGCGGGTCGGATCGGCCTCCATGGCCGGCCGGTACTCCCACCCCTCGTACCAGGCTGTCGCCCACTGATCCGGACCGGGTCGGTCATGGCTGGATATGATGCGCCATGACCTCGCACCCGGTGACTTCAGAGACAGCCGACGCCGTAGCACGATCCCTCGAGGGGAAGATGCTGCTGACGCATCCCTTCTACCGTCGATGGGAAGCCGGTGAGCTGGAGACGGGCGAACTGGCTGAATACGCCGTCCACTATCGGGCCTTCGAGGCCGCGCTGCCGGCCGTGCTGACCGCGGTGGCGTCCGAGCTGCGGGCGGAGGGAGCCGACGACGCCGCGGCTCTGGTCGAGGGCAATCTCGCCGACGAGCTGGGCCGCCCCGAAGCCCACCTGGCGCTGTTCGACCGCTTCGCCGACTCGATGGGCCCGGCGAACGCCGGCTCCCCCGGTCCCGCCGCCCAGGCACTGGTGGGGACGTACTTCGACCTGGTGGCCGAAGGGCCGGTGGCGGCCCTGGCCGGGCTGGCCGCCTATGAGACCCAGGCCTCGGCGATTGCCTCGTCGAAGGCCGACGGGCTCCGCCGCTGGTACGGCACGCCGCCCGAGGGGACGGAGTTCTGGGACGTCCACGCCCAGATCGACGCCGAGCACGGCGAATGGGCCGTGGAGGCCCTGGAGCTCCTCGGCGCCGATGCCGAAGTGGTGGCCGAGGCGGCCCGTCGGGGCGCCGACGCCTGGTGGGCCCTGCTCGACGAGCGTCAGGCCGAGGCCCCGGCTCTCGCCGTCTGTTAGCCGGGGGCTGGCTTCCTTGAGGGCCAGCGTCTGGTTCGGCTTACGGCCGTCGCGTTCAGCCGCGTGTGCTCAGGCTCCGAAGGCAGCACGGGTGGCGCTCGCACCGACCGCGGCACCGTCCAGATAGCCGAACGTCCCCTGATCCCGTAGCTCAGAGGCGGCCTCGAACACCGCGGCGTAGGCGGCAAAGGCCAGGGCCCCGCCGACCGAGATGCGCTTGATCCCGAGTTCGGCCAACTCCTGCACCGAGGGCGATCCCGGCCGGACCAGTACGTTGACCGGTCGATCGACGGCGGAGACGATGTCCCCGAGCTGGTCCAGATTCGTGATGCCCGGGGCGAAGAGGACGTCGGCACCAGCAGCCTGAAATCGCTGCAGCCGATCGATGGTGTCGCCCAGGTCGGTGATGCCGTGCACGAAGTTGTCCGCTCGCGCCGTGACCACCAGCCGGGTTGGACCGTCGTGGGCGGCCTCCGCCGCCGCCTCCAGCCGTTCGACAGCTGTCGCCACATCGAACATGGGGGCCGAACCGTGGCCGCCGGCATAGTCCTCGATGGACACTCCGGCCAGGCCGACCGTCTTGGCCCGCCGGACCGACTGCGCCACGTCGCCGGCCGTCTCGCCGAATCCGTTACCGAGGTCGGCCGAGACCGGGAGATCCGATGCCGACACGATGGCAGCGGCGTTGTCCAAGGTCTCGGCCAGGTCGAGTGAGCCATCCGACCGTCCGAGGGCCGCCGCCGATCCACTGCTGGTGGTGGTCAGGGCCTCGAAGCCCATCGAAGCGAGCAACCGGGCCGAGCCCCGGTCGAAGGCGTTGGGCACCAGCAGGGGGCGCTCCCGGTGGTGGAGGGCCAAGAAGGCGCCGAACGAGTCAACCTGATCCACCTCGACAACCTACCGCCAGGCGGCCCCGGTCACCCCGGGGATCTGACGCCCGGAGACCGCGCCGCCGGTCAGCCCAGTTCGGTTCCCACCACCGAGACGAACGAGACCATCTCCCCGGGGTAGCCGCCCAGGTTGTGGGTCAGGGCCAACGTCCGGTCGGTGTCGATCTGCCGCTCCGGGGTGGCCTCGCCTCGCAGCTGCAGCCAGGCCTCGAAGAACATGCGCAGCCCCGACGCCCCGACGGGGTGCCCGAAGCTCTTGAGCCCTCCGTCGGGATTGACGGGTAGCTCACCGTCGCGATCGAACGTCCCGGCCAGTACTTCCTTCCATGCCGTGCCCCGCTCGGCGAAGCCCAGGTCCTCCATGAGCACCAACTCGGTGGGGGTGAAGCAGTCGTGCACCTCGGCCATGGCCAGCTGCCGGCGAGGATCGGTGATGCCGGCTTGGGCATAGGCATCCTCGGCGGTCCGGGCACACTCGGGGAACCAGGTGTAGTCGTACTCGGGATCGATGAGTCCCGACCCGCTGCCGGCGGAGAAGGACAGGGCCTTGATGTAGACGGGCTTGTCCGTGTAGCGGTGGGCGTCCTCGGCTCGGACCACGATGGCCGCGGCGGCCCCGTCGGCCACTCCGGCGCAGTCGAACACCCCCAACCGTCCGGCCACCCGGGGGGAGGCACAGATGGTTTCGGTGGAGACTTCCTTGCGGAACTGGGCCCGGGGGTTGACCGCCCCGTTGCGATGGTTCTTCCACGAGATGCGGGCCAGCACTTCGGTGAGCTCGTCCTCGCTGACGCCGTACTTCTTGCCGTAGGCCGGGGCCACCATGGAGAACATGGCCGCGGCGGTGAGGGTCCGGGCCGTGCCGTCGTTGGGTATGGGGAAGGCGTTGAGGCCCTGGTACCCGGAGTCTTTGACCTTCTCCGCGCCGACGGCCATGGCCATGTCGTAGGCGCCGGAGGCCACGGCGTAGGCCGCGGCCCGGAGTGCCTCGGACCCGGTGGTGCAGTAGTTCTCGACCCGGGTGACCGGCTTGCCCTCCAACTGCAGAGGGCGGGCCAGGGTGATGCCGCTCATGCCCGACTGGGCGGTGCCCAACCAGTAGGCGTCCACGTCGTCCTTGGTCACCCCGGCAGAAGCGAAGGTGTCCTCGGACGCTTCGATGATCAGGTCGTCCAGGCCCTTGTCCCAGTGCTCGGCGAAGCGGGTGCAGCCCATGCCCACGATGGCCACCCGGTCTTTGATGCCATGCGATCCCAACGTCGTTCTCCTCTTGCTCGATTCCTGTTCGATCTGTCTGCCGGGCCGACTGGTCTCAGTCGGCCCGGCCGCCCTCGGCCGCGGCGTCCTGTTTGGGACCGCGGACCGGCTTGGCCTTCCAGAAGTAGTCGTGGATGCCGTCGGCGGTGTAGAGCTTGCGGAAGGTCATGGCCACCCGGTCCCCGATGTCCACGGTGTCCGGGTCGACGTCAGTCAACTCCACCGGGAACCGCCCCCGCCGTCGAAGTCGAGGACGGCGAAGACGATCGGGGGGCTGGGGGAGTAGGCCAGCCGATCGATGGTGTAGGTGGCGATGGTGGCCTCGCTGTCGGCCCGGTCCACGGGGTCCATGTCGTCGACGGCTCCGCCCTTCATCGAGATGCGGGAGGGCGGGAGGTGCACGGCCTCGCTGGTCCGGTCTTGTGATCCCACAAAGCCGAACTTCCACTCCTCGTTGCGCCACGCCGCCGAGGCCGACACCCGCGGGGGCTCGGGCCGCCGCGGGGGCTCGGTGGTGACCATGCCCCGCCAGCTCAGGAACTTGCCGTACTCGAGGTCGGCACCGGCGGCGATCTGGTCGGCCACCGTGGTCCCCGCCGTCCACGAGCCCAGGGCTTCGGTGGTGCGGAACACCAGCACGTCGGCCCCGTCGGCCAGGGCCACCACCACCAGAATCTGGCCCGGCTGAGCCTGCTCCAGCATGGAGGCCAGCACCAGCCCGGGGTGGGCGGCACCGGTCTGTCCCACCGACGAGCCCAGGTCGTCGGCCACCGCCGCGGCGTCGACGCCCAACTTTCGGACCAGGGCCTTGACGGCCCGACCGTGCATGCCGGTGACGGCCACCTGGTCGACCTGGTCCACCGAGACCCCGGTGGTCTTCAACGCCGACTCCCAGGCCTCGGCCCCCAGCGGCACGTAACGGGTCTCCCCGAACCGCTCCTCCCATACCCGGGAGCGCCGGTCACCCGGTGTGCGCCAACGGTCGAGGAACTCGTCGCTCACCGAGGCCCCTCCGAGGTACTCGGCGATCACCGGCGTGCCCGGGGCGTCATCGCCGACCAGGATGGCCGCGGCGCCGTCGCCCCCGGCCGACTCGTCGGTCGACGTGGGCAGGCCGTCGCGCAGGTCGGACAACACCACCAGGGTGGTACCGGCGCCGCTCAGGCTCGACCGCAGGGCCCCGGTCCCGGACCGGAGGGCCCCACCGAAGTCGAAGGCCCCCACCTCCGACGGTTGGCGGAGCGCCGAGTGGATGGCGGTGGCGTTGGTCTTGTCCAGGTAGGCCGGCGTGGCGGTGGCGAACCACAGGGCCTCAGGAGCCGACCCGGGGGCCGACCTGAGGGCCAGACGGGCCGCCTCCACCCCCATGGTGGTGGTGTCCTCGTCGTGGGAGGCCACCGCCCGGGAGCCCTTCCCACCGCCGGTGCCGAACAGCTGGGCCACCGCGGTCCGCGGCAGCCGGCGGTAGGGGACATACCCGGCGATGCTGATGATGCCTCTCATCTGGCTTGGTGTTCCCTTCTCGCGGTGTTGATGACGTCTTGATGACGATGTCGGCGGCGGAGGTGTGGCCTCCTGCCGTCTCGACCGCTGCTTCCATGGTCCCAACCGGCGGCCGGACCGGGACCCGGATCCTCCATTCGACCTGTTCGACCAGGTCACCGGCACTTCACGTTCCCGATCCGACACCCCGGACACCTGCCCGGGCCCGGTCCTGAGCCCGACGGAAGGCCCGATGGGGCAGAACCGGCCGGACCGGCGGCGCTGGCCCCGGCTGCCTGCTCATCCTATGATGTCCACAGTATCTGACGGTCAGTCAGGAAACCACTGCGGCGTGAGCCGTGCCCCGACCACGCCCCAACCACGGAGGCCCGCATGGACTTCGAGTTCACCCCTGAGCAGCTTGATTTCGTCAAGGAGGTCGAGGAGTTCCTCGACGCCAACGACGATCCGGAGGTGTTCGACGTCACCCGCGAGAACATGGCGCAGATCGTCGACACGCCCCTGCGCCGCCAGTTCATGGCCAAGGTCGGCGAGCAGGGTTGGCTCGGGATCACCTGGCCCAAGGAGTACGGGGGCAAAGAGGGCGAGGGGATCTACGAGTACCTGCTCAATGAGGCCCTGGCCGCCCGGGGCGGCCCCCAGATCGGCAAGGGCGTGGGCATCATCGGCAAGACCATCATCAGCCACGGCAGCGAGGGCCTCAAGCAGGAGTTCCTGCCCAAGATCCTCCGCAACGAGGTCGAGTTCGCCGTGGGCTACTCGGAGCCCAACGCCGGCTCGGACGCCGCCTCCATGCAGTTGAAGGCCACCAAGGTGGAGGGGGGGTGGAACCTCAACGGCCAGAAGACCTGGACCACCTCGGCCCACTTCGCCGACTGGTACTGGGTGGGGGCCCGCACCGACCCCGATGCCGTCAAGCACTTCGGGATCACCTTGTTTCTGGTGCCCATGAACCACCCCAACATCACCATCAAAGAGATCTGGACCATGGGCGACGAGCGGACCAACGAGGTCTACCTCGACGACGTGTTCGTGCCCGACGAGTACGTGGTGGGGGAGCTCAACAAGGGGTTCCAGTACATCTCCGAAGCCCTCGATCTCGAGCGCTTCACCCTGTTCACCTACTCGCCCATCGCCCAACGCCTCGACCTGCTGACCGAGTACGTGAAACACGCCACCCGGGACGGCGAGCCCCTGAAGGACGACGCCGTGACCCGGTCGAAGATCGCCCAACTGCACACCGAGGCCGAGGTGGCCCGGGTGTTGGGCCTCAAGTTCGTCTTCGCCTCCTCCCAGGGCGGCTCGCCCCCCACGTCCGAGGCGTCGGAGTACAAGTTGTTCACCACCGAGTACTCCCGCCGCCTGGCCAACGCCTCCATGGACATCGGCGGGCCCGGCGCCCAACTGCGGGTGCGGGACGAGGACGCCCCCATGGTCGGCCGGGCCGAGTCCACCTACCGCTACACGGTCATCGACACCATCGGCGGGGGCGCCTCGGAGATCCAGAAGAACATCATCGCCCGCCGCAAGCTGGGCCTGCCCAAGAATTTCTGACTTCGTCCGACGCCTGTGACCGCTGCCTCCGCCACCGACGCCGTCGCGCCCCTGGTCCCCAACGGACCGGGCGGACCGCTGCGCGGGGTCACCGTGCTCGATCTGTCGACGGTGGGCCCGGCGGCCCGGTGCACCCGGCTGCTGGCCGACTACGGCGCGGCCGTGGTCAAAGTGGGGCCGGTCCCCGGGCGTGGTGCCGAGCCCATCCAGCCGCCGTTCTACGCCTACAGCGGATCTCGCTACCTGCTCCGGACAGCCATCGACCTCAAGGACCCCGAGGGCCGAGGGGCCTTTCTGGCCCTGGTGGCCACGGCCGACGTGGTGGTCGAGAGCTTCCGGCCCGGGGTGGTCGACCGGTTGGGCATCGGCTTCGAGGACCTCTCCGCCGTCAACCCCGGGATCATCTTGTGCTCGACCACCGGCTACGGCCAGGACGGCCCCCGGGCCTCGTGGGCCGGCCACGACATCAACTACCTGGCGACAGGGGGATACCTGGCGGCCACCGAGGCCCGGGCCGACGGTGGGCCACCGGTGTCGGGTGCCACCATCGCCGATGCCGCCGGCGGCGGGATGCAGGCGGCCATGGCGGTGATGGCGGCCCTCATCGGGCGGGGTGACCACGGGCCCGGCGTCCACCTCGACGTGTCCATCGCCGACGGGGTGCTGTGGCTGACCTCGTTGGCCGTGGACGAGCACCTGGCCACCGGGGCCGACGTGGGCCACGGGCAGAACATCATCACCGGTCGGTACGCCTGTTACGACACCTACCGGGCCGCCGACGGGGGCTGGCTGGCCGTGGGCGCCATCGAAGCCAAGTTCTTCGCCAACCTGTGCCGGTTGATCGGCTGCCCGCAGTGGGTGGACCACCAGCTCGATGACGAGGTCCAGGACAAGATCAGGGCGGACTTCCGGGCCGCCTTCGCCACCAAGGACCGCAAGGCCTGGGTGGCCGAGCTGGCTGCGGCCGACACCTGCGTGACCCCGGTGCTGTCGGTGGAGGAGGTGGTGGCCGACGACCAGTACGCGGCGCGCCATACCTTCGTGGAGGCCAGAACGGCGCCGGACCGGTCGTCCGGCCGGGCACCGGCGTCATTCCGCCAGGTCGGCCCGGTCCTGGCCGGGATGGCACGCCCTGAGGGACCGGTTGCCCTCCCCGACCCGTCCCGGTCCGACACCGAAGTGCTCTTGACGGCGGCCGGTCTGACTCCATCGCACATCAGTGAACTGAAAGAACGGGGGATCGTGGCGTGAGTGCCATCCAGGTCGGCGACATCGAGGGCCTCATCGGCTCCGAGCTCTATCCCGAGGTGGGGGAGTTCCCCGTGGAGCAGGGCTACGTCTGGACCACCTGCGCCTCGGTGGAGAACGGCAACCCGCTGTTCTGGGACGCGGCGTTGGCCGAGGAGGTCACCGGGGGGCCGATCGCCCCGCCGACCATGGTCTCGGTGTGGTTCCGCCCTCACCACTGGGCCCCGAACCGTGACTCCCCCGGACTGCCACTGCAGGTCCACTTCGACCTCAAAGAAGGACTGGGCCTTCCCGAGGCGGTGATGAGCGACAACACCATCGTCTTCCACGAGCCGGTACGTCCGGGCGACCGGTTGGCCACCCGGCAGATCCTGCGGTCGGTGAGCGAGGAGAAGACCACCAAGCTGGGCACCGGACGGTTCTGGGTCATCGACGTCGAGTACACCAACCAGCGGGACGAACTGGTGGCGGTCGAGAGCTACACCGGCTTCGGCTACCGGCGTCCTACGGAGTCGGGGGAGCGGTCATGAGCGCGCCCGCAGCCGTCCGGCTGCTCCACGGGGACGTGTCGGTCGGTGACCACCTGCCCGAGTTGGCCTATCCGGTCACCGCCACCACGGTGGTGTTGGGCGCCCTGGCCGCCCGCGACTGGCGGCCCATGCACCACGACAAGGACTTCGCCGTCAACCGCAACGGCACCCGCGACATCTTCCTCAACACCCCGAATCAGGCAGCCTGGTTCGAGCGGTTCGTCACCGACTGGACCGGCCCCTACGGTCGCCTGCAACGGATGACCTTCCGCATGTTGGGCTCCATCTTCCCCGGCGACACCATGGTGTTCCGGGGTGTGGTCACCGGCACCGGCGTGGACGAGACCGGCTGTGGCTGGGTGGAGATCGACATCGCCGTCTCGGTGGAGGACGACCCCAAAACCACCTGCAAGGCCCGGGTGGCCCTACCCATCGACGACCAGGACAACCCCTGGACCCGCCAGGGACCGCGTTGGCGGCCGTGACCACGTTTGAAGCCGCACCACCGACTGCATCACCCGAGGAGGGGAATCGACCATGTTGGACCTGAGATTCAGTGCTGAGCAGGAGATGCTCCGCGAGACGGTGCGGGGGGTGTGCGCCACCACCAGTCCGCTGGCCGTGGTGCGCCAGCTCGAGGACGACCCCATCGGCTACTCGCCTGAGCTGTGGAAGCAACTGGCCCACCTGGACCTGATCGGGCTGCAGCTTCCCGAGGAGTACGGCGGCTCGGCCATGAGCGCTCTGGAGTCCGTGGTGGTCTACGAGGAGTTCGGGCGGTCGTTGGCGCCGTCGCCCCACTTCGTCAGTTCCATCCTCTCCGGCGGGGCCCTGGCCCGGGCCGGAAGCGAGGAGCAGAAGCAGGAGTGGCTGCCCCGGGTGGTGAGTGGCGAGGCCATCCTGACCCCGGCCTGGCTGGAGCCCGAGAACGGGTTCGGGCCCAAAGGGGTCCAGGTCCGGGCGGTGCCCGATGGGGACGGCTTCCTCCTCTCCGGCACCAAGCGGCACGTGGCCTTCGCCAAGGCCGCCACGGCCCTGGTGGTCCTGGCCCGCACCGGTGACGGCGCCGCCGACGTCGACCTGTTTCTGGTGGATCCGACGGCGTCAGGGGTGACCCTCACCCAGCAGATGACCATCGCCTCGGACAGCCAGTACCGGGTGGACCTCGACGGGGTCCGGGTCACCCCGGCTGACCGGATCGGGGCCGCCGGCACCGGGTGGGCCACCTGGGACAACGTGATGCACGACGGGATCATTCTGGCCGCGGCCCAGGCCGTGGGTGGCGCCCAGTACGCCATGGAGATCACCGTCCAGTACGCCAAGGACCGCCAGCAGTTCGACAAGCCCCTGGGTGCGTTCCAGGCCCTGGCCCACTATCTGGCCGACGGGGCCACCTCCGTGGACGGGGCCGAGGTTCTGGTCCACGAGGCCGCCTGGGCCCGTTCGGAGGGGCGCAGCGTGGCCAAGCTGGCCCCCATGGCCAAGCTGTACGCATGCCAGACCTTCCGGGACGTGACCGCGGTGGCCCAGCAGATCTTCGGGGGCATCGGGTTCACCGTCGAGTTCGACATCCAGCTGTACTTCCGGCGGGCCAAGCAGCTCCAGATCTCCTGGTGGGATACCCGCTACCTCGAGGAGTTGGTGGCGGCCTCGGTCCTTGACGGCTGACCCCGCTCCTCCCCCCGGAGCCCAGGGCCCATTGGCCCGACGGAGGCCGACAGATCCCGTGAATTTGGCATTGATGTCCTGATCGGGCCCCGGTGTGCGCTACGTTCGGCCTGGGTAGGGAAGGGACGTAACACCGAAGACCAGGGGGAGATCATGGCGCCAGACGCAGCGGTCGCGACAGCACAACCGGACCAGGGCGCAGCGAGACACGGCCCGTTGTTCCGGTTCCTCTTCGTCCACGAGATCGACGAGTACCCCAACAGTGGCCGGCGCACCGGCTATCTGGCCCTGGCCGTGCTGGCCACCATCGTCCTCTACTACACCTATTACACGCAGACCGGGGTCACGCCCAACATCCTGCAGACGTTCCACATGTCCTTCAAGTTCTATGTGTGGATCGTCATCATCTCCAACCTGCTGGGCGCCTTCGCCTCCCTGCCGGCCAGCAAGACCGACAAGTTGGGCCGATCCAACGTCATCATCTACGGCCTGTTGATCGTCGGCCTGCTGATCTTCTTCGGGGTTCCGGCCGCCCACACCGAGTGGCAGTTCGCCATCGTCATCTCCGCCATGGGCCTGGTCGAAGGGGCCATCCTGGTGGCCACCCCGGCCATGGTCCGGGACTTCAGTCCCCAGATGGGCCGGGCCTCGGCCATGGGCTTTTGGACCGTGGGGCCGGTGGCCGGCAGTCTGTTGACCAGCGTCGTGGCCAACCACACCCTCGACCACTTCACCGCCAACGGCAACCTCGACGGGTGGACCAGCCAGTTCCGGATCTCGGGGGCCACCTCCATCGTGGTCTTCGTGATCACCCTCCTATGGATGAAGGACCTCTCGGCCAAATTGCGGGACCAGCTGATGGTCTCGGCCCAGGACCGGGCCCTGGTCGAGGCCAAGGCCCGCGGCCTCTCGGTGCAGGAGGTGCTGGCCGGGGCGCAAAGGCCGTGGCGCCAGATCTTCAAGTGGGACCTCATCGGGTCGTCGCTCGGGATCGCCGTGTTCCTGCTGGTGTACTACGCGGCCTCGGGCTTCTTCACCATCTTCTATTCCACGGTGTACAAGAACGCCAACGGGACCAACTTCACGGTGTCCCAGGCCAACGGGCTCAACACCTGGTTCTGGGGGGCCGACATCATCGCCCTGGTCGTGTTCGGCGTGCTCTCCGACAAGCTCAAGGTGCGCAAGCCGTTCATGTTGGTGGGAGCCATCGGGGCCATCGTGATGTTGATCATCTTCCTCCTGCAGACCGGCCATCCCTTCACCGGCTACTACCACATCGTCCTTCTCGAGGTCATCCTGGCGGCCTTCCTCTCGGTGGTCTATGCGCCGTGGATGGCCGGCTACACCGAGAGTGTCGAGGACAAGAACCCGGCCCTGGTGGGCACGGGCCTGGCCCTGTGGGGGTGGATCCTCCGCCTGGTGGTGGGGATCTCCTTCATCTTCCTGCCGGTGGTGATCAACTCGGTCAACCCGGTGGTGGACAACCTGCAGGTCGGCACGGCCACCATCCCCGGCACCAACACCAATGCCGCGGTGTTCGCCGCCACCCATCCCCAGGCGGTGGCGTTCGCCCAGGACCATGCGGCCCTGTTGACCCTGGTGCAGAAGCACGCGGCCGTGGTGGAGGCGGCCAACGTGGCCCATCCGACCAGTGCGGAACTCAACGCCGTCATCGCGGCCCTGGGGGTGAAGAACGCCCTGGCCCTCAACGGGCTGAAGACCCAGTTCAACAAGTACGTGGTGCCCTACCAGGCAGAGCTGGCCTTCTTGTCCACCCACCAGAGCCAGCTGACCGCCCTGCAGAACGGGGTGGCGAAGTCGGCCAAGCAGTGGAAGGACTGGTTCTGGGTCTGCGTGGCCGGCATGGTGCTGTTCATTCCGACCATCTTCTTGAACCGGGGCCGGTGGAGCCCGAAGAAGGCCCGTGAGGACGAGAAGGAGCACGAAGACGATGTGGCCAGGGAGCTGAAGGAGCTGGTGGGCTCCAGCGCCTGACCCGGGGCCCGTCTGCCGGAGCGGGTCGGCCTACGGAGCCGGGCTGGTTGACGCCGGCGTGGGGGCCGGCCCGGCGTCGGCCTTCGGGTCCTGGTTGAGCCGGTCCAGGGCCGAGGCGTCCTCTTTGAGCCGCTCGGCCAGCTGACGGCTGCGCTCGACCACGGTGGTCCGGATGGCCTGGCCCAACGAGGACCACGGCTCACGGTCGGCGTCGATGGTGGACCGCAACTGATCCACCAGGGTGTTGGGGCCATCGGGCCGGGCCGGGTCGATGCGGACCCGGTAGGAGGAAGCGTCGGCGCCCTCGGTGTAGCAGCACACACTGGCCACGTTGAGCTCATCGTCGATGAGGATGAGCGAGGCACCCTTCAGCGGATTGGGCTGCGGGGTGTCCACCACCCAGCCGCCGGTGTTGACCACCGACACCGGCATGGGGAAGGCCGGGACGGCCCGGCTCTGCACGAAGGGCTTGTGGGTGTGCCCGAAGACGAAGGTGACGTCCGTGGGCCTGCCGATCTCGGCGGTCACCTGGGTGGCCACCGGGCCGTTGAGGAAGGTGCCCAGCCCCTCCTGGGCGTGGGGACTGAGCACGATCCCCTGGCAGTGGCGCTCCCGCATGGCCGTGCCGATGCCCGCCTTCAAGAGCTCGGCCACGGCGTGGGCCTCGGTGTCGGCCCGGATCCGGGAGGCCCCCGCCTTCTTGATGGCCCGCTCGATGGCCTCGATCTCGGCGTGGATGGTCTCGGTGCTCTGGAGGGACTCGTAGAGGGACCGGGTCACCCGCATGATGTCGCCGCTGTCGCCCATCGACGACCAGAAGAAGTCGATCCATCCTCCGTTGTCGGCCTCCAGCTGCCAGGCCTCGATGGTCCCTTTGCGGGGGGAGCCGAACACCGTGTCCAGCACCGACATCATCCGGTAGAGCGGCTCGATGAAGTGGCCGTGGCTGAGGATGACCGACCGGTCGCCCGCGGTGTTCACCAGCCCCAGATTCGGGTAGCTCTGGATCACGCTGACCCCGTCGGCCCCACCGCCCCGGGTGGCCAGGATCTCGACGAAGCGGTCACGGACCGGCTCGGTGTCGTTGGACGGAAGCAGGTGGGTGGCGTGGCGGTCCCGGGGGGCCGGAACCGAGGTGGCGTCCGAGGCCAACACCCGCAGGTAGCGGTCGTCGCTGGCCCGGGACCACAGGTGGTGGTCGTGGTTGCCGGGCACGAACCGGAAGCCCGGGGCCACGGCGGCGTCGGGCTTCCCCGGCCTCAGACCCTCGATGAACTGGGAGAAGGCGCCGGCGGCATCTTCGGGCGCGGTGAGGGCCAGCTCGAAGAGATCACCGAGCACCACCAGCTCCGGGGGGTCCTGGCCCGGGGTCCGGAGTGAGTGGAGACACTCGCACAAGGCGGTGAGCACCGGCGACGGACAGGTGTTGTCACAACGCTCGCCGTCGGAGGTCACATTGGTCAGGAGGCTGTTGAGCGCCCCGAGGTGGAGGTCGGAGATGCACACCCAGCGAATGGAGGTCATGGCGGTCCTTTCGGCCCCGACCGTACTGCACCCCCGATCCTCCCCGGCTGGCGGAGCGTCCCGCTGGCGTGTCACATCCGCCATCTACCGTGTGCTCTGTGGATGACCCAGGTGATCGTCGATCGGGATTCGCGGTGGTCGACGTGGAGACCACCGGGTTCACCCCCGACCTCGAGCGCATCGTCGAGGTGGGGGTGGTGGTCCTCGACCCCTCGGGCCACGAGGTGGCCTCCTTCTGCACCCTGGTCGACCCGGGCTGTGACCCCGGCCCCACCCACGTCCACGGCATCTCGTCGGAGATGCTGGTCGGGGCCCCCTCGTTCGGCGCCATCCATCCCTATCTGGCCGAGCTGCTGTCGGGGCGGGTGGTGGTCGGCCACAACATCGACCACTTCGACCTGGGCTTCATGCGGGCCGAGTGCCGCCGGCTGGGCGGGGAGCTCCTGGTCCCCGGGTCCATCCCCTCCATCGACACCCTGGCGGTGGCCCAACACCATCTGGGGCTGGCGGGCCGGGCCCGGCTCTTCGAGTGCTGCGACCGCTACGGCCTGTCGTGGGACGACCACCACAGTGCCCTGGGTGACGCCCGGGTCACCGGGGCGCTGCTCGGGGCTATGCGCACCGAGTTGGGTGACGGGGCCCTCGGCATCGCCGACCTGTTGTCGGTGGCCCATCGATCGGCCTGGCCGGGGGCTTCGGGGGTTCGACCCACGGTGCGGGGCCGAACGGGATCGCTGACCGGCTGACCTCGTTGGCCTGCAGGCCCGGCCACAGCCCCGGGCCGGCCCCGGTCAGCTGGTGGGCCCCCCGCCGGCCACGGGCAACGGATCGATCGGGTTGACAGCCCCGGTAGCCCGCTGACGGGCACCGCCCAGCATCTCCCCGGGGTCGTCCTGGCCTCCGGTGCCTGCCACCAGGGGGGAGCGGGCCAGGATGACCACGCCGGCCACCAGCACCCCGAGGGCCACGATCTCCAGGGACACCCACAGGGGGCCCGACCGCAGCCGATCGGCGAACAGGCAGAGCCCCAGCACGATGCTGACCAGGGGGTTGATGGTGACCATGGTGGTCCGCGAGGCGGTGATGGGCCCGGCGTGCAGTGCGTTCTGGATGAGGAACACCGTGCCCAGGCCGGTGATGGCCAGCATGTAGGGCTCGAAGTGGGTGAACACGTGCCCCCACCCCTCTTTGGTGTACGAGGTGATGGCCTTGGTCAGGGCGGCGGTGTAGGCCGCCGTGACGGCGGTGGCCGCTCCGTAGGCCGCCGCTTTCCACCACCGGGGCCCGTACCGGGCGGCGATGATGAAACCGGCAATGGTGGCCACCAGGATGGTCGAGGCCACCAGCCACTCGTGATTGGAGGGAATGGCGTTGCCACCCGACGGGGCCGCCACCACGAAGAAGCCGGCCAGGCCGCCCACGATGGTCAGCGCGCCCAGCCACTCCTGCCACCCCAGTCGGTAGTGGAACCAGGTACCGAGGATGAGGAGGAGGAACACCAACTCCGTGGTGAGCACGGGCTGGACCTCGCTGAGATCACCGAAGCGCAGGGCCGTGGCCTGGAGGCCGAACACCACCAGCATGAGGGCGAACCCGATGAGCCAGATGCCCCGCTTGATGGCGTGGGCCATCAGGCTCAGCCGCATGGTGGTCGATTCGGGTGCCGTCTCCACCCCGATCCGCTGGAGCACCGAGGTCAGGGCGTTGAAGAAGGCAGCAGCCGCTGCCAGGAGGTAGGCCACCGCCACCGTTGTACTCGCAAATCACCTGGTGCGCACGCCACCCGGCGGGGCTACCGGCCGTTCAGGGGATCGAAGGGACCGAGAGTTCACCCGGGCGGCCGCCAGGGGGGAGGGCGGCCGCCCGGGTCGACCAGGCCGACCAGGCCTTGAATCCACCCTCCAGATCGCCGGCCCGGCGAAATCCCAGGGCCCGGAGGGACGCCGCCGCCAGTGACGACGCGTACCCCTCGGAGCACACCACCACGACCTGCTGGTCGGCCCCGGTCACGTCGGGCAGGCGGTGCTGGCCGTGGGGATCGAGCCGCCACTCGAGGACATTGCGTTCGATCACCAGGGCCCCCGGAAGCTCGCCTTCGTCGGCCCGCTGGGCCACCGGGCGGATGTCCACGATGAGGCCTCCGGTTGCGGCCACGGCAGCCAACTCCTCAGGCCCGACCCGGTCGATACGGGTGCGGGCCTCCTCCACCAACTCGTCAGCCGAGGGGCTCACGAAGGATCGTGCGTGGCCGTGGTGTCGAAGGGGCCCGGGGGAACGATTTCCTCGGTGTGGACCACACTGAGGCGGCCCCGTCCCCGCAGCTTGTAGTAGCTCATGGTGGTCAGTCGGGGCCCGTAGACGTGCACGCTGACCGCGGCATCGGCCCGGTCGTTGCTGAGGTCGTGGACGTAGCGCGGCCCGAACGTCCGGTGCTGGCCGGCACCGATCTCATGGGTCTCGATCAGGGCCACCCCGTGGGCGGTGCTCTTGACGGTGGTCTCGACCAGTTGGCCGCGGGCTACCACCACCGCACCGGAGGAGTTGCCGTGGTCGTGGAGCTGGATGGCGCCACCGGCGGGCCACACGATGGCCCAGGCCTCGAAGAGGTCGGTGATGGCCAGCAGGACCCAGGTGCGCTCGGTGGCATCCTGCAGCTCGCGGATGGACGGGGCGGAAACGGCGAACCCTTCGGCGATGGCCAGGAGGTCCACCCGCCTCCGGGGACCGGGAGCGGTGGGGAGAGGTGCCCTCGGCCCGGCCGGCAGACCATCGGAGCGGTTTGGGGACGAAACAAGGTCGAGGTCTGCGGCCGGACCAAGGTAGGCGATTGCCATGTCCCAACCTTAAACCCATAAAGCCGACGAATCAAGTCGATTTTATGGGTTTCTGGAAGGAGCCTGGTCGGGGAGCGCGTGTTGACGACCCTCATCCGCCGACCGAGGTGAGGCCGATCGGTGCCGGATCAGGATGTTCGTCCTGATCCGGGCCCCCGGTGACGTCGTTGGAGTCGGCCGTCGAGCCACCCGGATCTTCGTCGCAAGGGCCGGTGTCGGGCATGTGCAAGCCCAGGGCGTACCCCTCGAGGAACACATCGGCTTCGCTCCGCCGCGGGTAGCGGCGCTCCAGCTCATTGAAGCGGTGGGAGTGGTTGGGCTCGAGGAGATGGGCCAGCTCGTGGACGATGACGGCGTCGAGCACCCAGTCGGGCGCCACCCGCAGCCGCTCGGAGATCCGGATCTCCCGGGTGCTGATGGTGCACGAGCCCCACCGCTTGTTCTGGTTGGTGGACCAGCGGATGGAGGCGGGGGCCACCCCGTCGAGGTACTGGCGGCCCAGCTCCAGGGCCCGCTGCTCCAGATGGTCGTCGGAGGCGTGCAGGTGGGGCCGGTGCCGGGCCAGGCGGCGGGCCAGGCTCTCCACCATCTGATCGCGCTCGGTTCCCTGCAGGTGGACCGGGACCACCACCACGATCCGGTCCCCCTCCCAGTGGGCCCCGGCGGTCTTCTTGCGGCGTTTGCTCACCCGGACCTCGACGTCCGGCCTGAACAGCGTGGGGTGCTCTGTGGTGTAGGTCATGGCGGGCAGGCTACGAACGGGCTGTGACAGGCATGGGCGGCGGGTTCCCCTCGATGGCTGGTGATCGGCGGATCAGGATCCTCGGGTGCTCAGGCTACGACGCGCCGGTCGGCGGAGGAACGACCCGGCGGCCCGAATGGGAGACGCCCAGGCCCGACGGTACGATGGCCGGGTGCGCCCATCCTTCAACTCCCGGCAGTTCGGGAGGCCCGTGGCGCAGCTGACCCTGCCCCCGGCCCGGGCCGGGCTGACCCGGGGGCACCGGGCCGAGCCGGGCACCACCGACGCCCCGTCTCCACGTTGACCGACCCGTCCCCACCTGTCCCGATGCCGCAGGGGTTGCCGCGGCAGAGCCCGCCACCTGGGCCCCCGGGCCCGACGGCGCCAGCACCCTCGGGCCAGCGGATGGGGAAGCCCTCGTTCCATGCCCTCTTCAAGAAGAGCATGGAGGGCGCCCTGGTCCGCTACCGGCTCATGACCTTCATCGTCGGATCGGCCCTGATCGTCCTGGTCTTCGTGGGCGTGCCCCTACAACTGTGGGCCGGCTTCGATTGGGTGGCGAAGATCGAGGGAACCATCCACGGCTACCTCTACCTGCTGTACCTGGCCTCGGCGGCGGACGTGGCCCGGCGGGCCCACTGGCGACTGGGGCGCATCCTGGCCGTGGTGCTGGCCGGGTTCGTGCCCTTCGTGGCCTTCATCGTCGAACACCGCGTCTACCAGCAGATGCGCCAGGAGTGGACCATCGACGAGTCGGGGGAGTGGGTCGAGGTCGACGATCCCGGAGTGGCTGAGGGTCCTGTCGGAGGGCTTCCCGCCGACCGGGGCTGACTCCCGCCCACGCCAACCGCCCGCCCGTTCAGCGCGCCCCCCGCAGCAGGGTCCCCGGGCGGGCCCCGGTGTCCTGGCCGTCGGCGAAGGTGGTGACTCCGGACTTGATGGTCTCGACGTAGCCGGTGGCGTCCTGCACCAGTCGGCTCCCGCCGGCCGGCAGGTCGTTGACCACGGTGGGGTTGCCCATCTGCAGGTGCTCGTAGTCGATCAGGTTGAGGTCGGCCACCGCCCCCTCCTCGATGGTTCCCCGGTCCCCCAGCCCGTACAGCCGGGCGGTGTCGTGGGTCTGCTTCTTGACCATCCACTCCAGCGGGAGTCGCTCACCGCGGGACCGGTCGCGGGTCCAGTGGGTGATCATGAAGGTGGGTTGCGATGCATCGCAGATGACCCCGCAGTGAGCCCCTCCGTCACCCAGGCCCGCCGCCGACCGGGGATGGAGCAGCATCTCCCGCGCCGGCTCGAGGTCGCCGTCCGAGTAGTTGAGGATGGGCACGTACAGCAGGCCGCGTCCGTCCTCTTCCAGCATGGCGTCGTAGGCCACCGACAGGGCCGACCGCCCTTGGGCCGCCGCCATGCCGGACAGGGACCGCTCGGGTCCGGGCTCGTACTCGGGCGGGCTGCCCAGGGCGAAGGTGGTGCGGAAGGCCTGGTCCATGCGCTCGGCGGTGGCCGGGTCCGGCTCCCACGACTCGATGGTGTGGCGGACCTCACGGCTGCGCAGGGCGTCGACCAGAGCGTCGGCCGACAGTCCCTTGGCCTTCAACTCCTGGTAGGCGGGGATCTGGTCGAAGAGGGAGTAGGTGGTGAAGTGGCCCGAAAGCAGCCCGAACCCGCGGCCGGCCACCTGGGGCCACAGGTCGGCCCCCTCGGACACCGCCGTCAGGGACTCGTCCATCAGCTCGCGCCAGAGCCCGGGGGCGTCGTCCACCTGCACCAGGGCGAAGGTGATGGGCCGGCCGATGGTGGCCGACAGCCTCCGCATCCAGTCGACCTCTTTCTTCGGGGTGATGATGTCCTCGCCGGCCACCCCGGCCGGGGCCAGCTCGAAGACACCGGTCCCGAGCTCCCCCAGGGCCCGACCGATGGCGAAGAGCTCGTCCTCGCTGGCATACGTTCCGGGCACCGGCTCCCCGTCGATGGCCAGGTGGGCCAGAGTCCGCGACGTGGAGAAGCCCAGGGCGCCGGCGGCGATGGCCTCTTTGACCAACTGCTTCATGGCCACGATGTCCTCGGGGGTGGCCACCTCGTTGCGGGCCCCCCGGTCACCCATCACGTAGGAGCGCACCGCGCCGTGGGCGATCTGGGTCCCCACGTCCATGGTCCACTTGCGGCGCTCGAGCGCATCGAGGTACTCGGGGAAGGTCTCCCACTCCCAGGCCATGCCCTCGGCCAGCGCCGTGCCGGGGATGTCCTCCACCCCTTCCATCAGTCCGATGAGCCACTCGTGGCGGTCGGGCCGGGCCGGGGCGAACCCGACTCCGCAGTTGCCGGTCACCACGGTGGTGACCCCGTGCCAACTGCTCGGGGCCAGCACCTCGTCCCAGGTGGCCTGACCGTCGTAGTGGGTGTGGATATCCACCCAACCCGGGGTGACCAGCAGGCCGTCGGCATCGACCACCCGGTTGGCGGCCTCATCGGCAAAGGAGCCGATCCCGCTGATGTGCCCCCGGTCGACGGTCACATCGGCGGTCCGAGCCGGAGCTCCGGTGCCGTCTATCACCGTTCCACCCCGGATGATGAGATCGTGCATAACGCTCTTCCCCCTTGGTCGCCTCCGCCAGAATGCTGACACGCACGCCTGTCCTGGCGCAATGAGGCCGGGGCCACCGGCTCGGGGCCGTCCGGCCCGGTGACGGCCATCGGATGGGATCGGCCCGCCAGAAGAGCTACGTGGCCGGAGCGGAGGGGGAATCGAGTAGGTGACCTGGGCTTTCGCTACCAGGTCCTCGCGGCCGTCCGAGTACATGGCCACCTCGGCCACCCCCAGCCGCTTTCCCAGCTTGAGCAGCGTCCCGAACGCCATCACGTCCACCAGGGCCGGCTTGCGGAGGAAGTCGATGTGCAGGCTGGTGGTCACGGCCAGGGCCACCGGCCCGATCTGGCCCACGATGACCAGCCAGGCCGCCGTGTCGGCCAGGGCCATGAGCGACGGGCCTGACACCGTGCCGCCGGGTCGCCGGTTCATCTCTCCGATCCGCAGCCGCATCCTGATGGTGGTGTCGGTGATCTCCTCGACCACATAGGGGAGGGGTCCTCCGGGGAAGGCGTCCTCCAGAAAGTGCTGGAGCTGGTCTACCGTCAGGACGGGACGAGGGGTCATGGCAGCCAGCAGCGTACCCAACCGGGTCCGCCGTCCCGGAGCGTCACGACACTCCGGCCGTGCTTGGCGCCGCCCTGCTTCGCACCGTCGTGCAGACTGTGGTGCCCCGAGGTGGGGCGGGGGGACACGAGGTACGAGAGGTGGGGTGGGACCAGTGGAGGACGCCGTGTTGAGCGACGAGCACCGATCGGCCGTGGAATGGGCCAACGAGGCCGGAGCCGTGCTGTTGGAGCTCCGTTCCCGCTCGGAGCCGGGCAAGGCCTTGGGGGCCGAGGGGGACAAGCTCTCGCAGCGACTCCTGATGGAGCGGCTGGCCGATCGCTTCCCTGACGACCGGGTCCGGTCGGAGGAGTCCGACCAGTCGGTGCCCCTCGAGACCTCCACCGGGAGGGTGTGGAACGTCGACCCCCTGGACGGCACCCGTGAGTACTCGGAGGGTCGGGACGACTGGGCGGTCCATGTGGCTCTGGCCATCGACAGTGAGGTGAAGGTCGGGGCGGTGGCCCTCCCGTCCCTGGGGGCTGGTGCTGGGCACCCTGGACCCTCCGGCGTTGGCCGCGCCCGCTCCCGTGCCGCGGTTGGTGGTCAGCCGCAGCCGTCCGCCGGCTTTCGTGCCCCTGGTGGCAGAGCGGCTGGGGGCGGTCACCGTGCCCATGGGCTCGGCCGGGGCCAAAATCGCCGCCGTCATCCGCGGCGAAGCCGAGCTCTACCTCCATGCCGGCGGACAGTACGAATGGGACTCGGCAGCACCCGTGGCCGTGGCCCTGGCCACCGGGCTCCACGCCAGCCGGCTGGACGGCTCGCCCCTGCGCTACTCCCAACCGGACCCGTGGCTACCCGACCTGGTGGTGTGCCATCCCACCCTCACCGCCGCCGTCATGGAGGCCTTGGCCGCCGCCGGCCTGGAGGCGTCGTGATCACCTCCACGGCCAGGCCCGACACCAGCGGGTGGGACCGTATGACCGGAGCGGTGGCCCCCGGTGAGGGCGGCGGTCCGGCGGTGTTCGAGCCGGCCCGACTGGGTCCGCTCACCCTCAAGAACCGGATCATCAAGGCCGCCACCTTCGAAGGGGCTGCTCCCAAGGGCGTGGTCACTGATCAGCTGATCGACTTCCACGTCCGTATGGCCTCGGGCGGGGTGGCCATGACCACCGTGGCCTATCTGGCCGTCTCGCCCGAAGGGCGGACCGACCGGCACTGCGTGCTGCTGGGGCCTGACTCCCTACCCGGACTGCGCCGGCTCACCGATGCCGTCCACGAAACCGGGGCGGCGGTGTCGGCACAGATCGGCCACGCCGGTCCGGTGGCCAACGCCCGGTCCAACGGCGCCCCGTCCCTGGCCCCGTCGCGCCGGTTCAGCCCGTCCGGCTCGATCACCCGAGCTGCTTCGGAGGAGGACATTGCCCGAATCACCGAGCAGTACCGGGCCGGGGCCTTGGTGGCCGTCGAGGCCGGCTTCGACTGCATCGAGATCCACCTGGGCCACAACTATCTACTCAGCGCCTTCCTGAGCCCCAAGCTCAACCATCGCAGCGACCGTTGGGGCGGAAGCCTCGTCAACCGGGCCGGCTTTCCCCGCCAGGTGGTCAACGCCGTTCGGGAAGCGGTGGGGGACCGGGTGGCGGTGACGGCCAAGCTCAACATGGCCGACGGGGTACCCGGAGGTTTCTGGCTGGACGAGAGCATCGAGTTCGCCGGCATGCTCCAGTCCGACGGGTCGCTCGACGCCATCGAGTTGACCGGTGGGAGTTCGCTGTCGAACCCCATGTACCTGTTCCGGGGGGAGGCACCCCGACAGGAGTTCGCCGCCACCCTCCCTGCCCCGTTGCGGGTGGGGTTCAAGGCCGTGGGGTCGAGGTTCCTGCAGGCGTACCCCTTCGAGGAGGCCTTCTTCCTGCCCTACGCCCGTCAGTTCCGGGAGGAACTGGATCTTCCGCTCATCCTGCTGGGCGGCGTGAACCGGCTGGAGACGGTCGAGAGCGCCCTGTCCGAGGGGTTCGCCTTTGTGGCCATGGCCCGGGCCCTGTTGCGGGAGCCGGACCTCATAGCCAGGTGGGAGAAGGGTGCCACCGCCGATGGTCTGTGCATCCACTGCAACAAGTGCATGCCCACCATCTACAGCGGAACCCGGTGTGTGCTGGTTTCCGACGAACCACCGAGCTGAGCCGCCCAGCTACGAGGGGTCAGACGTCGTCGCTGTCGTCGGCGCTGCCGGGCACCTCCGGCGCGTCCAGATCCCATCCTTCGGTGTCGCCGGCCCGAGCCAGCTCGCTTGCCGTGGGGCCTCCGACGCCGTCGGGGTCGTCGAGACCGCCGTCCAATACAGTCAGGGCCTCGGGATCATCGAACACCGCACCAGCCTCTTCGAGCTCCCGGTCGTCGACCGCCAGGGTGGGATCGAGGGAAGGATCCAACTCCACCGACTCGAGGAAGTCCGGATCGAGCTGGTCTTCGTCGTCGAAGCGCTCGTCTCCTTGTTCGAACGTTTCGGTGCCCAGCGGCTCGTCAGGTGACCAGTTGTCGTTCGTCGTCATGTTCGTGCTCCATTATTCGAGATCCACATGCGTCAATGGTAGGACCACTGGCCTGACGTCTGACCAGTGGATGTACCCGGTCCTGTTGGCGACCTACCCCGACGGCGCTCCTGGCTGGACCATGACCGGGTTTTGACTTCAAACCGGGGCTGAGGGATTCGGAGGCGTAGAATCGACGGTGCGGTTCCCGCCCACGTAGCTCAGGGGATAGAGCACTCGTTTCCTAAATGAGGTGTCGCAGGTTCAATTCCTGCCGTGGGCACACTGTGATGTCTCAGGGGGATAGGTGATAGAGCCGGTCAGAACGTCCTGGGCCGTCATCATCTAGCCGTTATGACATGCCCCCCAACGCGCCCACGACCGGGGCATGATGTGAGAGTGAAGCGCCCGAAGAGGCTCAACCCGACGCCGACGACACTTCGGGCTCTGTATGTCGCCTCGGGCGGAGTTTGCGCGATGCCGGACTGTAACAAGAGGTTGACCCTCACGACCGGAGCGTGGATCGGTACCGTCGCCCACATTGTTAGCGCAGAAGATGGCGGACCTAGGGCTGACCCGGCGATGACTCCAACCCAAAGAAGAGACCCGTCGAACCTCCTGCTTCTGTGTGCTGACCATGGTCGAGAAATTGATGATCCGATGACTGGCGAACGGCTGTTCCCATGCTCAAAGCTTGAGTCAATAAAGAAGGCTCATGAGAGCCGCTTCGCAACGTTGATTGATCAGATGCTGCAGTCCGCCCCGGCCGCTCGGACGGTTGACGACTTTCTTGACACGTCACACCGAGCGGGTATTCCGAGTAGGAACTGCTCCCGGTTCATCGAGCAATCGGGCTTGTCGGAGGCACCCGAATTGGCTGCGCAGGCACGAGCGGAGATCGAAGTTAGTCAACGACTTCTACGGAAGCTGTCGAACGCAGCACTGACTACATTCAGCACCCTGGTCGGGATGTGTGAGCTGGACCTAACGGCATTACCTGGGGGTCCTTTGAACTACTCCGAAGGACTTGGGTGGCAAAGATCCAATCTAAGTGTTCACGAGTCGATCCTGTGGAATCGAGAGTTGGACAACCAAAAGCTGCGCTCAGCACTTGATGAACTAACAGCCGGCCGACTGGTTTATCCACCTAGCCCCGACGACGACTCGGCAGATCGAGTGTTTGAACTCAACTCTCCGTGGTCGGATGTGCGAACCGGGGACTCACCACTTTGCCGGTCCTCGGCGACTTTCTAATGTGGGCTGAGGGTCCAACCCTCAGCAATTGGCTTTTGGATCTCGACTACAGCATCTTTGACTAACGTCGGGGTCGGTCACTAACGGCGCACTTTCCGACGAACAATCCCCGTGTAGTCCGTTGTGATCAGGCATGCTCTTTGTGTGCTGAATTCCGTCTCACTGTTCAACTTTCGTAGATTTCAGCAGCACAGCGTGCCCCTAAAGGACCGCACAATCATCGTAGGACCGAACAACGCCGGAAAGTCAACCGTTGTCGAGGCGATCAGGTTGCTGTCACTCGTAGCCAATCGTTTCACGAGCCTCCAGTACGTCCCAGTTCCAGATTGGCTCAATGAGCCCGTCGGTCTCCGTGGGGTGAAGCCATCACTCAGGGACCTCAACACCAACCTCTCTAGGGCATTCCATCTTTATGGCGATCCTCCGGCGAAGATCTCAGGAACATTCAATTCCGGGTTCCAAGATCGATGTATTCGTTGGGCCAGACGAGCACGTCTACGCCGTAGTCCACGATTCCGCAGGAAGGCTCGTTACCTCTAAAGCTCAAGCCAATCGGGTTGAGCTGTCGCGAATTGCAATCCAACCGCAGATTGGTCCACTTGGAATAACCGAGCGGATATTCGACTCTGCAACCGTGCGCCGAGGCCTCGACTCGCCTTTGGCTCCCTCACACTTCCGCAATCAACTTCACCTTCTAGGGGAGCCTGCCTTCTCAAAGTTCGTCGCACTCGCCGAAACAACTTGGCCTGGTCTGCAAATACAAAGATCGTATTGGTGGAACGGAGCACGAAGACTTCGTGTTTTCCTTACTAGTGCGGGATGGGCCCTACGTTGGCGAGGTCGCCTCGATGGGCCACGGATTGCAGATGTGGCTTCAAGTTCTCTGGTTTCTAGTCCGAAATGAGAATTCTCCGACGATTGTCCTCGATGAACCGGACGTCTATCTGCATGCCGACCTTCAACGCAGATTGATGCGTCTCGTCCAGAGATCCCACCAGCAAGTAATTATAGCGACACACTCAATCGAGATTATGGCGGAGGCACAACCGTCAAGCATATTGACGATCAACTCGTCGAAGTCGAAGTCTCGCTGGGTTGCTAGCCAGAAGGGAGTCCAAAAGGTTATTGACAGCATCGGTGGAGTGCACAACATTCAGCTCGCCCGGTTGTCGAACGCTCGTAGATGTGTATTCATCGAAGGCGACGATGACTTCGAGTGGCTTCGACGCATCCAGGGCAAATTTGCGCTGGTGGAGGAACCCTTCGACATCATCCCCAGACTCTCGGTGGGCGGTTGGGACGGCTGGCAGCGTGTCGTAGGGACCGCTAAGTTTCTCCGCAACTCGTCGGGCAATGCGATCACCGCCTATTCAATTTTCGATTCGGACTACCACGATCCCGTCGATGTCATCGCTCGCTACGAAGAGGCCGCAAATCTTGGCGTCCGCCTCCATATATGGCTGCGGAAGGAGATCCGAGAACTACCTCCTAATACCCTCATGTATGACACGCGTCATCGAAACCCGATCACGCGGAAAAGTTCCGACTGTTGCTGAGGTATCAAGACGCCTAACGGATGTGGCAAAGGGACTGACCGATGAGGCTACCGACGATTGTGCGACCCTGTACATGCAAACTCACCGAAGCCATGCCATTTCGACCGCCAATCGTTGGGCTAGAAGTTACATCAGAAAACGCCTCAGTGAAGAGGACGGGTTACTCTAGTTGTGCCCCCGGCAAGAAGGTCCTCCAAGGAATGAGCGAATGGTCAGATAAAAAGTTCGGGGTCACCTTTGGCGCAGCGACAATCGTCGCCGAATTTGAAGGTCGAAGAAGTTCCGAGCGAGGTGAAGGGCGTATTGGACGCCATTCAGCTCACAAAGGCCTTTGATCCAAAAGGCATTGGGACCTGGAGTGGGCGTGGCTAGCTCCGCTATTCGCTTCAGAGTGAAGATCGCCCACCACTCACTACACTTCAGCAACCAGTCGCGATGGGACATGTGCAGATAGCACTGCGACCGTTTCGAATATCACACGGACTCCGGCATTGGTACCGAAGCGGAGACGAGGTGTGCGGATCCGGTGGGTCGCAACCAGCGAGAGTCCAAGGGTTGCCAGGGCGTCGAGATGCCAAGCCGTCACTGGCTGAACTTCCCCTTGCGGATGTGGTCCGAAATATTCAGGAGGAAAGTGCCCGCCGGGCCGGAGCACTCGTACGGACTCGGCCCATGCCCGACGGTGCAGTTCCCGATAGGGTCCCCGGCTGTCCCATTGTTCCAATGCATCGCCCCAGCATTGTTGGGGTGGAGCGTGCGTCCAAGGTCATGGGTGTAGGAGTGCCTGACACTTCCGTCCCGAGCCTGGTGGTGATCGGCCAGCCGGTTGCCGTAGCAACAGGAGGTGGCAATGCAGTCAAACGACTGCGACCGGAAAGGGAAGGCGGTGGCGTCGCCGACCATGGTCCGGCGGTGCATACGGGCCCACTCGGGTTCGATTTCGACTCCGACTGTGCGGAACCCTTGGAACTGGTGGATTCGACCTGTTCCCGCAAAGGGATCGAGTACCAGTGCCCCCGGTGGGATCAGCTCGGCCAGCATCCCCACTACCGAAGCCGAGTACTTTGCCGGATGCTTTGGGCCAGGAGCGCGACTCCGTGATCTTCCAGGCTTGTCATCGGTATCCTGCGCCAGGCTGATCAGGGCGTGCCGATGGCCGGGATGCGGCATCGCCCGCCCGGCGAGGACATCTCTGGTCCTTCGCTCGCTCATGCCCACCGCCTGGCCACCTCCTTCGCCCCCATCTCCCGAGCCGGCACCACCACCCGATACCACTCGTCGTGGTCCTCGTAGGTGGTGATCCGTTCGTCGAGGTCGTCGACAGTCAGCTCGCCCCGTGACCGCTCCTCCAGGCGGTTGGACTCCTTGCCGATCAGCACGATCGTCCCCACGGTGACGGGCCGGCGTCGGAGCAGCCCGACGGTCGCCCGGCCACACGGCTCGCCGTCCGGCCCGAGCGACTTGGCCTCCGGGTGGGTCTCGTACTTGGCCAGCACGTCGGCGAAGGTGTCGACCCGGGCCATGCCGGGCCGTCCGTCCCTGGTCGTGATGGCATACGGGCCGGCCTCCGGGTGGTGGACGTCGATCCACTCGGCCCGCTCCCACTTCCTGGGGTCCGATCTCGAAGGGCGCCACCAGTCGGAATGACTCGCCCATTGGAACACTGGCCGGTGGCTTGGCCCCCGCAGCCGTGAGGACGAAGTTGAACGGCTTCACCTGTCGGCGAAGGTCCGTCCCTCGTTGACGTGACGGAAGGCCCGGAGAACTGGAGGGGAGGTGACGGTGGTCCGGACCATGGTTGGCCGATTGATCCAGCGTCGGCAGTTCGGGCTCCCCGCCGTGGCCTCCGCAGGACGATCACCCGCCATAGGGCCTCGATCCATCCCGGTCCTCGGAATCAGGATCGGTCGGGTTGAGGAAGTGGCCCGAGCCCGTGCTCGGAGAGCTGGTGATCCTGGACGAAGACCGGCTCTCCCTGGTCGTCCAGGTCGTAGAGGGCATAGCGCTTGGCCGAGATGGCGAAGCAGGTGGCCGTGGCCTCCAGCTTCAGACATGTCGGGCACGGCTTCGGTGTCGTAGGGGTTGAGGGCATTGAACCGCTGGCGGATCGCCTCGACGTCGGCTATCGACTGAGCGCCCGGACGGCTTCGGTCCCTTCGGGGGTCGCTCGTGGCCCACCGCGCACGGGACGAGACCACCGTGCTTGGTGGCCACGATGGCCATGGAGTCGGTGTCGCAGAAGGCCCAGGTGCCGCCCAGGTCGGTGACCCACCGCTCCAGCATGGCCAGCATGAGGCGGGCTGCCCCGGTGATGCAGCTGGCGAACGGAGGGAAGCAGTAGCGACCCGGGTCCTCGGGGCGGCGACCCGGTCCGAGAAGGCCTCCTTGCGGCCATGGACAACGACCGGGTGGTCACACCCTTGCGCCGCTCCTGGGGATTGATCTCGCTGTAGATGCCATAGGACGCCGGCGTTGGCCACCATCTTGAGCACGGCGGAGAGTCGGTCCTGATCGACGTCGGGCAGGACTCGTGTCACTTCGGACCCGCTGGCGCTCCTCGATCATCGTGGCCATGGGGTCCTTGACCATGGGGTCGATCTCCAGGGTGCCCCGCAGCTGCACCGATCGGAGCCGGGCATTGCGCCCGACAGGGACGAGCCGAACGGCCCGGAGCACCTTGGGCGCCTTGCCCGTGAGCAGCGTGGAGGCCACACAGTCGGCCAGGGAGTACCAGAGCGGCTCGGTCGAGGTCACCGGGTTGACCCCGATGCCCCAGGTCTTCCCGTTGTAGGCAGCCCGGACGCGGCAGGATGTCGCCGTCGGGCTCGACCAGGGCGAAGCCGACCAGCTTGGGCCAGAGCGCGGGGTCGAAGCAGTCGTCCAGGGTCACCGACTCCAGAGCGCGGCGACCTGCTCGGCGCACTCGTCGATGCGGATCGACCGGGCGAGCTGGAGACCGGTGGAGGTCCAGCAGGGCATCGACCGTCGGGTACATGGAGGTGAAGTCGACCAGGATCACCGGGACCGGGACGCGCCGGATCCGGCACTCGGCCCGGCCCCCGTAGAAGGCGGCCATGGCGTAGCCGAGCACCTCCGGTGGGAAGTCGGGTGGCGGTCGAGCATGGGCGTGATGCCCATGGCAGCCAGGTAAGCCTTGACCAGTGAGGCCGGGGAGTAGGCCCGCTCCGGTGGAGGTCGATGGGGTGGCAGTGCGAACTCGGCCATGAGTGCCTCGTAGAGGCGACCGTGGCGGCGACGTCCTGGCGGTTGTAGTCGACGTACTGCTCGGTGATCACCCCATGACCTCCGGACTCCGCCTTGCCCTGCGACCCCGAAGGCGTGGCAGGCCCCGTCCAGGGTGTAGGCCTTCGACGTCAGCGCATAGGCCAGGGTGCGGAGGTCGAGGAATCGCCCGGGCCAGGCGTAGGTGGGGTCGGGCTGCCCGTCCACGCTGTCCTCGGGGATGAGGTCGCCTCGTCGGGCTCCATCGGCTTGGTGAAGGAGATGAACGAGCCCCTTGGTGTCGCGGTGGCTTGATGGCGACCCGCGGGTCTGTGCTTGGTTCTCCGGATGCTCCGTGCCGGCCTTCGGCCCGGACAGCACCAGCGAGATGCCGCCGAAGTTCTTCCTCCTGCCTCCTTGGCGCCGATGGCCAGGCGGGAGAGGTCGAAGGGGAGGTTGAAGCCCGACCACCCGTGCTCGGCCCTCGTAGGCGGCCCGCATAGAAGACCTGGTCCACGAACTGCGCTGCGGGACATGCAGCCGGAGCGGTCGGGTCGCGCTCGGTGTCGGCCGCGTGGTCCTCGACGTACCGGTCGAGCACGGCGAACCCGTGGGGGTCGGTGTCGGCCAGGTCGTCGTCGTAGAACAGCCCTCGTCGATGCAGCGGAGGCCGTCGGGATCGATGCGGAGCACCGCTAGCAACCGAAGGTCAGCGACTGGCGCTCGTCGGTCGTCGTCTCGGTGTCGAAGACGAGCAGCTCGGTTGGTGGCCGGCTCGGGCTTCCGCTTGCGGCCCTTCGTGGCCGGTCGTCTTCCTCGTGCGAGCCGCCGGTTCGGTGGCCTGGAGTCGCCGCGAGCGACTCGGTCCAGACCCGGTGGGCGATGGGGAGGGTGTCGGGTGTCATGGCATCCCCGGGCAGGTCCGCCAGTCCGGGAGCGTACTCATCCAGAGCTGGCGATCGACCTGGCCCAGTTGCGTGGCCCAGCGGTACAGGCATCGGCCAGCAGCTCGAAGAAGGTACCTAGGGACCGAAGGGCCAGCTCCATGGCCTCCAGGGAGGACGCGCGACCACCCGGAGGGATGGCTCCGACGTCGAGTTGCAGCGCCGTGGCCTTGGCGTGGCACGTGAGGCACAGGACCGCCAACACAGTCGCTGTCGTTGGCCTGGCCGAAGACATGGTGCCCCTCCAGCAAGGAGCGCTTGACCTTGACCTGCTGCAGTACGGCGATCTCCGTCTTCCCCACACAAGACACACGCAGCTCCCGGCGGCAGGCGCCGGGCCTGCCTGGTTCCGGCGGGCATCCGCACCCACCGGATCGGGGTCGGGTCTCTGCGGTCGGAATCGGTCGTTTGGATTCAGACGTAGATGTCATCGATGTCCAGCTCCCCTCGTCTCAGGTACTCCTCGATCTGGTCGAGGTCAGTTGCCAGCTCGATGCCCCCGACCCGCTTGCCCTGAACTTGGCCAGCACCGTGACGTCACCGGTGGCGGCGAATCGGCCGATGGCACTCCAGTGGCCGCCGACCAGCGATCGGGCCCGAGAGCCTCGGACGTCGATGTCACGCAGACCCTCGGTCGAAAGCGCCGACATCCGCTGGTAGCTCCGATCCGAAGCGGTCGCCCTGTAGCGGCGCCCGTCCTTGGTCAGGGCATCGGAGGCGTAGCGACGAACGGTTGACGGGGTGGTGCCCACCCGACGAGCTGCGGTCTTGAGCGACACCCCTTCCGGCGCATCTCGCTGATCGCCTCGAAGGCCCGATGGCGGGCCTCCTGCTGGCTTGGGGTGAGCTTCTCGTAGTCGGCCCGACCTCGGACTACTTTCGGCGTGACCGTCTTGGACTTGATGAGTTTCGCCATCACCGGCGTGAGGACGTTCCAACAGAACGTCCGGAGTAGTCGCAAATATTCATGGACCGAGTGTCCGATTCGACCCTGCCTAAACCTGAAAGTGATTACTGGCGCGGCTAAAATCCCTGCTCATGGCCGATAAACGAGCGCCCAGTGCAGCCAATGCGGAGTTGGCTTCCTGTTGCCCGAACGGGGCTACCCCACTACTCCACGGGAAGTTCGAACCATGCGGGAGCACAAATGGGTGGCTCGGGCCGAGGTCCATCCTCAGGGCTACGCCCGGCCAACAGAAACGTCCAATCCGCCTGAGTCCTTCGATCAGGCGCTGGCCGTGGCCCAGATCCGAGGGGGTAAGCGAACCAAGCCTGGATGCCATTCTGTTGGGCCTGTTTGCCCGTGGCCACGTGGTCCCCATCGAGCAATTGCGTTCGGCCTTCAGACACCAACTGTTCGATGGAATCCGCAAGCTTCGGCAGCGGCTAGCAGCCGAATCGCAATCACCTGACGACGTGGCCGACACCATCGCCATCGGGATGGCAACCCAGGCAAAACGGACCAAAACGGGGCGGTTCATGTTGCGAAATGCCAAAGGCCAGGACGATTCAGCGGTCTCGATATTGACGAGCGCACAGACCCTCTTGGCAACCGTGATGTTGGGAGGGGACCTCGAGCCATTTCATGCTGGCGGTGATGATGCACTGGATGACTTGATTGATCTCACCGGCATGCACGGGCTCGCTCAGGATCAGGTCGTGGGTGGGGGTTCCATTGTCTCGGGAGGACGTGAGGAGTTACGGAGTGACCTAATACAGACGTTCGCATCAGGTTCTATCGATGATCTCGACGACCTGCTGGAGTCGGCCTCGTTCGACGAGTTGGCTGCCAGCCGCCAGGCCTGACCAGGTGATCGAGCTGTGAAAACATGGCCTCCAACGTTCCAAAGCTCGGGGGGCCAGACACAGCCCATGGCATGCAGTATCTCTCCTTTCAAGATTTCGACGACGAGGGGATCGCCTTTCTGTCGCTCATGTTCTTGCCGCAGCTTCGGCGTCTCGGACTCCCGCAGGTGGACCAGAGGATGGCCATCCTCCGTCCCGGTATCGAGAAGCAGTTGGCCATACGCCAACTACTCGACCGGCTACCGGCCGAGCTGCATCGATTCGTGGGTCCCGGCGGCGGCAACGAATTCGGGAACGCCACCGATGCCGAGCGAGAGGAGTTCGCAAGAATTGGGGAGGACTCTCGAACAGGAACATCCCGGCTTCCTGATCAGGCTTGCCGGGAGAATTTCAACGTAAAGCACAACAGATGCCCCCGGCGCCGACGCCAATCGGCCCGGGGGCTTGGCCCAAGGAGAGCGACCTCCATGGACTCACAGCAAGTTAGTAGCAGCGTGCCGAAGGTGGACGAATCGTCCACCTCCGCGATCTTTAACCGGGACGCCGAGAACTCTGCCGTTTGTGTAGTAGACGGCTACGGGATCCAGATCTCCACCCGGGCAGGTCGACTCATAGTCTCCGACGGTATAGGCCGCCAGCGGAGGGAGCGGGTCTATAACCGGGCCACCCATGGCCTATCCCGCCTGGTCATTATGGGTACGACGGGGCATATCACCCTTGAGGCCCATAGGTGGCTGGACCAGTTGGGCATAGGCCTCGTGATGGTGGACCCTAGGGCCGGGGAGGTCACGATGGCCTCCACCAGGGTGGCCAACGACGATGCCCGGTTGAGGCGTGCCCAGGCCCTGGCTCCCGGAACTATGACGGGTCTGCAGGTGGCCAGGTATCTCATCAGGATCAAGCTGGTCGGTCAGGCCGCCATTGCTCAGGAGGACCTGGAGTCCCCGGAGGTCGCCTCGTCGATCCGGAACCTGGACGCTCGGGTGGACCAATCGTCCACTCTGGAGGAGATTCGCCAGGTGGAAGCCGCCGCCGCCAGCCTCTACTGGTCTGCGTGGGAGAACGTTGAGGTCAACTTCGTCAAGGCCGACTCGCCCCGGGTCCCAGACAACTGGCAGGGGTTCGAGGGTCGACGTTCGGCGGTGAATCCTGGGACGGCCCGGAATGCCACTGACCCGATCAATGCCCTCTTCAACTACTTCTCCGGCTCATCGGAGGCAGAGGGCCACCTCGCCACGCTGGCCGTCGGGCTCGATCCTGGCTTGGGCATCATCCATGCCGACGCCAAGGGTCGGGCCAGCTTCGTACTCGACCTCATCGAGGCGGCTCGTCCCTTGGCGGAGCGCCATGTCCTGCGAATCCTTCGGACTCAACCCCTTCGGTGGAGGGACTTCCACGAGGAGACCAGAGGGTTGGTTCGGGTTCTACCCCCGCTTACCCATCGGCTGGCCGAGGCCATGCCCGGATTCGCCTCGAACCTGGCCCCGGTCGTCGAGCACGTCGCCCAGCTCCTGGGGTCGGCCAGTCCCTACGACATCAACATCCCCTCGACTCTGACTCGTGAGAAGCACAAGGCGGCAGCCCGGCGACGGGTCGATAAGGACGACCAGGGAGTCTCCTCGCCCGTAGGACCAGGGATAGACGGCTTGGACCCACGAAAGAAGAGGCGTCAGAAGCCGGGCGCTGCACTGGAGCCCGCTGCCGCTCCCCATCTGCAAGGGGTGCGGTGTCCCGCTCGCACCAGAGCGCGACAGGCCCCGTCGGCGTGGGGCCTACTGTCCTGAATGCCTGTCGACCGCGGAACGGAGGTCGGGCAAGGCTTTCGAAGCGGTCCGCCGCCCATATGGCGGAGTTCGAGAGGGAAACCGGGATTCGCCCCACCCATTCACCCGGGGCAACGGCTCAGCGCATGGCAGCCAACCGGAGACAGCAATGGGACCAGGCGAGCTGGGAGCGGAGCACGAGGGGGAGGATCACGACCCAGAAGGATTCAAACGCGACATCTCCCCGGATTGGCCTCTGTGACGCTTCCAGAATCGCCGCAGCTACCGGCATGTCGACATCGGCGGCCTCGAAGATTCGGGTCGGACGGCGAATTCCTCATCCAAGACACTGGGAGGCACTCACTCGACTCGGGGGCCGAACGTCCTGAACACCGTCAGTGTCGCCACTCATTCAGCTCTCATTACCGTAGAGCTGAGCGAAGTTGTCGAGGACTGCCGTGCAGAGATCATGCTGAGACTGCGGGCAACGTGCAAGTCTCGAGATAGCTCGTCGGATATTGCGATGTTTGGTATGTCATCACCCCATTGGCCGGGGTAGTTGCCACCCGAGGGAGTTCCATCGCCTTTTACACCCGCTGGATCCAGAAGACCAATTACCCCGGGCTCGATCGGTTCTGTGGATTCGCCAGCCGGAGGACCGGATTTGCACGCTTGTGCGTCTCCAGAGAACTCTGATTGACAAGCCGCATCGGCTGCCGGGAACAGCGGGCTCGCCTGAGTAACGGCGCAACCAACGCACCCTCCGTTCCGCGTGCCCACCACGCCCTCAAAAGACGACGCTTGGAACTGTCCGTTCGTAGGATCAGCTTGTCCCGGTGGGTAGACCTGCACGCCGCCTGATCCGTCCGCTCCGATAGAGGCTGCACAAGACCACCCAGTCGGCGCCAGCAATCTCATCGATCCTTCGGCGTCCGTGTAAACGGCTACTTGGTTCGCGAAAGATCGCTCGGAACCGATTCGGCCACGGTCGAGGGAAGGCTTACCGTTGATGAAGGTGTCGCTCCGTAGCTAGTTGGACATGTAACAAGAGGAAGAGATGTCGAAAACCACCACAGGAGAAGAACCGGGCTCAGGCGTTGCTGTCGCTGTGGACCCTGGCGCCGGGCTCTTCCTCAGAGCCGCTTTCGCAAAACTGTCTTCGATGAGTGTCCCCCGAGGTGCCACTGGTGGTCGAGGGTCTGTTATCCGAGTGCCCCAGCACGAGAATGCCAGTGCCTATCAGGCCGGCAATGACCACGAAGGCTGCTACGGCAACCCACTCTGTCCGACGGCGCTTTCGGTCGGGTTTTGCCGCTAACCCCACGGGTGGGTCCTGATGCCAAAGTTCTGTCCAGGACCGCGGTCGTCATTGCGATAGGACCGCCTGGAGGAAGAGCTCCGGCCATTGCAGTTCTAACAAGAGTGAACCAATAGCCGGTCCGCTGGCGGCCGGTCCCGGGGGTCCTTCTCCATTGCACTACTGACAATGCCATGGAGTCGGGAATCCAGACCGACTAAATCGGGAACTTCATGCACAACTCTAAAGAGGATTGCATCGAGGATGGCCGTCTCCAAACGGCGATCGACCTGT
>CAVQYZ010000004.1:0-549953 GCA_963718405.1 uncultured Acidimicrobiaceae bacterium
GCGCTCACCGTGGTCTCAGGGGAGCGGGTTCCGTTGACCACTGTGACCTGCCGTGTGGCCACACCCGCTGCTCTCGTGGCGATGAAGCTCCAGTCGGCACCCCGTCGACGGGCCGAGCGGGCGCACAAGGGACCAAATGACTACGGGGACCTGTACGCACTGTTCACCCGGCCAGAGTCACTGGCCGGGATAGCCGCTGACCTGCCGGGTGCTCCCCATGGACTCGGCCAGTGGTGCGCTCAACGCATCGAACTCCAATTCGTGACGGGTGCCGCCCGAACTGCCCGGGCCATCCGACAGACCATGCTCGCCGAACCTCCGACTCCCGAGGACATCGAGTCGACCGGTCGCTCAGTGCTGACCCGGATCGAACGAGGGTAGAACTTCGTGTGACAGCGGAGGGTATCTCGGGAGCAGAATTCCAGCGATTTCAAACCTTCTGATCAAACCTTCTGACTCGGTCGTTCAAGGGGTCAAACAGTGGTCAAAACCTTCTGATTCGCATGCCTGCAAGAAACGAAAATAACCAACAAAAAAGCCGACAATTGGGTCCCAGGGCGTAGCATCGAGTCCCAGACGATTTCGCGGTTCGGGAATACACCCCATCTGACCTGCATATTTGAGACAATTTGGGACTTGGCGGGACCCAGTAAAACGACCCCGAGGCGCGCTACGGATCAGAAGGTTGCAGGTTCGAATCCTGCCGAGCGCGCCAAAAGTCCAGTTCAGATAGCTATTCGGCGGAGGACGAGGCGACCTTCCCGGTCCCGAATTCAGCCGGAACGGAGGCCGCAGTCAAACGTTCTGCTTGACGGGGGATCGACCATAGGGAATCGGCCAGGACTTGGAGAGCCGTGGCAGCACGTCGCTCCACGTTCCCGTACCCATGCTCCGCGGCCATGGCGTGTGCCTTGGTGAGAAGGTCCCGAGCCGCCTCGGCGTCGCCAGGGGCATTCCGTTCTGCGAGCATCTGTCCCCAGCAGAGATCCGTCCGGGCGGCGAAGAACTTGGCCCCCGCCGGTCGTCGACCGCAGCGGCGTGGGCGAAATAGGTGTCGGCCTCGTCGTAGCGACCGAGAACGGTGGCGAGACCACCGAGGTAGTGGCTGACAGGGCCTTCGGCTCCGGCAATACCGATGCTGGCGAACTGATCGGCCCAGGGGGCGAGCAGGTCGAACAGCGGACGCGCGTACTTTGGGTCCTGCACTCGATGGCAGCGTCGGCGTACTCAACCACCGCCGTGAGCCAGACGCTGTCCATGGGAAGCTCGAAGTCGGCGGTCGCGAGATCCTCCAAGAGGCGTCGGGCGTCGTCGATGTGATCCTGCTCTGCGTGGGCCAGGGCCAGTACCGCAGTTAGCGCCCCGGCCACAGCGGGAGCGTCGGCTGCCATCTGCTCCAAGACGGGATGTCAGTTCGCCCAAAGTCCCGCGTCGTTGGTTCACGCCGATGAGATGTGTGCCGAAGAACAGAGAGGCGTCTGGCTGTCCGCAGTCGGTGCCGATCTTGAGGGCATCGGTGGCCAACTCTTCGGCTCGGTCGGTATCCCCGGCGATCAACGCCCGCGCGGCACGATAGCGGTGTAGCTCCAACTCAACATCGGCTGTTCGAGTCGCTCGACAAGCGAGGCGATGATGTCGAGGCAGCGATCCAATCTCGTCGATATCACCGGCCTGGGAAGCAACATCGGCGCGCCAGAAAACGGCAAAGAACAGCAACACCGGGTCGCCCACCCGCTCCGCCCGAACCAAGCTGTCAGCCGTCCGGACCAGGGATTGCTCGTGCAGGGACGGCACCGAGTAGGGGAGCAAACAGGTTGTTGAGCACCCGCACGATGAGGGCGTCGTCACCGTTCGACTCGGCGATGGCCACCGCCTCGTCGGCCAAAGCCTGGCGGCGTTCGAGCGGGCTCCCATATGAGAGCTCCGAACACAAGGTGGCGAGCACGAGCGCCCTGGCAATGTGATCGGCGGGAAGGCGATCAAGGGCCATCTCCAAGACGTCGACCTTGTCGGTGTCGATGGCACCGACGGCGCTGAACCAACCCCGGTCGTTGGCCAGGGCGGCGGCCACCAGGCGATTCGGTGTCACCGAGAGCAGCCGCCCGGCGAGCTGCGTCGAGCAAGGTGTCGCGAGAGGCGGGGTCCCCGGTCTGGCGTTGGGCGGTGCCGAGCCCGATGGCCAAGTCGAGCCCGCGGACTGGATCGGGGTCAGTGATCTCGGTCTGCAGGTCGAGAGCTTGGGCGTAGTAGCGAAGAGCGTCGGCAGGGGCCAGGGCGCTGAGTGCGGCGTCGCCGGCCTGGTGGCAGTACGCTGATGGCCTTGGCCAAGTCGACGGGCTGAGCGGCCGATCCAGTGGCGGGCCAGTTCGCCCACGCGGCACTCCGGGGTGATCTCCGCAGAGTTCCTCGAGGGCCTCGGCCACGCTCCTGTGGGCCCGCGCCCGGCGGGTCGGTCCGAGGTCCTCGGAGAGGGTGTGCTGGATGAGGGCGTGGGCGAAGTTGAACCGTCCCGGGGCATCCGCCAGCTCCCGCACGAGGGACACCGCCGCCGCGGCATCGAGCACGTCGAGAACATCATCTTCGGTGCTGTTCGTTGCGACGGCCAAGAGGGGTAGATCGAAGTCCCGGCCGATGACGGCCGCCATCGAGAGGATCCGCCCTGCTTCCTTGCCGAGGCGGAGCACCCTGGCCCCGATCACTTCGCGCACCGAGTCGGGCAGGGCCGTGGCGTCGAGCGTGTCCTCGGCCACCCACCGTCCTTCGGCGTCCTGACCGATAGCGCCCGTCTCGACCAGGTTGCGAAGTACCTCGCTCACGAAGAACGGGTTGCCGTCGGTCTCTCGGTGGATGGCGTGGGCCAGGCCCACGGCGGCATCGTCGAGTCGGTGCCCGGCTCCGGCCTCCATCAGGGCCACCACCCCGGTGTCGTCCAGGCCGACGAGGTCGATCCGGGTGATCCCCGTCCAGGCGGTGTAGGGCGGCCAGCGCGTCCACCAGAGCATCGGCGGTGGAGAGCTCGCTGTCCCGGTAGGTGCCGAGGATCAGTACCCGCATGGTCGGGTCCGCGGAGGCCAGATGGCGGAGCAGCAGCAGGCTTCCCTTGTCGGCCCACTGGAGGTCGTCGAGGACCAGGACGACGGGCTGGTGCTCCGAGGCCATGGTCAACAGGCCCACCACGGCGGCAAAGAGCAGGAACCGCTCGGTGTCGGAATCGGTGGCCTTGCTCGGCGGCAGGTCCGGGATCCGGCTGTTCAATGCCGGAACCAGCCGCGAGAGTTCGGACCCGTGGGCCTCGACGTGGGCGGCGAGCCGTTCCTCGGGGGCGTGGGTGACGTAATGACCGAGTGCCTCGGCGAACAGTTGGTAGGGGGTGGCCAGATCCTCCTCGCAGTGGCCGAACAGCACGCAGGCCCCGGCGTCGAAGGCAGACCGTGCCGCCTCGGCCACCACGGTCGTCTTGCCCAAACCTGCCTCGCCCGAGACGAGGAGGATCTGGCGTCCCCCGCCTGCTGCCGACCTCTTTCACGGCATCGGTGATCGCCGTCACCTCGGTATCTCGGCCCACCACTCCGACCGAAGGGTGCACAGCCAGACGACCGGGAAGCGGAACCATCTCCGTCAGATCGGATCCACCCAAGGGCTCCCAGACCACCTCGATGGACTCGACAGGCACGGGCAGGCCCTTCAGCGTCAGCTCTCCGAGTGACCGGCATTCGTGACGGCTCCGTCGACCGGCCATGGCTCGCACGAGGTCGGTCGCCAGGATCTGACCGGCGTCGCAGCGGGAACAGAGCCGGGCAGCCTCGACAACCGGGTCCCCAAAGTAGTCACCCTCCTCGTTGCTGACCTCGCCCACGCTCAGCCCAACGCGCAGTCCGACTGGTTCGGCGTCCTCGTGGTTGCCCTGTTCGACGCCCTGCTGCATGCCTACTGCGCACCCCAGGGCCGCGGATGCCGAACTGAACACCACCATCAGCCCGTCACCGAGGTTCTTTACCTCGGTGCCGCCCGATTCGGTGATGGCCTGTCGCAAGATCGAGAAATGTCCCCGGCGGACCTCGTCGGCAACCTCCGCCGAGAGTCGCTGAGACAGCGCAGTAGACCCCACAATGTCCGTGAACAGGATGGCCACGTTCTCAGTGGTCATTGAGGTCCTTTCGCCGCCTACATGCCCCTACCGTAGGCGACGAGGACTTTGGGCCGCTAAGGGCCGATCGGAATGATGCAGGAGGGCTTGATGGCGATGGCCGAGGGTCCACTTCCGACCGGCGTAGCGAAGATCGTGAGGCTACCGGATCAATCGCACTCGTACGGGTAGTTCGAGGCTGGCCCAGGCCCGATCCGCCGTTAGGACTTCGGCTGGCGTACTGCGAACTGCGAGCGCCAGGCAGCAGCGGTCTCCAAGCGACAGCGAGCGCCCACCGTTGAGGGAGCGCAGCGCCCCGGCCAGCTCGGCATCGGCCTCGGAGACCGGTTCGATGGTGACGCCAGCGGCGGCAAGCAATTCGCGGACTCGTCTGATGTCGATGTCGGCGTCAACCAGCTTCCCGATGACCTCAGCCAGGTTCGCCGCGCCGAGGATGGCCGAGGCGATGGCGGCGGCAACGACATTGGCACCTGGCTCATCGTGAACGAGCGCAAGCACGGCCGAAGCGTCCAAGACCGTCATTCAGCGGCCGCGGCCAGCCGACGGTCGGCAATCAGCTCATCGACGAGCGAGCGCTCCTTGGGGACCGCAGACGCCAATCGCCGCAGCTCGGCAACCGCATCCTGCTGACGCTCGAGGACGAGGCGGTGACCGGCGACGTGGATATGGAGCCGATCCCCTGGAGCGAGTCCAAGTGCACTCCGGATGACGGCCGGGATGACGACCCGACCCTGCTGACCGAGAACCAAAGTGGCATCCATGGGTCAAGTATGCCACGACTATCCGGTCTGTGCCACACGGTGGATTGGTTCTCCCCAGCTGGTCCTGACCGGAAACAGCCGGGGATCCGAAGAGGGTGTTCTGCCGATGGTGTGGAGCCTGCACAAATCGACCTGGTAGCCGTCGGCGACGGGTGGCGGCCGTGAGCATCGCCGTGAGGACCAAACGACCGCAAATCGTCGAAAGTGGCGGAGAATGATGGTCAGTGCTGGTTAAATGAAATCGAAGAACATCCCAGGTAATGGTGCACTAATGTTCTCCTAGGGTAGCGACGGTATATAGGAGAAATAGGACACTTCAGATCTATGGATCAGAAGGTCGCAGGTTCGAATCCTGCCGAGCGTGCCAAAAGTCCAGGTCAGAGACTTGTCAAGATGGTTACATCGGCAACGTATGAGAATCCGGTCTGGGCAAGGAATCCTCTCAACGTCGCCACCGAAGAGGGCCTGATGAATCCGGCCCCACCCTCTGCCACGTCAGATCGCAATGCGACTGGATCAGCGGCGCGGGCGTGGGCGCTGCCCTGGGGCCGCAGACGCCGGATCATCGGGCCAATGGTGGCGCGGATAGCGCGTGGCCATCTCCCGGCGCACCTCCGCCCAGCTACCGCTCCAGAACCTCGGAAGGTCGCCGGTGATCTGGATAGGGCGCCCGGCGGGCGAAAGCACCTCGATCGTGACCGGGATTCGGCCCTCTGCGATCGTCGGGTGGACGGCGGTGCCATAGAGGTCTTGGGCGCGCACGGCGATCCTCGGATGCTCACCGTCATAGTCGACTGCTGCGCTCCTGCCACCGGCAAGGACGACCGCGATTGGAACAAGTCTGTCGAGATCCGCGACACGGCTACCGATCCGCGATCGGAGGACGCCGACCATGTTGACGCGCTGGAGGTCCGCCCGGCCCGTCGCCCTGCTGAGAAGCGGGGCAAGCCATATGTCAACGTCGGCAACGAGAGCGTCGTCGGAGCATGCTGGCCACACGTCGCCGAAGGCCGTACACGCCCACCCAACACGGGCCTGGAGCATGCGTGCGGCATCTGACCACCCGAGCGGCGCAAGGCCGGTTGAGACGACGTGGGCGACAAGCACCGCAGTGGTCTCCGGACCTGCCGGTGCGGAGGTTCGCACGGCCTCGAGTACGAGCGCATCGAGGACGCGTTCGGTCGTCGCCCGCAGATCGTCCACTCCGTCGTCCCATGCAACCCGGACGACAGTGGCAACCGACGAACCACCGATGGACTCGACATCCTCACGGTCGAGCACCGCGGCGAGACGGATCCGGCCATCCGTGTGAGAGGTGCGGCCTGCACCCTCGATCTCGGCTGCGACGAGCCATTTCGCGCCGATAAGTGGGTCGTGTTCGGGGAGAGTGGCTCCTGGGCCGTGGCGCAAACGATATCGGGCGCCTCCGCTCAACTCCGCGACCCGATCGGGGTAGCCGAGAGCGAGCAGTGGGCCGGGATCGGCCGTCAGAGTGCCGTCCGTCGATAATCTGGCCCGTCGGAGCAGTTCGTCCGCACGGCGCCGCACGGTTGCGATGGCCGCGCCGTCAACGGCGAGTGAGCCCGAGCCGCCGCCGGCGAGGGCGGCGAGGCGTTCTGCGATGTCTGCGCTCACCGGGAGGTCCCGCCCACCGCGCCGGGCGATATCTCGTTCCGAGAGCATTGCCGCCAGGAGCGCGGCCACCCGGCGGCCGGATGCGGGTGCCTCCATCAGCATTCGGGCGAGTCTCGGGTGAAGCGGAAGCTCGATCATTCGACGTCCGAGATCGGTCGGGCGGCCGTCGGCGAGAGCGCCTAGGTCGATCAACAGGGAGGACGCCACCGCCAACGCTCCCAGAGGCGGCGGGTCGAGCCACCGGAGTGCCTCTGCAGGCGCCCCCCAGGCGGCGAGCTCGAGCGCAAGGGGAGTGAGATCCGCCCCGACAATCTCGGGGTCGGGCCACGCCGGGCGTCTCAAGTGCTCGGATTCGGACCACAGCCGATAGGCGACGCCGGGTGCGTTACGACCAGCGCGACCGGCACGCTGATCGGCTGACGCCCGAGAGGTGGAGATCGTCCGCACCCGACTGAGGCCGCTCGCCGGGTCGAACGCGGGCCTCCGAGCCAAACCACTGTCTATGACGATCGACACGCCCTCCACGGTCACACTCGACTCCGCTATATCGGTCGAGACGATAACCCGGCGACGCGGCCCGGAGCGCAAGGCTCGGTCCTGTTCTGCTGCCGACAATGTTCCGTGAAGGGGGAGGACGTCGACGTCATTGAGATCGGCGAGTGCGCGGATCGTGGCTCTGATCTCTCCGACTCCCGGAAGGAAGACGAGGACATCCCCGGGGTCGTGCTGGAGCGAATGACGCACTGCTGCGGTGACACCGTTCTCTAGACGAGCGTTCGGTCGCATTGGCATCCATCGCATATCAATCGGGAACGACCGTCCCCGGCTCGACACAATTGGGGCATCGCCGAGGAGAACCGAGACCGCGCTCGAGTCGAGAGTCGCAGACATGACGAGAACGCGTAACTCCGGCCGGAGGCCCTCGCGGGCGTCGAGCGTGAGTGCCAGGCCAAGATCCGCCTGGAGGTGGCGCTCGTGGAACTCGTCGAAGATGACGAGTGCCACCCCGTCGAGAGCGGGATCTCTCTGGAGGCGCCGGGTGAGAATGCCGTCGGTGACGACCTCGATCCGGGTTATCGAGGAGACCCGGCGTTCGTCACGTGTGGAGATGCCGACGGTCTCTCCGACGCCTTCGCCGAGGAGCGCCGCCATTCGTGCGGCCGCGGCGCGAGCTGCGACCCGACGGGGCTCGAGCAGGAGTACGCGCCCATCCATCCACGGCTCGTCCAAAAGGCGGAGGGGAACGACGGTTGTCTTGCCTGCACCCGGTTCAGCCTGAAGGACCGCAGTACCGACCCCGGCGAGGGCTATGCGGAGCTCTTCGACGACGCCTTCGACCGGAAGCCCGGTCGAGGGCGGCTGGTGGACATTGTCCATGGACCAGAGTACGGCAGCGACATGGTTTCCGGTATCACGAAATCCATGGGACTGGCCGCCACGAAATGCCAACAAAAAAGCCAACCATTTCGTTTCAGGGCGCCCGCCGTTGTCTCCGCCCATTCCGTGCCCCGGAGAATCGACCCGCATTGCCGAGTTCTGGCCATTTGACCTCGCGCACCGACACCCGGTCCGAAGCGTCAAGCCCTCAGCCGCCGGAGGCAGGCGCATCAGCCGGCTGGCAGGTGAACAGACCGACCGATCCACCGCCCGGCCCGAGATGCTGACAATGGTGGGCGATCCACGTGAGTCGGGGATCGTGGCCTCCGGTCAGAAGCACGAGGTGGAATTTGCTCGCTCGAATCATGCCCTTGAGTTGATCGAGGGTTGGCTCAGGAATCGATCCGGTGAAGCCGCCGATGGGAAGAAATTCCCTCCCACTGGCCGCGGTGAAGATCGATGCGACTGCCGATGTGTAAACGGCCATCACGTAGGGCGACCCCATCTGGAGCCTCTCGAAGACCGGGATGATCGACGTGGCCTCCTTCGCCGACGACAGTCCGAGTAGCGCGTCGTACATCTCTGTCGTCTTCTTCGACTCGAACGCGGTATTCGTGAAGCCTTGGTGGCCGCTTGCGAGAAGGATGGCGCCGGAGGCCGGAACTACCAGGATGGCCACCGTTCCCGAGATGAGCGCCACGGCGAGAAGCCAACGGTGGGACCAGGCAACGGCCGAGGCCACCAGGAGTAGAACGGCCACTACACCCAGGGATACGGCCAGGGGGCCAAGCCAGCTCGGTGGGTTCGCTCCCGACGACCGGGTCAACCAGATGCCATAGCCGACGGTTCCGGCAACGATCAGGCCCGCTGCCCCGCTGCGGCGCATAGCCACCGATCGACCCTCGGCTCGGGACTCCCACAGGCTGGCGAACCCCGCCCCCAGGACCGCGGCGATCGGGGGAGCGAGTGCCGCGGTGTAGTAGGCGTGCATGATGAACACGTCCGAAAAGACCAGGGCCATCGGGATGAGCCACCCGGCCCACAGGACGAAGTAGCTCCGGCGACGGGTGAAGAGCCCGCCCACACCGATTGCCAAGGCGGCGGGCAAGAGCCAGCCGGTATCGCGCCCGAGGTCGCCTTGCAGGAGCCGGTTCCACGCCGGGGGCGGTCCGTCCAGGACCGCGGGACTCACGGGAACCCCGCTGAGGAACTGCTGAAATGCCGGTTGTTGGCTCGTGCGGCCGAAGCCGTCATAGACGAACACCTGCTGGAAGACAGAATTGTTCTGGCTTCCGTCAACGTAGGGTCGGTCGTGGGCCGGAGTAAGGGTCACCACGGTCATCCACGAAAGTGACACGACCGCGGCGACCACGCCGGCAATCGCCACCTGTCGAAGCTTGTGGGCCCACCGCTCCTCTCGTCCGAGCAGATAGGCGAGCCCGAATGCCGGCAACACCAGCCATGCTTCGACCATCTTGGCCTGGAAAGCGATCCCCACCCAAACCCCGGCGTATACGAGATGCCGCTGTCGGCCCGACACGATGGCCGCCGACACGGCATCGGCCGCCAGTACGAGGAAGAGGGTCATGGCGGTGTCGGCGATGTTGCCCCGGTCGAGGCCTACGGCTGCAGGACTGGCCGCAAGGATGAGCGCAGCGACAAGAGCGGCCGCCGTCCCCCTCAGCCGGTTCACTGCTCTGTAGAGGAACAGGACGCTCAGGACCCCTTCGATGACCTGGGGCAGGACGATGGCCCAGGTGTGGTACCCGAAAACCCGGACGGAGAGGGCCTGGATCCAGAACGCACCGGGCAACTTGTCCAGCGTGATCGTCCCCGCCGGATCAAACGATCCATAGAAGAAGTTGTGCCAGTTGCCGGCCATGCTCCGGACCGCTGCCGCATAGAAGGGCTCAAGTGCGTCCTGGTTGATGCCCCAGGTGTACGAGAGGCCGGCAAGGCCTGCTATCAGGACGAGGAGGACTCTCGGGGCTGTGGGCCGAAATCCATCGACAAGCCTCTTCGACTGTTCTGTTTTACCTTCCGATCCCTCCCTGGCGTCGTGGTCAACGACGCCGAGAGGGCCGCTACTGGTTGCGGACTCCCTGCTGTCATCCAGGTGCCCGGTGCCCGGGGGTTCCATTCTCTAGGCCCGCCGGGGGTTCACGAGCGACGAAGGCCAATGACTCGCTGTACGCCGCCCGCAGGGACATCGAGGAGGTGAGCCGCACTATCGGCGTCTCCGGCGGCCACTGCCGCCCTGGCCCGGTCGATTCCGCTCTCGACAAGGTCCTCCGCTCGGTCCGGAGACGTCCTTTGGGGTGCCGCGTGCATGACAGGATTGTGACCAATCAGTCCGACGATGGCGAAGGCAACGGTCACGGCCGCCAGGAAGATCCAGCCTGTTGTGTAGCTGGTGTGCGGTACGAGGTGACCGAACAGGATGGGGATGAAGAATCCCCCGACGGCCGCCAGCGTGAGCATCAGTCCGGTCGCCGTGCCGATGTAGGCGTGGTCGATGTCGCAGACCCGTGTGGGCACAGCCAGCCACGCAGCGAAGCCGAAGATCAGGAAGAAGCCGATCCCGATCCCGAGCACCCACAGCGCCCCGGTGGGGACCGCTGGAATCAGGGCCAGGAACACCGCCACGATGACCAGGGGTCCCACCACGAACAGCCGGAGATTCTTGCTCCGATCGGCCCACCAGCCACCGAGCAGACTGCCCGGGATGCCCGCCAGCAGGATGAGAGCGGACAGCAGTCCGCCGGACGACGCGCTCAGGTGCCGATCCTGGGTGGCGTAGGTGGTGAAGAGCTGTGAGGTCGTGAAGTAAGCGCCGTAGCCGCCAAGGAGCGCCATCCCGTAGACCCAGAGGTCCCTGCTGGCTAGCGAGGCCACAAGGGCGGAGCGATCGAATCTCCCCCCGGAGAACGGCTGTAGGCCCCGGGGCATGGCAAATGCGATCAGAGTCACCACCATGACCCCGAGCTCGAAGATCCCGGCCAGAACCAGTGACGTGTGCCAGCCCACGTCCCGCTGGATGAAGATCCAGACATAGAGGGCGACGGCGGCCCCGGCGCTGAAGGCCGCCCCTCCAGTGACGCCGAGCGCCAGGGTGACCTCGTGGTCCCGGAACCAGATGGCCATGGCGGCCATGCCCACGGCGACGAATACGGAGCCACCGATGCCGCTGATGACCCGGAAGAGAGCCAGTTCGGGATAGTTCGTTGACAGCCCGGACATCACCCCGGCCAACCCTTGAACCGCCAATCCGAGGACGATGGTCCGCTTCATCCCGATCCTGGTCGACAGCATTCCACCGGGAATGTGCGAGACCCCGTAGCCCACGATGTAGAGCGAGATGAGCAGGCTCAATGGTCCGAGGCCCACGTGGAAATCGGCCCCGATCAGCGGGAATGCGGTGGCGACGTCGAACCAGTTGAGAGTCAGTGCCATCACCCCGAGGCTGATGACGGCGAGCATCCCCCAGCGACGGGTCCCTTCGTCGATGCCATGAGAGGAAGTCACAATGGTCCTCTGATCGAGATCGACCGTCAGCCAGCGCCAGATCCGACTGCTTCTTGATCTCCGGCCACCGCCCAAGGGACGCCCAGCCCCTGCGCAAGTAGCATATCCACATGGATCGTCGCGCTTTCAGCTGGACGCGACGAAGTGCCGGGTTGGGCGTCTCGGCTTGGGTCGATTTGGGCTGCCGGGGGTGAGTCAGTCGCCAGGCACCCGTGCCATCTGGACGGTGCAACGTCCCTACCAGTCCGCTCTGGCTAGGTCGGTGTCCGGTCCGGTCGGCTTCGTCGGCCGCCACCGTGAGTTACGCGTCCTCGAGGAGACTCTGGCTGCGGCCAGGGCTGGTCGCCCACAGGTCGTCTATATCGAGGCGGATGCCGGGGCCGGGAAGTCGACCCTTCTTTCCCGATTCCTGGTCTCCGTCACCGGTGGTGCGGTTCTCGAGGTGTGCGCCGATGAGGCCGAGACCCTGCTCTCCTACGGGATCATCGATCAGCTTCAGCCCGACGCCCTGACCGAACCTGGTGCCGATCCGATGATCGTCGGCCAACGGCTGGTGGACCTGCTCGATGGTCTCCAGGCCGACGGCCACGTCGTCGTCCTGGTCATCGATGATCTGCAGTGGATCGATCGACCGTCCTCTCGGGCGCTGCTGTTCGCACTTCGCCGATTGCGGGCCGATACCGTCCTGACCGTCGTCGCCACCCGTGCGGAGGGACTCATCGATCCGGGCTGGGCGCGGTTCGTGGCCGGCGACTCGCGAGTTACCCGGATCCGGCTCGAGGGTCTCACCGCAGACGATCTCATCGAAATGGCCGGCGCGCTCGAGCTCGGTGTTCTCTCCAACCGAGGGGCGGCCCGACTACTTGCCCACACGGGGGGAAACCCGCTCTACTCTCGAGCACTGCTCCAAGAGATCGGCGTTGCTGCCCTCAATGCGACCGATGGTGGTGGACTACCCGCTCCACGAGATCTCTCTGCGGTCATCCTGACCCGTGTTGCTGCCCTGTCGAGCGAAGCCCAGGCCTTCCTCGCCGCCGCCTCGGTTCTGGGCCAACACGCGCCCATTGCCACCACGGCTGCTGTGGCTGGTCTGTCCGACAGCATGCGTGGGTCCGATGAGGCGGTTGCTGCCGGGCTGCTGGTGGAGGTTCCATCACCGTCGGAGCTCACCTTTGCCCACCCGCTGTACCGGGCGGCGATCTATGCCGATCTCAGTCCGACCAACCGTCGGCACCTCCATGCACTGGCGGCCGATGTCGTCGAAGGCCGTGCGGGACTGGCCCATCGGGTAGCTGCCACCCTGGGTGTCGACGACGTCCTGGCCAACGAACTCGAGTCGGCGGCAGCGATCAGCAACGCTGACGGCGACACGGTTGCGGCGGCATGGGCTCTGGAGTACGCCGCCGCTCTGTCGTCAGCGGGTGAGGACCGGGAGCGCCGGCTCCTCGATGCCGCCGTCGCTCACCTGGGCGCGGCTGACACCGATGGCGCCGCTCGAGTCCTGACCAGTTGCCAGGTCACCAGCGCCCGTCGTGATGCCCTGCTCGGCCTTCTCGGGGTGTACACGGGATCACCAAACACGGAGGAACGCCTGGTCGCTGCGTGGTCGGCGCACAATCCGGACAGCGAGCCGAGCATCGGCGCACGTGCCGCCACCTCGCTGGCCAACTGGATGGTCATCTCTGGACGACCGGAGGAGGGGGTGATCTGGGCGGAGCGAGCGGTGGCCGGCACCGTGCCCGATTCAGCCCTCTGGGCCATGGCCAAGACGGCGCACGCCTACTCGCTGGGAAAGGCGGGACAGGTGGCCGAGGGTTTGACCGTTCTTGACTTCCTCCCGCCCTCCGCCAACGACGTACCCCGGACCGAGATCGACGCACTGATCATGCGCGGGATGTTGAAGGTCTACATCGATGACCTGTCCGCTGCCATTGCCGATCTGGGTGCCGCCGCCGCTCGGCTGCGTTCCGGAGTCCCTGCGACCTATCCCGTTCCGTGTCTCTCTCATCTGAGTGAGGCCTATTTCCGTCGAGGCGACTGGGATTCAGCCTTGACGTACGCCCGGCTCGCCACCTCGCTGGCCCAGGATGCCGACCGCCCCCTGGATCTGGCTCGGGCGCACGCTCGATCGGCCCAGGTTCTCGCCGGTCGCGGGCAGTGGACTGCCGCAGCAGAGCGGGTCGCTGCTGTTCGCCAGGCAACGGCTCGGTTCCCCGTGGTGCTGGCCGTGGCGACCTGTGCGGTGGCCGGTGTCGCTCTCGCTTCGGCCCGCGGCGACCTCGTCGGCATCCTGGCGGCCACCGAACCGGTTCGTGCCTCCAATCGCCTCGGAGTCGGCGGCCTTCCCGGCGTCTTCAACTGGCGGTCGAGCGAGATCGACGCACTCATCGGCTTGGGTCGCCTCGGTGAGGCCGAGGTCGCCCTGCGCCAGTTCGAGCAGGCCATGCCCGAGCCGAACCCCCAGTCGGCGTCGCTGGCCCTGGCCCGTTGCCAGGGCAACCTGGCTGCTGCAACCGGTGATCCATCGGGTGCCGATGCTGCCTTTGCACGCGGACACGCCATGGCCGAAGCGACGCTGATTCCGCTCGAACAAGCTCTCCTCCACCTCGACGACGGCCGCCGCCTGCGCTCGATGGGCAAGCACCCAGAGGCGGTGATCCAGCTCGAGAAGGCCCACCGCCTCTATTCCGACCTGGGAGCCGACCCCTTCGTGCGGCGATGTGCTGAAGAACTGGAGCTCATGCAGGTCTCCGCTGAGACCCAAAGCCCGGCGGCCACACTCGGCCTGAGCCGGGCCGAAATGTCTGTGGCCCGACTGGTCGCCACCGGCCTGACCAACCGCGAAGTCGCGGGCGAGCTCTATGTCTCGGTGAAGACCGTCGAGTACCACCTCCGCAACTGCTTCATCAAGCTCGACATCGCCTCTCGGCGCGAGCTGACCGAACTGCTCCGCTGAGCGGCTCGCTCCCCCTCAGGGTCTGGGCACGGCGCTCCCACCTGGGCGTTCGCGCCTACCCCAGAGAAAACCAGGGTCAAACCTAGGGTCGATCCCTGGGGACATAGCGCTGCTCTTCCCGTTGACTGGTACCCATGGACACCTCATCAACTCCGAGGCGGACTGTACGCCTGCTTCTGGAAGCCAACCGGACCTCAGACGGCCGAATCGAGGGCCGGATCGGCCCCGATAGTGCCGATCTCGATGGCCACTGGACGGCCTTCTCCGGCGTGCTCGAGCTCCTCAAGGTGCTCGAAGAACTTGCCTGATGCCGTTGTCACCTCGGAAAGGACCCCTGTCATGAGTCATCACTCCTCAACTCCTCGCTTGCCCTCAGGTGACAAGCGGCGACACGCCAAGCTCGTCCTGTGGCTGGCCGGTGCCATCGCCTTCATCGGTCTGGTGGGTGGGGGCATCGCCTCGGCCCACCTCACGTCCTCACTGAGTGACTACGACGCTCCCGGCTCCGCAGTCGTGCTGGCCCAGCACCAGATCCAACGGGTGACCGGGGCGAATCCCGAAGAGGGCTACATCGTCGTCGTTCGCACCGCCACGCCGATCACCACATCCTCGGTTCTCCCCGCCCGAGTGGCATCGGTGGTCTCGATCCTCCGGTCCCGCCCAGAGGTCAAGCGCGTCCTCGACTACTCCAACACAGGCGACCGCAGCATGATCTCGAGCAACGGGACCCTCACCACGGTGGTGGCCACCGTCGGTGCCGTCAACGAGGAGAAGGCGGTCACCGCCCTCCAGAAGTCCATCGACGCCCAGCCGGCGCTGAAGGCCAACACCTGGCTCGGTGGCCCAACCGTGGCCGGCGTCCAGATCGCATCCGTCTCGTCGCAGGACCTCGGGCGGGCAGAGCTCTACGCCCTGCCGTTCCTGCTGTTGCTGCTGTTCTTCGTGTTCCGGGGTCTTCGGGCCGCGGCGGTACCGCTGGTCGGAGCGGTCTTCGCCATCGCCGTCACCCTCGGTGTGATGGGCCTCGCCCTGGTGCTGGTCCCGCTGTCCATCTTCGCCCTCAACCTGGTGATTGCGCTCGGGATCGGCCTGTCGGTGGACTTCAGCCTCCTCATCATCTCCCGCTTCCGGGAGGAGTTCGCCCGGGGTGCTTCGATCGACGCCGCCCTGGCCACGGTCCGTCGGACAGCGGGCCACACCGTCCTGTTCAGCTCACTGACCATCGCCGCCGCCCTTGCCACTCTGGCTGTCTTCCCCGAGCGCTTCGTCTACTCCATGGGTGTTGCCGGCGCCATCGTCGTCCTAGCCGCCGGCGCCTTCGCCCTCCTGGTCCTGCCGGCGATCCTCACCGTGTTCGGCGAGCGGATCGCTGTGCTGCCTGCATCGTCGGCGAACGAGTCTGGTTCCGAGGTCGCCACCGGTCGCCGTTGGTACGCCATGGCCACACGGGTCATGCGTCGGCCGATCATCTGGGGTGGAGCCGCCGTGCTGGTGATCGTGGTGCTGGCCTCACCGTTCCTCCACGTCGCCTTCACCGGTGCCGATGCCAGCGCCCTGCCGTCCAGCAGCTCGGCCGGTGCGGCCTACGCCCTGGTCCAGACCCGGTTCCCGACCTTCTCCGAGGCTCCCGCCGGTGTCCTGATCGACTCGAGCCAGGTAACGCCGGCGGCTTTGGCCACCTACTCGGCCTCGGTGGCTCATGTGGCGGGCGTCAAGGCGGTGCCGGCCTTCCAACACCTGGGTGGGTCGCTCTGGGAGTCGAGCGTGGTCCTGACCGCCGCACCCCTGTCGCCGACTGCCCAGCGGGCCGTCGAGGCCATCCAGGCGCTTCCCGGTCCCGGCGATGTGACGGTCATTGGCCAGACCGCCTCGTTCCTCAGCCTCCAGCACAGCCTGAAGTCCCACCTGCCGGTGGTCCTCGGGCTGATCATCCTGATCGCACTGGTGATGCTGTTCGCCATGACCCGGTCGGTCACGCTCCCGCTGATGGCGGTGGTGATGAACTTCTTCACCATCCTGGCCACTTACGGGGTGCTGGTGTGGGGATTCCAGAGGGGGCACCTGAGCCATCTCCTGGGCTTCCACGCTCCGGGCGCACTCCAGTCGACCTCCCTCATCATCATCCTGGCCGTCGTGTTCGGCCTGTCGACCGACTACGGGGTGTTCCTGTTCGGCAGGATCAAAGAGGAGCACGATGCCGGCGCCACGCCCGACGAGGCGGTGGCCCTCGGCATGGCCCACACCGGGGGGATCGTGACCGCGGCGGCCTGCTGTCTCGCCCTGGCCATGGGAGCCCTGGTGCTGTCCCGGCTGGTGTTCGTGAAGGAGATCGGGTTCGGAGTGGCCTTCGCCGTCATCCTCGACGCCACCCTGGTCAGGGCGGTGCTGGTCCCCGCCGCCATGAAGCTGCTGGGGTCCGCCGCCTGGTGGAATCCGTTCTCCCGGCGTCAGGTGCTGCTCCCCGTTCCCACTCCGCTCGCCCCCAGCCGCCCGTCGGTGCCGGTTGCGGTCCTCAGTGCGGATCTCGAGGAGGTGCGGTAATGACCACCTTCCATCCCTTCTTCAACCCAGCCACCGGTGAGTGGATCGAGTACACCACCGTGGCCGAGGACAGCAACGGTGAGTTGGTCCGCTTCACCTGGCGCAGCATGCCCGGTGGGGTGATCTCCGAGCACGTCCACCCCCACCAGGAGGAGCGGTTCACCATCGTCTCGGGTGAGGCCGCTTTCACCCTCAACGGGAAGCCGATCACGGCCACGGCGGGGGAGACCATCGTCGTGCCCCCCGGCGTCCCGCACTCCGAGGGGAATCTCGGCACCGTCGAGATCACCGGCGTGGTCGAGCTCCGTCCTGCCCTGCACACCAAGGAGTTCCACGAGGCCCTGGCCGGCCTGGTGGCCGATGGGAGGACGACCTCGCGGGGTGCGCCCAAGAATCCCCTGCAGCTCGGTGCCACCTTCTGGCACTTCCGGCACGAGAGCAGGGTGACCTCCCCTCCCATCTGGGTCCAGAACCTGGTCTTTCCGCCCCTGTGGGCGGCGGCCAAGGTGTTCGGCCTCCGTCCCTACCACCAGCACTGGGACAGTCGCACGGGTGACGATCCCCAACCGACCGTCTCGCAATTCGACCGGCGCACCGGCCGCACCAGGAGCCGATCATGGCTGATGGCCCGCTGCACGTGGTGTTCGGGGCCGGCAATGTCGGACGAGCCCTGGCCGCCCACCTGTCGGGACTGGGCCTTGCGGTCCGAGTGGTGTCCCGGAGCCAACCCTCAGCGCTACCCGGAGGGTCGAATGGCGAGGAGCGGACGCCAGCGATGCCGCAGCGGCGACCGAGGCAGGCAGCGGCGCCACGGTCATCTACCAGTGCCTGAACGCCCCGTACTCCAAGTGGGCCGAGCTGTTTCCTCCGCTCCAGCGTGGCGTCCTGGCCGCAGCCGAGCGGAATGGAGCACTGCTGGTCAGCCTGGAGAACCTCTACGGCTACGGCCCGACCGACGGCGCACCCATGACCGAGGACCTCCCGCTGGTGGCGTCGACCGTAAAGGGTCGTACCCGGGCCGCCATGACCCGGGAGCTGCTCGAGGCCAGGGACGCCGGTCGGGTCCATATCGCTATCGGTCGAGCATCGGACTTCTTCGGAGCCGGCGTCACCGACGGTTCGACGCTCGGGGAGCGGGTGTTCGGCAACGCCCTGGCCGGTAGGCGGGCGGACTTCATCGGCAATCCCGAGCTTCCCCACACCTACAGCTACGTACCAGACATCGCCCGGGGCCTCGCCACCCTGGGTACTGACGAGCGGGCGGTCGACCAGGTCTGGCACCTTCCGGGACCCGAAACGGTGACCACTCGGCGAATCCTCGAACTCATCGGCTGACGAGGTCGGTCATCCGGTCGACAGCCGATCGGTGTCCAAGCTGGTCCTGCGTGGCCTCGGCCTGTTCAACCCAGTACTGCGGTCCATGGTCGAGATGACCTACCAGTTCGACCAGCCCTTCGTGCTCGACACCTCTAAGTACGAAGCCACGTTTGGGGAGGGTGGTAGTCCCCTCCGCCAGGCCATCGCCACCACCGTCGCCTGGTACCGGGACCGACCCGGTGCCTCACATAGCGATCCGCCCAACTCCGTCTCACCTGTGCTGTCGGGACCTCCCGAGACACAACAAAAGGAAGAGCAATCATGAGCCCGACCGCTACGACGCCAGACCAGGCACCTCGGCGGGTATTCACCTGGGCACGAATCGCTGCCCTGTTGATGACCATCGTCCTTTTGACGGGACTTACCTATCTGCGATTTTCGTCCAGCCCGGCAACGGTCTCGGTCCCTCAGAGGGCACACGCCGGCCAGCTCACCATGCACCCGTGCACTTACGCCACTGAGCAGGGTGCGATGCCCGCGGACTGCGGAACGTTGGTCGTGCCGGAGAACCGAGCGATCTCGAAGACGCGGCTGATCGCGCTGCCGGTGACCCGGGTCCTGGCTCGCTCATCCCACCCGCTGGCGCCAATCTTCCATCTCAACGGCGGCCCGGGTATAACCAACATGACGTTCCCCCAAGCGAGCCGCCTGACCGCCCAGCACGATGTCGTCATGGTCGGCTACCGCGGCGTCGACGGCTCTTCGGTGCTGAACTGTCCCGAGGTGACGGCGGCGCTGGAGAACTCCGCTGATTACCTCGGCAAAGCGTCGCTGAGCGCGTACTCCCAGGCCTTCGCCTCGTGCGCGAAGCGGCTTGAGCGAAGCGGCGTTGACCTCGCCGGCTACACGCTGGCCGAGCAGGCCGACGACATCGAAGCCGCTCGCGTCGCCCTCGGCTACCAGCGCATCGACCTGCTCAGCGAGAGCGCCGGGACCCGTCTGGCGATGATCTACCAGTGGCGGTACCCGAACAGTGTCGACCGCTCGGTGATGATCGGGGTCAACCCGCCCGGAAACTACATTTACAGCGGAGCCGAGATCGATCAGGGGATCGAGCGTTACTCGGCGCTGTGCGCGCAGCAGCCTGCCTGCCGCGCCCGCACCGGCAACCTCGCCGCCAGCATGAAGCACACGGCGGCACACATGCCGAGCAGTTGGTTATCCCTGCCGATCAAGCCGGGCAACGCCCTGGTCGGGACGTTCCTCGGGCTCACGGAGGCAACCGGTTCGCCACTGTCCGGGCCGATGACACTGGACTCGTGGATCTCCGCTGCCCATGGCGATCCGAGCGGCCTGTGGTTTCTGTCGACGATGGCCGGTCTCGTCCTCCCCTCGTCGTTCGCCTGGGGCGAGTTTGCCAGCATCGGGATGGCCGACGCGAAGCCCGTCGAGCGCTACTTCAGCTCCGGCGCGGATCGGGGCTCGATCATCGGCAATCCCCTCGGGGAGTTCTTGTGGGGGGCAGGAGGCATGGCTCACGCCTGGCCGGCCAACCCGGGCGAGAACCAGTACACCAGCGTGCAGAACTCGAACGTCCCGACACTGCTCATCAGCGGGACACTCGACTTCGAAACGCCGGCCCAGAACGCCACGAAGGAGCTATTGCCGCACCTTTCCAAAGGGCATCAGGTCATCCTGTCCGGGCTCGGGCACGCGGACGACTTCGACGCCTACGAGCCGAGCGCCAGCACGCAGTTGCTGACCACGTTCTACGACACCGGCCAGGTCGACACGTCCCGCTACACCCCGAACGTTGTCAGCTTCACAACATCGTCCACGCAGACAGCGATTGCCAAGGACAGCCTTGTGACAATGATCGGCTTCGTCTTGTTGGCAGTGATCTGGCTTGTGGTGTTGGCGATCCGTATCCGGCGCCGAGGCGGTACCGGCGGCAAGACGGGCGCATGGATCCGGTCGGCCGGTCCGATCGTGTTCGGACTCGGCGGATGGTTCCTCGGCGCACTGTTGGTACTCCGGTTCTGGCCGAGCCTGCCGCTCGACGACCAGCTGCTGGCAGTGGTCTCGATTGCGGTGCCGATCTGGCTCGGGGTCTACGCCGGCTGGGTCCGCACCGACACGCCGAAGGCGATGCGGGCCAGGGGCATCGGTGCCGCGGGTGTCGGTGCGGTGGTCGGAGCCGCAGTCGGCTTCCACGTGACCAGCGGGCTCATGGCGTGGATCACGACGATCATCGGTGCAGCGGTCGTGTCGAACCTGGGTCTGATCGGGCTCGACATCTGGACCGACCGAGCCGCGCTCGCGGCCATGGCGAGGCCATCGCCGGCACCGTTGCCTGGTTTCGACGGCGTGCCGCCGGCCCGTCCGAGTGTGACAGCGGAGGTACTCGTTCCGAGCTCCACAGCTCCGACTCAGAAGGGAGAAAGCCATGATGATCGACACGCTCGAGCCCATTGAGCTCGGCGGAACCACGCAGTGGATTCGCACTCGTGGGCAGGACGAATCCAACCCTGCCCTCCTCCTGATCCAGCAGGGCCCGGGCCTGCCCATGCTCAACGAGGCGCGCCACTTCGGGCGAACGCTCGGACTCGAGGAGGAGTTCACGGTGGTCTACTGGGACCAGCGGGGCTGCGGCCGCTCGTTGCGGGACAGCAGAGGAACATCAGAGATCAGCCTGGACCGGATGGCCCAGGACGCGGTGTCTCTTCTCGAGGTGCTGCGAGATCGGTCGGGCGAGGAGAGCTATGTGGCCGGGTTCTCCTTCGGGGCGACCGTCGGAGCTACCGCCGCCGCACAACGTCCGGACCTGGTCAGAGCCCTGGTTGGGGTCGGGATGGACGTCGACGGCGAGGCCGCAGCCACCGGTGCCTACGACTTCGCCGTTCAGGCGGCGCTGGCGCGAGGTAACAAGCGGGCGGCACGCCAACTGGAGGCCGTAGGCCCACCTCCTCACCTGACGGCAAGGCAGTTCTCGACCCGGGTCCGATGGGCTTCGACCTTCGGTGGGGTGACGGTGGATGAGACCTACGGGTCGATCGCCCGTGGACTGGTGGCCAGTCTCCTTCGCTCCCCGGACTACTCGCTCGGAGACGTGGTACGGACCCTACGAGGGGTATCGGCCACCCAAGAAGCACTGCTGTCCGAATTGGCCGGCATGGACCTGGTGCACTCACTTCCCACGATCGCCGTCCCGGTCGTCATGGCCCAGGGACGGCTCGATGAGGTGGCCCCGGGCGAGGCGGCCCAGCGTTACTTCGACCAGTTGAGCGCTCCCAGCAAGCAGCTGGTCTGGTTCGAGCACTCCGCACACACTCCCCAACTGGAGGAACCGGACCTGTTCGCTCAGGCTCATGCTGCAAGTCAGAGCCGGCGAATATGCCGCCAAGTAATCGGCCTTACGCACATCACCATCCATGCAAAGGGAGCACGACCATGAACAACCATCCAACCTGGATGCTCTACGGCGCGGCCGGCTACACCGGCAGCCTCATCGCTCAGCATGCCTGCGAAGTCGGCCACCGGCCGCTGCTGGCGGGCCGCAGCGAACCGGCCCTCAAGACGTTGGCGCAGCGCCTCGGCCTGCCGTACCGGATCCTCGCCCTCGATGACCCGGTCGCATTGACCGAGGGCCTGTCCGATGTCGGCCTGGTGCTCAATGCCGCCGGCCCCTTCCTGTACACGGCAGCCCCGTTGGCCGAATCCTGTCTTAACTCGGGCACCCATTACCTCGACATCAGTAACGAGCTCCAGGTCTTCCGGACGCTCTACGACCTCAATCGGCGAGCCGAACAGGCGGCGATCACCGTAATGCCGGGCGTCGGATTCGGAGTCGTGGCCACCAACTGCCTGGCCCGCACCGTGAGCGACGCCGTGGGGGGCGCAGAGACCCTCGAAGTGGTGGCACGGGTTGCCAGCGCCGAGCCGGGACCGGGCGTGGCGGCAACGAGGGCGGAGAACATTCCCTTCGGAGGTTGGATTCGACAGGGCGGCCAACTGCAAACTCAAGAGCTCGGGCTCGGAATCAGTACGCTTTCGTTCCCCGACGGTGACTTTCCTATCATGCCGGTCCCGACCGGTGATCTCGAGGCGGCCTTTCAGTCTACGGGCGCGGCAAATATTGTCGCCTACACCGCGCTCGTCGACCGTCCTGATGTGGCAGGGGCTTCCGGATCTCAGACCTGTCGGTCCTTCGGGTGGGCTCGGGCCGTCGGAGGAGATGGAACGTCCTCTGAGGCGTGGCTGGAGACAGGGGAGTCCTACCGGTTCACGGCCAGGGCCAGCGTCCGTGCTGTAGAGGAGACGTTGGATCGCACATTGGGTGGGGCGTTCAGTCCGGCAGCAGCGTTCGGATCAGAGTTCGCCTTCAGCGTCGGGGGAACGTCAAAGGCAACGGCGTCAGCTCCACAACCAGCGACGGGAGGCTAGGAGGCTCTCCAGCCCATCAGATCCTTCTGTTGACACGCTCTATCTATCGAACCAAGAAGAGGACAAACCATGATCTCCAACACCAGCAATGCAGAACAGGTGACCCAGTTCCTAGACCACTCAGAAGGGAAGATCGGCTACGACGTCGCAGGCACTGGACCTCTTGTGGTGCTCGTTCCTGGAATGGGTGATCTCCGGAGTGCCTATCGCTTTCTTGCACCGACGCTCCGGAACAGTGGCTTCCGGGTGGCGTGCACCGACCTCCGTGGCCACGGCGACAGCGATCCGACGTTCGCCTCCTACGGAGACGTGGAGACTGCGGGTGACATCGTCGGGCTGATCGAAGAGCTCGGCGCTCCGGCAGTGATCGTCGGGAACTCCATGGCCGCGGGTGCAGCAGTGCTGGCGGCCGCCGACCGACCCGATCTCGTGGCCGGTCTGGTCCTTGTCGGCCCGTTCGTTCGCAACGGGAAGACCAGCAGGCCGCAGCGGATACTCCTGCGGGTGGCGATGGCCCGGCTCTGGGCGGCCGCTTCCTGGAAGTCATACATGCCAAAGCTCTATGCCGGCCAACGTCCGGCCGACTTCGACGACCACAGGGCCAAGGTAGTAGCGAGCATCCGTCGCCCGGGGTACGCCAAGGCGTTCTCCCTCACGACGCGGACAAATCACGACCCGGCAGAGGCTCGATTGGGCGATGTGTCAAGCCCGGCCGTCGTCATCATGGGACAGCGCGACCCGGACTTTCCCGATCCCTTTGAGGAAGCAACATGGATCGCTGAAGCGCTGAATGCGTCCGTGGTGATGGCTCCTGAATCCGGGCACTATCCCCAGTCCCAGCAGCCCGAGCTCACTGCGGATGCCGTCTTGGACTTCATCAGGACCTTGAACCTGGGCATTGGCAATCAGGAGAACATGCGATGACCGCCCAGGCCATCAGCCAATCCACCGAATCCGCCTCGGACGGGACCGTCACGGGAGCTCCGCGAGTGTGGCTGCGACTCGAGGCCGCAGCCCTCTTGACGGGTGCGCTGATTGCCTACTCGACCACGGGACAGCACTGGTGGTTGGTGCCCGCTGTCGTCCTGCTCCCCGATCTGGCGATGATGGGCTACCTGGGCGGAACGCCAGTTGGGGCCTTCCTCTACAACCTGGCCCATGCCACTCCCGTACCGGCCTTGATGATCGGGTTGGGCTGGTGGCAGCACCGACCTCTGCTTCTGGGACTGGGGCTCGTATGGCTTGCCCATATCGGACTCGACCGCCTGATGGGTTACGGATTGAAATATGGTGACACCTTTCATCACACGCACCTTGGCATGCTCGGTGGAACCGGGGGGACTTCGAAGCAACGACGAGTCAACCAAACGATGCCGGGAGCGTGAGCCATGTTGCCACTTCAACCACAGCCCCTGTCATGCCGATCTCAGTGGGCCAGTGCCCCCCGAGCCTCCCTGGCGGCGTAGTACACGAGGACGTACCCGGCGAGCGGATCGGCCCACCACCATCCCAGGACGGCGTTGAGGGTCAGTCCCACCAACACGGCCGTCGCCAGGATTCCATCGATCATGGTGATCCGGCCCTCTGCGCTGAGCACAGGGTTCTGAAGCGCCGCTCCCGTACGGGCCTTGCCCGCGGCCAGGGCGAACATCAGCCCGGCCGTGAGGCCCGTCCATACGATACCGAGCAGGCTGTGTCGGGAATGGAATCCGAGCGCAAGGACGGCGGTGCTCTGAATGGCCAGGTAGACGGCAAGAACAATGAAGGCGCCCCCGATGATCCTCATGGCCCGCTGCCGTCGGTGGCGTGCGACATCGGCCAGTTCCCAGAGCACCACGGTGGACGCCCCGATCTCTATCAGACTGTCCAGGCCGAAGCCGCCGAGAGCAACCGATCGTGCCTCCACTGCGGCAATGGCGAGGACCACGACGCCGACAACGTTCCATCCGAGGGTCATCGCCTCCAGGAGGCGGCCTCGGCGAAGGAGGTGTTGGCTCTTCGTCCGACTCGGTTTGCCGTTCACTCGGACAGTGTCGCAGAGGTCGGCTCAGTACGGCCCTGGCCGGCCGTACTGCTACCTCGCAATGTCCTAGGCCGCCCACCTGTTGGGCGTCATCCTGGTCGCATTCGCCCGCCCCGGTACTGCTACTCCTCGTGGCTTATGCCGTGCTGAAGGTCAAAGAGCTCGTGCTCCTTGCGGAATGCTCGACGTGCGACCAGGAAGGCGATGCAGAAGACGATGCTGTTCTCGATGGCGTCGTAGAACAGTTCCGCGGTCATGTGCGGCAGGTCGGATAGGAGGCCCAGCGTGCGATGCACGTAATCCGCGTTTCCAGGCTGTTCACCCACCCAAGTGGGATGGCTCGAGAAGAACAGCCCCATGGCGATGCCGATGGCGGCGATTGTGCCGAGGATCACGTAGACGAACCAGACTTTCCTTTTTGACTGTTGGCTGACCATGATGAAGCTCTCCCTTCGAAATGTAACGACCATTCTCGTATAACCCAGGCCCACACTCGCAGCGTCGGATGCCATCCCGTCGTTGCTGCAGCGCAAACCGGCGGAGCCTGACGCAAATCCATCAAACGCCGCCTTGTTGAGTCCGCTGGGCGAGCTCGTCACCGTACAGATCACTATGAAGCCACCGGTGTGCGAAGTCCCGCCGTTGGTGAGGGGTAGCAAAATCGGCCGCAGAACGGCGTTTGTGTGTCACAAGACCGGCGTACTGACTTGGGGACCGAAGACAAGAACATGTAAAGCGTCCGGCGTCTCGTGCCGAATACCTGGAGTGCGGCCCCGTCCGCACGAGGGCCGACTGGCGGCTCGCATCAGATCGAAAGCGGCCCGATGACTGACACCTGTGACGAGACCCAGCATCGCCAAGTGGGCGCGCACCACGCCCTCGGCCGAATGTTGGCCGCCGTCATGGCGGTGATCGGTCTGACGGGGGTAAGTCCGGCGTTTCTGGAGCACGCTGCGGCGGCGGCCACGGTCAAGTCAGTACCGGCGCAGTGGAGTGGGAATGGGAATCCGAGCTCGTCCTGTGGCCAGTGGTACCAGGCCAAGCCCCCCGGTCCGAATTACGTCGGCGTGCTCACCCTCAGTGGAGGTGGTGGTGGCGTGGGCAACGACGCGCTGCTCCCACCGTATGAGTATGCCCTGCCGACAGGCGGCTCGGGTGGTCAAGTGACGACGACGGTGGACAACTCGGGCCAACCGGTTTCGGTGGAGATCGGCTGCGGCGGGTCCAACATCTCAACGGGCACCAGTGCCGGCTTCGGAGACGGCGCCGGTGGTGGTCGCGCCCACGGCGGAACTGGCTACGACGGCGGAGCCGGTGGGGGGGCTTCAGCGCTGTGCGTGGGCTCGGTGACCACCGACGCAGGGTGCACGAGTCCGGTGGTAGTGGCGGCTGGCGGTGGAGGATCGGGGGCAGCGGAGGGGTGCCTCGGCGACGGCTGGTCCGGCAATGGCGGGAACGGCGGCAACGGATCGTCGACGGGGCCACTCTCCAACGGCTGGGAAGTCGCCAGCGGTACCAGCGGCACCGGCGGGTTCGGAGTTCCGGCACCGCCCGACCCGGGAGGCCCGATCGAGGGCTCGAACGGCAACGGCGGTGGGGGCGGCACCTCCAGCTCCGGCGGCGGCGGTGGTAGCGGTCCAGCCAGTAACGGCTCGTCCGGCCAGGATCAGCCTTTTCCTTCGCCCTCCGCCGGTGGCTCCGGCGGTGACGGCGGGAACGCCTCAGCCAGCGTAGGCGGGGGCGGTGGTGGTGGCGGCTACACCGGCGGGGGTGGAGGTGGCGGTGACTACTGCAACTTCGCCACCTGGGCGTCCGGCGGGGGCGGCGGCGGCGGGGCGTCAGGGACCGACACCAACTACGACTCCGGTTCGTCGTTTACGGGGGGCGCCAACGGAGCGATCCAAGAGTCAACCAACAACTGTTCGACGGGCGGGAACACACAGTCAGGAGGTTGCGTCGGGTACGTGAGCCTGACCTGGACACCGGTCCCTGTGGCACGTCCCACCATCACACAACTCAACCCCTCTTCGGGCATCCAGCCCGGCGGGTACTACATGGCGATCACAGGATCCAACCTGGCCCCTGTCTCCTCGGTCTTGTTCGGAACCGTACGGGCAGCCGTGGTGTCCGATACTCCAAGCCTTTTGGTGGTCAAAGTGCCGGCGGAAGTCCCGGCGCAGTACGGCAGCAGCTCTATTGCGGTGTTTGTGACCACGCCCGGTGGATCGGCTGTCAAGAACTTCACCTACACCAGTGGGCCCGGAGCCCCGACGATCACCTCGTTCACCCCTGGCGGTGGGCCGCTGGGAGGTCAGAACCCCGTGGTCATCGTTGGCACCAACCTGGCCGGCGCCACCCAGGTAACCATGGGCGGCACGGACGCCATGAGCATCACCTCGAATACAGCCACCCAGATCATCGCCACCGCACCGCCGGAGAGCGCCGGGAGCTATCAGATCACCGTGACCACGCCGTTGGGGGGTGCGTACAAGGGGCAGTACATCTACGCCGCCGCGCCGCAGATCACCACGACATCGTTGCCCGCGGCGCAGCTCGGGAATCCTTACCAGACCACCTTGAATGCTCTCTATGGGCTGGCTCCACTGAGCTGGTCGGTCGTTGGTGGCACGTTGCCGGCCGGTCTCACGCTGAACGCGGCGACCGGTGTGATCTCCGGCACTCCGCAGTCAGTAGCAAGTGCCACCCTGAGGTTCCAAGTCGTCGATGCGGCCAATCAGTCCGACGTGAGCGCCCCGATACCACTGACGGTCTCCCCGGCAGCCACGGAGACGAACGCCTCGGTCGCCCCAACCAGTGCCACCTACGGGTCACCGGTGACCTACGCCGCCAAGGTCACGTCGGCCGGTGGGACACCGAGCGGCTCGGTGACGTTCACCATCGGATCGATCTCCCTGTGCACGGCCACGCTCACGTCGGGTGCCGGATCGTGCACGTCGGGGGCCGCGCCTGAGGGCGGGAGTGGGAAGGTCATCGCCACATACAGCGGCGCCAGCGGATTCAGCTCTTCTCAGACGACGACGTCCGGGCCCACGGTTTCGTTGGGTGTGAGCTCGGTGACCCCGACGGCTCCGAGCTCGGCCTTCTACGGGACGACGGTGGCCTACAGCGCCACCGTCAGTGCGCCCGACGCCGCCCCCGACGCCACCCTGCCCAGTGGAACGGTGACCTTCACGTCCGGGTCGGTCACCCTGTGTACGGCAACGGTCGATGGCGGTGGGGCGAATTGCCGCGGGATAACCCCCTCGGCTGGAGCCGCATCAGTGGTGAGAGCGGCATACTCCGGAGACAGCAACTACGGCGGGTCGACCGGGCAGACCACCATGGCTGTCATACCGGCGACAGCCTCGGTAACGAGCAGCCTCAATACGCCCCAGTCGTCTTACGGTCAAACCGTCACCTACTCGGCCGCGGTGAGCTCCGCCGTAGGGACACCCACGGGATCGGTGACCTTCATCACCGGGGCCGGGCTCAGCATCTGCACGGCGACCCTCTCGAGCAGCGCGGTCGACACTTCTACGGGATCGTGCCGGTCGGCGAATGCGGGACCGGTGGGTCCGCTGACCATCTTCGCCAACTACTCGGGCGACACTAACTTTCGACCCCTCCAACTTTACGATCCAGAGTGCGTCGTACCTGACCGTCAGCCCCGGTGTCCCCACGCTGGCGGTCGGAGCGTCGCCGATCCTGAGCGTGTTCGGTGGGCAACAGACCTACAGTGCAAGGTTCCTGAGAACGGGGCCGGTGGCGCCGAGCGGGACGGTCACATTCAGTGTGGCCGGGAACACCCTGTGCGTGGCTCAGGCGGCGAACGGGCAGGCGTCCTGCACGACGTCAGATGCTCCTGGTGGGATCGGCTACACAGTTCAGGCGGTCTACTCGGGGGACCAGGAGTACTCCGGGGTCTACGGCAGCACCGTCGTCAGCGTATTCGCCGCGCCGACTTCGACCACTGCGTCGTCCGTGCCGACAGCTTCTAGTTACGGGCAGTCGGTGACGTACTCGGCGAGAGTCGCATCGGGTGCGGGAACACCCAACGGTTTGGTCAGCTTCGCCATCGGGCTCACGACGTTGTGCACCGCCACCCTGTCCCAAGGGGTGGCCTCCTGTGACAGTGCGGTGGCGCCGGTCGGCGTCGGTGAAACCGTGACGGCCGCCTTTGTGGGCAACGCTGACTATGCAGCATCCAGCGGGACCACCGACCTCACCGTGAGTCGGGCCAGCTCGACGCTCACCGTTGCCGCCACGCCGAACCCGGTGGCCTGGAATGGTGCGGTGACGTACTTCGCCACCGTCACCGGCCGCTACGGCGGTAGGCCCAGCGGTACGGTCCAGTTTTCCATTGGCGGCTCCGAGCTGTGTTCCGGGTCCATCTCGTTGTTCTCACGGATTGCCACCTGCACCAGTAGGAGCGCGCCGGGAGGTACCGACACGGTGACCGCTTCGTACGACGGGGATGGGCACTTCCTCGGGTCCAGTCAGACCACACAACTCACGGTGGTCCCGGCCAATAGCACGACCCGGGTCTCCGTGGCGCCGACGACGGTGACCTACGGCGACGCCGGTGGACTACCAGGCCAGTGTCAACGGCCCGGCCGGACCGGCGGCATCGGGCGTCGTCCAGTTCACTGACGGCCCTGATGTCCTGTGTAGCGCCAACACAAGGGGTGGGATCGCTTCGTGCCGGTCGGACCAGGCACTGGTCGGCCTGGGCCAGACCATCACGGCGGTGTTCGCCGGGACGAACGAACTGGCCGCCTCAGTCGGAAGGACCACGCTGAACGTCACGCGGGCCGTCACGACCGCCATCCCCAAGGCTGCCCCGCGGACGGTAGCGGTCGGATCCCCTGTCACCTACTCGGTGACCGTGACCAGCTCCACGGGCGGGACGCCGAGCGGCTCGGTGGCGTTCACCATTGGGCGTACGCCGCTGTGCACCGCCATCCTGAATCGGGCCGCCGGCTCATGCAGGTCGACGGCGGCGCGGGCGGGCCTGGATCAGAGAGTGACTGCGGCCTACTCCGGTGACGAGGTGTACCCGGGCACGCAGGGGACCACCACCCTCAACGTGACGACCGCGACCTCGAGGTGCTCGGGAAGCTCAACCGGGGCTCCAGGCTTCGGCTCGGGGTACTGGATCGCCAACGCCGTGGGAGCTGTGTACTCATGTGGTAACGCACCATTTGAGGGGTCGCTCACTACCATGGGGATCAAGCCGGTGCAGCCCATTGTGGGTATGGCTGCCACTCCCGATAAGCACGGGTATTGGCTGGTGGCTTCGGATGGCGGGATCTTCGCCTTCGGCGATGCCCACTTCTACGGCTCCATGGGTGGTCATCCGCTCAACAAGCCCATTGTCGGAATTGCCGGTACCCCGCAAGGTGGTTACTACGAGGTTGCCTCTGACGGCGGCATCTTCTCGTTCGGCCCGGGGGCCAAGTTCTACGGCTCCATGGGTGGTCATCCGCTCAATCAACCCGTTGTCGGCCTGGCCAGCGCGCCCGGCAGGGGGTACTGGGAAGTCGCCAGTGACGGGGGCATCTTCTCCTTCGGCCCGGGGGCCAAGTTCCACGGCTCCATGGGTGGTCATCCGCTCAACAAGCCCATTGTCGGCTTGGCCGCTGCCCCGGGCGGGGGGTACTGGGAAGTGGCCAGTGACGGCGGGATCTTCTCCTTCGGCCCAGGGGCCAAGTTCTACGGATCGATGGGGGGAACCCCACTCAACCAGCCGGTTGTCGGCATGGCCAGCGCATCGACCGGGGGGTACTGGGAAGTGGCCAGTGACGGCGGGGTGTTCTCCTTCGGACATGCCGGATTCGCCGGCTCGGTAGGCGGCCAAGGCGTCTCGGGAGTGGGCGCGCTGGCGGAGGGGTAGGCGTAACGAGTGGTCAAAGGTGACGAGACCTGGGGCTTCCGCCACGGCAAGCCGGTCTGTGCGACGTCACCGGGTCGGTCTGCCCCGGGCCGATCACAACTGGAGCAGCGCGGGCTCCACTAGGTTTTCCGTCGATCCGGCGTCACAAACGCCCCCACCTCTCACCGAGATGGGTGGGGAGGAGGTGCCATGTTTGCGGGGTCGTCGCCGAGAGTGCTTTCGCTTCGGCTTCGTAGGCGAAGTCGGTGGCGGTCATCCGTTCCGTGTGCTGGCGAAGGTGTTCGTCCCACGACGCCACCACGAAGATCTCTTCAAATTCACCCGGGTGCTCACCGTTCCGGAACAGGCCCCACTGGGTGGCTCCGGTCCGAAGCCGCGACTCACGAACGTTGGCCATTGCGGCCATGAACTCCTGCTCGTGCTCGCTTGGGATCGAGTAGGTGGTTCGGACAACAACCGGACCGGCGTCGGTGTCAGCCGTCACATCGACATCCGGACCGGGTCTCACCAGAGTGCGTCTATCCATGCTCGCGGTGTCGACCAACGGCCAGATGCCGATCGATGCGGCCATGGCAGCCGTTAGTCCGCCGGCGATGAGAAAGGCGGCGGTCAGCCCAAAATAGTCGGCCACTACTCCCCACATGAGTGCCCCCAGCCCCTGCGCCCCAAAGAGAACCATCTGATAGACCGACAACCCTCGGGCTCTGACCCAACCGGGCAGAAAGAGCTGGAGCAGAGTGTTCACCGTTGCCAACATCCCGACCCACGCCATGCCTGCCGGGACGAGGACGATGACGGCAACTGCAGTCGATCGTACGAGAATCACCGTGACCAGGGCAGCCGCAAATACTCCCCCCGTAAGCCCGATGAGGGCATTCGGTGACAGGTGCGAACGCACCTTCGACAACACGGAAGCTCCGGCCATGGCCCCGACCCCGAGGGCGGCGAGCAGTAGCCCGTAACCGCTCGAGCCGAGTTCAAGACGGCGACTGGCGACGAGGGGGAGCAGCGCCCAGAGCGCACTGGCCGGGACCAAAAAGAGCGCTGTTCGGAGTAATATTCGGCGGACGACCGGCGCGTACCGGACGTACCGGCCCCCGGCGCGAAGGGCGGATACGAAGCGCTCCGGGATGTGCGGGTTGGCGTTCGGGCCCGGCCTCCAGAGGGCGACCACGAGGCCGTAGACGAAGAACGTCGCGGCATCGACGCCGAACACCGCTCCCACGCCGAGATAGGTGATCAGGATTCCGGCGATGGCGGGCCCGATGGCCCGGGCCAAGTTGATGTTGATGGAGCTGAGCTGTGCGGCGGCGGGTATCTGGTCGCGGGGTACCAGCTCGGGAACGAGGGATTGGTAGGCCGGGATTCCCAAGACCGAGCCGGTACCGATCACGAATGTGAACAGCAGAAGAAGTGCCGGTGTCATCCGGCCGGCGATGGTGAGTATCGCCAGGGTCGAAGTGGCGACGACAAGCGCCGCTTGAACGGCGACCAGCAGCCGGCGGCGATCGAGGGTGTCCGCCAGCACACCGCCCACGATGCCGAACAGGACGTCCGGGAGCATGTCGGCGGTCTGGACGAGCGAAACCAAGATAGCGGCATGGGCCGCATGGACGAGGAACCACTGGGCGCCGACGCCCTGCATCCAGCTGCCGACGTTGCTAACCATGGAGGCGAGCCACAGCCAGCGAAAGACTTTCAACCGAAGTGGGGCCCACGTCGACGGTTTGGTCCGCCCTTCAGCCTTCATACCCGAGTCCTCGATCGGTGATTTCACCCGCCGGACGACAGGCTATTGCAGACGTTGTCGGGCTCGCGGGTGTCGTGAACTGACCCCAATCCGTGAACTCGACCCCAGGTGGGGCGCAGGCAAAGACACCCGACGCCAGGTAGTGGAGGCGAAATGCTGGTTCTAGTGACAGTCCCGACAGAGCCCGAGGATGTCGAGGCGGTGACTCTGCGGTTCAAATCCCTCTGCCTCGGCGAGTCGTTCGACTGTTGCTGTCACACTGCGCTCGAAGGTGGATGACGGGGTGACATCGATTACCTTGCCGCAGTGTGTGCACAGAAGGTGGTGGTGGTGCTCCGTGAACTCCTCGGCCAACTCGTAGCGGGCGAACTCGTCATTGGCGGCGACCCTCCGCACCACCCCGGCCACCTGAAGGTCGAGGAGGTGACGGTAGGCGGAACTGCGGGGCAGATCGGGCAGCCGATCGGCAATATCCCCGATGCTGATGGGATGACCGGCTTCGACCAGGAGGCCGATGATGGCTCGCCGGCCCGTTGTGTAGCGCTGATCGGCACGACGAAGCCGGTCTTCGACGACGTCATGCAGGTCGTCCTCAGGGGCCGTCGCTGTCATGGCGTCCCTCCGCTTTCGAACCACAGAGTGAGAATGGATACGAGACCCTTCGAATCGGTGCTCATCGTGGCCGGGGTGGGTCGTTGATGGTCATGGGATTTCCTTCACATGGTTCACGGCGTCAGCGACGATGTGCGCGACATGCTGGTCGATCAGCGAGTACACGGCCTCTCGGCCGTGGCGCTGGACGCCCACCAACCTGGCGTCCTTCAGCACCCGAAGATGCTGCGAGACAAGCGGCTGGCTCATCTCCAGTCGCTCCACCAATTCGTAGACGTGACAGGGCCGGGCGGCCAACTCGACCACGATGGCCAAGCGGGCTGGGGCAGCCAGCACCCGGAGCAGCTCGCCGGCCGCTTCGTAGGTCTGCGTCGCCACGGACATGGGGACAAATAAACACATGCGGATGTATTTATGCAAGGAGCTCACCACCGACCTTGTGTTGAGACTCAGTCTCAGGATATGTTTCAGGGATGCGGACGACGGAGAGAATCGGGGGACGTGTCCGGTGCCTTCGGAGCCGCTCAGGAGTCGTAGCGGTGGCGGCCCTGTCTCTGACGGGTCTGGCGGTATCAGCCTGTGGGTCATCCACCGGCGCCACAACGACGACTTCGTCGTCAGGCGTGATCAATGCCATAGGAGCGGAGAACGAGTACGCCAACGTGTTGAGTCAGATCGGCGGGAAGTACGTCCACGTGTCGTCGATCCTGAACAATCCCAACACCGACCCGCATACGTTCGAGTCGTCCCCAAGCGTGGCCCAAGAGGTCAGCGCAGCCACTCTGGTCATCCAGAACGGGGTGGGCTACGACACCTTCATGAACACCATCGAGAGCGCAGCTCCGAACTCCAGGCGCAAGGTCATCGACGCCCAGGAGCTGCTCGGCCTGCCGGACTCCACGTCCAACCCACACCTCTGGTACAACCCGAGGACCATGCCGGCGGTAGCCAGGGCCATCGCCGCCGATCTTTCGGAGCTGCAACCCGCCCACGCCGCCTTCTTCCAGGCCAACGCCACGACGTTCATCAGCTCGCTGAAGCCCTGGCTGGCCGAGATCGCCAAGGTGAAGTCCACCTTCCCGGGCGCCCCGGTGGCCACGACCGAGCCGGTGGGTGACTACATGCTGCAGGCCGCCGGCACCCACGACCTCACCCCCTGGTCCTTCTCTGCCGACGTCATGAACGGCGTGGACACCACCCCACAGGACAACTCCTTTCAGGAGAACCTGTTCAACGAGCACAAGGTCAAAGTGTTCGTCTACAACCAACAGGTGACCAATTCGATCACCCAGCTGCTCTTGTCCCTGGCCCACAAGGACGGCATCCCCGTGGTCGGGGTGTACGAGACCATGCCCGTACCCGGCTACGACTACCAGACATGGATGGAAGCCGAGGCCGCTGCCCTCTATAGGGCGCTGGCCCACGGCACCTCGTTGGAGAAGCTGTAAACCATGGGCCCAGCCGAGGCCCATCGTGACGTGGTGGCCCTCGACGGGATCAGCGTATGGCTGTCGGGCCGGGAGATCCTCCATGACGTGAGCTTCTCCGTCCGTCCGGGCCAGTTCACCGGGCTGATCGGGTCGAACGGAGCGGGCAAGACCACGATCCTGCGGGTGATCCTGGGGCTACAGGAGCCGACCGCCGGCCGGGTCCTCATCGACGGCAAACCGCGTACCCGGCGCAACCGGTCGATCGGATACGTCCCCCAGAAGGTCCTCATCGACCCTGACCTCCCTGTCAGGGCCCGGGACGTGGTGGGACTGGGATTGGACGGATACCGCTTCGGCCTGCCCTTGCCATCGGCCGTCCGGCGCCAGCGCATCGATGAGATGCTCGAGGCCGTCGACGCCATGGGCTTTGCCGACTCCCGGATGGGCAACCTGTCCGGCGGCGAGCAGCAGCGGGTCCTGATCGCCCATGCCCTGATCGGCCGACCGGAGCTGTTGCTGCTGGACGAGCCGTTGGCCAACCTGGACATCGCCAGCGGACACGAGATCGTCGAACTGCTGCGCCGCATCGCGGCCGAGCACCGAGTCGCCGTACTGCTCTCCGCCCACGACATGAACCCGCTGCTGCCGGTAATGGACCGGGTGGTCTACGTGGCCGCCGGCCGGGCCGCCAGCGGCACGGTGGACGAGGTCGTGCGCAGCGAGGTACTGGCCGAGCTGTACGGCCATCCGGTCACCGTCCTGCGGGTCGAGGGTCGGATCCTGGTGGTGGCAGGATCCCACGCTGACACCGAGGTCCTCGGTACGGCGCAGCACCCGGTGGAGCGGACGTGATCGGTCTGGCCGCCAATGTCGTCTTCGAGCCGGGGTTCTTCTCCAACAGCCCGGTCCAGAGCGCACTGGTCGCCGGGGGGGCGGTGGCGTTGATGGCGGGAGTGGTCGGTGTGTTCACCGTTGTGCGGGGCCAGTCCTTCGCCGGCCACTCCTTCGCCGACATGGACACCACAGGTGGATCGGCGGCCTTCCTGCTCGGCATCGGTGCCCTGTGGGGGTTCCTGGCCGTCTCCGTCGCAGCCGCCGGGGCCATGGAGCTCCTCGGCGTCGAGCGCCGCCGCGGGCGGGACGTGACCACCGGCGTGGTCCTGGGCGCGGCCCTGGGCCTGGCCGCGTTGTTCCTCTACTGGGACACCACCACTTCGAGCACGACCGGCGCCGCCACCACCATCCTCTTTGGCTCCCTGTTCACCATCAGCCCGTCGACCGTGCCGGCCATCGTGGGCTTCAGCGTCGCCGCCCTCGCCGCCATGGTGGTGCTCTACCGCCCGCTGCTGTTCAGCTCGCTCAGCCCCGACATGGCCCGGGCCCGGGGTGTCCGGGTCCGACTGGTCAGCGCGGTCTTCATGTTCCTGATGGCCCTGGCCGTAGCCCTGTCGGCCATCACGGTGGGGGCCATCCTCAGCACCGCCCTGTTGATCGGCCCGGCCGCCACCGCGCTGCGTTTGACCAAGCGGCCGGGCACGGCCATGTGGGCGGCGGCCGGGATCGGCCTGGTCGGGGTGTGGTTGGGGATCCTGTTCGCCTATGACAGCTCGGCATGGCCCGGCCACCATGGTTGGCCGGTCAGCTTCAGCGTGGTGGCGGTCATCTTCGTGTTCTACCTCGCCGCCGATCTGTTGACCTCGGCGCGGGCCAAGTGGGACCGCGTCCGCCAGGACCGCCTGGCCCGAGGGGAGTGACCGTGTTCTCCGGCTTCATGATGAGCGCCTGGATCGTGGCCAGCATCGTTGCGGTCGTGGCCGGGGTGGTCGGTTTCTTCGTCGTGGTGCGCGGCTCTGCCTTTGCGGCCCACGCCCTGCCCCAATCGGCCTTCACCGGTGCGGCGGCGGCCTCCCTCATCGGGATCAGCACCGTCTACGGGATGGGGGCCTTCGCCCTGGCCAGCGCGGTCGGGATCGCCTGGTTGGGCAAGCGGGGTCGCCACGACGTGGTCACCGCCCTGATTCTGGTGATGCTGCTCGGCCTCGGCGAGCTGTTCTTGAGCTACAGCGTCGAGTACGCCCAGGCCATCTACTCCCTCCTGTTCGGCGAAGTGCTGGGGGTCAGCACCAATGAGATCCTCCCCACCGCCCTTCTGGCCGTCGCCGCCATCCTGGCCGTGGCCGTGCTGTACCGGCCCCTCATGCTCACATCGATACTGCCGGAGGTCGGTGAGTCCCGAGGCGTGCGCGCCTATCGAATGGAGGTGCTGTTTCTGGTCATCCTGGCCTTGGCCACCACAGCCTCGGTGCCCGTCGTCGGCGCCCTGCTGATGTTCAGCCTCATGGTCGGCCCCCCGGCGGCCAGCCGGTGCTTCACGGACAATCCCCCGGTCGCCATCGCCCTGTCGGTGGCGCTGGCGCTCGTGACGGTATGGGCGTCGCTGGCCATCGCCTATGAGCGCAACTGGCCGGTGGGGTTTCTGGTCGGCACCATCAGCGCGGCCATGTACGTCATCGGCCGGATCTGGGCAGCCTGGCGCCAACGTCGAGTTGTCCGTCGCCGAATTGTCGGCGCGCAGGTCGAAAACGACCTGGTTGCTGCGGCCGGTACGTAGGGCGTGACGACCAGTTGTAGTTGGGCGTCTTGCATGGAGAGGGCCGAGTCGGCCGTGGCAGAGTGTCGGCTGACTTCGTCGTTTGCGGCATAGTTCCACGCCGCAGTAACTTCGGTTGCGTTCATTTGATGAGCGCTGTCGTGGCGCACGGTCCAAGGAGGTGAGTCCGATTCGTTTCGTTCATAGTCGGGTGCCCACCCCTTGGCGTTGGAGTCTCTAGAGCTAGAGCTTCTCGTCATCGGTCCCTGGGTTCCCAAACTCGGATGCCCTGAAAGGGACCAAGACATGTCGCAATTTCACGAATCGCTCTCGTCGATCGAGGGCCAAGCTGGATCCTTCAAGCCTGACTCGGGGCGTCGTACGCCGCCTCCGCAGGCAGCTCACACGCTCGCTCTGGTCCTCGGTGGTGGCGGGGCGGCCGGAAATGCGTGGGAGATCGGGGTCATCGCTGGCCTGGCCGAAGCCGGCCTCGACCTGACGGAGACCGCCGATCTGGTGATCGGCACCTCAGCCGGCGCCACCGCGGCAGCGCAGGTGCGTAGCGGTATACCGGCGGCCGAACTGCTGGCCTCGGTGCTGTCCCCGCCGCTCCGACCCGCCGGGCAGAATCGGGAACAGCCTCCGTCTCTGCCGATGGCCACGGTGTTCGAGCGGATGAGGGCTATCGGCGCCGCGGCCAACTCGGCGGCCGATCTGTGCCGCGCCATGGGCGCGTTCGGGTTGGAGAGCGACTCCATACTCGAACCCGGGGCGGGCCAGCGACGCGCCGTGGTGGCGGCCAGGTTGCCCCGCTCCGAGTGGCCGGAGAGACCGATGATCGTGGTAGCCGTCGACGCGCATACCGGGGAGCCGGTGGCCTTCGACCGCGACTCCGGCGTCGACCTGGTGGACGCGGTCATTGCCAGCACCGCGCTGCCCGGTTTGGTGCCTACCCACAGCATCAACGGCTCCCGCTACATCGACGGTGGCGTGCGCTCCAAGGAACATGCCGACCTGGCCTCGGGCTATGCCAACGTCTTGGTGCTCTCGCCGTTGAGCGGAGTGAGTCGTACACCTCCGGAGCCGGGTGCGGACCCGGCCGGTCAGTTCGAAGGTCTGCGCAGAGCACCCGGCTGGGGTGTGGACCTCGAAAGTGAGGTCGAGGGCCTACGCAGCAAGGGGAGTCACGTCGAGGTGATCACACCCGACACCCATTCCCGAGCAGCGATGGGCACGAACCAGATGGATCCGGCCACCCGGATCCCCGCCGCCCGAGCCGGTTTCGCGCAAGGCAGGCAGCAAGCGGCGCGCTTGACGTTCCGCTGACAACGGCAGGATCTTCAGCTCGAACAGCTCATCTGCCGGTCCGCTCCCGGTGTTTGCACCCCGGCCAGCAGCACGGCCGTCGCTGGCCCTCCTCGAGCTCCTCCTGTGTCCGGCGGATCCGACGGGCCCGGGTCGTGTCTTGTTTGGCATCTTCGACCCAGCAGATGAACTCGTTCCGGGCCAGGGGTGTGATGTCCTTCCAGGCGTCGAAAGCCGTCGTGTTGGCGAGCAGTGCCTTACGCAGGTCAGGCGGAAGTTTGTGCACGACCCCACCGGGCACTCGCGGACTGCTCACGGCTCCACGGTAGCGCTGGAACTGCCGAGCTCATCGGAGTGCCGCTCGAGGAGGGTCCGAGCCCACTCCCGGTGTCCCGTGGCGCCCAGTCGCTCCAAGTAGCGGCCAAGGTGGCTGCGAACGTGGAAGGGGCCTCCTTCGGCCCGAACCACGACCAGCGCCACTGGCAATGTGGTCAGGGGCAAAAAGGGAGTTGGCCAACCCGCCAGGTGGCATGGGCACATGGTTTCGTTTGCCACCCGAACCCGGCGAGGAATTGTTCTTGCCGCCGGCAATCGAGAATGCTGAAATCGGTCCCATGGACGAAACTGCACCCATCGACGTTCATCCGAGCCGGCTGGCGTACGCCGTGGCCCATCTGCTGATCGGCTTTCTGGTGGGCGGTATCACGCACTTGATATTCAGGCAGAAGGTCACCGTGGCGATTGTGGCAGCAGTGATAGCCGTTGCCGCCCACCACAACTTCGACGCCCCGATCGCACGAAGGTTGAGCCGAATGGGGATCTGACACCCCATGGATATCCACGGCGCGCCAATGGCAGCCAAGGTCCGGGTCGCCGCTCAGTCGGGAGTTACGGCCGTGGGATCGGGAGCGTAAATCTCCGGGTCACGTGGACGCCAGGAGCTGATCGTATCCAAGCGTGGCGGAGTTGGCCGGTGGCACAACGTTGGAACACAGATTCAGTGGTGCAGGAAGTTGGCCCATGCCACAGGGCCCAGGGCCACGCCTCCCTGAACGCTTTTCCCGGCTGGAGCAAGACCTGAATCGTCAGCACCACCGCCCCAACCACGAGGCCGGCCAGGACGGCCAGAACGAGTCGCCACCCGGTGAGGCCGACCCGCCGGCCGGCCAGCAAACCCCCAGCCTCCGAGGGAGGCGGCCCCGGCCCAGATGGTGATCCGGATCGACAAGCTCAGGGTGGCACCCAAAGCGAAGAGAAGGGAGACGATCACCAGGGGTGGCACGGCCAGAATGAGGAAGAGTGCCTCTTGCCGGACGATGGGTGCCCAGTCAGCGAGGGCGCCGGATCCTGCCGTCGGGCAACGGTCGGGCCAATGCGGCCGAAAAAACGTGGGCCAGGAACATCGCCACGATGGGGCCGATGATCACTCCGGCCACATCGACCAGCTTCAGCCGGTCCCAGCCGTCGTAGATGATCAACACGCTCATGATGGTGATGGTGGCGTAGATGATTCGATCCACGGTGGCCGGTCGGGCCTTCCCAAAGATCTCCGTTGCCATCGAGTGCACCCTTCGCTCGGCAGGCCTATTCTCATGCTAAGTGGTCCACTGACGAGGGGGCCGGAACCGGAGGTGGAAGATGTCCGAGGTGTCACGCGCCGTTTTGCCCATCCCGGACCGGACTCACGTCGGCTTGACGACCTATGACGCCAAAGATCCCGACACGAATTATCCACCCATTGAGCCCCTCCGGCCCCCGACAGGTGCTCCCAATGTGCTGGTGGTCCTGCTGGACGACGTCGGCTTCGGTGCAGCCAGTGCGTTCGGGGGTCCTTGTAACACTCCGGTGGCCGAACGGCTGGCCGGCAACGGGCTGAAGTACACCCGCTTTCACACCACGGCCCTGTGTGCCCCCACCCGACAAGCGCTGTTGACAGGCAGGAATCACCACTCGGTGGGAATGGGCAGCATTACCGAGACGGCGACCTCGGCGCCGGGCCAGAGTTCACTGCGGTCGAATACCAAGGCTCCGTTAGCCCTCACGTTGAAGCTGAATGGGTATTCGACGGCTCAATTCGGCAAGTGCCACGAAGTCCCTGTTTGGCAAACATCTCCCATGGGCCCGTTCGACATGTGGCCATCGGCGGGCGGGGGATTCGAGCACTTCTACGGCTTCATCGGAGGAGAGAACAATCAGTGGTATCCGGCCCTGTACGAGGGGCTGGCCCCGGTGGAGCCGGAAAAGACGCCGGAGGAGGGCTACCACCTGACCGAAGACCTGGCCGACCATGCCATCGACTGGGTGCGGACCCAGAAGGCCCTGATGCCCGACAAGCCCTTCTTCATGTATTTCGCTCCCGGGGCGACCCATGCGCCCCACCACGTACCGCCTGAATGGGCAGACAAGTACAAAGGAAGGTTCGCCCACGGCTGGGATCGCCAACGGGAGCTCACCTTCGAACGGCAGCAGGAGCTGGGGGTCATCGGGCCCGACGCCAAGTTGACCCCCCGGCACGCCGAGATTCCGGCTTGGGACGAGATGCCCGAAGAACTGCGAGCCTGTTCTCGAACGCCAGATGGAGGTCTACGCAGGCTTTCTCGAGCACACCGACTTCCACGTGGGCCGGGTCATAGATGCCATCGAGGAACTCGACGTCCTCGACGACACCCTGATCTACTTCATCATCGGGGACAACGGGGCGTCGGCCGAGGGCACCATCAACGGTGCCTTCAACGAGATGTCCAACTTCAACGGCATGGCGGCCCTGGAGACTCCCGAGTTCATGGTCTCCAAGGTGAATGAGCTCGGCACGCCCACCTCGTACAACCACTACGCCGTGGGCTGGGCCTGGGCCATGGACACCCCCTACCAGTGGACCAAGCAGGTTGCCTCCCACTGGGGGGGTACCCGAAACGGCACCATCGTCCACTGGCCCCGCCAAATCACCGAAGGGGGAGGCACCCGATCGCAGTTCTGTCACGTGATCGACGTGGCCCCCACCATCCTCGAAGCGGCCGGCATCCCACAACCCCTGTCGGTGAACGGGGTGCAACAGGCCCCGATTGAGGGCACCAGCATGCTGTACAGCTTTAGTGCCGCTGAGGCGCCCGAACGCCATGACCTCCAGTACTTCGAGATGTTCGGCAATCGAGGCGTTTACCACAAGGGCTGGAGCGCGGTCACCAAACACCGGACACCATGGGAGCTGGTGGGAGGCCAACTTCTGGCTTTCGACGACGACGTGTGGGAACTCTACGACGGGAGCAAAGACTGGAGTCAGGCCGACGACCTGTCGGCCGAGCTTCCGCAGAAACTCCACGAGCTGCAGCGTCTCTGGCTCATCGAAGCCGTCAAGTACAACGTGCTGCCACTCGATGACCGAGGGGGCGAGCGCCTGAATGCCGAGCTGGCCGGGCGGCCCCAGCTCATCGCGCGGTACGTCCCAGTTGCTGTTTCCCGGCATGAAGCGCCTGTCGGAGAACAGCGTGATCAACATCAAGAACAAGTCCTTCTCGGTCACGGCACAGGTGGAGGTGACGGAATCGCCGGCCCAGGGGGTTCTGGTCGCCCAAGGAGGAGCGTTTGGAGGGTGGGCCGTCTATGCGAGTGGTGGCAGGGCCAAGTTCGCCTACAACGTCCTCGGCCTTGAACTGTATGAAGTCGAAGCCAGCGAGTTGATTCCGACGGGTCAACACCAGGTACGCATGGAGTTCGCCTATGACGGAGGAGGCTTGGGCAAGGGTGGCAACGTCACGCTCTACTACGACGGCCACCAGGTCGGGAGCGGTCGCGTCGAGATGACCCAGCCAATGGTCTTCTCGGCTGATGAGACCACGGATATCGGCGATGACTTCGGGATGCCCGTCGTCGGTGATTACGGGGGTAGCTCGGCGAAGTTCAACGGACTCATTCGGCTCATCCAGATCGATGTGGCTGAAGATAACCAGAATCACCTGGTCGACCCGGAGCAGCTCATCCACGTCGCCATGTCCCGCCAGTAGCTCAGACGGCGCACAGGTGTCTGAGGCTCAGACGGGCTGGAACCGGAGAGGATTGGTGGACGTCCCCTTGGTGCTCAGCCAGTCACGGTCGGAGTGGGTCTGCCGATCGGCTGCTCTATGAGCTGGGCCGACGTGGCGGTCGTCGCCGGGCTGGTGGTGGTGTGGACGCTGATTTCGGACCGGGTGGATCGGTTCGGGGTTACCGCTCCCATGCTCTTTGTGGCGGTGGGACTCCTGATCTCCGGCGACTCGGCCCTCCATATGAGTCTGTCGGCTGCCACCATCAGAGTGGCTGCCGAGGTCACGCTGGTCCTGGTGCTCTTCGGTGACGCGGCAAGGATCCGCATCCACTCCCTCAGGCAGGACGTCGGGTTGCCGGTAAGGCTTCTGGGCATCGGGCTTCCGCTGACGCTGGTGCTGGGCACGTTCCTGGCTGTGGCTCTGTTCGGGTCGTTCGGCATCTGGATGGCTGTGCTCACCGCGGCCTGCCTGGCCCCGACCGATGCCGGGCTGGGCCAGGGGATCGTCACCGATCGCACCGTGCCCAGCAGGGTCCGTCGGGTCGAAAACGTCGAGAGCGGATTGAACGACGGGATCGTGGCCCCGCTGGTGTCACTGGCCGTGGCGGTCCTGGCCGGCGAGGAGACCCACGGCTCCGACGCCGTCCTCCATGCCATTCGGGAGATCGGCCTGGGCGTGGTGATCGGAGTTGGCGGCGGACTCCTTCTGGGGTGGATTCTGGCCCTGGTGGTCACCCATGGCTGGACCGACGAGCGAGCTGCAGCCTTGGCCACCACCGCGGGAGCCCTGGGGATCTATGCGCTGGCGGTCGCCGTTCATGCCAATGGATTCGTCGCCGCATTTCTGGCCGGGATGTGCTTCGGCGTCTTTCGTCATCGGGTGGGACCGGAATCGTTGGGTCAGACCGAGGCTACGGGCCAACTGCTCTCCTACCTGGTCTGGTTCGTGTTCGGAGCGGCCATGCTCCGGCCGGCACTGTCCAGCCCCCAACTCGGACGGAGCCTCATCTACGCCGTCCTGAGCTTGACGGTCGTGCGGATGGTCCCTGTGGCGCTGGCCCTGCTCGGATCCCACCTGGGCCAAACCACGGTGGCTTTCATCGGTTGGTTCGGGCCCCGGGGTTGGCATCGGTGATCTTCGCCCTGTTGGCCTTCGACGCGCTGGGTCACGAAGCATCGATCCTCATGACCACGGTCTCCATTACCGTGGCCCTGAGTGTGGTGGCCCATGGCCTGACCGCGCCTCCACTGATCAAACGTTACGCGGCCCACGCCCAGGCAAGGCCCAAGGCCGACTCGCTGCTGCAGGAGGTGGAGGTGCCGACAGCCAGGAAGGCCCTGGGGAGCCTGGCCGAACGTGGTCGCGGTGTCGCCTGACGGGCCCGTGTGGCTGCGACGGCGGGAGGTCTGACCCGAGCGACAGCGTGCGGTTCACGCCTGTGGCACCCGCCGGCTGTGCCGTAGCCCGGGAGTCGATGCTCGGATTGGCGCTGGGACGGGCCGTCAACGGCGGAACGCCCCTCCGACATGAGCGCCTGGTGCTCTCCCGCCTGAGGGACGATGCCGCCAGAGTCGACGCTCAAACAAAGGGCCACTGACCCTCAATCGCCGCTTCGCCGGCGAGTAGATCGCAGCTTCTTCTCCTACCCAGGACCGCTGACCGGTGGTAGTTCTGAGCGACGACCTTGTCCGAGTTAAGTGGACTGGTCTCTCCGCTTAGAGTAGCGTAAACGGAGTGAAATCTCCGGATAAGGCGCCAGTGGCCGACCGACCGATGCGCAGTGACGCCGTAAAGAACCGTCAGCGCCTGCTGGTGGCGGCGGGCCAGGTCTTCGAGGAGAAGGGCCTGGGGGCCAGCGTCACTGACGTGGCACGTGCCGCCGGCGTCGGCATGGGAACCCTCTATCGGAGGTTCGCGTCGAAGGAGGCCCTCATCGAGGCCCTGGTCTCCGAGGTCCTCGAGGAGACCATCGCCATGGCCCGCCAGTCGGCCGGGTATCCCGATGGCACCGGGTTGGAGCACTTCTTGGAGGCCACGAGTTCGTACCAGGCGGAGCATCTGGGCTGCCTGCCCAGGCTCTGGGACATCGACCACCCCCTGGTGAAGACGGCGCGGAGCCTGCTGGCCGATCTCCTGTCGGACGCCCAGGCCCACGGGCGGGTCCGCGCCGACCTGACCAGCACCGATATTCCCCTCGTAATGTGGTCGATGCGCGGCGTGCTCGAGACCACCCGGGCCAACGCCCCCGAGGCCTGGAGGCGGCACCTCGACCTGGTCATCGCCGGTATGCGGCCGGCCGACGCCGCGCTACCCCATCGTCCGCTCACTCAGAAGCAGGTCGACCGGATCCTTTCCAAGCGGATCCCGTCGTCGGTGGGGACCGTGGAGGCCATCAAGTGACCACGCTGCAGGGCGTCAACCGAGACACCGAGTCCGAGGGGACCACCCGGGCCCACTGGTGGATTCTGGTCGTCATCGCCGGAGCCCAGCTCATGGTGGTGCTCGATTCGACGATCATGATCATCGCCCTGCCCTCGGCCCAGCACGCCCTGGGGTTCTCGAATACCGACCGGCAGTGGGTCGTGACGGCCTACACGCTGGCATTCGGTGGCTTCCTCCTCCTGGGCGGGCGGATCAGCGACATGTTCGGTCCCAAGCGGACGCTGATGACCGGAGTGCTCGGGTTCGCTCTGGCCTCAGCCATCGGCGGGGCCTCCCAGACCACCTTGATGTTGATCGGTGCCCGGGGGCTGCAAGGCCTGTTCGGTGCGCTGTTGGCGCCGTCGGTACTGTCGCTCCTGACGTCGACCTTCAACGAGCCGCGGGAACGGGGCCGGGCCTTCGGGATCTATGCCACCATCGCCATCGCCGGCTCGGCCTTCGGGTTGATCCTCGGTGGCTTCCTGACCGAGTACGTCGACTGGCGCTGGTGCCTGTACGTCAACCTGCCCATCGCCGCCCTGGTGCTGGTCGGAGCCTTCACCATGATCCCGAAGCGCCAAGGAGTGCCGGGCGTGCGGCTGGACGTGCTCGGCGTGGTCCTCGGCTGTGGCGGCCTGGTCTCGCTGGTCTATGGACTGGGCGAGGCCGGCACCAGCGGGTGGGGCGGAACCGATGTGATCGTGGCCCTGATTCTGGCCGGGGTGCTGCTGGGGGCCTTCATCCTGTGGCAGAGCAAGGGACCCAATCCTCTGCTCCCGCTGCGGGTCCTGCGCAACCGGAACCGGGCCGGGTCGTATCTGACCATCATGTTGTCCATCACCGGGATGTTCGGGACCTTCTTGTTCCTCACCTACCTGCTGCAGACGATCGACCACTACTCCCCCCTCAAGACCGGTGTGGCGTTCCTTCCCCTGTTGGCCCTGAACGGCCTGGCGGCGACGCAGCTGGCCAGCCGCCTGATGCCCCACGTCCGGACCCGGCTGCTGGTGGTGCCGGGCCTCCTGCTGTCGGCCGTCGGGGTGGCGCTCTTCACCACCCTGACCCCCGGGGCGTCCTATGTGACCCATGTGCTGCCGAGCGAGATCCTCCTGGGCATCGGATTGGGCTTGGCCATCGTGCCGTGCATCAGCACCGCCACCCAGAACGCCGAACCCCAAGACGTCGGAGTGACCTCGGCCATGACCAACACCTCGCAACAGATCGGGGCATCCATCGGCACGGCCCTGCTCAATACCATTGCCGCCGCGGCCACCGCCACCTACCTGGTCTCCCACACCCGGGGAACCCACCTGCTGTCCGACGCCACGGTTCACGGGTATGCCACGGCCAGCGCCTGGGCCGCAGGGATCTTCGTTCTGGCCGCCGTGGTGGCCGGGGTGTTCATCAACGTCAACCCGGGGCGACAGGCCGCCGTCGCCGCCGACGGGCCGGAAACCCTTCCGACCGAGGTGCCCTGAGCGGACGCTTCGCCTGAACACGAACATGTGTTCGTAACTGGGATACAGTAACCGGGTGACAACCAGCATCGTGTCCGAACCCCCTCGGTGGGCACGTGGACTGAACGAGATGCAGCGAAGAGCCGTTGACCACGAGGACGGACCTCTGCTCATCGTGGCCGGGGCCGGCACCGGCAAGACCCGCACGCTGGTGAGCCGGCTGGCCCGACTGCTCGAGGAGGGGGTGGCCCCCGAGAGGATCCTCCTGGTCACGTTCAGTCGGCGGGCGGCGGCGGAGATGATCCGGCGAGCGGGCCAGATTGCTGATCCCGCTTCCGCCCGGCGGGTGGAGGCCGGGACCTTTCACTCGGTCGCCCATCGGGTCCTGCGCCGGTACCGGGCCGCCCTGGGCCTGGCCGAGGGCTTCAGTGTGCTGGACCCGGGTGACGTCCGCGATCTGATCGGTCTGGTTCGTGCCCCGGTAGCCGCCGGTGTGGGCCGTCGCTTTCCCCGCACGGAGACGGTGACCGCCATCTACTCCCGTGTGGTCAGTAGTCAGGTGAGACTGGAGGACACCGTGCTGCGCGTCTTCCCCTGGTGTGCGGACGACCTCGAAGGCTTGAGCACCATCTTTTCGGCCTACACGGACCGGAAGCGGGCCCAACACCTCTTGGACTTCGAGGATCTGCTCCTGCACTGGCGTGCTGCTGTGCTCGATCGTGACGTCGGCCCGGTCCTGGCCTCCAGCTTCGATCATGTCCTGGTCGACGAGTACCAGGACACGAGCGTGGTCCAGGCGGACATACTGCGAGCCCTCCGGTCGACGGATGGCCGCCTCACGGTGGTGGGTGACGACGCCCAGGCCATCTACTCCTTCCGGGCCGCCACCGTGCGCAATATCTTGGACTTCCCCACCCACTTCCCCGGGGCCACCACGGTCACCTTGGAGCAGAACTACCGGTCGACAGCCTCCATCCTCGACCTGGCCAACGCGGTGATCGCCGGTGCCGGGGAGGGATACCGGAAGCAACTGTGGACCGAGGACGGTGCAGGGGTTCGTCCGGTTCTGGCCACCTGCCCCGACCAGCAGAGCCAGGCCGAGGCCGTGTGTCAGACCATCCTGGAGCACCACGAGTCGGGAACGGCGCTGAAGGAGCAGGTCGTGCTGTTCCGGACCTCGCACCACAGCGATCTGCTCGAGGTGGAGCTGGGGCGACGGAACATCCCGTTCGTCAAGTTCGGCGGACTCCGCTTTCTCGAGGCCGCCCATGTTCGGGACCTGGTGGCGGCATTGCGGATCGTCGGCAATCCGTGGGACGAACTGGCGTGGATGCGGGTACTGCAGATGGCCGACGGGGTCGGACCGGGCTCCGCCAACCGGATCGTCGAGGGCCTCGGTGTGCGGAGCCCGGAACGTGGTGGTGAGAACCCACTGGTGGCGTTCTGCTCGAATCCGGCGGCAGCCCGGAGCGCCCACCGGTCGGAAGCGGATCTGCATCGCATCGCTTCCGGACTCGGGACATGCAGTGGGTCCGGGCTTCCCCCCGGTGCGCAGGTGGAGGCCCTGCGTCACGCTCTGGAGCCCATGGTCCGACGCAACTACGACCATCCTGAGCCCCGGCTGGCCGATCTCGACGCCCTCGCCACTATGGCATCGGGGTATGAGAGCAGCGAGGGGTTCATCGCCGACCTCACGTTGGATCCCCCCGCTTCGACCGGCGATCTGGCCGGAAAGCCGACCTTGGATGACGACTGGCTCACCCTCTCAACGGTGCACTCGGCCAAAGGCGGGGAGTGGGCGGTGGTTCATGTGATCCACGCCGCCGACGGGGCCTTTCCGTCCGACATGGCTACCGGTGACAAAGAGGGCGTGGACGAGGAACGGCGGCTGTTCTATGTGGCCTTGACCCGGGCACGAAAGCACCTGCACATCTACGCTCCGTTGCGCTTTCACCACGGGGATCCGGCCGGGTGGACCGACAGGCACAGCTACGCCCAGCGGACACGGTTCCTCCCGCCCGACCTCGATGGGCTCATGGACCACCGGGCCATTCGCAGTGCCATTGACGTCAATGTGCCGGTGGCAGCGGTCCCGGTCTCCACGGTGGTCGACACCGAACTCGGCGGCCTCTGGTAGGTGGCCTCTGGTCGAGGCTCGGATCCGAGGATGAGGGTGAGACCCGGGCTCCCCTTACCGCCAACCGAGCTCCGGGGCGACGTCGCTCAGGACCGCATCGAGGACATGGGCGCAGTACTCGACCCCGAGCTGATTGGGGATGGTCAGTAGCAACGTGTCGGCCGCGGCGATGGCTTCGTCCTGAGCCAGCTGTTCGATGAGCTGCTCGGGCTCTCCGGCGTACGTTTTGCCGAACCGTGCGGTGCCGCCATCGATGAAACCGACCTGGTCCTCAGAGGTGGTCTCGCCGACCGAAGTACGGCGCGGTCGACATCGCTGACGATCGGGAAGATGCTGCGGCTGACCGAGACCCGGGGCTCGCGATCATGGCCGGCCTCAGCCCAGACCTTGCGGAACCGCTCGATCTGCTCGGCCTGCAGCCGATGGAAGGGCACTCCGGTGTCCTCGGTGAGGAGCGTCGAGCTCATCAGGTTCATTCCCTGCTCGGCGGCCCATTCCGCCGTCTTCCGGGAGCCGGCGCCCCACCAGATCCGGTCACGGAGACCCTCGGAGTGGGGCTCGACCCGGAGCAGCCCGGGCGGGTTGGGGAACATCGGTCGCGGATTGGGCTCGGCGAAGCCGTGGCCTTCGAGGACCTCGAGGAAGACCCGGGTGTGGTGGCGGGCCATGTCGGCCGAATCCTCGCCCTCGGCCGGGACGTAGCCGAAGTAGCGGAATCCATCGATGACCTGTTCGGGTGAGCCGCGGCTGATGCCCAGCTGGAGACGGCCTCCGGCGATGAGGTCGGCGGAACCGGCGTCCTCGGCCATGTACAGCGGGTTCTCGTAGCGCATATCGATCACGGCGGTCCCGATCTCGATGGAGTTGGTCCGGGCCCCGACAGCCGCCAGCAAGGGAAAGGGCGACCCCAGCTGGTTGGCGAAGTGGTGCACCCGGTAGTACGCCCCGTCCGCCCCGAGCTCTTCGGCGGCGACGGCGAGATCGATGGACTGCAGCAGGGCATCCGAGGCCGACCGGGTCTGTGACTGGTGCGAGGGAGCCCAGTGGCCGAACGATAGGAATCCAATGCGTTTCATGGTTAGGCAAACGTCTCGGAGGGAGCTTCTCTTCCTCACCACCGGCGGTGTGGTGCCTGGCGGCGTCGGTCCGGCCCACCGGTCTGTCGCCGGCCTGGTTGCAGCTCGTGGGGTGCGACCCGTCAGGAGCGGGAGTTTGTACCCCGTCCGCCTGGCCGGGGCTCACTTGGCGATGGGCGACGGGTCCGGGTGGTGGACGGCGATGGCGTCCCGGCCGCCCCGCTTGACTTGATACAGGGCGAAGTCGGCATTGTCGAGGAGATGCTCGGCCGTCGGCGTCGATCGATCGAGGCCACCGACCCCGATGCTCAAGGTCACGGGAACCTCGACTGCGGACGGGAGGTCCCTGCGGATCCGCTCGGCCAACTTCACGGCGCCGGGAACATCGGTGTCCGGGAGGAGCAGGGCGAACTCGTCTCCTCCGATCCGGCTGACCAGGTCGAAGGCCCGCCCACAGTGCCGCAGGACGGAACCGACGCTGGCCAGCACGTGGTCGCCGACTACGTGCCCGTAGGTGTCGTTGACGGACTTGAACTGATCGACGTCCACCATCAGCAGGCTGAGGGGACTTCCGCTGCGCACGGATCTGGTGATCTCCTCCTCCATCCTCTGACGCAGGACGCGGCGAACGGCGCAACCGGTCAGTTCATCGACGGCCGCCATCTCGGCCAGCGCCGTCTGGAGCTCGGCCTTGTGCTCTTCGATGTGGGTCCGGTTGATGGCGGCGGCCACGGTGAGCGCGGAGGCGCCGGCCAGGGCGGCGAAGAGGAGGAAGGACCGGCCGGGAGACCTCGCCATGTCTCGGTCGACCAGAGCGACCAGGGCCAGGGCGGCCAGGGCGGCGACGCCACAGATTCCAGCCGCCCGCGGGGTGAACATCAGTGTCCCGTAGATCAGCGGGAGGAAGAGCAGGATGAGGAGGGGGCTGTTCATGCCGCCGTCCAGCATGGCCACCATGGCCACTCCGAAGGCCGACAGGGACGTCCAGGTCACCGAGTAGGTGACACACCATGGCTTGGAGGCCACCACGGGAGCCAGGGACATGCCCACCAGGGCCAGCACGAGCCAGCAGGCGGCTACCACCCAGAGGATCGAACGATGGGGGCCCCGAGGGGTGAGGGCCAGGTAGCCGGCGACCACGAAGGTCTCGGCCAGGAAGATACAGAATCCGAGCCGGATGTGGGTGAGCCAGAAGCTGTGCCAGGCATCCCGTTCCGCGTTTGCTCCCACTGCGCCGCCGAGCAGATGCTGCTTGTTCGAGTTCATGCGCCACTCCGCCCCTTATAGGTGCCCTTGTTCACATCGGCCGGCTCGGGCCGGGGCTTTAGCGGGTCGCTCGATGACCCGGCCCACCTGAAGTCGGGCCGGGTCGAACAGCCGGCCGCCTAACCCCCCAGCGGGCGGAACCGCGTCGAATCCGGGGCGGCGTCGGCTTGGCACCACAGTGCAGCCGGCGCCCGGTGGCCGGCCCGAAGAACTAGGGCGCGCGCCACCTCGAGGAGAACTCCCCGCCACGAGTCGAGGTCCGGCACCGGTAGACCCGCCACCTTGGCCGCCTCGTCGGCACGACGGAGGGTGAGGGCATCGGCATAGAGGGCTTCACCCTCGAAGGAGGCCTTCTCCGCCGGACTCATCTCTCCACCCTGGTGCTCCAGGCTGATCAGGCTTCCCCCATTGAGCGAGCGGCGATAGGTGGACTCCGTGGTGGCCAGGTACCGCTTGGCCGGGACGTGGAGGCGCACCAGGTCGGCCACCCGGTTTCCCAGCACGGGACGGACGAACTCGGCGGCCACTTCGCCGTGGACCACATCGTCGAAGGGCGGCAGGACGTGGCCGATGTCGTGCAGGAGCCCCGCCACCTGGAGCTCGGCATCCCCGGGGTGCTCTGCTCGCAGCACGGCGGCGGTCTGCAGCCCGTGATCGAGCAGATCATGGTGGGCGGACGGGTCGACGGTCATGTCGACTGCCGCGCTGGCCTCCAGCGCCTCGATGACCTGGTCGAGGGAGACGGCGGGGGCCCGGCGGGGTGAGGTGGTGGGACGCGCTGGACATGGGATCTCCGATCTCTCAAACAGAACGATCATTCTGTTTTATTCCTCGGGGGCCGGTCTGTCAACTCCCGAGAAGATCGATTCGACCAAGGCCTGGGCGGTGGCGGCGTAGGCGTCGGCATCGATGTCCGGGTCCCGGGCCTGCTGGAGAATGAACCCCTGCAGCACCGCCAGTATGAGACGGCTCAGGGCCTCGGGGTCGAAGGAGTCCGGAATGACCCCACGACGTCGGGCCTCTTCGAAGGCTTGTTGCAGCTGCACCCGTTGGGGTGCACCGCTGGACATGGTGGCGGCCAGCTCCTGGTCGAAAGGTGCCTCGGCCCATACCTGGATGGCCAACAGACGACGCTGTCGCTCCCGTGGATCCTTCAGCCACTCCACGTAGGCCCGGAACAGTTCGGTCAGGCCCACCCGGAGGTCGTCGTGGGCCATGGCCTTGGTGAAGAGCTGGTCCTCGTGGGCGTGCCGTTCCTGGGCGATGGCCGCCACGATCTCCGCCTTCCCGGTGAAGTACCCGTAGATGGCCCCCGGGCTCAGTCCGGAACCCGACACGATGTCGGCCATCGACGTCCGCTGGAATCCCTTGGTGGCAAAGCAGGCCGCGGCGGCGTCCAGAATCCGCTGGCGCTGGCTCTGGCGGTAGGCGTCACTGACCTTCGGCATGGATGCAGCCTTGCAAATGCGCCACCCCACCGTGGATGCGCCCCCGGCCACCTGCAAGACTCCCGGTGATGGAGGTGCATCTGGTCGACGGCACGTACGAGCTCTTCCGGCAGTTCTTCGGCCAGCCGTCGCGGGCGGGCGACGACGGCGAGGAGATCGGTGCGGCCCGGGGCGTGATCCTGTCCATCCTGAGCATGTTCGCCGACGGGGCCACCCACCTCGGGGTGGCCACCGACCACGTCATCGAGTCGTTCCGCAACGACCTCTGGGCCGGTTACAAGACCGGGGCCGGGATCGAGCCCACCTTGTGGTCGCAGTTCCCGATTCTGGAGGAGGCCCTGGTGGCCCTGGGGGTGGTGGTATGGCCCATGGTGGAGCTCGAGGCCGATGACGCCCTGGCCACGGCGGCCGCCGTAGCCGAAGCGGACCCGTCGGTCGGCCGGGTCATCATCTGTACGCCGGACAAGGACCTGGCCCAGTGCGTCATCGGCGACCGGGTGGTCCAACTGGACCGGCGCAGCGGCACCATCTCCGGGGAGGACGGGGTCTGGGCCAAGTTCGGGGTGGCCCCCAAGTCCATCCCCGACTGGCTGGCCCTGGTCGGGGACTCCGCCGACGGGTTCCCCGGTCTGGCCGGATGGGGGAAACGATCGGCCTCGACGGTGCTGGCCCACTACGGGAATTTCGACGAGGTGCCCGACCACGTGGCCGACTGGGATGCCACCGTTCGTCAGTCGGTGCGGGGCGCAGCCAAGCTGGCCGAGCGACTGGCCGACGAGCGCCGGCAGGCCGAGCTGTTCCGGGTGCTGGCCACCCTGCGACTGGACCCGACCCTGCTCGACAGCGTGGCCTCACTCGAGTGGCGGGGACCCACCGACCACTTCGAGGCGGTGTGCCGGCACTTCCGCGACCCGGCCCTGGCCGAGCGGGCCTTTGCTGTGGCGGCCCGCTGAGTCGAGGGCTCAGGTAGCGATGCCGAAGACGTCGGCCAACTCGGCCGGCACCGGGGTGTCCAGCTGGGCGTAGGTGCACGACCCGGGCGTGCGATCGGGCCGCCACCGGACGAACGACGTGGCATGCCGGAACCGGTCGACCTGGAGATGGTCGTAGGCCACCTCGGCCACCAGCTCGGGGCGCAGGGGCTCCCAGCTCAGATCCTTGCCACCGGTCCACCGGCTCTGGCCCCCGGGGACCCGCCCCTCCGGTGCGCCCTCCCTCAGCCAGGGGTGCCCGGCCGAAGCCCCGGCCCGGTAGGGCTCGAGGGTCCCGACGAACTCCTCCCGACGGGCCACGCTGAAGCCGGAGGCCACCCCGACGTGGTGGAGCACCCCGGCCGGATCGAACAGCCCCAGCAGCAGCGATCCGACCACCCCACCGGTCTTGTGCCACCGGAAGCCCGCCACCACGCAGTCGGCGGTCCGCTCGTGCTTGACCTTCATCATGGTCCGCTTGTCCGGCTGGTAGGGCAGGGAGCCGTCCTTGACCACCACCCCGTCCAGGCCGGCGCCCTCGAACCGCGAGAACCAGTCGCGGGCCACGTCCGGCTCGGTGGTCACCGGGGTCAGGTGGACCGGTGGCCGGGCTTTCTGCAACGCCTGCTCCAGGGTGGACCGGCGGGTGGCGTACGGCTGGGCCTGCAGGTCGGCCCGGTCCAGGGCCAAGAGGTCGAAGGCCACGAAGGAGGCCGGCGTGGTCCGGGCCAGCAGCTCGACCCGGGACTCGGCCGGATGGATGCGTTGGGAGAGGACGTCGAAGTCCAGTCCGTTCCGGCCCACGATCACGATCTCGCCGTCGAGCACGCACCGGTCGGGCAGATTCTCCTTCAGGGAGGTCACCAGTTCGGGGAAGTACCGGGTCAACGGCTTCTCATTGCGACTACCCAGGACGACGTCGTCGCCGTCGCGGAAGACGATGCAGCGGAAGCCGTCCCACTTGGGCTCGTAGTACAGACCCTCGCCCTCGGGGAGCTCCCGGGTCAGCTTGGCCAGCATCGGTGCCACCGGGGGGACGACGGGGAGTGTCACCGGGCGATGGTACTCCGGGGTGAGGCGATGCTGTCCGGCCGGCTACGCCGCATGGCTGGCCGTCCAGGCCAGAAAGTCGTCCAGCGGGAGGGTGTTCATCACCCGCTCTGCCGGCACGCCGACCCGCGCCGCCTGCTGGCAGCCGTGGCGCTGCCACTCCAGCTGGCCCGGGGCGTGGGCGTCGGTGTCCACCACCACCACGCAGTCGAGCGAGAGGGCCAGGGAGAGCAGCGGCTCGGGGGGGTCGAGCCGTTCGGGCCGCGAGTTGATCTCGACGGCGGTGCCGGTCCGGGCACAGGCCTCGAAGACCGCCTCGGCGTCGAAGGTCGACGGGGGCCGGCCCCTTCCCACCACCAGTCGGCCTGTGCAGTGCCCGAGGATGTCGGTGTGCGGGCTCTCGATGGCCCGGAGCATCCGCCGGGTCATCTCGGGCGCTTCCATCCGGAGCTTGGAGTGCACGCTGGCCACCACCACGTCCAGCTGGGCCAGCAGGGTCTCGTCCTGATCGAGGGCCCCGTCCTCCAGGATGTCGACCTCGATACCGGTGAGGATGCGGAACGGGGCGAGTTCGGCGTTGAGCTCGGCCACCACGTCCAGCTGCTCACGGAGGCGGTCGGCGTTGAGGCCGTGGGCGATGGTCAGGCGGGGACTGTGGTCGGTGAGGGCCCAGTACCGGTGGCCGAGAGCCTGGCCGCCTCGGCCATCTCTCTGATGGGCGAGCCCCCGTCGGACCAGTCCGAGTGACTGTGACAGTCCCCCTGCAGCTGGTGGCGCAGCCGGGCGGCCTCGGCGTCCACCTCGGGGAGCTCGACCACCTCGAGGCGCTCGAGGTACTCCGGGGTGGTGCCGTGGGCCGCTTCGGTGATGACCTGGGCGGTGGTCTTGCCCACGCCGGGGATCCGCTGCAGCCGGGCCGGAGCCATGTCGGCCAGCTCCGCGGCCGGCAGGTCGGCGATGGCCGCGGCGGCGTTGCGGAAGGCCCGGACCTTGTGGGACTCGGCCCCGTCCCGTTCGAGCAGGTAGGCGATGCGGCGCAGGGCCTCCACCGGTTCCATGGACTACTCCTTCTTGGCCCGGCTGGGCGCCACCCGGGGCGGCTCGTCGGGTTGCTTGGGGTACTCCGGTGGCCACGGGGCGTCGTGCAGGCCGCGCTCTCGGTCGAGGGCGGCCAGATCCAGTAACGGTTGGAGCGACTGGGGCTCATCGGCGATGGCCGACCACGGGTCCCCCCGTCGCTGCACCAGCTCGGGCACCGACCGGATGGTCAGCGCTTCGGGGTCCACCGTGTCGATCTCCTCCCAGGCCAGCGGGGTCGACACCTGACCGCCCACCCGGGGCCGGGCGAACCACGCTCCGAAGACCGTCTTGTGGGGAGCGTTCTGGTTGAAGTCGATGAAGATCCGTGGGCCCCGTTCCTCCTTCCACCAGTTGGCCGTGATCCGGTCGGGGTACCTCCGCTCGAGCTCCCGGGCCAGGGCCACCGCTCCTGACCGGACTTCGAAGCTGTCCCACCGGGGCTCCAGGCGGACGTAGACGTGGAGGCCCCGGTTGCCGGTGGTCTTGGGGTAGCCGATGATGCCCAGCTCGCCCAACAGCTCCCGGACGTGGCCGGCGACCGTCCGGATCTCGTCGAAGGAGGTCCCCGGTTCGGGATCGAGGTCGATACGGAGCTCGTCGGCGTGGCCGGGGTCGTCGGAGCGGAACGGCCACAGGTGGAGCCCCAGGCAACCCAGGTTCACCGCCCAGACCACATGGGCCACGTCGGCCACCACCAGGGCGTTGGAGGTGGTGCCGTTGGGGGTGGTGACCACCGTGGTCTGCAGCCACTCCGGTGCTCCCGGGGGTACCCGTTTCTGGAAGAAGGACTTACCCCCCGCCCCTCCGGGGAACCTCTGGAGCATGGCCGGCCGTCCGGCCGCGGTGATGGCCAGGGCGTCGGCCATGGCCACGTAGTACGACGCCAGCTCGAACTTGGTCACGCCCAGCTCCGGAAAGTAGATCTTGTCCGGGCTGGAGATCTCGATGGTCCGACCGGAGGCCTCTATGGCTCGGACCTCTTTGGCGGGCACGGGATCCACGTTATCGGGGGCGGCCGTGGTGGTCACGGGAGGTCAGGGGTGCCGCTTCGGTACCCTGGCGTGATGCATCCCCCGTGCCGACTGCGCCGCCGGAGCTACCGGTGACCACGGGGGGCCCACTGGCCTGGTGGACGGGGTGGGATGCCCGCAGCGGAGCGGCCGCCGACCCCGGTGGGGTCACCGACTTCGCCCGGTCGGCCCCACCGGGCCCCGGGGCCCGGGCCCGCTACGACCTGCTGGCGGTGGCGGCCCGGGGATTCCGGCCCCCCAGGTTCCTCACCACCGTGGAACAGGCCGGCGAAGGGACCGTTGACTCTGCGGCCGAAGAGCTCGGCGACCACCCCGGGCTCCGCCCCACCTGGAACCTGCTGTACCGGCAGATAGCGGAGACCGGTCCGGCGGTGACGGTGCCCTACGGGATCTACCTGCTGGGGGTCGACCCACCGCCCGATCTGACCGAGGAGGAGCTGGCGGCCTTCAACGACTTCTATACCAACGTGCACCTGGTCGAGGTGGCCGAGCGCCGTCACGCCCTGCGGGCCGTGCGCTACGAGCTGGTGCGCCAGGTCCGACCCCCGTACCAGGGTGCCCCCCGCTTTCTGGCCGTGTACGAAGTCGACGCCGAGTCGGCGTCGAACCGCCGGCACACCGGTCCCAAGTACTCGGCCGGCCCCGAGGTGTGGCAGCGCCACAAGACACCGTGGCGCCTCTGGTACCGCCGGCTACCGGCGGACGACGACCTGTCGGCCGGCTGACCGACCGACAGGTCATCGCAGGTCATCGCCATGGCGCTCAGGCGGCGTCCTGGGACACGTCGGGACCGGGGTCCTCTCCGTTGACCACCGCGTCGAGTCGCTCCAGATAGTGGTCCCAGCCGCCGGTGTGGTCGGCCACGGCGTCGTCGGGCAGCCCACGGTGGGTGAGCCGTACCCGGGTCTTGTCCCCATCGGGGATCAGGACGATGTCGATCTCGGTGGAGCCGGCCGGGATGGGATGGTCGGGCTCGTCCCACCCGAACGTGAACACCACCCGCTGGTTGGGCACGACCTCGGTGAACTCGCCGACCCCGGGGTGTCGACCGTTGACCATCACCCGGTAGATGCCACCGGGCCGGGGGTCGAGTTCGGCCTGGGTGCCGATCCAGCGGACGTGCTGCTCGGGATCGATGAGGAAGGGGAAGATCGTGGCCGGGCTGGCCCCGATCACCACCTCTCGAGTCAATTCGGCCATGGCTGGGTCCTTTCTGTTGTGCCGGCCCGCTCGGATGCGGCCGGCGTTGTTGAGGTCCGGTGGGAGTTCGGCGAAGTCCGTTCGGCGGCTTCGGCCAGCTCCTTCAGTTGGTCGAGGCTGTCGGCCCAGAACCCGTCGAGGAAGGTACGGAGCTTGGCCATTTCGGCGTGGTTGGCCCGGTACAGGCGACGGGTCCCGTCCCGGCGCTCGGTGATGAGCTCGGCCCCCCGCAGCACGCCCAGGTGCTGGGACACCGCCGACCGGGTGATGTCCTCGAACCGGGCGGCGATCTGCGATGCCGGCAGCTCCTCGGACCAGATGAGCCGGAGGATCTCCCGACGCCGGGGCTCGGCCAGGGCCTTGAGGGCGGTGTCCATGTCGTTAGTGTAAGCATTTACTTACGTAAGTGTCAACTGTCAGATGTTTGGTGTGGAGTCCGGCTGCGCGGCCGGGCCGGTGACACATATCCGCTGCGGGTGAAGAACATCGATGTAGTTCGACACGCGGCACAAGTCGTCCGGTGCTCTCCGGTGACTACCCCTTGTCAGCCACACAAACCCGGCACTAGCGTTGACACGTAGTGGATACAAATGAGTACTCAGTGGACCCACCAGGGGGACTCGCCGAGCGCATCCGCACCTACCGCCTGAACCATGGGATGACCCAGCGGGAGCTGGCCGACCAACTGGGGGTGACCCAGCAGTCCGTGGCCCGGTGGGAGCAGGGTTCGCCGCCCCGGCGCTACATGCTCCGGGCCATCGAGGCCCTGCTGGAGGGGCCCGAGGCCGGCGAGCAGGCGAGTGAGCTGGCCGAGATCATCGGCATCCGCCCTCCCGGCCCCGGACAGGTCCCGACCCGGGGCACCGAAGCGGCGCGCCAGGCCTATGTGCGTGGCTGCCTCAAGCTGCTGGAGCGTGGTGAGCGGCTACCGAACAAGGTGTTGTTGCTGCTGGCCGACGAGCTGGGCTGGGACCCCGACGACGACTGAGCTCCCTGTCGGAGCTCGCCCGGTCATGACCGGAGCGGGGCGATCACCGACGTCCCGTAGTGCTCCAGGCCTTCGAGGGCCTGGGCCAGGGATCCGCTGGGCACCGACACCCCCACCCAGGTGACCCCGAGCGAGGCCAGCTCGTCGAGGGCGCTCTGATGGGCGTCGGCGTCGAAGTGCTCGTCGAGTCGACCTCCGACCGGTGTGCCGAAGGCCACGTCGATCTCTGAGCGGTCCCGCCCTTCCTCGTCGACCAACCGCCAGAGCTCGTCGAGCATGCCGGCCAGGTCGCCGACGGTCTCCAGCGGAGGGGTCTTGGTGGTGGACGAGAGGGCCCGGGGAGCGGGGAAGGGGCTCCAGCCGTCCCCGTAGCGGGCCACCCGTCGACGCGACAGCCGGCTGTTCCCACCGATCCAGATGGGCGGCGGGATCCGGGGCTTGGGGTTGGCCGTCAGCCCCTTGGCCTCGATGCCCATCCCCTCGAAGGTGAAGTCGTCCTGGGTCCACATGCCACGGAGGACTTCGACGGCCTGGTCGAAGAGGGCGTTGCGCTGTTCGAAGTCGATCCCGAGCCCGCGGTACTCGCCCCGCAGGTAGCCGGTGGCCACGGCCAGGGTGAACCGGTCGTCCGACAACATGGCCATGGTGGCCACGGTCTTGGCCACGATCAGGGGGTGCCGGTAGGGGAGCACCACGATGTTGGGGATGAGGCGGATCCGCTCGGTCACCGCCGAGCAGAAGGTCAGGGCCACGAAGGGGTCGAGGGCGTCGTGGCCCCCGGCCTTGAGCCACCGGTCGGTCGGGGCCGGATGATCGGTGAAGCCGATCCCGTCGAAGCCGGCGGCCTCGGCGGACTTGGCGAACTCGGTGACCGCCCCTTCTGGTCATGAACTCCGGACTGGCCGGGTGGGTGATCAACGGGTAGGTGACGGAGAACCTCATGGCGGAGGAACCGTAATGCAGACTCCGTGACTAGAGCGAGGCGAAGACCGCGGCGATGAGGGCCCGGTTGCGGGTGCTCTGCCACCTGGGGATGACCTGGTTCATGACGTAGCCGAAGGCCACCCCCGAATGGGGATCGGCGAATCCGACCGCCCCACCGGTCCCGAAGTGACCGAAGCTGTCCGGGTTGGGGCCGAACGGCCGCCTGGGGGTGGTGGGCGTGAAGCCGAGCCCGAAGGTGACCTCCTCGCCCAGCACCGGGCAGTAGCCGACCGACTGGGGCGACGCCGCCTCGGCCAGGAGATCGGCCGGCAGGAGCCGGTTGGGCTCGAGCAGCGCGGCGTAGATGGATGCCACGCCGCGTGCCGTTCCATGGCCGTTGGTGGAGGGAACCTCGGCGCTCCGCCACGCCGGGGTATTGACCACGCCCACCGAGGAGTAGCCCGGCGGGTTGAAGTAACTCCGCATGGTCATGTACTCATCCCCGGACAAGGCGCTCCACTCCACCGCCGGGTTATCGGATCCGGCCCACTGGATGTCGACGCATCGCCTCTGTTCCTCCGCCGGGACGCCGAACCACACGTCGGCTTCCAGCGGTCCGGCCAGGGCCCGGAGCCGGGCGCGGCAGCTCTCTCCGCTGAGCCGTCGCACCATCTCGCCGATCAGGTGGCCGTAGGTGTTGGTGTGGTAGGCGTGGCGGGCCCCCGGTGGCCACCAGGGCTCGGTGGCCGCCAGAGCGTCGGTCATCCGGCTCCATGTCCAAAGGTCCTCGTTGGTGAGGGACCGGCGGATGGCCGGCACCCCGGCGCGGTGGGAGAGGGCCTGGCGGATGGTGGCCTCACCCTTCCCTGCCGCGGCGAACTCCGGCCACAGCGAAGCCACCGGTCGGTCGAGGTCGATGGAGTGCTCGGCCAGCAGTTGCAGGGCCAACAGGGCCACCAGGGCCTTCCCCACCGAGTAGAAATTCACCAGCGAGTCGGGCGACCAAGGTTCCCGAAGGGTGTCGTCGGTCCACCCTCCCACCAGGTCGACCACGGTCCGTCCGTCGACGAGGACGCAGACGCCGGCCCCGATCTCCCCGCGCGCCGTGAAGTTGTCGATGAACTCCCGGCGGACCGCCTCGAAACGCGGATCGCAGAGTCCACTGACCGGAACGTCCACCGGTCGAGTATCCCACCCGGAGGGAGAAGGGTGGCCTGAAACCGATTGACCCGACCTGGCCCTACTCATATGGTGCTGTGGGATGGCCGCCCCGGCGGGGGCCATCCGGGATGGGGCGCCTCGAGACTCGGGGGGTCGGATGGGAGAGCGGCGATGACCGACGTGCGGACAGATGCAGAGCTTCGTTTCGAAGCACCCGGCCCGGGCTCCTGGGGCCTGGACCCGGTTCACTTCCCCCGGCCGGTGACCCGGTACTGGTCGGAGACCCATCCGGAGGGTTTCTGGCGGGGAACCCACGATTTCTCCGTCTACTACGGACTGCTCCTCGACGGCATGCACACGGCCTACATCAACGGCTTCTGCTACAACACCGCGGTTCCGGCCCCCGAGGCCGAGATTCCTCAGCGCATCCAGCACGCCCAAGAGGTCTTCGCCAAGAAGATCTGGCGGGACCAGCTTCAGGAGTGGGACGAGACGGTCAAGCCGGCCGCCATGGCGGCCCACCGCGAGATCCAGGCCATCGATCCCGATGGCCTTTCGGAGAGTGAGCTGGTCGCCTACCTGACCCGCTGCCGCCAGCACCACTCGACCATGATCGCCCAACACATGAAGTACACCGCCTCGGCCACCATTCCGACCGGTGACTTCCTGGCCCACGTGGGGGATTGGACCGGCCGTCCCCCGGCGGAGCTGCTGCGCCTCCTGCGCGGCTCGGCGTCGGTGTCCGCCGGTGGGTCCGTCGAACTCGAGCGGCTGGTGGCGGCCATCGGGCACGACCCCGCGGCGCTGGCCCTGCTCGACTCGGGCGACGACCCCGAAGAGATCATTGCCGCCCTGCGCTCCCTCGACGGTGAGGCGGGCTCGGCGGTGTCGGGCTATCTCGACCTGGTGGGCTACCGCCCTCTGGACGGATTCGACATCTCCGAAGCCGGTGCTCTCGAGTTGCCCGACGCCCTGCTGCGGGCCCTCCGGGTGGCCGTCTCCGACAGGGACGCCGAAGCCTCGGACCTGGAGGAGCAGATCGCCGAGGTGCGCCAGTCGGTGCCCGAGGAGAACCGCAGTGAGTTCGATGAGCTGCTGGGCGAGGCCAGGCTCATGTACCGGCTTCGGGACGAGCGCGGCATCTACAGCGACAGCTGGGCCTCGGGCCTGATGAGGCGGGCGGTGCTGGCCGCCGGGCGCAAGCTGGCCGCCGCCGGTCGCATCCATGAGGCCGATCACCTCATCGACGCCGGATTCGGGGAGATGTGCTCGATGCTGAACGGTGGTGAGGGCCCGTCCGCCGACGAGCTGGCGGCCCGAGTGGAGTACCGGGCCACCCACTCGGCCAAGGACGCCCCGGCCTCCATCGGCGATCCCCCCGCACCACCACCCGACCCGTCGGGACTTCCTCCGGCCATGGCCCGACTGATGCGGGCCATGGGCATCGCCATGGGCGAGGTGTTCGGCAGTTCCGACGCCGAGCACGAAGAGGATCTCCTGCGCGGACTGGCTGCCAGCCAGGGCGTGTACGAAGGTCCGGCGCGGTGTGTGTCCGGGCCTTCCGAGTTCGGCCGGATCGTCCAGGGCGACGTGCTGGTGACCGAATCGACGTCGGAGAGCTTCAACATCCTCCTGCCGCTCTTGGGGGCCATCGTCACCGACAACGGCGGCCTGCTCTCCCACTCGGCCATCGTGGCCCGGGAGTACGGGATTCCCGGGGTGGTCGGGACCAGAGAAGCCACCGAGCGCATCCAGGACGGGACCCGGGTCCGGGTCGATGGCAATGCCGGCGAAGTGACCGTGCTGGCGTGAAGGACGTCGTCCCCCTGTTCAAGGCCCGGGAGACCGCTCTCTTCGGGTCCAAGGCCGTGGGGCTGGGGGATGCCGAGCGGGCCGGTCTCCGGGTGCCGCCCGGGATCGCCCTCTCGGGCTCGGTGGTGGAGGCGGTGGCCTCGGGGGACGAACGGGCCACGGCCAGGGTCATGAAGTTGGCCCGCACCCTGGCGGCGCCGTTGGCCGTCCGCTCGTCGGCCGCCGACGAGGACGGTGCCGAAGCCAGCTTCGCCGGACAGCACCTGACCCTGCTCAATGTTCCGAGCGCGGAGGAGCTGCCCTCGGCCCTGCGGGAGATCTGGTGGTCGGCCAACTCGGACTCCGCCATCACCTATCGGCAACGGGTGGGCCTGTTCACCAGGCCCAGCGTCGGCGTGGTGGTGCAGACCCTGCTCGATCCCGAGGTGGCCGGGGTGTTGTTCACCGAGAATCCCGTGACCGGTGCTGATGAGCGGGTCATCGAAGCCAGCTGGGGGCTGGGTGAAGCGGTGGTGGCCGGCCTGGTCATCCCGGACAACTACCGGGTGGAACGGAGCGGCCGGGTGGTCGGGCGCCAGGCCGGTCGCAAGTCGATCGCCATCCGCACCGTGGCCACGGGGGGAACGGTGGAGGAGAAGATCGCACCGGACCGGGCCGAGCAGCTCTGTCTGGACGAGAAGCAGCTGAGCCAGCTCAACCTGCTGGCGGCCCAGTGCGAGGAGGCCTACGGTCCGGGCCGCGATATCGAATGGGCCATCGCCGACGGGAACCTCTACTTGTTGCAGTGCCGGGCGGTGACCACCGGGCACTCCTCCCAACCAGCCAAGGCCGAGACGGTGGCCGGTGACCCGGTCGAGACGTTGGGGCAGGTCCCCCTCTTCGCCGAGTTGGACAAGAAGGAGATGGCCGCGGTGGGCCGGTTGTTGAAGGAGCGCCGGTTCGCCCAGGGCGAGACGGTGGTCTTGGAGGGTTCAGGCGGCGCGGCCTTCTTCCTGATCGACTCGGGCCAGGCCACCGTGACCATACGCGGCGAGGAGCAGGGGACCCTCAAGCGGGGTGACTACTTCGGCGAGATCGCCCTCATCGATGAAGGTCCGCGGGCGGCCACCGTCACCGCCTTGAGCGAACTGGTCTGTTACGGGTTGACCTTCTGGGAGTTCCGGCCCCTGGTGCAGGAGAACGGCAGCATCGGCTGGAAGTTGCTGCAGTCCATGGCCAAAAAGTTGCGGGACGCCCAACAGGAGTAACGGAGCGGGCGAGCGGGTTCGGGCCTCCGCGGCACCTACCGGACCGGCGGCGGCTTCCCCTCGGCGCTGGCCGACAGGGCCGGATCCCAATTGCACACCGTGCACGCATGGACGAAGGCCGAGTGGGCAAACTCGAGTGCCGTCCCCTGGGGGTCGGCACTCGAGCACACGTCGCTCCACCGCAGGATGTATTCGCCGAGGTCAGCTGTCCCAGTGGGCGGCGGCCGGAGCCAGCGTGGCGTCGGAGAACCCGTCCGGTGCCGGATGGGCGTAGGCGTAGAAGGATGCTTCGGGGGTCTTCGAATCGCCCGGCCACCAGCCGATGGCCACCTCCTGGGAGTCCATGGCGTTGCGCATGATGAAATCGTTCGACGGGGGATCGGCCGGTCGACCGGAGAACAGGCTCACGGCCAGATCGAACGAGCCCCACCAGGCATTGACCGGCGTTGAGCGTCCCCGATAGGCCGCCCGGAATTTGGACAGGACCAGGGCGGCCTGGGTGGCGGCGACGAAGTAGGACGCCACGGCATCGGGGTCGTAGCGGGCGTGCCGGTCGTCGGCATCGAGGGGCTCGGTCCAGGGGACCTCCTGCGGTGTGACGTTGATGGTCACCGGCCCCACCAGGCCGCTGACGGTGGCCAGAACCTCTCTGGTGACCTGGCCCACCGGACGGTCCGGGGTCAGGGGGACATGGGCGCTCCCGCCCTGGCTGGCCTCCACGACCACCTGGTGGGTCCGCAGGTCAAGAGTGACCCCGAACGTTCCGGAGCCGTCCGGAGCCGGCAGGGGGGCCGTCTCCCAGCCCCTCTCGGTCAGGCGAAGGGCGGCGTGCTGCAGTTGGGGCTCCGGTGGGGCCAGGGCCACGGCCAGCTTGCCCAGCACCTGGGTGTGGGCGTGCAAGGTGTCGCAGGTCTCACCCCACTCGCCGTAGGAGAGTGTGGGCCAGGCTGAGGGCATGACCGGACGTTACCAAGCCGGAGTCGACGCCGGTCCGGAGCCCACGTCTCCGGTGGTGCGGGCATTCAACGACGTGCCTGTGTAGCGTCGTCACGGCCAGCCGCTACCGACGAGAGGACCTTCTCCATGAGTGCTGACCAGCCCGGGGTGGGTCCGGTGGGGAAGGTGCGGAGCCCGCTGGCGGTGATCGTGTTCTCCGTCATCACGTTGGGCATCTACCACCTCTACTGGGACTACTCGACGTTCAAGGAGCTGAAGGCGTACTCCGGAGAGGGCATCGGCGGTGGGCTCGGTCTCCTGTTCGGCATCTTGCTGGGCATCGTGAACGTCTTCATGCTGCCTTACGAGATCGGCCAGTTGTATGCCCGGGACGGGCAGCCGGAGCCGGTGAGCGCACTCACCGGGTTTTGGGTGTTCCTGCCGATCATCGGTGGGATCATCTGGGTGGTCAAGACCCAGGGCCGCCTCAACGACTTCTGGCTGGCCCATGGGGCCGTGGCGTAGCCGAACTCACCACTTGCCGGAGAAGGTGGCCCCCAGCAGGTACATGACGTACTCGTTCTTCTTGCGGAATTTGGAGTAGGTGGAGAAGTTCGACCCGAAGCTGAAGACGACGGTGGTGTTGCTGTACGACGTGAGCACCAGTCCGACGTAGTCGCAGTTGGGTGAGGCGTCGTTGCCGGCGCTCCACTTCTCGGTTTCGTTGGTGAAGTAGAAGAGCCCGCCGTAGTCTTCGCCGGTCTTCGGTGAGCTGCACGGCGTGGTGGGCGGGCCGAGGTTGGCCCTGGTCCCGAATCCGGAGCCGGTCAGGGTGACCACCTGGGCGTCGGCCGGGCCCGAGAAGGTCACGGAGTGGATGGCCGGATGGGGCTGGAGCGCTCCGGCATTGCAGGGAGCCCCCGGCGGGCTGGGCTGCCCGGTCTGGTCGGCAGCCACCGGGCAGAGCCCACTGCCGGTGGGGTTGACTAGGAGCCCGCTGGCCGGGTTGCCGGGGAGGAGGGTCATGGTCTGGGTCGCCCCGCCGTTGTCAGCCAGGGGGCCCAACTCGCTCCCCACGTTGGTGTCGGCCACGTCCTCCCGACCGCCCTTGAAGCAGGAATCGCTGAAGGCCACATTGTGGCCCAGGTCGGTCCAGGTGCCGCTCAACTGGTTGCAGAAGCCGGCGATGATGTCGGCCCCGACCACCACCGTCGAGCCCTTGCCACCGGTATCCCCGTTGTCGATGGCCGTGCCGTCGTCGGAGGCGCTGTTGCCGGAGAAGGTCGAACCGGTGATGGTGGTGGTGCCGGTACCGCCGTCCCCGTTCTCGATGGCCCCACCGTCGGGGGCCCGGTTGCCGGAGAAAGTCGAACCGGTGACGGACAACCGGCCCGAGCCATGGTTGGCATTGGCGATGGCCCCGCCTTGGCAGATGGCTGAATTGTCCACGAAGGTGGAGCCTTTGACGGTGGCGGTGCCGGAACCGTCGTAGCCGTTGGCGATGGCCCCGCCCAGGCAGGCGCTGTTGGTGGAGAAGGTCGAGTGGGCCACGGTGAGGGTGCCGCCCGGGCCGTTCTCGATGGCTCCACCGTCCTGAGGCCCGGTGTTGTCGGTGAAGGTCGAGTCGTTGATGGTGAGGACGGCGCGGGAATTGTTGGAGATCCCACCGGCCGACGTGGTGACGCCCGAAAAGCCGTCCCGGAGGGTCAGGTCGTTGATCACCAGATGCATGCCGTCCCCGACCTTGAGGATCGGCCGGGTACCCCCTCCGTTGAGGATCGGGCCCTTCACCCCGGGAGCCGGCTCGATGGTGACCGGCGACGCCGCCGAGGTGCCGGAGGTGGCCACCGAGAACCCGGCCGGCCCGGGCGAATAGTACGAGGTGGTCGTGCCCACCTGCCCCGCCGTCACCAGCTCGACGGTGTCGCCGGCGGTGGCCTCACCGAGGGCTTTGGCCAACGTGCAGGCATCAGTCGCCGATCGGCAGGTGGCCGTGCCGCGGTTAGTGGCCGCGGCGAACAATTTGGCCTGGTGGTGGTAGCGGCCCGGGCCGTTCCGGCGGTGGCGGCCAAGCCGCCCAGGGCTAAGCAGGCGCCGGCCAAGGCCATCAGTGACCTTGTTGGCTTGTGCCCTGCGTGCCTTCCCGGCTTCGTGATGTCTCGCCGCATCAGGTTGCCCCTCCCTCCCTGACAGCACTGACACGTTAGGCCAGCTGGAGGACGGGAGCCAACGGTCCGGGGTGGCGGGGCCCGACATGGGCCCAGGTCGGAGCCGGGTGTCGACGGTGGCCCGACGACGTTTTCCCAGCTCGGGGCCGATGATCAGCCGACTTCCGGCCCGCCGGCGGTGGATCAGTGGCTCAGCCAGATCTGGGTGGGCCAGATGGCCCCGGTGATCATCCCGAAGGCCGGCTGGTTCGCCGGGGTGGTCGGGTTGTTCCAGTTCTGCACCTGGGGCTGGGCGCCGATCGACCACACCGAGCGGGCCGTCCACACATAGGGGATGTCCGAGCCCATGAGCCGGCCGACCTCCTGGTACGCCGCGGCCTGGTCCGAGGCCGAGGCCGACTGGCGTCCCTTCAGCAGGGCCTCCTCCATCCGGGGATCGGTGTTGCGGGCCATGTTGGCGGCGAAGCCCGGTTGCGAAGCGTTGAGAGGGCTCCAGAAGATGTAGTTGAGATCGGGGTGGACCGCCCCGAACTGCCGCCACACCTGCGCCTCGAAGGTGCCGAGCACGGCGATGCTGATGAGCTGGGCCTGCTGGATCGACTGCAGGGTGACCTGCATCCCGGCGCTCTGCAGCTGCTGTTGGAAGTACTCGGCGTCGCGGGTGGCGCCGGGGTCGGGCGTGTGGTCGAGGGTGACCACCACCGCCCGGCCGGTGTCGCGCCGCACTTCATCGATCAGCTGCTTGGCCCGGGCCAGGTCGGGTGAGGGGTACCCGGTCGGGGCGAAATAGGGCGAACCCTCTACGAAGGGGCCGCTGCTGGGCGGACAGATGCCGTCTTCGATGTCCTTCGAGTACTGGGCCGAACTGACCGCCAGGGCCGTGGCCTGGCGGACCTTGAGGTTGTCGAACGGGGGCTTGGACAGAATTGAGGAGGAGGCAGAGCATGTCCGGTTCGCCGGCCACGTGGACCGAGTCGTCGGTGTAGCCGAGCGAGGTGTCGGCCCGGAGACTCTTGGTCACCTGGGAGAAGGAGGTGTGGATCATGTCCACTCCACCCGATTCCAGGGTGTTCAGCAGCTGCTCGCTGTCCGGGATGGGCCGGAAGGTGATGCTGTCGAGGTAGGGGAGGTTGGGCCTCCAGTAGTGCGGGTTCCGGGTGGCGGTGAAGTGGTCGTTGGGATTCCACACCTCGAACACGAAGGGGCCGGTGCCGATGGGGTTGGTCTGGTTGCCCGACTTCAGCCAGGTGGGCTCGGCGATGAAGGCGATCTGGCCGCCGATGCCACCGGCCAGGTAGTAGTCGAAGGGGACCCACGGTGACTTCATGGTGACGGTGACCACCAACGGCGCGGGCACCGAGACATCGGTGATGGTGGTGAACGCCGTTCCGGTCAGGCCGGAGGACTGCTGGAGGGCGAAGTTCTCGGCCACCGCGGCGCCGTCGCACGGGGTGCCGTTGTGGAAGACCAGGTTGGGCCGCATGGTGATGGTCCACACGGTGTAGTCGGGGTTGGCGGTGATCGACTGGGCCAGATAGGGCTGGACCCGCCCGTCGGCGTCGATGATGGCCAGGGGGTCGAAGACCGTCCGGGCGTACAGGATCCCGGCGGTGTCGAAGGTTCCCTGGGTGGTGCTGAACCCCTTCTCCTCCGCCTCGGTGCCGAAGATGAGCTGTCCGCCCTCGGATGGGGGTGGCAGTGGTGATGCCGTTCGGATGGCCAGTGGTGCCGGCGGCCGATGTGGAGCCCGATCCCGAGCTGCACGCCTCCAGGGCGCCCCCGGACAGACCGACGGCGGCGATCCCGACCCCACCGGCGACACCTCTGGCCAGGAAGGAGCGTCGGTCGATCCGGTCAGCCATCTCGTAACCATTAGTAGTGGTCCGCACCACCTTTATGGCGGATCAGGGGTGCCACCGGGCCGGAGGTCGACCACCGCGGGCAGACTGTTCGGGCCGCCCACCGGCGCCACGGCGGAGAGTAGGAGACGTCCCATGCCCAAGCGAAGTGCCGGACTTCTTCCCTTCCGCACCACGCCGGAGGGTGCGTTGGAGCTCTTCGTGGTCCACCCCGGGGGTCCTTTCTGGTCGAAGAGGGAAGAGGGCGCCTGGTCCGTGGCCAAGGGGGAGTACGGCGAAGGGGAGGGAGCGTCGGCGGCCGCCGAGCGGGAGTTCGCCGAGGAGGTCGGGGTGCCGGGCCCGCCCGGCCCCCGGATCGACCTGGGGGAGGTGGCTCAAGCCAACGGCAAGCTGGTCCGGGCCTGGGCGGTGGAAGCTCCGCACTTCCTCGTCGACCAGGTGGTCAGCAACCAGTTCGAGATGGAGTGGCCCCCGAAGTCCGGCCGGACCCAGCTCTTTCCGGAGGTGGACCGGGCGGAATGGATCCCGGTCGAGACGGCCCGGGTCAAGCTGATCAAGGCCCAGGTGGCCTTCGTCGACCGGCTGATCTCGTACCTCGGGGATCGGGCCGCGCCATCCGACCAGGGTCTCTGATCGACCCCACGAGGCCCAGGTTCCTATGCGTCCGAACCGAAGATGGGGAACGGCCCGAACTCGGTCTCTTCGGCCAGTCCGATCCGCATGCCCGTCATGTAGGCAAAGGTCTTGAGGTTCTTGGCCTTGTCGCCGAAGCCGCTCCATAGAGGGCCGCTCTGGTCATAGAGATGGCCGTGCTCTTTGGCGTGGGCGGCGACCCGGCGGCAGCGCAGCACTTGGGCCAGGTCCTCGTCGGAGTAGGCGTGCCCCTTGGTCATGATGCGCGACATGTTGGTCTGCGTCGGCTTCGGTATGGGGTTGCCGTCCAGGCGGGGATGGCCGGTCCAGAAGAGAAAGCGCACCACCTGGTAGCCGGCCACGGTGGTCTCGAGGATCTCTCGTTTGGCCCGGGCCCGCTCGGATCTCTGGACGGCCTTGATGCGCCGGTCCCCCTCCAGGATCTGCTTGGCGAGAACCTCGGCGGCATTGGCCGCGGCGCCGTCGATGGCCGGCGGCTCCTCGAAGGCCGGGGCCGGTCCGTCCCACTCGGTGGCCAGCTGCTTGAGCGCCTCAACATCGGGATTCATGGGGAGATTCTCCGCCGAGTGCGACCCAGCGGCAACCGGGCGGGCCGCGGCCCGCCGGCGGATGACTTTTCGACCGGCAAGGGATAGGGTCGGCGCGGGTGGGGCGGTGTCTGATGCTCGTTCAGATCCTTCGAGTGCGGGGACGGTGCGACGGTGTCCACAAAGCGTGCGGGAAGAGTTGTCTGGACGATCGCCGGCGTGGTCGCTGCGGCGGCGTTGATCGGGCTGAGCGTGGGTTCGGCACCGAGCGGAGCAACGAGTGGGACAACGTCACTCCCCACGGCGTATGTCACCAACGCCCAGCTGACCACGGTGTCGGTCTTCGCCGGTTCCGAGTTTTCCGGGACGGTGGCGAACGTGGGGTCGGGACCGACCGGGATCGCCATCGACTCCCAGGACAACACGGCCTACGTCGCCGACTACGGCTTTCTCAACCAACCGGACACCACCGTCACGCCGATCGACCTGACCACCCAGACCGCGGGGAAGCCCATCACCGTCGGATCGGGCCCGCTGGCCATTGCCATCAGGCCCGGAGGCCACTTTGCCGTGGTGACCCTGCAGGGGTCGGCCCAACACCCCGGCCATCAGGTCCGCGAGATCAACCTGACGACGCGGGCCGTGTCGGCGCCGGTCGACGTGGGAGTGAATCCTGAGTCCTTGGCCATCGCCCCCAATGGGCTGACGGCCTACGTCGCCGACTTCAGCTCCGCCGAGGTGACCCCGGTGAACCTCACTTCGTGGCCGCCCACGGCCGAGGCCCCCATCAAGCTGAAAGGAACGTCGCCGCGGGCCATCGCCATCACACCCCGCGGAGGACATGCCTACGTGCTCGACGCGGCACACGCCACCATCATTCCCATCATTCTCCCGAGTGGCAAGGTCGGCACCCCGGTCGATCTGGTCTGCCAAGCGGAAGGGGACCCGGGCTGCACACCCAGCGCTCTCACGATCTCACCCGATGGCCGCACGGCGTACATCGCCGCCGCCGGGTCCGGTGACGTCGTGATGCTCGGTCTTCCGTCACTGGCGGTGGTCGGTGTGGTGGAGACCGGCGCCTATCCGGACGCCTTGGGCCTGAGTGGCCAGTGGCTCTATGTGGCGAACGGGGAGTCCAACACCATCTCCGCCTTCTCGGGTCTGGGGTCACCCCGGACCATCGGTGACGTGACCTATCCCTTCGGGGTGGCGGTGGTGCCTGGGAGCGGAAGCTCGTCTCAGACAGCGGGGACCGCTCGACCTTCCCCGGAGGAGTCGGTGCGGCCCCTTGGGGCCTCGGGGGCTGCGGCGGAGGCGCATGTGGCGCCCTTCTACGGCTTGCCTCGGGCCTGACCGACGATCAATTCGTCGAGAAGGTCGGCGGCCCGGCGTGCGCCGAGTGGGCCCGGGCCAGTACCGCTCCGTAGTCGTCGAGACGGGCGGGCTTGGTGAGGAAGTCATCCATCCCGGCCTCGGTACAGGCCTGGTGGTCCTCGATGAGGACGCTGGCCGTGAGGCCCACGATGTAGGGCTGGCCGTGGGGAGGGTGGCCGCCGCGGATGGTGGTGGTTGCCGTCAATCCGTCCATGACCGGCATCTGGACGTCCATGAACACCGCGTCGTAGGGGGCCAGGGACACCGCGTCGACGGCCTCGAGGCCGTTGCCCACCACGTCGACCAGGTGTCCGAGTTTCTCGAGAAGCAGCCGACCCACCCGTTGATTGACGATGTTGTCTTCGACCAGCAGGACCCGCATCGGCTCGGCTGACTCAGCTCCCCCGCCTCTCGGTGTGAGCCGACGCTCGACCGGTACCTCTGACGCCAGAGCATCGGCCATGGCCTCCTTGAGGCGGGCCGACCTGAGGGGCTTCGACAGAATGGCAAAGAACAGCTCGGGCTGTTCGATTTGGGTGCGGTCCACGCGGCCGCTCAGCAGGATGATGGGGATGTGGCTCGTTGCCACGCCGGCCCGGAGCCTCTGGGCCAGCTCCTCGCCGGTCATGCCCGGCATCACCATGTCCATCATCACCACGTCGAAGTGCGCCCCTGACTCGATGAGTTCGGACGCCGCAGCGCTGTTCGGCGCGTCGGTCACCCTCATTCCCCAACCTTCCAGCTGGAGCCGCACGACCCGACGGTTGGTCGCACTGTCGTCGACGATGAGGGCCGAGTGACCGGCCAGGGTGGCCCCGGGGTCCGGTCCGGTCTCCCCGGTCTCCCGAGCGGGAGCGAGCCCGATGGAGAATCTGAAGGTGCTGCCCTGACCCATGGTGCTCTCGACCGTCAGGGCGCCGCCCATGGCCTCGACCAGCTGCTTGCTGATGGCCAGCCCCAAGCCGGTGCCCCCGTACAGGCGGGTGGTCGACCGGTCGACCTGGCTGAATGAATCGAACAGGCTGCTCAGGCGATCGGCGGGGATCCCGATGCCGGTATCGGCCACCGAAAAGCGCAGGACCCCCTCACTCTCGTCCTGACCGATCGGCTCGACCGTCAACAGCACATGACCCCGGTCGGTGAACTTGACGGCATTGCCGAGCAGATTGACCAACACCTGGCGCAGACGGGTGACATCACCGGTCACGTTCGTCGGGCATCGGCTATCCAGCTCACCGATCAGCTCAATACCTTTGTTGTTGACTGCCGTGGCCACATCGAGAGCGTCTTCGACACACTCCCGGAGATTGAACACCTGGTTCTCCAGCTCCAGGCCACCGGCTTCGATCTTGGAGAAGTCCAGGACGTCGTTGATGATGCTGAGCAGGGCATCCCCGCTGTTGCGGACGGTTTCGACGAACTCCTGCTGGACGGCATCGAGGGACGTTCCCAATAGCAGTCCGGTCATCCCGATCACAGCGTTCATCGGTGTCCGGATCTCGTGGCTCATCATGGCCAGGAACGCCGACTTCTCCGCCGTGGCCTGAAGGGCCACGTCCCGCGCCGCCTCCAGGTCACGTCGGGCCGCCAACACCGCATTTCGGTCCGCCAGCACCCGGCCCATCAGGAGCAGCGCCAGCAAGCCCACCAAGGCGAAGACCGAGAGGAGCAGCCAGGGGATCCAATCTCCCCGCAGGGGCTGATAGAGCAAGGCCTCGGGGATGGTGGCCACCAGGGTCCACGGGGTGCCGATCACCCGGGCCGAGGCGTAGTACTGCTCGGATCCCGCCGCTCGGTAGGGACCCGATGGACCCCTGCTTCATGGCTGAGGCCAGTGCCGGATCCATGCCCTTGAGGGCGATGGAGGGACCAGGTCCCGAGGTGGCCACCAGCGAACCGACGGAGTCGGTCACATAGACCGCGGCCGTCGGGTGCGGAAAGGCACTGGCCAGGTAGGCACTCAGCGGGCTGTCCTGAACGTCGAACCCGGCGCTGAACACCGTCGGATCCTTCGATGACAGGCGCCGGAATGGCCACGGCCACGATCGGACGTCCGTTTCACCGCCGAGAGCACGACATTGGACACGCCGATCCGCCCGTCGTGCGCCTGGCGGAGATGGGCGTATCGACTGGTCATCAGCGTCCCGATCAGGGCAGGGTCGGCGGGATAGGCCCGGATCAGCTGGCCCTGTCCGTTGAGGAACACCGCGGCCGGAGTGGACAGGGACGCCGCGGCCAGGGCCATAGTCGGCGGCCGAGGGGTCCGGGCCGGCCAGGTCCTGGGCTTCCACCAGTCGTTCGTGGGTGGCCAGCTGGTTCACATAGGTGGTGACCAAGGCGGCCCCGGACGTGACCTTGGTCCCGTACCGATTGTTCGATGAGCGCCCGCGCTGACGACTGCGAGGCGAAGAGCGTCACTCCTGAGGCGGCCAGTACGGCCACCAGCACGAAGACGGCGATGACCCCGGGGCCCGAGACCAGGGCCCGGGCAGCGGACCGGACACTCAGGTCATCGGCCGGAGGAGGTGGCGGCACGCTCCGACGTTGACGAGCCACTACCAGCAGCTCGTGTTCATGGATACGTATCGGCCGAAGGGGCCACCAACTGAAGCACGAACTTCCCCGGGTCCCAAGTGAGTGGGGCCGGCCGGGGAGTCTCCGAGGGTCGGGCTCGCCTCTGTCCCTCCCGAACCGGGGGGATAGTGTCGCTGGCCATGGGCGAGGTGTACGTAGCGGAGGACGATCTTGCTCTCCGGTGATCCTGGTGCTCGGTCAGGCTCTCGGTAGATCAGGGGGTCAGCGGACGATGCGTCCGGTATGGGCCCCCGCTAGGCATCAGGGCGATGACTCCGCCGGCGTCTCTCCGGCCTGGTCCTGACCCCGGGGGCCGGGGCCGGTCGGGACCAGCCGGCCCTGGTGGCGGTGGACGCCGCGGTGCGTTCGCGGGGTCTGACCGTCGAGCGGATCGAGTTCCCCGGGCGGACGGCGGGGCGGCGGCGACCGGACCCGCCCGAGGTCTGTATGGCCTCGGTCCGAACGGCCACCACGGGACTGGCCGAACGGCTCGGCGTGCCCACGTCCGCCGTCGCCGTGGGGGGCCGGTCGATGGGGGGCCGGATGTGTTCGATGGCCGCCGCCGAGGGGCTGGAGGTGGCAGCCCTGGTCCTCATCAGCTACCCGCTCCACCCGGCCGGAAAGCCCGAGCGACTCCGGACCGCCCACTTCCCCGCACTCCACGTGCCCTGCCTGTTCGTCAGCGGGCGCCGGGACGCCCTGGGCGCGCCCGACGAGATCGAACGCCGGACCGCCGCCATCCCCGGCCCGGTCACGCTGGTCTTTGTGGATGGGGACCACTCCCTCCGACGGCGTGACGCCGACGTTGCCGACATCGTGGCTGACTGGCTGGCCGATCTCAGGGACACCGACTGACCATGTCCCGCCGAGTCCATGAGCCCCCCGGCCCGGGGCAGACCGCTCAGGTTTCGATGTTGAAGGCGGCGTAGTACGGCGCGAAGCGCTCCCTGATCTGATCGGGCTCCAGTCCGAAGTCAGAGAGCTGATAGGTGTGTGAGCCCTGTGCGCCCGGCTCGTGGGTGCCGGCCCACTGGCTCACGGCGGCCCGGGAGTGCTGGTCGAAAGGAAGACCGATCTGGGCCAGGCCCTTTTCCAAGGCGGCCACGGGATCGGTCTGGAGCTCGGCGAAGGAGATGTCGGCGAACCGGTCGGCGCCCGTCCGTTCCCGGAACTCCATGGCCCGCTGGACGGCGATCCACCACCGGTCGAGCTCCTCAGCACCCAGTTCGAAGGAGTCGTCCCGGTCGCTGCTCCAGCTGCGGGTGTAGTGGATGAGGCTGCAGACCGAGCCCAGGACCTTGGTGGGATCGCGGTGACTCCAGAGGAAGCGGGCATTGGGGTAGGCCTTGACCAGGTCATCGAGGGCGAACATGTGTACCGGCGTCTTCAGGTGCCACAGGGTGGGTGGGCAGTGCCACTGGAGCAGGCGGAGCACCCGTCGGTGGTAGCGGTAGGTCTCCTCCATGTCGGTGTCGATGACCCACTGGAGGTAGGACGGCACCCGGGCGAAGCCGTCGAAGTGGACGGTGCGGAAACTCATGCCCATGAGGTCCTGGCATTCGGTGGCGGACGTGGCTTCGGTGTTGTGCATGGTCTGCATGAGCGGGAAGGCCTCGTTCATCATGGCGATCCCCTCCTCGGTGGCGGCAATCCGGGGATCGGTGTGCTCGGTGGCCTTCTCCGGTGGAGGCACCGGCGAGCCCGACTCCCAGGTCCGCAGGGACCGGAACTGGGGGTCGGCCGCCACCAGCTGGCTCAGGGCGGTGGTGCCGGTCCGGGGCAGCCCGATGACGAACACCGGGCCCTCGATGACCTCGTCCTCTATCTCGGGATGGAGTCGGTAGGTCTCCTCGACCCCCAGCCGGGCCGCCAACAGCATGCTCAGGCGCATCTGCTGCATGGCCTGGCCCAGTTCGGTCAGCCCGCCCTCCTCATTCATCGACGTGACCAGCCGTTCGAGCCCCTGGCGGTAGTAGTCACCGCCGGTGTCGTCCACTCCGGCCTGGGCCCGGGCGTCCTTCTCGATCTCGTCCACGTCGAGACTCATCGGGCGAACCGCCTGCTCACGGCGTTCTGTCGGATGGCGATGGCTGCGGCCCGTTCGCTCGGCGACAACCGTCGGGCGTTCGGGGGCAACTGGTCATCGAGTTGGTCGAACCGGACCACCCTGGTGGTCGGGACCGGAGCGGTCTCCGTCCGGACGCAGCGCAGGATGATCGGCCCCTCGCTGTGCCCGGCGGTGTCGAGCCAGTTGGCCACGCCGGGGTCGTGATGGGCCACCACCACCCGAACCTTGCCGTCATCGTCCACCGTGGCCTGGTAACCGTTCAGGCTGGACTGGTGATTGCCGTAGTCGATGGTCTCCCACCAGATGTTGCCCAGCGAGTAGCTCCAGTACAGGCCCTCCGGCGGATCGACCTCGATGATCAGGGCCTCGTCAGGGGCCAACTTCCACGAGCCGATGACCGGACGGTTTTCGGCCGCGGCCCCCATGGCTGTTCCATCCAGGGGAGGGAGGAAGGTGTTGGGCGCCTCGGGATTGGAGAAGCCCAGGAAGAAGTGGAGATTCTCCTCCACGAAGTCGCCCAGGGCGACGACCTGACGGGCTATGGCCGCCTTCGGCTCCTCCGGGATGTGCTCTTCATCGGGGGGACCCGAGAGCGTCTCGATGGACATGGTCACGGGGACTTCGTGCTCCCAGTCGTAGAAGAAGTGCCGGACCACCAGCATGGTGGCCCCCTCGTCCAAGGGGAGCCAGTTGCCGTCGTGGCGCTCGGCCGAGAGGATGATCTCGAACTCCCCGTTCGGGGCCCAGTTCGAACTCGTCGATCAGGGCGTTGGCGGTGGAACCCATGCCGGCCATGACCTGCAGTCCGACGTACCGGGCTGAACCCCGATTGCCCCACAGCCGGTAGGTGGAGCCACCTCTCAGGGCCGAGCCCACATAGATGCAGTCCGGGCACTCCATGCCCCACTTGTAGGCGGCGTCCATGCCCGAAGGCTTGATCGCCGGGACGTGGTCCAGCCCCCGCCGGAGCAGCTCGTCGATGCCCACACCCAACAGGACCAGGAGGTGACGGAAGCCCGAGGCCCGGTCTACCGGGTCGTTGGGGACGGTGTCGGAAAGTACGATCTCACCGGTCTGCCTCAGCTTGTCCAGTAGTTGGTTCCAGGCCGCACCGGAGTCGAGATCCCGGCCGGTGGCATCGCCGGCGGTGGCGGCCTCGCTCACCGAGAAGGGGAGCCAGGCAGGATTCTTGAACGAGCTCATGACCGGACGGGCCCTGGTGGCGTAGCCGACATTGAAGGTCTCCCCGGTCTCGATAGGCGCTGCGGAACAACGGGAATGATGTTTTCACAAATGTCCGGCGGTGCGACGAGTGGACCGGGGGTCGATCCCGACGAGGGGCCGGAGCCGCCGGGAGGCCAGGACGTGCAGCACCCCCTGCTCTCACATGCGGGTACTCGGTACAACGGCCCGGGCCCGTGGTGCGCCTTGGTCGACCTGTCAGCTCCGCCTGGGCAAGGCCATGCCCACCACCGGCTGGTTGAGGACGAGCGATCCGGTGGATCCCTAGAAGAGGGCGTCACCAAAAGGAGAAGATGCCCCGTCACCACCACTACCGTTCCGAGCAGCAAGAGGGCTGAGGCGCTGAGGATTCGCAGTGATCGCATGGCTTCGGTCCGGGCCCTTTGGTGGGTGTTTGGCACGGGGCGATGTCCGCTACGGACTCCCGCCCCATACCATCGTCCGGTCATGACCCGCTTCCGCCCAGGTGGCACCGCCACTCGAAAGCAGGCCGGCCCATCCTCGTATTCGATCCGCCGGCGGCTGATGATGGCCGGCACCGCTCTGGCCGGCGTCGGGGTGGTGGTGTTGGCCCTCTCGTCCCTGGCCGGGTCCTCCGCCACGAGTGCCACGGCGTCTGTGGTCCGCTCCTACGTGGCCCTGGGTGATTCCTTCACCGCCGGCCCGGGCATACCGCTCCAACTCGGAGCCGGCACCAGGCCCACCGCTCCGGCGCCATGCCTGCGTTCCTCGGACAACTACCCGTCCCTTACCGCCCGGGCGCTGGGGCTGCATCTGCGTGACGCCAGCTGTTCGGGCGCCACGACCCGGGACTTGACGGCACCCCAGGGGCCGGGGATTCCCGCCCAGCTGTCTTCGCTCCACCCGACGACATCGTTGGTCTCCTTGGGGATCGGCGGAAACGACCTCGGCTTCTCGACCATCGCCGAGAACTGTGTGGCGGTCACGCCCTGGGGTGTCACCCGGGTGGGATGGAGCTGCAAGTCGCACTACACGCCCGATGGAGTCGATCAACTGGGCCTGGCCGTACAACAGGTCGGGGCCAAGGTGGCCACGGCGCTCCAGGAGATCCGGAGCCGTGCCCCCCACGCCAGGGTGTTCGTCATCGGCTATCCGGACCTCCTGCCCCCGAGCGGGTCGGGGTGCTGGCCCGTCCTTCCGTTTTCGGCCCGCGACCTCGGGTACCTGCGCGGCGTGGAGACCCAACTCGACGCCACCCTGGCCCGCGAGGCCTCGGCGGCCCACGACGTCTATGTCGACATGGCCACCCCGAGTGCGTCTCACAGCGCCTGCACGGCGGCGGACTCCCGCTGGGTGGATCCGCTCCTGGTCTCGTCCGACGGCTACCCCCTGCACCCCAGTGCGGTGGGGATGGCCGGTATGGCCAGGGTTCTGGAACGGGCCATCGGATCGGTCGGACCCAACTAGGGGCTGACTCCGGGCTCGCTCCAATGACCCGATCGTTGGCGTCGGACCGTGCCTCCGAGGTGGAAGACGGTCAGCCTTCGAAGTAGTGGCCCTGGTGGAGATCGTCGATGAGCCCGGGATGGGTCGGGTGCCAATCGAGTAGCTCCTGGGTCAGGGTGCTGGACACCGGGTTGTCCAGGCCGGCGAAAAGGGCCAGATAGTCGAAGTACCCGGCCACCTCGTCAGGTTGAATGCTGACAGCCGGCACGCCCAGATGGTGGCCGATCACTTCGGCGATCTCTCGGAACGGCACGCCGTCGTCGCCGACGCCGTGCAACCGGGTACCACCCGGTGCTCCTTCGAGGGCCAGGCGGTAGAGAACGGCCACGTCGAGCGTGTGCCCGGCCGGCCAGCGGTTCGACCCATCGCCTATGTATCCGGCCTTGCCCTGCTCACGGGCGAACCGGATCAGGGTCGGGGTGAAGCCGGTCCGGTCGAGCGAGCTGTGGACCAGAGGGGGAAGGCGCACGACGGATGAGCGGACCCCACGCCGGGCCAGGGCGATCACGGCGTTCTCGGCGTCGATCCGCGGCCCGGCCGGCATGACGTCGGCCTCGGTCCCGATGCCTTCCAGCCCTCCGAAGGCCAGCGGGAGGGTCCCCGAGGTCCCTACCAGGGGCTTTCCCGTGCCCTCGAGGGTGTCACCGATGGCCTCGAGGGCACCGAGATCGGCCTCCAGCGCCCCTTCGAAGTCGCCCGAGTTCATCTCGTCGTGCTTGAAGGCCAGGTGGATGACTCCGTCGGACCCGGCCACGGCCGCCCGCAGGATGTCGTGGTCGTCGAGAGAACCGCGCTGGACGTCCGCCCCGAGGGCGGCCACCGCCGTGGCGGAGGTTTCCGACCGGGCCAACCCGAGGACGGTGTGTCCGGCCCCGAGCAGTTCGGGGATGACGGCTGATGCGATGTGTCCGGATGCGCCGGTGATGAACACGTTCATGGAGACTCCTTGACGGTGGGTTGGTCTGTCCGAGGATGCAGCGGACGGTCATGACACTTGGTGTCATGACTACAGTACCAGGAATGTCACCTGGTGTCATCACACGCCCGTAGGATCGTGCCATGGTGCGCTGGGAGGCCGGATCGGACGGGAGGCTGGTGCGGGCGGCCTACGAGCTGTTCGCTGAGCGCGGCTACGAACAGGTCACCGTGGCCGAGATCGCCGCCCGGGCCGGGCTGACCAAGCGGACGTTCTTCCGGTACTTCCCCGACAAACGTGAGGTGCTGTTCTCGGGAGCCGCGGAGTTCCAGGCAGGGGTGGTCTCGGCTGTGGCCGGTGCGCCCGCGGGAAGGGCCCCGATCGATGCCGTGGCCGAGGCGCTGGTACTGGCCGGAGAGAGCCTCGCCGCCCTCGGCGAACCGGCTCGCCAGCGCCAACGTCTCATCGACGGCTCGCCGGACCTGCGGGAGCGCGAGATGATCAAGATGGCCACCCTCACGGCGGAGATCGGAGCCGCGCTGGAGCAACGGGGGGTTCCGGCCCAGGTGGCCGGCCTCACCGCTCAAGCGGGGATGGCGGTGTTCAAGACGGCCTTCGAGCGCTGGGCCGGCCTGGACGGCGACGTTGCGTTCTCGCCTCTCTTCCGGCAAGCGCTGGGTGAACTCCGGTCGGCCATTGATCCGGGCCCCGGGGCCGAACCGGGCCGTGGGTGAAGCGCAGGCCGGCGAATTCGGACGCTGGGCAGCACCTGTCCGGCGGGCCTCGGCGAACCGGGCCAGCGCCTCCTGTCGCTCGGCCGCATGGTCGACCAGGAGGTCGGGGGCGGGGCCCGGGCCTGATCCGCAACACCGTCCGCGGGTCGCGGGCGGGTGGTGGAGATACCGATCGACGTAGGCGCCCGTCGGGTCGAAGCGCTCCAGTTGACGCGAGGGGTTGAGCACCCGGTGGAACGGGGCGGCGTCGGTCCCCGTGCCCGCCACCCACTGCCAACCGTGCTGGTTCGAGGCCAGGTCGCCGTCGACCAGGTGCCACATGAACCAGCGGGCCCCGAGCCGCCAGTCGATGTGGAGGTCCTTGACCAGAAAGCTGGCGGTGACCATCCGGACCCGATTGTGCATCCAGCCCTCGGCCAGTAGCTGGCGCATCCCGGCATCGACCAGCGGGTAGCCGGTGGTCCCGGTGGCCCACGCCGCGAACCGCTCCCGGGCCCGCTCGTCCGTGTCCCAGCGGAGTCGGGCCCCGAACGCCAACAGTGGGGCGCGCGCCGAGTCGGGCCGGTGCCAGAGCACGTCGGCGTAGAACTCCCGCCAGGCCAGCTCGGTCCGCAGGCGCTCCGCCCCGGCCCCGGTCCCGAGGAACGACAACACGGTGCGCGGATGGATGCAGCCGAAGCGCAGGTAGGGCGAGAGGCCTGACGTACCGGGAACGGCCGGCAGGTCACGGTCACGGTCGTAGTCGGCGGCCGGCCCCGCCATGAACCGCTCGAACCGGTCCCACGCCGCTACCGGCCCGGCACCAGGGAGGGCCGCGGCGGGGCCGAGGGGGAGGCCCTCCCACCAGTCGGGCAGACCGTGCGACCCGGGGGTGGCCACGGCCGGCTCCACGGCCAGGTCGCCATGGTCGCTTCCGAGGCCCCGCCACCGGACGTCAGGGGGGAGGGACGGGCCCGGCCACCCGACCCCCTTCCAGGCCCGGTGGTAGGCGGTGAACACTTTGAACGGGGTGCCGGACCCGGAGCGAACCCGGCCCGGGGCCACGGCGTAGTTGGAGTCGACCGTCATCAGCCGGCGGCCGTCGGCTGCCAGGGCCTGCGCCACGGCGGCATCCCGGGCCCGACCGTGGGGACCGAAGTCGCCGGTGGCGACCACCACGGCCGCCCCGGCCTCGGCGGCCACGGCGGGGACCACCGTGGTGGGGTCGCCGCTCCGTACCACCAGGCCCTCCCCCAGCTCATCATCGAGGGCGGCCACCGCCGCGGCCAGAAAGCGCCGCCGGTTGGGGCCGGCCGGCTCGAGCAGGGCCGGGTCCGCCACGAACAGGGCCACCACGCCGTCGGGCCCGGCTTGGTGGGCGGCCCGTAGGGCGGGCAGGTCGTCGAGACGCAGATCCCGCCGGAACCACAGGACGGAGCTGGCCACGATCAGGGGGACCGGGGGGTGCCGACGGTGCCGGCGGTGCGGCCGGCTGTGCCCCCGGTCGGGAGCGAAGCCGCACCCGGCGGGCCCGGCCCCGGACCATGACCCCGAACACCACCCGGTGGACGGGCCACAGCGCCCACCAGTAGGCCAGGCCCACGAGGCCCTTGGGCCGGAACGCCGCGGCCTGTTCCACGCCGGTGGGGTCTCATCGATCTGGAGGGCCAGCCAGCCGTCCCCGCAGAACCACCCGACCGAGGCCAGCACCAGGTGGTCGGGATCGACCCGCTCCACCCGCCACCAGTCGGCCAGTGCTCCGGCCGTGAGCCGGTCGGGCCGCCGGGTCGAGAGCTTCTCGCCGAACAGCCGGCCCAGCGCCACCCGTAGGGCCCAGGCCCAGGCCAGGCCGTACCAGGAGAGGCTGCCGCCCACATGGGCCAGATCGTCCCGGGCCGCCTCGATCCGCTCGGGCTCCAGCGGCGCAGCGGAGCGCATGATGTAGACGCCGGTACCGAGGGGCTCGGACCGGTCGAGCAGGCCGGCGGCGACCCGGTCGGCCTCGTCGCTGATGGCCCGGCGGACCGCTTCGGTGACCGGCAGTGGGGTGATGCCGAAGGCGGCGAAGGTGCGCTCGGGCTCGTGGACCAGCACCTCGCTCACCAGGCTCTCGATCAGGGTGTGGCTGACCCGCCGGTCGACCGGACTGACCAGGTCGACCCAGCGGGCCGACAGCGAGGGGGTGACGAAGGGCACGGTGAAGACATGCCGGGGCCGTAGTCCCCTCACCTCGGCGTAGCAGCGCATCATGGTCCCGTAGTCGGTCACGTCAGGCGTGCCGATCTCGTAGATGCCCGGCGGGGCCGCCAGGGCCCCGGCCAGGTAGTCGAGCAGGTCGCACTCGGCCAGCGGTTGGAGCCGGGTGGTGATCCAGCGGGGGCAGACCATGACCGGCAGGCGCTCGGTGAGCGAGCGCAACATCTCATAGGAGATGCTGCCGGCCCCGAGGATGACCGCGGCGCGCAGCTCGACGACCGGTACGCCGGAGGCGGCCAGCACCGCGCCCACCTCCTGGCGGCTGACCAGGTGGGGGGAGAGTTCACCCCGGCCCAGGCCGCCCAGGTAGATGATCCGGCCGACCCCGGCCGATTTGGCGGCCCGGCCGAAGGCTTCGGCCAGTTGGCGGTCGCGGGCTTCGAACCCGGTGCCGCCGGCCAGGGCGTGGACCAGGTAGTAGGCGGCGTCGGCACCGGCCAGGGCCTGGGCGGTGCTCCCGGGGTCGGCTACGTCGACCGTCATGGGCGTGATCCGCTCACCGGAGGGCAGGGCGTCCGGAGTCCGGCCCAGGGCCGTCACCTGGTGACCGGCCCCGGCCAGCCGGTGGGCCAGCAGCCGGCCCACGTAGCCACTGGCGCCGGCGATGACGATCCGGCGGGCCGGGGCGGTGGGGCCCCGATGTCCCGTTCCTCCCGCCCCGGTGGCCGGCGGGGCGGTCACGGCCCGGCTTCCGGCACGGGCGTCCCGGTCCCGGTGCGGGCCGCACACCAGTCGAGGAGGCGTTCCGGGTCACCGGGACCGCTCGGGTGGGTGACCGGAAAGCGGTGGTCGGAGCGGGGGTGTCGGTCGTGGAAGAAGCCCCTGGTGATCGGCTCGACCCCGGCGGCCCGCGCCGCCACCGTCGGTCCCCCGGCGGCCAGCCACACCGCGGTGTCCGCCCCTTCGGTGGGCGTGCGCAGCAGCGGGCGCATCAGGGTGCGGAACTTCGGTAGGCCCTGGGCCAGGCCGGGGGTGTCCACCCAGCCCGGGTGCATGGCGTAGCTGGCCACCGGCACCGGAGCGAAGCGGTCGGCCCAGGCGTCGGCCAGCACCAGCTGGGCCCGCTTGGCCTTGGCGTAGGCCACCACGCCGTCGTAGCCGTCCGGTCCGGTCTCGAGGGTGCCGAGATCGAAGCGCTGCGAGTACATGCCCCCCGAGCTCATGGTGACGATGGTGGGCGGCACGGAACTCCCGTCGGCGCCACCGCCGGCCGAGGAGAAGAGCAGCGGGGCCAGGGCCGCGGTCAGCAGGTAGGGGCCCAACACCTGGGTGGCCACGGTGCGCTCCACCCCCTCGGCGGTGGTCTGGTACGTCGGGGTCAGCGCGCCGGCGTTGTGCACCAGGGCGTCGAGGCGGGCCGCACGGTCCCGGATGCTCCTGCCCAAGGCGGCCACGGCGGTGGGATCGGACAGGTCGACCAGGTGGAGTTGGGTCCGGCCCGGACCGGCGGCGTCCACCGCGGCGACGGCGGCGGCCCCCCGGACCGGGTCCCGGCCCACCAGGTGCACATCGGCACCGAGGCCGGCCAGGGCGGTGGCCGCGGCCAGGCCGATACCCGAGGTGGCCCCGGTGACCAGGGCCACCCGGCCGTTCATCGGCGGCGGGTCGCCCCACTCCTCCAGCCGGCGACGGAGCTCGATCCCGACCCGGCTGAAGCTCGGGGCCACCGTCGCTTCGGCCACGGCGTCCGTGGCCCGGGCCAGGGCGTGCCGGGCACGGTCCATGCTCACGCCGCCAGGGCGCGGCGCAGGCCGGCGGCGGCCCGGTCCCCGATGCGCCGGAACGAGAGGCCGAGAAGCGGCGTGAACAGGACCGCTCCGCCCTTCAGCTCCAAGGTGGCGTGGTAGGTGAGGATGGAGCCGCCCTGGGGATCGGGAACGACCTCGATCACGTCGGTGGATCGCACCAAGGCGTTCTCCGCCCGGAGCACGACCCGGTGGGGACGCTCGTACTCCTCGATGCGGTAGTTGAGGGGGATGGACCGACCGTAGTTCCGAACCACCAGCCGATAGGTGGCGCCCAGGCCGGTCGCCCCGGGGTCGTCCTCGGTGGCCTCGGCCACCCCGGGGTCCCACCGGGCGGCGTTGGAGAAGCGGGCCATGTAGTCGAAGACCTCAGCCGGGGGCCACCGAGAGGTGACGCGTGCACGGTAGGTCGCCATCCCGGTAGTTTAGTACTAAATAACATCCGGGGCTCGTGCAGTTTCGAATAACGGGTGTCCGACGGCACGAAAGAGACAGCTCATGCGGATCGCCATCATCGGCAGCGGGGTATCGGGCCTGGTCACGGCCCACCTGCTGCGCGGCCACCACGACATCGTCCTCTACGAGGCCGACGAGCGCCCGGGAGGCCACTCCCACACCCACCGGATCGAGCTGCCCGAGCTGACCTGCGATGTCGACACCGGGTTCCTGGTCTACAACGAGCGCACCTATCCCTTGTTCTCCCGCCTGCTCGACGAGCTCGGGGTGGCCTCCAAGCCCAGTGACATGAGTTTCAGCGTGGCCGACCAGCGCACCGGCCTCGAGTGGCGGGGAACGTCGTTCTCCACCGTCTTCGCCCAGCGGCGCAACCTGGCCCGGCCCGACTTCTTGCGGATGCTGGCCGACGTGGCCCGTTTCAACCGGCTGGCCCGGGGGCTGCTGGCCGACCCGCCGCCCGACGGCGTGACCCTGGAGGAGGTCCTGGCCCCACACCGCTGGTCGGCCGGCTTCCGCCACTGGTACCTGGTCCCGCTGGGCTCATCGATCTGGTCGGCCGACCCCTCGACGTTCACCCAGATTCCCGCCGCCACCTTCGCCCGCTTCTTCGAGCGCCATGGCCTGCTCCGACTGCGCGACCAGCCGAAGTGGCGGACGGTGGACGGTGGCTCGAAGCGTTACGTCGACGCCATCCTTTCCCCGTTGCGGCAGGAGGGCCGGCTCCGACTGGGGAGCCCGGTGGCCAAGATCCGCCGCAACCCCGGTGGCGTGGAGGTGGTCAGCGAGGCCGGCGTCGAGACCTACGATCACGTCGTGCTGGCCACCCACAGCGATCAGGCCCTGTCGCTGCTGTCGGACCCCGACCGGGTGGAGCGCCAAACGCTCAGTGCCTTGCGCTACCAGTCCAACCGGGCCGTCCTGCACACCGACGTCAACCTGCTACCCACCGAGCGCCGGGCCTGGGCCAGCTGGAACTACCACCGACTGGAGGCGGAGCGGGACGAGGCCACGCTCACCTACTACCTGAACCGTCTCCAGGGCATCGACTCGGCCACCCCCGTACTGGTCACCCTCAACAATGACGCGGCCATCGACCCCGGCAAGGTACTGGGCCACATGGAGTACGCCCACCCGGTGCTGGATCCGGCTGCGGCACAGGCCAAGACCCACCACGGGGAGATCAACGGCACCCGGCGCACCTGGTTCGTCGGCGCCTACTGGGGCTACGGCTTTCACGAGGACGGGGTACGTAGTGCGGTGGAGACGTGCCGGGCCATGGGGGTGGTGTGGTGAGCGCCCCCGGTGTTGCCACCCCACTGGCCCTGTACCCCGTGGAGGATGCGGTCGGCGGGGTGGAACACGATCGGGCCCCAGCCACCTGGCCCGACCGGGACCCCAACGGCCTGCGCAGCGCGGTGTACGAGGGTGTGCTCCTCCACAAGCGCTTCGGGCCCGGGCCGAGCCACTCGTTCCGCTACCGGGTGGCCATGCCGTTGCTCGACCTGGCCGAGGTCGATGAGGTGATGGACCTCCACCCGGCCTGGTCCGCCCGCCGCCCCGCCCCGGTCCGGTTCCGGCGCCAGGATTTCTTCGGTGACCCGGCCACACCCCTCGACCAGGCCGTGCGGGACCTGGTGGCCGAACGTACCGGGAGGCGTCCGGTGGGCCCCGTGGCCGTGCTGGCCAACGTGCGCACCTGGGGCTGGTTGTTCAACCCCATCAGCCTGTACTTCTGCGCCGACCCGGCCGACCCCGGGGGCGGACCGGGACAGGTCGACTCGCTGGTGGCCGAGGTGGAGAACACGCCCTGGCACGAGCGCCACGCCTACGTGGTCGGCCCTCCGGGGAGGCACCGATTCGCCAAGGAGCTCCATGTGTCGCCCTTTCTCCCGCCGCGCCTCGACTACGAGCTCCGCTACACCGCTCCGGGATCACAGCTCACGGTGGGCCTCACCGTGCTCGAGGGCGACCGGAGGCTGTTCGACGCCACGCTCCTCCTGCGTCGTCGGGCCCTCGATCGGGCGGCACTGGGCCGCTTGCTGTGGAACTATCCGGCCATGACCCACCGCGTCACCGCCGGCATCTATGCCCAAGCCGCCCGCCTCCGGCTGAAGGGCGCTCCGTTCTTCAGCCATCCGACCGACCGGGGCGCACCGGGGGCCGGCGGAACCACCTGCCCCGCCCCATCCGCGCCGGTACCCATCCGGACCGGGCCATGACCCGGTCCCATGGTCTGGTGGACAGTGGCGCCTCGCCGGACGGCCAGGTCGTGGACATCGGGGCGGGAGACCGCTCCCGGGCCAGCCGCCCCGGGGGGGCCGGTGTGGCCTCCAACCGCGCCGACCTGACGCCGATCCGGTCGGCGCCGGAACAGCCTCCGGCCGAGGTGCGCTTCCGGGCCACCCTGGGCCACGTGGCCCCGCCCGACCGATTCGCCGGCAGCAGCCTGGCGCGCCGGATCGTGCTGGCGGCGGGACGGTACGCCGGCGGCGGGGCCATCGAGATCACCGAGGGAGACGACACGTTCCGCCTGGGCCGGGGTGAGCCCCTGGCCCGGGTGACGGTGCACGACCGCCGGGCCTATGGCGCCCTGCTGCGGTCGGCCTCGGTCGGCCTGGGTCGTTCGTATGTGGCCGGATGGTGGGATACCGACGACTTGACCGGGCTGGTTCGGGCCCTGGTCCGTGACACCCGCCCGTTACGCGAGCGATTGGATCGGCTGGGGAGGGCCTGGGGCGCCCTGTTGGACGTCCCGGCCCGCCTGGCCGCCCCGGGTCGGGACGAGGACAAGCGGAACATCGCCGACCACTACGACCTCTCCAACGACTTCTTCGCCCTGATGCTGGATGAGACCATGACCTACTCGTGCGCGGTGTTCGACCGGCCCGGGGCCACCCTGGCCGACGCTCAGGAAGCCAAGATGGACCGGCTCTGCGCCAAGCTGGAGCTGGCCCCCACCGACCACCTGGTCGAGGTGGGCTCGGGCTGGGGTGGCCTGGCGGTCCACGCCGCCGTCAACTTCGGCTGCCGGGTGACCACCACCACCATCTCCGAGGCGCAGCGTTCCTACGTGGAGCGGCGGGTGGCCGACGCCGGGCTGTCCGACCGCATCACCGTGCTCGGGCGGGACTGGCGGGATCTCACCGGACGGTACGACAAGCTGGTCTCGGTGGAGATGATCGAGGCGGTGGACTGGCGATGGCACGACCGGTTCCTGGCCCGGTGCTCCGATCTGCTCGCCGATGACGGGCTGGCCGCCATTCAGGCCATCGTCATCGACGACCGCAGCTTCGAACGGGCCAAGCGCCACGATGACTTCGTCCGCCGGATGGTCTTCCCCGGCGGGTGCCTCCCCTCGGTGGCCTCGCTCACCACCAGCCTGGCCCGGGCTACCGACCTGCGCCTGGTGGACCTGGAGGATGTCGGCCGCCACTACGCCGAGACGCTGCGGCGTTGGGCGGACAACCTGGACGCGGAACACCGAGGCGGTCACGGCCCTCGGGGTCAGCCCGGAGTTCCGCCGTCTGTGGGACCTGTATCTGGCCTACTGCGAGGCGGCGTTCCTCGAACGCCACATCAGCGACGTCCAGCTGGTCCTGGCCAAGCCGGGCCGGGCCGCACGATTGACGACGCGACCCGGATGAGGACCTCCCCGCGGCCCGGCCACGCGCTCAGACGGGGTCGGCCCGATGGGACCCGGAGCGCGCAACCCGGTCCCCGCTGACCGACCCGGTAGCCGGACCGCAGGCCCGACCGGGGCGAGCCGTCAACGGCCGGCGGCCAGGCCCTCGATGACCCGGACCAGATCGTCGCCCCGGCGCCCGGTGAAGCCGTCGGCCCCGAGGCGACGGGCATGGTCGGCGTCGGTGACGGCGGCTCCCCCCAGCAAGACCGTGGTGCCGGGAAGGGCCTCATGCAGATGGGTGACCACCCGGCGGGCCGAGGTCGTCGAGGCCCGGGTGGTGCAGGCCATGGCCACGGCCAACAGATCAGGCACGCCGGTCAGCGCCTGGGCCAGGGCGTCGGCCGGGGTGTCCGCACCCAGCTCGATCACGTTGAAGCCGGCCCACCGCAACAGATCGGCGGCGATGGCCACCGGGGCCGAGTGCTGCTCGGACGGCGGCGTGGTGATGACCACGCTGCCGCGCTTGGGACCGCGGCGGGCGAATCGGGCGCCGAGGCGCGAGATGAGCCGAACGGCCACCGCACTGGCCCGGTGCTCATCGGCCACGGTGAGTTCGCCGGCGTGCCAGCGCTCCCCGATGGATTCGAGGGCCGGGGCCACCAGCTGCAGGAGGACCTGGGAAGGAGAGTGGTCGGAGGCCAGGGCGGCTTCGAGCACACCCCAGGCGCCTGGTTCGTCGCCGGCCAGGAGCCGGGCCTCGAGCTGCTTGGCCGTGGCGGCCCGGGCCCCCGGCTTCCGGCCGCGGTGGGGGGAAGCCGGCCTCATCCGGGCCAGGTCATCGGGGTCGACCTGCCAACCACCGCCGACGCGGGTGGCCGGGAGCTTGCCGGTGCGGACGTAGCGATAGACGGTCATGTAATGCACGCCCAACGTGTCCGCCGCCTCCTGCAGGGTCAATGGCGCTTTTGGCATCTGGGCTTTCTCGACTCCGGCTCGCTGTCGGCGAATTTAGCAGTAAATACAGGGGACAGGGAGACGTGACCCGTCGGCCCGGCACCTGCTCCCCGCGGTCTCCACGGAGTCCGAACCATGGCCGCGGCTACGGTCAAGGAGGTGATCCGATTCGCCGACTGCGAGTTGAACCTGGACCGCATCGTCCTGCGACGGGGTGGCGAGGAGATCCGGGTCGAGCCTCAGGTATTCGACGTGCTGGCCTACCTCGTCCAGCACCGCGGCACGGTGGTGCGCAAGGAGGAACTGCTCGACGCCATCTGGGGCGATCGATTCGTGAGCGAGTCCGCCCTCACCACGCGGATCAAGGCGGTCCGCCAGGCCGTCGGTGACGACGGCAGCCAGCAGTTGATCATCCGGACGGTGCATGGCAGGGGCTACGAGTTCGTGGCGGCGGTGGAGGAGATGGACGAGGGTCGGTCCGACGTGGCCCGGCTGCCCCTGGCCGCGGGAGCTTCCATCGGCGTCCGCCTGCAGCCGTTGATCGGTCGCGAGACGTTGCTGGAGCAGCTGGGCGAGATGATCGTCGACCACCGGCTGGTCACGTTGATCGGTCCGGGGGGCGTGGGGAAGACCTCGCTGGCCATGGAGCTGGCCCGCACGGTCGGTGGCCACTTCGAGGACGGTGTCCACGTGGTGGAGTTGGTGGGCGTCATCGATCCGGACGCCACCGCCGCCGCTCTGGCCACGGCCGTCGACGTCAACCTGCGGAGGTCGAGCTCCATCGACGATGCCATCGTCGATCTGCTGCGCTCCCGGCACACACTGTTGGTGCTGGACAATTGCGAGCACCTCATCGAGCCGGTGGCCGAGCTGGTGGCGCGCCTCCTCCGCGACGCCCCGGCCATCTCGATCGTGGCCACCAGCCGCGAGCCCCTGGCGGTGGCCGGTGAGCGCCTCTGGACCGTGGACCCCCTGCCCACCGGGCCCGAGGATCTGTCGGCGTCCGATGCCGGGCTCGGCCAGCTGGCCGACATTCCGGCCGTGGCCCTCTTCGTGGCCCGGGCCAAGGCCGCCGATCCCTCCTTCGCCCTCGACGAGGCCACCGGTCCCCTGGTGGCCGAGATCTGCCGGCGCCTCGACGGGATCCCCCTGGCCATCGAGCTGGCGGCAGCCCGGGCCCGGGCCATCGGCGTGGTCGAAGTGGCCCAGCGGCTGGACCAGCGCTTCGGGGTGCTCAAAGCCATGCGGAGAGGGAGCGATCCGCGCCACCGGACCATGCACGACGCCATCAGCTGGTCGTACGACATGCTCGAACCTGACGAGCGGGACCTGTTCACCTCGCTGTCGGTGCTGGCCGGATCGTTCGATCTCCACTCGGCCGAAGCCATGGCGCCAGGGGTCGACACGCTCGACGTGTTGACCCGACTCACCGAGCGCTCCATGCTGGCCGTGCGTCCCCAGGCCGGGGGTTCGACCCGCTACGAGCTGCTCGAGACGCTCCGCGAGTACGGGCGGGCCCGCCTGAGTGACGCCCAGTCCGCCGAGCTGTTCGCCACCCACGCCCGGCATTTCGCGGCCGAGGCCGAAGCAGTGGAGGCGGAGCTGGGTGGTCCCGGTGAAGGTGATGCCAGCACCTGGGCAGGATCCTCGCTGGCCGACCTTCGGGCCGCCCAGCGCTTCGCCCTCGAGCTCGGGGCCTTCGACATCACCTTCGGTCTCATCGGCTCGATCCGTGAGTTCGCCATGCGGGCCATGCGCTACGAGGTCTTCACCTGGGCCGACGCCGCCTGCCAGGCGCCGGGGGCGCTGGACCACCCCCTGGCCCCCCTGCTGACCGGGATCCGGGCCTACGGCGCCTGGGTACGCGGCGAATTCGATCTGGCGGTAAAGCTGGCGGAGGAGACCCGCCACCTCGAGGACCGGCTGTCGGTCTTTCCCAGTGGCCTGGCTGAGCGGACCTTGGCCAACGTGCTGTACCTGGAGGGCGACCCGACGAGGGGCCACGCCGAGGCCCTCCGCCAGATCGAGCTGGCCGAGGAGTCGGGGAACCGGTCGCGGCTGGTCCACGCCTGCTACCTGGGGGCGGTGGGCCACAGCTCCAACGACGCCTACGACGAGGCCGAATCCCTCATCGAACGGGCCCACCGGGCGGCCAAGCTGACGGCATCGCCGACCGACCTGGCCTCGGTGGCGGTGGCCCGCGGGTTTGCCAGCAGAACCGAGGACGAGGCCCTGGAGGCCTTCACCGCCAGTGCCCGCATAGCCCGTGCCGCCGGGAACCGCTGGATGCACGGGTTCGCCTTCACCGAGGCCAGTGGGCTGCTGGTCTCCCGGGGCCAGCTCGAGGTGGGGTGCGCCGGTCTGGCCGACATGGTCGGAGTCTGGGACCGCGCCGGGGACTGGTCCCAGCAGTGGCACACCTTGTCGCGCTGTGCCATCGCCCTGGATCAGATGGGCCAGGACGAGCTGGCCATCGAACTGCTCGGAGCCATCGAGAGGCACGCCATGCTGGGTGTGGCACCGATGTCGAGCACCCTGCACGACCTGGCCTTTGCCACCAGGGACCGGCTGGTGGACACCCTGGGGGCGGAGCGGGCGGGCGAACTGCTGGCCGCCGGCGCCATCTGCCCGGTCGAAGACATCGTGTTGCGGACCCGCCGGGCGCTCATCGGGGCCGGCTGACCCCAGGCGTCAGCGTGACGTCAGGGTGCGGGCCCGACCGACGGACTCCAGGTACCCGACCAGGTGTTGACCGAGATCGGCGGCGTCGAGGCCCAGCCCGGCCAGCAGGTTCGAACGGCGACGCCGGAGGAAGGGGAGCCCCAGGAGGTAGAGGCCCGGCAGGCTGGCCACACCGCCGTCGTGGTCGACCCGGCCGCGCCGGTCGAGGGCCCGGGGATCCAACCAGCCGTACGTGGGGCGGAAGCCGGTGGCCCAGACCACCGTCCCGAAGCGGGCCAGGTCGAGCTCGGTGGGCACCTGGTGGAGGACGGTCGGGCTCGGCTCGACGGCCGGGCCGACCAGATGGGCCATCCGGTGCCGGTCGACCCACTGGTCGATGCGGCGGAGGAGCCGGGCCTCCTTCAGATCGGCGTTGGCCACCAGGCTCCCCAGGCCCCCTGAGCACAACGCCGTCCGGCCCCGGACGGCCATGAGGCGCCCCACCGGTTGGACGCCGAGCTCCTGTAGCGAGGCGAGGTCCACCTCCCGTCCCTCGTCACTGCCGACCACCTGCACCGAGGCGTGCCGGCGGGCCCGCTGGAGGTCCTCCACCTCGTCCCACCGCTCGTCCAGCTGGCCGATCCGGTCCAGCCACCGGTAGATGTCCCATCCCCGGTACGAACGGGGCAACCGTATGTGCTCGCCGACGGCGATGGTCACCTCGCGGCCGGCCCGCGCCAGCTCGTCGGCGATCTGGACCCCGGAGGCCGAAGCTCCCACCACCAACACCCGGCCCCCGTCGTCGATCTGGGCCGGCCGTCGGTAGGACAGGGAGGTGAGCTGTTGCGACGGCCTGGGGGAGTTCGGAGGCCAGAGCCGGCACCCGGGGCTCACTGGACCCCCCGGTAGCCGCCACCACGGCGTCGCACCGCCAGGTCCCCCCGGTGGTGCGGACCTCGAATCCGGAGCCGGTTCGACACGCCGCCTCCACCTCGACTCCGACGTGGAGGGGCGGGTCGAAGGAGCGTCGGTAGGCCTCCAGGGTCGAGACGGTCTCCGCCGCGGTCATGTACCCGTCCGGGTCGTCACCCTCGTAGCGGGTGCCGGGCAGTGCCGTCATCCAGTTGGGGGTCAGCAGGCGGAGCGAGTCCCAGCGTTCGGTTCGCCACGAGTTGGCCACCTCTCCCCGTTCGAGCAGCACATGGTCGATGCCGGCCCCGGTGAGGCCGTGGCTCATGGCCAGACCACCGGGGCCGGCTCCGACGATGACGACCGACGTATGCACTGTCAGGCTCTCCGTAGCGCCTGGTGTGGTTCAGGCCACCGTGACCTGGACGGTGGTGGGGTTGGTGATGATGTCGAAGACCGCGGATCGCTTCTGGGACTGCGCCACGATGGCCTCGATGTCGGCGGGACTGGCATCGGCGTCGATGTCGAACCGCACGTCGATGCGGTCGAAGCCGTTGCGGACGTCAGCGTCGATGCCGAGGATGCCCTGGAGGTCCATCCCCCCCTGCACGGTGGCGGTCACCGAGCGCAGCTGGACGCCGCGGTTGGTGGCCACGGTGGCCACGCCGGCGGTCAGGCAGGAGGCCAGGGCCCCGAGGACGATCTCCGGAGGGGTCACCCCGTTGTCCTCCGAGGCGAAGACCTCGGGGTGGTCCGCCTCGATGGTGTAGGCCTGCCGGTGGGAGTGCTGGTCGCCGAGGCCGGAGAAGTCGGTGATGGTGGAGCGGCTGTGCGTGCCGCTCACCCACTCGCAGCGGGCCCGCCACTGGAACTGCGCGGCCTCGGGCGCATCGGTCAGCGCCTGGCGGGCGCCCCGGAGGGCCTCGATGTTGACGCCGTTGTCGACGGTGGGGGCTTCGGTCTGGGTCATGGTGGGTCCTCTCGGTCGGTGTGCGACAGCGGGATGTCGTCGCTGACTCCACTATCGGGGATGGCCGCCCGCAGGTCATGAAGACGGGGTGGTTATCCCCTGACCGTCGTCACCAGGAGATCTTCACAAGAACTTCAAGACTTGTCCGATCGCCGGCCTGATGATGGAACCATGACATCCCACTACGAAGACACGGACACGGCGGTACCGCCCCACCGCTGGGAGGAGGCGGGGGAGGCCTGGGGGAGCCGGGCCGTCGACTGGTCGTGCCTCTACGAGCACTACTCGCTCGACGTGTTGGTGGCGCTGCTCCCGAGGCTCGGCGTCGGCCCGGGGACCTCGCTCCTCGACGTGGCCTGCGGTTCGGGATTGGCCGTCCGGGTGGCCGCGGGCATGGGGGCCGACGTGGCCGGCATCGACGCCGCCGCCGAGCTCATCGGGGTGGCGTGCGACCGCACCCCGACCGCGGACCTGCGGGTCGGGTCGATGTTCGAGCTCCCCTGGGCCGACGGGCGGTTCGACGCCGTCCTGTCGGTGAACGGCATCTGGGGCGGCTGCGGGGTGGCGCTGGAGGAAGCCCATCGGGTGCTGCGACCCGGGGGGCTGGTGGCCATCAGCTTTTGGGGGCCGGGGCCACCCCTGGACATCCGGGAGGTGTTCAAGGTCTTTGCGTCGCACGCTCCCGAGCAGCACCGGAACTCCATGCGACGCCTCAACGACATCGCCGCGCCGGGCGTGGCCGAGGAGATGTTGGAGAGGAGTGGCTTCTCGGTGCTGGAGCGCGGCGGTCGGGTCTCGACCATGGAATGGCCGGACGCCGACACGGCATGGCGGGCCATATCCAGCGTGGGACAGGCGGTTCCGGCCCTGGGCTCGACCGATGCGACCATCCTGCGCCAGGCCGTGCTGGCCGCCCTCGAGCCGTGCCGGGATCGGCGTGGGGTGTACCGCACCCGCAGCGACCACCAGTTCGTGGTGGCCAGACGGCGGTAGTCGGGAGTCACGCTACGGGGCTCGACAGGCTCAGCCGGTAGGATCCCGACGGTTCAGCTGCCGCCGAGGCGGGGCGGAAGGTTGACGGATCACCACCACCCGTCCAGGTGCCGGGCAGAGGGGGAGTCGGTGCGTGATGCCGCAGGGGGTTCAGAGCGCCGGAAGAGCTTCGGCGGTGCCCGGTGGGCCTTCCTTGAGAGGCGGGCGACCGGCGCACCATGGCCGTCCCCAGGTCTGGGTGGTGGCGAGCCTGGCCGTCGCAGTGCTCTCGGCCTGCGCGGCCACCGGGCCGGCCGCCGAGACCCAGGCGGCACCGCCAGCACGGCCAAGGCCGGGACGGTCTCGCCCAAGGACTCCCCGGACCACCGTGGCGCACCAGGCCACATCGACCTCGGCCCCGGCCCGACCGGCCGCCACTACCTGGTCTCTGGTCACGGAGCCCGACCAGGGGATGGGGGCCATCTACTCGCTGATGTCCAGCCCCCGGCACACCCTCGATATGACCATGTACGAGCTCTCCGATCCTCAGGCGGTGGCCATCCTGGAGGCCGACGCCCACCGGGGCGTGGTGGTGCGGGTCCTACTGGACAGCGAGTACGAGAGCTCCTACAACCAGCCCGCCTTCACCTCGCTCAGCTCCAACGGGGTCCAGGTCCGCTGGGCCCCCTCCGGCACCATCTTCCATCAGAAGACCATCACCGTGGACGATCGGACCTCGGCCATCATGACCCTCAACCTGACCAGTGCCTACTACCCGACGTCCCGGGACTTCGCCGTGGTCACATCGGATGCTCAGGATGTGGCCGCCGTCGAACAGGTCTTCAACCAGGACTGGAGCGGGTCGGGAGCGCCGGTGGCGGGCCCGACCGGCCTCGACCTGGTGTGGTCCCCCGGGGCGGAGGGCCCCATCGTGTCGCTCATCGACTCCGCCCGGACCTCCCTGCTCATCGAGAACGAGGAGATGGACGACCCCGCCGTGACGAGCGCCCTGGAGGCCGCGGCCCAGCGGGGGGTCAAGGTGGAGGTGGTCATGACCTACTCGTCGTCGTGGGCCGACGCCTTCGGCCAGTTGGTTGGCGCCGGCGTGAAGGTGAGCACCTACCCCAGCAACGGTCCGCTCTACATCCACGCCAAGGTGGTTGTGGCGGACGGAGCGTCGGTGTTCCTCGGCAGCCAGAACTTCTCCGTGTCGAGCCTCGACTACAACCGGGAGCTGGGCATCATCACCGGCAATCCGGCACTGGTCGGAGCGGTCTCCCGGACCGTCAGCGCAGACTTCGCCGGAGCGACCCCGTTTCAGGTCCCCACCGCCACCCCTGGTGCCAGCCCGCCGGCCACCGGTGGAGGGCCGTCGTGCCGTGCCACGGCGGCGCCGGCCAACGACGGGTACCCCGAGGACTACGACGTCTTGGTGACCTCCAACCAGCCGGACCAAAAGGCCACGGCGTCAGACGCCAGCAACAGCTGGAGCGAGTACACCAACGGATCCGGGTCGGCGACGATTCTCCTCTACCACACCAGTCCGGGCGAGGAGATCACGGTGGCGGTCGGCGGCGCCCAGTGCTCGACCAGCGCCTAGCGCCTGTCTGCCTCTCCAAGGGCGCCGGCTGATCGAACCGGCGGTCTGGCTCTTGCTCGGCCGGCTCTGCCCGTTGCACCTTCACTCCGGCGAAGTCGGGTGCCTGGCGCCACCGCTCGAGGTAGCCGACGTACTCCAGGAGGCTTCCGGAGTAGGTGAGATTCCGGGCGGCTCGGGTGTCTATGGCCTGCTGCTCGCTGTTGTAGAAGCTGGGCGTGCAGCTTTGGAAGTAGCGGGCCCCGCCGATTCCCACACGGTGGAGCACGGCCAGCCACTCGTCCTCGGCGGCCTCCTCGGGCTCGATGGCGGTGATGCCCTGTTCCACGCAGGCCTCCACGATGGAAGCCACGTGCTTGGCCGACTCGGAGAGAAGGTGCGAGAAGTTGGTGCCAAACCCCCCTTGGACCAGGCTGATCAGGAGCAGGTTGGGAAACCCACTGGCCAGCACCCCGTGCAGGGTGTGGGCGCCCTCGGCCCACCGCTCCGAGAGCCTCACCCCGTGTCGACCCTTGGGGTCAAAGCCGAGCCGCTGGTGCAGATCGGTGGTGACCTCGAAGCCGGAGGCGTAGATCAGCAGGTCCACCGGGTACTCGACCCCGTTCACCACGGGGCCGCGGGTGGTCAGCTTGTCGACGCCGCGCCCGTTGGTGTCCACCAGGTGGACGTTGGGCCGGTTGAACGCCGGGAGATACTCGTCGTGAAAGCAGACCCGCTTGCAGTGCTTGCCCCAGTAGGGCTTGAGCTTCTCGGCCGTCTCGGGGTCCTCGACGATCTCGTCGACCCGGCGCCGGATGGCTTCCATGGTCTCGAAGTCGGACCGTTCGAGGGCCTCGGCCTCTTCCTCCGAAGCGGCCTCCCGGGTATCGACCCACATCACTTCGGTCCACCCGTCATGGACCAGGTCCACCTCGGGTTGGGCCCCGGTCACCGCCTGGGTGAAGTTGACGATCCGCTTCTCCTGCCACCCGGGTTCGAGACTCTGGAACCACTCGACGTCGGTGGGCTGCTGGTCGCGGACTCCCACCGCCCCCGGGGTTCGCTGGAAGACGTACAGCTCCTGGGCCACCCGGGCGATCTGGGGCACCACCTGCACCGCGGTGGCCCCGGTGCCGATGATGCCGACGCGCTTGCCGGCCAGGCCGTCCATGGGCTCGGTGGGGCTGCCGCCGGTATAGCGGTAGTCCCACCTGCTGGTGTGGAAGGACTTGCCCTCGAACTCCTCGATCCCGGGGATCCCCGGCAACTTGGCCTTGTGCAGGATGCCCCCGGCCAGCACCACGAAACGGCTGGACAGCCTGTCGCCGCGGGAGGTGGTGACCAGCCAGCGCCGTGCTTCCTCGTCCCACTCGGCCCCGGTCACGTCGGTCTGGAAGAGGGCATGGGGGTACAGGTCGAAGGTGCGGGCCAGAAGCTGGCAGTACCCGTAGATTTCGGTGGCGCTGGCATACCGCTCCGACGGCATGAACCCGGTGTCCTCGAGGAGGGGTAGGTAGGTGTACGACTCCACGTCGCACATGCAGCCCGGGTACCGGTTCCAGTACCAGGTGCCGCCGAAGTCTCCGGCCTTCTCCACGATCCGGAAGTCGTTGATCCCGTGCTTGGTGAGGTCAATGGCCGTCAGCATGCCGGCGAAGCCGCCACCCACGATGACCACGGTGGTCTCTTCGACCGCCGGATCCCGGGTGAAGCCGGGCTCTACATAAGGATCCCGGTCGAGGTCCTCGAACTCGCCCTTCAGCTCCCGCCACTGGGCCATGCCCTCCGGACGCAGGCGCTTCTGCTGCTCCAGCCGGTACCGCTGGCGCAGCTGGTCGATCGATGGGCCCTCTGCGGTGTCGTCCTGTCCCATGGCTGTCTGTCGCTCTTCCCCTGTGGATGGCAATGGCCGGCTCGATGACTCGTAAGGCGTGACGATCCTGACACGCCCACCATCAGAGTACGAAGCAGCCGCTGACCTCTGAGCGGCCAGGCCCGTCGGTCGAACCTGCGGCTTCGATAGGCGGGATCAGAACAGGTCCGCCACCTCGGGGTCGATGTATCGGTGGATGTCCATACCGGCCAGTCCCAGGTCGCCGAGGCTGCTCCCGAAGGCCGCGAAATGCGGGGTGCCGAAGTGCTCGGTGAGGGCCTCTTGGGACTCCCACTCCTCGAAGATCCGGAACCGGCCTCGGACGTCCGGATCGGCCCAGAGGCCGTAGGCGTGGCATCCCGCCTCCTTCAGCGACTCGGTCGAGACGGTGCGAGCGAGTTCCACCAGGCGGTCATGGGATGACGGCTCGACGGTCATGATTCCGGAAACGATGATCATGGGCCCGACTCTACGGCGACGATCCCCTCACGTGCACGGCCCGCCCCGTCGTATGGCCTCTCTGCATTGGTGGCCACCGCCACGGCGAGGCACTATAGGGACCAGGAGGTTGTCAGATCATGAAAGCCAGACGATTGTTGATTGTGGTACTCGGAGCAGGTGCAGTCGGGTACGGATTGGCGCGACGAAGGAAGGCCGCCCAAGAGGGCTCCCTGAGCACGGCCACCGCCGGATCCGCGGGAGGGAGCTCCCTCGGCGTGGTGGAAGTCGAAACCGAAAAGATCGATGCCGACGGAAATCTCGTAGTGGACGACGTACTCGTCGCCGTGGATGACGATGGAACGGTGGTGGCCACTGATGAGACCATCGCCGTCATCACACCGGCAGGCGACACGGTCATCGACGAAACGTTGTCGGTGCTGGGCGATGACGGAGAGCTCCACGCCGTGGAAGAAGACATCTCTCTCAGTGAGGGCGAGTAGGGCTCTGGAGGTCTCCGCCTTCAAGAAGGGGCAGCTGGCCGAGGGCTAGTGGAGGAGACTGGACACCACGTTGATCACCAGTGCCACGATTACGGCACCGAACAGGTACGAGAGCAGCGCATGGGCGAGAGCGATCCTCCGGATGGCCTTGGTCGTGAGGTTGGTGTCCGATACCTGAAACGTCATTCCGATGGTCAGCGCCAAGTAGGCGAAGTCGAGATAGTTGGGCGGATCGTCCTCGTTGAAGTCGATCCCCCCGACCGGTGGGGAGTAAAAGGTTCGGGCGTAATGCAGTGCGAACACCGTATGAACCAAACCCCATGACAGGGCCACACTCAGGACCCCCAGGGTGATCAGGTAGGCCTTGGTCCCTCCGGTGGCACTGCCGGCACGGATCAGAGCCAAACCGACGGCCGCCAGGAGAGCGACCCCCGCTACGAGGACGATGACCTCGGCCAACCGGACGCTGGTGTCCTCCCTCGTGGCATGCGACCGGGTTTGCTCGGGGCTCAGCCCTCCTACCGCCCACCAGATCCACGTTATGAGGACGATGGAACCGACGTCCCAACCGACGAGCGTGGCTGCCTGCCAGAACATGAACGTGGACACCACACCGCCGGCCACTACTCCCAGAGAGGCCGCTATGGCGACACGGACCCCGGCCCGCGAATTTCGCCAACGCTGCGGGGTAGGGGTATCTCGACTCATGGGCGAAGCGTAGGTGCACGCCCACTCGAGGCCACCTATGCCCCGGACAATCGGGGGATGGGGGAGCTGGCTTCGTCGATACCAAGTCGGCCGGCGATGCGGTGATTCGGGAGGGAAGGGCTTGATGGGTCAACGAGTACCTGAAGTCCGGTAAACTGCGTATCCACGCTGAGTGGGGACCCCTGTTGTGCCTGGTCAAAGGTGATCGGACTCACCCCGTCGCCTCCTCTGAGCTCGTCTCGAGGAGATCCATGCCGTACGTACCGAACAACCACGCCTCTTTGTCGCGCCCTGACGGAGATGACCGCGGCACGCTCCCTCGGGCCGTCGTCTACTGCGAAGCCAACTTCGGTGCATCCGATGGCAAGACGGCCAACGGGCTCGTCCGGCACTCCGAGCGCTACGAGATCGTCTCTGTCATTGACAGCCGGCAGGCCGGACGCGACTCAGGCGAAGTCCTCGGGGACGGGCCCAACGGCATCCCCATCGTTTCGGACCTAGCGGCGGCGGTGCGACTACACGGACTCGTACCGGACTTCCTCATATTCGGCGTCGCTCCCTCGAGCGGCATGCTCTCGCCAGGGGAGCGTCGAGTGATGCTCGGGGCCATGGAACAAGGCATCAGTATCGTCAACGGCCTTCATGAATTTCTCAACGACGATCCGGAGTTTGCGGCCTCAGCGGCGGCGCACGGAGTGACAATTCTCGATGTGCGCCGGCCACGCGACAAGAAGGATCTCCGCATGTTCAGCGGCCGGATCGCCGAGGTCACCTGCCCCCGAATCGCCGTCTTGGGCACAGACGGGGCCGTCGGCAAGCGAACCACCGCCACCATCCTGACCAAGGCTCTCAACGAGAGCGGTATCAAGGCGGTGATGGTGGGAACAGGGCAGACCGGCCTGATCCAGGGGGCCCGCTATGGCGTCGCTCTGGATGCCATCCCGTGTCAGTTCTGTTCCGGCGAGATGGAGGCGGCGGTTGTCGACGCCTTTGAGAGCGAACGGCCCGATGTCATCGTCATCGAGGGCCAGGGTGCCCTCAGCCACCCCGCCTACCTCAGCTCCACGTTCATCCTTCGGGGAAGCCGTCCAGACGCCGTCATTCTTCAGCACGCACCGGCACGACGGAAGCTCGGCGACTTCGCCGATGTGCCAACCCCTGATCCGGCCAGCGAAATCAACCTGATTCAGACCTTCGCCGACACCAAGGTCATCGGGCTGACCATCAATCATGAGAACATGAGCGACGTCGAAGTCACGGCAGCCATCACGATGTACGAGTTGGAGCTCGGCATCCCGGCTACCGATGCACTGACGAGGCCCGTGGACCGACTCGTCGAGATGGTGGTGGGTGCCTTCCCCGAGCTCGAAAGGAAGCCCGTCGCCAGGGCTTCGTGAGCGCACCGAGGCTGGAGATCCGCCTCGACCGGATCGGCCACAATGCCCGAACCCTGGTTCAGCATCTCAATCCCTTGGGGATCACCGTTTGTGGCGTGACGAAAGCGACCATGGGCTCTCCCGAGGTCGCCCGCGAGCTTCTCGCCGCGGGCGTCACGTCGTTGGGCGAGTCGCGGGTCGAGAATATCGAGCACCTGCGACGAGCCGGGATCACCGCCCCCATCACCCTGATCCGGTCACCGATGATCAGCCAATCCGACCGAATGGTGGCGAACGCAGAGCTCAGCCTCAACAGTGAACTCGACGTGATCAACCAACTCTCCGAGTCGGCGGTGAGGCAACGAAGAGTGCATGGCGTCGTCCTCATGGTCGAGTTGGGGGACCTCCGCGAAGGGATCATGCCCGGTGATCTCCACGACACGGTCCGAGAGGTTCTCCACTTTCCCGGCGTCGCGCTGCGGGGCATAGGTACCAACCTGGCTTGTCAGAACGGCGTGATTCCGGACGGGTCCAACATGGCCGAACTGTCCACCCTGGCCACCTCAATCGAGGCGTCCTTCGACCTCACCCTGGACATCGTTTCCGGCGGGAACTCGGCGAACCTCCAGTGGGCGCTGGAGCCCGGCGTCGATGTGGGCCGGATCAACCACCTTCGCCTCGGGGAATCGATCCTGCTCGGCAGGGATCCGGTCAATCGGTCGCCCTTGCAGGGGCTCCATGTGGACGCCATCTCGATTGTCGGGGAAGTCATCGAGTCCAAACTGAAGCCCTCTCAGCCGAGAGGGGACCGCGGTCAGACGGCGTTCGGCCCGGGCGTCCAGCCCCAGGGAGCTCAAGACCGCACCCACCGGGTGATCGTGGCGCTCGGCCGGCAGGATCTTGATGTCGAAGGGATCGTCCCGCCGGACGGCTTCGAAATCCTCGGGGGTAGCAGCGATCACCTCGTCCTGGAAAGCGCCCTGGCCGAACCCAAGGTGGGATCTGAGCTCCGCTTCATGCCGAACTACAGCGCCCTCATGCGATCGATGACGTCGCCTTTCGTGGCCAAGGAGTACCTCAGGTCTGACGATTCCCAGCCGGCGGATAACGCTGGGTCAGCCCGCGTAGTTGGATAGGCGGCCTCAGCCGCTGAGGCTTGGGACCGGGGTTGAGCCGGGCTGCAGCGGCATTTGTCGAGTCTGGTGCTGACCCGACCGGTGGAGCCCTACGATGACGCCATGCGAGCGCTGATGTACGGGGTGGAGCCGGAAGTACAGCCCATCGGTGAGACGGACAACCGCCTGTTGCGGATGCTTGCTCGGACACCGACGCGGCTCATCGACATCGACGAGCCCGGTTTCCTACGCCCTGACTGGGTGGTGACCAGACCGAGACTGGTGGGGATCTGCGGGTCGGAGTCCAAAGCGGTGTTCCTCGACTACGCCAGCCTGATCGACCCGAACAACGCCGCGGGCCAGAACCCGATGAAGGGTTTCGTCTCATTCCCCCACGTGATGGGCCACGAGGTGATCGCCGAAGTGGTTGCTGTCGGCCCCGAGGCGCAGGGGTTCGAGCCGGGGGACCGTGTCGCCCTCAACCCCTGGCTCACCTGCGTGACCCGAGGGGTATCGCCGGTCTGTGCGGCGTGTGAAGCGGGTGATCTGAGCCAATGCCATTCATTCGGAAAGGGCTCGTTCGCCCCGGGGATCCACATCGGCATGTGCGCCGACGTCAGTGGTGGGTTCGCCGACCTCATGCCGGCGCACGACTCAATGCTCTTCAACGTGCCGGACGCGCTGAGCGACGAGCAGGTCGTCATGGCAGACCCCTTCTCGGTCTCACTCCATGCTGTGACCCGCCATCCGCCGCAACCAGGGAGCAAGGTGCTGGTCTACGGCGCCGGCTCACTCGGCCAGTGTGCGGTCGCCATCTTGAGGGCGTTGCACCCGTCGGTAGAGGTGATGGTGGTCGCCCGGTTCGACGCGCAACGCCGGCTGGCCGAGGCCTTCGGCGCATCGACTGTTTCTCCCGAGCCCCGACTTGAGCTCATCGAGCAGGTGGCGGAGTGGTCCGGCGGCGTGCTGCAACCGGCTGACGGGCTCCCGATGGCCTTTCCAGGGGGCATCGACGTGGTCTATGACACGATCGGGGCAGCCGAGACGCTCGAGGTCGGCTGCCGCGTGTTGCGTGCCCGAGGCACCCTCGTGAAGCTGGGCATGCACGGTGCTGCCAAATGGGATGACACGCCGGTGTACTCCAAGGAGATCATCTACACGGGTTCTAATGCCTTTGGGATCGAAGAGGTCGATGGAGTCCGTCAGCACGGCATCGCCCACTTTCTGGACATGGTCGGATCGGGCCGGATCGACCTCACACCGATGCTCACCCACACATTCCGTCTTGACGAGTGGCGCGACGCCTTCACCGTCCTGGCCGACCAGGAGTCGTCAGGGGCCATCAAGGTCGCGATCGACAGTCGCTAGGACGCCGACACCCCACCTATGCAACGTTTCCACGGACAAAATCGCCATTGTGACGGGCGCAGGATCGGGAATCGGCCGCGCCACCGCCCGCCGCCTTGCCGCCGAGGGTGCCGCAGTGACCATCGCCGACATCGATGAGGTAGCCGCCGGCAAGACCGTCGAGTTGATCCGCACCGATGGCGGCACCGCCCGCCCCCAACTCGCCGACGTTGCCGAGCCCGATGACAGTTGCACGTATGGTCACGGACACCGTCACCGCATTTGGTGGGCTCGACCTCCTCCACAACAACGCCGCGGCGATCAAGCTAAACCTCACCGACCAGGACGTCGTCACGATGCCGCTCGACACCTGGCATACCGTGATGAGCGTCAACCTCGACGGCGTCATGCTCGGCTGCCGTTTTGCCATTCCCGCCATGCTGGAACGCGGCGGCGGGGCGATTGTCAACACCGCGTCAGTTGCCGCAACCTACGGCAGCCGCACCCTCGCTGCCTACGGGACCAGCAAGGCAGGCGTCGTCGCACTCACACGCTACGTGGCCACCGCGTACGCCGACCGCAACATTCGGGTCAACGCCGTCGCTCCTGGTGTCGTCGTCGACCGCGATCTGCAGGAAAAGCTCGGCGGCCCACTCGGCGACACCCTCGCCCCGATCACCGAGGGTCATCTCGTGGGTCGGCCCGGGTACCCCGAAGAGATCGCCACCGCTGTCGCCTATCTCTTGTCTGACGACGCCACGTTTGTCACCGGCCAGACATTCACGATAGACGGCGGATACACCGCCCACCGCTGAGCCTCAGCCTCAGCACGCTGAGGGCCCCGGCCAGTTCTCAGGCGCCATTGGCTGGAGCGGCAAGGAGCAACTCGGGGGCCCGATGCAGGGACGGTCCACCCACCCTCCTCTACCCAGAGATCGGGAGACCGCTGTCACAGCCCCTGGGTACCTTCATTCACGGAGGTGCACAAGATGCCAATCGTCGGAACACTGGACGAAGTAGCCGCGTTAGCCCGCCGCGAGATGGATCGAGGTCGCATTCACTCGTACGAGGGATTATCCGTGTACGTGAATCCTTATCAGGCCAGGGTATTGCTCAACCGGGATGCCATCATCGGCGAGGTGGTGAGCAACGTGCTTCTCCCGCCCGATGATGCCTTGAGCCCAGGCCAGGAGGACCGGCTGGAGTCGCTCGGTTGGAGTCGACCAGACGTCATGTACCAGCCGTTCTTCCATCGGATGTGGTCCACCGAGGTCGCATCGGAGTCGATTGTCCGCGACCTACTGACAGCGTTCATTTGTGTGGCCGAGCTCGAGGAGGGCGAGCGGGTCTCCCTGTCGATGCGCCCTTGGTGTGGGGCCCCCGGTTCGGGATATCAGTGCGACGGTTGGGGTGAGTATGGAGGGGATCCCCCTCCAGGTTTCGGAGAGTGGGATCCTCCGGCAAGGTAGCGAGCGGCGTGGCCACCCGATCTCTGGTTGCACAGTACCGAACGCGTTGCAGGGCGCCGTGCCCCTGCCCGATCGACTCCCGGGCAGTAGGGATAGGAGTGGTGCCTTATGCCACAAGACGATGCGAAGCCGGAAACAATCACATTCGAGACATACGCCGCCGAGTGGATTCACTCGCGCATCGACCTTGCCGAACGGACCATCGAGCTCTACCGCTGGTTACTCGAGCGGCATATCGAGCCGACGTTCGGTAGCAGACCTCTCGACGACATCTCGCCGTCAGACGTGCGTGCGTGGCACGCCGAGTCAGCCCGAAAGCACCCGACGACGGCAGCGAAGGCCTACCGGCTCCTCTCGTCGGTCATGCGCACCGCGGTGTCCGACGAGATCATCCGGCGCAATCCCTGCCAGGTACGTGGTGCGGCCGTTGAGCGGGCGCCGGAGCGCCCGATCGCCAGCATCGCCGAGGTCGATGCGCTGGCGGACGCCATGCCACCCAATCTGCACATAGCAGTGATGCTGGCGGCTTGGTGTCAGCTCCGACGAGGTGAGGTGAGGGGACTACGACGGCGAGATGTCGATTTCGAGAGCGGAACGTTGCAGATCAACATCACAAGGACAGCGGCCATGTCGGGTCGATCGATCATCAAGGAGCCGAAGACTCGAGCGGGTCGGCGTACCGTAGCTATCCCACCGAACATTCTCGAGGGCCTGAAGCACCACATGGACCGGTACGTCGGTGAGTCACTCGATGCCTTTGTTGTTGAGGGGTCCAATCGGTCACTCAGCGTTGCCTGGAACCAGGCTCGTTCGAAGCTCGACCTCACTGGACTCCGGTTCCACGACCTCAGACACTCCGGTCTCACGTGGTCAGCGGCGACCGGGGCGAGCATTGCCGAGTTGATGCGACGGGCGGGGCATGCCTCCCAGGCTGCGGCCATGCGGTACCAACATGCCACTGACGATCGTGACCGGGTGCTGGCTCACGCACTGGCCGAATTGGCTGATCGGGCCGGAGGGAGGCATGAACTCCGAGAGCAGGATCGTTCAGTGGAACACGAGGGCTCTTCGGACCTCGGTCTGGGTGACTCGACGCCGCCCGCCCGGATCTCGCTAACGTGACCCAATCCAATCGGTATACACCAATGGTACACGTTACGTGTATGATTGGTGTATGAGCCGAATGAGAACGAACATCGAAATCGAGGACACCCACCTCCGGATCATCATGAACCGCTACGGCGTGCACACCAAGACCGAGGCTGTCGACCTCGCGCTGCGCCACCTGGCTGGACTACCCATGACGCGCGACGAGGCCCTGGCCATGCGTGGCGCGGGGGCGATAGGCGAGATCCCAGCTGATGCCGGACCGCCCGAATGGTGATCCTGGCGGATACCTCCGCATGGGTGGAGTTTGACCGTGCCACTGGAAGCAAGGTCGACGGACGGCTCACCGCGCTCATCAGAGATGGTGGACCGTTGGCGGTCACTGAGCCGGTGATCATGGAGGTGATGGCCGGCGCCCGATCCGACGATCGGGAGAACGAGTTGCGACGCCTACTCCTGCGATTCGATCTGCTCAGGTTTGATGCCCTGGCCGATTTTGACGCCGCCGCAAGGATCTATCGGACGTGCCGCAGGGCGGGCATCACCCCTCGTGGCATGGTCGACTGCCTGATCGCCTCGGTCGCCCACCGGCATGGAGCATCGTTGCTGGCAGCTGATGCTGACCTCGGGCGTGTCGCCGGCATGGTGGGGATCAACCTGGACGAGGCGTCCACCACTGCCTGACGAAGGCATCAGTTGTCATGACCTCAGCCGATGCCACTCAGGAAGGTCGACTTCGGCTCGCATGTCTGATGCACAACCTGCCATTGGGATATTGGACCCAGTGGCGGGACGAAGCCGAGAACTCAGTGGCCGAGATCGTCGGACGGAATCAGGAACCCACGATACGGAATCTAGTATCATAAGCGCAATGGACGGAAAGTCGGCTGCGAGCAGGCTCTTGCGGGATCTCCGACGCCGTGCCGGACTAACCCAGCGCGCCCTGGCGGCCAAGGGTGGCGTTCCCCAACCAACCATTGCCGAGATAGAAGCCGGGCGACGAGAACCATCCATAACCCTTCTAGGTCGGCTGGCCGAAGCGACCGGCTACGAGCTGAAGTTGGAACTCCAACCCCTTCACCCTCGGAGTGCAGTTGCCACCGCCAACCGCATTCGTGACCGGCTGACCGAGGCGGATGCTGAAGGCTGGTCGACGGCGCAGCAGGAGGACGCGGCCTTGCGGGCGGCCATTGACTTCAAGGATGCGCTTTCCTCCGCACGTGCCGACGAGTTCACCCACCTTGTCAACACTCCTCCGGGTACGACCGGTGACACACGCTGGGACGCGTTCATTGCCGCGGTGGTCGAGGACGAAGCGGCCACTCGGTCCGTACCGGCTCCACGTTGGACTGGTGAGAGGAGCCGGTTCACTCGACCCCTCTGGTATCTATCTAAGAACAAAGCTCTCCATAACTGGGAGCTGGCCACATCGCCAGGCGCATTCGTCCGTCACGGAGTTGTTGCCGCTAAGGAAGAACTCGAGAGCGTCTGATGGATCGAGACGAGATCGAAGGCGCTCTCCGTGAGCTCGCCGAGGAGTTGGACGAACGGGGCATCGTCGCACGGATCTACCTCGTCGGGGGTGCCGCCATGGTTCTGGCTTATCAGTCGAGGTTCTCGACCGATGACGTGGACGCGTCCGGCTACCCGACCGATGAGGTACTGGCTGTATCTCTGGATGTCGCCGAACGGCGAGGTCTGAGACCCAACTGGCTCGACGACTCTGTGAAGGTGTACATCCCGGTGGCCAGCGAGCCCGAATGGAGGCCGGTCATCAAAGTGGGAAGCGTCGAAATCGTCGTGGCTGATGAGCGCACACTTTTGGCCATGAAGTTGCGTGCAAGTAGGGGGAGGCGGGATGAAGCGGACATAGAGTTCCTGCTTGACAAGTGCCGGATCGCTTCGATCGACGAGGCGCTAGCACTGTACGAGGAGTATTTCCCGGAGGATGCCCTTCCTCCCCGGGCGATCCCTATCCTCCGTCATGCACTGGGCGAGTTGGGCAACTAGTAAGACGTGCGCCCAGCGTTCGCATAGCTATTTTCGTCCGGGACGATGACTTCGACCGAACGACTCGGCGCTGCGGTCTCTTCTTGATGTGGACAGCGCCTACTAACCCGCGTCGCCCAGGGCCCCCGTGGAAGGGATCTCAGCAGATGCGGCTGAGACCGTCACAGACGCATGGCTCGTCATCAAATGTCGGCCTTCTGCGGAGTAGATTTCGGGGATGAAGTCCTTCAGGGTCGGCCCACGTTCATGGTGGCGGGTGGCTCCGGCCATCAGCGCAATCGTCCTGCTCGTCGTTGGTGGCGCAGTGATGACGAGCGACGCGGTGGCATCGTCGGCCCAGACCCCCGTCGGGCACGTCGAGTCCGGAACCCCCGGTCCGGATTCCGTGACGGCGTTCGGTGCGGCCACCGCTGTGCCGGGTACGAGGCTGAGCGGCTTGGCCGCCCCACTCGTGGGAATGGCGGCGACCCCGAACGGCCGCGGGTACTGGCTGGTGGCCGCGGACGGTGGGGTCTTCGCCTACGGGGAGGCGGCCTTCGAGGGATCCACCGGGGGGATCCCCCTGAATGCACCGATCGTGGGCATGGCCGCTACGCCTGACGGCCGGGGCTATTGGCTGGTGGCCGCCGACGGTGGGGTTTTCGCCTTCGGTGACGCCGTCTTCGAGGGTTCCATGGGTGGTCGTCCGCTCAACCAACCGATTGTCGGAATGACCGCCTCACCTACCGGCCGCGGCTACTGGCTGGTGGCCGCCGACGGAGGCATCTTCTCCTTCGGGGACGCCCACTTCGAGGGCTCGATGGGGGGTACCCCACTCAACGAACCGGTTGTCGGAATGGCCGCGTCGCCCAAAGGGATTGGCTACTGGCTGGTGGCCGCCGACGGAGGCATTTTCTCCTTCGGGGACGCCGCGTTCGAGGGTTCGATGGGGGGTACACGACTCAACGAACCGGTTGTCGGAATGGCCGCATCGCCCAAGGGAATTGGCTACTGGCTGGTGGCCGCCGACGGAGGCATCTTCTCCTTCGGGGACGCCCCGTTCGAAGGATCTGACGGGGGTACGCCTAAGAACGCTCCCGCTATCGGTATCGCCGGTCGGCAGGGTGGATACTGGATCGCCTACGGTGCCGACGCCGGGGCGCAGATGATCCAAGCGATCGCCACCTACGTCGCCACTCGGGCCGACAATGTGACCGCGGCCGTAGAGGACCTGGCGACCGGTCAGATCTACCAGTTTCGGCCCGGAGTAGTCGAGAATACTGCGAGCACGGTGAAGGTCGACATCTTGGCCACTCTGCTGGCCCAGGCCCAGGCCGCCGGGGGGCCGCTCACACCTGTGCAGCAAAGCCTGGTGGTCCCGATGATCGAGGAGAGCCTGGACAGCGCGGCCGACACCCTCTGGTCCGCCCTCGGACCTGGTGCCATCGGTGCGTTCGAACGCCAAGCCGGCCTGACCTCGACGGTGCCGGCTGGCGATGGTGTGTGGGGGACCACGACCACCACGGCACTCGACCGGCTGGCCATGATCCGGACCCTGGTGGAGCCCAACTCACTGCTTACCGATGCGTCACGTGCCTACATCCTCAACCTGATGGAGAACATCACCCCCTCCCAAGACTGGGGGGCGACCGGTGGCGTACCCCCAGGGGTCACCGTGGCACTCAAGAACGGGTTCGCCGTCATCGACGGGTGGCAGATCAATACCACTGGCTGGGTCAGCGGTGCCGGCCGTAACTACCTGATAGCCATGCTGACAAACGGAAACGCGTCCGAGCAGTACGGCATCGACACTGTCGATGGTGTGTCCGCTCTCGTCTGGAACGCGCTTGGGTCCTGATTGGAGACCGATCTGATCTTTGATCGCCGGCCATATAGCTAGTCGTGGGGGCGTGCTGCACAGCTCAATTGGTTTGCACTCGGAGCGCTTGCTGATCCCCAAGACTGGATGATCAGCGCAGGAGTTCTCAGCCGGTGCAGCTGAGGGCAATGCAGCGTGGTGTACTCACGATGTTGCCGTGATTTGGCCATTTCCCATCCATCTACCGATGTCCGCCGGTGACCAGCAGAAGCAGGTCGATAAGGGCGAATGCCGTGGTGCTGATCATGATGGTGCGGACGATCCATCGGTTCACCCGGGAACCAGGGGAGCGGCCCGAGCTGCCGCCGCTTCGGAGGTGAGATGGAGTGTGCCGGTAGGTCTGGTCTACTAACTGCACTCGGATGGTGGAACCGTGGGTGTCGGTCATCTGTCACTCAACTCCTGAATGGGAACATGCCCGAGGGCTGCGGTCGAATCGGGAGCATCGTTTCCGCCGCCGTCAGCCAGCTCCGACGGCGCGCTCCACAGCCGAACGGCCTCGCGGCCGAGTACCAGTAAGACCAGTGCCAACGCCATGATCCACGAGACCGACTCCATCTGTCGCCCTCGGAGCAGCTGCACCCCGGTGACGGCCAGCACAACGAGCACGGGGGCATAGGGGGCGACCAGAGAGACCGTCGACGCCTCGGTGCCTTGGTGGGGGGGCGATGGGCAGGTCAGGGCCCAGAGCGCTCCGAGCCCGATCAACAGGTATCCAGCCACCCACCCTGTGTCAAGAAAGTTCCCTCCCGAGTAGCTGTTCAATTCGGTGAGATAGGTGAACGAACTGTCCGCTACAGCAAAGGCAAACACCCCGGCCATGACCAGGGCCAAGGAAACTCTTACCGGCCGGCCACCCCGGGCGATGAGGATGACAACCAGCGAAACCATAACCACATCGCTCATCGGATAAGCGAGTGAGATCGTTTGCTTGAGGAGACTTCCATGGTGTGACCGGTAGAGCGGACCGAGCACCGTCACCCAGCTGGCAAACAACAACGAGGTAGCGATGATGCACCCGTCCAGTACCTGTTGGAACCGGTCAGCTCTGCTCGCCGCACTTCCCGGGACGAGAAGCAGAGCTGCGAAGGCCAGGGGAACGGCCGCCAGGAAGCCGACGTCGGCTAGCGAGGGGAACGGTACGGGCGTGTTCCGCACTAGCGCGAAGTAGCACCAGACGGCCTCCCCGGCGCCCCAGGCAAAGCTCGAGGCAGCGAACAGTGCCCAGGTCGCTCGACCTGTGGACACCCGGTATGCCGCCACCCCACAGACGAGTGTCGCTATCCACGCAGCCACCAACTGGCCGATGTCGTCGACGCAGAGCGATGTCCACGCGCCGCCCAACCCGGCGACCACCCAGAACAGGAATACAAGAGTGGCCACGGCTGACACGCCGGTGCCCAGGATGAAGGTCCGGTATCTGGTCAAACCGATGGAAGGAAGTGCGGTCATCAACGTCTCATCGGCAGATGGGTGCATTTATATAATAAATTCCCGAAATGACTTCGAAATATAAATTCTTGGAGAATATCGTTCGAACTCTTCACAATTAGTGATTCGGCCTCGACCCGCATAAATAGCCCTAATTGCGATCCCCCTTTCTCCTATACCGACGGTGACAATAGGTTCTCCCAGACAACCGACGCTGATCCGTGTCTGCGACCTGGCTGGGCGGTGGGGCAGTCGCCCCGAAAACTGCACACCATAAACAAGGGCGGTGACAGCGACAACGAGATCCTCAATAGATAAACGAACAAAATACAAGAATCTGAGCCATGTGGACCAGTTGCACAAATAGGTGATGGTAAAAAAGAGATGGGCCTGCACGGAGATTGTGAACATTTACTTGGATTCTGATCATTCGAAATACCCAGGCCTGCAGGCTGCGAGTGTGTGTAGCGGACGACGATCTGATCGACTTCGTCCGATTGCCTCAAAAGCTGAGTGGATGGCCTGAGCGAGAGGTCAAGAGCAGGGCGCGGTTCCAATCGTCATGATCCGGAAGGACCGGGTGTCACGTCGTCGCCGCGCTCGCCCTCACGGTCCTATGCCGGGCCCCCCTGAGTGGCTCGGCGCTGGTTTGATCGCTCGTGCGACCGACTATCAAGGGCTCGGGACCGACGGGATCCACCAGTGCCCCGTGAACGTGACCAATGCCCTTGACGCACCGGCAGTAGTGCACGCGGTCCGCCAGACGGACGCCGGAGCTGGCACAGAGGTCTCCGTTGCGGTTGGTCCCAGGGTGATGATTCCACCACAGCTGTGTGTCCGAACTCGGTAACGAATACTCCGGAGTTCACGATTCTCATTCGAGCACCACCGGCGGACTCTGTATCTTTCAAGTGGCCGGCATGAGCTGGCTGCTCTGCGCAACCAGGTTGCAAAGTCCCGGCCGGAGCCAGAGCCCACATCAGCACGTCGGAGCAACTACATGGACGACGATCCGACCCCCGTGGCGTATGACGTTTCCGGCGCCCGGGCCACCGGAATGCCCTGCGTGCACGCCGTCCCCGTTGACCGTAAGGGGGCCATTCGTCAGGCCCGGTCGTCGGAGCTACGCTGGCTGCTCAGCGACGGCGCTTCATCTGCAGTGCCGTCCCGGGGTGCCCATGCTGCGGGAGCAGGGACACATACGAGGAGGCGGGAGATGTCGGGAAGAATCCGGAGGGCCGGTGCAGTGCTGGGGTCGCTGCTATGCCTGATATCGGTCACCGCGGTAACGGTCGTAGCGGGGTCGGTGGACGCGCACGCCCAGGGCACATCCCAACTCGACCTGAAGGTATTGCTGATCGGGGAGAGCAGTAGCGACCCGGTCACCCAGGCCTGGGAGAACCAGTTGACCACCGAGGGCGTCCCCTACACCTTGGTCCTCCCCGGACCCAACGATTCAGCCTCAATCACCCTGCCTCCGCTGGTGGATCCGAACAACCCTGAGCACGGCTACTACGACGGAGTTGTTCAGATCCCCTCGATCTACCAGTTCGCCTGGGGAACGCTTTATCCGGTCTTCAGCTACGAGAGTGAGTTTGGCATCCGTCAGATTGACGGGTATGTCTACCCCGTGGCGGCCATCCAGGGGATCACGCCCGACGGCGGCGCCTCCAATGAACTGGGGTCGACCACCGCCACCCTGACGGCAGACGGCCTGGCTGCCTTCCCGGCCCTGGCCGGCCCCGTTCCGCTCGATGCCGACAGCTACGGGTATCCCTCGACCGTCGACGCCAGCAATGGAGACACAGTTACCCCCCTTCTCCAGACCGCAGGCGGCGACACCCTGATGGCCCTCGACCAGCACGGGCCGAACAGCGTCACCGGCCAGGACAACGTGAGCGAGCTCTCCATCACCTTCGACTACAACAGCACCTACAGCTCGTGGCTCGTACTCGCCCCGAGTCTGATCGACTGGGTGACCGACGGCGTCCACCTCGGCTGATCGCGCAACTACGTCGAGATGGACATCGACGACACTTTCACGCCCGATGACGCCTGGAGCACCGCCACCCACTCCAACGACTACACCGACGCCGACGCGCTGCGGATGCAGCCGGCCGACGTCGTCAACGCCGCCCAGTGGTCGCAGGCCAACGACTTCCGGATGGACCAGCTGTTCAACGGCGGCGGCAGCGTGGCCTACCAGGCCGACGGGGATGGCGTCGCCCCGGCCGGCCCGGATCCCGCTGCTGGCCGAGTTCCAGGCGACCGATCCCACCACCGGCAAGCCCTACGCCGACGACTTCGGCTGGATCAGCCACACCTACGACACGCCCGTATCTGGACGTGGGCTGCGCGACCCAGAACTACATCGAGGCCGAGCTCAACGAGAACACCAACTGGGCGGCGGCCGCCCCGGGAGCAACGCCGGGGACCGGCGGCCTCGGGCTGACCGAGATCGACGACACCAGCGATGCTCTCGGCGCCGAGAACCCCCAGGTCTTCGTGCCCGGCAACCACTCGGGCCTCGCCGACCTGGTGCCCGGGAACCCGGCGACGGTCGATCCGCCCGATCTCGACCCGGAGACCGTGAACGCCGACGGCGGGACGCTGGCTGCCGGCACCTACCAGTACGCGGTCACCGACCAGTTCAAGGCGCCGACTCCCCGAGCGCCGACCAGTCGGCCGGCGTATGTCACCGCGCCCATCGACGGTGCCCGCCGGCGGCTCGGTGTCGCTGGTCTGGCAGGCCATCTGCCATGCGGCCAACTACCTGATCTACCGGGAGGTCGCCGGCACGAACAACTGGTCGCTGATCGGCAACCTGCGCCACCCCGTCCTCGGCCACCCTGCCCGACAACAGCTCCGGTGAACCCGGCCTCGACCACCGACGTGACCGGCGGCGGTGAGCTCGAGCTGACCTTCACCGACACCGGCACCGCCGGCACGGCAGAGCACGCAGGCTGGACTCCGCCGACCGTCCGAGAACGCCAACGAGTCCCCTGGGAGCAGAACCCCTACTTCATCCCCGCCCTCGAGGCGGTCGGGATCACCGCGGTCGGGCGACGACGCCTCCAAGGCCTACCCCGATCCGCCCGACGACGCAGTTCGGGATCGGGACCACCTACACCGGGGCCGAGTACCCGGCCGGGACAACCTTCCTCGACGGCACAGCCCAGGTCGTGCCCCGCCACCCGATCAACATCTACTACAACGTCTCGACCGAGGCCCAGGAGGTCGACGAGTACAACACGCTCTACCTGGCTGTCGCCGACGGCGGTGGACTGCGTCGACACGCTCGACCACGACCTGTCGGACCACGCCGGCGACCTTCGCCGACATCGTGAACAGCGTCGTCTCGGGCATGTTCCAGAACATGTTGAGCAACGACCCGCGAGCCGAGCTACGTCCACCAGACCAACATCATGGGCGAGCCTCCGCCCGGGACCGACCGACCTCAGGCACCCCGCCGAGCCACGCCCGACACGACCGGTGACGGGCTGCTCTACTCGGTGCTCAACCCGCTGCTGGCCGAGTACAGCAGCGAGTTCACTGGTCTAGCGCCCTACCAGCAGGCCACCTTGGGCCAGATCGGCGCTATCGAGAGAGAGAAGACTGCGTGGGCCGCGGCCGTGGCCGCGGGCACGGTGACCGCGTCCGAACAGGGTGGTGTAATCAGCGTGACCAACAACAGCTCGACGTCCCTCGAGGTGCCCCTGAGCGCACCGCTCGGTTCGACGATCCACGACAAATCTGTGGGGTCGCAGTACGGGTCCACCACCTCGGGCTGGGAGTCGGTGGCCCCTGGTGGCACGCTGACCGCGTACACGGTACCGACCGCGCCCGCCATCACCAGCGGTGACTCGGTGACGGCCACTGCCGGGTCGCCGCTCTTCTTCGAGGTGACCACCACCGGGGCCCCAGACCCCGGGCTCACGGAGGCCGGCCGCCTGCCGGCCGGGATCACCTTCACCCAAGGCGGGCAAGGCACGGCCGTGCTGAGCGGCGTGGCTGCGTCCGGCTCCGGTGGCGTCTATCACTTCACCATCACCGCCGATAACGGCGTTGGGTCGGCCGTCGTCCAGGATTTCACGCTGACCGTCAATGCGGCCCCGAGGTTCGTGTCAGCAGCCAGTACGAGCTTCACCCTCGGCCATACCCGTTCGTTCGAGGTGGTGGCCCACGGGTATCCGACACCGACGATGTCCACCGAGGGCGTCCTCCCTGCGGGCCTCTCATTCAGCGCCGGCCCCGATGGCACCGCCACCCTCCACGGTAGTCCGACCAGGACGGGCAAGAGCACCTTCACGGTGGTGGCCACCAACCCGGTCGGCATAGCCCACCAGACCTTGAACGTGAACGTTGTGAGCCTGCCCACGGTCAAGGTCGCCACCGGAGTGACGGCCTCAGTCGGACGGGCACTGCTAGTAGTGGCGACAACGGGAGGGGTACCGGCTCCGACCCTCACCGAGTCGGGCGCCCTGCCTGCTGGAATTGTCTACAAGTTCCGGGCCGGACGTGGAGAGCTCACAGGCGTCCCCGCTCGCGGATCGGAAGGCACCTACACGGTGACGTTCACCGCCACCAATTTGGCGGGCCGGACCACGGCGAAGATGACGCTGACCGTCAATAGTTGACCTCGGCGTCGTCCAGACGCGTCGCAGGTGCAGGTGCCGTTACAACTGTGCCGGCCTACAGCGCCACTGGAGTTCGAGCAATTGACTGTTCGGCTCCGACCCCCGTGATTGACGAAGACATGCTTCGTCGGCTCACCTCCAACAGGCATCTCACGATGCCGAGCGCGCCCACGTAAACCTGTTCCCAAGCTGACACCTCGGCGATGGATCTGCTGCACCTCATCGTCGCGGCCGGACCACCCGGCCAAGCCGTACCTCAGCTGATGCAGCTGAGGCAAATTTAACCGGTGCGAACTTCCGCGGCGCCTCCCTGGAGGAGTCCAACTTCAACTGAGGTGGCCTTTTCGTTCGGACGGAATCATCCTGGCAATGACTTGCCCTTCAACTTCAATGGGCCCAGGTGTATCAAACGCGATCCAACGACTCCGGCTACCACTTTTGTCTCACGTCGTTGCGAGAACTCGTTCCCGCCACCGTCGAAGGCTCATAACATCAAACCGCTCTCCCTCGAACGCAATAGACTTCACCGGCCACTCCCCTTGAGATCGACGCTGACGCAGCAGATCCCGAACCTCCATCCACTCAATGGACCCGGAGGAATCTCGGATGACCAGCATGACAGGATATGCCTGATCTGCCCAGTAGTCTCCATGCCGAGATTACTGATTCGAAGAAGTTCGAAGGTCCTGGTCTTTCGAGATTTAAGGTGTGAGCGCCGGACTTAATTGAAGGTACAGCCTCTCTCCTGTGGCTTGTCCCGCATCATTTTTGAACTTATCTTCCATATCGATCCCCCAGTCGCTTACCGTTACCTCCTTGCTAGCTGATTCGCTCGGGCAGCAACCGCAACAACCTCGCCCACGAGTATGCGCTCTTTGCTCTCCGTATCTAGAACCACCTGCGCCGCTTCGCGGAGGGCCTCGACCTGGGCTCTGAGTTCTGGACTGGCGAGTTGATCCTCTATCTCATCCCAAAGTGGGAATTCGATGGTCGCAGAGACCACATCCAATGTCCTGCTTGCCGTCCAGAAGTCTTCTGAGAGCAATCTCACGATTTTCGTTTGGCGTACCACATTTGCTGCAATATCGTGCCGTAATCGCGCCCACATTATCCGCATATTTAAGTAAATGGGTATACACGTATCGTGCAAATAAAACGCAGTCACCAATTGATGTATTGAGATCGCTATATATCTCAAGGGATCCAGTTCCATCCGACTTATGTGTGAGCCTGAGCCCGACACCAGAACCAGTTGCTGTGACAAAATCGGCAGCATTTCGCCAGATACCCTTACTGCTAAAGGGTTCCGTGTAGTGGAGTCTAGCAACGAGTGTGGCGTAGATCTCTTCAAGGGGCCCCGAAAATCGGTAGCTCACGAAATAGGCTGGCTCTCCGTTCGATCGGGCCGCTCTCTCCGAAAGTAGCTGGGGAAGACCAACAGCGTCGATCGCTTTCCATTGGGGTCCTGGTCCCTAAAGCAAATAGGGTACTCTACCAGCTGCTTATGCAAACCCAGGAGAATGATCCGCTCGTCGTCCTCTTCGACTCGTTGAAAGTCGGGTGGAAAGTTGAAACCCCCGTAAGCACCCGCTCCTCTGTAATCGAACCCCGCTCCTTGGATCATCGTGCAAGCTTCTAATAACGGCTTGTGCATCCGAGCGCTTGAGAAGATCGGCCTTGAGCAGAATATATCCACCGAAGTCAAGAGGTAAGACAGCCCGCCGGGCCAGACAATCGAACGACCGCATCGAGTTGAGCCGGTTCGAAGGGTCCAGTAATACCAGGTAACCAATCGCCAAGCTCTTTGACAGACGTAAGTAATCGACCGCTGTCTTTCAGCTTCATTATTTCAGCCCTGAGACGCTTGAATATCTCCGGTGTAGTGCGCCATGGGATGGCACTCCAATCGATAGTCTCGGCAATAGCAGCTCGAAGTTCAGAACATCCGTCGGAATACATTTACCAGCGAATAGGTGAAGTAGTCCCGGCTAGTGACAAATCTGAGTTGAATAGATTGACTTGATGCAGCGCTCAAAAGAATGACCGGGCGAATGTTCGACATTACGGATCGTCCGACGAGTTTTGTCTTGCACACGAAGAGCGATCCCGGCTTGCTTCACGTTTGATCGAACTAGAGAACCTCGATACGCGCCTGCATGACGAACTATTACAAGTCATCTCAGAGTCCGCTTCTGCACTTGAGATCGAACTTCCTTTCAATGTCCTCGAAATGACGTCGAGAGTGCGGCGACTGGTCGAAAAAGTGTTACTCGAACGTGGCGAATCCTTTGTCGCAGCGGTTCAGTCGGGGTCGCTTGCCCTTTGCAATCAGGATGAATTGCGTGAACTGGTTGTGGACGATCTTGGAAATCATGGAGGCATCACCGGGAACCAGGCCGACTATGTAATCCTCGTTCTTACCGCACTCCAGAATGTCCTTCTTCACCCGACCGAGGAAGTCTCAAATATCTGGAGAAGCCTCTCCAACTCATACACTCTCTTCTCACTGGTGCGCGCTACCCCAAATGTTCAGAAGGCACTTGTGAAGATTTACTCAGGTGGAGAAATATGGCTTGACACCTCGGCGGTCCTTCCATTGTTTGGTGAGCGCTTGGTGCCAGTGGAAGAACGACGATTCTCCACAATTGTTCTGGCCGCGCAATCAGCTGGAGTGACATTTCATGTCACTCCAGGTGTCACTGAGGAGTTGGAGCGCCACATAAATCGGTGTTTGATATTTCGGTCGATACCTAGATGGGAAGGGCAGGTTCCGTTTTTGTATACCGAGTTCATCAAGAACGGCGGACGACCTGTCGGTTTGCCGGGTGGATAAGAAATGCCGCGGTGCAATCCGACCGGTCGATGACTTGCAGAGTATTTGGCCGATGAACTCCGCATTACGGAGATATCGCTCGCTGATGATGCTAACAGTGCCACCGACGACTTGAGATTCGCGGTGAAAGAAATGTGGACCGAAGTTCAAGATCAAAGAAGATCACGATCCCACGGCGGAATCGATCCGGTGGTTGCACTGAGACTTGCCGAACACGACACTGAGAACTACGTGGGCGTGCTCGCAGAGACGTAGACAACGACGAGATGGGCCATTCGAATACGACAAGTTCGTGGCTCATATTGATCGTAAAGCCTTCGGAATGCACCGGAAGCTGGCAGATCACTTGGGCTGCCCACCTATCGCATCACCTGTATTAAGTCCAGATTTCCTTGCTAACTATCTAGCGATAGGTCCCATAAGGGAACACATTGATAAGGGCATCGAGGCAACATTGCCACTCATGGTTGATGTTGGCCTGCTTGATGCCGTTCCCGAGGAAGTTCTAAGTGCGGCCGAAACTGCTCGCAGCGAGTTCGATGGCTTGGCACCGAGAGTCTTGAGGCGGCGCATCCGAGATCGCATTGATCTCGACAAACAAATGCTTGCCTCAGGTGCATCTTCGGAAAATGATGATGGATCAGGAGACGAAGAGTTGATAGCAGCGACCTAGAGGATCCGGCGGCATCCTTTGGACTCAGCTTTGCACGCCCGAGTACGAATGTCAAGGGAGTCTCAAGGTCCCCCGTCCGGGTGAGCGGAAGACGACGGAGTTCAGAGGCGGAAGTCGCTCTTCTTCAGGACCGATATTCGGGATTCGAGAAATCGAATCGTCGTCCCGGCATCCCATTCTCGGCGCTGATTTCCGTAAGCAGGAAAGCCGCCAGCAGCCTTGAGCATGCCGGCGAGATGGAGGAGATTCCAAGTCATGAAGGTGGTATTGCGATTGGTGAATTCGTTCTCCACTCCCACCCGACTGCCATCCTCAAGTTCGTCCCCGTAGCTAGGACCTGGTCCGGCCTCTCCGATCCATCCGGCGTCTGACTGGGGTGCGATCGAGTACCGATGTGCTGAAGGCTGTAGAGAACATTCGAAGCGCAGTGCTTGATACCGTCCTCGTTTCCCGTAATCAGGCATCCTCCGACTTTGCCGTAGTAGAGCCATTGGCCCTTGTCGTTGAGCTCACCGGAGTGGGCATAGAGCCGTTCGATCACCTTCTTGGTCTCGCTGCTGTTGTCGCCAAGCCAAATCGGGCCGCCGATGACGAGGATGTCCGCGGACATCACCCTTCCGAAGAGCTGAGGCCATTCGTCCTTCGCCCAACCGTGTTCACACATATCGGGATACACGCCTGTGGCGATGGCGTGGTCGACGGAGCGGAATTGGTCGACCGTACACCTTGCTTGGCCATGATTGCTGCGCTGACGTCAATCAGGCGCTGCGTGTGGCTCAGCTCCGGCGACCGTGTCAGTGTCGTGTTGATGAATAGCGCTGCGAGGCTCGAAAAATCTGTGTGGCCAGTCGGTGTCCATGGAAATGCAGTCCTCCGATCACTGTTGGTGTTACAGAGCATTGCCGATTGAGTGCCCCCAGGTGTTGATGCTGGCACCAGCCCCCCCGCATAGAGACGCCAGTTGTGTGTAGGAATAAACGCTGCGCATTGACCGTCGTGGGCGTAGGTCGTGAGCCGGGTTAGCTGAGGACCCTTGTTTCCCTGCAGATCAATTGTCCGGGCAGTCGCCGTGTACCGCGTACCCATCGAAATGGCGGCGTAGAGACTGAGGATGGACGTGCCCGAACGTTGATGCTCAGACTCGCTCTGGCCTAGGGCTGATCCAAACCCAAGCGCTTCGCTAGTGTTGACAAACGGAAAGGCGACTAGGAGGAATCGGCAGTGCCGGCAGACTTGGACGTTGCTCGCGTCAACTGGACTCGGGTCCCCTTCATCACTTCAGGGACTGGCCCCAGGTGGGATTCGAAAAGGGTTACCCGGGCGTTTACTCGATTTGGCGTGAGTCCAAACTCATCTACATTGGAATGAGCTGGCAGGATGGAAGTGTTGTAAATCGAGCCCCTGGACTTTTTGGCCGCCTCAAGAGTCACGCAAGCGGTCGGCGCTCTGGAGATCAGTTCAATATTTACATATGTGACCGATACGTGGTGCCCGAGTTGACGCAAGAGCAGCGAAATGACCTTCGAGATGGTGCCCGTATTCTTGATGGGCTTACCCGCGATTTCATTGCTCTCAACTTGCCTATCGGATCTGGATAGCTCCAGACGGGAACACAGCAAGGGCGGTGGAACTGATCCTGCGCTCGGAGGGTCTTGCATCAGGAGGGCGCCCGCAGTTGAACCCCGGGTCAGTCTCGAAGTCGGGCATTTAGCAACCCACATTTTCGAAGGCATTGGGCGGATCTGTCGAAACATAAACGTCGCGGCAGAAAAAGCCCTCAGCCGTTGAAGCGTGCGTCCTCAGCTGCTTGAGCTGAGGTGACCAATCCTCAGCCTCTGGAGGTGAGGTGCTGCCTGTGAGCCTCGGTGCACAGTGCCGAGGCGGCGAGATGGTGTTCAACCGCAGGGGTTGAGGCCGCCGCCCCACGATCCGGGTTCGAGTCCCATCACCTCGACGGTGTTGTCAGAATCACAACGCTTTCCTTGGTGGATGCGTGTTCTTGGCGTCCGGTCAATGCCCGTCAGCGAGTGCATCAGGCCGTGCCCGACGACATCGTCAACGAAGCCCGCCGGCAGCTGCCGGAAAGTGGCGCGGCTGCCTTGTCGGTTCCGACAGGAGTTCGAAACTAGTCCTACCCGTGCGATGCCGACCTCGCGGTGAACGATCCCGAACCCGAAGTGCCCTCCGGTGCGAACCTTTCACGCCGTGTCTCCCAGTTCAGCAGTCCAAGAGGGGTGCGAACATCGTCCCGTGGCTTCCACCAAGTTGTGAGAATGGCAAGAGCGGGCCAATCTTGGCCGGTTTTCGGCGCGTCGAAGCGTGTTGCTCAGGGCGAATGGCCGGGGACCCAGGCCCCGCTACCAGCCCTGCGTCCCGGGGCCGCCTTTGAACGGCCCAACCAGGTTGGCGGTGATCCAGCCGCCGTAAAAGCCTCCGGGCTGGGGCTCGACCTCCTCGTCACCTAGCAGACAACGGTCCATGGGGGCAGGGTAGAAGGCCACGAAGCCACCGATGGCGGCGAACATGGCATTCGGGTGGTCGTACCCCCAGGCGGCGGCCGGCGCCACCGCCTCCCCCACGGTGACGTCGTAGTAGTGGGCCGTGCCCTTCCACTCGCAGAACGACGTCTGACGGGTCCGTGTGAGGCAGCCCTCCAGGACGTCGCTGGGGGGCAGGTAGTAGTTAGGTGGATGGCTCGTCTCGAGGACCCGGAAGCCTCCGACGGTGTCGGCGACGGTGACGCCGGCGAACACCACCCGGATGCGTGTGGCGACCGGCTCCAGGCGGGGTGGTCGAGGATAGTCCCACACTGATTCCTGACCGGGTCCGAGGGGTGCGCCGGAGCGGTGGCGGTTGCCGGGACGTGGGATCCTCATGTCACCAGCATGCCCGCCCCGGGGGCCGCCCGTCGGGTCGCCCTACTCCCGGGCGTGCTGCAGGCTCGAGGCAGTGGGTTCCATCTGCGCTCGCTGAGCAATCTCCACAGCTCATCCCGCTCCTCGGTGCCCAAAGGCCGAACGGCTGCGACGGGCCGAGAGTGCCACCTGTAACCACCGCCAACGAACGCGGAGTTCAAACGAGCGGCTGCGATAGCTCCCCGTAGGTCGATCGGGTGGGCTGGGCACGGTGGCCTCGGGGTCGGGGCAGTAGATGGAGATGCGCCGGGTGATGGCGATGATCGCTTCGGCGTCCTCACCCGAGTTATAGGTCCATCCAAGGCTCCGACCAGTGTGAAGGCGGCGCTAGCTAGGATTCACCGGAGGGACCGAGGATCCTATTGAAATGCCCCATCTTCCGACCTGGGCTGATGTCAGTCTTGCCGTAAAGATGCAAAGAGATGTCGGGTGCGCCCAAGAGTTTCTCCGCCTCGACTACTTCATCGCCGATCAGGTTCGTCATGACGACGTTCGAGTGCCTCGCTCCGCTACCTAATGGGTACCCGACAATGGCGCGAATATGCTGCTCGAACTGATCGACTATGCAGCCATCTTGGGTCCAATGCCCCGAGTTGTGTACCCGTGGTGCGATCTCGTTAACGAGGATCTCATCCGGGACGTCACAAACGTCTCCATCCCCATCACGCCGACGTAGTCCAAAGCATCCACGATTTCGCCAGCAAGACCCTTCGCCCTCTCGCAGAGAACGTTCGACACGTGTTCGGCAGGCACTGTCGTGGTGTGAAGAATCCCGTCTCGATGGACGTTCTCACCCGGATCAAAGCAGACCACCTCTCCCGACCGGGATCTGGCCGCGATGACCGAAACCTCGCACCGGAACTCGATAAATCCTTCGAGGATGCACGGGGCCCCCTTCAGCGACGCCCACGCTTCCCTCGCTTGGTGGGGCTGGGTGAGCCGAACCTGTCCTTTGCCGTCGTAGCCGAGCGACCGGGTCTTCAGAATCGACGGCGTCCCAATTCGGGCGATGGCCACCTCGAGTTCGGCTTCTGTTTCGACGTTGGCATACGGTGCCGTGCCAAGGCCGAGGTCCGAGATGAAGTCCTTCTCCGTGAGACGATCCTGACTGATGGAAAGGGCGTTCCGACCAGGCAGAACGTCGCAGTGAGACTCCAAGCCATCGAGAACTTGGGAAGGGACATTCTCGAACTCATAGGTAATGACGTCGACCGAATTGGCGAATGCCTGCAAGGCCGCCGAATCTGCGTACTCGGCCTGTGTGGTTCGGCTGGCAACCTGTCCTGCTATGGGCGAGGACTCCGGTGAGAAGATATGGGTGCCGAGACCAAGCTGCGAGGCTGAAACAGCCAGCATGCGACCGAGCTGGCCTCCGCCAAGGATCCCGACGACTTTCACGCCACGCTCACTACTCATCGAGTGGATCTTCAGCGACCGATTCCGACTGAGCTGCACGCCACTGATCCAATCTGGCGGCCACGGCCACGTCCGTGATCGCCAAGATAGAAGCAGCCATGAGACCGGCATTTGCGGCGCCGGCCGCTCCGATAGCCATGGTGCCAACCGGGACACCCTTCGGCATCTGCACGATGGAATAGAGACTGTCGAGCCCGCTCAGTGACCTTGAGTGGATAGGAACGCCCAATACAGGGAGTCGTGTATTGGCGGCCATCATGCCCGGCAGATGAGCGGCACCCCCCGCTCCGGCGATAATTACCTGCAGGCCTCGCCCTACCGCAGCAAGTCCGTATGATCTGAGACGTTCCGGGGTGCGGTGAGCAGAAACAATTTTTGACTCATAACTAATTTCCAGTTCATCGAGTACTGCTGCGGCGTCTTTCATTGTTGCCCAGTCCGATTGGCTGCCCATTACGATGCCAACCGCTATTTCATTCATCATCTGGATCCTCGGGTAGATCAGCGTCGGTCTGAAGATTTACCGGTATCGTAGGTGCTATCCCGCTGGGCGTGTTCTCTCGTCCGTCGGTTGATGCACATCCTCACCGGGAGGGATGGTGGGCACGGCTCCGGCAAGGATTGAGTTGAAGGTGGTCCAAGAGCTCCGACCTCAGGATCCCCAGGACAAGACGCACCACGGGACCGGCACTTCGGTCCCGTGGGAGACGAGGGTCTGATCTGCTTGAGCTGAGGCGGTCGTTGATGGCCGCGGCTCTGTCAGGTTGACCACGCCGTGAGTTGCCGCCGGCATCTAGGGCTAGAAGGCGTTCCAGTAGAGAAGGTTGCCCTCTGACGTCGCGACCAAGGGCACGAGGACGACGCTGTAATCAGGGGTGGCATAGCCCGACACCGAGATTCCAATCGCCGCTCCATCACCGGATCCGACGGCTGATCCATAGAACGGAGCGTCCCCGAACGCAAATACTCCTCCATCTGCGCCCACGAGGACGTAACCGAACAATGCAGGATAAGACGGAAACTGGGAGGCCGCTGATGACGTCGACGCGATGCCGACAACAGGCGCGTTCAGAAGTTGACCGCCCATCGAGCCCTCGAATGGGGCGTCGCCGAAGGAGAACACACCGCCGTCACTGGCGACGAGCCAGTAGCCCTGGCCACTCGGAGTCGAGGTGATTCCCACGATCGGCTGGTTCAGGGGCTTGCTCCCCATCGAGCCGTAATAGTGGGCGTCGCCGAATGAGAACACTCCGCCGTCCGAGGCGACCAGCCAATACCCCTTGCCGTCTGGTGTGGTGGCGATACCGACAACAGAAGCGTTTAGGCGCTGACCGCCCATCGAACCATAGAACACCGCACCGTGAAAGGCGAAGACACCACCGTCGCCAGCTGCGAGCCAGTAGCCCGTTCCCGACGCCCCTATCCCCACGATCGGTGAGGCAAGGGCTTTTCCGTTAATCCCCTGAACTTGGCTTCCGTTGCCGTTGAACACTGCTCCCGTGCGGGTCACCGACAAGGGATCGGCCGAATCTGTGACGGTGAACGCGACGATGGGGGGGCTTCCAACGGGACATGGCCCGAACAGAGTCTGACCAGATGCAGTAGTAGAGGTGAGGCATCGGACCTCGGCGGGTTGCGCGCCAGCTTGGCCAGGTAACGCAGTGGCGGCCACGATCACGATCAGAACTGTCGCACCGCAGAGTCGCCAAAATGTCAGTGGCCTCATAAGCCATTCCTGCTCTCGGATCAGCATGTATTCACGACAAACGGGTTGATCCCGCTCGACGATCGAAAGTCCGTCTCCGTCTCTCGATTGTACGGCACCTAGATTTGGCCAGTGGGTTAAGCCTCGTCCCTGAGCCCGCGATCTGGCGAAGAACTCGTGCGATCGGGACCCCGGATCCCCCTGAGATCAGCGTTGGCGGGAGTTTGCATTCGGATCTATCGCCTCGGAGTCGGCCAGCTCGATTCTCAAGCCTTGGACGAGCATCCACAGATCCGGTACTGGTACGGGAAGGCCGCGACATCACTGGCGTTGGGTGAGATCCCCGGTTGGGAATTCTGGGTGACATTTGCATCGGAGGGCGAAAAGTCGTCGATATAGAGGGTTCCGCTCACCGTGCCCCCGACCGGGCCGGACGGCGTAATCGTGACTGGAAGGTAGACCGTCTGACCTGGCTCGACGACTACAGCGTTGAACGGTGCAGTTAGGTCGGTGCTGGCCAGCCACAGGTCGCCGGTCTTCGCTGAGACGGCCGGGTCGAATGCGGCGGTGGTCGCGGATAGAGAGGTCGAAGCCTTTACGGGCGGCACGCCTTTCACCCCGTCGGGACCGTTTTGGAACGGGGTGATGATCCAGTCGCCAGGTGCCACAAATGCCGAGCTGAATGACCCGCTGGCCGAGTCGCTGAAGGGTGGAGAAGAGGAGATCAGGTCGGGGTCTCCGAACGCCCAGGAGTAGTCGAAGAAGATGGGCCGTTTCGCCGATGCTGTAGCAGTGATCGAGGTCGTGTGGCTCGGGACCAGGTACTGGGGGACCGTGGTCGAAGGCACCGGGACGGTCACCGTTGATCCCGTCGAACTGGCCAGGTTCAGCTGAACCGACTGGTCGAGTCGTGCATCGACGAAGTACGCCTCGGGGGTGGTGCCCGGGTTCGTCAGCCGCAGGTTGACCGTCTGTGCCTTCCCGTTGGCCAGGGCCGTGGACGGGGAGTCCGGTAGGCCCCAAGCGCTGTCCGGTGCCGGGGTCCGGTCCAGGGTGACGGTGAATGGCTGCGTGAGCGCGGTTCCGGCCACTTGGTTGTAAAAGTTGATAACCAAGGTCCAGAGCCCCGGATCCGGGTTCAGGACGTGGAGCTGGGTCCCGAGTTGGGGAACGAGGGCCGTCCCTTTCGCCGCCCTTGTCGCCAGCATGTTGCTGGCTGTCGATGCCGCTTCTCCGGTGACCGGGTCGACCAGCTCGGCCAGAAAGGTGTTCGTGGCGTTGGGCGTGGTGATCTCGGCATTGAGCACTGGGGTCCCGGCTGGGATCGACACCTCGTAATAGGCGGTCTGGCCAGAGTTGAATTGTCGCCCGTTACCCCCGGTCAGGGTCCCGGTGAAGGTTGAGGACGGGCTCGGGGTAGGCACCAGCGTGCGGAGGGTGACGGGGACGGTGGTCATTGCGGCAAATGACGGACCTTGGCGATCTCTGAGCACGATGGACCCGGACTCGTCCCCTGGTGTGTTCGGGGTGGTGACGTTCAAGGTGAACGACTTTGAACCGCCTGGTGGAAGAGTGAGCGATGACACGGAAAGACTTCCGAAACCTACCCAAGCTGCCGTGCGTGCCCCGAACTTGACCGGGCCCACGGTTCCCCCTTCGGAGGACGGGTTACCGAAGATGAGGGCCGTCCAAGTACCGGCGGCGGGATCGGTGACCTGGGCATCGCTGTAATTGCCGGTACCTTGCGGACTGCTGGTCAAGGCCAACTTTCCCGACGGTGAGAAGAGGCTGAGGTTGACGGCCGCGTCGAAGTCCGTGGAGGGTCCCGCCCCCTTGTAGGCGATCGACCCGTCGAGCCGGGCCTGGCCGGGTGGCTCGGTGAACTTCACCACACTGAAGTTGCCGGTGGCATCGGCCAGGGTGACCGTGGCGTCGCCCAGGGTCCGATACGCGCCGAGCGTCCGGCTCGACAAGCCGATGGTGGCTGTCCCGGCACCGTCGTTGCTCACGGTCTCGGTGAGCGTCTGGTCGCTCCCCGGCTGCCCGACGGCGTTCAGCTGGGTGGAGCTCTTCAAGATGGACGTCCCCCTGGATGGTGCGCTGGTGCCCGGATAGGAAGCGGCCGCCAGCACGGCCTGATAGGCGTCGAGGAGGCCCGCCCCCTGCTGTTCGGCCGGTGCAGCAATGTCTTCGGCGGTCGACACGATGATGCGCTTGACCACTGCGGGAGACGGCACCGAGCCGTGATGGGATTTGGCGTAAGCCTGTATGACCAGAGCAGCAACTCCGGCGGTCAAAGGGGACGACTCGCTGGTACCGCCGGTCAACTGGACCGGCGAGCCCTCGCCGGCGAAATTCGTGCAGTCCTGGTACTTCGCCGGATCGGCCGTGCACAGCGCCCAGTTGAGATCCCCGGGGGCAACGATATCGACGGTGTGTCCTGACTGGTCGAAGCCGCCCGAGCTGAGCCCGCTGATGTTGTTGTCGAGCCAGCCAGTCACCCCGGGAAGGGTGATTCCCCCCAGTCCTGACTGGGCGTAGGCCCTGTAGGTGGTCGAGGCACCGGCGGATATGACGGCTGGATCGGTGGCAGGGGATCCAATGGTGTTGGTGACCCCCGAATCACCACTGGAGACGGAGACGGTCACGCCTGCGGCCACCGCAGCCTCATTGGCCATGTCGGTGAGGTCGAGACTGGCACGGTCGGGAAACGGGTTGGACCCGAACGACTCGTTGATCACATTCACGTGGTCGACGTTCACCGCGTAGTTGATGGCTTCGAGGAAGACCGAGTTGAAGGCCACCTCCGCCGATCCGAAGACGTTCAACCCGACCAGGCTCGCCCCCGGGGCGACACCGAGGATCCGGATGTTGCACGGTTTGTCGAGCCCGACGGCATAGCTGGCGACGTTGTAGGTCTCACGACCCTGGGCTGCGATCGAACTCGCATCGAGGAAGGCCTCGCCACCATCCTGGACGGACCCGGTCCCGGTCCCACTGAAGTCCTGGTAGTCGGTGAACACATGTTGACCGTTGGCCCGGATGAAATCCGGATTGTCCGTGTCGATCCCGTCGGCGATGAAGGCAACCTTCACCCCTGCACCGGTATAGCCGAGAGCTTGGGCCGATTGGCCTGTCCCTGATTGGGTGGCGGCGTGGATGTCTTCGATCGCTTCGGGATTCAATTGCACTTTGCCGCCCGGTAGGCAAGCGCCCGGAAGAGGGGTGATACCGCTGGCCTGCGTCCGGGATGCGGCGGGGAGGGAGCTGGTCAGAGGAATGACCTCGTCGGGCACCACCTCTTTCACGGACGGATTGGCCGAGAGACGTTTCGCCTCTCCGGGCGAGACGGTGGCCGACAAGGCATTGATGATCTGGAAGCTCTTGACCTGGCGGGCTCCGGTTTGGGCGAGCTCGTGCACGACACCGGCCTGAACCTGATTGACAGCCGCAGACCGGTCTGCGCCATTGCCAGGCAGGTCCGGGGTGGCTGGGAGCTGGTTCTTGAAGACCACGATGACCTTGTCCGACACATTGGTCGACAGGGCCTGAGCCTGGGCCGTGGTCAACGGCGCCTGTGCTCCGGTAACCTCGGCGGCCCCGGCCGCTCGAGGGACAGCGAGCCCTCCGGCGGCCACCGGCAGAAGCAGTGCGACAGTGGTTAGTACGAGCCGACGTTTCATCCCATTCCCCTTCCCCAGCGACCTCCGGGAGCCTAGGACCACAGCATCGGATCAACAAGTGTGTCCATGCACGGCTGCGAGGGGACCTGGTTGCGCCTCGTGCCCGATGCAGCAGACCCGGGGATCCTCGCCGTCCTCAGATTTGATGAGCTGAGACCCGTTCATCCTCAGGGGCACCTCCTTGACATCCTGGGCATAACAGATGACACTGCCGGGTGCTACCGCAATGGCAGCGGTGGGGAACTGAGCGGTCAGGCTGGTCCCGGGCGGATGGGTGGCCAGGACAAAGGGGGAACGGAATGCCAAACGCGCCATCGATCCGCAGATTCACCGTGACCGGAGTGGCGCTGGCAGCAACGTGCCTGGTGATTGGCGGCAGTGTGTCGGCCGCATCAGCATCCAACCCGGCGCATAGCACGGCCGGTTTGCAGCGGAACGCCGGACCACTGCCCTCCGCCATCCCGAAATTGCCGGCCATTCGCCACGTGTTCGTCATCATGCTCGAGAACAATGGCTACTCGGCCACCTTCGGATCGCCGACCAAGGACCCGTATCTGGCCAAGACCCTGCCCAGCGAGGGTGCGTTGCTAAAGGACTACTACGCAATCGGTCATTTCTCCAACGACAACTATGCGGCATTCATCTCCGGCCAGCCGCCCAACTCGGCCAACCAACTTGACTGCCTTTCATCCGGATACGCCAACTTCCCGTCGGGAGATGGCCAGAAGAACGGGATCCAGCAGGGAGCCGGCTGTGTCTTCCCCGCTGCAGTGCCCACCCTCGCCAGTCAGCTGAGTGCGAAGGGGTTCACCTGGAAGGGTTACGAAGAGGACATGGGGAATGACCCGTCCCGCGACGGTGGTGTCACCTGTGGCCACCCGACCCTGGGCACCAAAGACCCGACGACGGCAGCTGTGAAGGCCGATGGCTACACCACCCGGCACAACCCGTTCATGTACTTCCATTCGATCATCGACAATACGACGACATGCAAAAAGGACGTGGTGCCGATGGGAGGCACGACGGGCACGATGCCGACAGGTACACCGAAGGGCGTGACCGGTCTGGTCACCGACCTCAAATCGGTGGCGACGACTCCGAACTTCAGCTTCATCACCCCCAATCTCTGCGATGACGGACACGACTATCCCTGCAAGAACACGACCGGCGCCGGGCAGGGCGGTGGGTCGGCCGTGGGCGACATCAATAAATGGCTGAGCACCTGGGTACCAATCATCAAGGCCTCTCCCGCGTACAAGGAGAATGGCCTCATCGAGGTCACATTCGACGAAGCCGAGGAGCCGAAACTGGATGCCACCGCGTGCTGCGGCGAGACCAAGGGTCCTGCCGCGGACAGCGGAGGAAATGGCCAGAGCGGGCCGGGTGGCGGCGTCGTGGGTGCGGTCCTGCTCTCACCGTTCATCAAGGCGGGTACCGTGGTGACCAAGGAGTACAACCACTACTCCTCACTGGCGTCGATTGAGGATCTGTTCGGGCTGGCCCACCTCGGCGAGGCCAAGACCGTCACCTCGAACTTCGACACGGGCATCTACAACAACTAAGGCCACCGGGCCTTCTCCCGACGGTGCCAATCCCTGGGACCGTCGACTCGGGTTTGGCCAATGCGTGGATGAGAGTCGCCCAGGTACTCAGTTCCATCGGGTTCGGCAATGGCCGAGGGTGGTGGGACAGGCATGCAGATAGGTACCAACGGGTGTCCTCGGCTTGATGAGTTGAGGCCGGCTCCCGCTGGACCTCGTGTCCAGATCGACCTAGATACTTGGAGCAGTAGTGGGTACGTCCCCCCAGTTCACGCTGACGGACACAAAGATCCCCGAACGGACCAGGGCCCGATCCCAACTGTCGACTTGTGCCTTCGAACCCGTGAATACCAGATAGAGCTTTTCTGCCCCCGGTGTGGGATCTAGCCCTCCGCCGCCGCCGGGATCCCCCAGTTGAGCATCCAGCTGTCGCTCGAGGACATCGACCGGGTCGTTCAGCTTGGCGGTGGAGGTCACGTTGGTCAGGCCCCCGATGGTCGACTTGGCCGTGGCCACGATGACGGCCACCGGAGTAGGCGGGGGCTGAAGGTCAGCGGGCAGGTCCGATGTCCTCACGATGGATCGAGTACCTGACGAATCGCTCCACTTGACCTGGGCCGCCACGTAGAAGCCCCGCTCAATCGGATTTACACTCGGCGGGTAGAGGGCACTCGTCAGCGAGGGGGCGTTCAGTACGGGAGGAAGGGCCCGAACGGATCCGTTCTGCACTTCGAGCAGCTTGCCGGTGCTCGGGTCGATCACCATGACGACCCGGCCCGAGAAGGTGTTGGCAGCAAACCCCAATCCCACCTGTCCCGAGTGGGTGGCGGTCTCCCCAAGCTTCTGGATTCCTGGGATCAGGGCGATCGCCCTGTAGAGCTCGGCGCCGAACGAGGCGGGCTTACCGGTGATCGGCCCCGTCAGGAGTGCAACAGCCTCCTCGAACCCCTGGTTGCCGGTCCTCGCTCCTTGATCCAAACCCGGGATACCAGTGGTGCCGGAACGTAGTTGGGTGGCCAGTAGGGAGGGGTCTGAGGTGAGGCTCGAAACGTTGACGGCACCGATGCCCTGGGCGAACCCATTGAAGGCATTGGCGGCCACCCAGTCCGGGCACACGGCGAGGGGACCAGCGAACCGGGTGCGGAGTCCCGCCCTCACCCACGCCGCGTGGTTGGCGCTGGAGGCAAACGTGATGGATCCCGGTCGAAGTGAGACACACGCCTGGCCGATGCTGTTGTACCACTGGGTACTCGTGACTCTGACCGTGGCGGTGGCACCGGGGATCGGCTTGCTCGTGACTACCGGCTTGCCGTCGAGCTGTCCGTCAGGAACCTGGTGTGTGGCCTCGAGGGAGACCAGACTTACCTGGTCGATCCGGAGCCACTGGTCAGACCCCAGATGGAGGACGGGTTGGCTTGCGGCATTGCTGGCAATCAGGCGCAGCTGCGCAGCCTCGGCCACGGGCAGCTTCTGACCGACCGGGCCCGGCACCAGCGCCACCAGGAGGGCCGCGGCCACGGCAACCACTGCGACGGCGAGGGCGATGGCCCGAGACCGACGACGGGGCCGCCGGGCGCTGGAGGCGTGGCGGGTCGGTCCGCCAACAGAATCATGTGGCGATTCGAGGCCATCTCCTCCACCAGCCGACGGAATGCCTCGGTGAACACCCCCTCAGGGGGTTCGGGGACGGCGCCGGCAATCTGCAGGACATCGAGATCTTCGGTACTCATCACTTCTCCTTCTCAGACATCGGTATCGTTCATGGCCTCGACCCGGGGGCGCAGCGCCAGACGGGCCCGGTGCAGAAGGACTCGGGCCGTACTGGCGGGTATCCCCAGGACCTCACCGGCCTGGGCGGGGGTCAGCTCCTCCCAGGCCACGAGGAGCAGCACCTCACGCTGTCCCTCCGGCAGCGCCATCACCGGACCTCGCAGCCGCCGAGTCGCTTCAGCCGCGGCAAGCCGCTCGTCGACTTGATGCCAAGGATCGGTCGATTCGACCTGTGGCCCGACGTCCGGGCGGAAACGCCGCCAGTGGCCGCGCAGCGTGTTGCGTGCAATGCCGAAGATCCAAGGAAGGGCGAACTCCCGATCGAGATCGAAGGAGTGACGGGACCGGAAGGCCGCGATCCAGACCTCGGCGAGGAGGTCGCTGGCATCCGACGGGCCGGCCCGGCGCACGAGAAACCGATACACGGCCGGCTGATGGCGACGGACAAGGTCACCGAAGGCCTCGTTGTCGCCGGCCACCGCTCGGGCCATCAGCTGTGAGTCCGTCTCCATCCAGCTCCTGTCGTCGTCCCTCGCTCATCTTGTACTTGGCGCCGACTGCGGGAAGCGTTTCAGCTGATTTCGGCGATCAGGGTGCTGTGGGCACATTCCGGGTCGATCGACCGCGGAAGCTAACTTGCGGAACTACCGCAGTTCGAGATGGTCCTCAGCTGACTCAGCTGAGGATCATCCACGATCGAGCGAGTTCCGACGTACTCGGCTCCGCGGACTGAGGGTCTGGCGAAATCAGGCCCCAGCTGGATCGATTGAAGATGTTGGCCAGTCCTCGGCCAGCTCAATCCAGTATCGAGTGCAACCCTCAGACTGACGATGCCTCAACGGTCATGGCACCCTGTGGGGCCACGTCGACCTCGACCCCGAGTTTGGGGACGACCCGGTCCAGCCACGAGGGCATCCACCAGTTGGCTCGGCCCAGGAGCTCCATGATGGACGGCACCAGCACCATGCGCACCAGGGTGGCGTCGATGAAGATGGCCGCGGCCAGGCCCAGGCCGAACACCTTGAGGACATGGAGAGGGTCACCGATCACAAACGAGCCGAACACGCAGACCATGATGGCGGCCGCGGCGGTAATGACCCGGGCCGTCTTGGCCAATCCGTCGGCCACGGCACTCGAGTTGTCACCGGTCCGTCGCCACTCCTCGCGAATCCGGGACAGCAGGAACACCTCGTAGTCCATGGAGAGCCCGAACAGGATGGTGAACATCATGAGTGGGATCCACGGATCGATGGGGCCGGTGGATCCGATCCCGATCACACTGCCGAGCCAGCCCCACTGGAACACTGCCACGATCACCCCGTAAGCGGCCCCGACCGACAACATATTGACGATCACCGCTTTCAACGGAATGGCCAACGAGCGGAACACGGCCATCAGCAGCAGGAAGGCCAACAGGAGAACCACGGCGATCACCCATACCAACCGGGACGACAGGTAGGCGGAGGCGTCGATCGACCCGGCTGTCTCCCCGCCCACGTATGCCGCCACCCCGGTTCCAGCCGTCGCCGCGGGGATGGCGTCGTTGCGCAAGGTGTGGACGATGGCCTCGGTCTGAGCCGCCTGGGGGGACGTCGCCGGGTAGGCGATGATGACGGCGTCGTGGCCCGACGCCGAGTACTGGACCGGGGTGGCGAAAACCACGCCCGGGGTGGCGGCCACCTTGGCCCGTAGGGTCTCCACGGCGGCCTTCTGGCCGTCGGGCACCGAGGCCGCCACGATCAGCGGGCCGTTGAATCCGGGGCCGAATCCGCTGGCCAAGGCGTCGAACGCCTGGCGGGTGGTGGACGACGTCGGATCGTTGCCGGCGTCGGTGAAGGCCAGGCGCATGGAGAAGAAGGGGATGATCAGCACCAGCAGGCAGAGCAAGGCGGTACCGCCGGCAATGATCGGATGTCGTTGGACGGTCCGGCTCCATCGGTACCAGAAGCTCCGGGCCGAGGGCTCGGCACCGCTCTGGAGGAGGCCGGGCACGTGAAGCTTGTCGACGGCCAGGCCCGCGAAGCCCAGCATGGCCGGCAGCAGGGTAATGGCGGCGGCCATGACCAGCACCACGGCGGCGATCGCCCCGACGGCCAGACCTCGCATGAAGGGCAGCTGCAGGATGAAGAGGCCGAGCAGCGAGAGGATCACCGTGGAACCGGCAAACACCACGGACCGGCCCGAGGTGGCCAACGAGACCGCGGTGGCCTCACGGGGAGTCCGGCCTTCGGCCAGACCCTGACGGTAGCGGGTGACGATGAACAGGGCGTAGTCAATGCCCACGCCGAGCCCGATCATGGCCATCATCTCGGGGGCGAAGGTCGGCGTGGTGATCACATGGGAGAGTAAATCCAGCACCGCGAAGGCGATGGCGATCCCGAACAGCGCGGTGATGATGGGCAGGCCCATGGCCACGACAGAACCGAAGGCCAGCAACATGATGATGATGGCGGCGAGGATGCCGATGCCCTCACTGGACCCGGGCTTCCCTCCGGCCACCAGGCTGATGGCCTGACCCCCGAGCGCCACCTGGTAACCGGGAGCAGCGAAGGACTGAGCAGTGGTGATCACCTTGTTGATGGCAGCCTGGGGCAGGTTCCCGGCGATCTCGTCGAACTGCACCTGGACGTAGGCGATGTGTCCGTCGGAAGAGATCTGGTGCGCCCCGGCTGCGGTGAAGGGACTTATCACCTCGGACACATGAGCCAGTGGGGTCAGGGCGCTCACCATCCTGGCCGTCCGGTCCTGCACTGCCGCGGCGCTGATCGGCCCGGTCGAGGTGATGACCACCTGGGCGGGACTGCCCTTTTCGGCCGGGAAGGCTTGGTTCAGGATCTGCTGGACCGGTTGCGCGCCACCGGTGAGATTGTTGGAGAAATTGCTCCCTGCGGCCTGGGCCAACACATTGGACCCCACCAACGCCACCAGCCAGATGATCAGTACCCACCAACGGTGGTCGTGGCACCAACCGGCGATCCGAGCTATCCCGCTCTCTTCTGCCGGCCTCGATGGGGGTCGATCGTGCGAGGCGCGTTCATCAACTCTGGTGGACGTGGTCGTCATGCCAGGCCTTTCGGAGGGATCGGAGATCAGACCTCAACCGAAGAATAGCGGTCCCCCCGCTGCTGACCAGCCATCGAGCAGGTTCAAGAAGTCCGCACGCCGCGGCGCTCGCAACGGGCCAACTCTGCCGTGATCGCCCGGACCTCAGCTCCGTCAGCCCAGGACGACGGCCCTCAGAGCGATGAGACGAACGTGCAGGATGCCGCTCAGCACCTAACTGGCGCAACTTGTGGTGGTCGGCGGCCCGTTGGTGCCGGACGTGCCCGTCGGGACATAGGGGTCGGGGTTGGGATCACCGGCGAACCGATCGCTTATCCAGGTGACCATGTCGTTCATCGAGATCGGGATCACTCCGGCGTGGCTCTGCCCGGGGTAGATCCACCGTTCGACGTCCTGCCCGATGGAGCACTCGTGCTGCTTGAGCAGCTGGGTGGTGATGACGGGGATCTGTTCGTCGGCGCCGCCCTGAATGATCAGCAACGGGGCACTACTCGGTTTGGTGAAGTTCCCCGGATCATTGGCCTGTAGCAACGGCTTCCAAGCGGGGACGGTGAAGGGGTCCGTCGGGACGTACGAGGCCAGATGGAGCGGGTTGAGTTTCTGGGCCAGAAAGTCCGAACAGCCCTGTCCGAGGAGTGGGAGGAGCGCCAGGCCCGGGGGCGTGATGATGTCGGACAGTGGGGCGGTGGCGTTGCCGTAGGCGACATTGAAGCCGGCGCCGGCCATGAACAGGTAGAACTGGTACGGGCTCCCGGTCAGGAAGGCGTAGATGGCCTCGAACTGGGAAGGGGGCGCTCCAGCCACCGTGCCTTGGAGATGGAGCTCAGGGGCGTAGGAAGCCGCGATGTTCAGTCCGAACATCGCCGTCTGGCCACCCTCCGAGTGACCCCAGATCACGTAGTTCGAGCTGGCGTGAGCGGCTGGGAGCTCTCGCGCCGCCTTGACGATGTCGATCATGTTGCGGGCCGCGCTGACCCCGGCCAGGTACGGCATGATTCCAGGGGTGCCCTCACCCTGGTAGTCGCTGGCCGTGACCTCCCAGCCTTTGTCCAGGAGCTGGTTCTGGAGCGGGACCGCAGATGACGGTTGGAGTGACGGAGCGCAGACCGGAGCCATCCCGTTCGTCCCGTGACCCCACGTGACCACCGGGTACCCGCCGACCGGGGCGGGCGAGGTCGGCACCATGATGAGTCCGGTGACGGCCACGGGCTTTCCGAGCTCTGTCTCCGAGAGGTACATGACCAGGTAGACGGTGCCGTCGATGCCGGGGGCCGCGATCTGCTCGGCCTTCATCAGCGTCCCTGGTGGACCGGAGGGCAACTGGGTGGGCACGGAGTAGAACGACGGGAGCCCTGCGGCCAACACCGATCCGGTGGTCGCCCCGGACAGCGACACGCCCACGATGGGAGCGTTGAGGTGGGTGCTGCCGAGCGAACCGGCGAATGGGGCGTCGCCGAAGTTGAAGACGCCTCCGTCGGAAGTCGCCAGCCAGTAGCCGTGGCCGTCGGTCGTCGACGCCATGCCCACCACGGGCTGGTTGAGCGGCTTCCCGCCCGTGGAGCCGAGGAACGTGGCGTCGCCGAAGGCGAAGATGCCACCATCGGAGGCCACCAGCCAGTAACCGAGGCCGTCTGCGGTCGACGCCATGCCGACGATCGGTCGGTTGAGGGCCTTTCCGCCCATAGAGCCGTAGAAGGTGGCGTTGATGTACGAGAACCCGAACGAGAAGACCCCGCCGTCGGAGGCCACCAGCCAATAGCCGTTGCCGGTGGGATTGGGTGCGATGCCGACCACTGGCGCATTGAGATGGGTGCCTCCCATCGATCCGTAGAATCCGGCGTCGCCGAAGGCGAAGATGCCGCCATCGGAGGCGACCAGCCAGTAGCCGTGGCCGTCGTTGCTCGACGCCATCCCGACGATCGGTGCATTGAGATGGGTACCCCCCATCGACCCGTAGAAGGCCGCATCGCCGAAGGAGAACACACCCCCGTCGGAGGCCACGGTCCAATAGCCCTGACCATCCGGGGTCGGAGCGGTGCCGACGATGGGTGCATTGAGTGCCATGCCGGCGGTCGACCCGCGGAACTTGGCTCCGCCGAACGAGAAGACCCCACCGTCGGATCCCACCAGGGTGTAGCCGGTCGAAGCCGACTGGTGCGGACTCGGGGTCGACGCCACCGCGGGGCCAGCCACCTCGCCGACCAGCGTGGCACCGACCAAGATGATGGCGCTCACCACCACTACCCCGAGGATCCGAATCCGATCACGCATGATTCCCCCACTCTCTGCTCCCCCGAGCATCGGGCCCGCTGAGCACATCAGCGGCCGCTCCCGAGGGTAGCACCGAGACCACGTTCAGTGGCCGGGTGCGCCGCGCCGCAGAGGAGGCTCGAGCCGGTAGCGGTCACAGCCGGCCGGGCTGGATCATTTCGGCCCCTCTTGGACCGGGAATCGGTCGACAAGAGGTCATGAGCGATGGGCTCCGTCCTCAGCTTGGCGCGCTGAGACTGGCCAGAATGATCTCCGCCGCCAAAGTCGTTGACTGGCTCTGGCGGCCGGTTCTTCCCGTCACCGATTGGCCATCCACTGCCTGGCATGCGTGAGCCGGCGCTCCAGTTGGTCGGACGTGGCTTCGCCGATCCGTTTGAGGCCGGCCAGTCGGTTCAGCTCGGCGTTCACCTGAGCGTGGGTCATCCCGGTCCTACGGGCCAGGTCCCGGGCCAGGGAGGTGTTGCTGGCCCGGAGGCGGGCCTTCTGTTCCATCAGGGTCTCTCCGGTGGCCGTGGCGTCGTCGGCCGGCCTGCCACCCCCAGGCAGGAGTGGGGGCGCCGGGAGCTCGAGGATCAGCGCCGGGTCTGGGTCACCGTCGTCCGGGTCCTCGTGAACCTCGTCTTCGGGCATGACCGCGTCCGTGGCGACGGCCGAGATCACCGCGAACAACGAGAGCTGTTCTTCCTCCACCGGCTCGTCGAAGGGCTCGGAGGTTCGATCGCCATCCACTTCGTCCGCCTGGGCGGAGCGTTCGTCCCGCCGGAGGCTGTGACGACGGTCGGCGGCGATGTCGAGTGCTGCAGAGCGCAGTCGGACGTCGTCGGGAATGAAGAGGTGGGCGGACTGTCGGCCCACGCCGGCCTGCCAACGGACGAACCGTCCGACCACCTGTCGGAAGAAGAGCTCTGTCGTGGTGGTGGTGGCGAAGACCCCGACGCGGAGGCGCGGGATGTCCACCCCCTCGGAGACCATCCGTACGGCCACCAGCCACGGGTCGTCGGAGGCGGTGAAGTCCAGGATCTTCTGGGAGGCCGCCGCGTCGTCGGATGTGGCCACCACCGCCCTGGCCCGGAGACGCCGGCGAATCAGCTCGGCGATGCCGTGGGCGTGTTCCTGGTCAGAAGCCACCACCAGGCCACCGGCCTGGGAGTGGTGCTCCCGCACCGAGCACAACCGGGCATGGGCGGCGCTCAGGACGTCGGACAGCCATTCGCCATCGAGCGACAGGGCCGCCCTCAGGCGCTGGTTGGCCCGAGGCCCGTCCAAGGCGTCGTCGAACCCGGCTTCGTAGACCGATCCGTCGGAGGCCGACCACTCCATATGTCCGTTGGTCCGGGGGAAGTAGATGGGCCGCACCACGCGGCGGTCAGCCAGGGCCGGACCGTACCCGTACTCGAAGTCCGGAATCGCCTCGTCGAACTCGTAGCGCACGAAGGGGATCGAGCGGGTGTCGGACCGGAAGGGAGTACCGGAGAGGGAAAGCCGTCTGCCGGCGCCCTCGAAGGCAATCTGGAGAGCCTCACCCCAGGCCCGGTCATCGCCGGCATGGTGGATCTCGTCGAGGACCACGAACGCCCCGGACGCCCGACGGGCCATGGCCTCAGGGGCCGACGCCACCTGTTGGTAGGTGGTCACGATCCCGTGCATGTCCGAGGGAAAGGCTCCGTGGGAAGGGGCCCATCCCGCCTCGAGGTGCAGGTCGAGAGCCGCCGCGGCCCGGGCCCACTGGAACTTGAGGTGGGCGGTGGGGACAACCACGATCAAACGGGCACGAGATCGAGCCAGCGATCGTCGCGCCGCGGCCAGCGCGAGCGTGGTCTTCCCTGCTCCCGGGGTGGCCACGGCCAGGAAGTTTGCTTCCGGGGATCGCTCCAACTGGTCGAGGGCGGCGAGCTGCCAGGGCCGGAGCCGGATGGATTTGGCCATTTAGCGGGAGACGATCTGGCCGCGGACGCCCAGGCTGGGCGGGTGGGCTGCCGTGGCGTGATGGGTGATGGCGAGGGGCATCGTTGAGAGGGGGGTCCTGCGGGAAAGGTGATCGTACCGATCGGGTGCGACGGGCTGGTGGAATCCAGCCCTGGCACGGTGCGTGGCGGTGACGGATGACGCTACAGGCCGAGGGAAGGGCTTCTGACCCGTCGAATGTGATGACCGGAGGGACCTGCAACTACGCCGTTGCCCTCGGCGTCAGAGCCATGCCCTGGTAGCTCTACCCTCGGTCGACGGGCTCAGGCGCAGAATCCCGGTGTGTTGACATGGCCCGGTCGGCGCTGCCGCCGTCAGTCGCCTTGGACGCCGCGATTCCACCATGCAGGCCTGGTGGCGGCCTGATCGACCAGCCACGAGAAGTGGTGCTTGGCCGAAAGGCGTAAGAGCGGCAGAGCCACCAAGCCCAGGAGGGCCCAACGGCGGTCACGCCGAGGAATCTCGAGTGCCACCGAGAGCACCGATGCCGCCGCCCAACCGTAGAGGAGCGTGTTGTAAGCAGGGAGCTTGGAGTCGCCAAGTCCTTCCGCCTCAGCCAGCACCGGTAGCCCCAAAGCGCTTCGTCGCCACGGCCAGATGAGGAAGTGGACGATGGCGCCTCCAAGCGCGGCGCCCGACCACACGGCGAGCAACTTGTCCCATCGCTTGTCACCCTTGGCGGCCAAGGCGATCCAGGCGGGAATCTGCGTTCCCCAGAAGGCGCTGGCTCCGACAAGACCGAGTTCCGGCTGCCCGACCAGCCCGACGCCGCTGGACAACTCAAAGCCATGATGGGCGGCGGTGAGAGCGGCGGTAAGCATGGTCCACGGCCGCTGAAGGGCGGTATCGGCCCGGGTCTCGTTCATGAGCACCATTTGACCTCCAATGCATGGTATCTGATCTGATACCATAGGGACGTGGATGCGGGACTGATCATCCGAACGGCCAGGAGGCAATCTCGGCTGAGCCTCCGTGCTCTTGCCGCTCGGGCCGGAACGTCGCATGCGACCCTCTCGGCCTATGAGAGCGGTCGGGTCGATCCGACGACGACGGTATTCATGCGGATCATCGGGGCGACGGGACACTCGCTGGAATCGTCCCTCCTCGCAGCTCCCCCTGATATCGAAGGAATGACCCGCGGCGAGGAGCTGATCGCCGTCCTCGAGTTGGCCGAACAGTTTCCTGCCCGTCATGCACCCGAGCTGGAGTTCCCGCTCTTCGGGGCGATATGACCTCGATCGTCGACAAGATCCTGGTGATCAGCGAGGGGCTGGACAGCCAGCGGCTCCCTCACGCTTTCGGCGGTGCGCTGGCGTTGGCCTTTTGCACCGAGCGAGCCCGGGGCACCATCGATATCGATGTGAATGTCTTCGTCACTCCAGATCAGGCCGGCAGGGTGGTGAGCGCGTTATCACCCCCCGTGAGCCATTCGGACCAAGACCTCGCGGTCCTCGAACGGGACGGGCAGATCCGGCTGTGGTGGGAGCAGACGCCCGTCGACATCTTCCTCAACACGACCGATTTCCATCTTCAGGCAGCACAGCGTCGTCAACTGCATCAGTTCGGCGGCCGGCTGATCCCATTCCTCGGCTGTTCCGATCTGGCCGTCTTCAAGGCTTTCTTCAACAGGACGAAGGACTGGGCGGACCTGGAGGAGATGATCACTATTCAGTCGCTCAACGTCGATCAGACGCTCGGGGTGTTGGTGCGCTACCGCGGGGCGGATGACGAACGCGTCGGGAGACTCCGATCCCTGACCATCCCCGAAAGGGGATAGCGACAAATCTGAGCCTGCATGGATCGGGCAGGGTCGCCGTTCCCGTCTCTGGCTCAACGGATCAGGATGTCTAAGCTCCGGCTCATGAACTATCGCCACCTCGGACGCTCTGGGCTGCTGGTCAGCCCCCTCTGCCTCGGCACCATGAACTTCGGTACGCAGACCGCGGAAGCCGACGCCTTCGCCATCATGGATCGGGCCCTGGATGCCGGAGTCAACTTCTTCGACACTGCCAATGGCTACGGAGGAGGTGAAACCGAACAGATCCTCGGCCGATGGTTCTCACAAGGTGGGGGCCGACGGGAGAAGGTGGTCCTGGCCACCAAGGTCTACGGCAACGTCGCCGGTGACTGGCCCAACGATTCGAAGCTTTCGGCCCGTCACATTCGAGACGCATGTGACGCCAGCCTCCGGCGGCTGCAAACGGACCACATCGACCTCTATCAGATGCACCACGTCGATCGAAGCACGCCCTGGGAGGAGATCTGGCAGGCCATGGACCTCCTGGTGGCCCAGGGGAAGGTGGTCTACGTCGGTAGCTCGAATTTCGCCGCCTGGAACCTTGTGGCAGCCAACGAGGCTGCGGCCAGGCGCAACACCTTCGGACTCGTCTCGGAGCAGAGCCTCTACAACCTCAAGACCCGGGCCATCGAGCTGGAGGTCATCCCGGCCTGCCAAGCCTACGGAATTGGAATTCTCCCCTGGAGCCCACTCGGGGGTGGGCTGCTCGGCGGCTCGTCCTCCACCGAGGCCACTCCAGGTCGACGAGCGGACGAGGGGATGAAGGCCGCCTTCGATTGGCTACGGCCCACCATCGAGGCGTGGGAGAAGCTGTGCTCCGAGCTCGGTGAACGACCGGCCGATGTGGCCCTGGCCTGGCTGTTGACCAACCCGGTGGTAACCGCCCCGATCATCGGACCGCGCACCATGGGACAGTTCGAGCAGAGCCTCCGTTCCCTCGAGATCGATCTCGACGCCGAGGTGCTCGAGAAGCTGGACCGGATATTTCCCGGCCCTGGTTCGGCTCCCGAGGCCTATGCCTGGTAGGTGGCGGGGGCGGCTCTGGCCCGACCAGGGCTCTGTCGATCCAGCTGGAGATATCCCGTTGTTCGGGCCGACCAGCGGCCATGAGCAGTGAAGTGCGTGACTCGGCCGGCTGGATCGGCCCGGTAGATTCCGGGTGAGGGACGACGGAGGAGAAATCATGGCTGATGACGTCATTCGACTCGACGAAACCACCCGGTCGGCTGTTGATTCCGGCCGACTGGTGCATCTGGCCACCATCAACCCGGACGGTACCCCCCAGGTCACCTGCATCTACGTCGGCTGGGACGGTGACGAGATCGTTGCCGGTCATCTGGCCGACCACGTGAAGCTGCGCAATATCCGGCGTGATCCGCGGGTCACGCTTTCTGTTGAGTCCGACATCGAGGTCGAAGGGTTCAGTCCCTACCTCGTGATCCAAGGGGTCGCCCGGGTCGAGGAGGGCGGTGCGGTGCCACTGCTTCGCCGGATCACCCACGGCCAGTTCCCTCCGGCCGGTGACGATTGGCCTGAAGGGTTCGTCACCCGAATCTCGCCCCGGAAATTATCGGGCACCGGCCCCTGGGGTCTTGCAGGCTGAGAGGGCGAACGGCTGCACTCGTACGGGTCCGGGCCACGTTCGGCCCGAGCCGGAAGGCCATCGACGGGCCCTCTTCCCAGCCGTGCGCCGCGTCGTTGGCGCCGGTGAAGCCCGCCAGCAGTTGAAGGTGGCTGCCGGCCGGTAGTACCGTGAGCCAACTTCTTTGGGGCCTCAACCACTAGGCGGTAATCGTGAAGCTCTTGCGCTCTCTTGGCGGCGTTGCTGTTGTCGGGCTCGTGTTGATGGGTGCCACCACCTTGGCCTCCGCAAAAACGCCACCTCCTGACATCCTCCATTCCTTGAGCCTCACCACCAACGCCGACCACCTCACCTCTGAAGCCGCCAACGGGGACAACTTTGACGGTCCCATCCTCAACAAGGACGGCCGTTCCATCGGCAGTTTCTCCATCGGTTGCCTTTACCTTCCAGCTGTCGATGGCTGTCCGTTCCTCATTACCCTCAGTGGTGAAGGGACGATCACCGGTGCCATCAGCCCTACCAACACCGCCCTGCCGCTCGGCAGCTTTCCAACCGGTGCCGGCACCTTCTACAGCGGTACCGCCGACTTCATCAAGGCCGTTGGCACGGTAACTCTGACCTCGACGTCGGCCAGTCGTCAGACGGTGGCCCTCAAGTTCAGTGGCGATGCCACCGTCGTCCCTGGCACGGGCCCGGACAACCTGCGACTCCCCGCCACCGAACCCAATGTCTCCGTTCTGGCCACCGGCGATGGCTCGCCGGGTGTGCTGGGCGGAGCTCCCGATACCCCGTGGGCCTCGGTGCACTATCACGTCCCGATTGGGACCGACGGAGGCCGGCCCATTACCTCCGTGTGCTCGTCGGGTTCGGTCAATGGGCCGATGACCGACCCTGTTCCGGTGGAAGTCGGCTCTCACAAGGTCATCTGCACCATCATCGACTCCCACGACCATCCGACCAGTTTGAGCACCAGCTTCACCCTGACCGTCCACAACTCCCTGGCCGTCTTCGACGGGGCGTTCCTCAATGGGCAAAGCCTCTATCAGGTGGCTGACGCCATCAACGCCGGGTTCGCTCCGTATATCAGGGAGGCCCGCTATGCCATCGCCGTCGGCAACGAGAAGACTGCCTGCTCGGATATGCAGGCCTTCGGGGCCGACGTGAACAACCTGTACGCCGGCAGCAGCGCCACGTACGAGGGAAACAACATCGACTACCTGCTGACGGTGGGGGTCGGTGCGGTGTTCGGCTGCTTCAATCCGACGGCGTAGCACGGCATGAAGGGCCATCAAGGCTTGTTCTTGCAGCGATGTCGTTAGGTTGGTGGCGACGCGGGCCTACCTCCGGCCGGCCGGACGCGTTCTGGCCGGCGGCATGACCATGGCGGCGATGGGCTGCGGCGCTCGCCCCGGGACCGGATGGGCGGGCTCGGCTACCATCACCATGAGGTAGTCGATGGTCGGACTCCGGGCGTCGATTCGGGATCGAGGGGTAAGGCGGTGACGGAGACCACAGGCGGTACCGGGCCAGCGGTCCTGGTCCAGGGAGTGTGGCGGAGGTTCGGCGCCTCCGAGGCCCTGCGCGGAGTGGACTTTGCAGCCGAGGCCGGTGAGGTCACCGGGATGGTCGGGCCCAACGGTGCCGGCAAGACCACGCTCCTCCTCATTCTGTCCACCCTGTTGGCCCCCGACCAGGGTGTGGTCCGCCTCGGCGGCCACGATCCGATGTCAGACGCGGCCGCGGTCCGACGGATCATGGGCTGGGTGCCCGACACCTTCGGGCTCTACGAGAACCTCACCTGCAACGAGTACCTCGTGTTCTCCGGTGCCACTCGTCAGCTCTCACGGGACAGGGCCGTGGCCCGAGCGGCCGAGCTACTCGAACTTGTCCACCTGGACGCGCTGGCGACGAAGCAGGTCCACCTGCTCTCCCGCGGTCAGAAGCAGAAGCTCGGCTTTGCCAGCGCCCTGGTCCACCGGCCCCGCATCCTGCTCCTGGATGAGCCGGCCGCCGGCCTCGACCCCTCCGGCCGCCTGGACTTCCTCCGAGTGGTCCGTCAGTTGGCCGCTGACGGCACGGCGGTGATCGTGTCCAGCCACGTGCTCTCGGATCTGGAGCAGGTGGCCGACAGCGTGGTGTTCATCGACCGCGGCGTCAAGGTCGGCGACCGGCGGCTGGGAGTGCGGGCTGACCGCCCTTCGAAACGGTATTGGCGGCTACACGCCCTCGATGACCCGGCGCTGGTGGCGGCCCTGGCCGGCTTGGGGGTCACCGGGGCCGTACCCGTGGCTGATGGGGTCGACATCGCCACTGACTCGGATGAGGCGGTGGCGGGCCTTATCGCCGCACTGGTCCAGGCCGGCATTCCCGTCGTCTCCTGCACGCCGATCCAGACTTCGCTCGAGGCGACCTACTTCGAACTCACGGCGCCGGAATGAGCGGTGTACTCACCATTGCCCGGCTGGAGGTCCTCCTGCGGTTCAGGGCCGGACGCTGGCGTTGGCTGCTGGCCAGCTGGTTCGCCGGCCTGTTGATCTTCTCCTGGCTCCTCAGTGTGGTGGTGGCCAGCTCACCGAGCCTCGACGGCCACCGGGGAGACGTGCTCTTCGGAGGCCTGCAACTCTTCATGCTCGGCCTGGCGCTCTTCATCGTCCCCGCCCTCACGTCCCAATCGGTGAACGGCGACCGGGAGCGCGGACGCCTCGGCGTCCTGCAGGTCACCCAGGTCTCCTCCTTCGACATCATCGCCGGCAAGCTCCTGGCCGCCTGGGGGACAGCCGGGGTGTTCGTGGCCGTGTCCGCTCCGATCACCGTCTTCGCCCTCGTCGAGGGGGGCATTTCGGTGTGGCAGGTCGTCGTGGTCACGTTGGTGATGCTGCTGCTGCTCGGGATTGTCTGCGCCATCGGCCTGGGCCTGTCGGCTCTGTTCGCCCGCAGCACCACGTCCAGCGTCCTTACCTATGTGGCGGTATTCGTCCTGGCCCTCGGGTCCGTCGTCCTGGCGGGACTGGTGACCGCGGTGGAGGCTTCATCCAGCCCCAACCAGACCCATGGGAACGCCTGGTACCTCATCGCCCCCAACCCGTTCGTAATTCTGGCCGATGCCGCACCATCGGCCCCGACGACCCGTCAGTGCTACTCGATCGGCACCGGTCAACTTCACACCGGGGTAGCCGGGGGAAGTGGGACGTACTGTCAAACAATCGTCCCAGCCGGAGACGTGCTCGGGGACATCCGGCAAGCGATCCGGAGCTTCGAGAGCTCGAGCACGGTCAATACCATCAACGGCCAACCGTCCGCCGGAGCGATCTGGCCCTATGGATTGGCCTTCGATCTGTTGGTGGCCTTCGGGCTCCTGTGGGCTGCGGTGAGGAGTCTGGCCACCCCCAAACGGCGACTACCGAAAGGTGTCCGACTGGCTTAGCCGGACGGACTCTTTCAAGAATCCCCTGCCCCCAAAAGTACTGACTCACCTGTAGTCGTACTGCCCGGGCAGGCTGGCCCCGGCGTAGGTGGTCACCACCACACCGACGGTCCCCGCACGGTGTGGCGGAACCAGCGCCCGGAGGGTGTCGTCACCGGTCACGGTGACCGACGGGGACGGCACGCCGCCGAAGCTCACGGTGGGAGCGGGTCTCCCCGAGAAGCCCGTCCCCCGGATGATCACGGTGTTCCCCCCGGCCACCGGTCCGTGATTGGGGATCACCTGCAGGATCCGTGGCAGGTAGTAGGTGTACTGATCGGCCGGGGCGTTGATGGCGCTCGTTCCACCGTCGGCTGTGGTCACGGTGACATTGACCGTGCCGGCCGGTTGTTGCGGCGGCGACACCACGATCCTGCTGGCGCTGTTCACCGTGAAGGTTCCGGGCGGGGCCGCCACGGTGCCGAACGTCACTCCGGTGACATCCTTGAAGCACGCCCCCACGATCAGCACCCTGACGATCTCCATCCTGGCATTGCCGATGGCGAACACGTGCCTGACCACCGGTCGGCAGCCCGCCGGGTGGTGCCAGGTGACCGTTATCAGGTTGGAGGTGATGGTGGCGCAGTTGATCGGGTCGACATAGCTGGCCGAGATGGTGTCGGTGCCGACCACCGACGACGAGTACCTGAACGTGGCTGAGCCGCTGGCGTTGGTCACCCCGGTCCCGGTCGTTGCCCTTGTTCGGCCCGGAGATGATCGTGAAGGTGACCGTGGTGTCGGGGATGGGCGATCCGTTTCCACTGTGGACCGTGGCGACTGAGGTATCGGTGGCCCCGGTCAGCAGCGAGGTGTGTGGGGGCTTGAGGGTGATGGAGCCCGGCACGGTGATCGAGCACCAGGTGAGCGATCCCACCAGGGAGAAGTAGGTGGAGGCCCCGGGGGCCAGAGGGGTGATGAACTCCACGGTCCCGGTGTTCTCCCTGGGGCTGATCCCCCTGAAGAAGGAGTCCGGTCCCCCGAAACCGGTGGTGTCCACGTGGTTGACACCGGCGCAGTCGCTGGCCGGAAGCCCCGGGAGCCCACTTTGCGGGTTGGGACTGGCGCAGATGCCGTCCCCGTCGAAGCCCATGATGTCCATGGTGGAGGTCACCGGCACGCTGTAGATGGTCCTCGACGTGTTGTTGATCACGCCCACCAGCGTGTCGGTCCCGTCGTAGGTGCCGCGGGTGGGATCGGAGTGGACCGTGGCCGAGGGGTCGAGGAGCACCTGGGACCCGGTGGGGGTGACGTTGATGAGGTCGGTGCAACTGGTGTTGTATCCGACGGCGGGACACTCGGTGAAGGGTGCTGTCGGGGTGGAAGCGGCCAGGGCCCCGGACATGAATGTCGTGGTCACGACCACCATGCCGACCAGGGTGACCACCGCGCCACCGATGGCGATGAGGGGCCGCTTGCGCCGGCCGGTCATCTGCTTCCCGCCGTCGAGGTCGAAGGAATGGGCGCGCCGACCGGGCATAGTTGCCTCCACGTTTCTCCTCCGCCGACCTCGCCTCTGCCAGATCTACTGCTGATAGGGGCAGTCAAGCAGGGAAGTATCACAAGATGGTGGATCAGGGCTGGTGCCGGGGCCGCGTCCCATGGGCCCATGACGTACCGTTAGAGCCGCACATACGAGATCCACCGTTACCCGAGGAGCACGGACATGACCATCGACACCAGACCCGAGGCCCAGCACCGCGGTGCGGCCGACCTTCCCTTTGTCGAGATCGGTGACGGCAACAAACTCAAGGTGATCCAGGTCGACGTGGCCGAGGGGCTGTGGATCGTCGAGAACATCTTCCAGGCCGGCTACGCCGTCCAGACCCACCGCCACACCGGGCCGGTCTACGGCTACACCACCTCGGGAGCGTGGAAGTACCGCGAGTACGAGTACGTCAACAGGGCCGGCTCGTTTCTCTTCGAACCGGCCGGCTCGGTGCACACCCTCGAGTGCATCGAGAACGACACCCAGGTGTGGTTCCAGATGTACGGAGTCAACATCAACCTCGCCGCCGACGGCAGCATCGAGAGTGTCTTCGACGGTCCGGGAACGCTCGAGGTGTACTACGCCCTGTGCGAAGCCGAGGGACTGCCCCGACCGAACGTGCTGGTGAGCTGAGCGGCTACGAGGCCCAGAGGGCGGCGGAGTGGCGCCTGTAGCGCGGCTCCCAGGCATAGGCACAGAGCACCCGGACCGGGGGCGGGGGCATCGACAGCACGGCCTTGCGCTCGACCGGGTCCGCTCCGTCGAAGATCCAGGGAAAGAAGCGGGCCGAGCCCCGCATGCCGACCGCCTTGGCGGTGGCCTTGCCGAAGGCGTTGAACTCCTCGATGCTCAGGGCCTCATCGACGACCGGAAAGCAGTTGGTCTCTTCGTCACCGAGGTGGGCTGACAGCTCCAGCCCGCACTCATCGAGGAGATCCCCCAAGGCCACTCCCGATGCCGCGGTGGGCTCCTTCGAGAACGCCGCAAAGGCCTCCTCCACGGCATCCGTCTTTGGTTGCAGGGCCTGGTGCTCCACCTCCATGGTGTCGAGCACCGCCAACTGGGCCTGGCGACCCTCGAGCTTGGGCCGTACCAACGGCCACAGCGTCTCGTCTTCGATCCGGTGATGGTGGTGGAGCTGGTCGCTGACGAAGTCCCAGTGCTCCCGGAGCTGGGCACCCCTGGCCCGGTCGACGCCCGGAGCCCGGACCGCGGCACTCAGCCGGCCGAAGTCGCGCCGGAAGGCCTCATGGATGAGGTAGACGATGGTGAATCTGCCTCGAGGTGGTTCAGCCCCGTTCGGTCGATCTCCAGCCATGGAGAGAGTCCTTTCGTCACGTTCCAGGAGGTCAGAACACCAGCTCCTCTCCTCCTTGTCAACCGGGGTCGCCGCCGGCCGGGGTGATGGCGACCCCTCAGCGACCGGTGCGTCCATCGGTCAGCTCGCGGAGGATGTCGGCGTGACCGGCGTGGCGGGCCGTCTCCTCCAACAGGTGGGCCACCACCCAGCGCAGGCTCACCGGGGACTCCGACCCGGTGGTGGCGCACATCCGGTCCAAGCTGTCGGCCCCGATCACGATGGCGTCGGTGCGTTGGGCCGCCCGGCGGTACTCGGCCACGGCATGCTCGACGGTCCCGGTGGGAGCGGCACCCGGGTCATCACCGCCCGGCTCCTCACCGAGGTAGCGGTAGACCATCCACCGCGTCTCGGCGGAAGCCAGGTGTTGGATGAGCCACAGCAGGGTGGTGCCACTGGGCACCGACACCGCCGTGGCGCCCTCGGCGTCCAGGCCCTGCAGCTTGTCGATCAACGACTCCCGTTGGTAGCCCAGCAGGGCCAGCAACGTGGTGCGCTCGTCAGCAACAGGACGGGGAGGCTTGTGGTCAGCCACCGGTCGATCCTACGGTGACCACGAGCCCGATGGCTGTGTGACCGGGCTCAGTGCCCGGGCTTCCTGCCCTCTTGCCAGGCGGTCTTGCACTTCATGGCCGATGAGTACGGCAGGGTTCCGACTCCCATGAGGACCAGGCTCACCGGCACGCCCACACCGGTGATCGAAAAGAGTGCGGCCACCGGGTAGAAGATCAAGCTGGAAGGAACCTGCAGGAAGAGCAGCGCGCCCACCGTCAGCTTCTGCCGGGCGGTCAGCCTGGCCTTGGTCGGGCCGGGAGGGGATACCACTGGTTGGTCCGTTTCCACGCCCCGTCAATTTACCCCGCCCAGCGGGCGGAGGCCCCGGGGCGGCCGGATTCCCGGAGCTATGGCGCCGGCCCCCCGGGTGGAGGATGATTGGAGTGCCGCCACAGACAAGTTGGCGAGCATCAGGACCCTGGGGGTCTGTCCCATGGACATCGTACGAAACGCTGACGGCACCCTTCTGGTGCCGGTGGCACCTGCTCGCCAGCACCCGACCGACGAGGCCGGCGGGGCGACACCGGCACCGAAGCCGAACCTGCTCGCCGCCGCCGATCCGGGTACCCGGCTCCTCCATCCCGGCGAAGGGGGGTACGACGAAGCGCTGGCCCAGTGGGATGGGCAACAGAACCCCGATCGTCAGCCCGTGGTGTCGACCGCCAGCGGCCGACAGGAGGCGATGACCCTGGTGCACGCGGTGGCCGTCTCTCCGGACCATGCCGTGGCCCCGGCGGTCGAGGCCCTCGACGATCCCGAAGCCAGCGGTGAGGCCCTGCGCCACGTGCTGGTCGGTGGGGTGCACTCGGTCGAGGACTTCTCCGCCGAAGTGGCCGAGGCCGAAGGTGGCGAGCCGCTGCCCGCCCACGAGACCACCAAGATCATCGGTGAGGTTCTCAAAGAGCTCGACTGAGGGGGCCGCCGTCCCGGTCAGGCCAGCAGGGAGCGCACCTCACCGGCCAGCTCGACCGAGCGGGAGGCCCCGTCGGGTCCGATCTCGGGCGGTAGGGGGGCCATGGTCCGGATGATGATGTCCGTGTAGCCCAGGTCGCCGAAGACCGACAACTGCTCGGCCACGCTCCCGGGGTCGCCGTAGGCCACCGCGCTCCGATCGAACCCCCGGTAGCCACCGGCCAGGAGTGCGTCGCCCACCCGCTCGGCTTCGGCGCGGCTGTCGGCGATGAGCACATCCTTGCGGATCGGGATGCGGACCGGTTCCCGGTCGTGGCGGGCACAGGCCTCCCGGTAGATGGCCATGTCCCGCGCCGCGCTCTCCGGGGTGAGGTCGGCATTGCCGTACCAGCAGTCCCCGAGCCGGGCCGCACGGTCGATGGCCTTCGGCACCCCACCGCCGACCCACCACTCCGTCCCGTCCGGCGGTAGGGGGGCGATCCGGGCGCCTTCGATGGCGAACAGGTCGCTGTCCACCGTCTCGCCCCGCAACAGGGCCCGGGCCACCAGGATTCCCTCCTCGAGCCGGGCCGCCCGCTGGTCCAGATCGGCTCCCATGGCCCGGAACTGGGCCGCGCCGCCGCCGAGGCCGGTCTGGACGATGAACGGGCCCGAGGACATGGCGGCCAACGTCCCGATCTGTTCGGCCATCAGCACCGGATGCCACAGGGGGACGAGAAAGAGGCAGCCGATCTGGCGAGCCGTCCACTCGGCCAGGAGGCGACCGAGCATGGGCACGTTCTGGGCGTAACCGACCGGTCCGGTGACGTGGTGGTCGCCGACTGTCAGCGTGTCCAGTCCGGCCCGCCCGGCGGCCCGGGCCTGACTCACCACCGTGAGCGGTCCCTCCCGCTGGCCCGCGGGGCCATCAGTGGAGAAGGAGGTCCCAACGGATATGCCGACGCGGATCATCCCTTCGGTCTACCGCCCCGGTGCGTTCCCCGCTACCGGCTCGAGCGGGACTTGCTCACGGCTTGACGGACTGGAAGGAGGCCACCACCTCACGGTCCATGGGGGTGCTTCCGATGGTTCCCACCCCCACGGTGGTGATGGTGGCCGTGGTGTGGATGGCGGTCAGGGCCTGTTGGAGGTAGGCGGCCACGGCCTTGGCCCGGTCCAGGCTGAACACTTTGGCCGATACCCCGTAGTTGGGGGTCTCGGTGTACCCGGTGAGGGTGACCGCACCGGCACTGTCGGCCTTCATGATGGAGGCCAGCCTGGTGATCTGTTGGTCCAGCGCCGCTGTCAGGACGTCCGAGGCGGGAGCGAACGGCTCGATGCTCACCGACTTCTGGGCCGGCACGACGTGGAGGGTGAAGGACCAGGGGCCGGCGTCACCGAACCCGTCGGTCTCGGTGCCTTTCAGGGGGAAGTTCCCGACCGGCGTGGTCGAGGCGTCCGATACCGCTCCCGAGGAGGAGACCGTGACCCGGAGCGACGTCTTGGTGGTGGTCCAGGTGGGGGCGCCCCCACCGGAGGGCTCATTGGACACCGTCAGTTGGCCGGCATACGCCGTGCCCACGGGCACCGTGGCCGACATCGGCGGCCCCTGGGCCAGAGACAGGCAGGCATCGACGTTGTCGGCCCCCGTGGTGGGGTTGAAGGTCCCCGACGGGCAGGGGGTGGCCGCCGTGGCTCCGGTGGTGGCCACATAGGTGTTGATGGGCGCCGCCAGGCAACCGGTGGCCCCGGTCGTGGGGCTGTAGGTACCGGCCGAGCAGACGGTGTAGCCGGCTGACCCCGGGGAGGGCACGGAAGTGCCGGCCGGAGCCGGCAGGCAGGCCGCCGAGTTGGTCGATCCGGTGTCCGGGTTGTACGTGCCGGCCGGGCAGTTGGTGGGTGAGGTCGAAGCGGCCGGGGCGAAGGTTCCCGCCGGAGCCTCCTGGCAGGCCGCCGAGTTGGTCGATCCGGTGTCCGGGTTGTACGTGCCGGCCGGGCAGGGGGTGTCGGCGACGGCCGCGGTGGCGTCGACGTACGTGCCCGCCGGGGCCTCGGTGCAGTTGGCCTGGCCCGTGTCCGGGTTGAAGGAGCCCAGCGCGCACGGGGTGGGCGTGGTGGCCCCGGCGTCGGGGACGAAGTAACCGGCCGGGGCCGCGGTGCACGGCACGCCACCGGTGCCGCTGTAGGTGCCGGGTTGGCACTCGGCGATGTTGGTCAGGGAGAACGAGGCCGAGGTGGTGGCGGTGGCCGCCGAGGCCGACACCGAGTAGCTCCCCGCTGTGGCGTTGGCCGTGAACGTTGACGAGGTGGCCTCGCCGTTCCCGTCGGTGGTGTCCACCTCGGTGCCGGTGCCGTTGGCGAAGGTGCCCGAGGCCCCTCCGTCGGGAGCGGTGAAGGTCACCGAGGCTCCCGGCACCGGGTTGCCGTGGCTGTCGGTCACCTCGACCACCAACGCCGAGGTGAAGGCGGTGGTGGCGGTGGTGCTCTGGTTGTTGCCCGAAGCGACCGCCACCGTGGCCGGTGGTCCGAGGGCGTAGGTCTCCTGCACCCGTTGGTTGTCGGTGTCGGCGATGTAGAGGTCACCGCCGGCGTCCACCGCCACGCCCAGCGGGTTGTCGAGCTGATCGGCGGCCGTGCCGGCACCGTTGCCGCCGCTCATGGTGACCCCCGAGGTGGCTCCGGGCGCCCACACCTGGACCCGGTTGTTCCCCGGGTCCGACACATACACATTGTCGCCGGAGTCGACGGCCACCCCGAAGGGGTCGTCCAGCTGATCGGCTCCGGACCCGTCACCGTTGCCGCCGGCCACGGTGACCCCGGCCGTGGCCCCCGGTGCCCACAGCTGGACCCGGTTGTTGCCGGTGTCGGCCACGTAGACATCACCGTTGGCGGTGACCGCCACCCCGGAGGGGTCCTCCAGTTGGTTGGCCGCCGACCCGTAGCCGTTGCCGCCGGCCACGGTGACCCCGGCCGTGGCTCCCGGTGCCCACTGCTGCACGCGGTTGTTGCCGGTGTCGGCCACGTAGACGTCGCCGTTGGCCACCACGGCCACGCCCGCCGGATCAGCCAGTTGGTTGGCCCCGGACCCTTCGCCGTTGCCGCCGGCCACGGTGACCCCCGAGGTGGCCCCGGACGTCCACTTCTGCACCCGGTTGTTGTCGGTGTCGGCGATGTAGAGGGTGCTGCTGGTGTTCACCGCCACGCCTTCGGGATAGTTGAGTTGGTTGGCCGCCGGCCCCGAGCCGTGTCCGCCGGCCACGGTGACCCCCGTAGTGGCCCCGGAGGCCCACTTCTGCACCCGGTTGTTGTCGGAGTCGGCCACGAACACCGTGCCGCTGGCACCCACGGCGGTACCGAACGGATAGTCCAGCTGGTTGGCACCCGAGCCCGAGCCGTTGCCGCCGGCCACGGTGACCGTGGCCAGGCTGGCCGAGGCGGGCAGCGAGGGGAGTACGACCACCGATGCGGTGAGTGCCGCGGTGACCATCAGTGCCCCGGCAACGACCGCTCGAAACCCTCGACGAACATGACGACCCATGGTCCGGCACCTCCCGCTCAACAGCGCCCTTCCGCCCCACCGTTAGGTGGATTCCTACCACGGGGACCCTCGACCGGCAATTGCCCGGGACGGCGCGGGCGGACCTCGGATGCGCCCACCGGTCCTCCGGGTTGCGGTCGGTCGGGGACGGGGCTCTCTGCGTTCATCAAATTTGGTGATGATCTACGTTGACCGCCCGGTTACTCTCCGCCTGGGCGGCGTGGCGTGCGGCGGAGGGGTCCGGCGACGGGGAGTTGCTCATGCGGGCACGAAGGAGAAGTGGTTCGACGAGCCGGCTGCTGGCCGGTATGGCCGTGGTGGCCGGATCGGTGCTCGGCGGTGGCCTGGTGGCCGGATGGCCTGCTGCGGTGTTCGGATCAGGACCCGCCGGGGCGGACACGCCCGGCTTCACCCTTACCTGCACCGGTGTCCCGGGCGTCGGGACGGTGGGCTTCCCCACCACCATCACCGGTTCCATCCCGGCCCGGATCCCCGACGGCACCAACTTCACCCTCACCGGTTCCCACTTCCTCGTGACCGTCCCGGCCAGCGTCACCAATGAGATCGACGGCACCTACGGCACCGGTGCCACCGTCACCGCCTCGGTGTCGGTCACCATCGACGCCACCGGGGCCACGCCGGGGAGCCAGTCCGAGACCGTCGACTTCGCCTCCGTGGCCACCCCGGCCCCGGGGAACTCCTTCCTCCTGACCGGGACGCCCACGTCCAACGCCACCTTCACCGGAACCGGCTCCAACGTGTCGGTCTCGCCGGGTGCCACGCTCAGTGCCTTCGACATCGTGGTGAACTCGAACACGCTGTCCCCCTTCAGCTGCACCACGCCCACACCCCCGCCGGTGATCGCCCTGGCCGGCACCGACTCCACGGCCTATGTCACCGATCCGGGCCCCAATACCGTCAGCCCGTTCGACTCGGTCACCGGTACGGCCGGAACTCCGTTCGCCTTTGACACCGGCGAGCCGGGCTCCATCGCCATCACCCCCAACGGCGCCACCGCCTACGTGACCGGGGTGAACTCGGATGAGGTCACGCCGGTCGACCTGGCCACCACCACCGTGGGCACTCCGATCACGGTGGGGAACCAGGCCGACGCCATCGCCATCACCCCCAACGGCGCCACGGCCTATGTGGCCAACGAGGGTGACAACACGGTTACCCCCATCCATCTGGCCACCGGCACGCCGGGCACCCCCATCGGTGTGGGTGCCTCGCCCGACGCCATCGCCATCACCCCCAACGGCGCCACGGCCTATGTGGCCAACGAGGGCGACAACACGGTGACCCCCATCCATCTGGCCACCGGCACGCCGGGCACCCCCATCGGTGTGGGTGCCTCGCCCGACGCCATCGCCATCACCCCCAACGGCGCCACGGCCTATGTGGTCGACGAGGGCGACAACACGGTGACCCCCATCGCATCTGGCCACCGGCACGCCGGGCACCCCCATCGGTGTGGGTGCCTCGCCCGACGCCATCGCCATCACCCCCAACGGGAGTTCGGCGTATGTGGCCGACGAGGGCGACAACACGGTGACCCCCATCACGGTGGCCACCGACTCGCCGGGGCCCGCCATCGACGTGGGGAATGAACCCGACGCTCTGGCCGTCACCCCGGACGGATCGACGCTCGAGGTGGTGAACTACACCGACGGCACGGTGACCCCGATCACCACGGCCACCGACACCATCGGCACCGACATCAACGTCGGCAACGATCCGTTGGGCATAGCCCTCACCCCTGACCAGGCACCGGTGGCGGCCCTGTCGGTCACCCCGGCCGATGCCGGCCAGGCCACCGGCTTCGACGCCTCGGCGTCGGTGGCCCCCTCGTCACCCATCACCAACTACGCCTGGAACTTCGGCGACGGCACCACCGGCGACACCTCCACTCCCACCACCACCCACACCTATGCCAGCCAGGGGACGTACACCACCTCGGTCACCGAGACCGATGCCGAGGGGACCTCGCTCACCAAGGTGTTCACCGGACAGACCATGAGTCAGAACGGCGGTCCACAGGCCGGGACCAGCTCCACCTTCACCGTCGGGGTGGTGGCCACGGACTCCTGTGTGGTGTCCGGATTCGGCAACGCCAACTTCCCGACGGTGGTGTCCGAGTCGACGGCCCCGCCCTCGAGCATCGACGCCGGCGGGACCTTCCAGACCGCCTTCGGAACAGAGGTCACCATCCCGGCCTCGGTGATCAACCACTTCCGCACCCTCGGTGCCACCTCGCTGACCGTCGCCGCCCAGACCACCACCGAGGACGGCAGTACCTCGGCGGGCGCCCCGAGTGGTGCTGTCAGCCCCAACACCGAGTCGGCCTCGGCCACCAACCTGCCTCAGAGCGATTCCACCCTGGTCCCCGACACCCCGTACTCCTTCACCACCGCCTACAACCCGGTCACCTGGCAGACCGGGCCCGGCGCCGGCGTGGTCGACTTCACCCCGGGGGACATCTCCATCGCCGTCACCTTCGTGATCCACGGGGCCTCCACCAACGAGACCATCAGCTGCACCCCGCCGTCCGGGGTGGCGGCCATCGGCTCCACCACCGTGAACCCCCCACCGGCCGTCCCCACCTTTCAGGTGCCGGCGTCCACGCCACCGCTGCAGAGCCAGGTGACCCCGGGGACCGACGGCGGATGGGCCATCACCATCTCCAACACCTCGACGGCCACGGTCACCGGCCTCTCGGCCCGGGTGAGCGCCACCGACTCGGGCGCCCCGCTCTCCTTCGACCTGGCCGGCATGGCGGCCACCGGGACGGTCTGCTCCTCGGCGGGGTCCGCCGCCATCACCTGTTCCATCGGGAGCCTGTCCGCCGGGACCTCCACGACGCTGGACGCTCTGGTGAAGACCGCCGGCCTGGTGCATGGCGTGGCCATCACCGGCTCGGCCGTGGTGACCTCGTCCAATCAGACCGCCGACTCCTCGCTGGGGTCCATCGGGGTGACCTTCGTGCAGAGCCGGCTCGGCACCAAGTCCGTGGCCGTCCCCGGCGTGGCCTTGTTCAGCACCAAATCCAAATTGATCACCGCCAAGACCTCGATCACCTTGACGTTGCCGAAGAACAAGATCAAGAAGTCGGGCGCCAACCGCGAGGAGCTCATGGCCCTGGAGGTCTCGCGGGGGAGTGATGTGGTGAGCCTGCCCCCGCCGCCGGTGGCGGTGGTCCTCCGGTCGTTGGCTCCTTCCTCCGAACCGGCGTTGTGCCCGGCCACCGGGAAGCTCAAGTGCGAGGGCAACGTCATCCAGGCCGTCGGCAACTTCTCGGCGTACACCAACAACCAGGCCCCCATCGTGGCCGTCCTCAAGTTCTTCTACGGCAAGACCATCCCGACCGGAAGCGTCTACCTGCTGGGCACCAACGGCCGGACGGTGGACAAGCTGACCGCCTGCAAGAAGACCGGCACCGGGTACAACACGCCGTGCATCGAGGGTCCCGAGCAGGACCTGGGCTCGGCCGCCGGTGACAGCCGGTACGCCCAGGACACCCTGTACTTCACCGGGGTCGATCCGGTCATGGGACGGCGCTGAGGGCCGAGGCGGGACGCCGGAGCGCCCGGCCCGGCGGTCGTAGAGTCTGGTCATGCCGCTTCCCTGGGAGAGAGAGCTGGCCGGACGGATCGACCACCACACCGTGTCCTCGGCCGCCCTGGCCGACAACCCGTTGGGTGATCCGGCCGATCGTCCGCTCTGGGTGTACGTGCCACCGGGGTACGACGACGACCCGGGGCGCCGCTATCCCTCGGTGTACGTGCTCCAGGGCTACGGCGGCCAGGTCGACATGTGGGCCAACCGCACGGCCTACCGGACCCCCTTCCCCGAAGCCGCCGACCAGCTGTTCGCCGAAGGCGGCGCCCCACCCTGCCTCCTTATCTACGTGGACGCCTGGACCGCCCTCGGGGGCTCGCAGTTCGTCGACTCGCCCGGAACCGGTCGCTACCACACCTACCTCTGTGAGGATGTGGTGCCTTTCGTCGACGCCCGGTACCGCACCCTCGACGGCCCGTCGCACCGCGGGGTGCACGGGAAGTCGAGCGGCGGGTTCGGGGCCATGATCACCCCGATGCTGCGGCCCGACCTCTTCGGGGGCCTGGCCACCCATGCCGGTGACGCCTTGTACGAGCTCTGTTACATCCCCGACTTCGCCAAGGCCGCCCGGGCCCTCCGGGCCTTCGACGGGGACATCGAGCGGTGGTGGCGCGAGTTCCGGGGGCGGACCGCCTTCACCCATCCCTCCGACGACGACCCTGTTCATGATGCGGGGCGTGGCGGCGTGCTTCTCGGCCGGGCCGGACGGCACGCCGGTCCTACCCTTCGAGCCCACCACCGGCCGGCTGCGCGACGAGGTGTGGCAACGGTGGCTGGCCTGGGATCCGGTGCGCATGGTGGCCCACCACGCCGGGGCCCTGGCTGGGCTGGGGGCCATCTGGATCGATGCCGGCCGGAGCGACGAGTGGTTCTTGGACCTGGGCGCCGAGGCCTTCCGCGACGCCCTGGCCGACGTGGGGGTGACCGACGTGCACTTCGAGCTGTTCGACGGAGGCCACGGGCGCATCGACCACCGCTACCTGATGTCGCTGGCCTACCTGGCCGAACGGCTTTCCTAGGTTCTGGCAAGCTGTCGGGGAGGCATCGGACCCACCACGGTGCCAGGAGGGGAGAGGACCATGACCGGAGCGGAGGCACCTTTCCAGTACGGCGGCATCAACCATCTGGCCCTGGTCTGCCGGGACATGGAGCGGACCGTGGACTTCTACACCAACGTGCTGGGCATGCCCCTGGTCAAGACCATCGAGCTTCCCGCCGGCATGGGTCAGCACTTCTTCTTCGACTGCGGAGGCGGGGACTGCCTGGCGTTCTTCTGGTTCCCCGACGCTCCCGAGCCGGCCCCCGGGTGTGTCGGCACCCACCGGCCGCCCGGACCAGGGCAGCCTGACCAGCGCCATCGGCTCGATGAACCACGTGGCCTTCACCGTCCCACCCGAGCGCATCGAGGAGTACCGGCGACCGTCTGGTGGCCGCCGGGGTGGAGTGCACCGAGGTGGCCAACCACGACGACAGCGAGTGGTCGATCGCCGACCGGGTCCATCCCGGGGTCTACATCCGCTCGGTGTACTTTCAGGACCCCGACGGCATCCTCCTCGAACTGGCGTGCTGGACCCGACCGCTGGGTGCTGACGACGTCTCGCACCGGCCGGCCCGCGCCGCCGACCGGGTGCCGGGCTGAGCGGCGGTGCCACGACTGCGCCAGGTGCCGAGGGCCGAGGCCACCGCTCCCATCGTGACCCTCATGTACGACTACATCTTCGGTGACCGGGACCCGGTGGCCGAGCCCGGCGCCGGCGGTGGGACCACCGGCGACTGGTGGACGGTGTTCGCCCTGGTGCCCGACATTCTCGAGCACGCCGTCCAGGGCTTCGCCCTCTACCAGAGCCCGGCCCGGCGCCTCGACCCGGTCTTACGGGAACTGGCCCAGGCCCGCGCCGGTTGGGCGGCCGGCAGCCAGTTCGTCTTCTCCCAGCACTGTCACGCCCTCCGTGAGCTCGGCGTCGCCGACGACCTGGTCGAGGCGGTCCCCTACTGGTCGACGGCCGACTGCTTCGATCCCACCCAGCGCCTGGTGCTGGCCTACGTGGACTGCCTGGTCTACGACCGGGGCCGGGTACCGGACGGGCTCTTCGACGGCCTGCGCGCCCGGCTGGGGGACGAGGAGATCCTCGAGCTGACCTACATCGGCGCGCTCTACCTCCAGCACGCCGTGATGTCCCGGGCCCTGCGCACCGAGTTCGACGACCGGCCCGAGCCCGTGGTGGAGGTGGTCGACCCCGGGCCGGCCCCGTCCGAACAGCCGGCGTGACCGTCGCCGCCTCCGGTCCCCGGGCCGGCCAACCGGCGCTGGTGCGCCGACCCGAGGAGCTGACCCCCGAGTGGCTGACCGCGGTGCTGTCCGGTTCGGACCTGCTGGCGGCCGGCTCCTCGGTCGAATCCTTCTCGGTGGAGCCGGTCGGCACCGGGCAGATGGGCGACACCGTGCGGATCCGGTACCGCACCGCACCCGAGGGACGGCGCCGAGCGTTCGGTGGTGGCCAAGTTCGCCTCCGCCGACGAGCAGAGCCGCTCCACCGGGCTGCTGACCCGGGCCTACGAGATCGAAGTGGGCTTCTACGGCGACGGTGGCCGACCTCATCCGCACCCGGATGCCCCGCTGCTACCACCGGCAGTGCGAGCCCGACACCGGCTGGTTCGTCCTGCTGCTCGAGGACCTGACCGGGGCGGTCCAAGGGCGACCAGCTGGCCGGTTGCACCCCCGAGGTGGCGGCGTCGGCCCTGACCGAGATGGCCCGGCTCCACGGGCCGGCCTGGGGCCGGCCCGACCTGGCCGGTGTGGAGTGGCTCGAGCGCGGCGGGGCCGCGGGCCGACGAGTTCCTGGCCGGACTGGTGACCTCCCTGTGGCCGGGCTTCGTCGAGCGCTACCGCCAGCAGTTGGAGCCGGAGCACCTGGGGGTGTGCGGACGTTTCATCGACGTACTGCTACCCTGGCTGACCGGGCGGCCCCCGGCCACCACGGTGACCCACGGGGACTTCCGCCTCGACAACCTGTTGTTCCGCCCCGGCGATGCCCGCCCGTTCGTGGTGGATTGGCAGACCGCGGCGTGGGGCTCGGCCGCCTCCGACGCCGCCTACTTCCTCGGGGCCAGCCTCGGGGTGGAGGATCGGCGCCGGCACGGAGAGGCCCTGCTCGACGGGTACCACCGCGACCTGGTGGCCGAGGGCGTGACCGGCTTCGACCGGGAACGGCTCGACGCCGAGTACCGGTACCTGTGCTTCGGGGGACTGGTCATGTCCATCGGCGCCTCCATGTTGGTCAAGCGAACCGGGCGGGGTGACGAGATGTTCGTGACCAGCGTGGCCCGCTACGCCCAACAGGCCTTGGACCTCGATGCCGAGGCCACCCTGCCCCGCCCCACCGACCGCTGAGCGCTCAGCCCAGGCGGACGCCGGCCAGCTGGGTCCCGTGGGCCACCAGCCGACCGGTGCGGTCCCACACGAAGCAGGACTCGTCGACCCGCCCGGCCTCGATGAGGTTGGCCCGTTGCAGCACCCGCACCGGGCCCGGTGCCGGTAGGCCCCGGACGTAGACCGTCATCTCCAGGGTCGGCACCCAGCCCGAGAACTCGATGTCGAAGGTGGCGGGGGGATAGGCGTCCACGGCGAACAGCAAGGAGACCGGGTCGAAGTCCTCGCCCCCGGGCAGGGCCAGCCATCCCCGCAGCTCGCCGCGGCCCGAGGGGTGGCCGGCGGTGAAGCCGGTCGACCCGGGATCGAGGCGGACCTCGATCTGGTGGAGGATGGCCACCGGGTTGCCGTCGGGCAGGTGGGGGACCAGGCGGGGGAGGTCGGCGTACTTCGAGGTGCTGATCCCGGGCACCCCACCGTCCCAGTAGGAGGAGGTGCCGGGCTCCAGGTGGGAGAGGGTGAAGAGAGCCTCCACGCAGGCCTGACCGCCCTGCCCCATGCGGGCCCGCACCTGGCTGGCCGAGCGCCCCAACCGCAGGGGCTCGATCTCGATCTCCGCCGGGCCCGGCTCGGGGGCCCGCAGGTAGTGGGCGCTGGCCGCGATGACATGGTCGTGCACGCCGCCGGAGGTGGCCGCCCGGGCCAGCACCGCCAACAGGTACCCCCCGTTGGGCTTGCCACCGATGGTCCACTGCGGGTCGAGCTCGGCCCCGAAGCGCCCGGTGTCCTGGTGGGTCACCGCACTGACCACCGAGAACAGGCGCCGGTCGACGGCGGGGGTGTCGGTGGTCTCCACGCCGTCACCCTAGTGAGTTGCATTATGGAACGCAACTCCCTAGAGTAAGTCTCATGTTGGAACCGGACTCGACCGGAAGGACCGAGCGCACCACCACGGGCCGGGACCGGGGCCTCGCCCCGGCAGGTGTTGGTCATCGTGTGCGCCGGGGTGGTGCTGGCCAGCCTGGACCTGTTCATCGTCAATGTGGCCCTGCCCCAGATCGCCCGGGACCTGAAGGCCCCCAACCTCAGCGAGCTGTCCTGGGTGCTGAACGGCTACGCCATCGTCTACGCCTCGCTGCTGGTCTTCTTCGGCCGGTTGGCCGACCGCTACCGGCGTGACCGGGGGTTCCTGCTCGGGGTGGCCATCTTCACCACGGCCTCGGCCGCCTGTGCCGCCTCGACCAGTGTGGGGATGCTGGTGGCCTTCCGGTTGGTCCAGGCGGCCGGGGCCGCCCTGCTCACCCCGACCTCGCTGGGGCTGGTGCTGGCCACCAACGATCCCGAGCACCGGGCCGGTGCCGTGCGCTCGTGGACCGCGGTGGGGGGAGTGTCGGCGGCCCTGGGCCCGGTCATCGGCGGGCTGCTGGTGGCGGCCAGTTGGCGGTGGGTCTTCCTGGTCAATGTGCCGGTCGGGGTGGCGGCCTTCATCGTGGGCTGGCGCCGGCTCCCGAGGGTGGCGGGCCACCCCACCGAGCGGCCCGACCCCCTGGGCGTGGTGCTGGTCACCGCCGGGGTGGCGCTGCTGACCTTCGGGCTGGTCAAGGGGAGCGACTGGGGCTGGACCTCGGCCGGCATCGTCGCCGCCCTGGTGGGGGCACTGGTCCTGATCGGGCTGTTCGCCGTCCACTGCCTGAAGGCCCGCAACCCGCTCATCGACCCGTCGCTCTTCCGGTCGCGCCCGTTCACCGGGGCCTCGGTCGTGGCGGTGTTCTTCTCGGCGGCCTTCGGCGGGATGCTGCTCTCGATCGTCCTCTGGGAGCAGGGGGTCTGGGGGTGGTCGGCCCTCGAGTCCGGACTGGCCATCGCCCCCGGTCCCCTGGTGGTCCCGGTCATGGCCTTTCTGGTGGCCGGCCGCCTCATCGCCCGCTACGGGCCGGCCGTGGTCATGGCCCTCGGCTCGGTGGCCTTCGGGGTGGGCGTGTCGTGGTGGGCGCTGGCCGTGGAGAGCCAACCCAACTACGTCTCGGGCCTGCTGGGCGGGATGATCCTGACCGGGGTGGGGGTGGGCCTGACCCTTCCCACCATGATGTCGACGGCCTCGTCGTCCCTGCCGCCTCCGTCCTTCGCCACCGGTACCGCCGTGGTCAACATGATGAGACAGACCGGGCTGGCCCTGGGCGTGGCGGTGCTGGTGGCCATCCTGGGCACCGGGGCCAACCACTACGGCGGAGACGCCCTCCACGTGTTCCGCACCGGTTGGTGGGTCACGGCGGCCATCTCCTTCGCCGCCGTCATCCCCGCCCTGGCCCTGCTCCGCCCGACCCCCTCCGTCACGGCGGGCTGAGGGCCCACCACCCGACCCGATCGTCCGCCCACCGATAGACACAACCGGCAAAGGAGCACCATGAACATCAACGGATCCACGGCCTTCGTCACCGGGGCCAACCGGGGGCTGGGCCGCCACCTGGCCGCAGAGCTCTTGTCCCGGGGGGCCACGGTCTACGCCGGGGCCCGCAACCCCGACACCATCGACCTGCCGGGGGTCAAGGGCGTCCGGATCGACGTCACCGACCCGGCCTCGGTGGCCGCGGCGGCCGAGGCCGCCGGTGATGTCACCCTGCTCATCAACAACGCCGGCTCCTCCACCGGAGCCGACCTGCTCGACGGCGATGCCGACCGCATCCGCCTGGAGATGGACACCCACTACTTCGGCACGCTGTCGGTGGTGCGGGCCTTCGCCCCGACCATCTCGCAGAACGGGGGCGGGTCCATCCTCAACATCCTGTCGGCCCTGTCGTGGTTCAGCGTTCCGGCCATCGGTGCCTACTGCGCGGCCAAATCGGCCGAGTGGTCGCTGACCAACACCTTGCGGGTGGAGCTGGCGCCCCGGAACATCCGGGTGGCCGGACTGCACGTGGGGTTCATGGACACCGACATGGCGGCGACGGTGACCGCACCCAAGGCCGACCCCGCCGACATCGCCGCTTTGGCCGTCGACGGTCTGGAGGCCGGGTCGTACGAGATCGTGGCCGACGACACCAGCCGTGGGGTCCTGGCCGGTCTGTCCGGTGGGGTGGCCGCTCTCTACCCCGGCCTTCCCTGACCGGATCCGGTCAGGCAGCTACGACGGGTTTCCGGCCGCTATCTGCTGGAGATTGGCCAGGGTGGTGGCGATGCCCTCTTTGGCCATCACCTCCATGCCGTCGATGCGCGCCTTGACGTCGAGGTCCTCGTTGCCGCCCCGGACGAACTCCGGGTAGGCCGGCAGCACCTGCCACGACTCGGTCACCGTCGTGCCGTCGGGCTCCTCGTCCAGGGTGAAGCCCCACTGCACCAACGCCACCTCACCGTCCGGCCCGAAGTTGATGAAGGTGAACTCCTCCCCCGGCCGGGACGCCACCACCTGGCATCGGGTGTCCCAACGCACCTCGCCCACGGCGTTGTGCCCGGTGAACCAGGCCCCGACCCGGCCGGCCTGGGTGGGGTCGTCCCAGGTGCCGGCCTCACACACCGGGCTCAGCCGGCCCATCCGGCTCACGTCGCTGACCATGGCGAACAGCTCGGCGGCCGGCCGCTTGATGACCACGCTCTCGGAGTAGCGGTATCCGGATACATCCATGGGCCGAAGAGTAGGCCACCGCGACGGTCCGGGTCCTCGGGTCCGCTGGTCCATTCCCCCATTTGCAATCCGAAGTTGCAATGGAGGGATCTCCGGACCGGACGGCCCGGCCGGTCCGACCGGCCGCAGCGGACCAAACGCCCAGCTCAACTGCCCGTTCCCTCCCGAGGGGTGGGTGGGCACCCGGTAAGTCGAGGGCTGACCCTTAAGGTGCTCCCGCACCAGGTCGATACCGGAATATGGAGTGTGCCGTGGTTCCGACCCAGGATCGGCTATCGGTCGGATGCGGACGCCCCGGACCCTGGCCGGTTGCTGGCGGGACTCCCCGACGCCGTCATCGTGGTCGAGGGCGACGGCACGGTGAACTGGGGCAATCCCGCCGCCGAAGCGGTGTTCGGCCGGACGGTGGCGGCGGACAAGGGGATGCCGGGGCTGGACCTGGTCCACCCCGAAGACCTGGAGCTGGTCCTGCGGTCGCTGGAGAGCATCCAGGCCAAGACGGTCGGCGTGCCCATCGAGATCCGACTGCGGACCCCCACCGGATGGCGGCTGATGGAGTTGGTGGGGTCGCCGGTGGGTTGGGTGGGCCCCGGGGCCGTGGTGCTGATCCTGCGGGACCTCACCGATCGCCGGCGCTTCGAAGTGGTGCACGACAACGAAGCACAGTTCCGGACGGTCCTGCAGAACTCTCCGGGCATCACCCTGCTGGTCTCCCCGGACGAGCTTGTCGAGTCGGCATCGAGCGCCCTGACCCGTCGGCTGGGCTACGACCCCGAAGCGGTGGAAGGGAGGGCCCTGGCCACCATGGTGGCCGTGGAGGACCGGCCCGCCCTGGCCTCGACCTTCGAGCAGGCCCGGCAGGGGGCGACGGCCGCCGACCCGGCCAGCGTCATCGTCCGGCTCCTGCGGAGAGGCTGCAACGAGACCGTCCCGTTCGAGTTGGCCGTGGTCAATCTCATCGACGATCCCACCATCGGCGGCTTCATCGTGTCGGCTCACGATGTGACCAAACTGGTGCAGGCCGAGACCTCGCAACGGAACGCCCTGTCCCTGATCAAAGCAACCCTGGACGCCACGGCGGAAGGAGTGGTGGTGATCGACACCAAGGGGAGGTTCTCGAACTTCAATCACCAGTTCGTCGAGATGTGGCGGGTTCCGGCCTCCGTGCTCCACCAGGTCGATGTGGGCGCGGCCATCGGCTTCGTCCGTCGCCAGCTGGTCAACCCGGAGTCTTTCGTGGAGCGGCTCAGATCGCTGACCGACAACCGGGTGGCGGGAAGCGACGACGTGATCGAGTTCACCGACGGCCGGGTGTTCGAAGCCCGCTCCCGGCTACAGACCGTCAGTGACGAAGTGGTGGGACGGGTGTGGAGCTTCCGGGATGTGACCGACCGGAAGCGCCTCGAGGAGCGCCTGTCCTTCCAGGCCTTCCACGATCCCCTGACCGGTCTGGCCAATCGCTCGCTCTTCCTCGATCGCCTGGAGCAGGCCATCGCCCGCAGCGACCGTCGGCTCCGGGGCATGGCGGTGTTCTTCGTCGACATGGACCGCTTCAAGTCGGTCAACGACCATCTCGGACACTCGGCCGGGGATGCCCTGCTCAAAGCCACGGCCCACCGGCTGAGCGGGTGTCTCCGGGCCGGTGACACCGCGGCACGGATCGGGGGCGACGAGTTCGGCATCGTGGTCGAGGGCCTGGCCGATCCCACCCAGGCCCTGCACCTGGCCGAGCGGATCCTGAAGGTGGTCAGCGAACCGCTCGGCCAGGCGTTGGGGGACCTGTCTACGACCGTCAGCATCGGCATTGCCTTCGACGAGGGGGACCTGACCGCCGATCAGCTGCTCAACCGGGCCGACGTGGCCATGTACCGGGCCAAGGCCCAGGGCGGGGACAGCTTTGTCGGCTTCGCCCCGGACATGCTGGCCGAGCAGCTCTCCTGATCCGCTCAGGCGTCCCGCTTGACCATGCGCCAGGCACCGAGGACGGTCCAGGCGACCAGCCAGGCCACCACCACACAGACCGCCGCCGTGGTCGACTCCGGGACCAGGTTGGCGGTGCCCTGACCCCCACCGGGGCCTCCACCCCCTCCGAAGACGAAGCCCAGGCCCGAGGGTTCCAGATGGGCCACGGCCAGCCCCACCACCGAGCGCTGGAGGTTGATGAGGTGGGGGATGTCGGCCCGTGACAGCGACGGGGTGAGGACGATCTCCAGCACGATCATCAGGATCACCGCCACGGTCCTCTGCCCGAGGAGCGACCCCAGGCCCAGGCCGACGATGAAGCCGATGGCGACCTCGAGCTCGATCCACAGGCCGGTGCGGACCATCAGCCCGATCGACGGGGACAGAAAGATCTCCGAGTACTTCGGATAGTCCTGGACGGCAATCTGAAGCTCGCCCGATCGGAGCACGGCCGGCGCCGCCGCGGCCGGGGCGGCACCCGACGGCCCCTTCTGGGGGGCCGACCCGCCGGGGCCCGGGCCGCATTGGTTGAAGAAGGCGTTGACGTCGGCGCTCACCGTTCCGGAGCCCTGGTAGGGCAGGTCGCAGACCTGGTTGGGGTGGTCGAGGGCCCAGTGCTCGAAGCCGGCCCGGGAGAGCCCGGGGGGAATGTTGGTCCCCTGGTAGTCGACCTGGGTGGGTGCGGCGAACACGCACACGGCGCACACGATGGTGAAGCCCGACGGCCACCACCGGCACCACGATGGCCAGGCCGGCGGGGATGCGGGCCAGGTACAGGGCCAGCCGCGACCGGCCGGTGACCACCAGGTGGCGGAACATACCCTCGGTCAGGTCGATGGATCCGGCCGTGCAGCCCAGGGCGGCGGCCATGATGAAGCCGAACACGTAGAGCACCCCGGGCACCAGCGTGGTGAAGATGTCCTCGCCGCCGGCCGGGCCGTACGACTTCGGTGAGGTGGCGTGCAGCACCAGGCGTATGGCCAAAAACACCGTGGGGATGCCGATGGTCACGGCGATGAGGGCCACCATGAGGCCCCGCCGCTTCCGCAACTCCATACACCGGGTGGCGATCATCCCTCCGGTCGGGAGCCACGAGCCCCGGCGGTCCGGGGCATGACCGAGGGGGATCGGTGCGGCCGTGGCCGCGACCACGTAAGAGGTGACGGTCATTGCGAATCCCCCAGTCGACTGGTGACCTGCAGGAACCACGACTCCAGGGAGGTCTGTACCTCCTGGAGCCGGTAGACGGAGATGGCGCCCCCCACCAGCACCCGGTTGATCTCGGCGATCACGTCGCGGCCGGTTCCGGCCGGCAGGGTGATGCCCAGGCCCTCGGCCCCGATGGTCACGATCCCGCCCATGGCGGTGCCCCGCAGAAGCTCGGCGGCCCGGCCGGGGTCGGAGCACTCCACCTCCACCACGAAGGACGAACCGGCCAGCAGGTCGGCGATGGCGCCTTGGCGGATGACCTTGCCGCGGTCCACGATGGCCACGGCATCACAGGTTCTCTCCACCTCGTCCAACAGGTGGGAGGAGAGCACCACCGTGCGGCCCTCGGCCACCAGGGAGAGGATCATGTCGCGCATGTCCTGCATGCCGGCGGGGTCCAACCCGTTCATGGGCTCGTCCAGGATCAGCAGCTGCGGGTCACCGATGAGGCAGGCCGCCACCCCCAGGCGTTGGCGCATGCCCATGGAGTACTTGGAGACCTTGTCGTCGGCCCGCTGCAGCATCCCCACCCGCTCGAGGGACGGCCCGATCCGTCGCTTGGCCTCCGGCTCGCGGGCGGCCGCCAGGATCTGGAGATTCTGCCTCCCGGTCAGATGCCCGTGGAAGCGGGGCTCGTCGACGATGGCCCCCACCCGGGCCAGGGCCGCGGCCCGATGGCGCGGGACCGGGTGCCCGAGCAGGCGCATGCGTGCCGCCGTCGGCACGGGTCAGTCCGAGCAGCACCCGGATGAGGGTGGTCTTGCCGGCGCCGTTCGGTCCGAGGTAGCCGAAGGCACATCCCCGGGGTACCTGGAGGTCGACGCCGTTGACGGCGATGTTGTCACCGAACCGCTTGGTCAGTCCGTGGATCTCGACGGCCCACGGGCTGTCGGGGTCATGGCCCACGTCCGTTCCGGTGGTCATGGTGAGGCTCATGGGGTCCGGTCCGTGGTCACAGGTCAACCATAAAGAAGGCACCCGGCCATAGGAATGGGGGCAACCACCTTCGGTTACTGGGGCTACCACCCCTACGCCGGCGGTTCCGCGGCACCCGGGAACCACCCCTCAGCGTCCGGTCATCCCCTTTAGTGTGAGGGCGCACGAAGACACAGAGGAGGTACGAGGTGCGCTACACCTACAGTGCTCTGGCGGTGGGCATTCGTGACCGCAAGTTCGAAAAGCGGGTCCAGGGCCACCTGGATGCGTACGCCGAAGCCGGATGGCGCCTGGTGTCCACCGGTCAGCGCCACGAGGCCGACAGTGTGGAGTTCTCCTTCTTTTGGGAAGCGAGCAGCTGAGCGGCGTCGCCGGTCGCGCCGGGCGGGTCCGCCCACTCAGCGGTCCAGGGCCGCCCGCACCAGGTGGCGGAGCTCGTCGTCGGTGATCAGAGCGTCGTCTTCGACACCGATCTGGATGGTGCCCTTGGTGGTCCGCAGGTGGGGGTGGTCGGCCACGAAGTCGTCGACCGCTCCCTGGGACCACCCGTAGATCGAGAGGCCGTGCTTCCACACGCCCACGAAGAGGCGGTTCCGGCCCACCCGGTAGGTGGGCATCTTGTAGGAGAGCCCCACGGTGGCGGCCGGAAAGGTATCGACCACCAACCGGTCGACCCGGTCGAACAGCGGGCGGTACTTCGTCGGAATGGCCTCGATGTACTCCTTGACGGCGTCGTCCATGGTGGGTGTCGCCTCCTTCCGGTCGCGGGGAATGCTCAAGGAGATGGACGGCTGACGGGCACCGGACTCATCGGTCCCGTGGAGCCTGCCCGTCGAGGTGGAGGGGCAGGCCGAAGGAGGGGAACAACCGGTTGGGGTCGAGGAAGTGGAGGAAGAAGTGCATCCCCACGATCACTCCGCCCGAGATCTCCAACACCTGGATGGCCCACGGGGTGTACCCGCCCTCCGGGTCCGGTTTGTACTGGCCGAACGCCGGGCAGCCGTTGGCCGAGGTGGGCCGCAGGATCGAACCCCGGCAGGCGCTCGGGCCCGGTTCGACCATCCACCGACCGATGTTCCCGGCGCCCCGGATCCACATGGCGAAGGGCGGCATCGATTGGATGGCATCGTCACGGAGCAGTGTCACCAGTCGTTCGATGTCGTAACGCTCGAAGGCCTCCACGTACTGATCGAGCAGGACCCGGTCGTCCGACATCCAGCGGCTCCGGTCGGAACTCTCCGCCCATGGAACCGAGGGTGGCCCGGGCCCGCTGCAGCGAGCTGTTGACGGCGGCCACGGTGGTGTCGAGCAGCTCGGCCACCTCGGCGGCCGGCCAGCGCAGGACCTCACACAAGATGAGGGCCACCCGTTGGCGGGGCGGCAGGTGTTGCAGGGCGGCCACGAAGGCCAGTCGGACCGACTGGCGGTACTGGACGATCTCGGCGGGATCCGAAGTCGGGGCCCCGGCTGCGGCGTCGGGCAGCGGGGTGACCCAGGCCACGTCGGTCAGGAGCGGACCGAGGAACGACTCCTCGGGTGGGGAGGCCGGGCCCATGTCCACCGGCCGGGCCCGGCGCTGCACCTGGCGGCTCATGTCGATGCAGACGTTGGTGGCGATGCGGTACAGCCAGGACTTGAGGCTGGATCGACCCTCGAACTGTTCGGCGTTCCGCCACGCCCGGACCAGGGTCTCTTGGACCGCGTCCTCCGCTTCGAATCCCGAGCCCAGCACCCGGTAGCAGTAGCCGGTCAACTCCCGTCGAAAGGTCTCGATCTCTGCCGGCTCGACCGGGGCGCGGACCACCACAGCTGCAAATGGTACCGGCAGATGACTGCCGGCCCCCGGTCGACCCCGGCCGGGACGCCACACAGCCCCCGGCCGGAGCCGGGGGCTGTGTCAGGCATGTCCTATGACGGTCCTGCCCGGTTACACCAGGTACTTGGTGCCGGGCAGCAGCGTGACCTTCTTGGTCGTCGGGTTGAGGCACAGGTACGCCGTGGCCACCTGACCCTTGGGGATCGACTTGACGGCCGCCCCGGTACCACCGGTGGTGGTGGACACTTCTTTGATCTCGGTGTCGCCCTTGGCGCACTTGGACGGCTTGACCGTGGTCTCGGTGTACTTCTCGGTGGTGGTGCCGGTCTTGTTCCAGGTGATGACGGCGGTGCTCTTGGAGATGGTGGCCTTGGCCGTGCCCTTGCCACCGGTGTTCTTGGTGTCGTTGCAGCCGGTCAGGGTGCCCGCCCCGGTTTCGGTGGCGGAGAAGCCGGTACAGGTCACCGTGGGTGCGCTGGCCGAAGCGACCCCGGTGGAGATGAACACCGAGCCCACCGCGGACCCGACCAGAATGGCCCCTACTGCCGCGAGGCGCATGGAATGACGGAACATGGAATCTCCCTTGCCTTATGTCGGTGAAGCCACTCGACTCCGCCCGAACGTTTGTCTGACCTTCACAACGAGAGACAGGGTGGATGCGTTACGTGACCTCGACCGGGCCCTGGTGCCCACCGCTCCGACCGGGTGGGGCCCGGCGGGTTACCCGCGGGTAGGTGGCACAAAGGCTGAGGGTCGGCCTTCGGAGGCACGGGTCAGATCGGGAGGTATCCGACCGCCCGATCGTGCGGGGTGTCGAGGTAGATCTTCGACTCCGGCGCTCCGCAGAACCGCCCGTGGCTCCAGCGGATCTCCACGTGCCCCGCCGTCTGGCGGCTGGCGCCGGTGGCCAGGTCCTCGAACGATGCGATCCATTCGATCTGGGGCTGGCCGGCCTCGGCCGGTGTGATCTCCAGTCCTTCGAAGGAGAACCGTCGCCGCAGATCCCACGGGGTCAGGACCCGCAGCCGGGTGGGCCCCGAGGGTTGGCGACCGAGGATGAAGTACGGCGCGCTGTGGATGCGCAACAGTCGCCAGTAGAAGCGCTCGCGGTCCCGCCTGGTGGCCAGGGTCTGCTGCAACAGTGCGGCACTCCGGGTGCTGACTGCGGTCACCCACTCGGCCACTTCGCCCTCCAGGGCGGGAGGCCACTTGCGGGCCAGTCGCCCCTTGAGGATGTCCCGCTGCCCCCGGGTGAGCCCGGACGGCAACGGGGGGAAGCCGGTGAGGTCGAGGTGTACGACGGCGGCCCGGTAGAGGTGGCCCAGCTCCACCGGTGCGATCTCGTCGTACCAGTCACGACCGCCGAGCTCGGGTTGGCGCAGGGCCGAGTGGAACAGCGCGGCCGGCGAGGGATTGGAGAGGACCTTGGAGAGGTTCTTGCAGCTGACCGCGAACACCCCGTCGATGCGGAGATCGGCCGGAAGCGGATCGTCCTCGGGGGGCTTGTGCGGTCCCCTCCACTCGACGGTGAGCGGGGCCCGGTAGCGGAGCCCGAGCTCGGACCGGTAGAAGTGGCGGCCGTCCTCGAAGGCATCGGCGAACTGCCGCCGGTACTCGCCGGTCGACCACCACGCCGCCAGGCTGGCCCAGACCTCGTCGTCCACCCCGACCAGCACGTCGGGGGCACCGGTGGTCGAACGCCGTGGCCAACTCCAGGTCCGGGATCATCCCGAGGCCGGTGCCGATCTCGGTGATCAGCGTGAGTGGCCGGCTCATGTCAGCTGTCCGGGTCGGTCACTTGGCTTTTGATCCGGGCCCGGCTGAGCGAGATGTAGGTGCGGTCGGTGTCGTAGCCGATGTAGTGGCGCCCGGTCCTGACCGCCGCCACCGCCGTGGTGCCCGCCCCCACGAAGGGGTCGAGGACCAGATCGTGGCGGTAGGAGTAGAGCTCGATGAGGCGGCGGGGGAGGTCCACCGGAAACGGGGCCGGGTGGCCGACCCGCTTGGCCGACTCGGGGCGGATCCGCCAGGTGTCCAGCGTGGCCTCGTGGAACTCGTCCTTGGTGATGGTGTTCTCGTGGGGCATCCCCAGCTGCTGGCGCTGCTTGCGGTCGATGGCCCGGTCCAGGCGGAGCTTGCTGGCGATGACCACCCGCTCGCTCACATCGCGCAGCACGGGATTGGCGGCCGACATGTAAGAGCCCCAGGCACACGACCCCGACGCCCCCTCGGCCTTGACCCACAGGATCTCCCCGCGCATCAAAAAGCCCAGATCGTCCTGGAGGATCCGGGTCACGTCGGCACTGAGCGAGCGGTACGGCTTGCGCCCCAGGTTGGCCACGTTGACGGCGATCCGTCCGCCCGGCTCCAGCACCCGCCAGCACTCGGCGAAGACGTCCCGGAGCATGATCAGGTAGTCGACGTAGCTGGAGGGGACCCCGCCCCGGCCCAGCTCGGTCTCGTACTCCTTGCCGGCGTAGTAGGGCGGCGAGGTGACCACCAGGGCCACCGAGTCGTCGTTGACCACCTTCATGTTGCGGGAGTCCCCGACCACCAACTTGTCCACGGTGACCGGAGCGGCCGGCACCGCGCTCGAGTCCTGGCGGAGCGGGGCGAACCGGCCGTAGAACTCCGAGGCGTCGTGCCCTTCACGCTTGGAGACGCCGAAGGCCGAGGTCTTGGTGGTCCCGCGTCGCCGGGCTACCGCCGGCCTCGCGGCCTTCACCTGCTTGTTGGTCAACTCAAAACCTCATCCCTCGGCCTGGCTGACAACATAGATGAGGGGTGTATCAGGGCGGTGCCCCGCGCCCCCGACGCCACAGAGGCGGCACCGGCGACCCGGACGGCCCGGGACTCACCCGTCGGCGGTCACAGCTCCACCGCCACCAGGCCGCCGGCCTGGTCCTTTTCGATCTCGTCCTCGACGGCATGCAGCTCCGCTTCCACCGGCGGCGCCGGGGCCTTGAACTTGGGGAGCAGTGTGGCCAGCCCCACGCCGATCAGCAACCCGACGCCGGCCATGAGAAAGGCCACCCGGTACCCCGAGGTCAGAGCGTCGCCCACCGAGTGGTGCCCCAGCCCGTGCAGGTGATCGGCGGCGATGCTCGAGGCCACCGTGGCCATGATGGCCAGACCCAGGGCCCCACCCATCTGCCGGGTGGTGTTGATCAGCCCCGAGGCCAGGCCGGCCTCGTGGACGGGAACGCCGGTGGTGGCGGCCAGGGTCATGGGCACGAAGGACATCCCGAGGCCCACACCGATGAGGATCACCGGTCCGAAGACCTGGGCGAAGTACCCGCCACCGGCCTGCACCTGCGACAGCCACAGCAGCCCGATGGCCCCGAGGCCGGGCCCCAGCATCAACTGGTTGCGGGGTCCGATGTACTGGACCAGCCGCGAGCCGATGAGGGCGCCGCCCAAGGTGAACAGGCCCACCGGCAGGAACGCCATCCCGGTCCGGAGGGCGCTGTAGCCGTCCACGTCCTGGAGGAACAGGGACAAGAAGAAGTAGGTGCCGAAGATGGCCGCCCCCATGGTCACGGCGATGCCGTTGGCCACCGAGATGCTCCGGCGCTTGAAGATGGACAGGGGGATCAACGGGTCCTTGGCGAAGCGGGCCTCGGTCACGAAGAACACGGCCAGCAGGAACAGGCCGATGGCCAGGGTCACGATGGTCCGCGACGAGCCCCACGGGTGGACGTCGGTGCTGACGATGCCGTAGACCAGCACGGCCAGCCCGGCCGTCACGGTGGCCGCCCCGGTCAGGTCGAGGGCCTTGCGGGGGCCCCGCTCCTCATTGCGGGGGAGGGCCACCCAGGCCCCGGCCAACAGCACGATGCCGATGGGCACGTTGACGAAGAGCACCCACCGCCAGCCCAGGTAGCTGGTCAGGATCCCGCCGGCCAGCACCCCGACGGCGGCCCCGCTGGCGGCGGTGGCCGACCAGGCCCCGAGGGCCTTGCGGCGCTCGCCGGGGTCGGTGAAGGAGGTCACCAGGATGCTGAGGGTGGCCGGGGCCAGAATGGCTCCGCCCAGCCCCTGGGCGGCCCGGGCCGCGATCAGCCAGGCCCCGCTCTGGGCCAGCCCGCCCGCCAGGCTGCACACGGTGAACACGGTGAGCCCGATGATGAAGATGCGGCGGCGGCCGAACAGGTCGGCGGCCCGCCCGCCCAGCATCAAGAAGCCGGCGAAGGTCAGGGTGTAGGCGTTGACCACCCACTGCTCACCGACCACGGACAGCCCGAGGCTGATCCGCATCTGGGGGAGGGCCACGTTCACGATGGCCACGTCCAGCACCACCATGAACTGGGCGGCACAGCAGATGGCCAGCACGGCCCAGGTCGGGATGGTTCGGAAGCGTGCGGTGATTGCGTCCATGGGGGACCTCCTTGTCCGCCGCCGGTCTAATCTCTTAACACTAAGATATTGGACCTTAAAATGTCGGTCAAGTCTTTCAACGTTGAAAGAAGTACGGTTTATTCCATGGAGTCCGACCAGCCCCGCGACGAGGTGGACGAGATCGTCGAGTTCTGGCACCGGGAGAATCCCGACCTCGACGTCACGGCCAAGAGCCTGGCCATGCGGCTGCGCCGGGCGTCCATGCACCTGGAGCGGGCGGTGCGGTCCAACCTGGCCACCGGGGTGGACGAGTTCTGGGAGATCGAGGTGCTGATGTCGCTGCTGCGGGCCCCCGGCTACCGCCGGAGCGCCGGTGAGCTGCAGCGGGAGAGCGGGGTCACCTCGGGGGCCATCACCAACCGGGTGGGACGGCTGGAGAGCCGGGGCTGGGTCAAGCGGGAGGTGGATCCGGACGATCGACGCCACGTACTGGTGTCGCTGACACCGGAGGGCCTGAAGCAGGCCAACGAGGTGGTGGCCACCAAGAACGAGTCCGAGAAGCAGATCTTCTCCGGCCTGGACCGGGCCTTCCTGGAGCGGTTGAGCACCGACCTCCGCACCCTGCTGGTCTCCATGGAGCAGCCGGAACCGGTGCCGGCGGCCGCGCCCGAACCCGCCTGACCGAACCCGCCTGACCGAAGCCCGAACCGTCTGACCGGCCCGCTTGAGCCTGTTTCGGGGGCCCGGAGCGTCCCGCGGCACGACATCGGGGCCGAGGCGGCAGAATGGTGTGAGGACAAGGCCCCGGACAGGCCGCCCCACCTGGGCGGACCACGGGGAAGCGGTGGGCCGTAAGGCGCCCGCAGGACAGGAGACAAGGAATCATGGCAGCAACGGCCAACCGGGGATCATTCGGATCATCGTCGAACTATCAGCGCATGGTGCAGGCCTACGGACCGCCCAGCACCGGCGGGCCCGGGGGCTCGACCGCGGTGTTGGACCACCCGGCACCGGCCGGCCCCTCCGGCCCGGTGGTGCCCTCCGCCACCAAAACGTTCACCGCCGAGGGGGCCTTCAACAAGGCCGGCCTCCTCGGGGCCGTGGGCCTGGTGTGTGGGGGCCTGGCCTACGCCGCCAACCTGTCGGTGGGTCTGGTGTGGCCGCTGCTGATCGTGGCCTTCGGGGCCGGGATATGGGCCTCGTTCCGGCCGCAGCACGCCAAGGTGCTGGCCCCCGTGTTCGCGGTCTGCGAAGGTGCGGTCCTCGGCATGATCTCCCGCTTCTACGCCGACCAGGGCCAGCACGTGGTCACCCTGGCCGTGGTGGGGACCCTGGCCGTGGTGGTGGGGGTGTGGTTCTTCTTCCGCACCGGCCTGGTCCGGGTGGGCCACCGGTTCATCCAGACCACCATGGTGGCCTCGCTGGGCTTTCTGGCCGTGGCCCTGGTGGCCATCCTGACCGGCTGGGGAACGACGGGGTTGGGCGGCGTGCTCATCTTCGGGGTCCTGTACCTGTTTCTGGCCGTCATGAACCTCTTCGTGGACTTCGACTACGCCTACCGGGCCCAGGCCCTCCAACTGCCCGCCGAGGCCGAGTGGTACTCGGCCTTCTCGCTGGTGCTCTCCTCGGCCATGGTCTACCTGGCCCTGCTGCGCATCTTCGGCGGCGGCCGGAACTGAGGCCGGTGGGTCGCCGGCCCGGGCGGTAGCCCCTCGGGCCTACCGGGCCGGCGTCAGGGTGGCGTTGATCACTTCGAACAGCCGCTCGAAGCGGTCGAGGCTGGTCGGGCGCAGCACGAAGCTAGCGGTCTTCCGATTGGCCAGAAACCAACTGGCCGGGTCGTTGCGGTTGAAGTCGCCTTCCACCCGCCGGATGCGCTCGGTGATCGGCTCCTCGTCCTCCGACAGCCCGTCGGTGGACAGGGTCGAACCGAAGGTGGCGTTGTAGATGACCACATAGTCGTCCACGAAGAACAGGTCTTCGTAGTCGGCTTCATCGATGCCGGTGATCAGCCCCAGCGGGACGATTCGCCGGGCCTCCAGAAACTCCAGGTCGACCAGCGCGTTGAGTCTCTGGGTGAGGTTGGTTCCGGCGTTGGTGATCACGGTCACGTCGAGTTCGCGCCCGAGCTGGGCCACAGCCGCGGCCATGGTGCCCACGCCTCCGGCCGGTAGAACCCGCCACCGAGGGTCGAGGTGGCCGCGTCCTTTTTCGCGCAGCACCTCGGACATCACCGTCACATAGGTGTAGGCGGCGATCCCCTCCAGCACCAGATTGTCCGGGCCGGCGAAGATCTGGCGGGCGATGTCGAACCCGAGGATCCCTTCGAGGGGCGACAGGGTGTCGGGATCACGGGACACCAGTCGGGAGCTGACCTTGGCCCCCTCGTCGGGCCCCAGGTCCTCGACCACCCGGACCCGCTCGAGGTGGCTGGCGTCCACCATGAACGGGGAGTGGGTGGTGTAGACGATCTGGTGGCTGTCGCCCAGGGTGTCCTCGATGAAGTCGAGGAAGTCCCGCTGGGCCCGGGCGTGGAGGGCCAGGGCCGGCTCGTCGAGCAGGACGATCACCGATTTGTCCGACTTGAACTCCTTGAAGGCGGCGAGAAAGGAGATGAACCACCGGAAGCCCGATGAGCGGACGTCGAGGTTGTTGGTGAAGAAGTGCCGGTCGTCTTCGACCCGGAGCTGGAGGAGTTGCACCAGGGTCCCGTCGGCGTGGAGGTCGGTGGTCGGTTCGATGTCGATCTTGAGCCGCAGGTGGTCGTTCTGGTGCCAGTACCGCTGCACCTGGCGGGTCAGGTCGGCGGCCACCGCCTCCATCTCACCGCTGCGCTTCTCGTAGTCCGGGTTGACCAGGTCGTCAGAGGCGAAGCCCAGCTTCAAGAGGGCCAGGGCCGTGCGTTGGGAGTCGTCGAGCACCGACTCCGAGTTGGTGCGCAGGGCGTCGAGGAGTGGTCCGATGTCGGTCCGGCCCATCAGCTCGCTGTACTCGTCGAAGTGGAAGAACCGGGGCATGATCGCCGCCAGGTGCCGGCTGACCGAGTCGTGGACCGATTCGGGAAAGAGCCGGCTCAAGGCCTTGCCGGCCTGGACGGCCTTCTCGTTGGAGAGTTGCTCGAGGTGGGCGGTGAGTTGGCTCAGCTCCTCGGCACCAACGTCCAGCTCGTACTGGGACTCGAAGGCCCGGCACGCCGCGGCCTCGTCGAGGTCGACGGTGAAGTGCCGGGTGTTGTCGTAGCGAACGGCCAGGCTCCACTGCTTGGCCAGCAGCACCCCTTCGCCGAAGCGGGCGTTGATCTCCTGAGCCTCCTGGTCGGTGAGCTCGAAGGTGGCCGATATCGGAGTAGCTGCCCCGAACTCCCCCGATCGCTGGTGCTCTTTCTGGAGCCAGCGCGGGTACTGCTGCTGATCGAAGAGTCGGTCGTTGAGCGCGGGATTCAGGGCATGCAGCGCATGCAGGATGTTGGTCTTGCCGGACTCGTTCTTCCCGACCAGGCAGGTGACCCTGGGGTCGACCTCGATGGTGCCCGAGTCGAGGATGTTCCGGAAGCGCTCAGTTCTGAAGGATAGGAGATTCACGGTCGCCCCACGTCCGTTGGTGCCCGACCTACGTGGTCAGAATTCTGTGGTTGCCGTCGCTCCGTCCCCGTCCGGTCAGCCCATGGTCGAATGTTCGGATCCCGTGCCCGCCACCCCTCTCAGTTCGGTTGCTCATCAAGACCTGTATCGGCATCTCCGGGTCGGCGCTGTAGGCCGAGTTCGGTGTACCCCACACGGCGTTAGGGCAGGTCCCCCCATACGTTCGTTTGTTCGGCCTGCCGCAGGCACCGCTCCGTCCGGGCGCTCCCCGGAGGCCGGCGATGCCCCGGTACCCGACCCGGGCGCCACGGTATGGGGGCGGTCTACTCGGTGAATTCGGTGCAGACCTCGCTCGCTCCCGTGCCGTTGGTGTTGTCGGCCCGGACGCACACGTCATAGGTGTCACCGACGGTCAGGCCGGGGAGGACGGTCGAGGTGGCCGACGGGCCGACGGTCGCCGTAGGCCCGAGGTTGAACGTGGTGAAGTCGAAGGTGGTCAGGGACAAGCCGGTGATGGTGGTCCCGAAGGTCACCGTCGACGGCGTCCACGAGACATCGGCCGTGCCGTCCCCGTTCGACGACGCGGCAATGGAGGTCGGTCCGGGCGCAGTTGGCCCGACTGGCTCCGACGCCACGCTGTTGCCGACGGAGTTGGTGGCATAGACCGGAAAGGTGTACGAGTCGGCGCCGTTCAGGCCCGACACCGTGTACCCGGCCCCGGGCGTGTCGCCCACCGTGGCAGCCGCCAGTGGCGCCGGTTCATCGTTAACGGTCGAGGTGGTGGTGTCGTCGACCACCACCGTGTAGCCGGAGATCGGCGAGCTTCCCGCCGACGACGGCGCGGTGAAGTTCACCCACACACTGGGATCGCCCTCCACCACTTCGCCCGCGGCGGTGACCGCGGTCGGGGAAGAGGGCACCAGCCCGGCGACGACCGGCGCCGACGCCAGGGAGACGCCACCACCAACAAGCTCGTTCTGACACGCTCTCCGAGACCGGACAAATGTCATGGTCGACCGGCCGACGGGCGCCTCCGGCGTCATCACGACCCAGAGGTCCGGGCCTGCCTCCGGAGGACGGAGGCACCCGGCCGCACGAGGGGTTGACAAGGCTAACAACGTTAGCTAGACTGGCTAACAACGTTAGCTACTCGATCACTCCGAAGGGAGCCAGCCATGGACCAGAGCACGCACTACCGGAAGCCCGGCCTGCTGACCAGGTCGGTCCTGAACCCCACCATCGTGTTCTTCACCCGCCTGGGCATCAGCATCTGGGGAAGCCGGACCCTCGAGGTCCGGGGACGGAAGACCGGCGAGCCCCGCCGGACGCCGGTCAATCTCCTCGACATCGATGGCCGCCACTACCTGGTGGCTCCCCGGGGCCAGGCCCAGTGGGTCCGCAATGTGCGGGCCGACGGTGGGCGGCTGGCGCTGTTGCTCGGTCGGCACCGGGGGGAGTGGACGGCCCAGGAGCTGTCCGACGCCGACAAGCCGCCGGTTCTGCGGGCCTACCTCCGGCGGTGGAAGATGGAAGTCGGGGTGTTCTTCGACGGGGTGACCGCGGACTCGGACCAACAGGAGCTGGCCCGCATCGCCCCCGATCACCCGGTGTTCCTGCTGTCCGAAGCGGTGGGGGCTTCAGAGGGCGGTCGTCCGGCCGCCGGGAACGGGAACCGTTGAGCATCGACCCGGTGACGGTCACAGCCGATCTGCTACCCGGTGAGCTGGAGCGCCCCCATCAGCCTCCGGCGCGCTCACCGCGGGTGGCCGAGATCGTGGAGGCGGCCCGCCGGGTGCTGGAGGACGAAGGCCCGGCGGCCCTCACCATGAGACGACTGGCCGAGGAGCTGCACATGCAGGCACCGTCCCTCTACAAGCACTTCTCCAGCAAGGCCGATGTGGAGTTGGCGCTCATCGCCGACGGGCTGTTCGACATGGGCGATGTCACCCATGCGGCCATCCGCACCGCGGGGCCCGGCCGGTCCCTTTGGGCCCTGCTCGAGGTGTACCGCCTGTACAGCCGGGCCCACCCCAACCTCTACCGTCTTTCCACGGGTCAGCACATCGACCGGGATGGCCTCCCCGACGGCCTCGAAGAGTGGGCCGGCAATCCGTTCTACGTAGTCACCGGTGATCCCGCCACCGCTCAGGCCCTGTGGTCCTTCGCCCATGGGATGGTGATTCTCGAGCTCGATCAGCGCTATACGCCCCACTCCGACCTCGACAGCACCTGGCGGGCCGGAGCGGCGGCCTTCGAGGCGATCGTCGGGTGAGTCCGGTCAGGCGTCCTCGTCGAGGACCCGACGGGCCAGTCGTCGCGGCGCCACCAACGTGTACGAGGTGCGGACCCACTCCTCGATCTCCCGCCAACGCCCAGCGCTGATGTGACCGGCCAACGAGATCGAAACCCAGCCGTGCCGGCCCAGGCCGTAGCCGGTGGGGGAGGCCCGGGGGTCGGTGGCCACGATGGCCGCGGCCTCCTCGTGGGGGAGTTTGACGGTGATGGAGTCGGCCTCGGGACTGGTGAAGACGAAGTTCTTCCCGCTCACCCGGAAGGTGGGCTCACCGCCCCAGGCTTCGATGTCCACCCGACTCGATTCGGGCAGTCGGTCGACGATCGCCTCCAGACGCTCCATCTTCGACGCCATGCCCGATCCTCCGTCTCGGTCGAACCCGCCGGCCATCAGCGACCGCGGCCAGTTCATCGTACGGTTCTCTGCGCCCTCCCGACCGGTGCCGACGTCGGCGGGTGCCGGCGCCCTCGGGTGGTCAGAGCGGCTCGGGTTCCGGGTCCGCCGGAGAGGATCCGCGGAGCCGGCGGAATCCGGGGAGCAGGCCGGCCAAGAGAAGGGATCCGGCGATGCAGGCCAGACCGCCGGAGACGATGGCGAACTCGGTGGAGACCGCCGTGGCCACCAGCCCTGACTCGAAGCTCCCCAACTGGGGCCCGCCTTCCACCACCGCCATCTGCACCGAGGCGATACGGGTGCGGAAGGCCCCGGTCACTTCGGTCTGGAGGATGGTGGTCCGGAGCACGGCGGAGATCACGTCGGCCCAGCCGGCCGCGGCCAACAGGACCAGCGCCAGCCACAAGAGGTGCACCACTCCGAAGACGGCGATGAGGGCACCCCAGGCGCAGATGGCCACCACCACCGCCCGACCCGGGTGACGGACCCGGTCCAGCCATCCGGTGGTCACGGCGCCGACCAGAGCGCCTACCCCCGGGGCGGCGTAGAGCAGTCCGAGGGTGCTGGGTCCGCCGTGGAAGACGGACACCGCCAGAGCCGGAAACAGCGCCCGCGGCGCACCGAAGAGCATGGCGTTGAAGTCGAGCAGGTAGGCGCCCAGCAGTACCTGGCTGCGGCGGATGACACCCAGGCCGTCGGCGAAGGAACGGAGCCCGGGCCGCCCGGCGTCGGGTGTGGGAGGTAGGGGGTTCATCCACGCCACGGCCACGGCCATCATCAGGGAGGTTCCGGCGGCCAGTAGGTAGACCCGGGGCAGGTGGATGGCCTCGATGAGGAAGCCCGCCACCAATGGCCCCACGATCATGCCGACCTGGTCGACGATCTGCATGGAGGCGAAGGCAGCCATCAACCGTTCCCCGGGCACCAGGGTCGGGACCGAGGAGCTCGCCGCCGTGGAGAGGAGGCCACCGAATCCGGCGCCCACCGCGGCCAGCAGGTAGATGGCGGGCACCGATGGATGGTGGAGGCCGGCGTTGATGGCCAGGCCCCCGCCCATCAGCACCGACACCGTTGCCGCCACCAGTAGGAGCCGCCGACGGTCCAGAGCGTCGCCCAACACCCCACCGGCCAGGGCCCCGACGATCAGGGGGACCAGCTGCACCAGACTCACCGCGCCGACCTGAAGCGAGGAGTGGGTGAGGTCGTAGACCTGAAAGGCCACAGCCACCAGGGTGAGCTGGGAGCCGAGCATTCCGATGAGCTGGCCGCCAAAGAGCAGCCGGAACTGGCCACTCTCCCGCAACGGCTCGAGATCGATGAGGATGCGCCGGTTCACCGTCCCATGCTGACGCTTCAAGCCGCCTTTAACGCAAGTGGTCCCGGTTCACACCGCCGTGCGGTAGCGGAAGAGCTTGGCCGAGGCGACCATGGAGACGGCCAGGATGCCGAGGCAGTAGGCGATGGCCAGCACCGCCTCGTGGGCCACCGATGCACCGACGGAGGTGTGACCCATCCAGAGCCCCCGCATTGTCTCGATGATCGGGGTGAAGGGCTGGTACCGGGCGAAATCACCCAGGACCGCCGGCATGGTGTGGGCCGGCACGAAGGCCGTGCTGACGTAGGGGATGAACATGAGGACCATGGCGAAGGACGACGCGGCCTCGGCGTTCCGGGCCAGGAGACCGACAGCGGCCGCCAGCCACGAGATGGCCAGAATGAACAGCACGATCATCCCGCCGGCGGCGATCCACCCGACGGGAGAAGCGGTGGGCCGCCATCCGATGCCCAGCCCCAGGGCGATCACCAAGGTGGTGGCCACCAGATTGCGGACCAGGCTGGCCACGATGTGTCCCACCAGGAGCGAGGATCCCAGTACCGGCATGGACCGGATGCGGTCCATGATTCCGTTGGTCATGTCGGTGGCCACGGCCACTGCCGTGGTGGCTGCGCCGAACCCGGCGCACAGCACGATGAGCCCGGGCACCACGTAATTGACGTAACGGCCCCCGGTGTTGAGGTCGCCACCGAAGACATAGACGAACAGCAGCATCAACACGATGGGCAGGACCAGCGCGGTGAAGAACGACTCCGGGTTGCGCCACGAGCGCCGAAGGCAGCGGCCGGTCATCACATAGGAGTTGGACAGAGTGTCGAGCCAGGGTTGTCATGCGACCCCCTTCGGTGCGGGGTGAACGGACGCAGAAGGAACCGATGCCGCGTGAACCGAGGGGGGTGAATCGGTGGGGTGCCCGGGCCTTCAGTGACCGACAGGAACACCTCGTCCAGCCCGGGCCGCTGGATGACCACTTTGGAGGCGCTGACCCCGACGGCCGCCAGCCGGCTGAGGATCTCGTAGACCTCGGCTCCCGTCCCGTCGGTGGTGACGTCGAGGGTCCGTTGTGGCTCGTCGGCCCGGAAGGCGTCGAGGGTCCGGTCAGCCTGTTGGTAACTGAGGAGGTCGGCGAACTCGAGGCGCAGTACTTCAAATTCCACGCGGGCCTTGAGCTCCGAGGTACTTCCCTGGGCGACGATCCTTCCGTGGTCGAGTACCGCCACGGTGTCGGCCAACCGATCGGCCTCTTCGAGGTACTGGGTCGTGAGCAGGATGGTCACGCCGTTGTCGACCAGCTGGCGGACGGTGGTCCAGAGCTGTTCGCGGCTGCGGGGATCCAGCCCGGTGGTGGGTTCGTCCAGGAAGAGCAACGTCGGTTGTTTGATCATGCTCATGGCCAGATCGAGCCGGCGCCTCATGCCGCCCGAGTAGGTTCCCGCTCGCCGCAACCGGTCGCCGGAGAGCTCGAACGTCGGTCAGCAGTTCGGCCACCCGCTCCTGCGCCACTCGACGGGGAAGCCGCAGCAGGCGAGCCACCAGCTCGAGGTTCTCCTGCCCGGTCAACAGGTCGTCGACCGCGGCGAACTGGCCGGTGAGGCTGATCGACGCTTTGACGGCCAGGGGATCGGCCACCAGGTCGTGACCGGCGATGGTGGCTGATCCGGCGTCGGGACGGATCAGGGTGGCCAACATGCGGACCAGGGTGGTCTTGCCGGCGCCGTTGGGCCCGAGCAGGGCGAAGACCGTGCCCGTCTCGATGGCCACATCGACGTGGTCGAGGGCCGAGCGATGCCCCGAACGACTTCGTGAGGCCGCTCGGCCTCAACTGTGTATGTCATACACGGAACTGTATGCATGGCACACAGTTAGAGTCAAGGGGTGGCCGAGGGACCGGACGACCAGGACGAGCAGAGCAACGCCGCGGGTGATGGGAGGCCCGGGCTGCCCCTGGCCCTCGAGCTGCTGTGGGACCGGCGAGCCGCAGGGTCGAGCGCGGGCCCGAAGCCGGCCCTGTCCATCGACGCCATCGTGGAGGCCGCGGTCCGCCTGGCCGATGCTCAAGGACTGGAGGCGGTCTCCATGGCCCGGGTCGCCGACGAGCTGGGGTTCACCACCATGTCGCTCTATCGCTACCTCTCCAGCAAGGACGATCTCCTCCAGCTCATGTGGAACGCCAGTGCCAAGGGCGCAGAGACTTCTGGTGCTCGAGGGAGGCGACTGGCGGGAGAGGCTGCGGGCGTGGGCGCTGGCGCAGCGCGGCCTCGGTGCGTCTCGGCATCCGTGGATCACCCAGATGCCGTGGGCCGCACCGCCACTCGGCTCCGAACTCTCTCACCTTCGTCGAGAGAGGGCCTGGAGGCGCTCGACGGAACCGGTCTCTCGGGGTCGGACAGGCTCCAGATCATCGGACTGGTCAGCCTCGTATACCTTGAGCGAGTCCCGGATGAGCCACGATGCCGCCCGTGCTGCGACTGCCGCCGTCATCGCCGACGGTGGTCCGGCCCCCGGCTTGGATTTCGAGGCGATACTGCGCCAGGTGGTGGACGAGCAGAACTACCCCCGGCTCTACCGGATCGCCTGGTCCACCGGTGCGGAAGCCAACGGGCCGGACGCTGAGGAGCAGGCCTACCTCTTCGGCCTGGACCGCATCCTCGACGGGGTCCAGGCCCTCATCGACCGGACGGGTTGAGGCCGCTCGCATCCCCGAGGCGCCGCTGAGCGACCCCGGGACCTATCCTGCCCCTGTGCGCTCCGCTCCCCGAGGTACCGACACCCAAGGTCTTCCGGGCCGGTGATCGAGCTCGAGCTGCGAGGAGCGGTCTACGTGCTCCGGATGGATGAGGGGGAGAACCGGTTCAACCGGACCTTCATCGATGCCTTCCACCGCACCCTCGACGTGGTCGAGGCCCAGGAGGGACCCTGCGCCCTGGTCACCACGGGATCGGGGAAGTTCTACTCCAACGGTCTGGATCTCGACTGGCTGGGGTCCGGCGTGGACACCGCGGGGTTCATCGAGAGCGTCCATGCCCTGCTGGGCCGGATCCTCGGGCTCGACGTCTACACCGTGGCCGCGGTGAACGGGCATGCCTTCGCCGGCGGGGCCATGCTGGCGTCGGTTCACGACAGCGTGATCATGCGGGCCGACCGGGGGTACTGGTGCCTGCCCGAGGTGGACCTGGGTCTTCCCCTCACCCCCGAGATGTACGCCGCTCTGGCCGCCCACGTCGAACCCCGGACGCTGGCCCGGGCTGCACTGACCGGAGAGCGCTTCACCGCGCTCGATGCCGTGGCCGCCGGTATCGCCACCGAAGCCCTGCCGGAGGAGGAGGTCCTCCCCCGGGCCATCGAGATCGCCGAGGGGTTGGCCGCCAAAAACCGCTCGGTCATCGGCGCCCACAAGTCCTTGCTCTACGGCGATGCCATCGCGTTCACCAAGGAGCGGTGGCAGCCCTAGCCCAGGCCGGTGGATCGCACTAGAACCCGGTACCGCTGAACGGCCCCGGACGGGTGAGAAACAGGGCGTCGGCCACCGACAACCTGCCGGCCCGCAGCTCCTCCACCCGTCCACCGGCGGCGAGGAGGGAGGCGGCGAAGCCGCCCATGTAGAGGGATCCCAGTGCGGCCAAGCCCAGCCGGAGGTCGGCCTCCTCGCCGTTACGCGCCGGCCGGCACGAGGCCCCGTCCGGTCCGGCTTCCAGCACCCAACGACCGACGGCCGGGTCGGTGGCATCGTCCGAACCGTCCGGTGCCAGCACGTCGAGCACCAGATGACCCTCGCCCTGATAGCCCGCGCCTCCAAGGCCGCCGCGGTGTCCAGGATCCTCACGTACAGGCGGTCCTCGATGTCATCGGTGCGCAGCTGGCGCGGGTCGGCCAGCCGCCAGCGCACCGGCTCGTCCAGCTGGCGACGCTTCACCCGGACCTGGTTGATCAGGTCCAGATCCAGCACGAACCGCCACAGTGCCGCTTCCACCTCGGGGGTGTCGCCCCGGAGCTCCTCGACGACGATGTCGGCCCGTTCCGCCCGGAACACGTTGGCCTCCGGTTTGGCCCGGAACAGCACGTACCCATGGTCACTGACGGCGTGGAACCGGGCCGACAACCCCTCCCGGTGGTGGGGACGGTCGGCGAGGAACTGGGACCAGAAGGCAGGGCTCCGGTTGATCTCACCGGCCCGGGTGCGGCGTTGCCGGTCGAACAGTTCCGGCAGGACCTCGCCGGCAGCGTCCTTGTCCACCAGGGCCAGGTCCAGGGCCGGGGCCGGGACGGCGAAGGCCGACGCCCGGCTGTCGATGGAGTACTCGGCCACATCGACGGCCAGTCCGTAGCCGAACCTCCCGTAGATGATGGACTCCGAGGCCTCGAGCCCGGCGATGGCCTCGCCACGCTGGCGGGCATCGTCGTGCATGGCCGTCATCAGCTGGGTGAGGAAGCCCCGGCGACGGTGGGTGGGATGGACTCCGACCGCGGTGACCCCGGCCATGGGAGTGGTGGGACAGGGACGACCGGGGGCGGACGGGAGGGTGACGTTCAGGCTGTAGATGGCGGCATTGCCGGCGAACCGGCCTCCGGCGTCCACGGCCCACGCCCGGTCGAGCTCGGACTTGTCGGCCCACAGCTCGAAGTCGGCGATCTGGTCGGGATCACCGGCGTAGGGATCGAGGAACGGGACCATCACCGACTGTCGGAAAGCCGAGGCCTCGTCCGGGCTGATCCTTCGCACTACCGCGTCCATGGCCCCAAGTTTGCCCGCCACGGGACCGGGTCGCTCACCGAGTGGCCCCGCCGTGGTCAGCTGGGCCCGACGCCAGGGCCACCGACTGGCGAACAGTCAGCTGCCGTCGGGCAGGAACAGGAACGACTCCATGGCCGGGCGCATCTCCGTGGCCACGATTTCGATGCGGACTCCCGACCCGGTTCGGTGGTAGGCGAAGGACACCGGGGCGTCGTCCCCGGCCCGCCCGCAGAACTGGAGCGGGCACCCGGCGCCGGTCAGTCGGCTGCTCTCCGCCGGCAGGTCGTCGCCCCAGAAGCCGATGTGGTGCAGGTTGGAGTAGTCGTTGCAGACCCACACCGACCCCGGCACCTCTTCGATGAGCTCCAGCCGGGGCTCCTCGACCGAGTAGCAGAACGTGGTGGGCAGGATCACGTCCTCACCGGCGTCATTGCGGTACTCGACCTGGGCCAGATGGAGCACCGGTCCCCACGTCACCCCCAGTAGCTCGGAGAACTCCGCACGGGCCACGGCCAGATCGGAGACGACGATGCCGACGTGGTAGTGGGGTGTAAGGGTGCTCATGGGTCAGGTGAGAAGGTAGCCGCCGTCGACCACCAGGGTGTGGCCGGTGATGTACGCCGCCGCCGAGCTGGCCAGGAACTGCACGGCCCCCACCACCTCGTCGGGGGTCCCGAGCCGGCCCATCGGGATGTGGGAGAGCTCGGCGTCGAGCAGTTCGGGAAAGGCCGCCATGGGTGCGGTCATGGGCGTGTCGATGACCCCGGGGGCCACGGCATTGACCCGGATGCCGCGGGGGTTCCACTGTTTGGCCAGGTTGCCGGTCAGGGCGGCCAGCCCCGCCTTGGCGGAGCCGTAGCCGGGGACGATGGGGATGGCCCGGAACGCCGCCATCGACACCATGTTGATGACGCTGGCGCCGCCGATGATGGTGCTGGCCGACAACAGCCGGCGACAACCGGTGGTGAGGCGCATCGGACCGACCAGATTGAGGACCAGCGAGGCGCCAAAGGCATCGGGCTCCCACTCGTCACGGCCGCCGGGGAAGTTGGCCCCGGCGTTGTTGACCAGGATGTCGAGGGTGCCGAGGCCGTCGACAAAACGGTCGATGGAGCCGGAGTCGGTCATCTCGACCTGGTGGTAGGTGAACCGGCCGAGCTCGGTGTCGTACTCATCGGGACCGCTCCGGGTCCCGGTGATGGTCACGGTGGCGCCGGCGACATGGAAGGCGGTGGCCAGGGCGTGGCCGATGCCACTGGTCCCTCCGGTGACGACCACCGACGCTCCGGTGAAGTCGAACGAGAGGTCGTTGTTCATAGCGCCTCCAGCCGGTGGAGCGACCGGCTCAGCCAGGCCCGCTCCCAAAAGTTGTCGCTGCCGTCCAGCAGTTGGCGGGTGGCCGCCACCGCGGTGCGTCGTGCCCCTTCGTGGTGTGGTTCGACGGCTAGCACGATGTCGGTGAGGTGCAGGGCGGCTACCGGCTCGTCGGCGTGGAGCCGGTCCTGTGCCGCCAGGGCCAGGGCGTCGGCGCCGGCCGCGGCCACCAGGTCGGGGGCGATCACCGCCGGGGGGACGTCGTACAGCTCGGTGGTGGAGCGGTGGTGGAACCAACCGGCGTAGTTCTCCCAGATGGCCCGCACGTTCCAACTGGTCTTGCCGTACCCCTCACCGACGTCGAGGTGCTCCGGCACCCGGATCTCCCGCATCAGTGTGTGCACATCGGTGCCGGCGTTCATCCCGTCGACAGTGCGGTCGTGCACCCACTGCATGGCCTGGCGCAGGGCGGTGATCTCCTCGGCGATCAAATCGGCCCCGTCGATAGGGTCGAAGTGGCCGGTGATCAGGCGCTCGGGGCCGAGGGCCAGGATGGTGTCGAGCGATGCCATGTAGGCCAGGGCGTCCCGGTAGCGGTCGCCCCGCATGGTGACCAGATTGGGGACGTGCCCGAACAGGGCTCCGAAGAGATTGCCGGTCAAGGCGGTGCGGGACTCCTCCAGCCAGATCACCAGGGAGTCGGTGGTCTCGCCCCCGGGCGTCGAGATCAACACCAGGTCCCGGCCGCCGATGCTCACGTCGAGTCGGTCCTCGACCGTGAGGGTGGGCTCGGGTCGGGCCTGGGCCACACCGCCGGCGCCCAACGACTCGGCGTGGGAGATGGCGGCCATGATGGCGTCCATCCAGGCGAAGGCGGCATTCCGCGACCGGAAGGTCTCGAGGCGTTCGTTGTCGTCCCGCCACCGGGCGAAGTCGGCCTGGGCGATGACGTCGGTGCCCTCCTGGCGCAGGCAGTCGACCCCGCCGACATGGTCGAAGTGGCCCTGGGTCAGGATGATGGCCCGGGTGGGGGTGTCGTCGACGGCGTCGAAGGCCCGGCGATGGAGCGGCCCTTCGAAGCCCATCCCGGTGTTGACGATGACCCGTCCGTCACCGGTCTGGAGGAGATAGGTGTTGGAGAGCCCCGTGGACATCCAGATCCCGTCGCCGAGGTCGACCGCCGGCTCACCCCTGGTGGCGGCGATGGCATCGGCCCCCGGTCGCCGTCGGTGGATGCCGGGCACCTAGAACACCTCTCTGGTGACCTGGGGGAAGGCCTCGAAGTAGAAGGCGAACCGTTGGTAGAGGTCATCAGGCTCGATACCGAAGTCGCCCCGCAGGTCGTAGGCCATCCGACCCTCGTCGCCGCCGGAGGTGCGGGCCAGGTATCCCGAGAGTTCGGACCGGGCCTGGTCGGTGACGCCGAGGCCGGCGGCCTCGAGGATCCCCGTGGCCATGGCCAGGTCGTCGCGGCGGAAGGCGCCGAACTCCACGTCCACCCGCTGAGCGCTCGGAATGAGGGAGGCGTCACGCACCGCCGCCCGCAGCAGGCGCTCGATGCGGTCGATCCAGTAGGCGGCCAGGTCGTCGGCTTCGATCTCCGCCCGTCGCATCCGGTCACCGTAGGCCAGCATGGTGATGGCCGACTGCAGCACGGCCACCGGGTCCCTCAGGGTGAAGGCGATGGTGGCGTCGGGGAACGTGGCCAACAGCGGGCCGATCTGTTCGAGGTGTTGCGGGGTCTTGAGCACCCAGCGGTTCGGAGCCCGCAGATGGGAGAGCACCTGCAGCTGTCGTCGGAAGAAGGCGTAGTGGCGGTGTTGGTCGAGGCCCAGGTAGTAGTCCCGCCAGGCCGGTACCCGGGCGTGCCACTCGAGGGTGTACGAGCAGAGGTCGAGGTCCATCAGCTCGCAGTCCTCCTCGATGGCCGACGGCGGACGGTCGTGCATCAACTTGGTCAGTGGCGCCATCTTCTCGGTGGCCCGGTAGGTGGCCAGGCCGCGCAGGTAGCGGGGATCGACGCCGTCGGGGCCGGGACCGTCGCCGACAACCGGGACCGGCTCGACGACTTCCCACCACGGCATGGAGCGGAACCGGGAGTCGGCCGCCAGCAGGTTGACCAGGTGGGTGGTACCTGAACGGGGGAGCCCGACCACGATGACCGGTGGCTCCAACTCGACCTCGAGGGCCTCCGGATACCGGCGCACGTACTCTTCGAACCGCAGCCGGGCCTTCATCAGATCGACCAGCCGATGGCGGATGATGTAGCGGCCCAGCCCGGAGAGCCCGCCATCGCGTTCGACCGCGGCGATCTGGGCCCCGAGACGATCGAGCAGGGTGGGATCGCCGAACCGGTCGAGCCCGGTCGAGCGCCGGGCCTCGGCCACGATGCCGTCGACGTCGAGTCCGACCTGGAGGGAGAGGGCGAACTCGTAGGTGGACTGCTCCTCGGGGGAGCGCCGGGGCGCCGCCAGGTCCTTGATCCGCACCTCTCGTGTCACCGGCTCTCCGTCTCCCCCTGTGGCGCCGACCGGCCCGGTTTCGAAGCGGTCCGGGCACCCGGGAGACTAGATCTGCGGCTCGCGGGCGTGCATCGGCAGCTTGAACACCAGCAGGAAGGTGGCGGCCAGCGGCACCAGGCAGGCCCACGCCGTGACGGCCAGGGCGTGCATGGGGAAATGGCCGTCGAAGGCGGAGAAGAAGATGGTTCCCAGAGCGGCCACCCCGAGGGCGCTGGACAGCTGTTGCACGGCCTCGAGCACGCCGGACGCCGAGCCGACTTCGTCCATCCCCACTCCGGCCAGGATGAAGTCGAACAGCTGGCCGATGCTGGAGCCGGCGCCGAGCCCGATGAGGAACAGGCCGGGGGCCAGATCCAGAGTGGACGCACTGTGGGCGCCGGTCACGGTCAGGGCCAGCACGATGGTGCCGGCGGCGACAACCACGACGCCGAGTTGGAGCAGATGGCGGCCCAGCCTTTTCACCAGAGCCATTCCGACGCCCATCCCGGCGATCATGCCGATGACCATGGCCATCAAGGTCAGGCCGGCATGGATCGGTGAGAAGTGCTCGCCGAGCTGGGCGAAGAGCGAGACGCACAGCACCAGGCCGCCGAATGCACCGAAGAAGGCCAGCGCCACCAGGATGCCACTGGTGTAGGTGCGGTTGGCCAGTAACCGGGGCTCGATCAACGGATCGCCACGACGGCGACGCTCCCACAGCCAGAACACACCGAGCAGTGCCGCTCCGGCGGCCAGCGAGGCAAAGGTCCAAGCCGGCCAGCCATCGGCGCGGCCCTGGATCAGCGGGTAGATGATGGCGGTCAGGGCCACGCCGATCAGCGCCATGCCGCCGACGTCCAGACGGAGCCCGGGGTGCGCAACGGTGTGCGGCAGCACCCGGACCGCACCGGCGAAGGCCACGATGCCGATGGGTACGTTGATCAGGAACACCAGTCGCCATCCGATGCCCCACAGGTTGGCCTCCACCAGCGCGCCGGCCAGGATCGGGGCCGCCAGGATGGAGAGACCCATCATCGGGCCGAAGGCGCCGAACACCTTGGTGATCTCGTTCTCGTCGAAGACCTCTTTGATCATCCCGAACCCCTGGGGGATCATCAGCGCTCCGAACGCCCCCTGCAGCACCCGGAAGACGATGAGCACCCCCGGCGAGGGGGCCAGGGCGCAGGCCGCCGACATCAACGTGAAGCCGGCCGAGCCGATCAGGAACAGGCGGCGGCGTCCGAACATGTCGCCCAGCCGGGCGCCGGTGATGAGGAACACCGCGAAGGCCAGCGTGTAGCCGGCCGGCAGCCACTGCAGGAACGAGGCGCTGCCACCGAGGGCCACCCGGATCGACGGGCCGGCCACGTTGACAATGGTGGCGTCCATCAGATCCATGATGTTGGCGGCGATCACCACGGCGAAGACGAACCAGCGCACCGGGTTGCGGACCACAGGAGCCGTGGCGACGCCGGAGGGCTCGGCCGGGCTGCCGGGTCGGACCATCGTTCCTGCTTCTGGGCTCATTTCCATGTCACTCCTAACTGAGTACGCCGTTCGCAGTAGTTACGGTAGCAGACTGAGTACACTGTGCGCAATGAGCTCGAACCAAGGAGTCATCTGGGAACGTCCCGAACGGGCCACCCGCGGTCCGGTCCCCTCGCTCACCCGCGACGACATCGCCACCGCCGCGGTGACACTGGCCGATGCCCGGGGGGTGGAGGCGGTCTCCATGCGGGCCCTGGCCCAGGAGCTGGGGGTCGGGGCCACATCGCTGTACCGCTACGTGGCCCGCAAGGAAGAAGTGATCGAACTCATGGTCGATGCCGTGATGGGTACCGATCTGCTCTTTGAGGTCGAGGGCCGGTGGCGCCAGGACCTGCGCTCGTTCGCCCACGGCTTACGGGCCATGATCCTGCGCCACCCCTGGATGGCCGTCCCCAGTGCCGGACTGCGGAGTTTCGGGCCGAAGACCGCAGAGCTCTATGAGCGGGTGCTCGGCACCATCGACGGTCTGGGCCTCGAGATCGACGACATGTTGGTGATGGTGGAGACCCTCGACGCCTTCGTCCGGGGTCGGGCCCTCGAAGAGCTCTCCGAGCAGGAAGCCGTCCGGCGCTCCGGTCTCGACCAGGAGCAGTGGATGGAGGCCCAGACCCCCTACATCCGGAGCCTGGTGGAGAGCGGCTCCTACCCGCTCCTGACCCGGGTGGTCCTCGACGCCAGCGGCCCCCACGATCCCGACCGCCTCGAGCACGGCTTCGACCTGGGGCTGGAGCGGGTGCTCGATGGCCTGGCGATGATGCTCCCCGGCTAGCCGGGTCGGGGTGACCCCTCGCCAGGCCCGGTGAGCCCTCGGGAGCTACCCGGCCGCACCACCGCGCCGGTCCAGTCCGTCGAGGAGGAGCTCGAGACCGAAGCGGAACACCTCCCGGTCATCGGTGAAGGTCATGGTGCCCGGGTCGTCGGCGGCGTCGGCGGTGGCGAGTTCGGACGTCACCGCTCCGAACAACAGGTAGGCCAGCAGCCTCTGGGCCCGGTCACTGATGGTGCGCTCGAAGCCGGCGGCTTCGAGGATGTCGCTCACGGCCCGGTACAGCCGGGTCTCGTTGGGCAACCCTTCGGTGCGGCGCAGGAGGTGCTGGGCCACACCGGGGTAGCTCAACAGGACCTCCCGACCCCGTTCGAACAACAGGGTGATCTGGGCGTCCCATGGAAGGTCGGCGGGGGGAAGGGCCACCTGGCCCAGCACGGCGTCGCCGACCAGGTTGAGGAGGTGACGCTTGTCCCGCACGTAGTAGTAGATGTTCATCGACGGGCTGCCCAACTCGGCGGCCAGCTTTCGCATGCTCAGATTGGCGAAGCCACCGTTCCGGGTCATGCGAAGGCCGGCCTCGACCACATCGGCACGGGTCAACTCGCCGTACCGCCACAGGCGCGGGGCGGACCCCTGGGTGATGCCGTCGGGCCCTCGGGGACTCACCGGTCAGCCAGCTTCGGCGGCTCCATCGGTCGATCCGGTTCGGTCATCACAGCCGCACGCCTTACTCACTCCTGGGGATGTCCGTCCCGCTTGATTTCTGTTCGGGGGAGAGTTAAACACTGTACGAAAGATGAGGCTCAGCGGCAAGCACCACCCACATCGACCTGCCGGCCGACGACCATCCGAGGAGCTCTAATGGCCGATGTGGCCGACCTTCAACTCGATCTGACCCAACCCGGCTTCTATCTCCGGCCCGACTACTTCGATGTCCTGGCTGATCTTCGTCACCAGGCCCCCGTCCACCGCACGCTCGATGGCTGCTGGGCGGTGACCCGTTATGACGACATCCGCTCGATCAGCCGCGACCCGGACCGTTTCGTGTCGGGACGAGGCGTGCTGATCAACGACCCCATGCGGTCGAGTGGTTCGGGGGGACTCGGCGCCTTCTCGATCCTCCATCTCGACCCCCCGGTCCACGCCCTCTACCGGAAGGTGGTGAACCGCCAGTTCACCCCCAAGGCGGTGGGCCGTCTCGAGGCCGCCATTCGCCGCACGGTCACCGAGGTCCTGGACACGGTGGAACCGGACCAGCCCGTGGACGGGGTGGATGCCCTCGCCGCCGTTGTCCCCATTTCGGTGATCGCCGAGCTGTTCGGGGTGGGTGACGCCGATCGGGACGTCTTCCGCCGGTGGTCCGATGCCATCATCGCCGCCCCCGACCGATCCGACGCACCGGAGTCCGCCGCCGAAGTCGGCCAGATGGTGGAGTACCTGATGGCCCACATCGACTCGCCCGCCACCGACGGCAATGATCTGCTCGATGTCCTCAAGGCCACCGAGCTCGAGGGCCGACCCCTCAGCCGGCTCGAGATCATGGGCTTCTGCATGACCCTGCTGGTGGCCGGAAACGAGACCACCCGCACGCTCCTCTCCGGAGGTATGGAAGTGCTGCACCACCACCCCGACCAGCGTGCCGACCTGGCCAACGATCCTTCGCTGCTGCCGGTGGCAGTGGAGGAGTTGCTCCGTTGGGTGACGCCGATCCAGGCCTTCGGCCGCACCGCGGTGGTCGATGTCGAACTCGGAGGGATCGAGGTCCGCTCCGGTGACTTTCTGGTGATGCTGTACGCCTCGGGCAATCGCGACGAGGCCGCCTTCGGATCGACGGCGGCGCAGCTCGACGTTCGCCGGCCGGTGGTCCCCACCCATGTGGCCTTCGGCTTCGGTGAGCACCTCTGCCTGGGTGCGGCGCTGGCCCGCCTGGAGGCCCGGGTCTTCTTCGAGGAACTACTGGTGCGCTACCCGACGTATGAACTGGTCGGCGAGGTCGAGTACGTCCGGTCCACCTTGGTGCGAGGTGCTGCCCACATGCCGGTGGTGCTGGCGCCGTGACGGCTTCCCCAACCAGCGAGATCGACATCCGCCTCGCTGAGGGGCTCGCCCGCTGGATGGTCCAGCACAAGGGACTCACCGACGCCCGCGTCGACGGCCTGTCGCGGCCCAGCGCCGGCTACTCCAGCGAGACGGTGTTCGTGGCGGTCTCGTGGTCCGACGGCCAAGCTCGTCAGGAGAGCTCATGGGTCCTGCGGATGGCGCCGCCGACCACAGGTACCTTTGCCCACTACCGCCTGCTCCCGCAGTGGCAGGCCCAGATGGCCGCGGCCAACGTGGGGGTCCCCGTGGCTGATCCCGAGCTCGAAACCGACCCCGGTTGGCTCGGAGCCGAGTTCCTGGTGATGCCGAGGATCGACGGTCACATCATCGGGGGCGTGGTCCACCGCGACCCGTGGCTGCGGGTACTCGATCCGTCCCGACGGGGCGCCGTCTTCGACCGTGTGCTGGCCACCCTGGCCGCCATCCACCGAGCCGATCCGACCTCGGCCCCCGCCGTCCCCCGTCGGGACAACGCTGCCGAGCTGGACTTCTGGGAGGAGTACCTGTCGTGGTCGACCCACGGCCGACCGGTGCCGGCCCTCACCCGCGCCCTCCGGTGGTGCCGGGCCCACCGCCCGCCCCACGAGCCGGCCGCCACCCTGTTGTGGGGGGACGTCCGGTTCGAGAACATGATCCTCGACGACGACGGCCAGCCCCGGGCCGTGCTCGACTGGGACATGACCTCGGTGGGTGCACCTGAGCACGACCTGGCCTGGTTCACCAGTCTCGATTTCACCATGCAGGCCCTCTTCGGGAAGCGCACCGAGGGATTCCCCGACCGCCAACAGACCATCGAGCGGTTCGGGGAGCTCAGCGGGCGCCCGGTCCTCGACCTCGAGTGGTATGAGACACTGGCCATGGTGCGGAGCACGGCCATCATGACCCGCATCAGTGTGCTCCGTGGGGAGGCCGGCGAGCCGGTCATGCTTCCCGTCGAGGACAACCCCATCCTCGATCTGCTGACGGAGAGGTTGACGTGAGCGACCCGACCACACCGCCTGGGCCGGCGACCACCGCGGCCCAACTGGTGCGGCTCCGAGCCGATGACGACACCACCGGGCTTCTGTTCGAGGACCGGGCGTGGACGTGGCGGGAGGTGGTGACGGAGTCCGAAGTGCGGGCTGAGCTCCTCCTCTCGCTCCGTCGACCGGGGCCGTTCCACGTTGCCGTGCTGTTGGAGAACACCCCCGAGTACCTCTTCCTGCTGGCCGGAGCGGCGCTGGCCGGAGCGGTGATCGTCGGCGTGAACCCCACCCGGCGGGGGGCGGAACTGGCTGCCGACATCCAGCGGACCGACTGTCAGCTACTGGTCACCGACGCTGCTCAGGAACACCTGGTCGCCCCACTCGACCTTGGTTTGGGGACGGATCGCCTCCTGGTCGTGGACCACGACGAGTACGCCCACCGACTGGCCGGGCTCCGGGCCACCGGGGACGAGGCCCGCCCGGCCCTACCGCAGCCCACGCCGGACCAGCTCTATCTGCTCATCTTCACCTCGGGCTCGACGGCGGGGCCCAAGGCCGTCCGGATGACCCAGGGGCGGGCGGCGCAGGCGGCCTCACGGGTCGGCTTCAGCAGTGACGACATCCTCTACTCGGCCATGCCCCTCTTCCACGGCAATGCGCTCTCGGCCGCGGTGCTGCCCGCTCTGGCCAGCGGAGCCACCGTGGCGCTCCGTTCGAAGTTCTCGGCTTCGAGCTTCCTGCCCGACATCCGGAAGTACCGGGCCACCTTCTTCAACAGCGTCGGTCGGGCCATCGCCCACATCGTGGCCACCCCGCCCACCGAGCACGACCGCCACCACCAGCTGCGTTACGTACTCGCTCCGGAGACGTCGGCTCAGGACAAGGCCGCCTTCACCGGGCGGTTCGGCGTCCCCCTGATCGAGGGGTACGGATCGAGCGAGAACGCCATCGTGCTCAAGCCGGTGCGCGACCCGCGACCCGGCGCCCTGGGTCGGGCCAGCGAGCGCGACGACGTGGCCGTGGTCGACCCGGTGACGGGTGAAGAGCTTCCCCTGGCCACCTACGACCAGCACGGCCGGCTGACCAACGCCGAGGCCTGCATCGGCGAACTGGTCGGCCGGAAGGCCCGCGCCAACTTCGAGGGCTACTACAACAATCCCGAAGCCGACGCCGAGCGGACCCGCAACGGCTGGTACTGGTCCGGGGATCTGGCCTACCGGGACGAGGACGGGATCTTCTACTTCGCCGGACGGACCGGGGACTGGCTGCGGGTGGACAGTGAGAACTTCGCCGCCGCTCCCGTCGAGCGGATCCTGGCCCGGTTCGAGGGGTTGAGCGGGGTGGCCGTCTATCCCGTCCCCGATCCCAGCACCGGCGACCAGGTCATGGCGGCCGTCGAGCTCGACGGCTCCGGGACGTTCGACCCCGAGGCCTTCGCCGCCTTCCTGGCCGACCAGGAGGACCTGGGCACCAAGTGGGCGCCGCGCTACGTGCGGGTGATGAAGGCTCTCCCGGTGACCGCCAGCGACAAGGTGGACAAGAAGCCGTTGCGGTCGCAGCGGTGGGAGACCGAGGACCCGGTGTGGCACCGGGTGGGCCGGAGTGACCGCTACGTTCCCCTGGAGTCCGCCGACCGTGATCGGCTGGCGCGTGAGTTCGAAGCCAACGGTCGGAGCGGTCTGATCGGACGATGAACTGACCGGTTCGCTCACTCGAGCAGTGAGAAACCACCGAGCCCGCTTGAGGCCATCTCGTAGCAGAGCGTGTCGTAGGGCTCGATGATCCCGTAGGTCACCTCGCCGTCGCACTCGAACCGGGCGTGATGCTGGTCGAGTCCGCAGATCCGGGCCCGCACGTCCGGGTCGTTGACGTCGAAGGTCTCGCCGCTCACCACCCCGTCCCCCACGTCCATTCCGTGCCAGATGTTGCCGTTGGGGGTCCCCCCGTTGGGCCCGCCGTACATCCCGCACCGCAGGAAGGCGATCTGGTTGCCGAGGCGCTCGAAGGTCATGGTCCTCTCACTCCCGTCGGCGTAGACCAGATCCACCTCACCGGACGACAGCAGGTGGGTGTCGGGCTCGAAGCGAAGCCGGTGGCGTCGGCCCCGGAGGTTGTCGCTCCCCCGACGGGGATCGCCCAGGTTGTAGAGGATGTGGTCTCCCCAGATCCCGTACTCCTCGAACTCCACCCACTCGCCGGAGTGGGGGTGCTGGTTCCCGCTCCAGTAGGCCGGCCCACCTACGCCGTCCCTGGTTCCCCAGTGATGGTCGCGGGTGCCGCGGTGCACGGCGCGCTCGAGCTCGAAGCGCTCACCATGGGCGGTGACCCACCCACTTTGACGACCGAAGCTGTCGTAGCCGGCCACACCGGCGAACGGCTTGGTCCCGATGAACATCCCTCCCCCGATCAGCCGGTACACCGGTCGTTTGGTGTCGAACCACGACATGTCGAAGGCGATTCCGTACTCGTTCTCGTCCAGCCACAGCCGCCACTGCCGGAATGGCTCGACCAGATCGAAGTGCAGGGGACCGACGGTCATGTCCATCCGGTTGAGGCCCAGCTTGCGGTGGGCACGGACGGTGGTGTGCCGACCCCGCACGTTGACGATGGCAAAGGCTTCAGCCGTTCCGAGGTTGGGGTAGATCCCCATGCCCGCCACCACCAGGAGATCACCGGTGGTGTCCTCGCAGGTGAACCACATCCGCTCGTAGGCCTGGGGATCGGAGGTCCACATGATCCGCACCGGATTGGGGTGGTTGTGGATCAGGAACTCGTCCAGGCCGGACATGGGATAGTGCTCCCGGGCCGCGTCGTAGGGAGCACTCATGGGGCCAGCCTGGTGGCCGCTTTGATCTCGACGGCCGGCGACCCGGCGAGAGCCCCGATGACTTCGATGGCCTCAGCGTAGCGAGAGCGAAGGCCGGGAATTCGGGTCCGGGCCGCTCCGGCTGCCCGCTCCGGCTTTTCATCAGAATGATATTTACAAAGCACTCTAAATAGGATATTCTTCACGGTATGCCCAGGCAGGCCCGCTCCAACCCGCTGGCTCTGGCGGTACTGGTGACCCTGTACGAGCGGGCCATGCACCCCTACGAGGTGGCTCAGACCCTCCGGACCCGGGCCAAGGAGGAGAGCGTCCGCCTCAACTACGGCTCCCTCTACGCCGTGGTCGAGGCTCTGGAGAAGCGGGGCCTGATCGCCGCCCGGGAGACGGTGCGGGAAGGCAGACGGCCCGAGCGCACCATCTACGAGATCACCGACCTGGGCGCCCGGGAGATGATCGACTGGATGACCGAGCTCATCGGGAGCCCGGCCAAGGAGTACCCCAAGTTCATGGCCGGCCTCTCGTTCCTCGCCGCCCTGACTCCGGACGACGCCCTGCGGGCGCTCCACCTCCGGGCCGAAGTGCTGAGCTTCAAGCTGGCTCAGATCCGTGGCTCGATCCGCGTCGCTCTCGAAGCCGGCCTGCCTCGTCTGTTCGGATTGGAGTCCGAGTACGAGGAGCAGCAGATGGCCGCGGAGTTGCACTTCGTCACCGGGCTGATCAAGGACATCGAGTCCGGCGACCTCGACGGGCTCGAACTGTGGAAGGGCTTCCACGCCGCCGAGGGTGATATTCCGGCCGAAGGGGTGGTGGTCTTCAACTTCGACCCCATATAAACGGATCGGCGCCGCGTGTTGACCCACGCGACGCCGAACCCGCTCAACCACGAGATCGATCCACGAGGGACCTTCGCCCGAGGCAGCACTCACAGCGTAGGCCACCCCGTCGATTGAGCTCACACGTCAGTGACACTCAATGCGAAAGGGGCGCGTCCGTGCACGCACTCATCGAGGCCGACGGCCTCACCAAGCACTTCGGGAAGGTCAAGGCTCTGGACGGGCTGGATCTCTCTGTTCCGTCCGGCCAGGTAGTGGCCATCCTCGGTCCCAACGGGGCCGGCAAGACCACCTTCATCCGTACCGTGGCCACCCTGGTCCGTCCCGACGCCGGGTCGCTCCGGGTCCTGGGCCACGACGTGGTGCGGGAGTCGATGGCCATCCGCCACCTCATCGGCCTGGCCGGTCAGTCGGCCGCCATCGAGGAGATGATGACCGGTCGGGAGAACGTGGCCATGGTGGCCCGTCTCTACGGACAGAGCACCAAGGCGGCCAAGGCCAACACCGACCGGATCCTGGAGATGGTCGGGCTGGCCGACGCCGCCGAGCGCCTGGCCAAGACGTACTCGGGTGGCATGCGCCGACGCCTCGACCTGGGTGTCAGCCTGGTGGGGACACCGAAAGTCCTACTTCTCGACGAGCCCACCACCGGGCTGGACCCCGGAAGCCGGATCGAGCTGTGGGACGCCATTCGGGCGCTGGGCAACGCCGGCACCGACATCCTGCTCACCACCCAGTACCTCGACGAGGCCGATCAACTGGCCGCCTCCATCGTGATCATCGAGGGCGGGCGGGTCATCGCCCAGGGCACTCCCGGTGAGCTCAAGACCCGGGCCGGCTCCGACATGATCGAACTGCACACCCGGGACCTCGAGAGCCTGTACCGGGCGGCCCGGGTCCTGTCGGGCATCAACGACGACCAGGCCACCGTCGATGCGGCCACGCGGCGCTGCTCGGTAGCGGCACCCCGCGGTCCCGAGCAGCTGCCCGCCGTGGTGCGGGCCCTGGACGAGGCCGGCATCACCGTGGAGGACCTCAGCCTCCGCCGTCCGACCCTCGACGAAGTCTTCCTGACCCTCACCGGTCATACGACCGAAGCCGCTGACCCCCAGGAGCGTGTGGCATGACCATCCAATCCACCTCATCCCTCACGGTTGCACCGGGCACGCTGACCGGCCCACCGTCCCCGACCGAGAACCTCGGTGCCTCCTTCTTTGTGGCGTCGTACGAGATTGCCTCCCGTACCCTGAAGAAGTTCGTCCGCTCGCCGCAGCTGATCATCGCCGGCACGGCGCAGGGGGCACTGTTCCTCCTGATCTTCCGTTACGTCTTCGGTGGAGCGATCGCCCACACCGGATCGCTGCCCTACGTGGACTTCGTGATCCCCGGCTTTGTGGTGACCAGTGTGCTGTTCTCCGGCATGGGCGCGGCCACCGGCATCGCCGAAGACCTGCAGGGCGGGCTGTTCGACCGGCTCCGCAGCCTGCCCATCCGGCTGTTGTCCATCGTCTCGGGGCGGGTGTCGGCTGACACCACGCTGCTGGCCTGGAGCCTGGTCTTCACCACGGCCATCGGCGTCCTGGTGGGCTTCCGGGTCCAGAACGGAGCCCTGGCCGCGGCCGCGGCCTTCGGACTGTGCGTGCTCTTCGGTTTCGCCTTCGTCTGGCTGTTCATCGGCCTGGGGCTGATGGCCGGGAGCCCCCAGGCCGCACAGGGCCTCTCGTTCCTGGTCTTCCCGCTGAGCTTCGTCTCCAGTGCCTACGTTCCGGTGGCCACCATGCCCGGGTGGATGCAGGCGTTCGCCAGCCACCAACCCCTGACCTACATGGTCAACACCGTGCGCCTGCTGACCGAGGGCCACCCGGCCCAGCAGCTGTTGGGGCAGACCCTGAGCGCCAACCTCGTCCCGTCGCTGCTGTGGTCGGCGGGGATCATCGCGGTGTTCGCACCGCTCACCGTGTACCGGCTGCGCCGTTCGTAAGTCCGGGCGGCCGGGTACTGTCGGGCCGGTGACAGCGTCACCAACCGGTCCCCGGGCCTCCTCGTTCGGATCGGTGGCCGAGGCCTACGACCGATTCCGGCCCGGCCCTCCGCTCTCGGCCGTCGAGTGGATCCTGCGCTCGCCGGGCGGGACCGCCGTCGATCTGGGGGCCGGCACCGGCGCGCTCACCCGGGAGCTGGCCAAGTGCGTCGACCGGGTCGTGGCGCTCGAGCCCGACGACCGGATGTTGGAGGTGCTCCATCGGAGCTCGCCCCGGGTGCCGGCCGTCCGCTCCCGGGCCGAGGAGCTCCCCATCCGGGCGGGGACGCTTGACGCCGCCATGGTGTCGTCCGCCTGGCACTGGATGGATCCCGACCGCACGGTGGCCGAACTGGGTCGGGTGTTGCGCTCCGGGGGTGTCTTCGGGGTGATCTGGAATGGCGCCGACCGGTCCGTCGAGTGGGTGGCGGAGCTGCTCGGCACCCGGGACCCTTCCCCCGGCGACCGGAACAACCGGGGGAGCCGTCACCGCTTCGAACTGCCCGTGGGATCGCCCTTCGTCGACCTCGAGACCACGGTGATCGTCTGGTCGAAAGCCCTGACCCGGGAGGAGCTGGTGGGATTGGCCGGTACCTACAGCTCGATGATCACCATGCCCCCGGATCGACACCAACACGAGCTGGCCCGCATCCGTGCTGTGGCCGGGTCCGTGGTCGGTGGCGATGTGGTGGAGCTGCCCATGAGCTGTCGTTGCTGGCGAGTGGTGCGCCGGTAGGACTGATCGGTCCTACCGGGTCAGAGCACCAGCTCGGCGAGCAGGTCCATGGAGCGGAGCCACTCATCCAGACCCCGTCTCCACGGAGCGGCCACAACGTGTTGGATGCCGGCGGCGGCGAAGGCGGTGAGCTCGTCTTGTATCCGAGCCGGATCCATCCCCTGTGGATCCCATCCGGTCCGGAGCGAGATGGGGAAGGCGAGGTCAGGGTGATCGCGTCGTAGGCGTTCGACCACAGGGCCCACATCGTCGACGGCCAGGCCCACCGCCTGGTAGCCGTCGCCCCGGAGGGCGGCGCGTCGGTAGGCGGGCTCGCTGCTGCCGCCCACCCAGATCGGGATGGGGTGGGCCGGCTTGGGCAACACCCGCACGTCGTCGAAGGAGGTGAAGGTGCCGTGGAAGGTCACAGGATCCTCGGACCAGACCGCCCGCCACAGGTCGATGGCCTCATCGAGGCGCGAGCCGCGGTTTTGGAACCGGTAGCCCAGGGCGGCGTACTCCGCCTCGGACCACCCCACTCCCACGGCCACGGTGAGCCGACCTCCCGAGAGGGCATCGAGGCTGGCCAGGGAGTTGGCCAGCTCGAGGGGGTTGTGCATCGGCACGACCAGCACGCTGGTGCCGAGCCCGATGCGCTCGGTCACCGCCGCGGCCCAGGTGAGGGTGACCAAGGGGTCGAAGAGGTGGGGTGAGGGGTAGCTCTGAGCGGCCGGGTGCACCACGTGGTCGCTCACCCACACATCAGCGAACCCGAGGTGTTCGGCGTGTACCGCCGCCCGTTTGATGGACTCAGGACCGGCCACTCGTCCGTACTGGGGCAGGTGGATCCCGACTCGCATCTGACCTCGCCTTCTCAAAGCGCGACGCCGTAACCGCGCCACGTCGACCGGCCGCCACCCTACCGGCCGATGGATCTCACCCGTCGCCCGCCGGGGCGAGCGGTTCGGACAGCGACGTGCGTTGCCTGAGTCTGGTCATGGTGGCCGACCTCCGAGCGTTCTTCGGTGTTGCCGGTGGCTTGTGGCCGAGCCGGATGACGGCGGTGAACCACCACCGCCCACGTCGGCCGGACCGGTGACCCCCGATCGGGCCGCAGGCCCTGTCGGCTCAGTCCCGGTGCGGGGCTCGACGTAGGAGCGGAAGTTCTTCGGGAGTGGTCAGGGAGTCAGTTGGCGAGGGTACCTACCCGGTTCGACGGGTCCGTCGAGCCGTTGGCAGGCCCGGCGGCTGCGGCCAGAGCCAGCGAGAGGGCCTCGCTCCAAGCGGCAGGGGTATCGGCGTCGCTGGCCTTGCTGACGATCTGCTCCAGGGCCTGGGCCTTGCGCTGGGCCTCGGCCGCCACCTGTGCGGAGGTCTTTTCCACCTCTACGAACTTCGGTAGCGCGCCGGAAGCCTGGTCGGCCAGCTGCTTGGCCTCGGCCGCCGCGGCCTTGGCCGCCTTGGCTGCGGCGTCGGCGTCGTCGGCTGCCTGCAGGGCCCGTTGGGCGGACCGGTCCGCATCGGCCGACTTCCGGGCCGCCGCCTGAGCTCCTTCGGCCGCCTCTCGGGCGGCCTCACCCAGACGCGTTGCCACCTGGTCCGCTTCGACCGCGGTCTGCAGGGTCTGGGCCATTTCGGAGACCACCACGGCAATCCGGGCCGCCTCCTGCCAAGCCTCGGGCGTGCCGGCCGCGGTGGCCTGGGCCACGGCCTTCTCGGCCTCCTTGGCCCACTTGGCCGCTTCACTGGCGGCGATCTCCACGATGGGCTTGTCACCGACCGGCGTGACCTTCGGCTTCGGAGGGGTACTGAAACGACCGGCCTCGCGGGTCACCGGCCTGTCGGGCGTCTTGTCCATGGGGCGGTCGGCGGTGCCGGTGACCACCCTGGTCCGGGCCGGCGGCTCCGGCGTGGGCTCCGGTCCGGAAACGGCCTTGGGCTCCGGCGCAGGCTCCGGTTCGGAAACGGCCTTGGGCTCCGGTTCGGAAACGGCCTTGGGCTCGAATACGGGCTTCGACGCAGCGGGCGACTCCGGGGCTGCCTTTGCTTCGGCCTTCTCATCCGGGTCGTCGGTATCGAGCTCGACGGCGTCTGGGGCCTTGGCGGCAACGGGCGGTTTCGGCGCCGGGTCGTCGACAGTGGGGGTGGACTCGGGAACGGCCGTCGTGCTGTTGGAGCCTGATTCGACCAGTTTGAGCGACGGCCCCGCCGAGGTGCCGTCCTCCTTCCTCAGGAGGGGTAGTGACTCGACCGAAGCGGCCAGTTCCGACGTCGCCGGGCGGCCGGTCGCCCGGGCACTGCCGTCGAAGGCGGGGGCGTCGACCTCGGGCTGTTGGGTGGGGCGCTCCTCGCCGACAGCATCAGTGGACCGCGAGTGGACGTGGAGGACCTGGCCGGTGAGGTGGAAACCGTCCCAGTACCTCATCACGCCCGGATTGTCGGCGTCCGGATACCAGCCCGGGTCACCGTGGTCTTGGACGGCAGGCACCTGTGCGGCCTCCGCCTCTACTTCCTCTACTTCCTCGGCCGGAGGATCTTCCTGCCGCCGCCGCCCGCTCGAGAAGAACGCTTCTATGCCGTTGGCCTCCTCACCGGTTTCGTCGAGGGTGGTCTTGTCCTCTTCAACCGCCTTGGGCTGCCGTGCGAAGGGTCGTAGTGCCATACCCTCTGGCTCGGCAGCTGACCGGGTGTCCTTTAGCAATTTCGGGGGTTCCCGGCCGTCTTCCCGCGCCCCGAGCGGGCCGGTTCTTACTCAAGACCACCTCCACATCAGCCGATAGCCAGTGGGTGAGACGGTCATGGAAGACAGCGCGGAGCGAGGCGGCAACGGCAACCGATCCTCCCGAGCCGACACCGGCACCAGCGGCGCCACCGATGCCGGAATCGCTATCGACGTCGGAATTGACGATCCCGTACCCGGTGATGGAGCTGGACGGCAGGCCTTCGCTGGTGTTTCAGCCAGCGGTGGACCTGGCCACCGGGCGCTTGTTGGGCTTCGAGGCGCTACTGCGGTGGCGCCGGTCCGACGGCAAGGACATCCCACCCGACGTCCTCATCCCCTGGGCCGAGGACCACGGGCACATGAACGAACTGAACGCCTGGGTGCTGGCCGAGGCCTGCTCGCAGGCCACCCTGTGGCCGTCGGACCTGCAACTGGCGGTCAACTGCTCGGTGTTCCAGCTGCGAGCGCGGCAACGCCGCCATGGCCGCGGCCTCGGCCCTCGAGAAGTCCGGTCTCAATCCCGATCGGCTCACCGTTGAGATCACCGAATCGTCTGTGGCCGACGACAATGCCGTCGCCGACCTCGAGGTGATGACCCGTCTCGGCATTCAACTGACCGTGGACGATGTCGGTGAGGACTGGTCGGTCCTCAACAATCTCCGGAACAGCGTCGTCAACACCATGAAGATCGATGCCTCGCTGACCGCAGGGCTGACCATCGCCGGCGGACAGAGCCGTAACACCGTCGAGACCATCATCAAGACGTGCCGATCCCTCGGCATCTCCACGGTGGCCGAAGCGGTCGAGACCGGCGAGCAGGTGGAGATCCTTCGCGATCTGGGTGTGGAGGTGGCCCAGGGCTACTTCTTCTCCCCGCCACTCACCGCCACCGAGGCCAGCGACCTGGCCACCATGGACCCCCGACCGCGCTTCGCCCTGTCGATGCCGGTGATGGGCTGACCCCGACCCGGTAGCGAACCGGCCCCGTCGGGACGGGTCCTCCCCCTCGCCGCGGACTGCCCCAGTAGGTTCGGTGTGGCGGCGACCCTGCCGCACCTTCTGACGGGAGGAGCACCGTGGACGAGCGCACGTTTGGACGACGGTTCGAGGGAAAGGTCGCCATCGTGACCGGGGCCTCCACGGACCCGGGCATCGGAACGGCGTCGGCTCGGCGGTTGGCCTTGGAAGGCGCCTCGGTGGTGATCAACGCCCGCTCGGAACGCCCGACTGAAGGCCACGGCCCAGGCCTTGCAGGACCAGGGCCTCGATGTCGTGGCCTGTCCCGGTGACGCCGGGGACCAGTCCCTGCCGGCGCAACTGGTGACGACGGCCATCGAGCGTTACGGACGGGTGGACCTGCTGGTCAACGCCGTGGGCGGTGCCCCCTACATCGGCTCGGCCCTGGCCATGAGGCGCCAGGACCTGATGACCACGGTGTCGCTCAACACCTGGCCGGCGCTGTCCCTCATCCAAGAGGCCATGGCCCGGGGCCTGGCCGACGGCGGCGGTGCCGTCGTGAACATCTCCAGCGGCTCGCCGCACAAGACCACGCCCTCCATGGCGGCCTACGCCGCGGCAAAATCGGCGCTCAACGCCCTGACCCGGACCCTGGCCAACGAATTGGGTGGCCTGGGGGTGCGGGTCAACGCCGTCAGCCCCGGCCTGACCCGGACCGAGGGGACCAGGGACATCTGGGGCGACGACGACGGTCAGGCCTCGGGCCGCAACCTTCTCCTCGGACGGTTGACCGACGCCGAGGACGTGGCCGCGGCGGTGGCCTTCCTGCTCTCGGACGAGGCCGGTTCCATCACCGGGGTCCTGCTCGACGTGGACGCCGGTAACCATGTGAGCACCGGCACCTGGTCACCGTTCAACCCGGACTCGGTGGGACAGCCGGGGAGTGCGCCAGCTCTCGATGGTCGCGGCTGACCGTGCCACCCGAGGGCGTCAGGTCGGAGTCAGGACACCCATCGCTGCGAGGCGTCGGCCGTGGGGCTGGTGGCACCGTGATCGAGGATCGACGCGCCAACGGTGGTGAAGTGGGTGCGGGCCGCCTCCACCAGATCGTCGATCTCCTCCCACCCCACCGCGGCCTGCCACTGGCCGCACGAGCAGGAGACCCGGATGCCGTCGGGTCCGTCGTCCACCGTGGCCACGTGGGTGGCCAACGTGTCGGCATCCGACGGTTCGGTGTGGTCCACCCGGGTCAGGGCCTCGAGGTAGCCGTCCGGTAGGCCGTTGACCAACCGGAACTGGTTGGCCAGTTCGGGATCGATGGCGTCCAGGGCGTCGGCGGTGTCCTCCAGCAGTAGAAGCCGGTCGCCCATGGCGCTCATCGCTGACTCCTCCCTTGGATTCGTGTGACGGTCCGCACCCCCCGCCCGGGCGCTCCGCCGCAGCTTAGAGGGGTCGTCCGCCCGGCTACAAGGGCCGATTTGGAACTGGGGCCCGGCTAGACGTCGGCGAAGAGGTCGCCGTGTTCCTCGATCCGCTTGAGCACCTGGTCGGCGGTGAAGCGGAGCGTGGCAGGGTCGCCGGAATGGGCGCAGCGGTCGACCTCGGCCCAGGTCACCGGGGTGGACGCCGTCGGCTCGTCCCGCCCTCGCAGCGAGTACACGGCCACGGTGGTCTTCGCCGGATGGTTCTGGCTCCAGTCGATCAGGACCCGGTCGTTCCGGAGGCTCCGGCGCATGTTCGACACCACCAGCTCGGGATGTTCCCGCTCCAGCCGGCGGGCCAGTTGGTGGGACCGGTCGCGTACCTTCTCCCAGGTCGGGCGACCCGACAGCGGCACGTAGAGCTGCAGGCCCTTGGACCCACTGGTCTTGGGCCGGCAGCCGTCGGGGCCCTCGTCCAGTCTCCTCCACCAGATAGTGGGCCACCTGGCAGCACTCCACCACGGTGGTCCCCTCCCCGGGGTCCAGGTCGAACACCATGTGGTCGGGCGGGGCCGGCAGCTTCCGCCTCTTCCCGACATGCCACAACGGCACATGGAACTCGATGGTGGCCAGGTTGGCCGCCCACAACAGGCTGGGCCGGTCCTCGATGACCGGGTACTCCACCGGCTCCCCCTCGGCGGTCGAAGGCACGGCGACCCGTGCGCACCCACGAAGGCGCGTGCGACGGGATGTGCTTCTCGAAGAAGTACTTCGAATCGGTGCCGTTGGGGTAGCGCTTCATGGTCAGGGGTCGGTCGTGCCAGATGGGGCAGCATGACCTCGGCCACCCGGGCGTAGTAGTCGATGACCTGGCCCTTGGTGAAGCCGGTCCCGGGTAGAGGACCTTCTCCAGATTGGACACGGTCAGCTGCGCGTCCGTCGACGGTGGTCGTGGTGCGAGTCGTCAGGGCTCACGGCGGACCTCCGCGGTCGACTTGTCCGGACGCAGCCCCCGCCACACCGGATGGCGGAGATGGCCGTCCGGGGTCCACTCGCTGAAACGGACCTCGCCCACCAGCTTGGGTGAGACCCAGGTGGTCCCGCGCACCAGCGACCGCCGGGAGGGGGGCGTCAAAGGGGCTGGTGGCCCGTTCGAGCCGGGACCAGAGCAGCGAGCAGATCGCTATCGGTCCGCCTCGGAGAAGCCCGTGCCCACCTTGCCCACGAACGTCAGCTTTCGTCGGAGCCGGGCGATGGCACGCCCCAGCAGGAGCGCACCGAAGTCGGACCTCCGACTCCCGTTGCCCTGGGTGTAGCCGCCCGATCACCACTTCCTGCATGCGCTGGTTCTTGACCTTGATCCAGTCGCGGCTCCGACGACCCGGCCGGTAGATGCTGTCGCGACGTTTGGCCACCACTCCCTCCATGCCGGCGTCGACCGAGGCCGCCAGCATCGCTTGCGCCGGTGACGTCGGTGAACGACGGGGTCACGGCCCAGTTCGGGGCTCCGATGCCCAGGCCCTCGAGGGCCGACCGTCGCTCGTCGTAGCTGCGGTCGAGAAGCGAGGCGCCGTCCAGGTGGAGGAGGTCGAAGATCACCAGACTGGCGGGGTGCTCCGCCTCGGCACGCTTGACCGAGGACGGGGACTCGGCGTGGATGCGGTGCTGCAGCTGGGAGAACGAGGGCTTGCCATCCGGGGCCGAAGCGCCACCACCTCGCCGTCGAAGTAGCGCCTGGTGGCGATCCGAGCGCTTCGCCGAGGCCCCGCAACTCGGGGAACGAGCGGGTCACGTCGTTGTCGTTGCGACTCATCGAGCCGGATGCGCCCGCCGTCGACCCAGACCAGCACCCGCATGCCGTCCCACTTGAACTCGTAGGCCCACTCGCCGTCATCGGGGGGCAGGTGGTCGGCCACGGCCAGCATCGGGTGCATCTGGGCCGGGAAGGGGCTCGAAGCCCTCGGGGGCCGGGTCCATCCGGTGGATCATCCAACTCGTGCCCTTGGTGTGGAACAGGACGTAGCGACCCTCGGCCCGTTGGCCGTGGAGCACCACCATGACCTCGTCGGGGCGCCACTTCTCGCAACTCGTAGGTGCCGTGGTCCCAGATCGAGACCGTTCCGGCGCCGTACTCGCCGCCGGGATGGTGCCGCTGAAGGATCCGTACTCGAGGGGGTGGTCCTCGACCTGGACGGCCAGGTGGTTCTGGTCCGGGGAGACCGGCAGGCCCTTGGGGAGGGCCCACGACGCCAGTACCCCGTCGTGCTCGAGCCGGAAGTCCCAGTGCAGGCTGGAGGCGTGGTGCTCCTGGATGACGAAGATCGGTGGGCCGTCCTTGGCCTTCTTCTTGGCGCTCCGGGGCAGGCGCTTCGTCGGGACCGGCTCGGGAGTCTGCGTGGGGTCCCGCTTGCTGTCGGTAGCTGGCCAGCGAGTCCGGGCCCATCCGCCATGTTCTACCCGCGACCTGCGGTGGCCCGCCCGGGCCGTAGGGGCCGGCGGGCGGACTCGGCCGGCTCAGGACGAGCGCAGCTCCCGGACCCTGCGAAGCCCGGATCGCCGCGCCGTGGACGACCGGTTGGTCGAGCGCCCGGGAGATCATGGTGTCGGCGTCGCAGCCCTGAGTCGGGCGGCGGCCCTGGCCAGGAGATCGCCCAGGTAGACGACCTGGTTGAGGAGGCCGAGCCGGGAGGATCGGGCCCCCATGGGGATGGGCTCGGTGGAGGCGTCCATGCCACCGGCCTCGAGGATGGCCTGCCGGACGGCCCAGCAGATGGCGGGGGGCGTCCTCGATGTCGGTATCGGTCAGCCGCATCCAGGCCGAAAGGCCCAGCTCACAAGCCAGATCGGCCCCCGGATACGTCCCGACGGGAGCAGGACGTTGAGGCTCCGCAGCACTGCTGGGGCGAACGCTGGACCGGCTTGTGCATCGTCACGTTGGCAGTGTGACAAAGGGGTGTATCAGGGGTGGTGGATGGGGTCTGAGCTGGGTAATGATGTAGCCATGCCACGATCCATCTGGAAGGGCGCGCTGAATTTCGGCCTGGTCAACGTGCCTGTCGGCCTGTACTCGGCCACGCAGGACAAGACCATCCACTTCAACCAGTTCGAGGAGGGCACCTCGGACCGCATCCGGTACAAGAAGGTGAACGAGCGGACCGGCAAGGAGGTTCCGGCCGGCAAGATCGTGAAGGGCTTCGACCTCGGGGGTGGTGAGTACGTCATTCTCACCGACGAGGAGCTGGAGTCGGCCGAGCCGAAGAAGTCGCACCTCATCGAGATCACCGACTTCGTGGATCTCGACCAGATCGATCCGGTGTACTACCGCTCGACCTACTACCTGGCGCCGGAAGGCGAGGCGGCCAACAAGGCCTATGCGCTGCTGCGCCAGGTCATGCGGGACGCCAACAAGGTGGCCATCGGCACCGTGGTCATGCGCAACAAGGAGTACCCGGTGGCCATCCGGCCGGACGACAAGGTGTTGGCCCTCGAGACCATGTACTTCGCCGACGAGATCCGTTCGCCGACCAAGGACCTGCCGGAGCTGCCGGCGGCGGACGAGGTCTCCGACCGCGAGCTCAAGATGGCCGGGCTCCTGCTCGAGTCGATGGAGAGCGACTGGGATCCGGAGAAGTACCACGACACCCATCGGGAGAAGGTCGAGGCGGTCATCGAGGCCAAGCGGCAGGGCGACGAGATCGTGACCGGCGTCGAGGCTGCACCTCCGTCGACCAAGGTGGTCGATCTGATGGACGTGCTCAGTGCCAGCATCGAGTCGGTCGACGCCCGGAGGAAGAGTCGCTCCACGCCGGCGTTGGGTGAGGACACCGACGGGGCAGTCGCTCCGGCCAAGCGCCCGACCGCCAAGCGGGCCGCCGCCAAGCGCCCGACCCCCATCAAGAAGGCCGCCACCACGGCCAAGGCCAAGCCGACGGCCAAGCGCAAGGCCTCCTGAACCGGGCCCGGGATGTCCGGGCCCCGGGCTCCACAACTCAATCAAACGTTCGTTCTATACTCTCCGACGTGGAGACTCTTGGCGGCGTTTGACCGACTTCCGTGCCCCGTGTGCCAGGCCCTGGACGGGCTTTCGATCCGCTCGGACCGGGCCCCCGGCGAGGTCGTGATCGGAGACCCGACACACCGGGGTGGGGGACTGGCCATGTGCCACACCTGCCAGGCCATCGTGCCCTGGGGCGTCATCGGCACCTGACGGCTGCGACCAGCCGACCTCGGAGGCTGCTCGGACCGACCACTATCGTTGGCTGCGTGTGCCTTCTCGTGGTGGCCTGGCGTTGCGACGAGCAGTGGCCGCTGATGGTCGGAGCCAATCGCGACGAGTGGCTGGACCGACCGGCCCGGGCCATCACCGTCCTGCGGGAGCGGGACCCGAGGATCCTCGGGGGACGCGACGAACGGGCCGGGGGCACCTGGCTGGCGGTCAACGAGTACGGGGTGGTGTGCGGGCTCACCAACCGCCCCATGCCCGACGGCCCCGATCCCACCCGGCGATCGCGGGGCCGGCTGCCGCTGCTGGCCGCCGAGGCCCGTACCGCCGAGGAGGCGGTCGACGCCGTGGTGTCGGACGTGGCCGTGGGCTCCTACAACCCGGCCTGGCTCCTGGTCGGGGACCGGGAGTCCCTCCACTATCTGGCCGTCGAGCCTGACACCCCGACCCGGCCCGAACGATTGGGTCCGGGGGTCCACGTGTTGGAGAACTCGGCCCTCGACGGCCCGTCGGTGAAGGTGGACCATGTCCGGGCCTCGCTGGCCCACGCCGAAGCGGCGGCGGTGCCGCGGTGGGATGCCTTGGCGGACTTGTTCCGCGACCACACCGTCGACCTCACACCAGCGGAGGTGCCCCGCTTCCCCGACGGGCGGGAGCGGTTGGCGGCCACGCTGGCGCCCTGCGTGCATGCCGATGGATACGGCACCCGCTCATCGGCGCTGGTGCGGGTGGCCGGGGCTTCGGACCGCCGGCCCGAGGTGCTGGTGTCCGACGGTCCGCCCTGCACCGCTCCCTTCGTCGATGCCGGCGGCCTGTGGTTGCACGCCGGGCGTGCGCTCATGAACACCCGTCCGAGACAACCCCACCCCAGGTAGGAACGTTGTGCCGTTGCGACTGGTGGCGGAACCATGCCCGCGGCCACATGTCTGTTTTGCTGAACGGCCCTGATTATCGGTTATAGCCGGTACTTGCTGAGTCAAGGTATCGCCTCCAGCCCATGATTTGGCCCTTTCCGCCGAATCGGGTTATCGGGAGAGGCGCAGCCTCGGCCACCGCGGTGGGAGGCCATCGGCCAGCCACCGGGCGCACCACGGCCCCCCGCCGCCTGGAGCGGTGATCTCCACGGGGTCAGCTCGAATCGGCTCGGCGTGCGTCGGCCCGGAACCCGGGGCTGAGGCCCTGATCCGGGCGCAGGTGACCAGCACGGCGGCCTCGGCCCACACCGCGGCCCGGAGGTCGAGGGAGATGGCCTGGCCCGGAGCCACCCCAGCCCTAAGTCACCCCAGCCCTAAGAACCTCATGGTGGCATCGATGGCCCCGAAGTCGGAGGGGGTGGCGAAGTGGTCCACGCCCGGCACCGTCACCAGTGACGCCGAGGGCAGGGCGTCAACCAGCCGGTCGGCCGACCCGACGAAGTCCCGATCACCCAGCACCACCAGCACCGGACAGGTCACGATGGCCAGGTCGGCGGCCGTAATCGGCTCCCGGGGCCGCTTGAGGAAGGCGGCCAGGGCCGCGGGGTCGTTGCCGGTGGTCCGGGCCAGACGGGTGAACACCGTGGCCCTGATGTCCTCGGCATCGGCGCCTCCTTCGAGAGCGTCGATCAGGGCGGCGTTGTCCGACGGCTCGAACACGTTGTCCCCCAGCCCCAGCAGGGCCAGCTTGTGGAACCGGGGCGGGTGGGCCATCGCCATTCGCAACAGGATCTCCGCCCCGGCCGAGAACCCCACGGCATCGGTGGGGCCGGGGATCTGCGCTTCCAGGCTCTCCTCGACCGAGGCGTAGGAGGCAGGGTCGGTGGAGCGTTCCGATCCGCCGTGACCGGGCAGATCGATCTCGGGCGCCGTGCAACCGAAGTCCGCCAGAATGTCCACCCACCCGGTCTGGCGCCAGTTGTGGTCGAAGGTCGAGCCGAACCCGTGCAGGAGGACGAGCGAGGTGGTCGGTGATTCCATCGTGCAGGCGAACCTACCCCGCTCCGCCGGGCCGGGCCATCGCCCCGGTGCGGTCGATGCACCAGTCATGGCGGGGCATTCCGGCCGGGGGTGGACCACCCGGCGCCGGCCGGTCGAAAAGAACGGTCAGATGACCGGCGAGCTCCACGGATGGGGTCCCGGCCCGACCCGGGCGACGGTACAGATGGAAGAATGCCGGTCGTGAAGGCCATCCGCTACGACCTGGCCGACCCGGAGTTTCCGGCCTCGTTGGTCGAGATCGCCGAGCCCGGGCTTCCCACCGGCGAGTGGGCCCGGATCGCGGTGTCGGCCGGCGGGATCTGTGGAAGCGACCTCCACCTGTTCGCCCCTCCGGCGGCGGAGGCTCCCCGACCCTGCGGTCGATCGGCACCCTGCCCTTCGTCCTCGGTCACGAGATCGTCGGGTCCATCACCGAGGTCGGTCCGGACAGCCCGTGGTCGGTAGGCGACCGGGTGGCGGTCGACCCCATCCTGCCCTGCGCCGTCCGGGGCATCGTCCCACCGTGCGCCAACTGCGCCCGGGGTTGGCCCTCCAGCTGTCTCGAGCTCGACAGTCGGGTCCTCACTCCCGGACGGTCGATCGGCTTCACCGACGGACTCGGCGGAGGGTGGTGCGAGCAGGTGGTGGCTCACCCGTCCATGGTGCACCTGGTCCCCGAGGGGGTACCCGACCGGACGGCCAGCCTGCACGAGCCCATCTCCATCGCCCTCCACGGCCTGGGACGCCGTCCGCCGGACGAGGGCGATCCCATCCTCATCGTGGGGGGAGGCATCATCGGGCTGGCCGCACTCCTCGCTCTGCGTTCGCTCTTCCCCGACCACGACGTCACCGTGCTGGTGCGTCACCCCCACCAGGCTGACGCTGCCATGGCCTGCGGTGCCACCCATGTGGTCCAAGGTGCGGGAGCGGCGGCCTTCGAAGCAGCTGTCCACCCTCCTCGGGACCCGGGCTGTCGGATCGGGCGATGACTGGATGCTGGTCGGCGGCTATCCCTACGTGGTCGAGGCCGCCGGCAGCGCCGGTTCCATGACCGACTCCCTGCGGGCCGTGGCCAACCGGGGCACGGTCGTCATGCTCGGAGCCATGGGCACCGGCCGGGTCGACCTCACCCCGCTCTGGTACAAGGAGGCCGTGGTGATCGGCTCGGTCGACCACGGCCGTGACCCCACGGCCTCCATCGGGACAGCCCAACCGGGTCGGGACCACTCGATCGACGTGGCCCTGGACATTCTGGCGCAGCGCGGCTTCCCCGGGGAGATGGTGGTCACCCACGAGTTCCCGCTCGAGGCCTACCGCGACGCCGTCGGTGCCGGACTCGACAAGGAAGCCAGCCGGGCGGTCAAAGTGGTGTTCCGACCGGGTGGATCGTGAGGCCGGCACCCGCCACTCACGTTTCTCGCTACCCGGCCGACGGCGCGGCGCGAACCGGCCGATCCGCTCGCGGAGGTGGTCGGTCAGCTCGGGTGGTCCGACCACTTCGAACTCGGCTCCGATGACTCCGAGCGCCATCATGGGCCAGTCCAACGACTCCGAGGACATCCGCAGGACGCAGCGGTCGTCGCCGGCCTCCTCGATGGTGGCCCACGGCCCCACCCGGCCGCGCACCTCGGCGGCCGGCGCATGGACCACCACCTCGACGGCGTGCCGGGTGGGAAGGTTGTGGATCCCCTCCCGCACGAAGGTGGCGGCGTCGCCGGTGGGGATGGGGCGGGGTGGGAAGTGGGAGCCGGTGCTCCGCGGCCCGTCCAACCGGTCGAGCCGGAAGCTCCGCCAGTCGAAGCGCTCGAGGTCCCAGGCCACCAGGTACCACCGCCGGCCGAGGAGGACCAGCCGGTGGGGATCGACGTGGCGTTCGGTGGGCTCACCGTCCCGGGCGGTGTAGCTGAACTCCAGCCGCTCGCAGTCCCGGCAGGCCTGGGCCACCGTGGTCAGGACGCCGGGGTCGACGCTGGCGTTGGGACCGGCCCACATGGCCGGCACCGTCACCGCGCTCAGGGCATCGACCCGGCGGCGCAGATGCCCCGGCATGACCTGGACCACCTTGGTCAGGGCCCGCACCGACGACTCCTCGATGCCCTCCACCGTGCCGGACTGGAGTGCCGTCTGTAGCCCGACGGCCAGGGCGATGGCCTCCTGATCGTCGAGGACCAGGGGCGGCAGGGCCGCCCCGGCGGCCAGCTGGTAGCCACCGTCGACCCCCCGCTGGGCCTCGACCGGATAGCCCATCTCCCGCAGCCGGTCGACGTCCCGGCGCAGGGTCCGGACCGAGACCTCCAGCCGTTCGGCCAGCTCCTCGCCGGGCCAGTAGCGGCGGTTCTGCAACAGCGACAGCAACTGCAGGGTCCGGGAGCTGGTCGAGGCCATATTCCCAGTTTCTCACTATTCAGGACAGAAACTGACCGCTTTGGTCCGTACCGTTACCGGAACACCCTCAACGAAAGGACCCAAACCATGTCCAGCCCGACCATCACGGACACCACCTCGTCCACCGCCGCCGTCGGTTCCGACTCCGAGCGGGAGCGGGCCGACCTGATCCAGACCCTGGCCAAGCACCGCGGCTTCCTGTGCCAGACGGTGCAGGGCCTCACCGACGAGCAGGCCGCCCTGCGCCCCACGGCCAGCGAGCTGTGCCTCGGCGGAATCATCAAGCACGTGGCCCTGGTGGAGTCGGGCTGGGTCGACTTCATCCTCAATGGTCCGAGGACCGGGCCCATGGACCAGGCGGCCTACGAAGCCCACGCCGCCGGGTTCCGGATGGAGGACGGGGAGACGCTGGCCGACCTGCTCGCCCGTTACGACGAGGCGGCCCGTCGCACCGATGAGGTGGTGGCCTCGCTCCCGTCGTTGGATGCCACCCAGCCGCTGCCCGTGGCTCCGTGGTTCGAGGCCGGCGCCAGCTGGTCGGCCCGCCGGGCCCTGCTGCACATCATCGCCGAGACGTCCCAGCACGCCGGGCACGCCGACATCCTCCGGGAGACCATCGACGGATCGAAGACCATGGGCTGACGGTATGGTCGGGTGGCAAGGAGGTGCCGATGCCCGACGGAGCGGCCACCACCGCCCACCGGTCGAGTTTGAGCCAAGGCATGATCGTGCTGTTCGCCGTGTCCTGCGGCGTGTCGGTGGCCAACCTCTACTACGCCCAGCCGGTCCTCGACGACATTGCCAAGTCGTTCGGCACCAGCTCCGGCACGGCCGGTCTGGTGGTGACCTTCGCCCAGATCGGCTACGCCGCCGGGCTGGCCCTGCTGGTGCCACTGGGTGACCTGGTGGCCCGGCGGGTGCTGGTGCCCATCGTCCTCCTGGTCACCGCCGGCGGGCTGGTGGCCTCGGCCTCGGCTCCCGACATCGGCGTGCTGATCTCGGTGGGGCTGATCGTCGGGGCCGGCTCGGTGGCGGCCCAACTCTTGGTGCCCATGGCCGCCCACCTGGCCGACGACGAGCACCGCGGCCACGTGGTGGGCATGGTCATGAGCGGGTTGCTGATCGGCATCCTGCTGGCCCGCACGGTGTCGGGGGTGGTGGCCCAGGCCTCCAGCTGGCGGGTGGTCTACGTGATGGCCGCCGGGATGACTGCGGTGCTGGCCGTGGTGCTGAGCCGCCTCCTGCCCGGCCGAAGGACCCCCGTCCCCGCATCCGGTACCGGACGCTGTTGGGCAGTGTGGCCAAGCTGCTGGCCACCGAGCCACTGCTCCAGCGTCGTGCCATCTTCGGGGCGCTGGGGTTTGCCGGGTTCAGCGTGTTCTGGACCACCATGGCCTTCCTGCTGTCCGGGGCCCCGTACCACTACGACGATCTGGTCATCGGGTTGTTCGGGTTGGTCGGGGCCAGCGGCGCCCTGTGTGCCAACTTCGCCGGTCGGTGGGCCGACCGGGGTTGGACCAAGGTCACCACCCTGGTCTTCGCCGGGCTGCTGGCCGTCTCCTTCTGGCCCCTGTGGATCGGTCGCCACAACCTGGCCATGCTGATCGTGGGGGTCCTGCTGCTGGACATCGGGGTGCAGGGGCTGCAGGTGACCAACCAGTCGATGATCTACCGACTGGCCCCCGAGGCCCGCAGCCGGATCAACTCGGCCTACATGGTCTGCTACTTCGCCGGTGGTGCCATCGGGTCGGCCCTGGGCGCCTCGGTCTACGAGAGCCACCGGTGGGCCGGGGTGTGCGTGCTCGGGGTGGCCATCGGCCTGGTCGCCACCGCAGCGGCGGTGATCGACGCCATCCGCAAGCAGGCCTTGGTCACCCCGGTGGTGGACCCCACGCCGGCTCCGAGCTGATCAGCCCGAGCTCAGCCGGCCCGGAAGATCAGCTCCTCTTCGGCGCCCGGGGTGGCCATCCGCTCGGAGATGGCGTTGACCACGGTGGGATCGAGCAGGGTGGTCACGTCACCGAGGTCGCGGTGCTCGGCTACGTCCCGTAGGAGCCGGCGCATGATCTTGCCGCTACGGGTCTTGGGCAGCTCGGGCGTGAGGATGATCTGCCGGGGCTTGGCGATGGGGCCGATCGAGGTCGACACGGAGTGGCGCAGCTCGGCCACCACCGCGGCCGACTCCTCGTCCGACTTGACCAGGTCGCCCTTCAAGGTGACGAAGGCCACGATGGCCTGGCCGGTGGTGTCGTCGCTGGCCCCCACCACCGCCGCCTCGGCCACCGCCGGGTTGCCCACCAGAGCGTGCTCGACCTCGGTGGTGGAGATGCGGTGTCCCGAGATGTTCATGACATCGTCCACCCGGCCGAGGAGCCACAGGTCGCCGTCCTCGTCTTTTTTGGCCCCGTCGCCGGCGAAGTACATCCCGGGGAAGCGAGACCAGTAGGTCTCGCGGTACCGCTCGGGGTCCCCCCAGATCCCCCGCAGCATGCCGGGCCAGGGCTGGGTGATGACCAGGTACCCACCCTCGCCGTCCCCGACGGCCTGCCCGTCGTTGTCGACCACCTCGGCGGCGATCCCCGGAAACGGGGTCATGGCGGCACCGGGTTTGGTGGTGGTGACGCCGGGGAGCGGAGTGATGAGGATCCCTCCGGTCTCCGTCTGCCACCAGGTGTCGACGATGGGGCACCGGTCGCCGCCGATGTGGGTCCGGTACCACATCCAGGCCTCCGGGTTGATGGGCTCGCCCACCGAACCCAGCAGCCGCAGGCTCGAGAGGTCGTGGGCCGCGGGAACCTCGGGGCCCCACTTCATGAAGGTCCGGATGGTGGTGGGCGCGGTGTAGAGGATGGAGACTTTGTAGCGTTCGACGATCTCCCACCACCGGCCCCGGTTGGGGGTGTCCGGGGTGCCCTCGTACATGACCGAGGTGACCCCGTTGGCCAGGGGCCCGTAGACGATGTAGCTGTGGCCGGTGACCCAGCCGATGTCGGCGGCGGTCCAGCAGACATCGGTCTCGGGCTTCACGTCGAAGATGAGCCGGTGGGTGGCCGACACGTGGGTCAGGTAGCCCCCCGAGGTGTGGAGGATGCCCTTGGGCTTGGCCGTGGTCCCGCTGGTGTACATGATGTACAGAGGCTGCTCGGCGTCGAAGTACTCCGGGGCGTGTTGGTCGGACTGCGGGTCGACCAGTTCGTGCCACCAGTGGTCCCGTCCCTCCTGCCACCCGACCTCCTGGCCGGTGCGTCGGACCACCAGGACCGACGTTACGTCGGGGCAATCGGCCAGGGCGGCGTCGACGGCCGGCTTGAGGGCGCTGGCCGCCCCCCGTCGATAGCCGCCGTCGGCGGTGATGACCACCCGGGCGTCGCAGTCGAGGATCCGGTCGCGCAGGGCTTCAGCCGAAAAGCCCCCGAAGACCACGGTATGGGGCGCGCCCAGACGGGCACAGGCCAGCATGGCCACCACCGCCTCGGGGACCATGGGCATGTAGATGGCCACCTTGTCACCGGCGGTCACCCCCAGGGTGGTGAGGGCGTTGGCCGCCTTGCACACCTGGGCACACAGGTCGGCGTAGGTGATGGTGCGGGTGTCCCCGGGCTCACCCTCCCAGTGGAAGGCCACCCGCTCCCCCAGACCGGCCTCGACGTGGCGGTCCACGCAGTTGACCGAGACGTTGAGCCGGCCGCCGACGAACCACGAGGCGAAGGGGAGATCCCACTCGACTACCTGGTTCCACGGCTCGGCCCAGCTCAGCCGACGGGCCTGCTCGGCCCAGAAGGCCAGGGGATCGGCCGCCGCCTCCTGGTAGATCCCCGGCTGGGCGTTGGCTGACGCCGCCAGGTCCGGCGGAGGCGGGAAGCGTCGGAGCTCATGATGGAGAGCCGAGAGGGTCTCATCGGCGTCCTCGCTCACGGGCTGCTCCTTTACTCGTACTCGACCGGTACCCGGGGCTCGTTCACCGGGGATGGCCGAACACCGGCTCGCCGCTGAGGTCTATCAGCCCGCGGCCACAGTGACAACAGGGTCTCCCCGGCCGGTCGGTCAGCGTCCCAGGCGCCGCTTCAGCTCGACGAACACCGCCGGCCCGGTCACCTCTTCCAACTCCTCGGCCAGCGACTCGATGACCGGTCGGTCGCCCACGTAGGCCCGGTCGCCCTCGGTGCAACACCAGGCCATGGTCTCGCCCTCGGGGCCCCAGTCGGCGCGGGACCAGGCCCGGACGGTGGCCGTCTCCCTCCCGTCGTCGCGCTCTTCCCAGTCCACCCGGATGGGCAGCTGCCAGCACACCGTGGGCTTGTACTCGAGCGGCGAGTCCCCCGAGTCCAGGGCGGCCAGGTGCAGGGCGCACCCCGATCCGCCCTCGAACCCCGGCCGGTTGAGGAAGATGCAGGCCCCGTCGACCACCCGGGTGGTGCGGCGGGTGGGATCCCCGAACACCCCCTCCCGGGCCGCGGTGGCGTGGTATTGCGAAGCGTGACGGCTCGAGGGTGTCGGCCAGGGCCCCGATCCGTCGGGCCTCGTCCACGTCGGTGAGCTCGGCCCCGATCGAGCAGCAGCCGTGACCGAGCTCGGGCGCCGGCCGGTCCAGGATCCCGAGGCAGCCCCGCCCCCAGATGCAGGTCCAGTTGGAGGTGAGGAAGGAGGTGTCGAACCGCCAGACGGTGTCGTCGGTCGAGATCTCGGTGAGGCGGGGCGTCCATAGCGGCTCAGCGTACGGCGGCGGCTGGGCCGTGGGGGTAGGCGTGGGCCGGCGTTGCTCAGCCGATGGGGTCCGCCGGGGCGGCCAGCGGCCCGTAGGCGTCAGGCCGACGGGTGGTGAGGAAGGGGAACAGGGCCAGCCAGTCCCGCCGCTGGTCGATGTCCAGGTCGGCGACGAGCACGGCCGGTTCGTCCCGGGGGGCCTGCACCAGAATCCGGCCGTAGGGATCGGAGATGAACGAGGAGCCGTAGAAGGTCAGCGGGGGCTCGTGGCCGATGCGGTTGACCGCCACCATGAAGGTGCCGTTGGCGATGCCGTTGGCGGTGATCACCTTCTCCCACAACGGCTCGGTGTCGAACCCGGGGTGGTCGGGCTCGGAGCCGATGGCGGTGGGGTAGACCAGCACCGCCGCCCCCCGTAGCGAGTAGGCCCGGGCCAGCTCGGGAAACCACTGGTCCCAGCAGGTCGGGAAGCCGAAGTCGGTGCCGGCCACCGACAGGGTGGGGAAGGCGTCGGGCCCGGCCGGCCCGGGGGCGAAGTAGCGGTCCTCGAAGTAGCCCTCGGTCACCGGGATGTGCAGCTTGCGGGTCCGTAGCCGCAGCTCCCCGTCGGGGCCCACCACGATGGCCGTGTTGTAGCCCAGGCCGTGCCCGGGCCGGGCTTCGTACAGCGAGGCGTGCACCGGCACACCGGTCTCGGCGGCCATGGCCGCAGCGAACCGCATGGTCGGCCCGGACTCCAGGTCCTCGGGCTCGACCCGGTCCGGGCCCGGCCCGTCCGGGGTGACGGCGAAGTACGGGGACAGGGTCAGCTCCTGGAGGCACACCAGGTCCACGGCTTCGGCCGCAGCCAGGCGGATGCCCTCGGCCAGTGTGCTCCGGTGCTCGGCGGGGTCGGGGTGCCACGCCACCTGCACCGCCCCCACCCGGACCGGCGGGTGTTCGGCGGGGTCGGTGCGGGCCCACGACGGCTGGTCGGTGGAGCGGATGACCCTCACGGCTGCGGCACCTGCTGGGTGATGCAGTGGGGCCCGCCTCCGCCGTAGGCGATGGTCAGGGCCGGGACCCCCACCACCTCCCGGTCCGGGTAGGCCCGGCGCAACGCCACCAGGGCCTCGTCGTCGGTGGCCGTCCCGGCTAGCGGGACCACCACCCCGCCGTTGCACAGGTACAGGTTGAGATAGGACAGGGTCACCGACTCCCCTCCCACCTGCCCGTGGGCCAGATGGGGGAAGTCGATCACCGTGAACCCGGCGCTCTCGGCCCGGCGGCGGTTGTCGGCCATGGCCTCGTGATCGGGGTCGCCGGGCGGGCGCCACTGCATGAGCAGGGCACCGTCGTCGGTGAGGGCCGTGAACATGTCGATGTGCCCGTCGGTGTCGCGGTCGCCGACCAGGCCCTGGCCCAACCAGACGATCTCGCTGACCCCGAGGTACGTCCGCAGGGCCTCCTCGATCTGGCCCCGGGAGAGCCCGGGGTTGCGGTTGGGGTGGAGGAGGCACTGCTCGGTGGTCACCAGCCGACCCCGGCCGTCGACGATGACCGACCCGCCCTCCAGCACCAGTGGGGCCTCGACCACACCGGTTCCGAAGCGCGCCGCCAAGGTGGCCCCGGCGGCCTCGTCGCGCTCCCACCCGTCGAACTTCTCCCCCCAGGCGTTGAACCGGAAGTGCACCCCGATCGGACCGTTGGACCCCCCGGTCACGAAGAGCGGGCCGTTGTCGCGCACCCACGAGTCATCGAGGTGGATCTCGATGACCTCGACCCCGTCGCCGGTGGCCGCCCGGGCCTCGGCCGCGTCCTCCTCGGTGGACGCCACCACCGTCACCGGTTCGAAGGCGGCCACGGCGTCGGCCACCCCGGCGTACTCCCGCTTGGCGTCGTCGAGGGAGTCGCCCCACAACTCCCGCCGGCACGGCCACGAGATGAGGGTCCGCCTATGGGGCGCGGTCTCGGGGGGCATCCGGTACCCGGCCAGGCCGGGCTGTCCCGGCCGGTCGGTGGGGGCGGGATCGGGCACGCCCGCGACGGTAACAGGGGCCGCTACCGGCGTCAGGCCCGGTAGCACCGCCCGACCCAGCACGTGGGGCGCCACGATGCCGCAGGGCAGTCGGCTGCCGGGGCAGAACTCGAACCGCCGGGCCTGGGCGTCGGGGAACTCCCCTTCCACCACGGCCAGGGTGTCCCGGTCGGGTCGGCACCCGCCGGCCACCGCACTCCACAGTGGTGCGGAGAGCCGCTGGAGGCGGGCCGCCCCGGGGTCTTCGGACACCACGTGTTCGTAGAAGCGGATGGATGCGCCGTCCCGCAGGGTCCGCTTGGCCTGGCGGAGGACGGTGGCCGGATCGGCCACGCTGCACAGGACCAGGGAGAACACCGCGGCGTCGAACGGGCCGGTCACCACGTCGGCCACCGACTCGGCCCGGCCCTCGAGCACGGTGACCGGCCGGCCAGCGGCCTGGGCGGCCAGCCGGGCCTGGTGGCGCAGGTAGGCCTCCGGCTCGACCCCGACCACCTCGGTGACCTCGGTCGGGTAGAGGGCGAAGTTGAGCCCGTTGCCGCAACCGACCTCGAGCACCCGCCCGCTCAGTCCGACCAGGAGCTCCCGCCGGTGCTCCTCTTGGAGGTGGGCCTGGGCCACCGATCGGCGGGCGTAGATCCGGGCGAAGATGGGGTGGCTCACGCTCCGGCCCCGGTGGAGCCGGCGAAGTCCGGCCACATCCGGATGTAGTCCACGCTCATGGTCAGCGGGTCGGGGGTCGAGGGGTCCTCGGGTCCCGAGGCCGGTCCGGTCCCGTGCACGGTCATGGTGTAGTTGAGCCGGATGGCCATCTTCACCCCACGGTAGAACCGGGCGTCACGCCCCTTCTTGCGGGCCACCGGCTCCCGGTCGACGTAGAAGGTCAGGGCATCCTCCTGCCAGTCGAGACCGTAGGTGTGCCACCGGGTGGTGTCGTGGCGGCCCTGGTAGAAGCCGTTCACGCTGCCGTTGGACCCCGGGGCCGGGGTGGCGCCCCACTGCAGCTCGTGCAGGGACATGAACCAGGGGGTGCCCGCGGCCGGACCGAAGATCTCCACCAGGTCGATCTCGGCCATCCGGCGCTCGTCGCCGTTGGAGTCGAAGGCGGCGAAGAACCACAGGGCCGGCCACATCCCGCGTCCGACTGCGGGGAAGCAGGCCCGGAACTCGAAGTAGCCGTAGGTGAAGGTGACAGCGAGGTGGTTGGAGATCAGGGTGCCGCCCCACCGGTCGCCGGGAGCCGAGGTGTTGTAGGCCGCCACCGCGGCCCGTTGCTCCGGGGTGTACCGGCGACAGGAGATGGTCAGGGCGGAGTCGCCGGTGGCCGGTTGGCCGGCGCTGTCGGACACCGGGCCCACGGTGAAGGGGTTCATGGCCCCCACTGAACCCCCGAAGTCCTGGTTGGGGTTGGCGTTCCAGGTCCGTTTGGACCCGGGGTCGGGCTCGCCGACCATCCCGCCCTCGAGGTAGGGCTCGGTGGCGTACCAGGTGCCCGAGGGGTCTTCCGGGGTGACCAGGCTGAGGGTGGTGAACTCCTCGGCCCACAGGGGCGGTGCCGCCGCCGGCCCCGACTCCGTCTCCCGGTCCGTGCGTCGCCAGCGCACCGCGCCGCTAGCGGGTCCGGCGCGGTACGAGCCGCCACATGATGGCTATGAAGGTGGCGATGGTCAGGACCTTCATGATCATCCACCCGAAGCTGTCGAACTTACGGAGGGTGAACAGGTTCTGGAAGAAGTGGGCGATGGCGTGTTCCACGGTCGTCGCTAGTCCCACTCGAATTCGGTGCGCTTGAGCAGCTTGAGCAGGGCGTGCCAGTAGATGACGGCCTTCATGTTGTCGTACATCCACAGGACGACGATGGTGGTGGCCGTCACGCTGGCCTTCCAGTCGCGCAGCCGGAGGGTGGCGATGAACTGCTCGATGGCCGACAGGGGAAGAAGGAGGAGGATCCACCACGAGAACACCAGGCCGGTGTGGAGCACGAACAGCGAGATCATCCACAGGGTGATCATCAGCGGTGTGGCCAGGGAGATGGCGTACGTGTAGACCTGGGTGAGGTACATCCGCCAGGTGAGCTTGGTGAACCCGTAGAGGCGCAGGGTCTCCAGGGTGCCCCGCTGCCACCGCAGCCGCTGGCTCCACAGCATCGAGACGGTGGGCATCACGTCCGTGTGGGAGATGCACTGGCGCGGCGAGATAGGCCGGTAGCCGATGGCCTTCATGGCCAGGGTGATCTCGAAGTCCTCGGTCAGCGACACCGACAGGTACGCCTCGGGCTTGGCGGCCTGGCCGGGGACGGCCTTGCCCCGCTCGTCGAGCAGGTGGCGCAGGGCCGCCATGGTGAACATGGCCGCGGTGCCCGACAGGCAGGTGACCCGGGCCTGGCGGCGGGCCACCCGGCGGCGCTCGTGGGAGTACTCGATGCGCTGGAGCATGGGCAGGAAGCCCGGCTTGTCCTTGCCCACGTAGGCCGCCGAGATGGCCCCGATCTGCGGATCGTCATCGAGGAGCTTGCAGCACTCCTCCACGAACCGCTCGTCGAGGATGGAGTCGGCGTCCATCACCAGCACTTTGTCCGTGTCGGCCAGCGTGGTGTACAGCGGGGTCAGGGCCTGGTTGAGGGCCCCGGCCTTCTTCTGGGTGTTGTTCTTCGACCGGAAGGTCTCACAGTCCAGGGGCTCGATGATCTCCTCGGTGCGGTCGGTGCAGTTGTCGCACACCACGATGATCCGGTCGACCGGTCGGGTCTGGCGGAAGAGCGACTCGAGGGTCTCCTCGATGGCCTCCTCCTCGTTGTGGGCCGGTACCAGCACCACGATCTGGCTGGTCCGCGGCTCCTCGACCGAGGGCTCGGCCTGGGCCTCGGTACGGGTGTCCCGTTCGTCGGATACCAGGGTCATGACAGCCAGCCCTGCTTCCACCCCGCCACCGCTTCGGCCGTGGTGTTGATGCGCCAGTCCCGGTTGAGGGAGGTGTCGTTCTCGGAGAAGTACACCACGGCGTCCAGCCGCGGGTACTCGGTGGAGGCGAACATGTCGCGGAACCAGCCGCCCTTGGTCACGCCGGCCGGGTCACCGCTGACCCGCTCGGTGCAGCCGGTCTCGCACAGCCAGATCGGGAGTTTGGAGTCCAGGGCCGCCACCCGGGGGTACCCGGTGGCGCAGGTCTCGTTGAAGGTCCGCCACCCTCCCGCTCCCTCGGTCGGTGATCCCACCGACCAGTTGTAGGAGTCGAACCCGAGGATGTCGACGTATTTGGATCCGGGCCAGTAGTCCGGCAGGCTGTTGCCGGACACGTCCGGGGAGTCGACTTCGGTGGGGCACCAGATGAACTTCACGTTGTCGGCCTTCACCGCCCGGAAGATGCCCACCACCCGGTGCCACGCCAAAATGAAGTCCGCGGCCGACGGCCCCCCCGGCGCGGCCGAGGAGTAGCTGTTCCAGTTGCCGTTCATCTCGGCGGCGAACCTGATGTAGACCGGGTGACCGTAGGCCTTGGCCGCCCGGCCGTACTGGGCGATGTAGGCGTCATAGGTGGCCTTGAGGATTTCGGTGATGTCGGTTCCCGACGGGTTCCAGGAGATCATCAGCTCCCGGGCCGGCACGTTGGCGTTCAACGCCGCGGCGAACGGGGCGCCCCAGGGGAAGAAGTAGTGGATGATGTCGAACTGCTTGCCCAGGGTCTTCTCGAAGGCGTCCAGGGTGGCCGGGGCCACCGGATTGGCCTGGGCCGCGTTGGGGTGGACGAAGCACCCCACCTTGATGCGGTTGACCAGCGCATCGCCGCCCGCCGTGGTCGAGGTGGCCGAGGTGCCCGAAGGAGTGGAGGAACCGCACGCGCTGGTGCCCGCCACCACCGCCGCGCCGGTCAGGCCCAATAGGAAATGTCGACGGGAGAACGTCACAGGGCAGGGCCGGGGGTGTCCGGCTACACGAGCGCGGCATGCTCGGTGTCCAAGAACAACTCGAGCTGCCGGTGGATGAGGGCATGATCATCGATCAGAGGATCGTGCCGCATCCCGAACTGGTGGATCCGTCTGACCCGTTCGGAGTCCGCCTGCTCCATCGAATGCCGGAGGAGGGCGAGCGACGCCCGGTGCAGCAGATCTCCCATGACCTGGTTGCTCATCCGGGGCGCTTCGGCTGCCTCGGTGATCCTGCTCAGGGCGTCGTCGATCTCATCGCACTGGCCGTCGATCAGCTCGAAGTGGTCGATCAGGTCTCCCAGGATCGGCGTCGGGGTGGTCCGGGTGGCCTCGATGCAGTTCACCAGGGGGCTCACGTCGCCGGCCGAGAGAGGATCGTAGGTGCCGGGGTAGGCGTCGGCCTCGTAGCCGGGGGGATAGCCGGTGATCACGATCGGTGACTTCGAGCGCGGATTGTCGGACAGGTAGTCGAGGGTCAGGTCGAGCAGGGCGATCGGCGGCCAACCGAGGTCGCGGAGCGCCACCACCTTGGGGTGGTCCCGCTGCGAGACCACACCTGCCGTCATGAGCAGCTGGTAGCACTCCAGCGCCGACTGCACCGGGAGCTGCACGTACGGTGAGTGCAGCAGGATGGGCTCGTCGTTGGCGATCCACTTGAGGATGTTCTGCCCCACGATGCTGTTGTCGACCACGTGGGTGAAGCGGGTGCACGAGACGTTCATGTCGTAGCGCTTGGCCATCACTGCGGACTGGTACTCGACCAGCTTCTTGGTGGCGGCGTAGGTGTCACCGGTGAACAGCCGCACCGCCTTGCCGGTGCTGGCCACGATCACCGTGCCCACGCCGGCTTCGCCGGCCAGCTCCAAGATGACCTGCGAGCCGACCACGTTGGTGGAGACGGTCTCGGCCACCACACGTTCGGCCAGGGCCGGATTGCGCTGGGCGGCCAGGTGGATGATCAGATCGGGCTGGAAGTCCCGGATGATCTCGCTCATCTGCTGACGGTCGCGGACATCACCCCTCAGGTAGGTGACCCGGTCCGCCATGCGCTCGGGAACCGGCGGCTGGCGGGCCACCGATACGAAGCGGGTGTCGGGCAGGTCCCGCACCAGGTGACTCAGGACCACATATCCGACGCAACCGGTTCCCCCGGTGACCAGGACCCGTTCCCACCGCGGTAGGAGGTCGCAGCTGTAGCCCGGGATCCCCCGCAAGCGGGTTCCTTCGAAACGGTGCTTCTCCATCTGCGGGTTGGCCCGAAAGTTGACCAGTTCCCGCGTGAGCTGCTGGAGCCGCTCCAAGCCCCGTTCCGGACGGAGCTCGAGAATCTGTTCGACAAGTTCGGCTCTCGTTGTCATGCGCCGACGTTCACCTCCTGCGCGGGCCGCGCTTGCGAGTCGTTCGAATGGTGGTCCCCGGTCATGGCCGACGCCACCGGGTGGTGGAAGTGCACCGACGGTGCACTGACGACAGACGGCACATCTCCGGTCCGTCCACCCTCCGTCAGCGGGGAACGACCGCCACCCCTGAACGCCACTACGGCCGCGTTCGACGGAAGACAGGAGACGTCGGAAACGTCACCAGTGCTCCCCTTCATAACTCCGCCTTCTTTCTACTGCGCCTCGGTTACGTCATCTTTCTAGGCGCACGATCTGAGGCTCGCAACTGCCGTCACGGAGAGTGTCTGAGGGTCGACAAGGAGCGACAATGCTCCGTTGGGGTCCGCAAGAAAGGCGCGCCGATAGGACGTAAATAGCGGTCCGGTCATTGACACCGACTCGCGCCGTGCGAGGTGCGCATCGAGTGTGTGTTGTGGTCGAACAGTCGTTGGAATCGACAACTCGATCGACCCGTACCGGTGGCCATTCCCGACAAGAGCGCGCGGCCGTGGCCTGCGGCATTCCCGACAAGAGCGCGCGGCGTGTCGCCCGGCTTTGTCGGCCAAGCGCTGTCGTTCGCCACCGCGTATCCATGGCGCTGGAACCACCGCTCCTGGTCCGATTCGGGATGGAAGCCCAGTTCAACACCGGCCGAGGCTTCCGCGTCCGGTCCCGACGGATGACGGTGAGGTCGGGACCACACCCGGTTGGCCCGTCGGACGTCGGTCCGGAATTGATGCCATCCCGGTCGTGGTTGCCATGGGGGTCCTATGGAGCCCCAACTATGAGAGTGGCACCGCCATGGGACCGAAAGGTCGTAGGCATTTTGGGCCTCCGGCGCCGAGGCTTATGGGAGTGTGCCGTCGGGTCGATAGCGGCTGGCGACGGCCCTAACGGGAGTCCGACCGCTCTATATAAAGTCGACTGGTTTGGTCACTAATGCCGGAACCCCGGTTTGGCGCCGCGCCGCTCGACCTTCGACCGTGCATGGGCCGTCGGGCGGCTCTGCTCAGTCGTCGGCCAGCCGGGGTGGAAAGCCGCCTCGGCTGATCGGGCCCCACTCGACCGGCGCCAACCGGATGAGCACCTTGCCCTGGTCCACCATGGCCTGGCGGTACTGGTCCCAGTCGGGATGCTCCCCGCTCACGGACCGGAAGTAGGTGACCAGGCCCTCCACCGCCTCAGGAAGGTCGACGACCGTGGCCGTCCCGTACACCTGGACCCACTGGCCGTTGAAGGTGTCCGACAGCACGCAGGCCGAGGCGGACGGACGCGAGCGGAGGTTGCGGACCTTGGCCCGCTCCGGATAGCTGGCCACCAGGATGGCTCCTTCCGGATCGACCCCCATGGTCACCGGGGACATCTGGGGGGACCCGTCGGACCGTTGGGTGGACAGGACGGCCGAGTGTCGGGGCCGGATGAACTCCTCCAGCCCGGCCCGGTCGACCCGGATGTCGGTCGCCATGGTGCGCGCCATGGGCCGAACGTACTCCCGGCCGGCTGTGCGTGCCCGGTCGACGGGGCAGTTGGGTGTGGTCGGTGCCGGTGGGGTCCCGTATCATGGGTACCGATAGGGGCGAAGGGGGTGAGGCGCATGTGGCACCGGCTGTTGCTGGCCATCGACCGGTTCGACTCCGGACAGGCCGCCCTGGACTTCACCATGGGCTTGGCCCGGGGATCGGGAGCAGACGTCCGGGTGCTGCATGCCCGGGAACTGTCCAGATTCTCCCGGGTCCCGCCCGTCGAGAGTGCCTCGGAGGCTCAGCTCCTGGTGGACGATGCCGTACTGGCTCTCCGCCTGGCCGACATCGGAGCGGAGGGTCGGACCTGCTCGGCCATCGAGGAGCACGTGGCCACCCGGATCGTGGCCGAGGCCGCCCGCTGGGAGTGCGACGCTCTGATCCTGGGCTCTCGCCGGCTCCGGCGGATCGGCCGGCTCAGCGGGCGCGGCACCAGGGAACGGGTGGTTCGCCTCTCGCCCCTGCCGGTCATCGTGGCGCCGACGCCGCTCCCGGGCCGGCGCCGCCGGCTGTTCGTACCGGCCTCGGCCGACGACCACCTGGAGGGGACGAGGCCGCGGCGGCGGTGAGGCGGGCCTGAACGACTATGGCCGTCGGGTCACGCTGACGACGAAGCCACCAGCTCCGTCTCGGCCGGGGCCCCGTTGCGGTAGTGGACCGAGCGGTGGCGGACCGCCGGCACCCGGTCGCCCCCCAGCCACTCGCCGGTCAGGTTGAGGGGGTCGGCACCGGCCACCGTCACGTCGTCGCCCCGGCCGGGGTCGGCATGCACCTCGCCCAGCAGGGCCACCGCTTCCGGGAGGGCGTACTGCTCGCCGGACATCCCGGCCACGAACCGACCGCCCAGGGCCTGGCCGCGGGCCTCCAACCGGCGCAGGGCCCGCACCACGTCGCGCCATGGGGTCCGGTACGACTCCCGGGACCAGACTTCGAAGGCCACCACGCCCCAACGGGCCAGGAGCTGCCAGGCCACCGCTTCGGCCATCTCCTCGGCCGGGGGCCCGTCCTGCGGCCCGGCCCCGGACCGGTCGGGTTCGGGGAGCACCGACCAGCGACCCTCGCCGGTCCCGCTTCCGACGGCGCTGCGCTGGAGTCCCAGAGAGGCCCGCCGGGTGTGGGCCCGACCGACCCCCGTCCGCTGGCGTCGGCGGGCCGACAGCAGTGATCGCACGGCGGCGAAGGCGTCGGCGGTCACGATGCCGCGGGCCACCAGGTCCCAGAGGCCTTCGTCGACCTCGGTGCTCAACCGGCCGGTGGCCGGACCGAGCTCGGACCGGAAGCACGCTCCGCGCTGACGGAGTACGGCCAGAATGTCGGCGGACGCTCCGGCCTGGGGTTCTGCCACCGGCCGGTCGTCGCGGGTGGCGGCCAGCATCCAGGCCAGGTCCTGGCGGGTGACCAGGGCCAGCGGGGTGGCCGGCGAGGGTGTCGATGAGCCCCGTCGTGTTGCGGCCACCCCAGCCGGGACGGTCTCGTCGCCCTCGCCGCTCGCGCTCGCCCTCGCGCTCGGGGCGGGGGGTCAGCCGACCCCAGGCCACCTCGCCGGCCAGGCACAGCTCGTCCAGCCATCGCGGGTCGTAGCCCACGACCCGGGCCGGGAGCACGTGGCGCTCCCACTCGCCGGCCGCCAGCTCGAGACCTTGGAGCTGCTCGATGACCGACAGCAGTCCGCTGCGACCCTCCACCTTGGACCCGGCGGCCACGTGCTGCCAGCAGGTGACGAACCGGACGAAATCGGCCAGGCTGACCGGTTCGACCTGCCGCCGGCGATGACCCCGGCTGGCGGCGTGGAGACGCACCAGCACGTGGCGGGCGCACCACCGTCCGTCCGGCAGCTCGATGGCCGAGCCCACCGCCTGCAGACGGGCCAGGCCGGTGCGGGCCCGGGCCCCGGTCACCGGTGCGCCCCGGACCGGGCCGGTCGGTAGCTCGTCGCCGGCCACCAGCCGTTCGACGGTCACCGGGCCGGCCAGGTCCAGATGGCCCGCCACGCACTCGGCCAGGGCCTCGTCGTCGCCGGCCAGGGGATCGGCGACCGAGGCGGCCACCGCTTCGGCCATGGCCCGCCGCTCGGTGGGGGCCCAACTGCCGGCCACGTAGTCGGCCCGGCCCTCGAGTCTCAGGGCGTCGAACCACGACTGCCAGGCCGGCACCGGTCGGCACAGGACCAACGACAACATCAGGTCGTGCAGCTCGTCGGGGTCGCGGGGCCGGGGGCGTAACTGGTCGAGGACCTGGGCGGCCGCCTCGTCGTCGAGGGGCCCGAGCTCCGACGCCGCCACCGGCAGGCCGTTGGGTCCCTCGGGGCCGAGCCCCCGTGGGACCGGGACCGCCCGGGTCCGCCGCTCCTCGAGCGGGGCCCCGTCGAGGAAGGTGAAGGGCCGTCCGGTCAGGATGCCGTGGGCCAGAGGGGAGGGCTCCGTCGACTCCACCAGGTGTACGTCGATGCGGCCGGACTCCAACGCCTCCAGCAGCGCCACCAACCCGGAGGCGTCCAGCGGCTCGGACAGGCAGTCCGTCACCGTCTGGCGGACCAGCACGTGGTCGGGCACCGGGACCGGTCCGGGGCCGGCGTTCTCCTGACAGGCCGCCAGGGCCGGCCACGACGCCGCCAACAGGTCGTCGGCCTCCATCCGTTGGATGTGGATGGGCCGGCGTTGGCCACCCCGGGAGCGGGGCACCACCAGGGCCCGGGTCAGGTTCCACCGCCACCGGGCCGCCAGCATGGGGTGGGGCAGGACGGCCTGGGTCAATACCTCGGTGACCGTGCGGCTGTTCAGCATCTTGGGTACCTGGGACAGCGGGAAGCTGTGCTGGGGACCGAGCGACAGCACCACGGTGTCGTCGTCGGCCGCGGCTTGGAGCTCGAAGTCGAACGAGACGCAGAACCGCTTGCGCAGGGCCAGCCCCAAGGCCCGGTTGATCCGGCCGCCGTAGGGGGAGTGCACGATGAGCTGGGTGCCCTCGCTCTCGTCGAAGACCCGTTCGATGACCAGCCGGTCCCGGGTGGGAAGGGCCCCGAGGGCCGCCCGCCCGGCCGCCAGGTACGACACCACCTGATCGGCCACCTCGACCGACACTCCGGCCACCGACCGCACTGCGGCCCGGGCCCCGGCCCCGTCCCCGGCGGCCAGGAGGGGCTCGAGGTGGGCCCGGAGCGAGCCCACCTCCTCGGACAGCTCGGCGGTGCGGGCCGGCGCCTCGCCCAACCAGAACGGGATGGAGGGGGGCAGGTCACCGGCGTCGTGGACCCGGACCACGCCGGTCTCCACCTTGGCCACCCGCCACGAGTGGGTACCCAGGAGGAAGATGTCGCCGGCGGTGGCCTCCACGGCGAAGTCCTCGTGCACCGACCCCACGGTGACACCGTCCGGGTCCAGCACCACCCGGTAGTCGCCGGTTTCGGGGATGGCCCCGCCGCTGGTGAGCGCGGCCAGCCGGGCCCCCCGGCGGGCCCGGAGCCGCCCGTTGACGCCGTCGTGGTGGAGATGGGCCCCCCGCCGCCCCCGCCCGGTGCGGATGCCCCACGACACCAGCTCGACCACGCCGTCAAAGTCCTCCCGGGAGAGCCCGGTGTACGGCCCGGCTTTGCGGACCAGCTCGAAGAGGCCGTCGACCTCCCACTCGCCGGCCGCCGCCACCTCGGCCACCACCTGCTGGGCCAGGATGTCGAGCGGTGCCACCGGAGGCTCGAGCACGTCGAGGTGACCGGCCCGGACTCCCGCCAGCAGGGCGGTGCACTCGACCAGCTCGTCGCGGGTCAGCGGGAAGAGCCGCCCGGCCGGGGTGCCCTCCAGTTGGTGGTTGGCCCGGCCCACCCGCTGCAGGAACGTGCCGATGGCCCGGGGCGACCCGATCTGGCAGACCAGTTCGACCGGGCCCACGTCGATCCCCAGCTCGAGAGAGGCCGTGGCCACCAGGGCCCGGAGATCACCGGCCCGCAGGCGCTGCTCGACGATGCGGCGTCGGGCGCTCGACAGGCTGCCGTGATGGGCCGCCACCTGGAGAGCGGCATCCACCGGGTCGACCTGCGGGCCCTCCGGGCCGGCTTCGGCCGTCGAGCCCGGGTCTCCTTCGGGAGACCCGAGTCGCAGGGCCAGCTGGTGGGCCACGCGTTCGGCCATCTTGCGGGTGTTGACGAACACCAGGGTGGTGCGGTGCTCGAGCACGTGGGCGGCGATGCGGTCCAGTACGTCGGAGAGTTGGAGCCCGCTGGTGACCGCCTCGAGCTCGCTTTGGGGCAGCTCGATGGCCACGTCGAGATCCCGGCGGTGGCCGCAGTCGACGATGGTGGTGGGCGGTCGGGACGGGTCGGAGCCGGAGAGGAGGCCGGCCACCACCTCCAGGGGGCGTTGGGTGGCCGACAGCCCGATGCGTTGCAGTCGACCGCCCCGGGCCGATACCAGCTCGCTCAATCGTTCGAGGGTCAGGGCCAGGTGGGCCCCCCGTTTGTCGCGGGCCAGGGTGTGCACCTCGTCGACGATGACCGTGTGGGCGCTCTGCACCATGGCCCGGCTCGAGGCCGCCGTGACCAACAGGTAGAGGGACTCGGGGGTGGTCACCAACAGGTCGGGTGGCGACCGGCGCATGGCGGCCCGCTCGGCCGAAGGGGTGTCCCCGGTCCGGACGGCCACCGACAGGTCCGGTGCCGGGAGTCCCAGCCGGGCCGCTTCCTCGGCGATGCCGGCCAGGGGCAGCTGCAGGTTCTCGTGGACGTCGACGGCCAGGGCCCGCAGCGGCGACACGTAGATGACCCCGGGCCCGGCCGGGGTGGCATCGCTGTGCCACGACCCCTCGGCGTGGGCCCGGTAGGCGGCGTCGATGGCCATCAGGAATCCGGTCAGGGTCTTACCGGTGCCGGTGGGGGAGGCCACCAGGACGTCGCCGCCTCCGAGGATGTGCGGCCACGCCCGCCGCTGGGGCTCGGTGGGACCGGTCGGGAACCGCCGGCGGAACCACGCCGCCACGGCCGGATGGAGGGAGGACAGGATCGGATCATCCGGTACCACCGGGTTGGAGGGGAGGTGCTCCGGATCGGAGCTACGGGCGTGGGTGGGCGCACTCATGGACGTGCTCCAGACTACGGGTGTGCCGCCGACCATGGGCCCCCGGTTCAGCCGTGGCGGTCCTCGGGCAGGAGGTACTGCGGCCCCGACCCCAGGGCCGAGGCCAGGTCCCCGGGGTTGGAGAGGGAACAGGTCCGCAGGGACAGGCAGCCGCAACCGATGCAGCTGGACAGGCCACCCCGGAGGGCTTCGAGTAGGGCGATCCGCTCATCGATCCGGTCCTGCCAGCCGCGGGTCAAACGGCGCCAGTCCTGGGCGTTGGGGGCCCGGTCGGCCGGCAGCTCGGCCAGGGAGGCCACGATCTCCTCGAGGCTCAGCCCCACCCGCTGGGCGATGCGGATATAGGCCAGGCGTCGCAGCACGTCGCGCCGGAAGCGGCGTTGACCGCTCGGCGTGCGCTCGGCCGAAATGAGTCCGTTGCGGTCGTAGAAGCGGATGGCCGATGTGGCCATGCCGCTGCGGTCGGCCACCTCTCCTATGGTCAGCAGTTGATCCATCCGTCGACCTCCCCGTCTCCGGTAGGAATGTTTCCCCACCCCTCTTGACTTAAACATTAGTTTAAGATTTATCGTTCCTCCAGGCGTCGCATCCGGCGTCGGAAACGGAGGAATGACCATGCCGGTCGCCATCATCACGGGAGCTTCGAAGGGTTTCGGACGGGCGGTCGCCACCGATCTGGCCGCCGACGGGTGGAAGGTGGTCGTCGACGGTCGTCACCGGGGTCCCCTCTCGGATGTGGCCGCGGCCCTGGAGGCGGCGGGCGGAACCGTGACCCCGGTGGCCGGCGACGTGACCGATGCGGCTCACCGGGCCGCCGTGGTGGCGGCAGCCGAGGCGCTCGGAGGCGTGGACCTCCTGGTCCACAACGCCAGCGAGCTCGGGCCCAGTCCGCTCCCCCCGCTGCGCCGCTTCCCGGTCGACGTGTTGCGCCACGTCTACGAGGTCAACGTCATCGCCCCGCTGGCCCTGTTCCAGCTGGCCCTGCCGGGGTTGCGGGCCGCCCGGGGGACAGTGGTGTCGGTGTCCTCGGACGCCGCCGTCGAGGCCTATCCGGGCTGGGGTGGCTACGGGTCCTCCAAGTCGGCCCTCGACCAACTCCACCAGGTGCTGGCCGTCGAGGAGCCGGAGCTGCACGTCTACCAGTTCGATCCCGGCGACATGCGCACCGACATGCACCAGGCCGCCTTCCCCGGAGACGACATCTCCGACCGGCCCGAGCCGGAGTCGGTGGTGCCGGCCTTACGACAGCTCCTCGGGTCGGGTACCCCGAGCGGCCGTTACCGGGCGTCCGAGTGGGTGGCGGCATGAGTCCGGTGACCGAGCCGATGGCTCGCCTCACCTACGACCTCCCGTCGGCCCTCGAGGCCTCGGAGCCCCCCGAGGCCCGGGGGTTGACCCGGGACGCCGTCCGCATGCTGGTGGCCTCCCGGAGCGACGGCTCGTTGGTCCCGAGCTCGTTCAGCTTCCTGCCACGGTTCCTCGAGGCCGGTGACACCGTGGTGGTGAACACCTCGGGAACCATTCCCGCCGCCATCGACGCCGTGGCCGACGACGGCACCCCGCTGGTCATCCACTTGTCGACCCGGCTGGAAGGGACCCGGTGGGTGGTCGAGCCCCGCCGCCGGGCCGGTCGGACCACCGAACGGTGGGCCGGCCCGCTGCCGTCGCTCCGCTACCACCTGGCCGGGAGCGGGACCCTGCTCATCGAGGAGCCCTTCGGGGACGCCGGCCGGCTGTGGGTGGCCCGCCTGCAGCTGGATCGGCGGGTCCTCAGTTGGCTGGCGGTCCACGGGCGACCCATCCGGTACGGCTACGTGCCGCGACCGTGGCCCATCGAGACGTACCAGAACGTCTACGTCACCGAACCGGGGAGCGCCGAGATGCCCAGCGCCGGCCGACCGTTCACCCCGGAGGTGATCACCCGACTGGTGGCCAAGGGGGTGGCGGTCACCCCGGTGGTGCTCCATACCGGGGTGGCCTCCCTCGAGGCCGACGAGCTCCCCTATCCCGAGCGGGTCCGGGTTCCGGAGTGGACCGCCGACCGGGTCAACGATGCCCACCGGACCGGGCACCGGGTCATCGCCGTCGGGACGACCGTGGTCCGGGCCCTCGAGGCCTCGGTGGGGGCCGACGGGTTGGCCCACGCCTATGACGGCTGGACCGACCTGGTCATCTCGCCGGCGCATCCGGTGCAGGTGACCGACGGGCTGCTGACCGGCTGGCACGAGCCCGCGTCGTCGCACCTGTTGATGCTGGAGGCCGTGGCCGGTCCCGACCTCCTCCGGGAGTCGTACCGGGTGGGACTGGCCGAGGGATACCGCTGGCACGAGTTCGGGGACGTCCACCTGATCCTGCCGTAGGCCCCGGTGGTTCCGGGGTGGCGTCATCGGTGCCACCCTGTAGGTGGGATGGCAGCGGACAGCGACAGGCTCTGGGACCAGGTCAACCAGGTGATGGAGCGGCGCCGGGGGTGGGCCCTCGAGCCCCAGAGCTCGCCTGGTGCTCCGGCCCTGTGGTGCCTCTCCTCCGACTGGGAGTACCAGCTGTCGGTGGGGGTCGAAGGCCAGGCCATCAGCGTGTTCCTGGTGGACGATGACGTGGAGCTCCGGCTACCCGACCCGGACACACTGGTCGGATGGCTGGATGCCAACGAGGCCCTGTTCTTCCGGCGCCGCGATCTCCCGGCCGAGACGTTCGAGGAGATCATGAGGGCCCGGCTGGTGGAGTGGCGGCGGGCGGGCTACTGAGGATTCCCCAGGTCGGATCCAATTGTCGGTCCAGCTGTCAAGAGTTCCGGGGGCCGTGACGATGTACCTGCATGCAACTCTTCGACGGGAACCGACGGCGGGGTCTCGGCGCCAGGGCCGCGCTGGCCTCCGGCGCCCTACTGGTGGCCATGGTGGTGGTCTTCGGCACGGCGGTGCCCGCGGCCCAGGCCGCCTCCACCTCGGGCTGGACCATCGTCAGTGGAGCCACCACTGTTCCGGGCTCCAGTAATTTCCTCTTCGGCACCACCTGTGCCACTGCGTGGGACTGCTGGGCGGCGGGCGTCACCATCGACAACATCAACAGCCAGCACTCCCAGCCCACCGCGCTGTTGGAGCACTGGGACGGGACAGCCTGGACGGTGGACCCGTCGGCAGCACCGCGCGGTCCGAAATTCTCCGCGCTGTGGGACGTGACCTGCGTCAATCCTTCCGACTGCTGGGCGGTGGGGGCCCAGGGGACATCAGGAGGGGGCACTCCGGTCCCGCTGTTCGAGCGGTGGGACGGATCGAACTGGTCGGTGGTGGCCTCGCCCCCGGCCCACGGAGAGCTGTTCTCGGTGACCTGCGTGAGCGCCACGGACTGCTGGGCCACCGGGGTCAACGTGACCGACGACTCCAACGCCGATCCCCTCGACGGCTTCATCGACCACTGGAACGGGAGCAGCTGGACCTTGGCCCCGACGGCACCATCGGGACAGGCCCACGACCAGTTCAACTCGGTGACCTGCTCCACCGCATCGGACTGTTGGGCCGTCGGATTCGCCGGGCCCAACGCCCTGTCGGACAACTTCCTGCCCAACATCATGCCCCAGGTGTCCGGAGGCCAGGCCTTCGTCGAGCACTGGAACGGCGACGACTGGTCGGTCGTCCCGGCCGGGACGGCCCCGGCCCCCGAGGGCACCTATCTGAGCAGCGTGACCTGTACCTCAGCCAGCAATTGCTGGGCGGTGGGGTCGGTCATGGGCGCCGACGGCAACCCGGCCTCGACCCTGGTGGACCGGTGGGACGGGTCGAGATGGTCCACCGTGCCCAGCGCCGATCCCTCGACCGCGGGCCAGGAGCTCACCGATGTCACCTGCCTCGGGGCCGCCGACTGCTGGGCCACGGGCGCGGCGTCGGAGTCCAGCGGGAACTTGCTGAACTCCGGAACGTCCCCGCTCATCGAGGCGTGGAACGGCTCGGCCTGGTCCGTGGAGTCCAGCCCCGACGTGACGGCGTTCGGGTATCTGAACGGGGTGGGCTGCACCAGGGTCGGGGGGTGCTTCGCGGTGGGCTTCGCCCTCACCAGCCTGGGGAACAACGACACCACCTTCGCCACGCTGACCGAGCAGCTGGGGCTACCCCAGGCCGGCCAGCAGGGACTGCTGTTGTCGGGAGTCGACGGCGGGGTGTTCGCCTTCGGTAACGCAAGCTTCCACGGATCGCTCGGCGCCCAGCACCTCAACGCCCCCATCGTGGGCCTGGCCGCCACCCCCGGCGGTGCCGGCTACTGGGAGGTGGGTGCCGACGGCGGCGTCTTCGCCTTCGGTGACGCCCGCTTCTACGGATCCCTCGGCGCCGCGCACCTCAACGCTCCCATCGTGGGCATGGCGTCCACCCCCGACGGTGCGGGCTACTGGTTGGTGGCCGCCGACGGCGGCATCTTCGCCTTCGGCGACGCCTCGTTCCACGGATCGCTCGGCGCCCTGCACCTCAACGCCCCCATCGTGGGCATGGCCGCCACCCCGGACGGCAACGGCTACTGGTTGGTGGCCGCCGACGGCGGGGTGTTCAGCTTCGGCGACGCCGACTTCGACGGATCGCTCGGCGCCCGCACCTCAACGCCCCCATCGTGGGCATGGCCGCCGCTCCCGACGGTTCCGGCTACTGGCTGGTGGCCGCCGACGGTGGGGTCTTCACCTTCGGCGACGCCGGCTTCTACGGATCGCTGCCCGGCCAGGGTGTCGTGGCCCCGTCCCCGGTGGACGCCATCGCCGCTTCCCCCGACGGCCAGGGATACTGGCTGGTGGGCCGGGACGGGGCCGTCTACTCCTACGGCGACGCCAACTTCCTCGGCTCCCTGGTGGGGACGGGCCTGTCGGCGCCCATCGTCGGAGCGACCGCCGGGCCCTGACCCTCAGTCAGTCGGTGCAGGTGGTGGCGGGGGCCGGCGGGGTCCCGGCCACCAGGTAGGCCTGGACGATCTGGCGCACGCAGGGACTGTAGAAGTAGGCCACGTGGCTGCGGCCCTGCCAGGTGAGGAGCACGCCACCGGCCAACTCCTTGGCCAGGTCCACCGACCACTGGTACGGGGTGACCGGGTCCCCGGTGGTCCCGACCACCAAGATGGGGGGAGCGCCCGGATCCGATGCCGCGGCCGGGTGTCGGGTGGGAGGGACCGGCCACACCGCACATGCCAGCAGGGCCCAGGCCAGGAGAGGGCCGAACACCGGTGCCGACCGGGCCAGCCGGTCGGCCAGGGCCGGATAGCTCGAGGCATTGCGGTTGACCGGATGGTCGAGGCAGTCGATGGCCTGTTCGGCGTCGGCACCGTTGCTCGAGCCACCGTTCTGGTAGCCGCCGGTGATGGTGGCGGCCGGCGCTCCGTTACCGGTCTCCGCTTGCGCCAGCGCCGCGGCCAGGGTGGGCCACGACGACTGGGACTCCAGCCCGGACAGCAGGGTGTCGTAGAGCTGGCCCGGACCGGCCGTCCCCCCGCCGGCCACCGTCAGGGGTCGGCTCTGGCTGGCCCGGATGAGGTGCAAGAGCGCGGTGGTGGGGTCGGCGGCCGGGCGCCACGGGCAGTCGGTGTCGGCGGCGCACCAGGCGGCAAAGGCGGTGAACTCGGACTCGAGGCTCTCGGCCTGCCCGGCGGCGTAGGCCGTGGTGCTCAGGGCGGGGTCGATGGCCGAGTCCAGCACCATGGCCCGGATGTGGGTCGGGAACAGCTCGGCATAGGTGGCGCCCAGCAACGTGCCGTACGAGTTGCCCATGAAGGTCAGGAGGGGGTCACCCAGGGCCTGCCTGATCCGGTCGAGGTCCCGGGCGGTGTCGACGGTGCCGACATAAGGCAGGATGGAGGCGCTGTACTCCTGGCACTGGCGGGCGAACTCCTGGTCGTTGAGGAGCAGGGCCCGGCGCTCCGCCGCAGTGGTGGGGACCGGGTCGATGGCCCCACCCACCACCACCCACTCCGCCGCCACCGGTCGACCCCGAGCCCGATCCGGCCGACGGGGGCGCCGAGCAGCTGACCGGGCTGCTGCGGTCGACGCCGCGCGGGTCGAACGACACGATGTCGAACCGTTCGAGCAGTTCCGGGGTGAGCACCGACAACTCGTTGGGAAGGTCGTCGATGCCCGAGGTGCCGGGCCCACCGGGGTTGATGACCAGAGAGCCGATCCGGAGCGAGGGATCCTCGGCCGGATGGCGGGCCACGGCGATCTGGATGGTCGACCCGTCCGGATCGGCGTAGTTGACAGGGACGGTGACCGAGCCGCACTGGAGGTCACCGCACGGAGCCCACTGCATCGGGGCCACCGGCAACGGCGGCTGTGTGGTGGTGGTCGACGCCCGGGGGGCCCGGGTGGTGGTCGGAGAGTGGTGTCGCACCGCACCGGCGGTGGAGCTCCCGCATCCGGTGAGCCCGACCACCACAGCCGTGACTGCCAGCGCTACGAAGGGACCACGGGTCCGGATGGCCGCAGCACGTGCGGCGGACCGGTAAGGCACCGGCCAAGTCTGGCACCGGCGACCGCGGTTCCGGGTTCGGGAGCGCGCTGCGTGGTCAAGGCCCCATCACCGAGCGGACCGCGGCGGCGATGGTGGCGGCCGACGGCATCACCGCCGCTTCGAGGGAGGGGGCCGAGCCGACGGGGGCGAACGCCGCACCCACCCGGTGCACCGGGGCTTCCAGCTCCCCGAACAGCTCCTCGTTGATCTGAGCGGCCACTTCCGCCCCGAACCCGGCGAAGCGGGTGGCGTGGTGGGCGATCACCACCCGGCGGGTCCGGGCCACCGACTCCAGCACGGCCACGGCGTCGAACGGGACCAGGGTCCGGAGGTCCACCACCTCGACGTCCACGTCCTCGCCGGCCAGCACCTCGGCGGCGGCCAGGGCCTCTCTGACCGTGCGTCCGTAGGTGACGATGGTCACGTCGGTGCCCGACCGTTTGCACTCGGCCCGGCCCAGGGGAATGCGGAACGGTCCGTCGGGAACCGGGCCGGACGTGCCGTAGAGGGCCACGTTCTCCACAAAGACGCACGGGTCGTCATCGAAGATGCACGTGGTCAGCAGGCCCTTGGCATCGGCGGGGGTGCTCGGGACCACCACCTTGAGCCCGGGCACATGAGCCAGCCACGCCTCGAGGGTCTGGGAGTGGGTGGCCCCCGATCCGATACCCCCGAACACCGCAGTGCGCACGGTGAGAGGAATGTTGAGTAGGCCCCCGGACATGAAGCGGGCCTTGGCCGCGTGGTTCACCAGCTGGTCGAGGGCGATGCTGATGAAGTCCATGATCATGACCTCGGCCACCGGTCGCATCCCGGCCGCGGCCGCTCCCACCGCGGCGCCGACGATGGCGGCCTCGGAGATCGGGGTGTCCCGGACCCGATCGGTCCCGAACGTGGTGGAGAGCCCCTTGGTCACCTGGGAGATGCCGCCCCCCGGATCGGCCAGGTCCTCGCCGATCAGGAAGACCGACGGGTCGGCGGCCAACGCCTCGGCCAGGGCCAGGTTGAGGGCCTCCCGCATGCTCCGCTTGGTGGCCGATGTGGTGGCCGATGTGGTGGCCGGCTGGTCCCGCTGTCCGTCGGTGCCGGCCATGACCTACGCCCGGGCCGTTCCGTACACGTCGACGAAGGCCTCGTGGCCGTCGGGCAACTCGGCGGCCAGGGCCTCGATGAAGGCCTGTTCCACCTCGGATCGGGCCGCCTCGTCGATGGCGGCCGCCTCCCCTTCGTCGAGCACCCCGTCGGCGATCAGGCGGGCCCGGTACCGTCCGACCGGCTCATCGGCGCGGGCCTGGTCCAGTTCCTCACGCGGCATGTAGCGCATGGGGTCACCGAAGTAGTGGCCCCACAGCCGGTAGGTCAGGCATTCGAGCAGGGTCGGCCCCTCGCCGCTCCGGGCCCGGGCCACCGCCCCCGTCAGGGCGCGGTGGACCGCATCGGGATCGTTGCCGTCAACCTGCTCCCCGGGGATCCCGTAGGCCGCGGCCCGGTCGACCACGTGGGCCACCGGTTGGGCCTCGGTGGTCGGGGTCATCTCGGCGTAGCGGTTGTTCTGGCACACGAACACCACCGGCAGCTGCCACAGCGCGGCCAGGTTGACGGCCTCGTGGAACGAGCCGGTACCGGTGGCACCGTCGCCGAAGCTGGCCACGGTGACCTGATCGCTACCGCCCAGCTGAGCGGCCAGGGCCACGCCGGTGGCGATGGGAAGGCCCGATCCCACGATCCCGGTCGACAGGACCAGGCCGGAGGGAGGATGGGAGATGTGCATGGAGCCTCCCTTGCCGCCATTGACTCCGGTACGGCGGGTGAGGATCTCGGCCACCAGCGGTCCGAGAGGGACTCCTTTGGCCACCTGATCGTGCAGGCCGCGATAGGTGGTGACCAGTTGGTCGTCGGTCCGCAGCACCGTGCCCAGGGCCGCGGCGATGGCTTCCTGGCCGGTGGCGGGCCAGTAGGTGGTGGCGAACTCGCCGGCGCTCAGCCCCCGGCGCACCCGGTCGTCGCAGGTCAGGATGCGGGTCATCAGCTGGTACATCCGGCGCCGTTCCGTGGACCCGGGCGCCGCCCCGTCGTCGGTGCCCGCCGCCGGGGCGCCCGTCCCGCTCATGACGCGCTCCCGCCGGTGGTGGCGAAGGCCGCGGCGTGGCTGCCGGCGAAGTGGCCCCACACCAGGCCCATGCCGATGGAGGTGCCTCCGCCGTAGTAGGCGGGCCCGGCCGGGCTGGCCACCACGTTGCCGGCGCCGTACAGACCGGGGATGGGACGGTCCCGCACGTGCAGGACCCGGCCGTGGCCGTCGACCCGCGGCCCCCCCTTGGTGCCCACCGAGCCGATGTGGACGGGCAGGGCGTAGAACGGGCCCTCTTCGACGGTGCCCAGATTGGGATGGGGAGCGGACGGGTCTCCGTGGAACCGGTCGTAGGCGCTGTCCCCGCGGCCGTAGTCGCGGTCCCGTCCGGCGCGGACCAACCGGTTCCACCGCTCGACGGTCTCCGTCAGTCCGACCGGGTCCATGCCCACCTGGCGGGCCAGCCCCTCGAGGGTGTGGTCGACGGTCAGCCACCCAGGGTCCGGATCCCCGGGCCGGGCCGTCACCACCGGGTACCGCGACCGGTACTGGCGGTCGAACACCACCCAGGCCGGGAGGTGTCGCGGGGCGTACTGGTTGGCGTCGAAGGAGAAGAAGGCCTTCTGCATGTCGTTGTAGTTGGCGGCCTCGTTGACGAAGCGCTGGCCGAACCGGTCGACCATGATCGAGTGGGGAGCGGTCCGCTCCACCCCGAGGAACCGGGCCAGCGGGCGTCCCTCGTACTCCTCGCCGGGGATCGAGGCGGCCGGATACCACCACGACTCGTTCATGTTGGCCAGGTCGGCGCCGACCTCCATGGCCATGAGCAGGCCGTCACCCTCGTTGGCCGGCGGGGAGTGGGGGTGGGTCAACGGCCCGGGTAGGAACCGGCTCCGGAGCTCCGGGTTCCACTCGTACCCGCCGGTGGCCAGCACCACCGCTCCCGCCTCGATGATGGAGCGGCGTCCGTCCTGTTCCACCACCAGACCGTTGACCGTTCCCCGGGCCGTGGTGACCTCCCAGGCCCGGGTGTCGAGGAGGGGCTGGACTCCCCGGGTCAGGCAGGCCTCGAGCAGCATCCCGATCAGGGCTTGGCCGCAGGCCACCTGGTGGGCCCCCACCCGCCGTTTGATCTCGGCGCCGTCGAAGCGCTCCGGGAAGTAGACCGGCCGCCAGTCGACGGTGGACTCCTGGAGGGTCATGGGCAGACCCAGCACCGGAGGGCGCCGGAGCCGGGCGGCCCAGGGGCCGAGTCGGGTGGTGTCGAACAGCCGCGGCTCCAGCATCCGGCCCGAGGCCTTGGCTCCGTCCATCTCGGGGTGGTAGTCCGGCCACGACATGGGAGTGAGCTGCAGGTGGGCCCGCTTCTCGAAGTCGGCCACGATGCCCGGGCCCTGGTCGACATAGCGCTCGAGCAGGTCGACCGGGGTGCGTCCGGCGGTGAGCCGGGTCATGTAGGCCAGAGCCTGGTCCCGCGAGTCCTCCAACCCCATCGGGGCCAGGTGGTGGTTCTGGGGCATCCACACCCCGCCGCCGGACACCGCCGTGGTACCCCCTACCGATGACGTCCGCTCCACCACGGTGACCCGGGCCCCCCCGTCATGGGCGGTGATGGCCGCGGCCAGGGCCGCCGCTCCGGTGCCCACCACCACGACATCGGTCGGTCCGGGGTGGGACCCGCCGGCGGTTTCACTCACCCGGACGGCCTCCGGGCACCCCGAGCATGGTGATGGCCCGTTGACGGAACCGCCACTTGGGGCCGTGGCGGGCCAACCGGTCGTAGTAACGACCGGCGGCCACGATGGCCGGCCCGCCCGCGGTCGGCCGGAGGAACACGTAGTCGGTGGTGGCCGAGGCAGTGTCACCGTCGATGTCCACCACCGTGTTGCTGGTGATGTGCTGGCCCCTCGAGCCCTCGGGCAGCATCTTCATCAGCAGGGCCTGGATGGCGGGGCGGCCCTCGGCCACGGTGCCCGACACCTCGAACCGGGCGTCCTCGGTGAACAGTTCGGCCAGATCGTCGAACCGGCCGTCGTCACAGCTCAGGCTGTACTCACACAGCGTCCGGCTGATCTGGTCCTCGTCCACCCCCACCGTTCCCCCTTCGACCGCTACCCGCCGACCTGGTGACGCTACCTCTGTCGGCCACGACTTGTCGGCCTCGGGCCCCATCCTCAGATGAGCTCGGCGATGACCTCACCGACCGGGTACGTCTCCCCTTCGTGGCCGACCCGTCGGAGCACCCCCGACACCGGCGCCAGCACCTCGTTCTCGACCTTGTCCGTCTCCAACAGGTACAGCGGTTGGTCCCGGTCCACTTCGGCACCGTCCTCGACCAGCCACCGGGCCACGGTGCCCTCGGTCATCTCCATGCCCAGCTTCGGGATGCGGATCTCCATGGTGGTCACCCCCTCGACGGTGTCAGGTACGGGGAACGAACCTTAGGGGCCGGGGGCGTCTTCCACCACCGGGGACCGGGCCGACCGGGTTTGCTACCTTTGCCACGCGCCCGGGGGACCGGCGCACCTTCCGACAGGAGCCCATCATGGAGACCCGAACGCTCGACACCGTCATCTACGAAAAGGACGGTCCGGTCGCCTGGATCACCTTCGACTACGCCGAGAAGGCCAACGTGCAGTCGTCGGGTCTGGTGTTCGACGTCGATACCTGCCTCGACGACGCCGACCATGACTACGACATCAAGGTGGTGGTGCTCAAGGCCAATGGGCCCGGCTTCAGCGCCGGCCACGTGGTGACCGGCAGCCCTGGCACCGAGATGCGCGAGATCGACGAGAGCACGGCCAAGTTGGGCAGCCCGTGGAAGGGCCAATGGGACATCTACGGCACGCCGGTGTTGAAGTTGTGGGACTTCCCCAAGGTGACCATCGCCCAGGTCCACGGGTACTGCCTGGGGGGAGGGACGGTGTGGGGTCTGCTCACCGACATGACGGTGGCCTCCGAGGACGCCTACTTCCAGTTCCCGGTGCTCCAGGGCATGGCCATGCCCACCATGGAGACCGGGATCGAGCCGTGGCTCTTCATGAACTGGAAGCAGGCCTCGGAGTACATGTACACAGCCCAGGAGCTCGGAGCCCAACAGGCCAAAGAGCTGGGCCTGGTCAACCGGGTGGTGCCGCGGGAGCGACTCGAGGACGAAGTCAACGAGCTGGCCTTCCATGTAGCTCAGGCCCCCCTCACCACACTGATGGCGGCCAAGGCCAACATCAGGCGGGCCTGGGACCTGATGGGCCTGCGCACCCATCTCCAGCAGTCCAACGACCTGCTGACCGTGGCCACCCAGGCCACCGACGTGCAGCAGTACATCCGCGGGGTGTTCGGGGAGGGCCTCCGGCCGAGGGATGCCGCTCTGCGCAACGCCGAACGGGCCAAGGTGTTGGCCGCCGAGTCCAAGGCCCGTCGCCAGTCGGCCGAGTAGCGCCGGGTGCCGGAAGCCTGGTGGCCCTAGGCTGAGCACGTGCACGACTCGGTAACAGTCCACATGGCCGCACCGCCGGCAAAGGTCTGGGAGCTGGTGAGCGACGTGACCCGGATCGGCGAGTACAGCCCGGAGACGTTCGAGGCCGAGTGGTTGGACGGAGCCGACGGTCCGGCCGCCGGAGCCCGCTTCCGCGGCCACGTCAAACGCAACGGCAAAGGTCCGATCTACTGGACCACCTGCACCGTGTTGGCCTCGGTGCCCGAGCGGGAGTTCACCTTCGGGGTGGGCTCGAGCGACAAGCCGATCAACACCTGGAGCTACCGGCTGGTGGCCAACGGGGACGGTACCGACGTCACCGAATCGTTCCAACTGGCCGACACCGCCCTGCTCCGCTTCTACTGGGCCATCCTCGGGTGGGCCCGGGGCCGCACCAACCGCAACGGCATGCGCACCACCCTCGAGCGGATCAAGGCCCAGGTCGAGTAGGCCGGCCTCCGGCCGCCTGACCGGGCGGGATGGGCTGTCAGCCGGTAGCGGGCGGGAGCCCGAACCGCTGCCGGATGGCGGCCTGGACTTCCTCCACCGGCTTGGTGGCATCGATGGTGGCCACGAACTCCTTGCGCTCGAAGATGGCGATGAGGGGCTTGGTCTCCTCGTAGTACGTCGCCAGTCGAACCTTCAGCGCCTCGGGGTTGTCGTCTTCCCTGGTGATGAGCTTTCCCCCGCAGACGTCGCAGGTGTCGGCCTTCTCCGGGCGTGAAGCGATGAGGTTGTAGTCCAGCCCGCACTCCGAGCACAGCCGGCGGGCCAGGACCCGCTGCATCACATCCTCCTCGGGCATGTCGAGGTTGATCACCCCGTCGATGTCGTAGGTCTCCAGAAAGAACTCGGCCTGGCGGGCGTTGCGGGGGAAGCCGTCGATGATGAACCCGTAATTCCAGTCGTGCTCGGCCAGCCGGTCCCGGACCACCGACTCCACCAGGTCGTCACCGACCAGTTCACCGGCGTTCATGGTGCGCTTGACCTGGGCTCCGAGTTTGGTGTGGTGCTGCACGTTCCAGCGGAAGATGTCCCCGACGCTGATGTGCTCGAGCTCGAGGTCCGCGGCCATCAGCATGGCCTGAGTGCCCTTGCCGCTCCCTTGAACACCCATGATGATGAACTTGCGCATCGCTAGCTCCCGCCTGCCCGGCTCGACCGGGTCGGATCGGGACGGCAGGCCCGCCGGGATCGGTTGTTCATCGGACCACGTAGCGGGCCGGAACCCAGGTCTGGCTGTCGATGGGGGGACGCTCGTAGGCCCGGAGCTGGCGCGGGGGTAGCTCGACGTGTTCGTGAGGCACGGCGTCGTAGGGGACGATCTGGAGGAGGTGGCTGATGACGTTGAGGCGGGCAGCCTTCTTGTTGTCGGCGTCGACCACGTACCACGGGGCCTCTTTGATGTCGGTGTAGGAGAACATCTCGTCCTTGGCCTCGGCGTAGTCGACCCACCGGGCCCGGGCCTCCAGGTCCATGGGGCTGAGCTTCCACCGCTTCCCCGGGTTGTTGATCCGCTCGGTGAAGCGGCGCTCCTGCTCCTCGTCACTCAGGGACAACCAGTACTTGACCAGGATGATCCCCGACCGCACCAGGGACCGTTCCAGTTGGGGGCACGTCCGGAAGAACTCGGCCTGCTCCTCTTCGGTGCAGAACTCCATGACCTGTTTCGACCCCGGCCCGGTTGTACCAGCTGCGGTCGAACAGGACAATCTCCCCGGCCGCCGGGAGGTGGGCGATGTAGCGCTGGAAATACCACTGGGTCCGCTCCCGGTCGGTCGGGGTGCCCAGGGCCACAACCCGGCAGTAGCGGGCGTTCAGCCGCTCGAGGATCCGCTTGATGGTCCCCCCTTTGCCCGCAGTGTCGCGACCCTCGAAAATGACCACCACCCGCAATCCCTGGTGCACGATCCACTCCTGCATCCGGACCAATTCGGTCTGCAGGCGGGCCAGCTCCTTTTCGTAGGCCGATTTGGACACCACCGTCGGCCCCTCGTGGTCCGTCACCGGTGGTCCATCCGCGCCGGCCCGATCGTTCGGCGGAGTGCTGTTCGACTCCTTCTCATGGTCATCGGTGCTCACTGTCCGGTGAGCGTACCGGACCATGTCGTGCGGGTGATTTCCGCACGGTGAACTCCGCGTTGCACCCTGCCCTGCACCCTGCACCCTGCACCCTGGACCCTGCACGCTGGGGGTGCTCGGGGGTACCGTGCGGGGAGCGGGCTGGGACCAGGGGCCCGTGGACACCGGGGGAGACAGCCAGTGGGGGAGATGCCGTGAGTGCCGAGAGCAACGCCCATGCCAACAAGGAGATTGTCTCGGCCTTCTGGGAGGTGCTCTATGGGCGCGACTGGGATGCCATCGGTCCGTTCTTCGCCGTGGACAGCGAGTACACCGATGTCCCCTCCCCGGCCGACGACGTGGCCCGGGGGCCCGACCAGATCGTGGCCCGGCTCCGGCTCGGGCTCGAGCAGATCTCGGAGTACCAGCACTCCTTGCGGCTGATGGTGGCTGAGGGCGACACGGTGGTCACCGAGCATGCCGAGACGTGGCACTGGCACACCGGGGAGCAGGTCACCCTGCCGTTTGTCTCGGTGCACGAGCTACGTGACGGAGCCATCGTGCGGTGGTGGGACTACTGGGATCTGCAGACCTTGATGGGAGCAGCCCCGGCCTGGTGGGTCGAGCACATCATGCAGGGCTACACCTGAACACTGCCTCATCGGCCCGGTGGCCCCCCGGGGCGGCTCAGCTCTCGAACCCGTAGACGCCCCGGGCGTACTCGTCGACCTTCTCCTCGGGCAGACGGAGCCGGATGGCGGTGTAGTAGACGATGAGGCTCCACACCGCCACCACCACAATGTCCCAGTAGAAGGGGATGGACTCTCTCCCACCCTGGAACTGTCCGAGGTAGGAGATGAGCGTCAGCCCGGCCAGGTAGGGCCACAGCCAGATGGCAGCCTTCCAGTCGAGGGGGGAGTGGACCGGGTTGGCATGGGTGATCCGGGAGAGTCCCATGAGGAGGTAGCCGAGGACCACCGCCACCATCAGCTTCCACACCACCTCCCATCCGCTCCAGTAGATGATCAGGCTGGCCGAGATGAACGAAGCCGGGCACAGGACCCGGGCCCAGGGCAGGCGGTAGGGCCGTTCGGCGTGGGGCTTCTGGTGCCGGAGGGCACCCAGGGCCAACGGCGCTCCGGCGTACATCAGCACGGTGGCCGAGGTGATGAAACCGACCAGCTTCTGCCACCCCGGGAAGGGCAGGAAGAGCAGCAGCCCCATGAGAAAGGTGAAGATGAGGCCGTAGATGGGCACGTTGGCCTTCTTGGTGGTCTTCTCGAAGACCGCGGGCACGTGGCCGTTCTTGCTCATGCCGAAGGTGATCCGGCTGGTGGTGGTGGTGTAGATGAGGCCCGAGCCGGTGGGGGCGATGATGGCGTCGGCGTAGAGGATGTAGGCCAGCCAGGCCAGTCCCAGGCCCTTGGCCAAACCGGCGAACGGCCCGAAGATCCCGGTGAAGCTGATGTGGGCCCAGCCGTGGGCCAGGGCGTGCTCGGGCAGGGCACCGATGAACACCACCTGCAACAGGATGTAGATGGTGGCCCCGATCAGCATGGAGAAGATCACCGCCCGGGGCATGTCCCGTTGGGGGTTCCTGCTCTCCCCGCCCAGCTGCACCGCCTGTTCGAATCCGACCAGGGCGAAGACCGCCCCGCCGTCACTCACGGCGTTGAGGATTCCGTGGAGTCCGAACGGGGCGAAGCCGTGGCTGGTGAAGTTGGTGGTGTCGAAGTGGGTGAAGAGGAGGACCACGATGGTGAGGACCGGGATGATGACCTTCCAGGTGGTGATGGCGTTGTTGGCCCGCACCAGGTAACGGACCCCGAACAGGTTGGCCACCACGAACAGGGCCATCATCAACGTGGCCACCAGGTAGCCGAGCCCGGTGAGGACCGGTACCCCGCCCGACACGGTGGTCAGGCCGTGCCAGTAGTTGCCGGTGTAGGTGATGGCCGCCTCCACCTCGATGGGAGCGGTGCCCACCGCCTGCAGCCAGGAGAACCAGCCGAAGGAGGCTCCGGCCAGGCCGCCGAAGGCGTAGTAGGGGAAGCGGGTGGTGCCCCCGCTGACCGGGAACATCCCGCCCAGTTCGGCGTGGACCAGCGCCAGCAGGATCACCGCCACCGAGCCGATCAGCCAGGCGATGATGGCCGCCGGTCCGCCGATCAGCGAGCAGGCCAGGGCCCCGAAGAGCCAGCCCGATCCGATGATCGACCCTTCAGAGGTGAGGAGGAGCCCGAAGAACCCGATGTCACGGGTGAGCCCGTCACCGGCGGAGGCCCCGCCGTCGGCCGAGGGCCCGGTGCCCGTGGAGACCGTGGTGTGGCTCATCTCAACGCTCCCCGTGGTCGAGTTCCGGATGGCTGGACCGACCCCGCCGGGGTGGGCGCCACCGAAAATTAGTTGATGGCTCAGCGGCGGGCGGGGATCGCGGCACGGTGGCTGGCCGACGGCCTTCCACCGCTCGGGCCGCGCCAGCGCAACCCCGGTAACCGAATTCGCCAAAAGGCCAAATCATGGGCTGGAGGCGATAGCTTGACTCAGCAAGTACCGGCTCTAACCGATAATTTGGGCCTCCGGCAAAACGGACATGTGGTCGACGGGCTCGCCGCCGGGCAGGGCTGCGTCCAGCGTCGGGGGCCGGTGGGTCCCGGAACGGTCAGCGCCCCTGGTCCAGCCATTCGGGGAGGTGCGGAGCCTCGGCTCCGATGGTGGTTTCGGCGCCGTGGCCGGTCAGTACCCGGGTGACGGCGGGCAGGACCAACAGGCGCTCGGAGATCGAGGTGATGATGGTGGGGAAGTCCGAATAGCTCCTCCCCGTGGCACCGGGTCCCCCGTTGAACAGCGTGTCACCGGAGAAGAGCACTCCCTGGTCGGCGAGGTACAGGCAGCATCCGCCCGGCGAGTGCCCCGGAGTGTGCAGGACCTGGAGCGTGGAGCCGCCGGCAGTCAGGGCCATGCCGTCGGACAACGCTCGGTCGGGGGCACGGTCGGGATAGACGGCTTCCCACAACATGAGGTCGTCCGGGTGGAGCCAGACCGGGGCTCCCAAGGCGTCGGCCAGGGCGGCCGCCGCGTTGATGTGGTCGTTGTGCCCGTGGGTGGCGATGATGGCGGTGGTGGCGCGGTCGCCCACGGCCTCGACGATGGGGCGGTGGTCGTGGGCGGCATCGACCACCATCACCTCACGATCGTCACCGACCAGCCAGATGTTGTTCTCGACTTCGAAGTCCTCACCGTCCAACGAGAAGATCCCCGAGGTCGTCACCTGCTCGATCATCAGATGACGACGACCGACCGGAGGACCTCGCCCCGCTCCATGCGGTGGAAGGCCTCTTCGATGTCTGCGAGGCCGATGGTCTCGCTGACGAACCGGTCGAGGTCCAGCCGGCCCTGCAGGTACAGGTCCACCAGCATGGGGAAGTCCCTCGATGGCAGGCAGTCCCCGTACCAGCTGGGACGGAGCTGGCCGCCCCTACCGAAGAAGTCGATCATGGGCAGATCGATCCGCATCTCGGGCGTGGGCACCCCGACCTGGACCACGGTGCCGGCCAGGTCCCGGGCGTAGAACGCCTGCTCCAGCACTTTGGGATTCCCCACGGCCTCGATGCAGACGTTGGCGCCGTGGCCCCCGGTGAGGCCCTGGACCGCCCCGACCACATCTTGGCGGGAGGCGTCGACCACATCGGTGGCCCCGAACTGGCGGGCCAACTCGAGCTTGCCCGGATCGAGGTCGATGGCCACGATGGTCCCGGCGCCGGCCAGGCGGGCACCGGCGATGGCCGCACACCCCACGCCGCCGCAGCCGAACACCGCCACCGAGTCCCCCGGCCCGACCTCACCGGTCAGCATGGCCGAGCCCAGGCCGGCCATCACCCCACAACCCAGCAGACCGACCGCCTCGGGCCGGGCGGCCGGGTCCACTTTGGTGCACTGGCCCGCGGCCACCAGCGTCTTTTCGGCAAAGGCCCCGATGCCCAGCGCCGGCGAGAGGGGTGTCCCGTCGGTGAGTGTCATCTTCTGCACGGCGTTGAAGGTGTCGAAGCAGTACCAGGGGCGGCCCCGGAGGCACGATCGGCACTGCCCGCAGACGGCGCGCCAGTTGAGGACCACGAAGTCGCCGGGTTCCACGGAGGTCACGTCGGGCCCGACGGCTTCGACCACACCGGCGGCCTCGTGGCCCAGGAGGAACGGGAACTCGTCGTTGATCCCACCCTCCCGGTAGTGGAGATCGGTGTGGCACACCCCGCAGGCCTGTACCCGGACGACCGCCTCGCCGGGCCCCGGATCGGGCACCACAATGGTGACCAGGGAGACGGGCTCCCCTTTAGTCATGGCCACGACCCCTTGGACCTCAGCTGTCATCTTCTGCTCCCTGTCGTTCTTCGTCGGGTCCGCACTGTTCCCTTCTGTGCGACCTCATATCTGTGCGGCCTCTTATCTGTCCGACCCCCCCTACGGCCGTGCGGGCCAAGTGTGTCATGACAGACGGGGTGGACCGGTCCGCACCCTCCGCCGGCGGGTCTTCGAAATAATCGGCGACTCGCCTACCGGCCGAGGTGGCGTAGTCGAACTCCGCGGGAGTAACGGGCAGTTCTCTGCCACTCGTCCCCAGCTCACCGCCACGCCCGGTGAGGAACGAGACGCTCTACCCGAAACCAGATGGATCTACACCCCAAAAATTTGGGGATTCTTAGATTTCCCTATATTCCCTGGTTGACACATAGGAGTACTTAACTTATGTTTAGTTGAGCAATCCACTAGGGTTTGTCGGGTAATGGTAGGGGCCATCGCTTCTTGAGGTCTGCCGTGTCCTGGCGCGAACAAGGAGCATCGATGAAATCCTTCCTGAGAACCAGGAGCATCCGTATCGTCGCCGCGCTGTCCATAGCTGCCGGCACGGCCGGCGTTGCCAGCCTGACCGCACTGAGCGGCCCGTCGGCCCAGGCCGACCCGCTGTTCACCACCGCCGAGGTCGCGGTGGGTGCCGATGTCACCCAGGACGTCTACCAGGCCTACGCCGGCGCCTCGGCCCCGAACACCGCCACCACGAAGTGGTTCACCCCGCTGCACTCCACGGCGGGCGACCTCAACACCACCATCGTGTCGTTCGACGCCTACCCCCAGGGCGGCACCACCACCAACCCGGGTTGCATCACCACCGAACCGGGCGGACCGTCCTTCGACCGGCCCAACTCCACCACGGCCGGCCTGGCCGCCCTCAATGACCTGGTCACCGGGGCCGGCTTCGAGAACACCTCGGGATCGTGCACCGGCGCCACGGTGGTCCTCACCGGTCAGATCAACTTCGCCCGGGCCGCCCGGGGCGAGAAGGTCGCCGGCACCAACCTCACCTTCATCCCCTTCGCCCGGGACGCCGTGGCCTACATGTACTACGACTCGACCAACGGTGACAACACCCTGTCCAGTCTGACCAAGGCTCAGCTGGCGGGCATCTACTCGGGGACCATCACCACCCTCGGCGGCGACACCATCGACCCCTGCCTGACCATCTCGGGATCGTCCCCCCGCTCCAACCTGGAGTCGGCCATCGGGGTCTCCGACGCCACGGCCGAGTCCAACGCCACCCCTGCCTGCGCCCAGATCCAGCAGAACAGCGGCAACGCTTTCTACTCGTTCGCCAAATCCCTCCCGGCTCACACCGCGGCCCTCATCCCCATCTCGGCGGGTGACTGGATCGGCCAGGCCAACGGGAACTCGGTGGACCAGTCAGCCACGGCCCGGGCCAACGGCGTGGACCTCGGGGCCGTCACCGACGGCAGCACCAGCCTCGGTCAGCCCTACACCGGCTCGGCCCCGAGCCTGTTGCCCAACACCACCTACTACCAGGACTCCCTGTTCGGGTACAACATCTACACGGTGGTTCCCACCCGGGCGATCACCAGTGGCCTGGGCGAAGACTCCAACCTCGTCGACCTGTTCGTGGGTAGCGGCTCCGCCATCTGTGCCACCGCCGCCCAGACCACCGCCCATCAGTTCGGCTTCGACAGCCTCACCTCGGGCGAAGGCACCTGCGGGAGCACGACCGTGACGGGTAACGGCTGAGCCGGCCCCGCAACCGATACCCGTACACCGAACGACACGAGCGAGAGAAAAGAAGAACCATGCGCACACACGCTGATGCAAGTCACAACACCGAGGCCGGGTCCGGAGGGACCCGGACCTCGGGAGTCCGGCGTCTCAAGGTCGGACTGGCCGCCACGGCGGTCTTCATGGCCACCTTTGCCGGGCTGACCGCCGCCGGGGTGACGCCCGCAGGGGCTTCGACCCTCGACGGCACCGCCACCATCGCCAACCCGAGTGGCAATACCGCTCTGTCTTCGGGCGGCTCCACCACCCAGTTCACCGTGACCCTGCCGGCCCAAGCGGCCTGCGACGGGGACACCGCCAGCGACGGCTATCACGTGTACAGCTACCTGGTGCCCGAAGGTACCAACCCCGCTGCCATCTCGTTCACGACCGGTGTCCCGGCGGACTACCCCGATGCCCCGTCCGGATTGGTGACGGCTGCGGGGAAGTACTACGGGGGCGTCAACACTGCATCCACCACCGGTCAGATCATCGGCATCCCCGGCAACCTCGAGTTTGCGCCGCTGGTCACCAAGAGCGTCATCCCCCTCAGCACCCTCCTCGACAATGCGGCGTCGAGCGGGGTATGGGAAGCAGGAATCGCCTGTGCCACTGCGGCCGGCGCCGTGACCGACTACTGGAACACCGAAGTCACCTTCACCGCCAGTGGGTCTGACCCCAATGGGTTCACGTGGAGCGACACGCCCGGCCCGTGCGCGGCGTCGGATTCGACCCCGGGCTTCTACTCGGGGACCTCCGCCACCTTCACCCAGCAGACGACCAACTGGTTCGCCGCCGCATCAACCGGCTGCCCGACGCCCGTCATCACCGAGACCGGCACGCTCCCCAACGGAGTTACGCTGGCCACGTCAGGCCTTCTGACCGGGAGCCCGACCCAACCGGGTAGCTACCCGATCGTTCTCTCCGGCGCTATCAGCGGTGGCACGCCGGCCACCCAGAACTTCACGCTCACCGTCCCGAACGGCGTTCCGTACCCGCCGACCGGCGTGAGCGCCACGGGTGGCACCAACGCAGCCTCGGTGTCCTTTGCCCCTCCGACCAACAACGGTGGCACCACGATCACCTCGTACAAAGTGACGGCCACCGACACCACCGACTCGGCCGGGAGCACCACCGCCACCGGAACCACCAGCCCCATATCGGCGACCAAGTTGTTCGGTGGCGACACGTATACCTTTACGGTGGCCGCCATCAACTCTGTGGGCACGGGCACGTCCTCGGCGGCCTCTTCCCCGCTGACCCTGGGAGCCGGCCCCCCGGCCGCCCCGGTGGCGCCGTCGGTAACGGCCGCCAATCAATCGGCCACGCTCACCTGGGGTGCTCCCTACAGCGATGGAGCGGCCATCACCGGTTATGTGCATCACCCCGTACTCAGCGGCGTGGCCCAGACTCCGGTCGACGTGCCAGCCTCCTCCAGCTACACCTTCGACAGCGCCAACGGTGACGCCCTTGTCAATGGCGACAGCTACACCTTCACGGTCGCCGCCACCAACTCGGTGGGCACCGGGTCGGCATCGGCGGCCTCGAGCGCTGTGGTGCCGGACAATGTGCCCGACGCCCCAGCCACCCCGACCGCCAACGCCGGCAATCAGACCGCCACCGTCAACTGGACGACACCCTTCAATGAGGGCTCAACCATTACCGGCTACGTCGTCACCCCGTACGACAATGGAACGGCCGGGACCCCGGTCACCGTGGGCAACGTGCTCACCTACACCTTCAACGGGCTCAACAACGGTGACAGCTACACCTTCACGGTTGCCGCCACCAATGGAGTGGGTACCGGGAGCCCCTCGGGGCAATCTACGGCCGTGGTGCCGGACACCGTGCCGGACACCCCGGCTGCTCCCCTTGCCACTGCGGGTAACACCCAGGCCTCGATCACCTGGACCGCACCGTTCAATGAGGGCTCGTCCATCACCGGCTACGTCCTCACGGAGTACGACGGCGCCACGGAGGTGACGCAGGTCACGGTGGGCAACGTGCTCGCCTACACCTTCAGTGGGCTCACCAACGACCACAGCTACACCTATACGGTCGCTGCCATCAACGGGGTGGGGACCGGGGGACTTCGGCCGCCTCCAACGCCGTGGAGCCCGGTAGCTACGCTGACGCCCCGCCCAGTGCCACGGCCACCGGCGGGAATGCCACGGCCACCGTCAACTGGTCCGCATCCTCGGACGAGGGGCCGCCCGTCACCGGCTACGTCGTCACGCCTTACGACAACGGCACGGCCGGGACTCCGGTCGACGTGGGCAACGTGTTCACCTACACGTTCGACGGGCTCAACAACGGTGACAGTTACTACTTCACTGTCGCCGCCACCAACTCGGTGGGCACCGGAATCGCCACCCAGTCCAACACCGTGATCCCGGACACCGAGCCCGGGAGTGCCGCCGGAGTGACCGCCACCGCCGGCCTCGCCGACGCTTCGGTGTCCTTCACCGCAGCCCCGGTCAACGGGGGCTCGGCCATCACCTCCTACACGGTGACGGCCACCGACTCGACCACCCCGGCCAACGGCGGGCAGACCGGTACCGGTTCCGGCACCACCGTGGTTGTGACCGACCTGACTCCCGGTGACAGCTACACCTTCACCGTGACCGCCTCCAACGACGCCCAGACCGGTCCGGCTTCGTCGGCCTCCAACGCCGTGACGCCTTACACCGAGCCGGGAGCTCCGACCGCCGTGACCGCCACGGCCGGTAACGCCGAGGCCACCGTGTCCTTCACGGCACCGGAGTCCGATGGCTACGCCACCATTACCTCCTACACGGTGACCGCTGTCGACTCGACCACCCCGGCCCACGGCGGCCAGACCGCCACCGGGGCCGGTACTCCGTTGGTGGTGACCGGCCTGACACCCGGGGACAGTTACACCTTCACGGTGACCGCCACCAACGGGCCGGGCAGTACCGGCCCCGCCTCGTCAGCGTCCAACACGGTCAAGCCCTACACCGTGCCGGGGGCTCCGACCGCGGTGACCGTCACCGCGGGCAAGGCATCGGTCAAGATCACCTGGAAAGCCCCCACCAGCAACGGTGGATCAGCCATCACCCACTACGTCATCAAGCCGTCGAGCGGGCCCTCGGTGACGGTCGGGGATGTCACCTCGTACACGGTGACCAAGCTGACCAACGGCACGGCGTACACCTTCACGGTGTCGGCCGAGAACGCCGGGGGCGCGGGTAAGGCTTCCGCCAAGTCGAAGTCGGTAACTCCCGACGGGCTCTACATCGTGACCAAGACATTGCCCAGGGCCACCAAGGGTAAGAAGTACACCTCGACCACTCTGACGTCGAAGTACGGCGTCGGGAAGCTGACGTGGACGGCCACCGGCCTGCCCACGGGCCTCAAGCTGAGTACGGCAGGTGTGCTCTCCGGCACGGAGACCGGTGCAGCCAAGACCTACACGGTCACGGTGACGGTCAAGGACTCGTCCACGCCGACCAAGCAGACGGCCACGGCCAAGTTCAGCCTGGTCGTCGCCAGTTAGGGATTGCGATCGACGACGCCGGCTGTCGGGCAGGTCAGTCGGCGTCGTCGGCAGCTGTGAGAACCACAACGCGGGACGGTGCAGAAGCACCGTCCCGGCGTTTTGTTGTGGTTCAGAGCGGGCGGAGGATACCCAGCATTCCCCGGTCCAAACGCATATCGATATTGACGGTTGACATCCGGGACGGTCCGTCCTAACTTAACGCGAGTAACCCACTAGGTTTTGTCGGGTAATGGTAGGGGCCTCCAAGTTCTTGAAGGTCGGCCGTGTCCTGGCGCGAACAAGGAGCATCGATGAAATCCTTCCTGAGAACCAGGAGCATCCGTATCGTCGCCGCGCTGTCCATAGCTGCCGGCACGGCCGGCGTTGCCAGCCTGACCGCACTGAGCGGCCCGTCGGCCCAGGCCGACCCGCTGTTCACCACCGCCGAGGTCGCGGTGGGTGCCGATGTCACCCAGGACGTCTACCAGGCCTACAGCGGCGCCTCGGCCCCGAACACCGCCACCACGAAGTGGTTCACCCCGCTGCACTCCACGGCGGGCGACCTCAACACCACCATCGTGTCGTTCGACGCCTACCCCCAGGGCGGCACCACCACCAACCCGGGTTGCATCACCACCGAACCGGGCGGACCGTCCTTCGACCGGCCCAACTCCACCACGGCCGGCCTGGCCGCCCTCAATGACCTGGTCACCGGGGCCGGCTTCGAGAACACCTCGGGATCGTGCACCGGCGCCACGGTGGTCCTCACCGGTCAGATCAACTTCGCCCGGGCCGCCCGGGGCGAGAAGGTCGCCGGCACCAACCTCACCTTCATCCCCTTCGCCCGGGACGCCGTGGCCTACATGTACTACGACTCAACCAATGGTGACAACACCCTGTCCAGTCTGACCAAGGCTCAGCTGGCGGGCATCTACTCGGGGACCATCACCACCCTCGGCGGCGACACCATCGACCCCTGCCTGACCATCTCGGGATCGTCCCCCCGCTCCAACCTGGAGTCGGCCATCGGGGTCTCCGACGCCACGGCCGAGTCCAACGCCACCCCTGCCTGCGCCCAGATCCAGCAGAACAGCGGCAACGCTTTCTACTCGTTCGCCAAATCCCTCCCGGCTCACACCGCGGCCCTCATCCCCATCTCGGCGGGTGACTGGATCGGCCAGGCCAACGGGAACTCGGTGGACCAGTCAGCCACGGCCCGGGCCAACGGCGTGGACCTCGGGGCCGTCACCGACGGCAGCACCAGCCTCGGTCAGCCCTACACCGGCTCGGCCCCGAGCCTGTTGCCCAACACCACCTACTACCAGGACTCCCTGTTCGGGTACAACATCTACACGGTGGTTCCCACCCGGGCGATCACCAGTGGCCTGGGCGAAGACTCCAACCTCGTCGACCTGTTCGTGGGTAGCGGCTCCGCCATCTGTGCCACCGCCGCCCAGACCACCGCCCATCAGTTCGGCTTCGACAGCCTCACCTCGGGCGAAGGCACCTGCGGGAGCACGACCGTGACGGGTAACGGCTGAGCCGGCCCCGCAACCGATACCCGTACACCGAACGACACGAGCGAGAGAAAAGAAGAACCATGCGCACACACGCTGATGCAAGTCACAACACCGAGGCCGGGTCCGGAGGGACCCGGACCTCGGGAGTCCGGCGTCTCAAGGTCGGACTGGCCGCCACGGCGGTCTTCATGGCCACCTTTGCCGGGCTGACCGCCGCCGGGGTGACGCCCGCAGGGGCTTCGACCCTCGACGGCACCGCCACCATCGCCAACCCCTCCAATGACAGTGCCTTGGCCTCGGGTGGATCCGACACGTACTTCACGCTGAACCTTCCGGCCCAGTCCCACTGCGATGGGGACAGTGCAAGTGACGGGTACTTCGTCTTCAGCTACCTGGTGAAAGAGGGCACCAACCCGGCGGGTGTGTCGTTCAGGACGGGGGAACCCGGGATGGTTACGGGCTCTTCACCCCTCCGCACACCTATTGGGGGGCCGCCGTCACCGCATCCAAAACCGGACAGATCATCGGCATCCCCAACAACCTGGAGTTCGGACCGCTGGTGAGCGCCCTCAAGGTGCCCATCAAGACCCTGCTCTACGCCAGCGGGAACAAGAGCGGCGTCTGGGAGGCCGGCGTGGCCTGTGAGAAGAACGGTGGCGTGACCGACTACTGGAACACCGAGGTCACCTTCAAGTCCAGCACCAGCGATCCCAACGGGTTCACCTGGGCGGCGAAGGCCGGGGCGTGCAAGGCCGACGCCACCGAAGGCTTCTACTCCGCTGCCGCCGCCACCTTCACCGGTGGCACGTACCACGCCTTCACCGTGGCTTCGTCGGGATGCCCCACCCCCACCTACACCGAGACCGGTGCACTGCCCACCGGAGTGGCCTTCACCAAAGCCGGACTGCTCTCGGGTGTCCCCACGGAGGGTGGAGCCTTCAAGCTCACCTTTACCGCCGAGATCGGAACCGGGGCGAAGAAGACCCAGGCCTTCACGCTCACCATTCCCTTCTACATCGTCACGCAGACGTTGGCGGCGGCCAAGCCCGGCACCAAGTACTCCACGACCCTGAAGGCCTCGGGTGGTACGGCCCCCTACAAGTGGACCGAGACCACGCCGCTACCCACGGCCCTCAAACTCACCGTTGAGCTCGGCCGGGGTGCTGTCGGGAACGGTGCCGACCGGGACCAAGGCCAACAGCTACACCGTGGTGATCAAGGTGACCGACTCCACCAAGCCAACGGCCAAGACCGTCTCGAAGAGCTACACCTTCACGGTTTCCTGATGAGGAAGGCGCTGGACGGGGGTGCTCCGCTCCTCCGTCCAGCGCCTCCTCCTCCCAGGACAGACCAGGACAGACAGGGCCGGAAGCTCAGGCCATGGTGGCCAGAATCTCCTCGATGATGCCCACCGTGGTGTCGGGGTGGAGGAGGGCCAATCGGCCCACCGACTCACCTTCCCAGGTAGTCGGTACGACGAAGCCGATCTGGTCGCGGAGGAGTCGGGCGGACCACCGCTCGTAGTCGGTCCGGTCCCATCCGATCCTGCGGAAGAGAACTACGGACAGCTCCGGTCGACGCACCAGCTCCAGGTGCGCCATTGTCTCGATGAGGTCGGCGCTGGCCTGGGTCGTGGCCAGGACGGTCTCGATGGCGTCCCGATAGGCGTCGGTGCCGTTGACGGCCAGGGAGAACCACAGAGGCAGGCCCCGGGCCCGCCTGGTGAGGTGGTAGGCGTAGTCGCTGGGGTTCCACTCACCGGGGTCCTGGTGCAGGACGTCCAGATACGAGGCGTCCTGCGTGTGGACCGCCTTGGCCAGGTGGGGCTCCCGATAGAGCAGCCCGGCGCAGTCGAACGGGGCGAAGAGCCATTTGTGCGGGTCGACCACGAAGGAATCGACCATCTCGATGCCCTGGAAGCGCCCACGGATGGACGGCGCCATCAGGGCGGCACAGCCGTAGGCCCCGTCCACGTGGAACCAGAGTGACCGTTCCTGCGCTACTTCTCCCACACCGGCGAGGTCGTCGATGATCCCGGCGTTGGTGGTCCCTCCGGTGGCCACCACGCCGATGGCGTGGTCGCCCCTCGGGTCGGCGTCGAGGGCCGCCCGGAGCGCCCTGCCGGTCAGTCGGTGGTCCTCGCACGGGACGAGCAGCGTGTCGACTCCCAATACCCGGAGGGCCTTGCCCACCGACGAGTGGGCCTCCTCGCTGATGGCGAACACCGGGCGTTCAGGGGCGCGGCCGCCCATGCGGTAGGCCGCGGTGTCCCGGCCCACCATCAGGGCCGACAGGTTGCCCGCCGAGCCGCCCGAGACGAAGCAACCACCGGCACCGGGGGGAAGACCGGCCATGTCGGCCAGGACCTGCAAGGCCTGGTTCTCCGCGGCCACTGCTCCAGCCGCCTCCATCCAGGAGGTGCCTTGCAGCGACGAACAGGCCACGACCATGTCGAAGAGCAACGAGGCCTTGGTCGGTGCGGCCGGGATGAAGGAGAGGAAGCGGGGACTGTCGCACGACACCACGGCGGTGGCCAACTGGTGATCGAAGATCTCCATCACCCGGCTGGCGTCGGTACCCTCCGAATTGATCAGCCCTTCCAGGGCCGCCTCCAGCGACGACGCCTGTGCCCCACCGAAGTCCAGGGGCACCGGGTCGAGCGCCAGCCTCCACCGGCAGTAGTCGAGGATCAGGTTGGTCAGCTGCTCGTCATAGACGAACATCGGATTTCGCATGGCGTCCTTTCCGGAGGCGCCCATATTCGCAGAGATGACCCGGGCCGGGGTCAGCCGGCCCCGGGGCCCTCAGGCGGGGCTAGCCTCTGAGCGTGGTCCAGCGCGTAACTCCTTACCTGCTGTACTCGGACGCCGCTGCCGCTCTGGACTACCTGGGCCGGGTGTTCGGGCTCCGTGAGACCCTCCGGTTCACCGGACCGGATGGCCGGGTCAACCACGCCGAAATGGAGTTCCCCGATGGTGGCGCCATCATGCTCGGTGCACCTGGCGACGAGTACCGGAACCCCTTGGCGGTGGGCGGCCCGACGGTGCTGATCCACGTGTACGTCGACGACGTCGACGCCCACTACGAGGCGGCACGCCGGGTCGGTGCCACCATCGAGCGGGAACTGGCCGACCAGCCCTACGGGGACCGGAGCTATGCCGCGGTGGATCTCGAGGGCCACCAGTGGTTCTTCGCCACCAAGGTCGACGAGGTGGACCCCGAGGATTGGGGAGCGGTGTCGGGGACCGGTACCGACTGAGGCTGCGTCGGTGGGGCCCGGGGTCGGGTCGGTCAGCCAGTCGGTTGATGCACGGATACGGCGTACTCGGCGTCATCGGTGTACGGCTCCCCGGACCAGGTGGACCACCGACCGGAGCAGGCCAGCCCGACCTGCCGGCAGTGGTCGTCGTACTCGGTGAGCAGGTAGCCGCGCCCGAGTTGGAACCCGGCGACCAGACAGGCGTCCGGCCCGAGGTGTCGGGAGCAGCCGGCCACCAGCGCGCCCCGGGTTCCGGCCGGGGTGAACAGAGGGACGTTGCCGGCCATCACCACCATGTCGAAGGAGCGTCCGAGGTCGAGGAGGCTGAGGTCGCCGAGGACCCAGGCCAGGTCGGGACCCAGCTGCCGGGCGGTATCGATCATCGACCGGTCCCGATCGACGCCGACAGTGTCGACACCCCGGCGGGCCAGCTCCCGGGCCAACCGGCCGGTTCCACAACCGGCGTCCAGCACCGAGGTCGGTGCCCATCGCATGGCGAAGTCGGCTTCTCCGTGTACGTCGAGCCCTGACGCTTCCAGACGGTCGAAGCGGTCCTGGTAGGAGCGACCGTGCCAGCTCACCGGAGCCTGCCCGTCGGAGGGGCCGACCGTCACCCTCCGACCAGGTGTATCAGTATCGACTCCCCCACGGCCACGCAGTGGGTGACCGAGACGCAACTCACGGCCGTCAGTGGTTGGGGAAGACCCACCCAGGCCGGACGTCTCCACGGGGAGGACCGCGACCCGCTCACCAGCACCACGCCGGCCTGCGGCACCGTGGCCACCGACGTGCCAACGGCGACACAGGCTCCGACGGAGGCACACGAGACGTCGTTCAGCGAGGCGCTGGTGGCATCGAGCGTTTGACTCGACCAGGTGGCGCCACCGTTGTCGGTGGTGAACATCACTCCATGGCCGACCCTGGCGGCGTCCAGGGTGGTGGCCGTGGTGCCCACCACCGTGCAGCGGACCCCGGGCACGCCGACCGGCGGCACCGTGGTGGTGGTGGGCGGCGCCACCGTGGTGGTGGTCGAGGTCGATGTGCTCGTCGTGGTGGGCACGCTGGTGGAGCCCGGCGTGTGGGTCGTGGTGGTAGTGGTGGTAGCCGGCAACGGTGCGGTGGTCGTGGTGGACGGGGTGGGAAAAGCCCCGACGCCGGTTGGCGGGCCGGTGAGGCAGGAGAGCCCGGTGAGGTTGCCGGCACCGGTCGGAATGGTGACCGTGGCCCAACTGGCACCGTCGTTGGTGCTCAGGGCCAGGACCCCGGTGACGTGGTTGAGATCGGTCACGGTGTGGCCGGTGACCCAGCAGCTTCCGTCGGCGGTGCACGAGACGGCCGTGGGCCCGGACATGCCGGCGGGAAGGGTGCCCCCCTGGGTCCAGGTTGCCCCCGAGCTCATCGACACCAGGGCCACCGAGCCCATGGCGGTGGTCCCGACCGCCATGCACCGACCGTCGTGGGCGCAGGTGATGGCCGTCAGGTCCACCACGCTCGGAGGGATCACCACCGGTCCCCAATGGATCCCGCCGTCGAGGGTCATGATGGCCACCCCCTGGGTGGCGGTTGGCCCTGCGGCCTGGCCCACCGCCGTGCAGTGGATGCTGTCGGTGCAGGCCACCCCGGACAGGTAGCCCACCGTCGGCGGCACGGCCTCGGTGGCCCAGGTGGCCCCCCCGTTGGTGGTGGCGATCAGCGCCGCGGCGTTGGCTCCACCCGCCCCTCCCACGGTGGAGCCGACCGCCCAGCACTTTTTGGCGCTCACGCAGTCCAGGCCCGAGAGCGTGTTGACCGGGGCGGGAAGGGCCACGGTGGCGAAGGAGCCGAGCCAGGGAGAGTTGGCCGCCAACGTGGGCGACGGGGAGGCGTTCGAGGTGTTGTTGGCACAGGCCGCGGCCGTCACCACCACGAGCAGGGTGGTCACCACGGCGGGCCACCGCATCCGGCGATGGACCTCGGTGACGGCCTCGGGGCCGGGTGCGTCGGCGGACCTCGGTAGGACCTCGGGAATCGCCGTCCCCGACATCGGGCGGGGATTGACGATCTGGCTCTGGCGGATCACGGACGTGACAGGCCTGGGCAGGGAGTGCTCACCGATCGAAGAGGTGAGTCAGCGGGCCCTGCGGCCCGGCGCGGGTGTGGTGCCGGAGGCCGTAGCCGCGGCCAGCTCCCCGTGGTCCTGGCCACCGGTCATCTCCTCGTACATCCCGTCCTCCGGCCCCGCTCCGCCGGTTCGATCGATTCCATGCGAGATCTTGCCACGTCGACCCCTCTGGAGGAGGTCATGATGGTCACTTCGGAGGCTGTCCGTCTACGTTTAGTCGGTGGTGCCGGCTCCTCCTTCCCCCTGCCGTCCCCCATCGCTGACCCCTGACGGTCTCCGGCCATGAGCTGGGTCGACCTGGTGGTCGTGGTCATCGTGGCCCTCTCCGCCATCCAGGGCCTCCGGTTGGGCGCCATCGTCCAGATCCTCTCCTTCGGGGGATTCCTGGTGGGTCTGTACCTGGGTGCCCTACTGGCCTCGGTCACCGTGCACTGGGTCCACACCCAACCGGAGCGCACCGCGGTGGCACTCGCCAGCATGTTGGGGGTGGCGGCGTGCTGCGGGGTCATAGGGCGGGTCGTGGGCAACCTGGCCTTCTCCCGCGTGCACCGCAGCCTGTTGGGTCCGGTGGACTCCGTCCTCGGGGTGGTGGTGGCGGTGGTGGCCTCGCTACTGGTGGCCTGGTTGGTGGCCAGCACGCTGGTCAACAGCTCCTCACTCAGCCTCAACAGCGCCATCAGCCGGTCGAGGATCATCCGGTCCCTCGACAGCGTGCTGCCCGCTCCGCCCTCGGTCTTCTCCCAGGTGCAGAGCTTCCTCTCCTCTGAGGGATTCCCGCCGGTGTTCGCCAATCTGGCCCCGGCGTCGGCCGGGCCCGTATCCCTACCGGGCAACGCGCTGTTGCAGGAGGCGGCCACCCGTGCTGCAGCCTCGACGGTCAAGGTCATCGGCGACGGGTGCGGGCAGATCCAGGAGGGATCGGGCTTCGTGGTGGCGCCGGGGTTGGTGGTGACCAACGCCCACGTGATCGCCGGCATCGCCCGGCCCATGGTCGAAGTCGGGAACGGCCTCCTCCCGACCACCGTGGTGTTGTTCGATCCGTCCTTCGACCTGGCGGTCATGCGGGTGCCGGGTGTGGACGAAGCGGCCTTGCCGCTCGACCCCGACAAGGCCACCCGGGGGGCGCAGGCGGCGGTACTCGGCTACCCGGGCGGCGGACCGTTCACCGTGGTCCCGGCGGGGGTGATGGCCGAGTTCGAAGCAGAGGGTCGGGACATCTACGGGCTGGGCCTCACCGTCCGCGACGTCTACGAGATCCAGGCCATCGTGCGACCGGGCAACTCGGGAGGTCCGCTGGTCGAACCGGACGGCCAGGTGATCGGGGTGGTCTTCTCGCGTTCCACCACCAACGGCGACATCGGGTACGCCCTGGCTTCGCCGGGGGTGCTGTCCCGGGTCCTGCGGGCCGAGGATCGAAGCGCCCCGGTGGGCACCGGGCCCTGCACGTCGGGCTGAGCCCGAGGCGCAGTCGGCGTGGAGGTGGAACGGGTCAACCAGGGCGGGATACCGGCTCGTGTCGGAGGCCCGGGATCGAACACACCAGGTGGTGCCTCCGGCTAGACATGGGACATGGCGCTTCCGATCGAGGATTACGGCATCATCGGCGACCTCCATACTGCGGCCCTGGTGGGGCGGGACGGATCCATCGACTGGCTGTGCCTGCCCCGCTTCGACTCGGGAGCCTGCTTCGCCAAGCTCTTAGGTGACGACAACAACGGGTCGTGGCGCCTGGCACCCAAAGGAGCCCACCTGGCCAAGCACCGCCACTACCGGGAAGAGACGCTGGTTCTCGAGTCGGAGTTCGTGACCGACGAGGGCTCGGTCCGGGTGGTCGACTGCATGCCGATCCGTCAGCAGCATCCCGAAGTGATCCGCCTGGTGGAGGGGGTACGGGGAAAGGTCACCATGGAGATGGTCCTGACCATCCGGTTCGGTTACGGCCAGATCGTCCCCTGGGTCCGCAACGTCGACGGGACCCTCAATGCCATCGCCGGGCCCGACGGCCTGTCGCTGTGGTCCCCGGTGCACTGCGAGGGCCGCGACTTCTCCACGGTGGCGGAGTTCACCGTTTCGGAGGGTCAGCAGGTTCCCTTCTCCCTGACCTGGTTCCCGGCCAGTGAAGATCCTCCCCGTCCGGTCGATGCGGCCTACGCCATTCAGGACACCGAGCTGTGGTGGACCGACTGGGTGAAGCAGTGCACCTACGAGGGTGAGTACCGCGAGGCGGTCGTGCGCTCCCTCATCACCCTGAAGGCCCTGACCTACGAGCCGACCGGCGGGATCGTGGCCGCCGCCACCACCTCACTCCCGGAGACCCTGGGCGGTGCCCGCAACTGGGACTACCGGTTCTGCTGGCTGCGGGACGCCACGCTGACCCTCGAGTCGCTGATGCGGGGTGGCTTCTATCAAGAGGCCATGGCCTGGCGGAACTGGTTGCTGCGGGCGATCGCCGGTGATCCCGCCCAGATGCAGATCATGTACGGGGCCGGGGGGGAGCGCCGGCTCGACGAGTGGGAGATCGACTGGCTCCCCGGCTACGAGGGATCGGCCCCGGTGCGGATCGGCAACGCCGCCGCCGGGCAGTTCCAACTCGATGTCTACGGCGAAGTCATGTCGGCCCTCTATGAGTCGGCGGACACTGCCGAGAGCGATGAGAACCCGTCGTGGGCCCTTCAGCTGTCGCTGATGGACTTCCTCGAGCAGGGATGGCGGGAGCCCGATGACGGGATCTGGGAAGTGCGGGGGCCCCGTCGTCACTTCACCCACTCGAAGGTCATGGCCTGGGTGGCCATCGACCGGGCCATCAAGACGGCCGAGGAGCACGATCTCCGAGGGCCGGTGAAACGGTGGAAGGAGATACGCACGGAGATCCACGACCAGGTCTGCGACCGGGGGTTCAACAAGGAAAAGGGCTCGTTCACCCAGTACTACGGATCCGACCAACTCGACGCCAGCTTGCTGATGATCCCGATTGTCGGCTTCCTGCCCGCCACCGACCCGAGGATGCAGGGCACCATCGAGGCCATTGAACGGGAGTTGGTCGACGGGGGTTTCGTCCTCCGCTACCGCACGGCTGACACCGGTGACGTCGACGGGCTGAGCGGTCGGGAGGGGGCCTTTCTGGCTTGCTCGTTCTGGTTGGCCGACTGCCTCTCGATGCTGGGCCGCCACCATGATGCCCGCCAACTGCTCGATCGGTTGATGGATCTCCGCAACGACCTGGGACTGCTCTCCGAGGAGTACGACCCGGTGGCCGGACGCCTGGTCGGCAACTTCCCGCAGGCCTTCTCGCACGTGTCCCTGGTCAACTCGGCATCCAAAATCGGTGGCGACGAGAAACCGTCGACGAACCACGTCATCTCCGGCCTGGCCCGGAGGGCGCTGACCCGGGGCAAGAGCAGCACCGGTAGCCAACACCTGGGGGCCTTCAACGCCAAGACGGTGCTGTCGAGGTTGGCTGACAGCGGGCAGGTCCACCGGATCGGTAGCGTCAAGCTGCCCACCGGAGGGAAGGGAAAACCGCTGGCCGCCGTGGTTCCCGGTGGAGCGAAGGGCAGTCGGAAGCCGACCCAGGCCCCCTCGGTGAAGAGGCCCACGCCCGTGGCCACCAAGGCGCCGGCCGCGCCGAGGGGCGGCACGGCCGCCACCACGGGACTTGCTGCGGGCACGAGGAGGTCGACCTCGAAGAAGGCCGCGCCGGCGAAGAAGAAGGCCGCGCCGGCGAAGAAGAAGGCCGCGCCGGTAGCGAAGAAGAAGGCCGCGCCGGTAGCGAAGAAGAAGGCCGCGCCGGCCAAGAAGCAACCGGCCAAGGCCACCACCCGGTCGTCCAAGCGGGCCGGCGGGAACTCCGCCCCCCGCCCCTAGTCAGCCCAGGGTCGACAGGCCGTTCGGAACGGGTCGAGGATTCGTATGAGTGGAGACCACCACCATCCCCCGGGAGGACACCTTCCTGACCGCGGCTCTGCCGATTCGACAGAGCCGGGTGAGAACCGGCGTGGTAGCGGTGGCGGGGTCATGGTGGCGGACGGAGTCATCGAGCTCGACACCCTGCTGGGCGGTTGGGACCGGGTCACCGCCGGCTACCTCATCGAGGGGGACGCCCCGGTGCTGGTGGAGACCGGTAGTCAGAGCTCGGTTCCCGTACTGCTGGCCCAACTGGAGCGACTGGGCGTCGGCCCCGAAGACCTGGCGGGTGTGGTGGTCACCCACATCCATCTCGACCATGCCGGCGGGGTGGGAGACGTGGCCCGGGCCTTTCCCAAAGCCACGGTCTACGTCCACGAGAAAGGAGCCCGACATCTGGTCGACCCCACCAGGCTGGTCGACTCGGCCTCCCGGGTCTACGGGCCGCTCCTGGACTCGCTGTACGGACGACTGGACCCCACTCCCGCTGATCGGATCCACGTGCTGGCCGACCTGGAGGAGATCGAGGTCAGCTCCAACCGCTCGCTGGTGACGGTGGACTCACCCGGCCATGCCAAGCACCATCTGGCCCTGCACGACACCCTGAGCGGCGTCCTGTTCGCCGGCGATGCCGTGGGGGTGAAGCTTCCCGATGCCGGGGTGCTGCGACCGTCGACCCCTCCGCCCGATTTCGACCTCGACCAGGCCCTCCATTCGCTCCAGCGGTTCGCCGACCGTCGCCCCACCGGATTGGCCCTGGCCCACTACGGTCTGCTGACCGATCCGCTGGACGTACTGGACGAGGCGGACGGGACCCTCCGGAGCTGGGTGGGGGTGGCCGAGTCGGCCTTCCAACGGGGCGAGGACATTGCCGCCGCTCTCGAGGTGGCATTCGCCTCCGACCTCGAGGGCGTCCCCGCCGAGCATCGCCAGAAGCTCGACGTCATGAACGGGGTGCACTCCAACGCCGCCGGTCTGCAACGTTGGCTGTCCGGTCGCCACCCCGCCACCGACCATCCCCCGGAGGGGGCGTGACGGCGCCACGGGGACGGGGACCTGATGCGACGCAGGCGGCGGGAGCGTCGACGCCGGGCTCGGAGGCTCGTGGTCCGGTATGAACATCTCGATCGTGGCCGGCTGGCTTCCGTTCGTGGTGCGGGTGGTGGCCGTGGTGCTTCTGGTGGCTTCGGTCGACTGGTGGTCCGGCGGCTGGAAGCGCCAACTGGGGCGGGGTCTGCCCGTAGCCGCGGTGGTCACCGGCCTGGTGGCCCTGGTGGCCACGGTGTGGTCGCTGACTCCGTCGGACTTTCCCTGGTCGGCCTATGTCTGGGGTTTCACCTTCCTCCTGGCGTGGGTGGTGGCGGTCACCGGGTGGAGGTCGGCGGGCCGATGGCGCCGGGCCTCGATGGTGGCGGCCATCATCGTCACCTTGCTGGTCACCTTGGATGCCATCGATCAGCAGTCGGACTCGTTTCCCACCCTGGAGCGACTGGTGACCCTCAACCCCGAGAATGTGGTCGAAACCCCGCAGCTGGCCCAGATCCGGGCGCAGGTGGCCTCGACGGGAAAGTTGCCCGACCAGGGAGTGCTCATCGAAGTCGACATTCCGCCCACCGCATCGCACTTCGCCACCCGGCCGGCCTACGTGTATCTCCCACCGGCCTGGTTCGCCAAGGTGACTCCGTCGTTGCCCACACTGGTGCTCCTGCCCGGTGAGCCCGGCAGCGCCTCGGACTGGTCGGACGACGGCGACGCCGACAACACCGCCGATGCCTTCGCATCGTCCCACCACGGCGTGGCCCCCATCATCGTGATGCCCGACCCCAACGGGACGAAGACCGTGGACTCCGAGTGCGTCAACTCCCAGATTCGGAGAGGCCGAGACCTATCTGGTCGACGACGTGCCGGCCTTCGTCCGCACCCGGTTCGACGCCTCCAGGGCGGCCGGGTCCCTGGCCATCGGAGGGCTCTCCGCCGGAGGGACCTGCTCGGTCATGTTGGCCCTGCGGCATCCGACCGAGTACCCGACCTTCGCCTCCTTCTCCGGGTTCGCCTCACCCCAGTGGCTCGACACCTCGCGGGCCCAGACCATCGCCACGCTGTTCGGAGGGTCCGAGCAGGAGTTCGCTGCCCATGACCCCATCCAACTGGTCCAGAACGGCCACTTCACCGGAGTGGCCGGTTGGTTCGAAGTGGGGGACCAGGACCCCCAAGCGGTGCAGGCGGCCCACCAGCTGCAACCGGCGGCCCTTCGGGCCGGGATCGCCACCTGCCTACTGGTGCGGCCGGGAGGTCACGACTTCGATCTGTGGAGTCAGGCGCTGCGGGATGCCTTCCCGTGGCTGGCCTGGAGACTCGGGCTGAGCCCGCAGCCCTCGAGCGAGCCGGCGACGTGCGCCTCACCGTGACCCGGCGGCGACCCCGAGGGCCGCGGCCTTGCGCCCGCGGTACCGCCTGGTCTCGAATGGATGGTGAAGCCACGACCGCGGCCGGGAGGAGATCGGGCTGATGAGCATCCTGTTCGCCCTGCTCGGCGCGTTCAGCCAGGCCCTGACCTCCGTGCTCCAACGGCTGGCCAACATCACCGGGGCCGGCGAGAAGCGCTCGGCCTGGAAGACCACCCTCTACCTGATCCGACAGCCCATGTGGTTGTTGGGGATGGTGTGCATGGGCGGAACCTTCGTGTTCACCGCTCTGGCTCTCTACTTCGGCGAGCTGGCCACGGTGCAGCCCATCCTGGTCACCGAGCTCATCTTCACGCTGGCCTTGCGGGCCCTGTGGCTCCACAACCGGATCGCCAAGCGCACCTGGGGTGCCGCGGCCCTGCTGTGCGCCGGTCTGATCGGGTTTCTGGTGGCGGCCCAGCCCCGCGAAGGGCACCGCCATCCCACCCCGACGGGATGGTTGGTGGCGCTGGGCAGTCGGGGTCTGGTGGTGGTGGTGCTCCTGATCCTCAGCCGCTGGGGTTCGCCGGCCCGGCGGGCCGCTCTGCTCGGTGCCGCCGCCGCCCTGGTCTGGGCCATCGACGCCGCCTTCGTCAAGGCCGCCACCGAAACCCTGGCCCACTACGGCTGGAGTGGCCTGTTCCTTCACTGGCCGGTGTACGCCGTGGTGGTGAGCGGCGTGACCGGCACCATCCTGCTCGAATCGGCCTTTGCCGCCGGCCCCCTGGCCGCGTCCCAGTCCGCCCTGCTCATCGTCGATCCACTGGCCAGTATCGCCATCGGCGTGGAGCTCTTCGGGGAGCAACTCAACAGCTCGCCGCTGGCCATCTCCCTACAGGTGGTGTTCTTGGCCGCCATGTTCGTCGGGGTGGTGCTGCTGTCGAAGTGGGCGCCTCCCGAAATGGAGGCCCGCTCCCCGAGATCGCCCCGATTGGTAACGACCGGAGGCGCGGCGCCGGACCCGGCGTGAAGGGATGGGAGCGGCAGAACGTGTCGATTGACCGGGGTAAATGAGGTCGATGCGGTACCATCGAATGCGGCGTTCGACGAACCAGAGGTGACGATGCGACTGAGCCGAAGCGTTGCCGGAACCCTGGTGGTGCTGCTGTTGTGCGGGGTGGTGGCCAGTGCCTGTGGTTCGGGTTCGACGTCGCCCGCGGCGGGTTCCTCGACGACCCCGACCACCGCGGGCTCGGCCGGTAACGCTCCCACTTTGAGCACGCTGACCGCCGGGGTGCAGGCCCAGCTGTCCGGAACCGGGGCCAACGACTTCTCGGTGACCGGTATGAGCAAGCTCACCTGCACTCTTCCGGCCAAGTGGACCGATGCCGCCACCTTCGAGTGTCAGGCCTACGACTTTGCCGATGACCTGATGGGCGAGTACGACGGCACCGTCCAGCCGGCGTCGAAGGGGGTCCCGCAGTGGAACGGCTCGTGGAGCCCGAAGTGAGCACTACAGCCCGCTAGGGAATCACGCACCCGGCCTGCCGGTGACGGCGGCCCCTTGGCTCGGAGTCGAGGAATGACCCTTGGTGGGGTTTCATTCCTCAAGATTTGCCCAGAATCTGTCGAATTGGACCCGATGAGCGTGAGCGGGGCGGACCAGCGCCATCGACCGGTCCGAGCCGGCGCCCGTGACCGCCACGTAGACCATTCGAACCTGCTGGTGTGGTCGGCCGTGGCCCTGCTGGCCACGGCCGCGGTCGGCTATCTGGTCTCCCTCATCGTGCGTGGTGAAAGCTCGTACTGGACCTGGCTCGACGGCTGGGTGGTCTGCGCCATCGAGTTCGTGGCCAGCGGGCTGTGCCTGGTCAGGGCCTTCGTCCGCCGGCCGGGGCGGTTGGTGGCGCTGTTCTTCGGGCTGAGCCTCCTCGGATGGACCCTCGGCGACGTGGTGGTGACCATCCAGTCGATCGGCGGCGCCACCCCTCCGAGCGCATCCATAGCGGACCTTTTCTATCTGGCCTTCTATCCCTTCGCCTTTGTGGCCGTGGTGCTGTTCATGCGGGGCCAGGGCCGGCGGCTCTCGGTGCCCAACCTGCTGGATGGCGCCATCGCCGGGTTCGGCGCCGCCGCGGTGGCGTCGGCGTTCGTCTTCCATGCCGCGTTGCGGTCCACGGGTGGGAACCGGGTGGCCACGGTGGTCAACCTGGCCCTGCCGGTCGGAGACATTCTCCTCCTGGCCCTGGTGGTGGCGGGGCTGGCCGTGCTTCCGGGCCGGCGCAAGGCCCCTTGGGTGCTCCTGGCCGTGAGCGCCGGCCTCATTGCTGCCGGCGACACCTCGAATCTCTTCCAGAACTCACTGGGGGCCACCCGGATCGGCTTCATCGTCAACGCCATGGCCTGGCCCTGCGCCGCCATCGTGATGGCCATCGCCGTCTGGCTCCACGTGCAGCCGACCAACTCGCTGGTCCCTCAACGCCCCGCGGGCTTCGTCCTGCCCAATCTGGCGGCGATCGCCGCTCTCGTCATTCTCTTCGTCGGCACCCTCCGCCCGGTCGGACGGGCCTCGGTGGTGCTGGCCACCGGCACCATGGTGCTGGTGGCCTCCCGCCTCTTCCTGTCGGTGCGGGGCATGGAGCGACTCAGCCAGGAACGCCACCGCCAATCGGTCACCGACGAGTTGACCGGCCTCTGGAACCGGCGGTACCTGTTCCGGGTGCTCGACGCCTTCTTCGAAGAGCGAGCCGACTCGAAGTCCGATCGGAGCATGGCCTTCCTGTTCCTCGATCTCGATCATTTCAAGGAGGTCAATGACACCTTCGGGCATCCAGCCGGCGATCAGCTGTTGCGGAAGCTCGGGGACCGGTTGAAGGACTCGCTCCGGGACACCGACCTGTTGGTCAGGCTCGGCGGTGACGAATTCGCCGTGGTGCTCATCGACGGGGATACCACCTACGCCACCCAGGTGGCCCAACGACTCACCTCCAGCTTGCACGAACCGTTCGCACTCGACGTGGTCAGCGCCAGCATCGGGGCCAGCATCGGAATTGCCGTGGCTCCCAACGACGCTTCGGACAGTGCCCGGCTGGTGTGGTGCGCCGACGTGGCCATGTACCGGGCGAAACTTGGCGACACCCCGTTCGCCTTCTATCAGCCCGACCTCGACGACGAGGGAGACCATGTCCGGCTGGCCGATGAGCTGCGCCGGGCCATCGATACGGGACAACTGGTCCTGCACTACCAACCGCAACTGGACCTGCGCAGCGGGGAGATCCTGGCCGTCGAGGCCCTCATCCGCTGGTCCCACCCCAGGCTGGGGCTGTTGTTGCCGGACGAATTCCTCCCTCTGGCCGAAGAAGCCGGGCTGATGTGGCCCATCACCGCCTGGGTGTTCGAGGAGGCCAACAAACAGTGCGCGGCCTGGCGGGACAGTGGCCGGCCCATCTCGGTGGCGGTGAACGTGACCCCCTCCAATCTGATCGAAGCGGGGTTCGTGGAGACGGTCAAGGAAGGGATCGAGCGCCACGGACTTGACGCTGCGTCCATGGTGCTGGAGATCACCGAGGTGAGCGTCATCACCGAATTCGAAGGTTCCCGACAGGTGATTGAGGAGTTGCGCGACTTCGGTGTCACCGTCTCCATCGACGACTTCGGCGCCGGGGTGACCTCGCTGGCCTACCTGAGCAACCTGGCGGTGCGGGAGCTCAAACTGGACCGGACCTTCATCATGGGGCTGGCCGGTGGTGACCACCATCGCGACCTGGACCTGGTGCGCTCGACCATCGAACTCGGCCACGCCATGGGCCTTCGCATCGTGGCCGAGGGCATCGAGGACACCGCGACCTTGGAGTTGCTCTCCGAGTTGGGATGCGACATGGCCCAGGGCTACTGCATCAGCCGGCCCAAACCCGCCGATGAGCTGGCCTTCCGGCCGAGGGCCGAAGACGACCAGGCCGCCGGGGTGCGTTAGTGGAAGAGCTCGCCGTGGCGTTGCCGGGCCACCTCGGGCGGGACGCCCTCGTAGCAGTCGATCCATCGCTGGCACGGGGCACAGAACACGCAGACCAGGTCGCCCCACCCACCCACTGAGCCGTCGGGCGGCGTGAGGTCGCGATGCTCCCGGGCCTGAGGGTCTCCGTCGACCGGACCCTCCCCGCTCAGTGCATTTCTGCCGGCCTGGTCCCGCTGGTGCATCCTGCTTCTCCCGATGTCAGATCCCGCTCCTCTGTATAGGAACGACGTGTCGGGGCCGGGACTTGAGCCGATTGTGGCAGGGACGGTGACCGGAGTGACCGAATCACTCCGCTCGGGCCGGGTCCACCGTGCCGGTCCGACCGGTACACCCGGCCGTGGCGCGGGGATGACCACCGCATAAGGGGGACTTGACAGTGAGTATTAGGTGAGCCTAATAATGCGAGGTGGCTACGAAGAGGACCGGATGGCACCGATGGCCGGTCGGGCCGCGATGGCGGTACGCGAAGGCCATCCCCCTGGCCCTGGTCCTGGCCCTGGCCGGCGGGGCGCTGGCCGCCTGTGGCAGCTCGTCCTCGGGCGCCGGCTCCATCACCCTCTACAACGGTCAGCACGTCCAGACCACCGACTCGTTGGTGGCCGGATTCGAAAAGGCCACCGGGATCACCGTCAATGTCCGGAGCGATGACGAGGATGTCCTCTCCGACGAGATCGTCACCGAAGGGAGTCGGTCCCCGGCCGACGTGATCTACACCGAGAACACGCCGGCTGTTCAGTACCTGGCCGACCGGGGCCTGTTGGCCAAGGTGGATCCGTCGACGCTGGCCAACACCCCGAGCCAGTACAACGCCACCAACGGCGACTGGGTGGGCGTCTCGGCCCGGGTGAGCGTGCTCATCTACAACCCCAGCCTCATCTCGAAGAGCCAGCTGCCCACCTCGGTGCTCCAACTGGCCGATCCCCGGTATGCGGGAAAACTGGCCTTCGCCGCGGGCGAAACGGACTTCCAACCCATCGTGACCTCGGTGGACCGCACCTACGGCACCAAGGCCACCCTCAAATGGCTCGACGGGATCAAAGCCAATGCCGGAGCCCACATCTACCCCGACAACGAGACCGTCTCCAACGACGTGAATCGTGGCGCGGTGGCCTTCGGGGTGGTCAACCAGTACTACTGGTACCGGATGCAGGCAGAGATCGGCACTTCCAACATGCACTCGAAGATCACCTACTTCGCCCCTCACGACCCCGGCTACGTCCTGGACATCTCGCCGGCGGCCATCCTCAAGTCCAGCGCCCACCAGGCCCTGGCCCAGAAGTTCCTGGCCTACCTGACATCGAAGGCAGGCCAGGAGATCATCGCCCGCTCGACCAGCTACGAATACCCCATCGCTTCCGGGGTGACCACCACCCAGCCCGAGACCCCCTTCGACCAGCTGCAGCCGAACTCGATCACCATCCCGGAGCTGGGTGACGGCTCCACCGCCATCGCCCTGTTGAAGGAAGCGGGCCTCCTGTGATCAACCGGCGGCCCGTCCGTCGCCCCGGGTCCGCCCCCCTCGGCCCGGGCTGATCGTGGCCGAGCCCGACACCGGCGGATCGGTGCTGGACCGACCGGTTACCGGGACCGTTCGGGCCCGGCGGCCCCGGCGCCCCTGGGTTCTGTTGATGGTCAGCTGTGCCGTGGCCGTCGTCCTGCTGGCCCCTCTGGTCTTTCTCCTGATCGAAGCGGCCGGCGCCGGGGTCTCGACCGTGCTCCACCTGATCTTCCGGTCCCTGACCCTGACCCTGCTGTGGAACACCGTCCGCCTCACCGTGGTGGTCACGACTCTCTGCGCCATCATCGGGACCCTCGCCGCCTGGTGCGTCGAGCGGACCGACCTGCCCGGTCGGCGGATCTGGGCGGTGCTGGTGGTGGTGCCCTTCGCCATCCCCGACTTCGTGGTGAGCTTCGGGTGGGCGTCGCTGACCACCTGGATGCAGGGCTTCCGCGGTGCGGTCGTGGTCATGACCCTGGCGGTCTACCCCCTGGTGTACCTGCCGGTGGCGGCCAGCTTCCGCGCCGCCGACCCGGAGCAGGAGGACGTGGCCCGCAGCCTGGGCCTCAGTCGGATGAGGACCTTCTTCCGGATCACCCTGGGGCAGGCCAGAGGGGCCATCCTGGGCGGGTGTGTGCTGGTATCGCTGGTACTGCTGGCCGAGTACGGGGCCTTCGAGATCCTCGGCTACCAGACCTTCACCACCGAGATCTTCACCGAGTACCAGGTGTCCTTCGACGTTCCCAGCGCCTCGGCCCTGGTGCTGGTCCTGGTGGTGTTGGGACTGGTGGTGCTGGGCCTGGAGTCATCGGCGCGGGGCAAGGGGCGGGTGGTGCGCATCGGGCCCCAGGTCCAGCGGATGACCCAACCCCACCGCCTGGGCCGGGCCACCCTGCCGGTACTGGGCGGCTTCTTCGTGCTGGTGGGTCTGGCCCTCGGCGTGCCCATCGGCTCCTGTGTCTATTGGACCCTGGAAGGGGGGGCCCACGCCATCGGTGGGGTGTCCATCCTCGATGCCACCTGGCACACCGCCCTGTACAGCGGAGCGGCGGCTGCTCTGGCCACCCTCATGGCCCTACCGGTGGCCCTGCTGGCCGTCCGCAACCCCGGCACCACCGGCCGCCTCTTGGAGCGGAGCACCTTTCTGGTCCTGGCCATGCCCGGGATCGTCATCGCCTTCACCCTCAGCTACTTCACGGAACGGTACGGAGGCACACTCGGCGGGCACCTGTACCAGAGTGCGCCCCTGCTGATCGTGGCCTACGCCATCCTGGCCTTCCCCCTGGCCCTGGTCGGAGTCAGGGCGTCGGTGGCCCACGCCCCGGTCGGCCTCGAGGAGGTGGCCCACTCCCTGGGGCAGGGACGGCTGGCCGTCCTGTGGCGGGTGACGCTGCCCCTCATCGGCCCGGGGCTGGCGGCGTCGTTCTGCCTGGTCCTGCTGGCCACGGTCACCGAGCTCACGGCCACGCTGATCCTGATACCCACCGGGGTGCAGACCCTGGCCACCCAGTTCTGGGCCTACCAGTCCAACCTCTCCTACGGCCAGGCCGCCCCGTTCGCCCTGATGATCATCGCCATCGCCGCGGTCCCGAGCTACGTGTTGGGCCGCTACTTCGACCGGATGCCCGTGAGGGAAGCCACCAGCTGAACGGCCCCGGGCGTGAGCCCGGGGATTCAAGCCTGAACCTGGACCGCCAGTCCGGTCGGGCCGGCGTCGGTGGCCTCTTCCACCAACCAGTCCACCCCCTCTTGGACCACGGCCGGGATCCACACGTACGCTCCGCCTTCTTCGGGACAGGTGACCAAGAGGCGGACCCGGATCCGCTGGCCGGGAGCGACGTCGCCGGGCAGGGGGGTGCGGGCCCCGTCCCAGACCACCGGTTCGCCGTCCGGCCGGGCCCAGTGGTAGGAGAGATGGACGGGATACGTTCCCCCGTTGCTGAGCCAGGGCTCGGCCCCCCGGTTCTCGAGCTCGACGGCGAACGTCTTCACGCTCAGGGCCTGGACGGTGATCGACCCGACCGGGTCGGCCACCGACACCCTCATCCTGGCCCCGACCAGCGGGGTGTCCTGGGGTAGATCGCCGGCTTGACGGCGAAGCTCTTCGATCTGGAAGTCGCGTTCGGCGATGGCATAGTCGCGACCCAGCCGCTCGACCGCGGTGTCCAGGGCCAGCTCGGTGGGCAATGTGGTGGAGCGGCCACCGAGCTTCCCCCGGATCAGGGCCAGTCCCGCCGCAAACGCCGGGAAGCGTTGGAAGGCCTTGCTGCCCGGCGGCTGGGTGTACTGGCTGGTGGTCACCGGGACCCGCCGGAAGGGGTGCTGCAGCGACAGCCGCATGTAGAACTCCCAGTCGTCGAGGACCAGGGAGAACTGCTCGTCAAAGCCACCGGCACCGGTCCAGGCGTCCCGCCGGATGCACATCGAGCAGGCGATGGGCGCCCCGCGCATCATCATGAGCTCGCTCTGCTCGTACTCCCACGCCTGGTTTCCGATGATCGTCCGGACCCCCAGCTCGTCGAGGGCCAGATCGGTGTCGGTGTAGAGGACGGCGGCGCCCGGGTCCTGCCCGGCGGCGTCCCGGAGCACCTCGAGGTGGGTGGGGTAGAACAGATCGTCGTCGTCGAGGATGCACAGGTAGCGGCCACGCGATCGGTCGAACCCTACGTTGATGGCGCCGGACTTCCCCCGCCGGGTGCGGTGCTCCACCAACCGGACATCGATACCGTCACCGGCCTCGGCGGCGAGGTCGGCGACGGTGGGCCCTCCGTCGTTGACCAGCACCACTTCGAACAGCTCCGGTTCGACCGTCTGGGCGGCCACACTGGCCAGCGCGCTGCGCAGCTGCGGGCTGGGCCCGGTGGTCCTCATCAGGATCGAGAATTGGGGAGTGGTCATACGGTGGGTCTCCAGTGCGGATTCGGAGCCGGCCCCGGCACCGAGTCGGCGTCAGCCTACGCCCGGGTGCCTTGGGGCTTCGGCCTAGCCCTAGGCTCGCCCGCATGTATTTCGGGCTGCGCTTCGACTTTCGAAATCCGCCGATGGCCGACACCACGATGGCCGACCGGTACACGGCCGCTCTGGACATGGCGGCGTGGGCCGACCGGCTGGGCTGTCTGAGCATCGCCGTATCCGAGCACCATGGATCTCCTGACGGCTATCTCCCGAGCCCGGTTCCGATGCTGGCGGCCATGGCCGCCCGCACCACGGACGTCCGTTTCACCATCGCCGCTCTCATCGCCCCGTTCAGCGACCCGCTGCGTCTGGCCGAGGACCTGATCGTCCTGGACATCCTGAGCCAGGGGCGTGTCGATCTGGTGGTGGCCGGGGGCTATGTCCACGAGGAGTTCGCCATGTTCGACGTGCCCATGAAGGAGCGGGGCCGGCGGGTGACGGAGCTGGTGGCGGTGTTGCGGGCCGCCTTTGCCGGTGAGCCGTTCGAGTACCGCGGTCGGACCGTGCACATCACACCGGCGCCGTTCCGGCCCGGAGGTCCGAGCATCACCCTCGGCGGCAGCAGCAAGGTGGCAGCCGTTCGGGCCGCTCGGATAGCCGACGGCTTCATCCCGTCGGTGCCCGAGGTGTGGCCGTTCTACCGGGACGAGGTCCAACGCCTGGGCCGGACGGACCCCGGCCCCTGCCCCATCGGCCCCAACGTGGTGGTGGCGCTGGCCGTGGACCCGGAAGAGGGGTGGAAGAAGATGGCACCGTTCTTCCTCCACGAGACCAACGCCTACGGCGTCTGGCAGGCCCAGGACGACATCGCCAGCCCCTTCCACCGCGTTGTCGACGTTGACGAGTTGCGGGCTACCGGTCAGTACCGGGTGGTCACACCGGAGCAGTTCATCGAGGAGCAGCGGGGCTCGCCCTTCCCCTTTGCCATGTTCCATCCGATGTGTGGGGGAATGCCCATCGAGTTGGCCTGGTCCAGCCTGCGCCTGTTCGAGGACGTGGTGCTGCCGGCCTTCTCGTAACGACGAACTTGGCCCGCGGGCGGCCTCCGCTCCTTGACGCCTGCCAATTCCCGCCGATCCCGGCGCCGGACGACTCTTCGCCGTGGGTCGGATCCCTTCACGTACCTGGCCAGATTCGACGCAAACAACGGGCACTTGACACGGACGAGTTTGTGTCTTAAGAATCATCAGTTCCCCAGATCGAATGATGGTTCTGGAATATGCAGTGTCAGGTTCTGCATCGGTCGGTCCAGCGTGCCGACGGGCACGCCGGACGTCGAGCAGTCATGAAGGCGGAACAGGGGGAATCGAAACAGGGGGAATCACTGGGGACGACGTGCCGTGGTGGAGGGTGCTCGGTCGACTGACCGCCAGAACCTCGCCCCGGCGTGTCATGAGCGAAATCACCGATCCGGCACCGAGTGGAAGTTGAGACACATGAGAACAAGATCATCACGCCCCGTACGACTGGCCTCGATGGCCGGAGCGCTGTTGTTGGCGATGGGCACGGTTGCAATGCTCGAGATCGCGGTACCGTCCCCGGTTTCTGCTGCACCTGTCACCGAGGGTTTCGCTTCGTACACGCCGACGTTCGGCGTGTACGTCCAGTCATCGCTCAGTGCGAATATCACCCAGCCGGGGGAGGTGGCTCCGGGTGCCACCTACACCATGTCGGTCGGTTCGAACACCCAGACCGTGGCGACATCGTTGAGCGGCTTCGCCATCGGATACACGACCAATGTCAAGGCCATCCTTCCGGTGCCGTCCGGCGCCACGTTTAAACCCGGGACGCTTTCGACCGGTTTGACGTGGACGTTCGTGGACAAGGGCGTCACGACTCATGGTCCCTTCACCCTCGTGTACTGCACGGGAGCCAGTTCGAGCTGCAACGCCTCGCCTCATTCCGGCACCTTCCTCGGTCCCAACTCGCCGCCATACTTCGAGACGACCACCGGGTCGACGCATTTTGCCGGGGGCGGAACGCTGACCCTCCCGGCGTGGAGTGCCTCCTTCAAGGCCACAGGTGCAGCCGGAACCTCGATTCAGCCCACGGTCAGCGAGTACGACTACACCGATGACGTCGAGAGCCTGGGGGTTCTCACCGCCATCGGCTACCCGGCCGGCCAATTTGTGCCTCCGGCGTCGTCCGCTCCGCCGTACCTGTTCCAGCCGCTGGCTACCACCTCGATCGGCGGGAAGGCCGGCTACTGGCTGGTCGCCAGTGACGGAGGAATATTTTCGTACGGCAGTGCCCCGTTCGAAGGCTCAGCTGGGAGCGTCACGTTGAACAAGCCCGTGGTGGGCATGGCCTCGACGCCCACTGCGCGGGGGTACTGGCTGGTGGCCTCCGACGGTGGCGTGTTCTCCTACGGGGATGCCGCCTTCTACGGCTCCGCTGGTGGACTCTCTCTGAACAAGCCGGTGGTGGGTATGGCCGCAAATCCCGAGGGCGGTGGTTACTGGCTGGTGGCCTCCGACGGCGGGGTGTTCTCCTACGGTGATGCCACCTTCCGCGGCTCGACCGGCGGCACGGCGCTGAACCAGCCCATCGTGGGCATGGCCTCGACTCCCAACGGCGGTGGGTACTGGCTGGTGTCCGCCGACGGCGGGGTGTTCTCCTACGGGGATGCCACCTTCTACGGCTCGATGGGAGGCTCCCATCTGAACCAGCCCATCGTGGGCATGGCCTCGACCCCCAATGGCGGTGGGTACTGGCTGGTGTCCGCCGACGGTGGCGTGTTCTCCTTCGGTGATGCGGCCTTCTACGGCTCCGCCGGTGGCCGGGCCCTGAACAAGCCCATCGTGGGCATGGCTCGGAATCCTGGCGGGGATGGGTACTGGTTGGTGGCCTCCGACGGTGGCGTGTTCTCGTACGGGAGCGCCCCCTTCTACGGCTCCGCTGGCGCCCTGGCCCTGAACAAGCCGGTGGTTGGCGCAGCGGCCGGTTGAACCTCTCGGCGGCCTGACGGTTCAGCCACCGCTACACCGGGTGGCTGAACCGTGGGCCCGCCGAGCCGTCCCCACCACTCCCTGGGGGTTGGAGGGTGGTCCCGCGGCACCCAGGGAACGCCCCGGTTGGTCAACCTGGGGTGACGAGCGGGCCGTGACGACACGCCGTGGGGAGCGGCGTGAATCGGCGCGCATTCGGCCCAATACATGCCTCAACAGAATGATGTTCTCCCAAACAGGAGGGGGGCGAAGATCGTACAAAGGGACAGTTGCAATTTGACAGAACCATGTTACGTTTAAACACGGTACAGCCGAGCGGTTGTGCCTCATATATCCCGAGGGGGACGCTCTATATGCGACGACATTTCACCCGACTGTTGGTTTGTGCAGCTGTGGCAGGCTCGGCATCGCTGGCGATGGTTTCCATCCCGGGGAGCACGGCAGGAGCCACCTCTCAGCTCACCGTGGTCTGCACCACACTGACGGGCAACACCACCAGTGAGACCGCTTCTGGGTGCTCAGGCGCTGATGTGAGCCAGACCGGTTCTAAGGGCACCATCACACCCAAGGTCGCCGGCAAGGGGGGCACCGACACCATCAAGTGGACAACCGGCAAGACCACGACGGAGAAGTTCACCTACACCACCGGCTCCGATGCCGCCTGCCCGACCAAGGCCGGTTACACCAAGCTGACCGAGGCGACCCAGACGTCCCAGGTCACCGGCGGTACGGCCACCAAGCTGGTTGGGACGGAGAAGTTTGTTGGGAAGTCTTGTGAGTATTCGAAGTCCGGAAAGCTCTACATCTTCAACTTGGGCAAAGACACCTATTGAGATATACGGGCTGTGAAGCCTGAACAGTTGAACAGGTAGCAAGACCAGAGATCCCCCGGCAGCGTCCGGGGGATCTCTGGCGTTCTCATTGCTGGCTGATCGTCCGATTCCGATAGATGTTCCGTCAAGCACCCGGGCGGCCCTGGCCACGTGAGCCGTCTCAGACTCGCTTCGCTACGGAGACCGGTCCTGCCGGCAGGAGAAGACAACGGCTGTCGACCCGAGGCCGACCCGGTTCGTTCAGCCGGCCGGCCAGGCCAGTGACTTGGTCTCGAGGTACTGGTCGAAACCGGCGGTCCCGTTCTGGCGGCCGACGCCACTGTCCTTGTAGCCGCCGAAGGGGACGTCGGGGGTGTAGAACGATACCGCCGTTGACGGCCAGCACCCCGGCCCGGATCCGGCGGGCCACCGCCATGGCCCGATCGAGCGACCCGGAGGCCACCATGCCGGCCAGGCCGTAGTGGCTGTCGTTGGCGATCCTCACCGCGTCGTCGTCATCATCGAACGGGATCACCGTCAGAACCGGCCCGAAGATCTCCTCCTGGGCGATGGTCATCGAGTTGTCGACGTTGGTGAACAGGGTGGGCTCCACATACCAACCCCGGTCCAGATCCTTCGGACGGCCACCGCCCAGGGCCAAGGTGGCACCCTCGGCCACTCCCTTTTCGATGTAGCCGAGGACCCGGGCCCGCTGCTTTTCGGAGATCAACGGGCCCATGATGACGTCGGGGCGCTGCGGATCGCCGTAGGGGAGCCCGGGCATGATGGACGACAGGAATGCGACGCCCTCGTCGTAGCGCGAGCGGGGCAGCAGCATCCGGGTGGGAATGGCGCAACCCTGCCCGGCGTGGGAGCAGACCGCCAGTCCCGACAGCAGGGCCGTGGAGAAGTCGGCGTCATCGAGGACGATGGTCGCCGACTTGCCTCCGAGCTCCAAAAAGAGCCGCTTGAGGGTGGCGGCACCCTTTTCCATGATCCGCTTGCCCACCGCGGTGGAACCGGTGAAGGAGATCAGATCCACCTGTGGCGACAGCGTGAGCTGCTCGCCGACCATATGGTCCGACGAGGCCACCACGTTGAAGACGCCGGCCGGAAGGTCGGTATGTTCGGCCGCCAGACGACCCATCAACGTGGCGTTCCAGGGTGTATCGGGGGCCGGCTTGAGAATCACCGTGTTCCCGGTGGCCAGGGCCTGGGCCACCTTGGTGATCCCGACCTCGAACGGATAGTTCCAAGGCACGATGGCCCCGACCACCCCGACCGGCTCCTTGATGATCCGCCGCGAACTGTTGGTCCCCCGGAAGTCGACGGCATCGGGGAGATCGGTCTCCCATGCGTACTCGTCGATGAGCTGGATCGGGTAGCTGAGGGCGCCGTCAAGGGGGGCGTCGAGCTGTGGCCCCAGCGTGAGCATGCGGGGACAGCCGACCTCTTGGATCAGCTCCTCCCTGAGCTCTTCCCGATGGGCCTGGAGGGTCTCCAGCAGCTGGCGTAGACAGTGCTGGCGGAACGAGCGGTTGGTGGACCAGTCCGTCTCGTCGAAGGCCCGGCGGGCCGCGCCGATGGCCTGGTCCATGTCCTCGGGTGAGGCATCGGCCACCTGGCCCAGTACCTCCTCGGTGGCCGGGTTCACGTTGTCGAACGTCTTGCCCCCGCGGGCATCGACCAGCTTCCCGTCGATCAGGAGCCTCGACTCCGGATGCACCTTGGGGGTTTCAGTCGTGCTCATGTGGTCTCCTCCAGCGGGTTGAAAACACCGTTTCGTCAGACGTGGCTTCAGTGGCTAACCTAATCGGAAGTCAAGTTATAGACAATGCAGAGGATGGTTATCGGGGCGGCGGCCGGGTCCACTGGACCGGATGCTCCCGGTGTGGGTGGTCCGCAGTCTGCCGAGGAGAAGAGGAACGAGCTGATGGAGTTGCAGGGACGTTCGGCCATCGTCACCGGTGGGGCGGGAGGGCTCGGTTCGGCCACGGTCCGGCGCCTGGTGGACCTCGGGGTGCGGGTGACGGTATTCGACCGCGACCTCGATCGGGCCGGCCAACTGGCCACCGAGCTCGGGGAGGGCGTGGTGGCGGCGGGTGGCGACGTCACCGACGACGATGCCGTGGCCGGAGCGATCGGGGCGGCACAGTCGCTGGGTGCACTGTCGGTTCTGGTCAATGTGGCGGGCGGCGGGGTCGGCGGCGGCCGGACCGTCGGGCGCGGCGGGGTGCCCCACGACAAGGAGTCCTTCGTGAAGACCATGGAGATGAACGCCATCGGCACCTTCAACACCACGCGTCTGGTGGCCGCGGCCATGGGTGAGAACGAGCCTGATGGGAACGGCCAGCGTGGGGTGGTGGTCAATACCGCCTCCATTGCCGGCATGGAGGGCAAGAGCGGGCAGGTGGCCTACGGCGCGGCCAAGGCCGCCATCCTGGGTATGACGCTGCCCATGGCAAGGGACCTGGCCCCCATGGGGGTGCGGGTGTGTGCCATCGCACCCGGGGTGATGGGAACGCCGCTGATGCTCGGCGCCCTCGAGCACCTCAAAGAGGACCCCGCCGCGGGGATCGTGTTCCCCAAGCGGATGGGCTACCCCGAGGAGTTCGCCCTGATGGTGGAGTCGATCGTCCGGAACCCCTACCTCAACGGTGAGAACATCCGCCTCGACGGTGCCCTGCGGTTCACCGCCAAATAAGACCAACAGAGGAGCAACGAACAATGCCTGAAGCCGTGATCGTGTCGAGCGCCCGCACCGCCATCGGGACCGCCTTCAAAGGTTCGCTGGTCGACGTGGACGCCTTCGAGCTGGGCACCCGGGTGATCGAGGAGTCGGTCCGACGGTCGGGCGTGGACCCCGAGTTGGTGGACGACGTGGTGTTCGGTGAGAGCCTGTACGGCGGCGGGGACATCGCCCGCTACGCCGCCATCGAGGCCGGGTTGGTCCACGCTCCCGGGGTGGCCCACAACCGCCACTGCGCCTCGTCTCTCTCTGCCGTACAGAGTGCCGCGGCGTCCATCCGCTCCGGCATGGACCGGGTGATGGTGGCCGGTGGGGCCTACTCCCAGTCCACCTCGCCGCGCTCGAGCCGGCGGGTGCCCGGCACCGACGAGTGGTCGGAGTGGATGTCACCCAGTCACCGGGAGACCCCCGACGCCCCGGCCATGGACATGTCCATCACCGTCGGGTGGAACGCCGCCGTCAAGGCCGGGGTGACCCGGGAGGAGATGGACGCCTGGGCCCTGCGCTCGCACCAGCGCGCCGTTACCGCCATCGACGGCGGCAGTTTCGAGGAGGAGATCCTCCCCATCGAGGTGAAGCGTCGCGACGGGACCACGGCCACCTTCGCCGTCGACGAACACCCCCGGCGGGACACCAGCCTCGATCGGCTGGCCTCGCTGAAGCCCCTGCATCCCGAGATCGAAGGGTTCAGCATCACGGCCGGCAACGCCGCCGGGGCCAATGACGGGGCGGCAGCCATGGTCCTGGTGGAGCAGGGCCTGGCTGGGGAGCTGGGCCTCGAGCCCCTGGCCGTGGTCCGGGCATGGGCATCGGCCGGGGTGACGCCGGCCGACACCGGACTGGCCCCGACCATCGCCATTCCCAAGGCCCTGGCCCGGGCCGGCCTCACGACCGACGACGTGGCGCTGTGGGAGATCAACGAGGCCTTCGCCTCCATGTGCGTGGCCACCACGCGGATCCTGGGCATCGACGAGTCGGTGGTGAACGTCCTCGGCAGTGGGTGCAGCCTCGGCCATCCGATCGCCATGACCGGCGCCCGCATGATCATCTCCCTGGTCCATGAGCTCCGCCGACGCGGCGGGGGGACCGGGGTGGCGGCCATGTGCGCCGGAGGTGGCATGTCGACGGCGGTAGTGCTGGATGTGCCGGCGCCCTCGGGGAGCTGACCGCATGCGCATCGGCTTGATGATCGGTCCGGAGCGCGGTCGCTACCGGACCAAGGTGGAGCGGCTCCAAGCCGATGCCCGCTGGGCCGAGGAGGCCGGGTTGGCCACGGTCTGGATCCCCCAGATCCCCGACGAGTTCGATGCGCTCACCGCGGCCACCGTGGTCGGTGCGGTCACCGACCGCATCGAGATCGGCACGGCCGTGGTGCCGGTCCAACCCCGGCACCCCATAGCCCTGGCCCAGCAGATCCTGTCGGTGCAGACGGTGTGCGAAGGTCGGCTGGCCGTCGGCCTCGGCGTCTCGCACCACTGGGTCATCGACGAGATGCTCGGCCTGCCCTACGAGCACCCGGTGCCGACCATGCGGGCCTATCTGGACGTGCTGGACCAGGCGCTGGGCGGGCCCGGCCCGGTCGATGTGGAGAATGAGCTGTTCCGGGTGCACAATCCGCTGGACATCACCGATGTCACGCCCACCCCCATCCTGCTGGCCGCCCTCGGCCCGCGCATGCTGGAGCTCTGTGGGGCCAGGGCCGACGGGACCATCCTGTGGATGGCCGACGAGCGGACCATCGGTTCCTACGTCGTTCCGAACCTCAACAAGGCGGCCGCGGCGGCCGGCCGGCCGGCTCCCCGGGTGGTGGCCGGTATTCCGGTCTGCCTGTGCGCCGACGATGAGATCGAAACCGCCGTGGCCCGGGCCAACCGGATCCTGTCCGAGGCGGAGATCTCGCCGAACTACCAGAGACTGCTGGAGCACGGCGATGCCCGCAGCGTCGGCGACATCCTGGTGGCGGGGAGTGAGCCGACCATCGGTAAGCGCCTACAGGCACTGGCCGATGCCGGCGTGACCGACCTCTCGGCCCGGGTGGTGCCGATCGGGGAGGGACGCGACCAGCTCATCGAATCGTCCAAGCGGACCCGCGGGCTGCTGGCTTCTCTGGCCTCGTCGTTCTGATCCTCTGGCGCCGTCCCCGGGCGGGGTTGGTCAGAGGGGCACCAGGTCGGGGAGTTGTCGGGTGGCGATGAGCTCCGCCCCCAGCTCCCGGGTCAGGGTCTTACCTGCCCCCAGGAGTTGATCGAGCACCACGACCCGGCGGACATAGCGGTGCAACCGGTGCTCCGTGGTGAATCCGATCCCCGCCAGTACCTGCTGACAGTGGCGGGCGGCCACCCTGGCCCCCCGACCGGCCAGGGCCTTGGCCATGGCCGCCGACTCCGATGTCCGTTCCTCCCACGCCGCGTTCAACGAGGCGTCGGCCGCCTCGATGGCCACCAGGGTGTCGGCCAGCCGGTGCCGGACGGCCTGGAAGGTCCCGATGGGCCGGCCGAACTGGATCCGTTCCATGGCGTGGGTCCGGGCCAGTTCGAGCATGGCCCGGGCCGCCCCCACCAGTTCATGTCCGAGGGCCAGCCGGCCCAGGGCCACGGCCTCTGCCCACTGTTCGGTGGGCACGTTTCGCCCCGCGCCGAAGGGAACGCCGCGGCCGGTGACCTCGACCAGGCCCGCATCCGGGTCGAGGCCGCGCACCGGCCGCAGGGTGAGGTTGGCGGTCGCCACCTCCACGGCCCGGAGGCTCCCGGCCGACCCGGTGACGATGACCGCCGTGGGACTCTCGACCAGCGCCACCGGTCCGAGGCCCCGGACGGAGAAGCCCGCCGGGCCGATCTCACCCGGGGCCCTCCACTGCCCGGCGGCCGGGAGGATGACCTCCGCCGTAGGCCAAGGCTCCACGCCCACTGGCGTAGCCGAGCACCGCACCGAGTGCGGAGCTGCAGGCGTTCACCGCTCCCTGGATCTCGAAGAGCAGGGACACCGCCGGTGCGGGGATCCACGGTGAGGGCCTTGTGCCACCCGAGCTCATCGAGGGGCAGGTCGAGGGCCCGCCCGGCGTGGGACTCACCGGCATGGCGCAGGCTCCGGGAGAAGAGCTCCCGCTCCTCGTGCTCCATCATCGGTCGGATCCGAGATCCAGCAGTCGCCGGGCGATGATGTTCCGCTGTATCTCGGCGGTGCCGCCGTAGATGGTGGCGGCCCGGGAGTAGAGGAACTCGCGTCGCCACAGGTCGCTGGCCGGGTCATCGGCCACCGCCAGCTCCGGCCCCAGGCCCTCGGCCACCAGGTCGAACAGCGCCTGTTCGGCTGTGGCCACCAGCACCTTGTCGATCGATGTCTCGGGACCCAGTCGTTCGCCGGCATCCAGCCGGTACTGGGTGGCCCGCGACCGGGCCCGCAGGGCGTAGAGGAGCTGGTGGACCTCGCCCACGTCGGCGGGGTCCAGGGTGTCCGGGGGCACGGCGTCGAGTAGGTGCTGGAACTGCCGGTGCAGGTAGGCGGCACGGTGCCACAGGGCCGTGCTCCGCTCGAACGGGAGCAGGTCCATGGCCACCGACCAGCCCTGACCCTCGGTGCCCAGGGTGCGGTCGACGGGCACGGCCACCTCGTCGAAGAAGACCTCGGAGAACTCGGGAAGGCCGTGCATGGTCTCGATGGGCCGCACGGTGATGCCGGGGCTGTCCATGTCCACGAACAGGGCGGTGATCCCCCGGTGGGCGGAGTCCGCTGTGCCCGTCCGGGTCAGGAGCACGCACCGGTCGGCGTACTGGGCCAGGCTGGTCCAGACCTTCTGGCCGGTGACCCGCCAGACATCGCCGTCGAGGCTGGCCCGACAGGACAGGGCGGCCAGGTTGCTTCCGGTGCCCGGCTCGGAGAAGCCCTGGCACCAGGTCTCGTCGCCGCTCAGCAACCGCGGCACCATCTGGGCGGCCAGTTCCGGGGCGGCATAGTCGATCATGGTCGGGGCCAGCACCTCGGTCATCGAGTAGATGCCCGGCTCGACCAGGTCCCGCGAGGTCAGCGCCTCACCGAGGTACGCCCGCAACAGGGCCGATCCTCCGAGCCCGCCGACCCGCGGCGGCCAGCCCCAACGCATCCAACCGGCCTCGTAGGCGAGCCGCTTGACCCGCGACAGCTGGGCCATCTGGCCGTCCAGGGTCCCGATGGCTCCGGGGTCGGGGGCCAGGACCGTCGTGTTCTGGTCGAGCCAGGCGTCGAGTGACGTCCGGAACTCGTCCAGCTCCATCAGCGAGCCCCCGGAGCGGGTCGCGTCGGGTCGTGCGGTCGTCCGGAATCCTGTGCTCCGCTCTTGCGCAGGAAGGTCATCGACCGGGTGTGCAACCGCCAGCCCTGTTCGGTTCGACGGTAGGTGTCGGTGTAGTAGCCGATGCGCATGGCGTGGTTGGTCTGGTCGACGAAGCACAGGGGCTGTTGGCCGGTGCCCACATCGCCGTCGAGCTCGAACACCGGGGGCCCGACCAAAAAGAGCCCCTTGGGCGCCGCCGCCACCAGGGCGGGGAAGTCGGCCAGCTGGTAGGTATCGCCGAAGGCGCTGTAGGTGCCGTCGGGGGTGAAGACCTCCACCACCGCTTCGATGTCGTCCTTGGTCATGCCCAGGGCGTAACGGGCCAGCAGTTGCTGCAGCTCGATGACGTCGACGATAGAAAGCTCAGCGGCCATGGTCAGTCCTCGAAACCGTACGTCACGTGCACCAGGGGGCTGGTGGGAAGGGCCTGGCAGGTGAGCACCCAGCCTTCCTCTATCTCCTCGGGGGTCAGGGCATTGTTCACGTGCATCGACGCCGACCCTTCCACCAACCGGGCCATGCAGGTGGCACAGCTACCCGCCTCGCAGGAGAACGGCGGGGCCATCCCCATCTGCCGGGCTGTCTGCAGGATGGTGGTGCCGGGGCGGTACTCGGTGGTCTCGGTGCGACCGTCGAGGTCGATGGTGACCTGGGTGGCCACCGCGGTCCCGTCGGTGGCCTCCGGCTCCGGCGCCCACGGTTCCAACGTGAACCGTTCGATGTGGATGCTCGAGGCGTCGACTCCGAGGGCCAGCAACGACTCCTCGACCACGGCCATGAACGGCTCCGGTCCGCACACGTAGTACTCGGTGCCGGCGGTGACTCCGGCGAACGCCCGGATCTCTTCCGGCTCCATCAGTCCCTGTTCGACGTCGAGATGGTGGGACACGGTGAGCCGGCCGGCGTAGCGTTGGCTGAGCTCGTCGATCTCCGGCCCGAAGATGATGGAGTCGCCGTCGCGGTTGGCGTAGGCCAGGCGCACGTTCCGGGGGGTCGTGGCCAGCGCCGACTTCATCAGGGAGAGCACCGGCGTGATCCCGCTGCCGGCGACGAAGGCCACCAGGTCGCCGCGGCCCTCACCCAGGCGGAAGAGCCCGGCCGGCCGGGCCACCTCGACCGTGTCTCCCGCTGACAGATGGTCGTTCATCCAGTTGGAGGCCACCCCACCCGGGGTGCGCTTCACGGTGACGCGAAGCTCGCGGTCGACGGCGGGGGAGGAGGACATCGAGTAGCAGCGCACATAGGCCTGGCCCTCGACCCACACCCGGAAGGTGCAGAACTGCCCGGCCTCATAGGCGAAGGTGGTGGCCAGGTCGGCCGGCACCTCGAGCGTGAACGAGGTGGCCTCGGCGGTCTCCCGCACCACCCGGGCCACCCGTAGCGAGTGGAAGCCGTGGTCGACCGCCAACCCGGAGGCGTCGGCGGTGCGCTCCGAGAGTGCCATGTTGACAAATGATAACGTAGTTCTCCTAGACTGACAACGAAGCTAGGACGCCGGCGGCAACGGCGCAGTCGAGGAGATCCTGTGGGGGAATCAGGGAGCACGGTGGACGGCTGGGGCGTGCGGTCGGTGCCCGAGGACCTGCGACGGCAGTACATCGCCGAGGGTTGGTGGACCGAGGACACGCTCGGCCGGATGGTGGCGGACGGCCTGGCCGGCAAGGACCGGACGGTCTTCGAGGTGCACTCCCAGGTCCGCCCGTGGAAGGGGACCTTCGTCGATGTCGACCGGGCGGCCCGGGTCCTGGCCGGCTCCCTCCGGGCCCGGGGCGTGGGGCCGGGGTCCGTGGTGGTGGTCCAGCTGCCGAACTGGGTGGAGGCCGGCATCACCTTCTGGGCGGCGGCCTACCTCGGTGCGGTGGTGGTCCCCATCGTGCACTTCTACGGCCCCAAAGAGGTCGGGTACATCCTCGGGGTGACCTCCCCGGACGTGGTGGTCACCGCCGACCGGTTCGGGCACAACGACTACCTGGCCACCTACTCCGAGCTGGTGGGACGGGACGGCGGGCCCCTGTGGCTGGTGGTGGGCGACACCCCGGCCGGGTCCCTGCCGGACGCCGCCACCCCGTTCGGGTCCATGCTCGACCACGAGCCCATCGCCGGCCCGGTCGAGGTGGACCCCGACACCCCGGTGCTCATCGGCTTCACCTCCGGCACGACCCGCGACCCCAAGGGCGTCGTGCACTCCCACCGCACCATCGGCTTCGAGACCCGACAGCTCAACTACATGTACCCCATGGGTGGCCCGCCCCAGATCACCGGGACCCCCGTCGGTCACTTCATCGGGATGCTCAACGCCTTCCTCATTCCGCTGATGCGCGAGCACCCGGTGCATTTGTTGGATGTGTGGGACCCCGGGGAGGTGGTCCGCCTGATGCGGGAGGAGGGCCTCGGTGTCACCGGTGGGGCCACCTACTTCCTCACCAGCGTGCTGGACCACCGCCACTTCACCCCGGACCTGGTGGCCCTGATGCCGTTCGCCGGGCTGGGCGGGTCGTCGGTCCCGGTGGCGGTGACCGAGCGGGCCACCCGGCTCGGGATCAAGGTCTTCCGCTCCTACGGGAGCACGGAGCACCCGTCGATCACCGGCTCCCTCCTGGACGAGCCGGAGGTGAAACGCAACACCACCGACGGCCGTCCCCTGCCCGGGGTGGAGATCCGCCTCGATGAGGATGGCCAGATCATCAGCCGGGGCCCGGACTGCTGTATCGGCTACACCGATCCCTCTTTGACGGCGGTGGCCTTCGACGTCGACGGCTGGTACCACACCGGCGACGTCGGGGTCCTCGACGAGGACGGCTATCTCACCATCACCGATCGCATCTCGGACATCATCATCCGGGGTGGCGAGAACATCAGCGCCCAGGAGATCGAAGAGCTGCTGTTGAGCATGGAGGCGGTGGCCGAGGTGGCGGTGGTGGCCGAGCCCGACGAGCGGCTGGGCGAGCACGCCGCCGCCGTGGTGAGTGTGCGGGAGGGGATGGCGGCACCGACCCTGGGCCAGGTGCGCGACCACCTGGCCGCCTCGGGCCTGTCCCGGCAGAAATGGCCGGAGTCCATCCGTGAGGTCGCCGAATTCCCCCGCACGCCGTCAGGCAAGATCCAGAAGTTCCGGCTCCGGGAGCTGATCCGCCAGGACCACCCCGGGGTGGCGGACGGGTGAAAACGGCGTTCTGCAATCGTAATAGTGTTCCTCTAGTAACGGGGCAACGTGAAGGAGAGCCACAGTGAGCGCGATCGCCGCGACGAAGCTCAGTCCGACCGTCGGCGCGCAGGTCGTCGGGGTGGACGACGACCAGCTGCTGGCGGACCCGGCCCTGCCGGCCTGGACCCTCGAGGCCCTGGAGGCCCACGGCGTCCTGGTCTTCGAGGACCTGCACATCGACGACGCCACCCAGGTGGCGTTCTCGCGGCGGCTGGGCCAGGTGGAGGTGTTCGGCTCCGGTGAGCATCCCGAGATCTTCCGGGTGACCCTCGATCCGGCCAAGAACCCCGCCGCCGCCTACCTGCGCGGCACCTTCGACTGGCACATCGACGGGTGCACCGACGACGTCCCGATCATGGCCACCCTGCTGAGCGCCCATGCGGTGGCGGCGTCCGGGGGGGAGACCGAGTTCGCCAGCACCTACAACGCCTACGACCATCTCTCCGAGGATGAGAAGGATCGTTACCTGTCCCTGCGGGTGGTGCACACCATCGAAGCGTCGCAGCGGCTGGTGAACGACGACCCGTCGCCCGAGGAGCTGGCCTTGTGGCGGGCCAGACCGGCCAAGGAGCACCCGCTGGTGTGGACCCACCAGTCGGGACGGCGCTCGCTGGTGCTCGGGGCCACCGCCGACTACGTGGTGGGGATGGAGCTCGACGAAGGACGGGCCCTGCTGGCCGAGCTGCTGGCCCGGTCCACCACGGCTGATCGCGTCTACCGGCACCAGTGGTCGGTCGGGGACATGGTCATCTGGGACAACCGGGGGGTACTCCACCGGGCCGGTCGTTACGACCCCACCTCCCCCCGCGACATGCACCGAACGACACTCCACGGAAACGAGGCCATCCAATGAGCACCGCCCGGACCGCCATCGTCACCGGAGGAGGGTCAGGGATCGGCCAGGCCATCAGTGAGCGACTGGCCGCCGACGGGAACGCCGTGGCCGTCTTCGATCGCGACGGGCAATCGGCGGAGGCCACGGCGGCCGCCATCGAGGCGGCCGGGGGCACGGCGGTCGGTGTCGTCGTGGACGTAACCGACCGGGACCAGATCGACCGTGGAGTCGCCGCCGTCCGCCAACGCCTGGGTCGACCCACCATCCTGGTCAACAGCGCAGGTCTGGACGGATTCGACCCCTTCCTCAAGATCACCGCGGAGAAGTGGAACCGCATCCTGGCCGTCAACCTCACCGGGACCTTCGACTGCTGCCAGGCCGTGGTGCCGGACATGATCGAGGAGGGATGGGGGCGGATCGTGAACATCTCGTCCTCGAGCGCCCACGGCGGCCAGCCCCTCATGACCCACTATGTGGCGTCCAAGGCCGGCGTGATCGGCTTCACCAAGGCTCTGGCCCTGGAGCTCGGGCCCCAGGGGATCACCGTCAACACCATCCCGCCCGGGTTCATCGACACCCCCATGCTCCGCAAGTCCGAACAACGCGGCCTACTCGGGAAGGGCGTCGAACATCACGAGTCGATGACGCCGGTGCGTCGGGTGGGGACGCCACAGGACATCGCCGCCACCTGCTCGTTCCTGGTGCGGGAGGAGGCCGGCTACATCACCGGTCAGGTCATCGGGGTCAACGGCGGCCGGAACACCTGATGGCCCGTATCGAACCCCTGCCGCCCGCCGAGTGGTCGCCGGAGATGGCCGCGGCCGTGGCGGTCCTCCGACCCGAGAACCCGCGCCATCCCATCGTCCGTCGCCCGGGTCGACCCAAGGCCCTCAACGCCCTGGGCACCCTGGTCCGTCACCCCGAGCTGGCCAAGGCCTTCAACACCTTCAACGGCCACATCCTCTTCTCCTCGACGCTGGCGCCCCGGGAGCGGGAGCTGCTGGTCCTCCGGGTGGCCTCCATCCGGGCCTCGGAGTACGAGTGGCAGCAACACGCCATCCTGGCCGAAGACGTGGGTCTCGATGATGACGAGGTCGCCCGGATCGCCGTCGGCCCCGAGGCGCCGGGGTGGTCAGAGCTCGATCAGGCCATGCTCCGGGCGGTGGACGAGCTCATCGGCTCGGGAGCGGTGTCCGATGCCACCTGGGCCGTGCTGGCCGGCCGGTTGGACGAGCAGCAGCTCATGGACCTGGTCTTCACCGTCGGGGCCTACGAGATCCTGGCCATGGCCTTCCGGTCCTTCGGGGTCGAGCTCGACGACGACCTCCACCGGAAATGATATTCTGTTTTTAGAAGATCGCTGATATCATCTGGCCGCAGAGGCCGTACCGGGAGGAACCCACATGGCGCACTTTCCAAAGCCTGACGAGGGCAGCTGGACCCAGCACTACCCCGAGTTGGGCACCGGGCCGGTCTCCTATGAGGACTCGATCTCGCCCGAGCACTACGAGCTGGAGCGCCAGGCCATCTTCGCCCGCACCTGGCTCAATGTCGGCCGGGTGGAACAGATCCCCCGCACCGGGGCCTACTTCACCCGGGAGATCGCCGCGGCCCGAACATCGATCGTGGTGGTCCGGGGCACCGACGGTGAGGTGCACGCCTTCCACAACATCTGTCGTCACCGCGGCAACAAGCTGGTGTGGAATGACTATCCGGGCGAGGAGACCAGCGGCACCTGTCGCCAGTTCACCTGCAAGTACCACGGCTGGCGGTACTCGGTGGACGGCCAGCTCACCTTCGTCCAGCAGGAGTCGGAGTTCTTCGACCTCGAGCGTGACGACTACGGACTGGCCACGGTGCAGGTCGACACGTGGGAAGGGTTCATCTTCGTCAATCTCGACCCGGAGAACACCACGTCGCTACACGAGTACCTCGGCACCTTCGGCGCCGGTCTGGCCGGCTATCCGTTCGACAAGATGACCCAGGTCTACAAGTACCGGTCCCACGTCGGGGCCAACTGGAAGCTGTTCATCGACGCCTTCGCCGAGTTCTACCATGCGCCAATTCTCCACGCCAAGCAGGCCACGGCGGAAGAGTCCCGCAAGCTGTCCGGCTTCGGTTACGAGGCCCTGGACTACCAACTGGACGGACCGCACGGCATGGTGTCGTCGTGGGGGGGCATGTCGCCACCCAAGGACCTCAACATGGTCAAGCCCATCGAGCGGATCCTGCACAGTGGACTGTTCGGCCCGTGGGAACGCCCCGACATCGAGGGCCTCGATCCACTGCCACCGGCCATCAACCCGGCCCGTCACCCGGCCTGGGGTGTGGACTCGTTCGTCTTCTTCCCGAACTTCATGCTCCTGATCTGGCAGTCGGGCTGGTACCTCACCTACCACTACTGGCCGACCTCCTACAACACCCACATCTTCGAAGGCACCCTCTACTTCGTCCCACCGAGGAACGCCCGGGAGCGCCTCCAACAGGAGCTGGCCGCCGTCACCTTCAAGGAGTACGCGCTGCAGGACGGCAACACCCTCGAGGCCACCCAGACCATGTTGGAGTCACGGGCCGTCACCAGCTTCCCTCTCAACGACCAGGAGATCCTGTTGCGTCAGCTGCACAAGACGGCCCGGGAGTACGTGAGCAACGACCAGCTGAAGTCCGCCACCCCCGTGCGGATCTCGAGCCCGTCCTGATCCGGAGATCGAACCGATGCCCGTCCTTCCTTCCGACTTCGCTGACCTTGAACCGTTCGCCGACTGGGCCCTCGAGAGCGAGGCCGAGCGGTACGCCAAGCGCTTGTCCACCACCATGGACCACTTCCAGCTGTTCTATGACACAGCCTTCCCCCGCCTCGACGATGCCATCGGGTACCTCGACCAGTTCGACCTGGGCGCGCTTCCCGAAGATGCCAAGCACCTGTTGTGGCTGTGCTACTCGTTGGTGAACGTGTCCTTCCCCGTCGAGGTGTGGAGCCAGGCCCGGGTGCCGGACAGCGGTGCGGCCCGCATGGACATGGTGGTCGAGCCGGCGGTCTGAGCCCGGCCGGCGGGACCGGTCACGACGGCCCGACGGCTGTGATCCACGAGGTCGGCTCCGGCGTCGGCCGGAGTAGACCGACCGGTCGGACGGATAACGCCGCGCTCCGGTGCCCGCGGAGATTGCAGTGGTCAGAACGGTGTCAGGTACGCTCTGCTCGGTGACGAACAACGAGCTGGCTACCGAAGCCGCCGAGCCGGAAGGCCTCAGTCGGCGGGACCAGGCCGTGGCCCGGTCGTTGGATTCCGCCCGGTTGAGGGCCGAAAGCAGGGTGCAGCGCTTTCTCGACGCCGCCACCGAGCTCTTCGAGTCCCGCCCGGGGCGGGACTTCACCGTTCAGGAGGTGGTGGAGCGCTCCGGTCAATCGCTCCACAGCTTCTATCAGTACTTCGGCGGGAAGCACGAGCTCCTCCTGGCGCTGTTCGAAGAGAGCGTCCGATCCACCACGGAGCACCTCAGCGAGGCCATCGCCCAAGAGAGCGACCCCCTCGAGCGCCTCCATCGCTTTGTGGTGGAGTACTACCGGATGTGCCGTCCGTCCGAGGATGCCGACGGGAAGAGGAAGGGCCCGCTGGGCATGGCCGAGTTCGCCCAGCAGCTGCTCACCGAACACCCGAAGGAAGCAGCCCGGGTGTTCTCCCCCCTCTTGACCCTCCTGGAGGAAGTGCTGCAAGAGGCGGCCGACGCCGGCGCGGTGCGACCCGGGCTCCGCCAGGGGCCGATCGTCGGCATCGTGCTCGAAGTGATCATGTTCAACACCTTCTCCTCGACCATCGGCGGCTTGTCGCTACGCCCGACCGACGGTGACGCCGAGGACCTGTGGGGTCTCATCCTCCACGGCATCGGATCCGGCCCCGCCGCCTGACCTCGACCGCGCCGACCATCAGGAAGGTGTTGGTGAGCGACTGATCAGGTGGCGGTGGCGTCGTGGCGGTACACCTGCCCGCCCTTCATCACGAAGCGGACGTCCTCGGTCACGGTGATGTCCGCCAACGGATCGCCGGGGACGCCCACCAGGTCGGCGAAGAGGCCCGGCGCTATGCGCCCCCGGTCGTCGACATCGATGAGCTCGGCCGCCACGGTGGTGGCGGCGCGGATGGCCTGCAAGGGGGTCATGCCCCGGTCGACCAGCGCCACCAGCTCTTTGGCGTTCTTGCCGTGGGGGATGGCCGGAGCGTCGGTCCCACATGCGATGCGCGCTCCCCGGGCCACCGCTTTGCGGATGGTCTCTTTAGCCCGGGGGAACACCTCGGCGGCCTTGGCCTGTAGTTCAGGTGGGGCATGGGACACATCCATGCCGTCGGCCAGGTACGTGGTCGGAACCAGGAACCTCTCGAGACTGATGAGCAGATCCAGCGTCTCGTCGGTCATCAGCGATCCGTGCTCGATGCAGTCCACGCCGGCCTCGAGGGCCGCCCGGATGCCCTGGTCGCCGTGGGCATGGGCCGCCACCCGGAGACCGGCCCGGTGGGCTTCGTCCACGATGGCCCGGAGCTCTTCGTCCGAGTACTGCTGGGCACCGGCCGGACCGGTGTGCGACATCACCCCGCCCGAGGCACAGACCTTGATCAGGCGGGCCCCGTACTTGATCTGGTAGCGAACGGCCTTGCGCACCTCGCTTATCCCGTTGGCGATGCCCTCCTCCACGGTCAGGGGCAGGACGTGGGGCGCGAAGGCCTGGAACATGGTCGGATCGAGATGGCCGCCGGTCGGGGTGATGGCATGTCCGGCCGGAACGACCCGCGGCCCCTCGATCCAACCGAGGTCGATGGCCTTCATGAGGGCCACATCCAACAGCAGTCCGCCGGTCTGGATGAACAGGCCGAGATTGCGCACCGTCGTGAATCCGGCCCGGAGGGTCCGGCGGGCGTTGGCCACCGCCCGGAGTGTCCGCACGGCCGGGTCGTCCTGCACCGCCACCAGAGGACTGCGGTGATCGGGCCCGCCCAACAGCAGGTTCACCTCCATGTCCATGAGCCCCGGGAGAAGGGTGAGATCGCCGACGTCGATGACCACCGCATCATCGGGCACCGACGTCGGCGCCACCGCCTCGATGCGCTCGCCGGTGACCAGGAGGTCGCCGGGGGCCACGATCTCCCCGGTCAGGACATCCAGCATTCGGGCGCTGCGCAGATGGATGTGCTCCGGGGTGCGAGGACGGGGCATCGATGAGCTCCTTCGGCGTGGCGGACCTGTCTGGAATCCAGATTATCTCAAAACCAATACTTCATTACCGGATTACGAGAGGGGCCGTGTCGTGCCAGACTGGGCACCGACGGGCCGTGGGTGCCGGTGATGGGATCGGGCTGAGAGGAGCGGGGTCTGATGGACGATGAACTCGGTACGTCCTCGCTGCGATTGGAGCGGGACGGGTCGATCGCCTGGTGCGTCATCGATCGGCCCCGGGCCCGGAACGCGCTGACCCCGGCCATGTACTACGGGCTCAAACGGGCCGTGCGCCTGGTCAACGATGCCCCGGACCTGGCCGCCCTGATCATCACCGGTGTCGACGACGTCTTCGCCCCTGGCGGTGACCTCGGAGGCCGCTCGGAGCCGGGGGATGCCTTCCCCGAGGCCATGGGGCAGGACGTCCTCCCGTTTGTGGCCATCCGTGACAGCCCGGCCCCGGTCATCGCCGCCGTCAACGGCATCTGCCAGGCCGGCGGGTTGCTCATCGCCATGATGGCGGACATCGCCGTGGTGAGCGAGCGGGCCACGTTCCGGGTGCCGGAGCTCCTCCGGGGCATCCCCGACGCCACGTACGTCGCCGCCCTGCCGGTCCATGTGGGGATGGCGGTGGCCCGGGATCTCCTGCTGTCGGCCCGGACCTTCGATGCCGCCGAAGCCCTGGCCATGGGGCTGATCGCCCGGGTGGTGCCCCACGACGACCTCCGGGAGGCGGCCACCGCTGCGGCCCATCAGGTCCTCCGGACCGCTCCGGCGGCGCGGGCCCAGGTCAAACGGATGCTCAACGAGCGTTACGGCATCATCGACTACCCGATGATGTTCTGGGCCCTCGACCACTCCGACGAGCCCCGGGAGGGGATGCGGGCCTTCATGGAGAAGCGGCCGCCGGCGTGGGTGCCCCCGGACGTAAGTTGAGAACGCCAGTCTCTCAGGGTTAGAGTGCACATGCCGATTCTGGGATGCGAGGCTCTGATGGCTCCGGGGTCAGACGGCAGGAGCCTGGGGGATGACGGATCTTCTCCGTCCCGCCGTACGGAGATGGTCGGAGGTTGGTAGTGACTGCTGTACTGCGGGGCGTCCGGGTCCTCGAGGTGGCCGAGCACACCTTTGTCCCGGCGGCGTCGGCCCTGCTGTCGGACTGGGGCGCCGAGGTCATCAAGATCGAGCACGTCGAACGCGGTGACGCCATGCGTGGTCTGGCCTCGACCGGTCTGGCCCTGGTGCCGGGCGACGTCCACGCCCTGTTGGAGCACTCCAACCGCGGGAAGCTGAGCCTGGGGCTCGATCTGGCGTCCCCGGAAGGGCTGGAGATCCTCTACAAGTTGGCCGCCACCGCTGACGTGTTCCTCACCAACAAGCTCCCGAGCGTCCGCCAGAAACTCAAGATCGGGGTCGAGGAGATCCGGGCCCACAACCCCGACATCATCTACGTGCGCGGCACCGGCCAGGGCGAGCGCGGTCCCGATGCCGACAAGGGTTCCTACGACTCGTTGGCCTTCTGGTCCCGATCGGGCATTGCGGTGGGGGCCCAACGTCCCGAGTACGAGTTGACCCCCGTCCCACCGGCACCGGGCTTCGGCGACTCCATCGGGGCCATGACCATCGCCGGAGGGATCATGGGGGCGCTCTTCCACCGGGAGCGCACCGGCGAGGCCACCATCGTGGATGTGTCGCTACTCGGGGTGGGACTGTGGGCCATGGGTCAGGCGGTGGCGCTCTCCCTGGTGCTGGACGTGCCGTGGAAACCCCCGCCCGACGATCGCCCCTCGTCCAATCCCCTGTCGCGCAATTACAAAACCGAGGACGGTCGGGTCCTGGCCTTCACCTGCCTGCAGCCCGGCAAGTACTGGCCACTGCTGTGCGAGACGGTCGGCCGTCCGGAGCTGGCCACCGACCCCCGGTTCGTCGACCATGGCTCGCTGATGGCCAACAGCACCGACGCCATCGGCATCCTGACCGGGATCTTCGCCTCGGCCACGCTGGACCAGTGGCGGGAACGTCTGGCCACCTTCGCCGGGCAGTGGGCCGTGGTCCAGGACACCCTGGAGGCGGCGGCCGATCCACAGACGGCGGCCAACGGCTATGTGCAGGAGTGCCAGACGGCCACAGGCACGCCCTTCCGGCTGGTGGCAGCCCCGGTGCAGTTCGACGAGGAACCGGCGGCACCGACCCGCGCTCCCGAGTTCAATGAGCACGGCGATACCATCCTGGCCGAGATCGGCTTGGATCCCGATGCCATCATCGACCTCAAGATCCGCGGCGTCGTGGCCTGATCGCCTCGAGACCATTCGCCCGAGCACCATCCACACGTAGACAGGAGCAGGACATGTCGATTGCTGATGCATTTCGCTACGACGGGAAGCGGGTCCTGGTGGTCGGAGGGGCCACCGGCATGGGGGCCGCGGCGGCGGAGTTGGTGCAGGATGCCGGGGCTGACGTGGTGGTGATGGACTTCGCCGACGTCACCCTGCCGGGGGTCACGGCCATCCATGTCAACCTGGCCGATCGGGCCTCCATCGATGCGGCCATCGACGAGTGCGGTGGGCCGGTGGACGCCCTGCTGTCCTGCGCCGGGGTGGCGGACGGGACCCCCGGCATCGACAAGATCAACTTCCTCGGCCACCGTCACATGATCGACCGCCTGGTGGCGGAGGGCACCTTGGGCCGGGGCTCGGCCATCGGGTTCATCTCCTCGGCGGCCGGCCTGGGCTGGGAGGCCAACCTGCCCGAGCTGCTGGAGCTCATCGCCACGCCGGACTTCGACGCCGGAGCGCAGTGGGTGGCGGAGCATGGCAAGGCCGACTACATGTCCATGAAGCAGGCCATCTGCGCCTACGTGGCCAGTCAGGCCTTCCCCCTGCTGAAGCAGGGAATCCGGATCAACGCCATCTGCCCGGGCCCCACCGAGACGCCCTTGGCCGTGGCCAACAAGGAGACCTGGTTGGGGTTCGGCGCCGACTACCGGGGTGAGGTGGGGATGGAGGCCTCCACCGCATTCGAGCAGGCCTATCCGCTGGTCTTCCTGTGCAGCGACGCCGCCTCCGCCATCACCGGGATCACCATGATCACCGACGCCGGCTATATGAGCTCGGGGATCACCGAATCCTTTCCGGATGCCACGCTCATCGCCAAGTTCCTGATGGGTCGCGAGCTACCGGCCTGACCGGCGCAGGGACCGGGGTTCGTTGGCGCGCTGGGCTCAGCCGGGCCGGCGGGGCGTCACCGCCACCGAGGGGATACAGGCAGTGGCCCCGCACCGGAGCACGGTGTCCACCATCCGCACCAGCTCCTCGACGTCGACCAGGGAACCGCTGAGGTAGTTCCTCCGCTCCCAGATGGGATGGAACTCGGCGGCCACGTCCCAGTCCCAGTTGTCGGCGAATCCGGTCACGTTCGGCCCCTCGCCCCCGGCGCAGTCGCCCACGATGACCCGGGTGAATCCGACTGCGGGATGCTCGCCCCGCCAGGCCTCGATCATGGTCTCGAGGGCGGCCTTACTGGTGCCGTAGACCCCGAGGCCCGGCCAGGGCGGGGTCATCGAGCCGCTGATCGACGACAGGTAGGCAGCCACCCCTCGGGTCTCGGTGAGGTGGGGGATGGCCGCTGCCGTGACCAGGGCTGCTCCGATGACGTTGGTGTCGAAGGTTCGCCGCCAGGTTTCGGCACCGGCATCGATCAACGGGCCGAGCGGCCCGACCCCGGTGGCGTAGATGAGGGCGTCGATGCCACCGAGGCCCTTGGCCGCCTCGTCGATGGCGCTACGGACGGACTCCTCATCGGTCACGTCGCAGGCGATGGCCAGCGATCCGGGCCCGGCCTCTTTGGCTGCGTCGACCAGACGGTCGTGGCGCCGTGCCAGCAGGGCCACGGTGGCGCCCCGCTGACCGAGGCCGGTGGCGATGGAGCGGCCCAAGCCACTCGAGGCCCCGACGACCACTGTTCTCCGAGAAGGGGTGTCCTCGCTCATGCTCAACCCTCTGGGGTGATGACGGGCAGGCTCTCCCAGCCCCGGACCGTTGACGTCCGGGCCTGAACCGCCCGGTCCCAGTCCACCTCCCAGGTGGGGAAGCGCTGGAGCACTTCGTCGAGGGCGATCCGTCCTTCCAGCCGGGCCAGGGCGGAGCCCAGGCAGAAGTGGATCCCATAGCCGAAGGCCAGGTGATGGTCGATGGTCCGGTGCACGTCGAACCGGTCGGCGTCGGGGAACTTGCGCTCGTCGCGGTTACCCGCTGCCGTCAGGAGGAGGATGGCGCTACCGGCAGGTACTGCCTGTCCGTAGTGCTCGACGTCCTTGGTCACGTACCGGGCCTGTACCGGCGACGGCGACTCGAAGCGCAACAGCTCCTCGATGGCGTTGGGCACCAGCGTGCGATCCTCCACCAGGGCCTGGCGTTGATCCGGATGATCGGCCAGGACCTTCCCGGTCCATCCGATCAGCCGAGTGGTGGTCTCATTGCCCGCCGCGGCCAGGAGGTTGACGTAGCCCAGCACCTCCTCGCGGGTCATCCGGCGCACGGTACCGGTCTCGTCCTCGAACTCGGCGTTGAGCAGATCGGTCATCAGGTCGTCGGAGGGGTGGGTGGCCCGCCACTCGATGTACTCGGCAAAGCCCTCACCCGCCGTCATGCCCTGGGCGTAGGCCGCGCCGACGTCGGGCATGGCGCTCTCGGTCAGGCGCAGCCCGTCGTCGATGGTGTCGCGGATGGCCTCCTGGTCGCTTTCGGGGATGCCCAACAGCATCCCGATGGTGCGCATGGGCATCTGCGCTCCGAGGTCGGCGATGAAGTCGAAGCCCCCCTCTCCCACCAGGGGGTCGAGGCTGCGGGCACAGAACTCGCGGATCTTCGGCTCCAGGCCGTTGATGTTGCGGGGGGTGAAGACCCGGGAGAGCAGGCGGCGGTGGATGTGGTGGGTGGGAGGGTCCTCGAAGATGATGGTGCCGGGCGGCATCTCCATGTCGCTCTTGATGATCTCGAGCAGGGTCCCCTTGCCGGAGATGTAGGTCTCCCAGTCCCTCGAGCACCGGTCGACATCGTCGAAGCGGCTCACCGCGTAGAAGTCGTAGCGCTCGTTGAAGTAGAGCGGCTGCTCGTCCCGCAGGCGCTTCCAGACCGGGTACGGGTCCGAGTCGATCTCGAAGTCGTACGGGTCGTAGTAGACGTCGGACTCCATGGTGGTCATCCCTGCCCCCCTCCGTGGCGCATGGTGCGCCCTCGCGTGGCGGTCTCTCTGCGCAGTGCCATTCTTCACCTTTCGCCCTGCAACGGACCGGCTGTTGATCGGCGTAGAAATCCAAATCGGCGTACAAAACCAATATGGCACAAATACAAGAAGCGCGTTCTCAGTGCCCCGGGGCTGTCAGGTGCAACGGAAAGGGTTACCGGCCGGCTCCGGAGACGGCGTCCGGGGCGGCACCGGGCGGCAGCCGGCTGGTGGCGCGCCATCGGGAAGAAATGGTACTCTCATCTCTACATAGTGCCATTCTCACGAGGGGGGACGGCACCGTGATTGCTGCATGATTCTCGGTCGGGGGACCACTCGATCGAAGCGGATCCGGAGGAAGAGCCATGTCGAAGCCCGCGCTGAGCATCCCGTTGTTCGATGCCGACAACCATCTCTACGAAACCCGCGACGCCCTGACCAAGTACCTGCCCGAGCGGTACCGGGGCGCCATCGACTACGTCGAGGTCCGGGGTCGCACCAAAATCGTCATCCGGGGCCAGATCAGTGAGTACATCCCCAATCCCACCTTCGAGGTGGTGGCCCGTCCCGGGGCCCAGGAGGACTACTTCCGCCTGGGGAATCCGGAGGGAAAGAGCCGTCGGGAGATCTTCGGGGAGCCCATGAAGGCCATCCCGGCCTTTCGGGGCCCCGAGGCCCGGCTCGAGCTCATGAATGAACAGGGCATCGACCGCGCCCTGATGTTCCCGACCCTGGCCAGCCTGGTCGAGGAGCGGATGCGCGACGACCCCGAGCTCACCCACGCCGTCATCCATGCTCTCAACCAATGGCTCCACGAGACGTGGTCGTTCGACTACGAGGGTCGCATCTTCGCCACCCCGGTGATCACCCTGCCCATCGTGGAGCGGGCCATCGAAGAGCTGGAGTGGGTGGTGGAGCGAGGCGCCCGGGTCGTGCTCATCAGGCCGGCGCCGGTGGCGGGCTACCGGGGACCCCGCTCCTTCGGCCTGGAAGAGTTCGATCCGTTCTGGCAGAAGGTCGTCGACCACGACATTCTCGTGGCCATGCACTCCTCGGACAGCGGGTACGAGCGGTACGCCAACGACTGGATGGGCAGTAACTCCGAGATGCTCCCGTTCCAACCGCAGGCCTTCCGGATGCTGTCGGCCTGGCGCCCGGTGGAGGACGCCGTATCCGCTCTGGTCTGTCACGGCGCCTTGTCACGGTTCCCGACGCTCAAGGTGGCGGTGATCGAAAACGGCAGCAGTTGGGTCGAGCCGCTGTTGAAGAACATGGCCGATGTGTACAAGAAGATGCCCCAGGAGTTCCTCGAGGATCCGGTCGAGGTCATCAAGCGCAACATCTACATCAGCCCGTTCTGGGAGGAGGACCTCGGCGCTCTGGCCGAGCTCATCGGGGTCGAACACGTGCTGTTCGGCTCGGACTATCCCCACCCCGAGGGCCTGGCCGATCCGGCCACCTACGTGGACGAGCTGGAGGGCCTGGACGAGGACGCCGTGCGCAGCATCATGGGAGGGAACCTGGCGCGGTTGATGAACGTCTCCGACCTCGTCACCCGATGAGCGACGGCGGCGGCCCGGGGTTGACCATCCCGGCCGTCACCGCCTCCGCAGCCGAACGGTACGGCGACCGGCCGGCCATCGAGGACGGCCCGACCCGGCTGACCTACACCGAGCTGGCCGACGAGGCCCGCACCTTCGCCGCCGCCCTCGCCGCCTCCGGCATCGAACCCGGCGACCGGGTGGCCGTCTGGGCCTTCAACTGCGCCGAGTGGGTGGTGGCGGCCCTGGGCCTCTCCCGGGCCGGCGCGGTCCTGGTCCCCATCAACACCCGGTTCAAAGGGGCCGAAGCCGTCGACCTGCTCCTCCGGAGCCGAGCCCGGGCCCTGGTGACGGTGACCGACTTCCTCGGGACCGACTATGTGGCCCTGCTCCGCTCGACCGGCCACCGAGCTGCCCGACCTCGACACCGTCATCATCGCCCGGGGCCCGGCACCGGCCGGTGCCCACTCGTGGGCCGCCTTCGGCGAGCGGGCCACCGACACCCACCGGCAGGTGGTGGACCAACGGGCGGAGCAGCTGGGCCCGGACGATCCCTCGGACATCTTGTTCACCTCGGGCACCACCGGTCGGCCCAAGGGCGTGGTCATGACCCACGGCCGGACCCTGTCCGTGGCCACCGACTGGGTGACCATGACCGGGCTGGGCCGCGACGACCGGTACCTCATGATGAACCCGTACTTCCACATGTTCGGATTGAAGGCGGGCATCCTGGCCTGTGTGGCCGCCGGCGCCACCATGCTCCCCGAAGCGGTGTTCGACGTCGACCACATCCTGGGCCGGGTCGACGCCGAAGGGATCACCGTGCTGCCCGGGCCACCCACCTTGTACCAGTCGATCCTGGACCACCCGGGCCGGGACAGCTACCGGTTGGCCACGTTGCGGGTGGCGGTGACCGGGGCGGCCGACATCCCGGTCGAGCTGGTGCGCCGGGTCCACGACGAACTGCCCTTCTCCATGGTCATCACGGGGTACGGACTGACCGAAGCGGGAACGGCCGCCTCGACCTCTCCGGAGGACGACGTGGAAACCATCGCCACCACTGTCGGGCGGCCGCGCCCCGGTTTCGAGGTGCGGATCGTGGAGGATGACCGGGACGTCGACATCGGTGAGCCCGGCGAGGTGGTGCTGCGCGGCGTGAGCGTGATGGCCGGCTACCTCGACGATCCCGAAGCCACGGCCCTGGCACTCTCCCCGGACGGTTGGCTACGGACCGGTGACGTGGGAACGGTGGATGAGGCCGGCTACCTGCGTATCGTCGGGCGGATCAAGGACATGTTCATCGTCGGTGGCTTCAACGCCTACCCGGCCGAGATCGAGGAGCTCATGCTGGCCCACCCCGAGGTCCGACAGGTGGCGGTGATCGGCATCCCCGACGCCCGCCTCGGCGAGGTCGGGATGGCCTTTGTGGTTCCGGCTTCAGAGGAAGCCTCGGCCTCGGAGATCGTGGAGTGGTGCCGGGCCACCATGGCCAACTACAAGGCCCCCAGGGTGGTGGAGCTGATCGATGAGCTGCCCCTCAACGCCACCGGCAAGGTGGTGAAGGACCTCCTGCGTCAACGGGTGGCCCCCGGCGGCGGAGGGGCCGGAGCGTGAGCCCCGACCCCGGGTCGGGACTGTCCACCTTCGCCGGCCTCCGGGTGGTCGAGCTGGGGGTGTGGGTGGCCGCGCCCGCCGCCGCGGCGCTGTTGGCCGACTGGGGAGCCGATGTCATCAAGGTGGAAGCACCGGCGGGCGATCCCATGCGCCAGGTCTTCGGCTCGCTGGGCATCGACAGCGACATGCCCAATCCGGCCTTCTCCCTCGACAACCGGGGCAAGCGGAGCGTGGTACTCGATCTCCGCCGGCCCGAGGGTCGACAGAGCCTGGAGGACCTCCTCGACACGGCCGACGTCTTCATCACCAACCTCCGGCCGGACTCCCTCGAAGGATTGGGCCTGGAGCCGGAGGCCACCGTGGGCCGCCATCCACGCCTGGTCTACTGCAGCATCAGCGGCTACGGACTGCACGGCGACGACCGCAACCGCCCCACCTATGACATCGGGGCGTTCTGGGCCCGGTCCGGCCTGTCCATGCAGATGGCCGACCACGAAGGGAAACCCGCTCAACGCCCGAGGTGGGATCGGCGACCACATCACCGGGCTGGCCGCCCTCGGCGGGGTGCTGGCCGCGGTCATGGAGCAGCGGGCCACCGGTCGGGGACGGGTGGTCGAGGTGTCGCTCCTCCGCACCGGTACCTATGTGCTGGGGTGGGACCTCGGGTTGCAGATGACCCTGGGCAAGGTGGCCCGGGCCGAGCCGCGGCACCGCAACCAGGCGCCGTTGATGAATCCCTACCGGGCCGCCGACGGCAGTTGGTTCTTCCTCACCGGGCTGGAGGCCGGGCGCCACATCGCCGCGGTCTGCCGGGCCCTCGGCCATCTCGAGCTGCTGGAGGATCCGCGCTTCGCCGATGCCTCGTCCATCCGGCGGAACCGGGTCGAGGTCATCGCCATCCTGGACGGGATCATCGCCGGGCGACCGATGGTGGAGTGGGCCGAGCGGTTCGATGCCGAGGGGGTGTGGTGGGCCCCGGCCCAGACTCCGGCCGAAGTGGTGGAGGACCCGCAGCTGTTGGAGAACGAGGGCATCGTGGAGATCGACGGCGGCGGACGGGGGGCGGTGCAACGGTCGGTCAACGGGCCGGTGAGCTTCTCCGACGTCGACGGGGGGCGCCGGGGACCGGTCCCCGGGCTGGGACAGCACACCGGGGAAGTGCTGGCCGAGGTGGCCGAACGCCGCTCCTGATCGGCGCGTCCCCGGTCAGGCCGAGGTGGCGGGCGGTGGCGGCAGGGCCCGGCGAACGGCCCGGACCACCGTTGTCCCGCCGCCACGTGGTCGGCCACCTGGTCCTCGAGGGGATACCGATCGGGCAGCACCCGCGACAACGAGAGGAACAGTCCGGTCATCCCTACCCGGGGGTCGCCGAGGAGTGGACCCAGCGGAGCGGGCCCACCGAGGGCCAACCGCGGCCGGGCCACCAGGGCGTGGGCGTAGGGCACCCGCAGGAGCACCACGTTCAGGAAGAGCCGCTCCGGCCGGCTCTCGCCATCGGTCAGGTGGCGGTGCTCGAGATAGCCGGGACGACGGTGGCGTTGTGGGCCCGGTACCAGGTGCGGGCGGCCGGGTGGGCCACAAAGGACATCCACAGCCCGACGCTGTCGGCCGACATCGCTCCCCCCAGGCCACCGCTCCGCGCTATGGCCTCACACCCGTCGCGCAGGAGTCGTTCGTCCACCGCCCGCCACCACGGGCTGCCCGGTGGCGTGGCGGTCAACGGTTCGAGCACCCCCCGACGGAGTTGCCGGTGCATGGACGACAGGGCCGCCCGTCGAAACGGGAGGCGATGGGCGGCCCGACCGTCCGGCCCGCCGTAGGTCCGTTTGATCAGCTCGAGCCGGGCCTGCGGGCTCTCACGAACCGCCTCGACCTGGCGGCGCTCCCACTCCGCCGCGCCGGCCCGACCGGTCAACACCACCCCTATTGCTTACAGCCTGGCCGGGCCGGTGGCCTCAGCCGGGCCCCCGACTACGCCGAGTGGCGGGCCCGGGCCAGCAGGCCCCGGGCGATGACCAACCTCTGGATCTCGTTGGTGCCCTCGCCGATGACCATGAGCGGGGCGTCCCGGTAGTACCGCTCGACGGGCAGGTCGGTGGTGTAACCGATGCCACCGTGGATGCGCATGGCCTCGGTGGCCAGTTCGAGGGCGGTCTCGCTGGCGAACAGTTTGGCCATACCCGCTTCGACGTCACAGCGCAGTCCGGCCGTCTTCCGTTCGGCGGCGTTCCGGGTGAGCAGGCGGGATGCCTCCAGTCGGGTGGCCATGTCGGCCAGCTTGAGTTGGATGGCCTGGTGTTCGGCGATGGGCTTGCCGAAGGTGCTCCGTTGCTGGGCGTAGGTCAGGGCGGCGTCGAAGGCGGCGCGGGCCACGCCCACCGCCCGTGCCGCGATGTTGATGCGCCCGATCTCCAGCACCCCGAGGATCTGGGGCAGGCCCCGGCCCGGCTCGCCGATGAGGTTGCCGGCCGGGATGCGATGGTCGGTGTAGGCCATCTCCACGGTTTCGACGCCCCGGTAGCCCAGCTTGCCCACGTGCCTGCTCACCGAGATCCCCTCGAAGTCCGGACCGGGCTCTTTTTCCACCATGAAGGCCGAGATCCCCTCCTCGGTCCTCGCCGCCAACGCCACCAGCCCGGCGCGCTCGCCGTTGGTCACCCAGGCCTTGGTCCCGTTGAGGACGTACTCGTCCCCGTCCCGCTCGGCCCGACAGGAGATGTTCCGGGTGTCACTGCCGGCATCGGGCTCGGAGAGCGACAGCGCCCCCCGCCGGTCGCCGGCGGCCATCACCGGCAACCACCGTTGCTTCTGCTCCTCGTTGCCGTGCTGCATGAGCAGGGTGGCGGCCATGGTGTGGGTGTTGATCACCCCGGTCAGGCTCATCCACCCGTAGGCCAGCTCCTCGATGACCCCGATGTAGGTCAAAAGGTCCAGCCCCAGCCCTCCGTAGTCCTCGGGAATGGTCACCCCGAACAGGCCCAACCCGCGCATCCCCTCGACGATCTCGCCCGGGTACCGGTCCTCGTGCTCGAGCCCGGAGGCCACCGGAATGACCTCGCGGGCCACGAACCGACGGACCGTTCCGATGATCTCTTGGCGCACGTCCTCGTCGTCGGCCATCAGTTCGCGTATCCAATCTGCATATCGGAGAAGTGTATATCTCCCAATTGTTGACGGTCGATCTCAAATTGGAGAAGATGGTTTCCAATGGCCACCCCCCTGATGCACGAGGCGCTCGAGTCGGCCGCGCTCCGGTTCGGGGGCCGTGACTTCGTGCGGAGTGGCGACCGGGCCTGGTCGTTCGGGGAACTGGACGACCTGAGCAACGCCTTCGCCCGCCACCTGGCATCCCGCGGCGTGGTCCGCGGCGATCGGGTGGCCCTGATGACCGCCAATCGCATGGAGTTCATCGCCGCGGTCTACGGGACCAGCAAACTCGGGGCGGCCGCCGTCACCCTCAGTCCGGCCTGGAAGGCCACGGAGGTCGGACACGCCCTCGGCCTGACCGGGCCGGTCCACGCCGTGGCCGACGGCGACGGGGTGGCCCTGTTGGCCGCCCATCTCGGCCCGGCCGGGGTGACCGACCTCGACGACAGCTCGGTGGACCCGCTCGGCGGTGATGGCGCACCGGTGGCGCCGTCGGGAGCGGACCGTTCCGACGAGGCCGTTCTGGTCTTCAGCTCGGGCACCACCGGTCTGCCCAAGGCCGTCCGGCACACCCATGAGTCCATGGGCCTGGCCACCGAGCACTGGGTCACGGTCCTCGGCCTCGGTCCGGACGACCGCTTCCAGGTGGCCACCCCGCCCTCGCACATCCTCGGGCTCCTCAATCTGCTGGCCGCGGTGTCGGCCGGAGCGACGGTCCGGTTGCACCGACGGTTCGATCTCGACGAGGTCCTCCACCGGATCAGTGCCGAGCGGATGACCCTGGAGATGGCGGTGGCACCGATTGCCCTGGCCCTGGCCAACCATCCCCATCTCGAAGCGCACGATCTCTCCTCGCTCCGCTACATCATGTGGGGGGCCACGCCGGTGAGCGAGAGCGTGGCCCGGGTGGTGACCGAGCGGACCGGGGTTCGTTGGCTGCCGGCCTACGGGGCCAGCGAGGTGCCGGTGATCACCGCCAACCCGGTGGACCGCCCCGATGAGTGGCGCCTGGACTCGGCCGGAGTGCCACCCGCCGGTGTGGAGCTCCGGATCGCCGACCTCGAGAACGGCACCGTCCTGGGCCCGGGGGAGGTTGGTGAGATACAGGTCCGGAGCCGGTCGGTGATGGCCGGCTACCTGCCCGACGACGCCACGGCCGAGGCCTTCGCCGACGGCTGGTACCGGACCGGTGATGTCGGGTGGTTGGAGGCCGAGGGCTGGGTCCACCTCACCGACCGGTCGAAGGAGATGATCAAGGTGAGCGGGTTCCAGGTGGCCCCGGCCGAGTTGGAGGCGGTGCTGCTCGGTCATCCGGCCGTGCTGGACTGCGCAGTGTTCGGCGTGGCCGACGAGCGGGCCGGTGAGGTGCCTGCGGCCGCGGTCAAACTCGATCCGGCCGTTCCGGTGGCCGAAGGGGAGTTGGCGGCGCGGGTGGCCGAGGCCCTGGCCACCTACAAGCGTCTGCACCACGTCGTGGTCGTGGACGAGATCCCCCGTCTGCCCTCGGGCAAGGTGCTGCGACGAACCCTCCGCGACCAGTGGTCCGACCGGCTGGCCTCGGCGCCCCCCGAGTCCTGATGGACGTCCGGTACTCCGAGGAGCAGCAGGCGCTTCGGGACGCCGCCGCCCGGCTGGTCGGGCAACTCGGTCCTCACGCCGTCGGAGACCTCGGCGACCCGGAACGGACGGCCAAGCTCGACGCCGCGGTGGCCGCCTCGGGATGGCGGGAGCTCCGGGCCCCGGCCGAAGAGGACAAGCCCATGGCATCGGGAGTGGAAGCGGCCATCGTGGCCGAGGAGCTTGGTCGGGGCCTGGCCGACGTGGCGTTCTTCGGCCCGCTCATGGCCGGCGAGCTCCGGAGGCTGGCCGGGGCTCCGGACCCCGCGGCGCTCGAGACCGTGGCCTTGCACGCCGATCTCTCCGCGGTGGCCGGCACCGGTGGCGGGAGCGAGCTGCCGCCGACGGTGGCGGTCGATGTGGCGGGATCGTCCACGGCGCTGCTCCTGGTGTCCCGACCCGACGGCCGCCATCTGGCCCGGGTGGAGCTCGGCGGCCTGTCCGCCGGTATCGATCCGACCCGGCCCTCGGTGGCCATCGACCCGATGGTCGACGTGTCGGCCGTCGAGCCCCCGGCCGGACCGGTCGCTCCTGACGCCATGCAGCGTTGGACGGCACTGGGCCTGGCCCTGGCCTGCGCCGACCTGGTGGGCGCCATGCACGGCGCGGTGCAACTGGCCACCGAGTACGCCGCGGCGCGCCGGCAGTACGGGGTGGCCATCGGGTCCTTTCAGGCCATCCAACATCTGCTGGCCGACGCCTTCGTCCAAGCGGAAGGAGCGCACAGCGTCATGTTGCACGCGGCGTGGGCCGTCGACGAGCTCCCCGCTGCCGACGCCCTCGAAGCTGCGGCCGTAGCCAAGGCCTACTGCGCCCGGGCCGCCCGGGTGGTCTGCGAGACGGCCATCCAGGTGCACGGCGGGATCGGCAACACCTGGGAGTGCTCAGCCCACCTCTACCTCCGGCGGGCCCTGCTCTCCGGCGAGCTCCTGGGCGGGACCGGGGCCAGCTTGGCCCGGGTGCTCGGACACCGGGGCATCGGGGGTGCCGATGGACTTCCGTGACGCTCCGGCCGAAACCGAATTCCGGGTGCGGCTGCGGGAGTGGTTGGTGGACCACAACCCCGGCCTGCCCACCTCCTCGACCGACGACGAGTATTGGGCGGGAATGGCCGCCTGGCATCACTCGCTCTACGACGCCGGCTTCTTCGGCATGTCCTGGCCCCCGGCCATTGGCGGCCAGGGGTTGCCGACGGTCTACGAGGTCATCGTCGACGAGGAGTTGGCGGCGGCCGGAGCGCCACCCCGCCCGAGCCTGGGCTATCTGGTCCAGGGGATACTCGAGCACGGCAGCGAGGAGATCCAACGCCGGTTCCTCCCCGGCATCGTCAACGGGCGCCACCGTTGGTGTCAGGGGTTCAGCGAGCCGGACGCCGGTTCCGACCTGGCCTCGTTGCGTACCCGGGCCGACCGTGACGGTGACGACTATGTGATCAGCGGTCACAAGGTGTGGACCAGCTACTCCGACGAGGCCCACTGGTGCCTGGTCCTGGCCCGGACCGACCAGGAGGTGGCCAAGCACCGCGGTATCTCGGCCTTCGCCGTACCGATGGACCAGCCCGGCATCGAGCAGCGACCGCTCCGGATGATCAACGGGGTGACCAAGGAGTTCGGTGAGGTGCTCTTCGACGACGCCCGGGTCCCGGCCGCCAACATGATCGGCGAACCGGGGGAGGGTTGGCGGTTGGCCATGACCGTGGTGAGCCACGAACGCGAGCCCGGGGAGCTGGGCTACGTGGCCCGCTACGCCAAGGTGGTCAACCAGCTCACCGCCCAGGTGCAGGCCGACCCCGGGCGATTCCGGGCCGATCAGCTCGACGAGTTGGGTTGGGCCATCGTGGAGGTCGAGATGCTGCGCCGCCACGTCGCTCGGCGCCTGTCCGACCGGCTCGACGGCATCACCCACGGTCCGCAAGGTTCGGTCGACAAGTTGTTGATGACCTCGGTGGAGCAGACGGTGGGTCACGCCGCCCTCAGCATCGGCGGGATGGACCACGGGCTCGGTGACGACGCCTGGTTGAAGACCTACCTCTACAGCCGGGCCCAGAGCGTCATGGGTGGGACCTCCCAGATCCAGCGGAATCTGGTGGCCCGCCGCATGCTCATGCTGCCCGACTCCTGAGGCCACCCGGCTGCAGACAAGGGAGCGGAAACGCAGTTCTGATTTGCGGAGATTGATGCTATCGTTCGTCGGTCGGCGAACCGGGAGGAGCACCATGGCGCACGTCGCGACCCACGTTGTCGGATCGGCCGGGGCATGAGCACGGAGTACGACGTTCCCGACGAGCTCGAAGTGGTCAACGAGGGTCCGATCCGGGTGGTCCGGCTCAACCGGCCCGACCGGCTCAACGCCACCAACCACGAGCTCCATCGGGGCCTGGCCGGCCTCTTCCCGCAGATCGATGCGGACCACGATGCCCGGGCGGTGGTCCTGACCGGGAACGGGAAGGCCTTCTCCGCCGGTGGGGACTTCACCTACCTCGATGAACTGGCCCGTGACGCCGATCGCCGCCAGGAGACCCTGGCCCACGGCCGCCAGATCGTCACCGGCATGGTTGGGTGCCGGGTCCCGATCGTGGCCGCAGTCAACGGCGCCGCGGTGGGCCTGGGGTGCAGCCTCGTCGCCCTGTCGGACATCGTCTACATGGCCGAGAGCACCCACCTGGCCGACCCGCACGTGTTGATGGGCCTGGTGGCCGCCGACGGCGGCCCGGTGACCTGGCCCCTCTTGATGAGCCTGCAACTGGCCAAGGAGTACGCCTTGACCGGTGACCGTATCCCGGCCCGGCGGGCGGCCGAAATCGGCCTGGTCAACCATGTCTGCCCCGACGACGAGGTGGTGGAGCAGGCCATGGCCTGTGCCGCCCGGATCGCCAAGCTGCCCCGGCGGGCGGTCGAGGACACCAAGCGCATCCTCAACCTCCACCTGGAGCGGGCGGTGCTGGCCACCTTGGACTTCGCACTGGCCGCCGAGGATCGGTCGTTCCTCTCACCGGAGCTGCGGGCCAACCTCGACCGGGTCCTCGAAAAGGACCGGTGAACCGGGTGGTGGTGTCGATCGGGTGCCTCTGACCGGGTGGCACCATCCCTCGGCAGGCCGGTTGGCGGAGCTTCGTTCCCGGACAGAATCTCATTCTCTCCAGAAGATCGGGACGCCATCGTTTTTTGAGATTCACCTTGTTTCCCATATCGGGTAGCCTTTCCCCGGTGACCGAGCACGAAGTGGCAGCCGGCGAGACGGAGCCCGAGAGTCTCAGTTGGCGGGAGTTGGCGGTGGCCCGCTCTCTCGATTCAGCCCGGTTGCGGGCCGAAACCCGGGTGCAGCGCTTCCTCGACGCCGCCATCGAGCTCTTCAATTCGGGCTCGGGCAAGGACTTCACGGTTCAGGAGGTCGTTGATCGCTCCGGTCAGTCGCTCCGCAGCTTCTACCAGTACTTCGGGGGCAAGCACGAGCTCCTGCTGGCCCTGTTCGAAGAGTCGGTCCGGACCACCACCGAGTACCTGCGGGAGAGGGTGGCGGCGCAGGACGATGCGCTCGAGCGCCTGCACTGCTTCGTGGTGGAGTACTACCGGCTGTGTCGCCCCACCGAAGAGGGCCAGCCCGGGGTGAGCGGCCGGGCCCCCTTCATGGCCGAGTTCGCCCAGCAGTTGCTCACCGAGCATCCGAAGGAGGCGGCCCGGGTGTTCTCCCCTCTGGTGGCCTTGTTCGAGGAGGTTCTCGACCAGGCGGTCGAAGCAGGCGCGGTGCGGGCCGGGCAGAGCCACGGTCCCATCGTCGGAGTGGTCCTCGAGGCCATCATGTTCAACACCTTCTCGTCGACCATCGGCGGCATGTCGGTGCACCCCCACGAAGGGAACTCGGCCGAGGATCTGTGGGAACTGATCTTCCACGGCATCGGCTCCGTACCGGCCACCTGAAGCGGGTGGAGGCCGAGCCGTGAGCGGGCCGGTGCTCACTCTCGACGACGACACCGGCCACCGGCTGGACCTGGCAGAGCGGCCGACCCGGGTCATCTCGTTGGTCCCGTCGCTCACCGAGGCGCTGGCGGCCACGGTGCCGGAGGTACTGGTGGGCGCCACCGACTGGTGCACCCATCCCTCCGACCTCGAGGTGGATCGGGTGCGGGGGACCAAGAACCCGGACCACCGGGCCATCGGCCGGCTCCAGCCCGACCTGGTGGTGGCCAATCGGGAGGAGAACCGGCGTATCGACGTCGAGCGGATGAGGGAGGCGGGCATCCCGGTGTGGGTCACGGTGGTCGAGTCGGTGGACCAGGCCCTCGGATCGCTCCGTCGGTTGCTGGTCGAGGTGCTGGGTGCCGACGAGCCCGGGTGGCTCACCACCGCCACGGCCGAGTGGCACCGTCCGGTCACCCTGCCTCCGGCCAGGGTCATCGTCCCCATCTGGCGGGACCCCTGGATGGTGGTCGGCGCCAACACCTTCAGCGGCGACCTGCTCCAGCGACTGGGCCTCACTGTCCTGTTCGCTGACGGTGAGGACCGGTACCCCAAGGTCGACCGGCAGGCCCTGGCCGATCTGGAGCCGGACCTGGTGGTGCTGCCCGACGAGCCCTACCCGTTCGGACCCGGTGACGGCCCCGAGGCCTTCGCCGGCAGTGCCACGGCGCTGGTATCGGGCCGCGACCTGACCTGGTACGGGCCGTCCATGGCCACCTCGCGGGCGGCCCTGACGGCGGTGGTGAGCACGGCTCTCGGACCAGGCTGAGCACAGGCGTGGCTCTGACGACTGTTGGTGGCGGGAGTTCGGGACCATCACACCCTCTTGCCGATCCGGCTCGGATGTCACATTCGATCCATGGCCGGTGTCTCTATGCCGAGAACAATCAATCGGAGGAGACACCATGTCCAGCAGTCCCAGGATCCCTAGAGCGGAGCTGACCGGCTTGTACGGCGCAATGATCAAGCGTATGTCCCGCAAGATGTTCGGCGAGGTTCCCGAGCCGGTCGGGGTTGCCTGGCACAACCGGAAGGTGTTGAACTTGAGCTTCAGCCTCGGTCGTAAGGCGCAGAAGTTGGATCAGTGCGATGAGAACCTGAAGTCGTTCGCCCACATGGCGACGGCCAGCCTGATCGGCTGCAGCTTCTGTCTCGACTTCGGCTACTTTCACGCCCAGAACGAAGGGCTCGACGTGACCAAGGCGCGTGAGGTGCCCCGCTGGCGAGTGTCGGATGTCTTCACGCCGCTGGAGCGCCACGTCATGGCGTACGCCGAGGCTATGACGCAGACCCCACCGACCGTCACCGACGAAATGTCGGCCGGGCTGCTGAGGGCACTCGGTCCTGCCGCCCTGGTGGAGCTGACCATGTTCATTGCGCTGGCCAACCTCATGGCCCGCTCCAACGTCGCCATGGGCATTGAGTCACAGGAGTTCTCGGCCGCCTGTGGTCTCAAGCCTCTCGCCGTGGCCTCGAGTGCATGATTGACGATCCATTCGTCTCCCACCGAGGGCTGCTGTTCACGGTGGCGTACGAAATGCTGGGCTCTGCGGTCGACGCCGAGGATGTGGTCCAGGAGACCTGGCTGCGATGGGCCAATGTGGACCAGGCAGATCTGCATGACCCTCGGGCGTACTTAGTGCGGATGGTCACCCGGCAGTCGCTGAATCGGCTTCGGACGGTATCCCGGCGCCGGGAGGACTACGTCGGGGAATGGCTGCCCGAGCCCTTGCTCACCAGCCCGGATGTGGCCGACGACGTCGAGCTTGCCGCGAACGTCTCGATCGCCATGCTTACCGTACTGGAGACCCTCGGTCCCGCCGAGCGGGCGGTCTTCGTGCTGCACGAGGTGTTCGAGACGTCGTACGACGAGATCGCAGAAGTCGTAGACAAGACCCCGGCCGCGGTCCGGCAGATCGCACATCGCGCCCGTGAACACGTTGCGGCCCGACGGCCGCGGATGCAAGTGGACCTAGCTCAGCAGGAGGCGACGCTCGATAAGTTCATGGCAGCCGTTACGTCCGGCGACGTGCAGGGGCTGGTGGAGGTGCTCGCCCCGGGCGTCGTGCTGATCGCCGACGGGGGTGGCCTGGTGGCGGCGGCTCGAAAGCCGATCACCGGAATCGAGAGGGTGGCGGCGTTCCTCGCCCGCGTGGTGGAGCTCCCCGACCTCGTGGCCGCCCCTGCCTGGCTCAACGGGATGCCGGGCGCTCGGTTCGACGTCGACGGCGAGGCTACCGCGGTCAGTTTGGTGGTCGAGGATGGCCGGATCACCCGCATCTACGCCATCCGCAACCCACAGAAGCTGGGATGGCTGGGAAAGGTGGCGGAACTGCGGCGATGACCATTCCCCGGTCTCCTAGTGGAGACCTCTCAATAACGTTGCTTCCAGGTTGAAGTCTCGAAACCGTCGGGACATTGACTAGTGCGCGCATAGGGCATGCCCGGTGCTGGGCAAGCACGATATGCGCCGGCCAACGATTCGATGGTGGCGGGGGTTGGACGTGAACCAACGACCTACAGGTTGTGAGTCAGACGTTGCGCCGGTAGGCCCCGCCCACTTCGAACAAGGTGGCGGTGATCTCGCCCAAGGTGGCGTGGCGCACGGTATGCATGAGTTCGGCGAAGACGTTCCCGTGGCCCAACGCCGTCTGTCGCAGGGCGTCGAGGGCGGCATCCCGATCGACAGCGTGCCGACCCTGGAACTCCCGCAGCCGGGTCAGCTGCCGCTGCTTCTCCTCCTCGGTGGACCGGGCCAGCTCGACGGTCTCGACCGGCCGGTCCGCCCCCGGGGCCACGAAGGTGTTGACGCCCACGATGGGTAGGGAGCCGTCGTGTTTCTTGTGCTCATAGAGGATCGAGTCGTCCTGGATCCGCCCGCGCTGATAGCCGGTCTCCATGGCCCCGAGCACGCCGCCCCGCTCGCTGATCCGGTCCAGCTCGGCCAGGACGGCCGCTTCGACCAGATCGGTGAGCTCCTCCACGATGAAGCTGCCCTGGAGCGGGTTCTCGTTCAGGGAGAGACCCCACTCGCGGTTGATGATCAACTGGATGGCCAGGGCCCGGCGCACCGACTCCGGCGAGGGGGTGGTGACCGCCTCGTCGTAGGCGTTGGTGTGGAGGCTGTTGGCGTTGTCGTAGATGGCGCAGAGGGCTTGCAGGGTGGTCCGGATGTCGTTGAAGGCCATCTCCTGGGCATGGAGTGAACGCCCCGAGGTCTGCACGTGGTACTTGAGCTTCTGCGAACGCTCCGATGCGCCGTAGCGCTCCTTCATGGCGATGGCCCAGATCCGCCGGGCCACCCGCCCGATCACCGTGTACTCGGGGTCCATGCCGTTGGAGAAGAAGAAGGAGAGGTTGGGGGCGAAGTCGTCGACGTCCATGCCGCGGGCCAGGTAGGACTCGACGTAGGTGAAGGCATTGGCCAGGGTGAAGGCCAGTTGGGTCACCGGGTTGGCTCCGGCTTCGGCGATGTGATAGCCGGAGATCGATACCGAGTAGAAGTTGCGCACCTGGTGCTCGATGAACCACTCCTGCATGTCGGCCATCACCCCGAGGGAGAATTCGGTGGAGAAGATGCAGGTGTTCTGACCCTGGTCCTCCTTCAGGATGTCGGCCTGTACCGTGCCCCGCACCGTGCCGAAGACATCCGCCGCTATGGCCTCCGCCTCCTCGGCTGTAGCCGGCCGGCCCTGTTCGGAGTGCCAGCGGTCCAGGCGCTGATCGACGGCCGTGTTGAAGAACATGGCCAGAATGGTGGGGGCCGGTCCGTTGATGGTCATCGACACCGACGTGGTCGGGTCGCAGAGATCGAATCCGTCGAACAGGGCCTTCATGTCGTCGAGGGTGGCGATCGAGACGCCCGAGGTGCCGATCTTCCCGTAGATGTCGGGCCGTTCGTCGGGGTCGAACCCGTACAGGGTCACCGAGTCGAAGGCCGTGGACAGGCGGGTGGCCGGCTGCCCCTCGGCCAGCAGGTGGAAGCGGCGATTGGTCCGGAAGGCGTCACCTTCACCGGCGAACATGCGGGCCGGGTCCTCACCCTCCCGCTTGAAGGGGAACACCCCGGCGGTGAAGGGGAAGTGGCCGGGCAGGTGCTCGGCGCGCAGCCATCGGACCAGCTCGCCCTGTTCGTCGAAGCGGGGGAGGGCCACCCTGGGGACACGGGTACCGGATAGCGAGGTACGCCACAGCGTCGGGCTCCCGGCCGGACCGGTGGGACCCGTCGGGTCGCCCCCGGCCTCATCCTCGAAGCTCAGTTCGGCCCGGAGCCCGGCCCACTCCTCGAGGAGGCGCCGACCCTCGGCGTCCCGCTCCTGCTCGAGCCGGGCAGCCAACTCACCCAGATCCCCGCTGTCGACACCCCGCCCTGCGGCTTCGGCCAGCACCCCGGTCATCTGCTCGGACCTTCGGGCCTCGGCCACCAGGCGCCCGGTGGTGGCGTGATATCCGGACACGCTCTCGATGATCTCGGCCAGGTAGCGCCGTCGCCTGGGAGGGATGATCGGGGAGGCCAGGGTCGACGTCCGGCCGTTGACCGGGGCCAGCACTCCAGCCACTGCCTCCAGGCCCACTCCCATCAGGTCGCCCTTCAGACGCTGGAACAAGGCGGTGACACCATCGTCGTTGAACCGGGAGGCGATGGTGCCGAACACCGGCTCGGGCCCTCCCCGATCGCCGGGGTGGTCCCGGCCCCACTGTCGGCACACCTGACGGAAGGCGTCGTCCGCGCCAGGCCGGTCGAACTTGTTGATGGCCACCACGTCGGCCAGCTCCAGCATGTCGATCTTCTCGAGCTGCGAGGCCGCCCCGTACTCGGGGGTCATCACATAGAGGGAGAGGTCGGCGATATCGGTGACGGCGGCGTCACCCTGGCCGATGCCGGGTGTCTCGGCGATGATCAGGTCGAAGCCCGCGGCCCGGCAGGCCGCCACCACCAGCGGGAACCGGTCGGGCAACTCGGAGGCCGCCCCCCGGGTGGCCAGGGATCGGAAGAAGACGTTGGGCGTGTCGATGGCGTTCATCCGGATGCGGTCCCCGAGCAGGGCCCCACCCCCCCGCCGCCGGGTGGGGTCGACAGCCAGGACCGCCACCGACAGCTTGCCCTCCTGGTCGAGTCGGAACCGGTTGATGAGCTCGTCGGTCAACGACGACTTCCCCGAGCCTCCGGTGCCGGTGATGCCCAGCACCGGGGCGCCATGCCGGTCGGCCGCGGCTACCAGGGCGTCAACGGCGGCCTGATCGACCACGTCTGCTTCGAGGCAGGTGATCCAACGGGCCAGGGCCCGCTGGTCGCCGGCTTCCAGCGCTTCCAACGGCGGGGGTCCAGCCGCGGACAGGTCGCGGTCGCACTCCTCGATGAGGAGGTTGATCATGGTTTCGAGGCCGAGCCGCTGGCCGTCGGACGGCGAGAAGATCCGGCGCACTCCGTAGGCCTCGAGCTCTTCGATCTCCGAGGGGACGATCACCCCGCCCCCACCGCCGTACACCGCGATGTCCTCCCGACCGGCGTCCCGCAGCCGGTCCACCAGGTAGCGGAAGTACTCCATGTGCCCGCCCTGGTACGAGCTCACCGCCACGCCCTGGACGTCCTCGGCCATGGCCGCTCGGACCACCTCGTCCACCGAGCGGTTGTGGCCCAGGTGGATGACCTCGGCTCCCTGGGACTGCAACAGCCGGCGCATGATGTTGATGGCGGCGTCGTGACCGTCGAAGAGGCTGGCCGCCGTCACGAACCGGACGGGGTGCTTGGGCCGGTGGAGTTCGTTCACGGGCCGGCCCGTCGCACCGGCACCTCGAGCTGGGCCGGGCCGTGGGCCGGGGAAGTGACCATGCCTTCAGATTACTACAACGTCCTACTAAATGGGCCCCCGGCTCCAACGGCTGGTCGGTGGAGAAACTCCCTGGCCAACGGCCTTGTCACCCTGCGGTGGGGTCCCGTGGCAAACATTGTGTATGTTAGAAACGATATGCATCAAGCTCCCGCCGTGGCCCATTCCGGTCCGGCTGCCGGCCTGCGGGCCGCCCATGTCGAGGACACCCGGAGAGCATTGCTCGACAAAGCGCGGGAGCTGTTCGCCGTCAACGGGTACAAGGCCACCCGCACGGAAGAGATCGTGCGGCAGGCCGGTCTGACCCGGGGGGCCCTCTACCATCACTTCCGCGACAAGGAGGACCTGTTCCGGGCGGTCTTCGCCGAAGTCACCGGCGAGGTGGTCCGGTTCCTGCGGCGCCGGTCCGAGGATGGCCCCACCGACGCCTGGTCGCTGTTCCGGATCAACAGCGAGGTCTATCTGGACGCCGCCTCCTCCAACCAGGCCTACCGCCAGATCGTCCTGGTCGACGGCCCGGCGGTCCTCGGTTGGGACCACTTGTCGGGACGGAGCGACGGACCCACCGGCAAGATCGTGGAGTACGTGGCCGACGCCATCGAAGAGGGCACCTTGCAACCCCAGCCGGTAGAGCCCTTGGCCCATCTGCTGGCGGCCCTCGGAGTGGGCTCGGCCATGTATGTGGCGCACGCGGAGGATCCCACCACGGCCCGGCGCCAGATCAGCGAGTGCAACGAACGGCTGCTGGCCGGGCTGGTGGCCCACCGAACCGAAAACGGGTCGTCCGACCACGCCGGTGGTGCCCCGGGCACCTCGTCTCCCTCACCGTTTCCCTCTTCCCCAACCACTTCCTGACCCTGTAGAAAGGACTCCCATGGCCTGGGATTTCTCCACCGAACCGGAGTTCCAAGCAAAGCTCGACTGGGCGCGCCAGTTCGTGGCGGACAAAGTCGAGCCGCTCGACATCCTCTATCCCCACCGGCAGTTCCACCCGCTCGACGACGAGCTGCGACCGATCGTCGATCCCATGAAGCAAGAGGTCCGGGATCACGAGCTGTGGGCGGCCCACCTCGGCCCCGAGTTGGGTGGCAAGGGTTACGGCCAGGTCAAGCTGGCCCTGCTCAACGAGATCCTCGGGGTATCCAGCTGGGCCCCCATCATCTTCGGGACCCAGGCCCCCGACACCGGCAACGCCGAGATCATCGCCCACTACGGCACCGACGAACAGAAGGAGCGGTACCTCCAGCCACTGCTCGACGGTGAGTGCTTCTCCTGTTATTCCATGACCGAGCCCCAGGCCGGATCGGACCCGCAGCAGTTCACCACCACCGCGGTCAGAGACGGGGACGAGTGGGTCATCAACGGGTGGAAGTTCTTCTCCTCCAACGCCCGTACCGCCACCTTCCTCATCGTGATGGCCATCACCGATCCCGACGTGAGCATCTATCAGGGTGCCTCCATGTTCCTGGTCCCCACCGACACCCCCGGGGTGGTGATGGAGCGCCACGTGGGCCTGGCCGGGGAGTCCGAGGACCAGGCCATGCACGCCCTCATCCACTACGACGACGTGCGGGTTCCCGCTGAGGGTCTCCTGGGCGGTGAGGGCCAGGCCTTCGCCATCGCCCAGACCCGTCTGGGTGGTGGTCGGGTCCATCACGCCATGCGCACCGTGGCCTGCTGTCAACGGGCGCTCGACCTGTTGTGCGAACGGGTGCTCAGCCGCGAGACCCAGGGCACCCTGCTGGCCCGCAAGCAGTTCATTCAGGGTGACATCGCCGACTCCTATGCCGAGCTGGCCCAGTTCCGCCTCCTGGTGCTCTACACGGCCTGGGAGATCGACCAGACCGGTGACTACCGGCGGACCCGCAAGAACATCGCCGCCATCAAGGCCCTGACCCCGAAGGTGGTCCACGATGCCGTGTGGCGGTCGATGCACGCCCACGGGGCCCTCGGGGTCTCGAACGAGATGCCCTTCGGCGGCATGTGGATGATGGCGCCCATCATGAGCGTGGTGGACGGGCCCACCGAGGTCCACAAGGTCACTGTGGCCCGCGAGGTCCTGAAGGGGTACGAGCCCTCCCCGGGCCTGTGGCCCACCGCCCACCTGCCGGCCAAGCGGGCCGAGGCTCAGGAGAAGTTGGCGGCCATGCTCGAACACGTCGTCGGAAACAGCTGAGGTCGGATCGATGCGTGCCGCCCGGTGTCTGCAGTACGGCCCGCCCGGGTCGGTGGTGATCGAGGAGATCGACGACCCGGTGGCGGCCCCGGGTCAGGTGGTGGTGGACGTGGCCGCCGCCGCCGTCAACTTCCCCGATGTGCTGGTGGTGGAGGACAGCTACCAGATCACCATTCCCCTGCCCTTCACGGTGGGCAGTGAGTTCGCCGGCACGGTGCGTTCGGTCGGGGCCGGTGTGGACGACCTGGCGGTAGGGGACCGGGTGATGGGCTCGAGTCTGATCGGAGCCTTCGCCGAGCAGATCGTGGTGCCGGCCGCCTCGCTCCAACCGGTCGACCCGGCTGTCGAGCTCACCACGGCGGCGGCCTCGGGGGTGGCCCATCAGACCGCCTACCACGCCCTCCGGAGCGTGGCCCGGGTGCAGCCCGGTGAGTGGGTGGTGGTGCTGGGGGCGGCCGGAGGGGTGGGGCTGGCCGCGGTGGAGTTGGCCGCGGTGCTCGGCGCCCGGGTGTTGGCGGCGGCGTCGTCCGCCGACAAGATCGCCCTGTGCTTGGAACACGGGGCCGAAGCCGGGGTGAACTACGGGACCGAGGACCTCAAGGTGCGGATCAAAGAGGTCACCGGCGGTGGTGCCGGCGTCGTGGTGGACCCGGTCGGCGGCCCCCAGGCCGAACAGGCCCTGCGGGCCCTGGGATGGGGCGGGCGCTTCGTCACGGTGGGATTCGCCTCGGGCCAGATACCGGCCATCCCCCTCAATCTGGTCCTGCTCAAGGGCGTGGTGGTGACGGGGTTCACCTTGGAGGGGTTTGCCCGCCATCAGGCTGACGATCGCCGGCGGGACCTCGTGGAGCTGGCCGAACTGGCCCGGTCGGGGCGGGCCGCCCCCCACATCTCGGCCATCTATCCCCTGGGCCAGGTGGACCGGGCCCTCGCCGACCTGGCCGAGCGCCGGGCCACCGGCAAAGTGCTCGTGGACCCCAGCCGATGAGTGGGGAACCGTCGTCACCGGTGGACCTGGCCAACGCCGGCGGGTACCTGGTGGTGACCATCGACGACGGGAAGGCCAACGCCCTCTCGGTGGAGATCATCGACGGGCTGCGGTCGGCCATCGCCACCGCCGTGCAGCTCCGCAAGCCCCTGGTCATCGCCGGGAGGGACGGGTGCTTCTCGGCCGGCTTCGACCTGGCCATCATGACGTCGGGCGAGGAAGAGGCGGTGATGGAACTGCTGGGCCGGGGCGCCCGGCTGTACCGTCAGGCCATCGAGGCGCCGGTGCCCATCGTGGCGTCCTGCAGCGGCCACGCCCTGGCCGGAGGGGCCCTGCTCCTCTTGTGCGCCGACTATCGCATCGGGCGCACCGGCCCCTACCGCCTGGGTCTGAACGAGGTGGCCATCGGGATGGCGCTGCCTTCGTTCGCGGTGGCTGTGGCCTCGCACCGGATCGAGCACCGGTTCCTCACTTCGGCCACCATGTTCGCCGAGGTGGCCTCGCCGGAGCGGGCCCTGGAGATGGGCTTCCTCGACGAGTTGGGGGTGGATCCGCTGCCCCGGGCCTGCTCGCTGGCCGCCGAGCTGGCCGGGCTGCCCGGTGACGCCTTCGCCGCCACCAAGCACCGGGTGTGGCGGGGTCTGCGCAAGGAGTTGGAGACGCTCGAGAACCTGGCCTGACGCCTGCCGGAGGGCCGGGCTAAAGGGCGCCGCCCGATCTGTCGATCCTGGAAGGATGGAGGCGAGCCAGGCGGAGCGTCATATTTCCGGGGTCTATACCAAGTTGTTGATGGAGTTCCTGGTCGGGACCATGCCCCCCGACCGCATCGACACCCTGTTGGCCCAGGCGGCCGAGTCCCGGAGCCTGGCCGAGCTGGCCGATGCCGGCTCGTGGAGCTCCTACGACCAGTTCCGACGGCTCCTCGAGGAGCGGTCGAGGTTGGACCCCACCAGTCTCTACGACCAGTCCGAGCTGCTGTCCGACTGGCTGAAGACCTGGGAGCTCTCCCAGGCCGCCCAGACCCTGGACTCGCCGGGCACCCTGCTGGCCAGTGGTTCCGAAGAGAACCCGCTGGTGCCGATCCGGCGGTACGAGAAGACCGAGGTGGCCTCCAACGAGTGGACCATCCGGGAGTCCTTCAAAGACGACTACCAGCCCTACCCGGAGTTCTGCGACTTCGCGGCGGTCCAGTACGCCATCATCCCCATCGTCTTCGGCCTGCCGACGGGCGAGGTGGTGGAAGAGGAGTGTCAGTGCCGCGGGGACGCGGCCTGCGTGTTCCGGCTGCGCTGGCAGGACGAGGACACCGACTCGCTCCGGGCCGACCACTACCGGATGCGGGCCGAGCTGGTCGAGGACCGGCTGGAGCAGATCCAGGAGATGATCGCCGACCTCACCTCCAGTGAACGGTACGAGGACGTCCTGCAGGGATTTGTAGCCTCGTCGTTGCGGACCGCGGTGGGATCGGGTGGGGCCCTGCTGGCTCTGGAGCCCCGGGCCGGACGACCCCGCCAGGTGTACTTCGAAGGACTCAACGAAGCCGAGGCCATGTCGATGGCCGACGATCTCCTGGCCGGGAGAGCGGGGCCCGGCAACGTCGTCGCCGTGGACGTGGCCTCGGCCCGTCGGCGCCACGGCGTCCTGGCCGTCGACGAGGGCGGTGGCGTCTTCTCCTCCTTGTCGGAGTCCACCCTCCAGTCGTACGCCCGTTTGGCGGCGTCGGCCCTCGACACCGCCGACGCCCTCGACGAGGCGCGCCAGCAGGCCAACACGGCCCAGGCCCTGTTGGATCTGGCCATGTCCCTGACCGAGATCGTCTGCGCCGAGGACATGGCCTCCAAGGTGGCGGCGGCCGTACCCGACATCATCGACTGCGACCGGGCCGCGGTGTTCTTGGACCAGGTCGATGAGTTGGGAGTGTCGAGCGTGGGTCACCGGCTGGCCGGGTCGATCGGGTACTGCGATGAGGACGTGGCCCGGCTCAGCTCCCGGTCGTTCCGCCAGGCCCCACCGGACTCGGTGGTGGCCGGCGGACTCACCCAGGTCCCCGTGTCGGAGTTCGGCACGGTGGCCTCGGTGTCCGCTCCGATCGTGGTGGCGGGCGAGACCATCGGCGCCATCGTGGCCGGCGTCACCAGCCGACCCGAGCGGCTCACCGTCACACCGTGGCTGTCCGAGCGGCTCAACGGGCTGGCGGCCCAGGCCTCGACGGCCATCGCCAACGCCCGACTGGTCGACCAGATCCGGTTCCAGGCGGTTCACGACTCGCTGACCGGGCTGCCCAACCGGGCCCTGATCCTCGATCGCACCGAGTTGATGCTGGCCCGGGCCCGGCGGGACAGGATTCAGATCGCCGCCCTCTTCATCGACCTCGACGGATTCAAGGACGTGAACGATGCCCTGGGCCATGGAGTCGGGGACCAGCTCCTCCGGGCGGTGACCGAACGGCTGCAGGTCACCATGCGCGAGACCGACAGCATCGGTCGCCTGGGCGGCGATGAGTTCGTGGTCCTGGTGGACGGGAGCTCTATGGATGTGGGCCCCGAGCTGGTGGCCGAGCGCCTGCTCGAGGTGCTCCGCCCGCCCTTCCTACTGCCGGGTGTCTCCGCTGGGCCACTGACGGTGACAGCCAGCATCGGCATCGCCACCGGCATCCGGGCATCGGCCACCGAGCTCCTCCGGGATGCCGACATCGCCCTCTACGAGGCCAAGGCCCACGGCAAAGACTGCTTCGTGGCCTTCGAGCCGGAGATGCACACCGTGGTCCAGGACCAGCACCTGTTGGAGATGGACCTGCGGGAAGCGTTGCGGGACGACCAGTTCTCGCTGGTGTTCCAGCCCATCTTCAACCTGTCCGGTGGGGAGACCACCGGGGTGGAGGCCCTGCTCCGTTGGGACCATCCGCGCCGGGGCACACTCCCGCCGGAGGTCTTCGTCCCCACCCTGGAAAGCTCGGGCATGATGGCCGCTGTCGGGCGCTGGGTGCTCCACGAGGCCTGTCGACAGGGTGCCCGGTGGCAGGAGCGCGGCTACCGGCTGGGGGTATCGGTGAACGTCTCGCCCCGGCAGCTCAACTCGGACCACCTGATCGATGACGTCCGGGACGCCCTGGCCGCCTCGGGCTTCACCGCCTCCTCGCTCACCATCGAGATCTCCGAGAAGAGCATCATGAGGATCGCCATGGCGCCCCGGTTGGAGGCCCTCAAGGCCACCGGGATCCGCATCGCCGTCGACGACTTCGGCACCGGACTGTCCGCTCTGACCTACCTCCGTCAGTTCCCTGTCGACATCGTCAAGATCGACCGCTCCTTCATCGCCTCCCTGGCCGACTCACCCGAGTCGGGCACGCTTCTCCGTACCCTGGTCGAGCTGGGCAAGACCCTGGGCCTCGAGACGTTGGCCGAAGGCATCGAGGAGTCCGGCCAGTACTCACAGCTCGAACGGGAGCACTGCGACAGCGGCCAGGGCTTCCTCTACGCCCGCCCCCTCGAGGTGGATGCGGTGGAATCGTTTCTGGCCGGGCGGCCGCTCGAGGGCAGTCCATCCTCACCGGGCACGCTGCCGATCCGCTGAGCCCGTCCGGTCAAGCCGGCTGTGGCAGCCCCAGGAGGTCGAACATATTGCCGCCCATGATCTTGCGGACCGCATCGTTCGGATAGCGATCGGTGATGGCGTCGGCCCAGGCGAACGGTTCTGCCAGGCCCTCGGGGTGCGGGTAGTCGGATCCGAAGGTGATGTGCTCAGGGGTCATCACGTCGATGAGGGCTTCGAGCGAGTCCTCCCAGAACGGGTTGATGTAGATGTTCCGGAGGAAGACCTCCCGAGGGTGCTCCATGAAGGCGTTGGGCATCTTGCCGTAGGTCTTCTCCAGCGCCTTCAGGCACGGCAGGGCCCAACTCCCACCGTTCTCGACGCTCATCAACCGCACCGTGGGGAATCGGCTCAACATCCCATGACAGATGGCCGAGGTCACGGTGTCACTGATCGGCCGCCCGGTGTTGACGGCATCGCTGAACGGTCGCGGGGCGAAGGGCTGCATGTCGCGCCCGTCGCCCTCCCACTCGTTGGCATGGCGCTGGTAGCCGGAGTCGGAGGCGTGCATGGCCACCAACACCCCGGCCTCGGCCACCTTGGCCCAGAACGGGTCGAACTCCGGTAGGAACGGCGACTTGGTGCCCCTGGTCCCAGCCACCGCACCCGGTCGGAGGAGCACCACCTTGGCGCGGCGCTCGAGGGCCCACTCGAGCTCGGCGATGCCGCGGTCGACCAGGCACGGATTGACCACCGGGGTAGCGAAGATCCGATGGTGGTAGTCGAAGGTCCACTCGTCATGGAGCCACTGGTTGTAGGCATGGATCACCGTGCAGGTCATGTCGGGATCGTCCAGCAGATTGACTTCGATGAGGCTGGCCAGGGTCGGGAACATCAAGGCGGCGTCGATGCCACTCTGGTCGAGGAGGGAGAGGCGCGGGCCGGCCGAGCGGAAGGCGTCGATGGCCGGGATGGGCTGGCCGGCCATCTCCCGGAGGGTCTTCCCCTCGGTGTTGTGGCCGGAGAAGTACTCGGCGAAGGCTCCGGGCGGTGCCACCACCTCGAAGGTGGGGTTGGGAATGGACTCGCTGATGTGGTTGGCGATGGCGATCTTGGTCCGGCCCTTGATCTGGATGTACTTGATGAAGCCGTCGTGCTCTTTGGGCAGGTAGCGGGTCAGCGCATCCTCGGTCTCGTAGAGATGGTTGTCGGCATCAAAAATCGGACCTTCGTACCTGGTCACAGGAGCCTCGGTTCCTCGGAAGATGGTGTCGGATGAGTGGGGACGGGCATCATGTCGGCTACCCGATGGGGGTGAACTCCAGATGGAGCCGGTCGTGGCCGCGCAGCATCCAGGTCTGGGTGTACTCCCAGTGCCGGTCACCGGCCGGCCCGTGATGGGCGTCGGAGATGCGGATGTCCCCCAACCGGTCGAGCAGGCGCTGGAGGGAGACGTTGGACTCGGCCCGGGCCAGCGGTGCGCCGGCGCAGGTATGGATGCCGTGCCCGAAGGCGATGTGCTGACGGGCGTTCCGGCGGTCGAGTCGTAGCTCGTCGGGGTTCTCGAACTGGAGCGGGTCGCGATTGGCCGCGCTGGGCAGGACCATGACCGTGCTACCGGCCGGGATCTCGGTGTCCTGCACCGTGGTCGGCGTCCTCGACAGCCGGAAGGTGCCGTTGATGGGCGGCTCCAGCCGCAACGACTCCTCGATGAAGGCGGGCACCAGCCTACGGTCGTCACGGAGCTGCTGTTGGAGCTCGGGGTTCTCCGCCAGGGTCATGAGGGCGGTGCCGAGGAGCCGGGCCGTGGTCTCCTGGCCTGCCGCAAACAGGTTGGAGGCGATCTTCATCACATCCTCCACCGGAGGCAGCGTGCCATCGGGGAAGGTGGCGGTGGCCAACCCGGTCATCACATCGTCGCGGGGGTGGCGCCGCCGGTCCTCGATGTAGCCGGTGAACCGGGCGTAGAGGTACTCGAGGGGGCTGTGGGTCATCTCGATCTTGCCGGTGTGCATGAGCTTCTCGACGAACTCAGGATGGTCCTCCTCGGGCACCCCGAGCAGGTCGGCGATGACCAGCATGGTGTAGGGCTGGGCGTACTCACCTACGAACTCGCACGAGCCCCGGGCGTGGAACCGGTCGATCTGATCGTCGGCCAGCCGCTGCAGCGAGGCCTCGTTCTCCTTCAGGCGCTTCGGGGTGATCAGACGCATCAACAGTCCGCGTTGGGCCGTGTGCTTGGGGGGGTCGAAGGTCGGGAGCTGGTCGCCGAAGGGCAGGTCGTCGCGGTAGGTCTCGATGGTCTCGGTGATGTCGTCGCCTTCCAGCGGGACGGGGAACTCGGCGAACGGACCGATGGCCGAGTTGCAGTTCGAGAAGGTGGCCTGGTCGTGGTAGATCTCGACGGCCTCGTCGTATCCGGTGACCATGTAGACGTCGTGGTGCGGCTCTTTGAGGATCGGGCACTGGGCGCGCAGGTGGGCGAAGTAGGGGTAGGGGTCGTCGATGAGTTCCCGGGTGAGGAAGAAGTCGACGGAATCGAACTGCTGGTTGCTCACGGTTGCTCCATGGTGGGGAAGGGCGGGTGCCCGGTTGGGAGTGGTACCTCGATCGGTCGGGTGCGTCGGCAGGACCGGACCCGGGGTATGTTCAGTGGCCGCGGCGAAAGGAACCACCGGGTATGGGTCAGGAACTGTCGGGAAAGGTGGCCATCGTCACCGGCGGGGCCAGCGGGATCGGCCGGGCCGTCACGGAGCTGTTCGCCGCCGAAGGGGCCCAGGTGGTCATGGCCGATGTGGCCGACCAGGAGGGCCGGGCGGTGGCGGCCGGCCTGGACGGTGTGGCCTTCCGGCGTACCGATGTGTCCGATGCCGACGAGGTGCAGGCCCTGGTGGACCTGGCCGTGGACCGCTTCGGTGGCCTGGACGTCATGGTCAACAACGCCGGTATCTCCAGTTCGTTCCGCCGGTTCCTGCGCGACGACCTCCGCGACTTCGACCGGGTCATGGGCGTCAACCTGTTCGGTGTGATCATCGGGACCCAACGGGCCGGTCGGTACATGGCCGAGCACGGGGGCGGATCGATCATCAACACGTCGTCGATCGGGGGCCTCACCGGCGGCGGTCCGCCCATCGCCTACCGCACCTCCAAGGCCGCCATCGTGCAGTTCAGCCGAATGGTGGCCGTCGACCTGGCCGAGTACGGCATCCGGGTGAACTGCATCGCCCCGGGCCACATCCCCACCGGCATCACCAGCTACGACCTGGGTCCCACCATCGAGCTGGACCAGCCCCTGCAACGACAGGGATCGCCGGGTGATGTGGCTGAGGCCGTGCTGTTCCTGGCCGGTGACCGTTCGGCCCAGATCACCGGCATCGTGGTGCCGGTGGACGGCGGGACCGTGGCCGGCCGGCCGGTGCGCCACCCGCGGCCGGGTCAGATGACTGCCAACAGCTGAGGCTGCCCGGTAGCGCGGCGTCGGGCGCGTCACACCGGCCTCCGGCCGTCCCGGACCGCTTCTTCGACCAGCCCGATGACCCAGGCCATGCCGGCCACGGCCTGGTCGTGCCCGAGCTCCCAATCGACCACCAGGCGCTCGTAGGCGGCCACACTCCACAGCACGTCGAACAAGGCCGCCACCACGGTCCGTTCCCCGTCGGTCCACGACCCGGTCCGCTCGACCACCGCTCCGAGCAGCGCCTCCCGCTGTCGGTTCTTGGCATCGACCAGAGTCGGGTCGAGTGACGGGCGGGGTTCCCTCGGGTACTGGGAGACGTGTTCGAAGATCTGGGCGGCCACCTTCGAGATGTCGTCGAGCTCCATGCCGGCCAGGTCGATACCGGCGTCCTGCTCGTTCCGGCTCATCACGGCGTCGCGGAGCCCCCGCTCGCTCCCGAAGTACCGGTACACGGTCCGCTCGTTGACCCCGGCCCGTTCGGCCACACCCCTCACGGTGAGCTTCTTCCAGTCGCGCACCGTCGAGCGGTGCAGGAGCTCGGAGCCGGCCACGAGGATCCTCTCGCGGGTCTCTTCGGCTCGTTGGGCGCGCAGCGTGCCGTCGTAGCGACGACCCGGTCGGGTCGGGTGATCCGTGTTCGGCTCCTTGGCGGTGGTCATGGCATCCATTGTCCTACGCCAGCTTCGCCGACCAACCTCCGTCGACCGGGATGGTGGCGCCGGTGATGAACGAGGCGCGGTCGGAGGCCAAGAAGGCGCCGACCTCGGCCACTTCGTGGGGTTGGCCGGCCCGGTTGAGTGCGGCCTTGGCCGCGATGTCGGGGATGAAGTCCTCGGCCCCCACCGCCATGATCTCGGTGAGGATGAAGCCGGGGCAGATGGTGTTGGCCCGGATCCCCTGGGTGCCGTACTCGATGGAGGCCGACTTGGTGGCCCCGATGATCCCGTGCTTGGCCGCGGCGTAGACGCTGGTGCCGGCGGCACCGTTGAGGCCGCCGACCGAGGACCAGTTGACGATGGATCCTCCACCGGTGGGCAACATGGCGCGGATGCCGTGCTTCATCCCCAGCATCACCCCGCGCAGGTCGACATCCATGAGCCGGTCGTAGAGCTCCATGGTGAGGTCGGCCAGCATGCAGCCGTCGGCGATGCCGGCCACATTGAGCACGGCGTCCACTCGTCCGAACTCCTCGACGGCGGCCGCCATCATGGCCTCGACATCGGCCTCTTGGGACACGTCGCAGTGCACGGGGAGGACGTCGCCGCCCACCTCGGTCGCGGTGTCCTGCTCGGCCCCGCTGATGTCGGCCGCCACCACCCGGGCCCCCTCACGGACGAAGACCCTGACCGAGGCCTTGCCCATACCCGAGCCGGCCCCGGTGATCACCGCCACCTTGCCGTCGAGCTCTCCCATCAGCTGCCACCGGCCATCACGGGATGGTCACCGGCAGGGTCTCCCAGCCCCGGACGGTCGAGGTGGGAGCCAGCGTGGCCCGGTCCAGATCGACGTCCCACGTGGGGAAGCGGTTGAGGATCTCGTCGAGGGCCACCTTCCCCTCCAGGCGGGCCAGCGCCGACCCCAGGCACAGGTGGATACCGAAGCCGAAGGTCAGCGGCTTCCCCTGATCCCGATGGATGTCGAAGGTGTCACCGTCGGGGAACCTGCGGTCGTCGTGGTTGGCCGCGGCCGGCAGCATCATCACGATGCTCCCCTCGGAGACGGTCTGGCCGTGCAGCTCGACGCGCTCTGCGACGTAGCGGGACATGTGGGGGGCGGGCGTCTCGAAGCGGAGGAGTTCTTCGATGGCGCCCGGGATGAGCGACCGGTCCTCGACCAGCTCCCGTCGTTGGTCCGGGTGGTCGGCCAGGACCTTGCCGGTCCATCCGATGAGCCGTCCGGTGGTCTCGTTGCCGGCCCCGGTGATGACGCTGATGTAGGTGAGCAGCTCGTCGCGGGTCAGGTGGCGCACCGTCCCGGTCTCGTCCTCGAACTCCGCCTGGAGCAGGTCGGTCATGATGTCGTCGGAGGGGTGGTCGGCCCGCCAGTCGATGTACTCGCCGAACATGTCGGTGGGGACGAAGTCCTCGGACACCTCCATGGGCTGGCCGGCCTCGGTGCGCAGGTTGGCGTCCACCCGGTCGCGGACGGCTTCCTGGTCCTGCTCGGGGATGCCGAGCAGCATCCCGATGACCCGCATGGGCATCTGTGCCCCCAGATCGGCGATGAAGTCGAACCCGCCCGACCCGACCAGGGGGTCGAGGCTGTGGGCACAGAACTCCCGGATCTGCGGTTCGAGGGCGGCCACCCGGTTGGCCGAGAACACCCGGGACATCAGGCGTCGGTGGATGGTGTGCACGGGCGGGTCCTCGAAGATGAGCACCCCGGAAGGCATCTCGATGTTGGCCCGGATGAGCTCGATGATGCCGCCCCGCCCGGAGATGAAGGTCTTGTTGTCGAGCAGGCCGCGCTCCACGTCGTCGAACCGGCTGAGGGCGTAGAAGTCGTGGGTCTCGTTGTAGTAGAGCGGCGCCTCTTCCCGCAGCCGGTGGAAGACCGGGTACGGATCGGCGTCGATGGCCGTGTCGTACGGGTCGTAGTACACGTCGCCCGTGCTCTCGATGGTCACGCCGTCCCTCCCCTTGCTTTCATGTCGTACTGTGACACTAAGCTGCTGGTCGGTCAAGCGCAGGGCGCCCGGCCGGAGGAGAGCCCGAGGATGGGGGGACGATGAAGACACATGCCGCGGTTCTGTGGGGCCGGGAGCAGGAGTGGAAGATCGAAGAGATCGACCTCGACCCGCCGGGCCGACAGGAGGTGCTGGTCAAGTGGGCCGCCGCCGGCTTGTGTCACTCCGACGAGCACCTGCAGTCGAGGGAGATGGGCTCGGAAGCCGGCACCGGGCAGCCGGTGAGGAAGGGGCTCTTCCCCATGGTGGGCGGACACGAAGGGGGAGGGGTGGTGGTGGAGGTGGGGCCCGAGGTCACCCACCTCGAGCCCGGGGACCACGTGGCCGCCAGCTTCTTCCCCATCTGCGGGCGGTGCCGGATGTGCATCACCGGCCACTCCAATCTCTGCGACCTGGGGGCTGCCACCTTCCTGCCCGGGCAGATCTCCGATGGGACCGTGCGGTACCACCTCGACGGGCGCTCCCTCAACGTGATGTCCAAGCTGGGGACGTTCGCCGAGCACAGCGTGTGCCATGAGGCGTCGTTGGTGAAGGTGGACTCCGACCTGCCCCTGACGGCGGTGGCCCTGGTCTCGTGTGGGGTGGCCACCGGCTGGGGGTCGGCGGTCTACCGGGCCGAGGTCATGCCGGGCGACACCGTGGTGGTGGTCGGGGTGGGAGGCGTGGGCATCAACGCCGTGCAGGGCGCCAAGATGGTGGGGGCCCGCAACATCGTGGCGGTGGACCCGGTGGAGTTCAAGCAGAAGTCGGCCCTCGACTTCGGGGCCACCCACACCGCCGGATCCATGGACGAGGCCATCCCCGTGGTCCGGGAGCTGACCCGGGGCCAGATGGCCGATGCCGTGATCATGGTGCCGGGGGTGATGTACGGGGACCTCATGGCCGGGGCCCTGGCCCTGACCGGCAAGAACGGAACGTGCGTGGTCACCGCGGTGGCCCCTCAGGTCCAGGTGGAGGCCAGTGTCAACCTCTTCGATCTGGCCATGATGCAGAAGGAGATCAAAGGGGTCATCTTCGGTGCGGCCAATCCGCGCTTCGACATCCCCAACCTCTTGGCCCTGTACAAGTCCGGTCAGCTCAAGTTGGACGAGCTGATCACCAGGACCTACCAACTCGATCAGATCAACCAGGGCTACCGGGACATGCTCGACGGGGTGAACCTCCGGGGCGTGGTCGTCTTCGAGTGAGCGCCGACCGAGCATGTCCATGAGCCTCGACATCGACCCCCTCGACCTGGTCGACCCCGAGCGGTTCGCCCAGCACGGCTACCCCCACGACGTGTGGTCCCGGCTGCGGGCTGAGGCGCCGGTGGCCTACATCGAACCGCCGGGTTACCCGCCCTTTTGGGCCGTGACCAGGCACGCTGACGTCCAGTACGCGGCCAGCCGGCCCCAGCTGTTCTCGAGTGCCGGTGGCATCACCTTGGACATGGACCTGAGCGGGATCGAGATGCCGGCCGAGATGATCGTCTATCTCGATCCTCCCGAGCACGGTCCCATGCGGCAGGTGGCCAACAAGAAGTTCCTGCGGAGCGCGGTCCGGGCCCGCGCCCGGGAGATCGAACGGATCGCCGCCGACGTGGTGGACCGGGCCTCCACCGGGGGCGACATCGGGGAGTGCGACTTCGTCGACACCTTCGCCGCCCCGTACCCGGTGGCGGTGATCTCCTGGGTCCTGGGTGTTCCGCCCGAGGATTGGGAGCACCACTTCCGCTGGACCAACGAGATCATCGGGAAGGACGACCCCGAGTACCGGCTGCCCGGCGAGAGCCCCGAGCAGACCTCGACGCGGGCCCGGGGCGAGCTGCACCGCTACTTCAAATCGATGGTGGCGGCCCGGCGTGAGGACCCGCAGGACGACCTGGTGACTCAGCTGACCCAGAGTGAGGTCAACGGGTCCCCGCTGACCTCGCGCCAGCTGGTCACCTACTGCGAGCTCCTGGTCGAGGCCGGCAACCAGACCACCCGCGACGCCATCGCCGGGGGCATGCAGGCCTTCTGTGAGTTCCCCGATCAGTGGGAGAAGCTGCGGGCCCACCCCGAGCTGCTGGCCGACGCCGTGGAGGAGATCCTGCGCTGGGTCACGCCTATCAGCTACTTCTCGCGGACCGCCACCGGGGAGTGCGAACTGCACGGACAGCACATCCACGCCGGCGACAAGGTGGCGCTGTATTGGGCATCGGCCAACCGCGACGAGGAGGTCTTCGAGGATCCCTTCGAGTTCCGGATCGACCGCACGCCCAACCAGCCGGTGGTCTTCGGCTTCGGCCCCCACCTGTGCATGGGCGCCCATGTGGCCCGAGCCGAGCTCATGGCCATGTTCGGTCAGCTCCTGGCCCGCCTGGAGTTCTTCGAGCAGTCGGGACCGGTGGAGCGCTTGAACTCGTCGGTCAACGGTGCCATCAAACACCTGCCGATCCGGTACCGCCTGACCTAGCGGTTGATTGAAAGGAGGCCGCCATGGACGGGACCAGCATCTACTCGTGCGACGATCATCTGGACCTGCGCGCCGTTCCGCCGGAGTTGTGGCAGTCACGGCTGCCTCCGGACCTGAGGGAGCGGGGCCCACGGGTTTTCACCGGCCAGGGTGATCCCACCTGGGTCTGCAACGACCGGGTCCTGGGTCGGAGCGGACTGCCCACCGGAGACAAGCTCCAGGTCCTCAGCGCGGTCAGTCGGGCCGGCCTCGAGGACGACGGCTTCCGGGTGAGCGATCCGAAACTGCGGCTGGAGGACATGGACCTCGACGGGGTGTGGGCCTCGGTCATCTACGGTCCCATCCCCCTCACCCTCTCGATCCCCGAGCCCGACCTCCAGACCGCCTGCTACGCGGCCTGGAACGACTGGGCCATCGAGGAGTTCAACGCCTATGCCCCCGACCGATTGTGCGCCCTCCCGTTCCTGCCCACCCACTCGCCCCACGCCGCGGTGACCGAGCTCGAACGGGTGGCGGCCATGGGCCACCGGGGCGCCATCGTCGACGTCTTCTCCTTCGACGCCGGCGACCCGGCCTGGGACCGGCTGTGGGCCGCCGCGGCGCAGACCGGCCTACCTCTCAGCTTCCACATCAAAGAGGGGGCGTCCTCCCGACTGAGCTACCAGGTGGGCAAGTGGCAGTCAGCGGCGTTCGCCACCCTGTTGCCCCTGCAGCTCGACGAGGCCCTGGCCATCATGGTGTTCTCCGGGGCCCTCGAGCGCCATCCGGGACTGACCCTGGTCCTGGCCGAGGCCGGGGTGGGCTGGCTCCCGTACTTCTTGAGCCGGATGGACCTGGAGTGGGAGAACCTTCGGGACAAGATCGACTACGCCCCGGCCGAGGCACCCAGCGTGCTGTTCAAACGACAGGTCATGGCCACCTTCGAGGAGGAGGCCCTGGCCTGTCAGTACATTCCCCACCTCGGAGCCGATTCGGTCATGTGGGCGGCGGACTTCCCGCACACCGACAGCACGTTCCCCGAGTCGCGGCGCTCCATCCAGGAGACCCTGGGGATGCTCCCCGACCAGGAGCGCCGCAAGATCACCGCCGTCAACTGCGCCCAGCTCTACGGCTTCGACTATGTGGCCTGAGCCTGGGGATCACCCTCGATACGCACCAGTGGAAGGAACATGTCATGGCAGCTGACCTTGTCATTCGCGGGGGAACCGTGGTCGACGGGACCGGCGAGGCCGGCCGGGTGGCCGACGTGGCGGTCAGCGGCGGGTTGATCGAGGCCATCGGCACCGGATTGGACGGCCGCACCGAGCTGGACGCCTCGGGGTGTGTGGTGGCCCCGGGCTTCATCGACATCCACACCCACTTCGACGCCCAGGTGTTCTGGGATCCACAGCTCAAACCCTCCTCCTACCACGGGGTGACCACGGTGGTGGCCGGCAACTGCGGCTTCTCCATCGCCCCGTGCCGCCCCGAGCACCATGACGTGATCGTGCACACCCTCGAGAACGTGGAGGGCATGGACGCCGCCACTCTGACGGCCGGGATCGCCTGGGAGTTCGAGACCTTTCCGGAGTATCTGGACCTGGTGAGGCGGCGGGAGACCACGCTCAATTTCACCGCCTACATCGGGCACACCGCGCTACGCCTCTTCGTCATGGGCGACGCGGCCTACGAGCGGGCCGCCACCCCCGAGGAGATCGACCGGATGTGCCAGCTGGTCGACGAAGCCCTGGCGGTGGGGGCGGCCGGGCTGTCCACCAGCTTCTCGTTCGCCCACCGCGGGGTGGACGGCAAGCCGGTGCCCAGTCGGTTCGCCGAACTGGACGAGGTGGAAGCACTGTTCATGGCGGTGGGACAGGCCGGCAAGGGCGTGGTGCTCACCACGCCGGGGTGGCAGTGCGAGTACCCCGACGTGTTCACCTGGCAGCAACGGGTGGGCCGTCCGTTCACCTGCCCGCTGTTCGCCCTGTCCAATGGGAAGCACCGCGAAGTGGTGCAGCTGCACGAGGAGGCCCTGGCCCGAGGGGCCAACGTGTGGCCGCAGGTGACACCCCGCCCGCTGACCATGCAGTTCACCCTGGCCGATGCCTACAACCTCAATGTGGGCGAAGTGTTCGGCGAGCTGATCAAGGTCAGCCCGGGGGTGCGCAAGGCCGCCTACCGCGACCAGGAGTGGCGGACCCGGGCCTTCGAGGACCTCGAGCACAACGAAGGGGGCATGAAACCGCGATGGGAGACGTTCGAGGTGTCGGAGTCGGACCGGTTCCCCGAGCTGCTGGGGCGACGGGTCACCGACATCGCCCGCGAACGGAACGTCAGCCCCCTGGACGTCATGTGCGAGCTGGCCCTGGCTGAGGATCTGACCACCCGCTTCCGGTCCTACATCGCCAACGACGACGTAGCCGAGGTGGGAAGCCTCCTCACCGAGGACCATGTGGTGTTGGGGCTCACCGATGCCGGAGCCCACGTCGACCAGCTGTGCGACGCCCCCGCCCCTACCGATCTCCTGGGCACCTGGGTCCGCGAGCGGGGGCTGATGTCGGTCGAGCGGGCCGTCCGAAAACTGGCCGGTGAACCAGCCGACATGTTCGGCTTCGAAGGTCGGGGCTACCTGCGCCCCGGCTACGCCGCCGACATCTGCGTGTTCGACCCGGCCACGGTGGCCCCCGGCCCCCAGCGCCGACTGCGCGACCTGCCGGCTGACGGTGAGCGTCTCACCAACGAGGAGCCGGCGGGGGTGCGCCATGTCATGGTCAACGGCACCCTGATCCGGACCGACGAGTGTCAGCTGGAGTTGGAGCACCTCCCCGGGGCCCGTCCCCGGCTGGTCTGATGCCGTACGACGACTCAGCGGATGGTGTTGAAGTACCGGCGCAGGTCGTCGACGAACAGCTCGGGCTGTTCCATGGCCGGGAAGTGGCCGCCCCGGGGCAACGACTCCCAGTACACCACGTTGCACTGGCGCTCGACCCACGACCGTGGCCAGCGCAGCACCTCCTTGGGGTAGCGGGCCACGCCGGTGGGGACATCGACAAAAGGCGGTGAGCCGGCGGTGCTGTGTCTGGTCTCCCAGTAGAGACGAGCTGAGGATGCCGCGGTCTGGGTGACCCAGTACAGCATGACGTTGGTGAGGAGTTGGTCACGGGAGAAGGTCGGCTCCGGGTGACCGTCACTGTCACTCCAGCTCCGGAACTTCTCCACGATCCAGGCCAACAGACCGGCCGGTGAATCGTTGAGGGCCACCGCCGACGGTCTGGGGCTTGGTCCCCTGCTCGATGGCGTAGCCCGACTCGTCCTTGGTGAACTGCTTCATGGAGACCAGGTCCGCCTGCTCCTGCTCGGTCAGCGCTTCGGGGGCGGCCGGCGGTAGGCCCGGGGCCATGTTCAGATGGATGGCCGCGCAGTGCTCGGGGTCGAGCGCACCGATCCAGGTGGTGACCTGGGCGCCCCAATCGCCACCCTGGGCGAAGTACGACGGATACTCCAGGCGGGCCATGAGCTCGATGAAGGCCCGGGCGATGCGAGGAACGTCCCAACCGGGCGACCGCGGGGGCTCGGAGAACCCGTAGCCCGGCAGCGACGGGACGATCACGTGGAAGGCGTCACGTGGTTGTCCGCCGTAGGACTCGGGGTCGGTCAACCGGGGGATGACGTCGAGGAACTCCACGATGGAGCCCGGCCATCCATGGATCAATAGGAGGGGACGGGCATCAGGGTGAGCCGATTCGGCGTGGATGAAGTGGATCAGCTGACCGTCGATGGGGGTCCGGTAGTGGTCGAAGTCGTTGAGGCGGGCTTCCTCCGATCGCCAGTCATAGGAGTCCCGCCAGTACTCGACCAACTGGCGCAGGTAGCCCATGGGCATGCCGTACTCCCAGCCGGTGCCCTCGATCCCATCCGGAAAACGGGCCTGTGCCAGGCGGCGGTGGAGGTCCTCGAGGGTGGCACGGTCCACCTTGACCTCGAATGGTTCGATCGACTCGCTCACGGCATCCTCACCGGTTCCACCCCGAGGGAACCATCACCAACTGGGAAATTCAGGTCCGGGCGATCACGTCGTCGCCGTAGCGGGCCAGGGAGGCCTCGAACTCCGCGCCGAACAGGACCGATGGAAGCAGCATGCGGGTCACGCCGAGCTCCTCCATCTCCTTCACCGTGGAGTGCGCCTCCTCACCGCTGACGGCAGTGCACTGCATGGTCACCTCGACCGCGGCCGGATCCCGCCCGGCCTCCTCGGCGCTGGACCGGATGACGGCCACCAGGTCCGGCAGCTCCTTCGGGCTGACGCCCAACGGGAAGAAGCCGTCCCCGATGCGCCCGGCCCGTCGGGCCGCGGCGTGGCTGTGACCCCCTATGTGCACGGGGATCGATCCCCCCGGGGGCTGGGGGCGTAAGAAGCAGTGGGAGAAGCTGGTGGTGGTGCCGTCGAAGCTGGCCTCTTCCTCGGACCACAGCGCTCTCATCGCCCCTATGGCCTCTTCCATCCGGGTGGCCCGGCCGGCAAAGGGGACGCCCAGGGCTACGAACTCCTCTTCCAGCCACCCGATGCCCGCACCCAGGATCATCCGGCCGCCCGACAGGGAGTCCAGGGTGGCCAGCTCCTTGGCCAGGACCAGAGGATTGCGCTGGGGCACGATGAGGATGCCGGTGCCCAATCGGAGGGTCGAGGTTCCCGCCGCCACGTAGGCCAACCAGATCAGGGGATCGGGGAAGATGGTTCCTTCCCCCGACGGCAGCCGCCCCGACGGGTCGTAGGGGTACTTGGAGCGGTATCCACCGGGAACCACCACATGATCGACCGTCCAGATCGACTCGAACCCGGCCCCTTCGGCCGCCCGGGCCAGGCGGAGGGCCTGGGCGGGGTCGACGAAGGCTCCGATGTTGGCGAAGGCCACGCCGAACTTCATCGGTGACGCTCCCGGGAGTTCCCCCGGTCCTTGTTTCGAGCCCCTGTCACCCTGCCGCCGCGCACCGGTTCAGCATAGGGCACGGCCCCACGGTGGACCGGTCCTGTTAGCCTTGTCCGCATGGCCGAAGGGGTGGAAATGAGCACGGAGGGGGACCCCGGCCGCGACATGGTGGATCGGGATGCCTGCATGGGTTCGGGGAACTGCGTGTTCTGGGCGCCGGGGGTCTTCGACCTCGACGAAGACGGGATCGCTATCGTCGTCGGCGATCTGGCCGGCCGCCAGGAGGACCTGCGGACAGCCGCGGCCAACTGCCCCACCTCGGCCATCCGGGTCGGCCTGCACTCCCCTTCTTGAACCACCACCCTTCTTGAACCGTCACGGAAGCCAGGCCATGGGCACCTACAACCACACCGGTCACGTCGTCACCGACCTGGAGCGGTCCAAGCGCTTCTACCAGGAGGTGCTGGGCTTCCGGTTCTGGTACGAGATCACCCCGCCGGACGGGCCCACGGCCAAGCTCAGCGGGCTCACCCCGCCCCTCGGAACCACGGCGTCGTACCTGACCCTCGACGGCTTCGTGCTCGAGCTGATGCACTACTCGGCCCCCGGGGCCACCGTGGCGTTCCGGCCCCGCACCATGAACGAGCCGGGGCTCACCCATCTGTCCATCTCCGTCGACGATGTCCATGTCACCGCGGCCAAAGCCGTCGAGTTCGGCGGCGTGCTCATCGAGGAGAGTGACCTGGGCGTGGCCCTGTTCATCCGCGATCCCGACGGCCAGCTAATCGAGCTCCTGCCGGTGACCTACCGCGACCACCTTCCACCCAAGCCCTGAGGAGAGCACGCCATGACCGTGACCGAGTCCGCCGCACCCCTGCTGCACCCCGACCGCTTCTTCATCGACGGCCAGTGGGTGACGCCTTCGTCCGGTGCCACCTTCGACGTGATCGATTCGAGTACCGAGCAGGTGTACTTCACGGTGGCCGAGGCCCAGCCGGCCGACATGGACCGGGCCGTGGGCGCGGCCCGGCGGGCCTTCGACGAGGGGCCGTGGCCCATGATGTCCCACGCTGATCGGGCCGAGTTCCTCAAGGGCATCGCCGCCGGTCTTCGTGAGCGGGACGAAGCCATCGGACAGATCTGGCCGCGCCAGTCCGGGGCCCTCTACAAGGTGGCCGTGCGCAGTGCCGTCGGCATCGCCAGCAGCTTCGACTACTACGCCGGCCTGGCCCACACCTTCCCGTTCGAGGAGCGGGCCCAGCCCCAGATGGGGGAGTTCGGTCTGCTGGTGCGGGAGCCGGTGGGCGTGGTCGGCGCCATCATCCCGTGGAACGCTCCCATCGGGCTGATCACCTACAAGTTGGCCCCGGCCCTGCTGGCCGGGTGCACCGTGGTGCTCAAGTGCTCACCGGAAGCTCCCGGCGAGGCCTACGTGGTGGCGGAGATCGCCGAGTCCATCGGCCTGCCGGCCGGGGTGCTCAACGTGGTCACCGCCGATCGGGAGGTCTCCGAACTGTTGGTCCGCGATCCGCGGGTGGACAAGATCACCTTCACCGGCTCGACGGCGGCCGGTCGACGCATCGCCTCCATCTGCGGCGAACGCATCGCCCGGTGCACGCTGGAGTTGGGAGGCAAGTCGGCGGCCCTGATCCTCGACGACATGGACCTCGACCAGGCGGCCGCCACCCTGGCCAAGGCCGAGTGCCAACTCACCGGGCAGGTGTGCTCCTCGCTGACCCGCATCGTGGTCAACCGCAGCCGCCACGACGAGCTGGTCGAGGCCCTGGCCGGTGCGTTCTCCCAGGTCCGGGTGGGTGATCCTTTCGACTCGACCACCCAGATGGGCCCTCTGGTCTCCGATCGCCAGCGGGATCGGGTCGAGGGGTACGTGGCCAAGGGGGTGGAGCAGGGTGCCACCCTGGTCACGGGCGGTGGACGACCCAAGGACCTCGACCGGGGGTACTACATGGAGCCGACGGTGTTCGGCAATGTCGACAACAACTCGGTCATCGCCCAGGAGGAGATCTTCGGACCGGTGCTCACGGTGATCCCTGCCGACGACGAAGAGCAGATCGTGGCGGTGGCCAACGACACCATCTACGGCCTCAACGCCTCGGTGTTCACGCCCGACGTGGACCGGGCCCGCTCCATCGCCGGCCGGCTGCGCTCGGGGACGGTCGGCCACAACGCCTTCCGCACCGACTTCGGGATCGCCTTCGGCGGCTTCAAGCAGTCCGGCATCGGTCGGGAAGGCGGGACCGAGGGGCTGCTGCCGTTCCTCGAGACCAAGACGGTAATTCTCGACGCCGCTCCTGCGGAGTACCGCTGATCCTGCAGTAGGATTCGGGGGTGACGAACCCACCCACCTTCGAGCGGCTGCGCATCGAACGCCGCGGTAGGACCGCCGTGGTGACGTTGGCCAACGGCAAGGTCAACGCCCTCAACCGTGACGTCCTGAGCCAGCTGCTGTCGGCCGTCGAGTTCTGCGAAGGTGACCCCGACGTCGACGCCCTGGTGCTGACGGGGGAAGGCTCGGTCTTCTCGGCCGGGTTGGATGTGACCGAAGTACTGGCCAACGACAGCACCTACACCGCGGGGCTGCTGGACGACCTGGGCGCCGTGCTGATCAGCATCTTCTCGTGCCCACTGCCGACGGTGGTGGCGGTCAACGGGTCGGCCATAGCCGGAGGGTGCCTGTTGGCTTGCGCCTTTGACACCAGGCTGCTGGCCGAAGACGCCCGCATCGGCGTCACCGAGCTCAAAGTCGGTGTGGCCTTCCCGGTCATGACCGTGGAGCTGCTCAAGCACGTCTGCGGTCCGCGGGCCGAACAGGTGATGCTCAACGCGGCGTTGCTGGGAGCCGACGAGGCGGTCGCCTCCGGCCTGGTCCACCAGGTGGTGCCGCGCTCGGAGCTGGATGCCGCGGCCATCGCCGCGGCGGAGCACCTGGGATCGCTCGATGGCCGGGCCTACGCCCTGGCCAAGGAGTCGTCGCGCCGGTCCGCCCTGTCGGCCATGGAGGACCCCGCCGGCCGTGCCCTCAACGGGCACGTGTTGGACCACTGGAACGACGATCGGACCAGGACCAACCTCGAAACGCTGTTGGCCCCGCGGCGCTGAGGCTTAGCGGGGCTGACGATCTGGCCGGCCCCAGCCCCGGCCCGGGGCGACAGGTCGCCGGTCTGATGCGACCGACGACCTGTCAACCGGGCCCGCGGGAGGTGTCTAGACGCTCTTACCGGGGATGAACGTTCCGCACACCGGATCCGAGTTGGCGATGAGGTGGAAGGTCGATCCCTTCAGCTTGGTCATCCAGAAGCACTCCTTGGGACCTTGCGGCTTCACGCTCCAGTCGACGGTCTGGTGCCCGCCCCACAGCCCGGCGGCGTCCCAGGCGGTGATGTGGGAGAGCGAGGTGATCAGCGAGGCCTGGGTGGGAGTGGAACCTGCGCCCTTGAGCCCTTGGATGAAGCCCATCACCGAGAGGTACCCCATGTACTCGCCGAAGGTCGGATCGGTGTGCACATCGGCGTACTTGGACAAGGCCGCCTGCAGCTGCTGGGTGGCCGGGGTGTTCATCTCCGGCGGCTCGAAGTTGGAGAGGAAGTCGTCCCCCTGGGCCGCGGCGATGGCGGCCGGTCCGGAGTTGATCAGGTCGCCGCCACCTCCGGTGGCCAGCATGGTGGCCTTGAGGTGCACGCCCTCCTGGTTGAGAGCGGCGGCCAGCGCGAACACCGTGCTGGGCTCGGTATCGGCCACCAGCCCGTTGACCCCGGCGTTCTTCATGGCCAGGGCGATCGGCTGGACGTTGGTGCTGCCGAACGGGAAGCTGTCATTGATGTAGGCAGGGTCGATGCCCTGGGCCTGGGCCGACACGCCGGCCGATCGGGCCGCCGCCGCCGAGCTCGGGGAGATCGAGTAACCGATGGCGCCCAGCTTGGTGACCCCTTGGCTCTTCAGGAACAGGCCGGTGGTCGTATAGACCTTGGTGTAGTCCTCGTTCCCGATGACGGAGAACATGTTGTAGTACTTGGGCTCCAACCACTCGCTGGCATCGAAGGCCCCCCCGATCACCGGGACCTTGTTCTCCAAGAGGTAGGGCGCGGCGCTGAACAAGAGGGACGACACCCCGAGCACGGCGAAGACGTGGTCCTGCTCCACCAGCTTCTGCGCTCCCGACAGCGCTCCGGTGGTGGTGGTGGCGGTGTCGGCGGTCACGTAGTTGATCTTGTACCCCTCGGTGGCCGCCACGCCGATGGCGGCCTTGACGCCGGCAACCGACGTGGCCGCTTCGGAGGCCCCCGGTCCGCTGAGGTCGGCGATGAGACCGAGGGTGTAGGTCTTGGAAGTGTTGGAACCGCCGCCGCCTGTTGTCGTGGTGGGGCTCGACGAGTTGGAGCTGCACCCGGCGGAGATCAGCAGGACAAGGCACGTCAGTCCGGCTGCGAGGAACTTCTTGTTGCTTAGAGGCATGATCTCTCTTCCTGATCGTTACGTTGATGTTGCTTGACGAACCTGGTTTCAGGCTGCACCGCCAGCTGTCGCCGGAGGTACCCGGGTCACCCGGGCGACTGCACCTCAACTCCTTTCACGGAACCACCGTCATCGATTCCCCTAGGTAGTGTCGGAGCAGGTCCTCTCCCATACCGTGGGCCTCGCCGGTCCATGCCACCTCGCCCCGTTGGAGGACCAGGCACTCATCGGCGAATTGCAGGGCACGGTGGACGTACTGCTCGATGATGAGCAGGGTCACACCGTCCTGGCGGGCGCGGGCCAGTCCCTCGAACACCGAGTCGACCAGCAGGGGAGCGAGACCGAGGGAGAGCTCGTCGGCGATCAGCAGGGTGGGCGAGGTGATGAGAGCCCGGGCCAACGAGAGCATCTGCTGCTCCCCGCCGGAGAGACTCCCGGCCAGCTGACGACGCCGGTCGGCCAGGTTGGGGAAGAACTCGAAGGTCCGCTCGATGGCATCCAGCCGCTCCTGCCGGCCCCGGACCGTGGTGATGGCCATCCGAAGGTTGTCCGCCACCGAGAGCCGGCGGAACACCCCCCGGCCTTCGGGTAGGTGGATCACGCCGGCTTTGCGGATCCTGTACGCCGCGTCGGAGGTGATGTCCCGACCGTTGAGCTTCACACTCCCCGACGAGGCCGGGACCAGACCGGAGATGGCCCGGGCCAGGCTGCTCTTTCCGGCGCCGTTCGGCCCGAGGATGGCCAGCGCCTGACCCTGGCGGATCCGGAAGGAGGTGTCGGACACGGCCACGGCCTGTCCGTAGCGGACGCAGAGATTGTCGACTTCGAGCGTCGTCGGCCGCGCCCCGTCGGCGTGGGTGGCGGCGGATGTCGTGACGGTGGTGGCCGGACCACCGGTCTTCTCGTCGACGTCGTCGGTCTCCGCGTCCTCGCCGAGGTAGGCCGCCCGGACCTGGGGGTTGGAGCGGATCTCCTCGGGCGTCCCGCTGGCGATGAGGGAGCCGAAGTCCAGCACGCAGATGGTGCTGCACAGGCGCATGACCAGTTCCACGTCGTGCTCCACGATGAGCACCGACACACCGTGGTCGGTGGCGATCCGTCGGAGCGTGCTCTCGAACTCACCCGTCTCTGTCGAGTCGAGTCCCGACGAGGGCTCGTCGAGGAGTAGCACCGACGGTGAGGTGGCCAGGGCCCGACCCAGCTCGAGCAGGCGCGACACCCCGAGGGGCAGTCCGACGGCGAATCGATGGGCCACCGGCCCCAGGCCCAGCGAGTCGATCAGGTCATCGACCACCGCCCGCTCCTCGGCGTCGACCCGGTGCAGGCTTCCGAGGGTGAAGAGATCGGACCAGATCCTCCGCTTGGCCACGCGGGCCCGGTGGGCCAACACCAGGTGCTGGCGGACGGTCAGACCGCCGAAGATCTCGGGGTGCTGAAAGGTGCGGGCCAACCCACGCTCGGCGCGCAGTTGAGGCGATGAGTGAGTCACTTCCTTCCCGTCGAGGAAGACCTCGCCGCGCGACGGGCGGATCAGGCCGGAGAGCACACCGAACAGCGTGCTCTTTCCGGCGCCGTTGGGTCCCACCAGGCCGACCACGTCGCGGGGCGGCACGGTGATGGAGACATTGTCGACGGCCAGCAGTCCGCCAAACCGCACCGAGACCCCGGTGCAGGAGAGTCGGGGTGTCGTTGCGCCCGCGGGATCCTGGGTCATGACCGGACCTCCGGCACCGACGGTGTGGCCGCCACCGGACCCGGGCTCCGGTGGAAGGTGGGCCAGTGCATCACCACCAGCTGCCGGAGCTGGCGGCCGGTCCGGACCACGATGCCGTCGGGATCCTTGGCCACCGAGATGGCCCCGAGCCCGAAGAGAATGGCCGGCACCTCGGCCCAACGGGTCGGGACGTAGGTCTGGAAGACCCCCGGCAGCAGCGAGAAGGCCAAGCCGGCAATGGCGGCGCCGGCGATGGACCGGACTCCCAACGTCACCACCACCGCCAGCCACACCAGGCCGGCGAACGTCTCGTAGGTGGACGGTTGGGCCACGCCGACATCCATGGCCAAAAAGGAGCCTCCGACGGCGGCCACGAATGCGCCCAGGGCTCCGATCATGACCTTGACCTGGACGATGCTGACCCCGAGGGTCCGGGAGGCGGCCTCACTGTCACGGACGGCCCGGAGAGCCATGCCGGTGGTCGACCGGCGGAGATTGACGATGAGGGCGGCGAAGATGAGGAACACCACCAGCGCCAGGTAGGAGAAGGCCAGGGTGCCACTGGCAAATGCGGGCGGAGTGAAGGATTCACCCAGGCCACCTTGCGAGAATTGGTTGAGGGTGAAGACCAGGGTCTCGACCAGGAGCCCGAAGCTGAGGGTGACCAGCGCCACATAGAGGTCGCCCAGCCGGATGGTCAGGAGGCCGATGATGGCGCCGACGACGGCCATGATGAGGGCGCCCAGCAGGATGGCCAGCAGAACGGGAACGTGCCAGACGTTGACGAACTGCGCGGCGGCCAGGGCCCCGCCGCCGGCGAAGATGATCTGGGAGAGCCACAGCATTCCCCCTTCGCCGGTGACCACGGTGAAGGACAGGAAGCAGATGGCATAACACAGGCCCCCGGCCACCAGGCCCAACCAGTACGGCGAGCCGTGGAAGATGAGCGGCACCAGGCCCACCACGGCCAGGGGGAGCAGGGCCAGCACCGTGGTCCGCTTAGCCGTGCCGGGACCGTCCCCGGCCAGGCCGGGCAGGGACACGTCCTGGTTGGCCGGGCGGATGGCGTGGTCCAGAGGCCCCCCGGCCTGCGCCTCGTCGGCCACCGATCCCGATCGGATGAGGTAGATCACCAAGAAGATGAGGATGAACCCGAACGGAATGCTCGGAATGATGGCGGCAGTGAAGGAGCTGGCCGGGGGCAGGTACTCCTGCACCACGTCGGTGACGATCCCCATGGCCAGGGAGATGGCCACCACTCCGGCCAACGAGCGCAGGCGTGCCGCCACCACGGCGGCAAAGGCCGCCGCCATGAGGGTGGCCATCCCGATGGTGGTGAGGCCGTTGGTCGGGGCCACCAGGATGCCGGCCAGTCCGGCCAGCATGGTGCTGAACGCCCACACCCCGACGGCCACCCGCCCGGGGTTGGTGCCCGAGAGCGAGGTCATCGACTCGGAGTCGACGCTGGCCCGGACGTACAGCCCCACCCGGGTGAACCGGAGGAGCAGCAACCCGGCCAGGACCACCAACACCACGAAGCCGTAGGTGATGATCTGGTTGGTGGTGACCGGCGTGCCGAGGAAGTGGTACGGGTGGTCGGTGGTGAGGGCCAGGCCGGGGGCGGTGGCGATGGTCTGGGAGCCGAAGACCAGGTCGGCGACGGGTGGCAGGGCGACGGAGAGCCCGATGGTGACGACGATCTTGACCAGGGTGGAAGCGTTGCGGACGAACCGGAACAGCACGGCGTACAGGACGACGCCGAGCAGCGGGGCGAACACCAGCAGCGAGACCAGGCCCGAGTTGACCGTGGTCCAGCCGTGCTGGGTGTTCAGCCAGTAGTAGAAGCGGGCCACCACGAAGGCCATGGACCCGAAGGCGAAATTGAGGACCCCGGTGGAGACGAAGGTGACCACCAGCCCGGCCGAGGCGATGGCGTAGATCGAGCCAAGAGCCAGTCCAGCCAGTATGTACTGCAGCATCCCCCGTACCTTTCAGCGCTCAGTCGGGAGCGACACCACGGGCGCCCATAGCCCATGGTGACCACCGTTGGCGAGGCCGTGGCGTGTGACCGGCCCCGGTCGCCTGCGGGAGCGCCACCGGATGCGAAGGCGCAGCGACGCCAACTAGCGTCAAACGACGCATCGACTCTCTCACCCGTCCCCCTTCTCCCGAGCCCGGTCCCGCTGACCGGCCTCTTCTGGCGAGACTATAACCGAGGGTTCGTCACCGGCGCATGGCGTTCTGCGCCGATGAATATGTCGCTCCGCTCCTGTGAAATTCGCCGAGAAGCGAGCAGCCACCAGCACGGAGCAGCCAACTCCCTCTGCGGTTGCGGCCGGGCCACCCTGCTCCTGTCCGTTCCCTGGGAAGGGAAACCTGCACCTCGGCCGTACCGGGGCGGTGCCCTTGGTATAGGATCGTTTTGACATCAGGAGAAGAACATTCTCTCGGGAGGGATGCATGAACCAGGCCGATGACCTCATCCTGATCAGCGTCGATGACCACATCATCGAACCGCCTGATCTCTTCGTGGGCCATCTCGACGCCAAGTACCAGGATCGGGCGCCGAAACTGACCCGCAACGAAGAGGGCTCCGATGTCTGGACCTTTGGCAAGGTGGTCATGGAGACGGCGGCTCTCAACGCCGTGGCCGGGCGGCCCAAAGAGGAGTACGGGCTGGAGCCGCAGAGCCTCGACGAGGTCCGCCCCGGCTGCTACGACGTCAACGAGCGGGTCAAGGACATGGACGCCGGGGGGGTCCTGGCCTCGATGAACTTCCCCTCGTTCCCGACCTTCACCGCCCGGGTCTTCGCCAGCGACGACCCCGCCCTGTCACAGGCCCTGGTCCGGGCCTACAACGACTGGCACATCGACCAGTGGTGCGGGGCCTACCCGGAGCGCTTCATACCCATGGCCGTCCCGGTGATCTGGGACGCCGAGGCCACCGCCGACGAGGTCCGCCGGGTGGCGGCCAAGGGCTGCCACTCTCTGAGCTTCACGGAGAACCCCGCCGCCCTGGGCTACCCGAGCTTCCACGACGACTACTGGGACCCGGTCTGGCGGGCGTGCTGCGATACGGGGACCGTGCTCTCCATCCACCTGGGCTCGTCCGGCCGGCTGTCCATTCCGGCGGTCGACTCCCCGCCCGACGTCATGATCACCCTGCAGCCCATGAACATCCAGTCGGCGGCGGCAGATCTCCTGTGGTCCCGGGTGCTCAAGCAATTCCCCGACTTGCGGGTGGCGCTCTCCGAAGGTGGCACCGGATGGGTGCCGTACTTCCTGTCACGGGTGGACCGCACGTTCGAGATGCACCATGCCTGGACCCTGCAGGACTTCGGTGGTCGACTCCCGAGCGAGGTGTTCCGCCAGCACTTCTTGACCTGTTTCATCAGCGATCCGGTGGGGATCCAGCTGCGTGACGCCATCGGGATCGACAACATCGCCTGGGAGGCCGACTATCCCCACAGCGACTCCATGTGGCCCGAGGCCCCCGAGGAGCTTCAGGCCGAGTTCACCAAAAACAGCGTCCCGGCCGGCGACGTGACGAAGATGACCCACGAGAACGCCATGCGCTGGTACTCGTTCGACCCCTTCACCCGCATCGCCAGAGAGGATGCAACCGTCAGCGCCCTTCGCGCCCGGGCCGCCGGGCACGACGTGTCGACGATGTCGCGGAGCACCCGGGTCCGCACGGCCGACGAGAAGCTCGAGGGCTACCGGACCAGGGCCCGGAGGGCGGTTGCTGCAGGGGCCTGAGCGGTTCGGCCGCTCAGCTGCCGGGGGAGCCCACCGCGCTCTGTTGCGTACTCGACCTCAGCCAGTCGCCCAGGGCGGCACCGGCGTCGAGGACGTGGGACTCGGTGAGGGTCCGGGCCGCGGCGGCGTCGCCCCGGTCGATGGCCTCCAGAACCAGGGCGTGATCGGAGCGGCTCCGGCGGACCTGTTCGGGAAAGAGCTCGAAGTAGCTGGCCGGCACCACCCGGACCGCTTGGCGCAAGAACGTGAGCAGGCGAGGCGATCCGGAGGCCCGATTGAGGGCACGGTGGAAGTTCCAGTTGGCCGCCACCACATCATCGGCTTCCCCTACGGCGCCGGCCAGGTCGTGGAGTGCGTCCAACTCGGGCGCCGAGATTCTCTCGGTGGCCCACTGGGCCGCTTTGCCCGACAGGGTGGCCAGGACGGCGAAGTTGTCGATGGCGTCCTCAGGGGTGATCCCGATCACCGTGATGCCGCTCCGGGGCGTGACCGTCACCAGGCCTTCGTAGGACAGCTCGAGCAGCGCCTCCCGAACCGGGGTCCGACTGGTCCCGAACTCTTCGGTGATCTCGTCGAGGTCCAGTCGTGAGCCGGGTCGCAGTCGCCCGGTGAGGATGCGATCGCGGAGCTCGCCGGCGGCCCGGGCCCGGACGGTTCCTCCGATCGCCTTGAAATCTGACATATCAGATACTACATTTCCAAAGAGGGCCAGCGCCAGCACTGCGGCGGCCGCCAGCGAAACAGGAGTGTGGTGAGTTCCATGGCAAAGCGGCAGATGTCCTTGGTGGGCTTCATGCAGGCGGGGAGCACGACGGTGTACGCCGGTTCGTGGCGACATCCTGCCACCGAACACGGATTCCTCCACGCCAGCTACTACTCGAAGCTGGGCCGGACCCTCGAAGAGGGCTGCTTCGACATGATGTTCTTCGACGACCGCCTGGCCATGCCCGGGATCTACGGCGGATCGGTGGCCGACGCCGTTCGTCTGGGGGCCCGCCCGGTGAAGCTGGACCTGAGCATCGTCCTGGGCATCGTGGCCGCGGCCACCTCGCACATCGGGCTGGGCGCCACCTACTCCACCACGTACTACTCGCCGTTCCACGTGGCCCGGACCTTCGCCACCCTCGACCACCTGTCCGGTGGTCGCGCCGCCTGGAACATCGTCACCTCGGTCAACGACAGCGAGGCCCAGAACTACGGGTTCGAGGAACACCTGGGCCACGATGCCCGTTACGACCGGGCCGACGAATTCCTCGAGGTCACGACGGGGCTGTGGGACACCTGGGAGGACGACGCCCTGGTGCTCGATCGGGCCAGCGGGTACTTCGCCGATCCGGCCAAGGTCCACGAGCTCGACCACCGGGGCCAGTGGTTCAACGCCCGTGGACCGCTCACCGTCCCCCGGTCCCCCCAGGGTCGCCCGGTGCTGCTCCAGGCCGGTTCTTCGGGCCGCGGCCGCGACTTTGCCGGCGCGGTGGGCCGAGTTGATCTTCACCGGCGACCCCGACATGGACATCGCCCGTTCCCACTACAAGGACCAAAAAGAGTCGATCGCCGCCGCCGGACGCGATCCCGGGTCGGTCAAGATGCTGCCGATGGTCTACACCGTGGTCGGGGAGTCCCAGGCCCACGCCGAGGAGCGCGAGGACCTGTTCCTCAACTCGCTGGTCGATCCCCAGGCCTCCCTGGCCCTGCTGTCGGAGCTCATGAACTACGACTTCTCGGGGATGGCCCTCGACGACCCCATCACCGACGAGCTCATCGCCTCGGTGTCGGGTATCCGGGGCCTGGTGCAGAACCTGCGCCAGCACATCGGCGGGGACACGGTGACCCTGGCCGATCTGGCCGGCCACCGGGCCACCCTGCTCCAGGGCCCCCGCTTCGTGGGCACGGGCACCGAGGTGGCCGACCAGATGGAGGAGTGGATCGAAGCCGAGGCCTGTGACGGGTTCGTGATAGCGGCCACCCACTCACCGGGCGCCTACGAGGACATGGTCCGCCTGGTCGTTCCCGAGCTCCAGCGTCGGGGTTCGTTCCGTGACCGCTACACCGGCGACACCCTGCGCCACACCCTCGGGCTGGCCCGTCCGGAACCGGTTCTCCATGGCTGAGCCGGCCGGTCCGCTCGACGGGATCCGGGTGGTGGACGCGGCCACGCTGGCCGCCGGGCCGTTGGTGGCCACGGCCATGGGGGAGTTCGGGGCCGACGTCATCAAGGTGGAGCAGCCCGGGGCCGGCGATCCCCTGCGTACCTGGGGCGACCGGAAGGACCAGATCGGCCTGGTGTGGAAGAGCATGGGCCGCAACAAGCGGTGCGTGACCCTGGACCTCCGCCAACCCGACGGTCAGGATCTCTTCCACCGCCTGCTCGATGAGAGCGACGTGCTGGTCATCAACAATCGACCCACGGCCTTGGCCCGGTGGGGGGTCGACTACGAGGCGGTCCACCATCGCCACCCGCAGCTGGTCATGCTCCACATCACCGGCTACGGGCGGGGTGGACCCAAGAGCGACCGTCCCGGCTTCGGCACGCTGGCCGAGGCCATGAGCGGCTTCGCCCACCTGACCGGGCAACCCGATGGTCCGCCCACCCTGCCGCCGTTCATGCTGGCCGACGGGGTAGCCGCCCTGGCCGCCACCTACGCCGTGATGATGGCCCTCTACCACCGCGACGTGCACGGGGGCGGCGGCCAACTGGTGGACGTCAACCTCATCGAGCCCCTGGCCCGGCTCATCGAGTCCTCCACCCTGGCCTTCGATCAACTGGGCAGGGTCGCCGGGCGGGTGGGCAACCGCATCGATGCCAGCGCCCCGCGCAACGTGTACCGGACCTCGGACGACAAGTGGCTGGCCATCTCCAGTGCCTCCCCGAACATCGCCGCCCGGGTGTACCGGGCCATCGACCGTCCGGATCTGGCCGACAATCCCGAGTACGTCGACCCGCTCCCCCGCCAGAGGCGGGCCGCCGAAGTCGACGGACTGGTGGCCGATTGGATCAGGGGCCGAACCCTCGACGAAGCCATGGGCGTGTTCGAGGCCGGCTCGGTGGCGGCGGCGGCGGTCTACGACGCCGAGCAGTTGCTGGGTGACGAGCACCTCCGGGCCCGGGGATCCTTCGTCCAGGTGGACGACCCCGACCTCGGGCCCATGAGGGTGCAGGCACCGGTGGCGGTGCTGACCGAGACGCCCGGCCGGGTCCACTACCTCGGCCGTAGCCTGGGGGCGGACAGCGACGACGTCTTCGGCGACCTGCTCGGCCTGGACCCCGAACGCCTCGCCGCCCTCCGGGCGTCGGGTGTCATCTGACCGCCACGACCCTGGGAGAGAGCTGTGCGAGAACCCCGTGCCCGACGCTCCGAGCTGGCCACCCCGGCCAGCAGCGAGAGGATGTGTGAGAAAGCGGCGGGCTCTGACGCCGATCTGGTGTTCTTGGACCTCGAAGACGCCTGTGCCCCGGTGGCCAAAGAGGCGGCACGGGGGACGGCCGTGGCCACCCTGACCGGATGCGACTGGGGCCGGACGGTGCGGGCCGTGCGGGTGAACGGCCTGGAGACCCCGTGGTGCTACGGAGACATCATCGAAGTGGTCACCGGGGCGCGGGAGTCACTGGATGTGCTCATCGTCCCCAAGGCCCGGAGGGCTCGCGATGTGTGGTGGGTCGATGTGCTCCTCACCCAACTCGAGGCCCGGCTCGGTATGACCAAGCGCATCGGGCTGGAGGTGTTGATCGAAGAGGCTGAAGGACTCTCGAACGCCGCCGAGATCGCCGGGGCCAGCGACCGGCTGGAAGCCATCATCTTCGGGGCCGGCGACCTGTCGGCGTCGTTACGGGCCCGGGTCGACGGCAACTTCGACCCCATCGGCGAGTACCCCGGCGACTTCTGGCACTTCGCCCGGGTCCAGATTCTGGCCGCGGCAAGGGGGGCCGGCATCGATGCCATCGATGCTCCCTACCCGGCCTACCGGGACCTGGAGGGATACCGGCGGTCGGCGGTGCACGCCAGCCTGTTGGGCTTCGACGGAAAGTGGGCCATCCATCCGGACCAGATCGGCGTGGCCAATGAGGTGTTCGCCCCTACGGACCGGGAGATCGCCGAAGCCCAGGAGTCCCTCGCCACCTACCGCAGCTCCGAGGCCGAAGGGGTGGGGGCCATCGGTCGGGACGGCAAGCTGGTGGACGCGGCCCACATGCGCCTGGCCGCCAATGTCCTCTACAAGGCCTCGCTGGCCGAGGGAAGCAGCACGGTCTGATAGACGATGACCAGAGTGGTGACGACGACAGTGAGGTCGGGGGAGTGGTGGGCGACAAGATGAGAGAGCCGTACCGGGTGGTCCAGTGGGCCACGGGGACCATCGGTGCCCGATCGCTACGCGGGGTGGTGGAGCACCCCGCGCTGTCGTTGGCCGGTCTCTACGTGTACTCGGACGACAAGGCCGGTCGGGATGCCGGCGAGCTCTGCGGGCTCAGCCCCGCCGGGGTCACCGCCACCCGATCCATCGACGACATCCTGGCCCTCGGGGCGGAGTGCGTGCTCTATATGCCCCGGGCGTTCGACGTCGATGACGTCTGTCTCCTGTTGGAGTCCGGAGCCAATGTCGTGACCACCTGTGGCGAGTTCCATCACCCCGTCGGCATGGACCCGGGGTTGCGTGGGCGGATCGAAGCGGCCTGTCAGAAGGGAGCCACCTCGATCCACAGCACCGGAAGCAGTCCCGGCTTCATCTCCGAGGCTGTCCCGCTGGTTCTCACCTCGATCCAGCGACAGCTCGAGAGCCTGGCCATCGAGGAGTTCGCCGACCTGTCGCAGCGCAACTCGCCCGAGCTCCTGTTCGACCTGATGGGCTTTGGAGGACATCCGGCCGCCTTCGACCACAGTCGGTGGTCCTACGGGATCCAGAGCTTCGGCCCGTCGCTCCGGCTCCTGGCTGAGGCCATCGGCCTCCCCTTGGACTCGGTGGAGGCCGATGGCGAGATCGCCCTGGCCCGCCGGGCGGTGGAGATCGTGGCCGGCCGACTCGAGCAGGGCACGGTGGCGGCCCAGCGGATGCGGGTCACCGGCCTGCGAGGGGGTGAGCCGTTGCTCAGGTTCGTGGCCACCTGGTACTGCACCTCCGAGCTCGAGCCCGACTGGCAGCCCGCGCGCTACCGGTTGGCGGGTCATCGTGGCCGGGGACGCTCCGCTCGACGTGGAGATGCGGTTCGCCGTCCCCCTCGAGACCATGGGCGACTGGATGCCGGGCTACACCGCCAATCGGGCCGTGAACATCGTTCCCTTCGTCTGCGACGCACCGCCGGGGATCCGCACCTCGGTGGAGCTGCCCCAGATCGTCGCCACCCTGCAGCAGGGCCGTCCGAGCTTCGCCCCATGACCGCCATTCCCCCCAGGCCGCTTCCGGAGTTGACGCCGGCCACCCGATGGTTCTGGACCTCCGGTGAGGACGGGCTGCTCCGCATCCAGCGGTGCACCGAGTGCTCCTCCCTGGTCCACCCGCCGGTTCCCATCTGCCCGGTGTGCCGGAGCCGGAGGTGGGAGCCCTCGGTGGTCTCGGGCCAGGGCACCATCATCGGCTACACGGTGAACCAACACCAGTGGCACCCGGCCTTCGTGCCGCCCTACGTCCTGGCGGTCATCGCCCTGGCCGAGGATCCCTCGGTCCGGCTCACCACCATGATCGTGGGGAGTGCACCGGACGAGGTATCCATCGGGCGCCAGGTGACGGTCCGGTTCGAGCAGCACGAAGACGTGTGGCTCCCGTTGTTCGAGCTGACTGCGGAGACCGAAACCCACAACCCGGTCCCCGAACCCGAACACCCCACCCCTCGCAGGCCGTTGAGCGACGAGCGGTTCGAGCACCGATCGGTGCTGACCGGGGTGGGACGATCGGCCATCGGCCGCCGGCTGCTGGTGGATCCGCTCTCGCTGACCGTCGACGCCTGCCTGAAGGCGGTGGCCGACGCCGGACTGGAGCTCGACGACATCGACGGTCTCTCCACCTACCCCGGGGTGGCGGGGATGGGGATGAGCGAAGGCGGGGTGACGGCGGTGGAGGAGGCGCTCCGTCTCCGGCCCACCTGGATCAACGGGGGCGGGGATCTCCCCGGACCCGGTGGTTCGGTGATCGCCGCCATGTTGGCGGTGGCCTCCGGGCTGTGCCGCCATGTCCTGTGCTTCCGCACGGTGTGGGAGTCGTCCTTTGCCGCCCTGGGCCTGGGCGGCGGAGGAGGAGGGTCCCGTTCGTCGGGTTGGGCGGCGTGGCGGGTGCCCTTCGGAGCCATGTCGGCCTCCAACTGGATCGGCATGAACGCCAATCAGTACCTGTACCGCTACGGCGCCCCCCGCGAGATGCTCGGCCTGATCGCCCTCAACGGCCGGGCCAACGCCGCCCGCAATCCGGCCGCCATCTACCGGGAGCCGATGACCATGGACGACTACCTGTCGGCCCGGCCCATCACCTCCCCATTCGGCCTCTTCGACTGCGATGTGCCCTGTGACGGATCGATCGCCGTCATCGTCTCGGATGCGTCGACGGCCGCCGACCGGCCGCGACCGGCCATCCGCATCGAGTCGGTGGGTACCCAGATCCTCGAGCGGGTCTCCTGGGACCAGGGGACCGTCACCCACGAGCCACAGGTGCTGGGCCAGTCGGCTCATCTGTGGTCGCGGTCGAAGCTGCAGCCCGCCGACGTGGACCTGGCCCTGCTCTACGACGGGTTCACCTTCAACGCCATCTCGTGGCTCGAGGCCCTCGGATTCTGCGGGTTCGGCGAGGCCAACGACTGGCTGGACCAGGGGCGCCGGATCGCCCTGGACGGTGACCTTCCGGTGAATCCCCACGGGGGGCAGCTCTCGGAGGGCCGCACCCACGGCTTCGGGTTCCTCTATGAGGCGGTGGTGCAGCTCCGCCACGACGCCGGCGAGCGACAGGTCACCGACGTCACCACCGCGGTGGTGACCTCAGGAGGCGGCACGCCGTCCGGGGTCCTGCTCCTGCAGCGGGACGGGGCCTGAACCCCGCTCAGTCCCGCGCCCCCGAGGACGCCCCCCGGGGTACGTCGCGGAAGGCCACATCCCGGTCCAGGGCCCGCTCCCGGGGCATGCCCAGCACCCGCTCGCTGATGACGTTGCGGGCCATCTCGGTGGTGCCGCCGCCGATGCACGACACCTGTCGCATCAGGAACTCGGTCCCCGAGAACGCCGCTTCGCCGTCGTCATCGGTCCACGCCCCGCCGGAGGCGCCGGCGATGTCGAAGGCGATGGTCCGGATGCGGGCCGAGACCACGCCCCCGAACAACCGGCCGATGGCGGCGGACTGATCGGCCATGGTCCCGGTGGCGATCCCGTCACCGATGCGGCGCCGGAGCCTACGGTTGACCAGGTCGAGCATGTGGGCTTCGCCGATCAGTTGGCGGGCCCGCGGATCGTCCAGCCGGCCGGCGTCCCGGGCCACCAGGTTCACGAAGAAGGCCCCGTCCCCGTTCTGTTGGTCGCCGGAGGGCACCGTCACCAACGGGGAGTTCATGAGCATGCGCTCGTGGAACATCCATCGGGTGCCCACGGTCCAGCCGTCGTCGATCTCGCCGACCCGGTCGGTGTCGGGCACCCGCACGTCGGTCAGGAACTCCTGGCAGAACTCCTTGGAGCCGTTCAGCATCTCGATGCGGTGGACCTCCAGCCCGGGCTGGCGGATCGGGAGCATGAACACCGTCAGGCCGCGGTGCTTGGGGACGTCCCAGTTGGTGCGGGCCAGGCACAGGCCCCAGTCGGACCACCAGGCCCCGGTGGTCCAGATCTTCGAACCGTTCAGAATCCACTCGTCGCCATCCCGGACGGCCGAGGTCAGGGCCCCGGCCACGTCGGATCCGCCGCTCGGTTCGGAGAGGAACTGCATCCAGATCTCCTCACCCCTGAGGATGGCCGGGATGTGTCGCTGCTTCTGCTCCTCGGTTCCGAAATCGAGGAGGACGGCGGCGCACGGTGAGAGGGTGGGCGCCTGGAGCCGGGAGGGATACTCGTAGCCCACCAGCTCCGCATTGAGCACGCGCTGGTACTCCGGGGCCAGCCCCTGGCCGCCGTACTCGCGGGGAAAGCACAGGCCGGCCAGTCCGGCGTCGAAGAGCATCCGCTGGACCTCCCGGTCCCGGGCCACCGCGGCCAGCTCCTCCTCGTCGGTCCGGTCGTTGCGCAGTGGACCTACCGACGCCCCCGAAGCGAACGGTCGGAGATTCTCCCGGGCGAAGGAGCGGACCCGCCCCCGGAAGGCCTCGAGCTCCTGCTCGTCGATGGCACTCATTGGGCATCCCCTTTGAACTGGACCAGCTCGGCGATCCGTTGACGGTGTTCGGCCGGGGTCCCGTACAGGGCCCGGTTGAGGGTATGCCGGCGGAGGAAGAGGTGGATGTCGTGGTCGAAGGTCAGGCCGATGCCGCCGTGGATCTGCACGCAGTCCTGCATGAGCTCCGACCCGTACTCGCCGATGAAGGCCTTGGCCGCGCTGAGGAGTTCAGGGGCATCGGACGATCCGGTGGCCACGGCGTCGGTGGCGGCGTCGCTGATGGCGTGACTGGCTTCGAGCCACGTCTTCATGTCCGCGAAGCGGTGCTTCAACTCCTGGTAGGACGCCAGCGGGCGACCGAAGGAGTAGCGGTCGAAGGCCCACTCCACCGTCATGTCGAAGGCCGCCTGCATGGCTCCGACGGTTTCGGCGTTGCTGATGGCCACGGCCCGCTCGAGCTGCCGGTCGACCTGGGCATCGGCCGATCCGACTTCGCCGACGACCGACGAGGAGGGGATCCGGACCTCATCGAAGCCGACCACGGAGAACCGGCGGGTCATATCGACGCTCTGCATCGGCGTGATCGACACGCCCGGCGTTCCCACCGGAACGAGCACCTGGGTCAGCCCGGCCCCCGTGCGACCGGAGACCAGGAGATAGTCGGCCCGGCCCCCGGACTCCACCGGCCGCTTCACCCCGCTGAGGACCAGGTCATCCCCGTCCACCCGGATGTCGAGTTCGATGGCGCCGAGCCGGTCGTTCGGATTCGGTTCACCCAGGCACCAGGTCACGATGGACTTGCCCAGGAGAACGTCGCTGATGACGTGGTCGAATCCATGGCCCTCGGTCTCGCTCAAGGTGGCCACGGCCACATTGGCCACCAACAGCGGCCCCGGAGCGGCATGCCGGCCGAACTCGTAGGCCACCAGGGCCAGGTCCACGAGTCCATGGTCACCGATGGAGCCCCCACCGTCGTGCTCGCTGACCAGTAGAGAGGTCCATCCGAGCTCGGCACCACGGAGCCAGTACCCGTCGTCGAAGCCGGCCTGGTCATCTCGCAGCAGACGGAGCTGCTCGAACGGCACCTGCTCACTCAGGAGCTTGGCCGTGGTGTCTCGGAAGAGCTCTTGATCGGGGTCGAGGGTCAGCAGCATGGTGTACTCAATTTCGCAGTCACGCGGGGCAATCGCTCGTCGTCGGGATCAAGCGGCCGGGCCCCTGCAGAAGTGGGCTTACTTTAGTCACAGCGTCTTCACCCCGATCGTTCCCGAGCCCCGGGTGCGCCCCGGTCCGGACTCCTCCTGATCCACCACCGCTGACCCACCACGGCCGTGCTGAAGCCGGGTGGCGTTCAACCACTCCGTGATGGTCGAACACCCGGCAACCGTCGGTTTACACTACTAGGCATTCCAACTATTGTACGTCCGATGAGAGCGGCGGACCGTGGGGCGGGAAGCGTCTGAGCAGCGCGCCCAGCGCCTCCGCCCACGCCTCCACACCCACCTCGATGTTGGCCGTCAACGCCCGGCGTCGAGGCATCCGGACCCAAGGTCTCCCACCGGGGGCCCGGGCTGGTCCGGTTCGGTGGTTCGTCCTCGCCATGGCCCGATCTCACCAATGAAACCATGGGGACTCCAAGTATCGGACAACCGACTGCTCGGCCAAATGCCCCGGCGGTAGAGTGTCGGCCCATGATCAGGCCGCTCGACTTCGATGTCATCGAAGAGGCCCACCGCCAGTGGTCGAAGCGGTGGCCGGAAGCCGCCGAGCCCATGGCCACCGCCACCTCGATCATGCGGGCCCAGCAGATGATCCTGAGCGCTGTCGATGGGGCCCTGCGGCCCTTCGGGCTGACGTTCGCCCGGTATGAGGCCCTGGTGCTGTTGTCGTTCACCAAGGCCGGACAGTTGGCGCTGGGCAAGATGGGTCAACGGCTGATGATCCACCCGACCAGCGTCACCAACATCATCGACCGACTGACCGAGGACCGATTGGTGGAGCGGGTCCCGCACCCGTCCGATCGTCGGGCCACGCTGGCCCGGATCACTCCGGCCGGTAGGGCGTTGGCGGCGGAGTCGACCAAGGCGGTGAATGACATCCGCTTCGGCATGGGCGCATTGAGCGATCGTCAGATGCGCGACGTCATTGCCGCCGTCAGGAGCCTGCGTGTCTCCACCGGCGACTTCGAGTTGCGGCCGGACTCATAAGCCGTCGGGCCGGCTCGACAGCATCACACTGAATCGGAAGGGGAGGCAACGGATGGCGACCTACGTGCTGGTGCACGGCGGGGGGCATGGCGGGTGGTGCTACCAGCGGGTGGCCCGACTGCTCCGCTCGGCCGGCCATGAGGTCTACACCCCGACCCTGACCGGGCTGGGCGAGCGCGCCCACCTCCTTGGTCCGGGCATCGATTTGGACCTGCACATACAAGACGTGGTCGCCACGTTGCACTTCGAAGATCTCCGCCACGTCATTCTGGTCGGGCACAGCTACGGCGGCATGGTCATCACCGGCGTGGCCGATCGGGCCGGTGACCGGGTCGCTCGGCTGGTGTACCTCGACGCCGCCAATCCGACCAACGGTCAGTCACTGGTCGACGTGGCCGGACCCATCATCGAGGCGGTGCGACCATCGGGTGAGACGGTTGACGGTGTCGAACTGGTCCTGTTGCCGGCACCCGAGGCCGGCATGTTCTACGGCGTCACCGATCCCGCCGATCTGGCCTGGATGGCCGACCGACTGACCGGCCACCCCTGGGCCTGCTTCGAACAACGGCTCGACCTGCAGAATGAGCAGGTGCTGTGGTCGATTCCCCAGTTCCACATCGTGTGCACCTCGACCCTGGCCACCAGGGATCCGGAACTGATGACAGAAGCCCGCGCCCGGGGCCGCCTGTGGGATATCGATACCGGTCACGATCTGATGATCACCGAACCGGACCGGGTGGCCGAGGCACTGCTCCTAGTGGCCCTGGCCGAGGTGGACCCGGTATGAGCGAGCCGGTCGACAACATTTGGGATGTCCTGTCCACCGCCCGGACCATCCGCCGGTTCACCGACGAGCCGGTGGCCGATGGCGTGCTGGCCCGGTGCCTCGAAGCAGCCACCTGGGCACCATCGGGCGCCAATGCTCAAGGATGGCGTTTCACCGTCCTCCGGTCTCCGGAACAGCGGGCCGTGGTGGCCAAAGCCGCCGCTCAGGCCCTGGAGGTGATCGAGCCGGTGTACGGCATGAGCCGGCCTGCCGATGACGACGCCAGCCGACGGGCCCGCACCAACCGGGCCACTTACGAACTGCACGATCGGGCCGGCGAGTTCACCTCGGTCCTGTTCACCCAGCAGAAGTATCCGACGGCGTCCGAGCTCCTGTTGGGAGGCTCGATCTTTCCGGCCATGCAGAACTTCCTGTTGGCGGCCCGGGCCCTCGGGCTCGGGGCCTGCCTGACCAGTTGGGCCTCCTACGGCGGCGAGGCGCTGCTGCGTGAGGCGGTGGGGGTCCCCGACGATTGGATGTTGGCCGGGCACGTGGTGGTGGGTTGGCCCCGGGGTCACCACGGGCCGGTGCGACGCCGGCCCCTTGCCGACGTGGTGTTCCTCGACCACTGGGAGCAGCCGGCCCGCGACATCGTCGGAACCGGCAGCGAACCGTCACGCTGATCGACGGCAGGGCTCGGTGTCTGCGGCGCCACGTTCCGGGAGCGGTGGGCCCGCTCAGTGGTTCGGGGCGACGGCGCCAGGGGCGTGGCGGTAGTGGGCGAAGCGGGGTAGGGCCAGGCCGATCACGACGACCCCGGCGATGGTGACGAGCCCGCCGCTGAAGGCACTGATCACCGGAGAGGTCAGCGACCCGAGGGCTCCCGCCTCCAGGTTGCCGAGCTGGCCGCCGCTGGCCCCGACCACATACTCGACCGCGGTGATGCGGCCACGAAGGTGGTCAGGGGTGACGGTCTGGACGATCGTGCCCCGGAGCACCACGGTGACGGTGTCGGCGGCGCCGGCTATGGCCAGCAGGGTGAGCGTGGGCCACAGGCCGGGGACCACGGCGAACCCGGCGAAGGCCGCTCCCCAGACCGACACCGCTACCAGCATGGCCCGGCCTTGGCGCTCGAGGTGGTTGAGCGGTCCCGAACACACCGCGGTGAGCAGGCCACCGACCCCTATGGCCGCGGTGAACAGGCCGAGGGTCAGGGGGTTGCCCCCGAAGCGTTCGGCGTTGATGGCAGGGAAGAGGGCGATGGGCAGGGCCAAGACGGTGGCACTGAGATCGGTGAGGAACGCCCCCGCCAACTGCTGGCTGCGCCGGATGAACCGGACTCCCTCGGCCACGGCGTGGAGGCTCGTCCGGGCCACATCGGCTTGCCCAGGTAGAGCGGGCAGTCCGGCTACGCCGTACAGGGAGCCGGCAAAACTCACGGCGTCGATGAGGTAGCAGCTCCGCAGGCCGAGGGCGGGAGCCGAAGCGATGAGCCCGGCCAGGGCGGGGCCGATGGTCAACATGATCTGAAAGCTCAGGCGATTGAGCGCCAGCCCGGCCGCAAGTTGGCTGGCCGGGAGCAGGCCGGGGATGAACGTGCGTCTGGTCGGGGCGCTGATGGCACTCAGACCCGACTGCACCGCGGCGAGTGCGTACAGAAGCCACACCAGATGGGACCCGGCGAACGCCTGGGCCGCCAGCGCCCCCGAGACCACTGCCGACGTGGAGCCGGTGAGGAGGAGCAGCCTGCGCCGGTCGCGGTTGTCGGCCAACGAGCCGCCCCACAGCCCGACCGTCAGGGTCGGGACCACTTCGGCCACGCCGATGATGCCGACGGCCAGTGGAGAACGAGTGAGGTCGTAGACCTGAAGGGGAATGGCGAACCTGGTCAGGGAAGTGCCGAGTGACGACAGTGTCGAGCCGCCCCACAGCCGCCGGAAGGCCGGGGAGTGGCGCAGCGGGCTGATGTCGGCGAAGAGGCGGGCCGTCCACCTCGGCCGGCCGGGGGGCTCCTCTGCTCCGTCCGGCGCCACGGCAAAACTATAACAGTACTTATATAAGGTCTGATATAGTTGGTCCGTGACCCGAGAAGCCAAACCTGATCCGAGTGAGCACAGCCGGTGGCGGCCGCTGCGGCTCTTGCTGGCAGCTATGGACGGAGAGATCGATCGGGTCCATGCCGACGGGGAGATCGGCGAGATCAAATCCGCCTGGGTCATGGAGTTGCTCCGGCTGGATGCCCACGGCCCGATGACCATCACCGAGTTGGCTCAGTCGACGCAACGGACCCATTCGGCCATGAGCCAGAAGGTGGCCGCTATGCGCACCGCCGGCCTGGTGAGGACCACCACCGGGGCCGACGCCCGGAGCAGGAAGGTGACGCTTTCCCCCAAGGCGCGACAGCTGGTTGATCAACTCGGGGCGGAGTGGCGGGCCACCGAGGCCGCCATCAGCGAGATCGAAGCGGAGATCCCCTACCCGCTGAGCCGCATCGTCACCGACATCGAAGAGGTGCTGCAACGCCGGAGCTTCTACGACAGGATCTCGGAGAAGCTGGCCGAGGACCCCGCATGGAAGAAGCGGCCCGGCCCGTAGACGCCTTCGCTGTCAATGCCTTTGGGAGTGTCAGCCACCAACGGTCGAGTGCGCCGCCACCTGGTCCAGCGTTCGGGCGTCGGCGGGCAGCAGGTATCCCTGCTTCACCTCTGCGGCGGTGGCGGCATCCCACTTGGTGACAAACGAGGCGTGAGTCGGATAGAGCGAAGCCAGTTGGGCCGCAGAGAACGGTACGGTGGTGCCGAGGATGCTGCACAACGTGGCGCCGGAGATGGTGGAGGCATTGCTCGGCTGGGTCCCGATCGTCGTTGAGCCCGGTTGGCCGATGCCCGACAGCTTGGCCACCGGCACCTGGACCTGAGGGGTCCGGATCCCGCCCGACGCTTCGCCGTACTGGTTGGTCAGAAACTCGTGAGGGTCGGCCGGGTTGACGTCGAGACGGGGCGACGGAGATGGCGCGGTCCCGTTGGTGAGCCAGTTGTTGACGTCCTTCAGAGCGGCCCGTAGCTCGTAGGTGTGCGAACCGGCATTGACCGGAGCGCCACAGTCGACGATGCCCGGTATGGGCTTGGCGGGAGGATCGAGCATCGACTCGAAGGCCTCGGTGTCGGCCACCCCGTTTCCGGTATCGGATCTCGAATAGAGGAGTCCGTAGGTGTCGTCGTGGGCGGTTCCCGCCGTCTCCCACTCGCGCAGGTACGCCGTTGACGGTTGGCGGGCGGCCAGGTAGCCCAGTTCCAGCAGGTCTGTTTCGGTCTCGAAGAGGAAGACCGGAGTGTGGATGTCGGTGCGGATGTACGTCGGGGTCGGGGTGGTGATGGTCGGTTGGGGCGCCTGGGAGAGGTCGGAGGCATTACCGCCCCGGCTGTAGACGAAGTAGCCGTTGAAAATGCCCGGTGACCGGGTTTGGAGGGCGTCGATGTACGTCACCATCCGAAAGGCCGACTGTGACTCGCCCAGGGCCAGAACCCGATTCAGGTGCAACCCCCCGAGGATCTGCGGACCCGAGGTCCGGAGGGCCTTGCCGGCCTGCTGGAAGATGCTGTACGAGTAGCTGTCACCGGGATGGTGGAGCGAACCGTAACGAGCCGGGTCCGACTGTCGGAGCCCACTCTTGCCGTCCAAGGCGGCGATGGAGTTGGCTTGACCGTTGATCCCGCCGGCCTGGGCGTCCACACCGACATAGGCCATCCCTTGGCGGATCATCTGGATGTGCCCGTTCAACCACGCCGCCGGGGCGTCGATGCCGGCCGTCACGTTGAGCCACTCCACCACGACGGTCCCGTCGAAGTCCTTGGGGTTGATGGGTCGATAGACGACCATCCGGGTCTTGTAGGGGGCGGTGGTGGTTGGTTTGACGTCCCATCGGCCGTTTTTGGACAGGGGGGATGTGCTGGTATACGAGCTGGCGGTTCCCGACAGGAAGAACTCGGACTGCTCGTAACCGACCTGGGACGGGGAGAAGGTGGTGGAGCCCAGGAAGGAGATCCCGCTGCTCGGCAGGATCGGACCCTGGACGGTAGGTGTCGGTACCGACAGGAGCGGGAGGGTCGGGGCCGTCGCCGCGGGAGTGGTTCCGCAACCGGCGAAGACGGACACGGAGAGACACGCCATCACGGCTCCCAGACAGCCCGCCGACTTTCGTCCCCGCTTCAGCCTCCGGTACACGCCAACCCCCAAAGTCCGTAGTGGCAGATCCTGACAGTTATGGCGTAACATGTCAACGTCTCCCGTTGTTGTTCGTGGTTCGCGCTGGCACTGCAGCTCAACAAGACTGGACCGTTGTGGAAGATCAGTCGCTGGCCGTTCGATTACGAACGCGGCGCTCGCAGATGATGGTGGATTCATTGGAAGAGGTCGCTCTGCGGCTGTTCGAGCAACGCGGGTTCGACGCCGTCACCGTCGACGACCTGGCCTCCGAAGCGCAGATCTCGCCGCGGACGTTCTATCGGTACTTCGCGGCCAAAGAGGACGTGTTCCAGGTGGCCATCGACCGACGGAGTGACGGCCTTCGGATGGTGTTGGAGGCCAGTCCCGACGACGAGCCTCCGGTCCAGGCTCTCAGTCGGGCCTTCAGGTCCGTGCTCTCGGCCGAGGATCCGGACGTGGTGAGGCGATGGATGGTCGTCATCCAAGGCACGCCGAACGTGCTCCGGGGTGTCCTGGGTGGCATACAACTCAAATCTCAAACAGTGATGGCCGAGTTCTTCGGCTCCAGGTTGGGAGTGGCCAGTGATGCACTGGTGCCTTCGATGTTGGCGGCAGCAGCCGGAGGGGTTGTCATGGCGGCCCACACCAAGTGGTTCCTCCTCGGGGGTGACTTGCCGACGACGGTCTCCGAAGGTCTGGACGTCCTGCAATCGGCCATGGCCGGCGAGCTGGAGATGACCCGTCAGCTGTAGGTGGCGCCCGTCAGGCCAGACCTCGCAATTGAGTGGCCTCTGTTACCCGGGTGATCCCGACCATGTAGGCGGCGGTGCGAAGGTCGACGCCGCGCTCGATGTGGCGCTCCCATACGCTCCGAAAGGCCCGGTCCATGAACTCCAGGAGCTGATGGTTGAACTGCTCCTCGGTCCAGCGAAAGGCGGTCAGGTTGGAGGTCCACTCGAAGTAGCTCCCGGTCACTCCACCGGCATTGGCCAGTATGTCGGGAACAATGGTGACGCCACCGTCGCGGAGCGTACTGTCGGCCTCGGGTGTGACCGGATGGTTGGCCGCTTCGACGACCACGGTGGCCCGGACCTGGCCGGCGTTGCCGGCGTCCACTGCGTTCTCCAGAGCGGCGGGGATCAGCACGTCACAATCGAGGGCCAAGAGCTCGGCGTTGGTGACGAAATCGCCGGTCTCGATGTCCTTGAGCAGTACTCCCGGTTGGGCCTCGGTGAGCAGCGCCGGCACGTCGATGCCCGCTGGGGCATGGCGTCCGCCCGAGACATCGGAGACTCCTACGACGATTGCCCCCTGCTCGGCGGCAATTTCGGCCACATGGCGCCCGACGTTCCCGAACCCCTGCACCACCAGTCGTTGACCGGTGAGGGTGCGGCCCAGGGCCACCAGGGCAGCCGAGGTGGCTGACACCACACCGCGTCCGGTGGCGGAGACCCGACCGGCGATGCCGCCCAGATCGAGCGGCTTTCCGGTAACGACCGCCGGAGACCAGCCGGCCTGTGACGAGTAGGCATCCATGACCCACCCCATCACCCGGGCGTCGGTGTTGACGTCAGGAGCCAGGATGTCGAGGGTCGGGCCGATCACCCCCGAGATGGCGTGAGTGAAGCTTCGGGTGGCCGCTTCCAGTTCACGAGGTGAGAGTTGTGCCGGATCGAGGGTGAGGCCACCCTTGGCCCCGCCGAAGGGCAGGTCCAGCAGTGCTGTCTTCCAGGTCATCAAGGAGGCCAGCGCTCTGACCTCGTCGAGGTCGGTATCAGGGTGATAGCGAAGGCCACCTTTGAATGGGCCTCGGGCTCCGTTGTGTTGGACCCGATAGCCACGAAAGGTCAGAACCGAGCCGTCGTCGGCCCGGATAGGCACCTGCATGTCGACCTGTCGATAGGGATCGGCCAAGAGACGCCGGACATCGTCGTCCAGGTCCAGTAGGTCGGCGGCCTGGTCAACGTACTGACTCACAGACGAGTAGAAGGTGCTCATGTCGCTGAGGTTAAGGACCAATGACGTTCAAAGGCCACCATCCAGCGGGATGTTGTGATGGGAGTGACCGGACCGGTCGGGTGCATCACGGGATCGGCGACGGTCGCAAGCCGGCGATCAGGACCACCCAGGTGTCATCGGCGGGCCACAGCACGTTCAGACAACCGGTCGGTTGCCGCACATCGCGGGGGTCGGGCCAACGGGTGGGGTCGAGAAAGGCCAACAGGGCGGAGTTGAGGGCGTCGTGACTGACCAGAACGACCGGGCCGTCCCGGCCCCGTACCGCGGCCTCGGCCAACGCTGATTGCGCCCGTACGAGCACCGAGTCCCACGGCTCGACGCCAGGGGCGTTGTCGACGGAGCCCCAGGCGGCGACGACCTCGTCAGCCGGTTGCCCATTGTGAGGCCCATAGTCCCGGTCGAGGAGGTCGTCGCACACTTCGGGTGTCAGCCCGCAGGCCGCTCCGATCGCTTCGGCGGTTTGCCGGGTCCGCCCCAGGGGGCTGACCATGATGGCCCCCGGTTTCATGGGCTGCAGGGTCAGGGCCAGAGCATCGGCCTGTTGGCGACCCACGGCATTGAGATCTACGTTCGACAGGCCGCGTAGGCGTCCCTCGGAGTTGAGCACCGTCTCACCGTGACGGCAGAGATAGACAGCCTGCATAGGTGACGACGCACGATAGCGGCCGGCATCAGGTGGGACCACGATGTCCGCCTCTTCGTTGCCGGCGCCGCGGTCCGGGCCGGCTTCCTGCGGATGGACACAATCCGACTGTGTCTGTACGGGAGTCAGCGGGGTTCCGGTATAAGTAATTAAGTAATCATGTAATAAGGATTGATATGACAGACATCCTGACCCGCACCACGCAGCCGGAACTCGCCCCCCTCGACGCATACTCCCAGGTCGTGGTGTCGGTGGCCGAACAAATGACGCCCCGGGTGGCAGCTTTGCAGGTATCCCGGCGCCGCCGAGACGGAAGGGTCGAGGCCGGGGCGGGTTCAGCGGTGGTGTTCACCAACGACGGCTTCCTGCTCACCAATGCCCACGTGGTGGGGAAGGCAGAGGCCGGTCAGGTGGCCTTCGCCGACGGCACCGTCGTCCCCTTCCGGGTGGTCGGGACCGATCCCCTGTCCGACCTGGCGGTGGTCCGAGCCGACGGCGCCACCCCGCCGCCGGCGACCTTGGGTGAGGCCAGCCATCTCCGAGTGGGACAACTGGTGGTAGCCGTGGGCAATCCCCTCGGGTTGGCCGGCACCATTACCGCAGGAGTGGTCAGTGCCCTGGGCCGCTCGTTACCGACTCGAGCTGGCGAGACGGTCCGGATCGTCGATGACGTGATTCAGACCGACGCCGCCCTCAACCCCGGGAACTCCGGCGGAGCCCTGGTCATCGCCTCGGGTGAGGTGGTGGGCATCAACACCGCCGTGGCCGGCGTGGGGGTCGGCCTGGCTATACCAATCAACGCCATCACCCGGCAGATCGTGGCCACCCTCATGGCCGAAGGTCGGGTACGTCGGGCCTACCTGGGTCTGGCGGGCACTCCTGCTCCACTACCGCCGCCGATGGCCACCCGTTTCAGCCAGGCCAATGGCGTGCGGATCGAACAGGTCGTGCCGGAAGGACCGGCGGCCAAGGCTGGACTGCAACCCGGCGACGTTCTCGTTGTCGCCAACGGTGAGGCGGTAACCAGTGCTCAATCGTTGCAGCGACTGATGCTCGGTGATGCCATCGGCCAGCCACTGACCTTGACCGTGCTGCGAGCTGGGGCCCTGGTCGATGTGATCGCCGTACCCGAGGAGTTACGGGCCGACAGTTGATTCGGACATCGGTGACGGTAAGCAACTGCCGGTAGCGTCCCCGCTTCCGAAGACAACGCCTACTCCGGCTTGCCCTGCTCGATCCAACGGTCGAACAGCTCGACCCGGTCGGAGGGCCATGCACCATCACACGGCATGGCTCCCTTCCGCACGGCCTCGGCGATAGCCGTGGCGTGGGCCTGGACGTCGGCGTACGACCAGAGGTCGAACGCATTGCGCATCGAGTCACGGTCCTTGTCCCGAAACAGGGGCTTGATATCGGTGGCGAAACTGATCTCTGGTCCCGGCATGTTCACGTTCCTCCCGTAGTGGCAATGGCGGAGCGACTGACCGACTCGATTGCGGGTCGACACTATCCCTCGGTCTTCCCCGTTGCACTGTGGTCCAGGTGGCCATGCCGTTGAGGGGCGGCCGTCTCCTGCGGAGCGTGAAAACTGGGTGGGGCGGGTGTCGGCTGGCGTTCTCCGGCCGTGCCTGTCCACGGCACGGGGCAGACCGGTACTGCCTTGCCGCACCCCGAGAAATTGACCCCGGTTTGCACTGCGGAAAGCTCTGGTTCACTTTGCCTTGTTACCGTGGGACGAGAGGGTCGAGTAGCCGGAACGATCCACCGCCGGAGTCTGATCGGAGTGTCAACGTGCGAGTGCTGGTGACCAACGATGATGGGATCGACAGCCCCGGTCTCAAGGCACTCGCCGATATGGCCCGCCAGCGCGGACACGACGTCGTGGTGGCCGCTCCGGGCTGGGATGCCAGTGGGGCCAGTGCGTCGGTCACCGGAGTAAGCCAGACCGGCGAGGTCATCACCGAGTCCCGGAGCTGGGAAGGCTGGGAAGAAGGAAAAGTCCTGTCCCTTGATGCCACCCCCGCTCTGATCGTGTTCTATGCCCTACACGAGAGGCTGGGAGAGCGTCCGGACTCTTGTCCTCTCCGGTATCAACCGGGGTGCCAATACCGGTCGGACCATTCTCCATTCCGGGACCGTTGGGGCCGCCCTGACGGCCTATCAACAGGACTGCAGTGCGCTCGCCGTGTCATCGGCGGTCCAAGACATGGCCACATCCGCCCCGGTGCACTGGGACACGGCGGTGGACGTGGCCGGCCTGGTCTTTGACTGGTTGATCGAGTCCGGGCAGTACGCCGTTCTGAACTGCAACGTGCCCGACGTGCCCACCGAGGAGGTCCTGGGAATACGGGTCGGGGGCCTGGCTCAGGTTGGAGCGGCACAGACCTCCGTCACCGAAGAGCAGGGCAAGGCGTTGAAGGTGACCCTGGGCGGGGCCGACGAGAGTACCGAGGTGGAATCGGATGCCGCACTGGTCCAGAAGGGATTCGCCGCGGTCACGGCCCTTCGGCCTGTCGTCCAGGACCTCAGTATCGATCTCGCGGGCCTGCCGGAGGAGATACGACCGAACCTGGCGCCGAACTGACAGCATGCAGGACGGCTGGCTCCGCCGCCGCAAACGGGGTCGAACGTGTATAGCGACGACACGTTCAGTTCATCAATGCACGCCTTGGCGATCGGTAGATGAACATTTCGCGCCACTTGTCCGGCCGACTCCTCAAGCCCCGCCACACCCGACAAGTCTTGGAGGGCGTTGCCAGTTGCTACGTGGGATTCGGAATTGGTGTGGTCGGCACGGTCCCGGCTTTGCAGGTGCGAGGATCCCACGGTGCCAGTATTGATGTAGTGGGGTTGGGGCTGGCGATAGCGCCTGAAGTCGATGGCGTCGACGTGATCGGGGTGGACGTCGACGTCGACGGGGTCGCAGCAGTAGAGCTCGTCGGGCTTGGCGGAGGGGCATTGACGGTGAACTGGGTACCGGTCACCACCGTGACCTGAGCGCCGTCGGCGACCTGGCTGGGGTCGTAGGCCATGATCACCGATCCCGTCATCGAGCGCGTGACGGCTTCGGCCGCGGCCTCCGTAGCGGTGTTCCGCGAGCCGTAGTAGACGTAGGTCTCGGCCAAATCACCGACCGGCGTGGTGTCTCCCGTCCCGACCGTGCGGAAGCCCAGCGCCGCCAGAGAAGCAGCCGTGTCACCGGCCTGGTTGTATGCGCCGGTTCCGTTCATCACCGATACCGTCACCGAAGAGGCAACAGGGAGGGGCAGGCCCGTCATGGTGTCGGTGGCGGGGCCAACTCCGAGTACCTCGTCGATGGCGGCCTGGTCCTGTGACTGAGCCGGGAACTCGACATCCCCGTAGCTGTAGCCCTGGTACTTCAGGCTGCCACCGGAGCCGTCCGGGTCGATGACCACGGAGACCGGCAGGGTCAACTGCGGGACCGAGTCGACATTGACCGAGTGGAAGTCGAGCACCAGGTTGGCCATGTCGGTGACCGACCAGGTCTGATCAAAGGTGAGATCGGCCTTCACCGAATTGATCAGGTTGATGTCGGCGATGGGGTTGCCGAGGCCCTGTTTGGCCACGGCGGTGGCCAGGACCCGCAAGAACTCATGGTCTCGACGGATACGGGCCAGATCGCTCTCCGCCTCGGGCTGCCACGAGTAGGGGTCGTCAGGATTGGCCCCCGGCGTCTGGTAGCGGAGGTGACGGGCCCGAACCACCTGGAGAGCCTGGGTGCCGTCGAGGTGCACGCAGGCGGCGGCCCGTTCGTTGAGATCGGAGCTCACCGGCAGATTTCCGCTGACCCCTCCTCCGGTCGGCGCCCAGTCGAAAACCGAGATCGGAAACTGCATATTGATCCCGCCGAGTGCTTGGACGATGTTGGCAAACTGGTCAAAGTTCAAAGACACCGCATGCTGGATCGGGATACCGAAGTCCTCCTCGATGGCTGCGGTGAGTTGAGATAGTCCCTGATAGAGGCCGGCGTCGATCTTGTTCGGCCCGGTGGTGCGGGCATTCGGGATGAACAGATCCCGTGGGATCGACAGCAAGGCGATGTGGTGGGTGGCCGGATCGGCATGGAGGATCATGATCACGTCGCTGTTGACGCCATCGACTCCTTGCGAGCAGAGCCCGTAGGCCGGGTTCTGGACGGTGAGAGCGCACCGGTCGGTCGATCCGACCATCAAGATGTTCTCGGTTCCTTCCTCCTTGCCGGTGGTAAAGCTGTGACTCAGTCCCCGCACCTGGACCCGGTGGAGGCCCCGGGTCAGGTAGTAGGCGTAGCCAGCACCCGCTCCGACGATCACCAGCAGCGCGACCAGGGAGACGACAAGGATCCGCTTGATCCGGCGCCGCTTGGCCGACTTCTCCTTGTGCCGCTGGCGAGGAGTTGTGGAGCGTTGGATCTCGTCTCCGAGTGCTGCCAAGCCCTCCTGATTGGCCATCGTGTTGCTGCGGTTCCCATCGGACTCACTGTCCATCAACCACCGGTCCCCCTTGTTCGGTTCTGCATCCAGGGCCATCCGGTCCGGTGGGACTGAGGAGATCTGCCCGGCTCATTGGCCTGAGGACGGTTCCGGAGCATCCGTGAGGATCACCGAACCGAAATTGGAGATGGCACCGGTCGAAATAGGATTGGCCAACGCTACACAGGCCTCTTGGCCGGTGCAGGAAATCTGCAGTACCCCGCCCACCTGGGGAGGAAGCGGAACCCGCGCCCACGTAGCCCCACCGTTGGTCGACTGTTCGATGCCGACTCCGGCTACAAAGCAGACGCGATTGGATACACAGCTCGCCGATGCCCAGTCAGTCCCGTGGCCGGGCAGTGACACCGCCGACCACCGGGCGCCACCGTCCGTCGAGTGAAGAAGAACCTGGGTGTCGCGCTGTGTTCCATCGGTCGGTCCGGCCCAACAGTTATCCACGTCCGGACAGGAGATCCCGGTCAGCTCGCCGACTCCGTACCCTGGCGTCCGGTACTCGATCCAGGTCCGGCCGTCGTTGTCCGTCCGCCACGTGTCCATACCGTGGCTATCGATGCCGAAGACGGGATACAGGGAGCCCATCGCCACACAGTCATCGGAAGTAGGACAGGCCAGCGAGCCAGACCATGGGCTGGCCTGATAGGACAGCTCAGAGCTCTGCTCCGGAAGGATCGAAGATTGCCAGGTGGCCCCGTCATCGCTTGTATGGAGGAACACGAACTCATCGCCGATGCCTCCGGCGGGAGCATTGGTCATGGTCTGTCCGAGGACGTTGCAGATCCCCGGCGCGCTGCAGGAAACCGCGTCGACTTCACCAGGCCAGTAGGTGGTCTCGGCGGGGAGACTTTGGTAGGCGGGAAGCTGCTGTACATCAACGGGGATCGGCACCGAGCGCATGGTCCACGAACCTCCGGCATTCGTCGTGTACAAGAACTCCGGGTCCTTGCTCGGTTTCTCCGCGGCAGGGTCGCCGGTCGATGCGTCCAGAAGGCCTGCTCCGGCGGCGCACCACTCAGTGCTGACGCACGAAACCTGCGTTTCGATATTCACGTTGGTCGGCAGGGTCGTGGCTTGCCAGGTCAAACCACCGTCGTGCGAGACCGACGTCGGGCCGCCGTCGCCCTCCTCCCCGCCCTTCCCATAACCTGGGCCGTAAGCGGTTGACAAGAAGCATGTCGGATCCTCGCTGCAGTTCACTGCCTGCACGTCACCAGGGTTGTTCGTAGAGAGTCTGTATCGCGGTCCGGAGAGGGAGGCCGCGAGCCGCCACCTCGGTGCCGGCACCACAGCCGACCCAGGGCCGCTCAACCCCACTTTTGTGCTTCTGCCGCCCCCCAAGGACGCCAATGAGAGCGTGATCACGACCACGGCAGCGATCGTTGCTACCACCAGGGCAGATCTGGTGTGGCGGGCGACGAAAGACTGTCTCTGTCCGGTCCCCTTCATCTGCCGATGAAGATTGGCCGGAATCTCCGAAGCCGCCATTGCTGCCCGGCGACGGGCGATCTCATCGATCGTCACCGGTGACGCGCTCTCGTCAATGAGTTGAGCGATCTGTTCGGCGAGGTCAGACATCTGTAGTCACCTTCAACGCTGCCCGCAGCTTCTTGAGCCCTCGGTCCAGATGGTTCTGGACGCTGGTTACCTTGATGCCGGTCATCTCGGCGACTTCCGCCATCGTCCACCCAAATCCGTGGACCAACACCACCGCCGTTCGTTGAGACTCCGTCAACATGCTCAGGGCCGGAGCCAGCGCAGGTTCGTACCATGGTTCGGGCGGTTCGGTCCGGGCAAAGAGCAGGGCTTGCTTTTTCCTACGGGTGCGGCTCTGGCCCACTCGATAGAGATAACCGGTCACGTTGTCGGTTCCACGCAGTCGCTCCCAGTGCTCCCACCCGTAGGCCAAAGCTTCGGCAGTCGCTTCCCGGCCCCGTTCAGGTCCGTATGCAGCAACAAAGGCCTTTCGAAGACGCGGCTCAGCTCTCTTCATGAACAGGCGAAAATCATCGTCTGAGGCGTCGATATCCCAACTCCCGTTAGGCCCTTGCCTGATTAGAGCACTGAGGCCGGTGCCTTTACCACAAGGAATCTCTGGCAATACCTTCTCAGGCCCGTCGATGCCCGAATCACGGCACGAGCTCCGCTCCGACATGACAAGCTCGGACTATGGACGACGCCTTCGCCAAGGAGTACCTCCACGGTGACCTGCGTGAAGTTCGTGAGGTCATGCTCTGGAAGCTCGATGGGCTGTCGGAGTACGACATCCGTCGACCTCTGACTTCCACCGGTACCAACCTCCTCGGACTGGTCAAACACCTGTCCATCACGGAGGCCCGCTACTTCGGGGAAGTCTTCGACCGGCCTTTCTCTCAACACCTGCCGTGGTGGGACGACGACGCTGAGTTCGGGACCGACAAATGGATCACCCCCGACGAGACCCGGGCTGAGGTCGTGGATCGCTACCGGGCGGCCTGCTCTCATGCTGACGCCACCATCGACGCTCTGGGTCTCGATGCCCCCGGCCGAGTCCCATGGTGGCCGAGGCCAAACGTCAATCTGTTCAACGTCATCATCCATATGCTCACCGAGACCAACCGTCACGCCGGTCATGCCGACATCCTCAGAGAGCAGATCGATGGGCAGGTCGGAAGCAACCCGGACGGGGTTGGTTCGGAACGGAGCAGAGCTTTCTGGGCGACTCACCGGTCCAAGATCGAGAAGGCAGCCCGGGCAAGCCAGCACAACCAAATCGACCGGGATGGTGGCTGACCCGCGTCCAGCTCGGAGGACCAAGACCTCCCGCTTCTCATCCCGGTGGAACGTCCACACTGGGCGCGAGTTGGGGGAAGAAGGGTAGTGACTCTTCGTCAGGGCTTGACGAGTCTCATTGTTAGAAACATCGGTATGCGATGCCACTTGGCGTAGTGACCAGTGGTGGTCGCCGGTAGCGGCTCTCGTAACGTTTCGAGAAGTAGTCCGGCGGCCTCAAATGCACGCAGGTAGTCCTCCAGTGGGTAGCTCCAGCCTCGAAACGTCATATTGAGCCCGTCACGCTCGAAGGTGCCCTCGAACGTTCTACGTCCGAAATAGGAACCGGCAATTTCGAAGGTCGCCGAAGCGTGGGAGCCGACGAAACCGCCGGCCTCGCTCAAAGGATGTGTGACACAGGCGCACAAATGGCCACCAGGTTCGAGGACTCGGGTCGCTTCACCAATTGTGCGTGGCATGTCGGCCACATCCATGAGGGAGTTATAAGCGACGACGAGGTCACAGCTGGCGTCGGCTACCGGCAGCTCGGCAGCGTTGGCGAGCAAATATGCACCTTCCTGGTCGGCGGCCTGGGCATACTCAAGAAGCCGGCGGGAGCGATCAACGGCCACCACTCGATGGCCGCGGTGTCGCAGATCACGAGCCACGCGGCCCTCACCGCAACCCACTTCCAGCGTGCAGCGGCCCGGGTGCGGCACGATCTGGTCGAAGAAGGCCTCCCGGTACTGCCAGTAGGCATCGTGGCCGGGCGTGCGCGCCCACCTGACCCAGTTGTCTGCCTCCTGGTCCCAGGCGATCTCCTCCTCCACCCAGACCACGTTAGAAGGCCGGGCCGTGAGAAGCTCGGGGATTCTCCATCGCCGGCTCTGTGGGGCCAATCGGCCCATACGACGGCTCGCCTGAGTCAGTTGCACCGATGATTTTTCACAACCGGTGCAACCGATCACCCGCCTCGAACGTGTTGTAGTTGTGGTGGTTATCCCAGGGCGCCGAGCGGAGGCTGTTGTGAGTGCATCGACGGACGAGGCTTCGAGCTCCTTTGACGCCTATTTCCGTGCCTCCAAGCAGCCGTTGCTGTCAATGGCGTACCTGCTCACCGGAGACATGCAGATTGCTCAGGATCTGACTCAAGAGGCCTTCCTCCGAACGTGGAGTCGGTGGAGCCGAATCGGCACCTACGATGATCCTCAGGGGTGGACCCGGCGTGTGCTCTACAACCTGGTGGTGAGTCAGAGTAGGCGCAACAAGTCCAGAAATAGGTCCCTCGATCGGCCTCGGTCCGTTCCTCCGCCGGATGAGCTGCATCTGATGCTGGCGTCGGTTCTTCGATCGTTGCCCGAGAACCAGATGAGAGCGCTCCTTTTTCACGATGGAGCAGGAATGTCGGTGAAGGAAGTCGCCACCGAGATGGGTGCACCCGAGGGGACGGTCAAGGCGTGGCTGAGCCGCGGCAGGTCCGCGGCGGCCGCCGCACTTACGACGGTTCGCAATGACAAGGAGGGCCATGACGACTGAACAGGAACGAGTCCAAGTGCTCGTCCGGGAGATGTATGAAACTGCTGAGAGTGCAGAGTGGGATCTATCACCGGCGAATGTCCGAGCGCAGCGCCGCCGTCACAAAGTATTGCCGCCAGATCCGAAGGTTCTCGTCTTGGTGGCATGCGCCGCCGCTCTGATCATCACCGGGTTCTTCGTGTTTGTTGGACCAACTTCTCATAAACCGGCGTTTGTGGCGGCACCCACAAGCACCACTTCCACCATCAACCCCGGCACGTTGGCGGCCACTCTGGCCTGTGTTTCAGAGTTCGCTCCGGGCACTTCCCAGCCCGACGTGGTGTTGGTTGGCAAGTCCTTGTACACGGCCAGGGCCCTGATAGAAGCTTCGGCTCAGAGTTGGAGGATCGTCGCCGAGAACGGCACCTGCGAGAACGTGACATCAGACCTCCAATCGGGCCGCGTCGATCTGTGGATCGTTGACGGTCACGTCATCAAAGCCGTGCTTGAAGGATCCCCTTTGACAACGAAACCCACGACGAGCCGGGGCGCCCATGCGGTTACCGTCCCGAACGTTGTCGACCTCGGTCGATCTCAGGCGGCCAGTGCTCTTGACGCTGCGGACCTCCGGGTAGGAACCATTCGTATCGTGACCAAGGCCGGCATCGGACCCGACAAGGTGGTGAGCGAGTCCCCAGTTGCCGGGAGCTCGGTGGCTCCCGGTTCTTCAGTCGATCTCGAGGTCTCCGGTAGGCATTGAGGCCAGGTTGTCCTGGCCGTCGATGGCGGTCACCCCATCAGCAGACATTGCTAAGGGCGTCTAAGCATTCCATCAATCAGTTCGTGAAATTGCGCAGGCGTCAACCCACCCCCTTCTGACGCGCCGGATACGGGCCCGAGGATGATGAACTCATTGACGAGAACTGTGTAGAGATGAGCGATCGCTCCTGCATCACCGTCCCGAACCTGACCTCTTGCCTGCCCCTCGGCGACAAGACCCGCAAGATTCTTCATAATGTTGAGATAGCGATCATCAACCTCTTCCGCGAAATTCGGCAAGCACCGGTGCAGTGATCTCCGGGCCTCCGCGAAGGTGTCGCAGCATGAGCCGAAAGAATGGCCGCTCGGCAAAGAAGTCCACGGTGAGGTCGACGATGGCCTGAAGCTTGTAAAGCGGCTCGCCAGCCTCCTCGGCCGCATCTCGTATGAGTTGATTGAGCTCGTCGGTACGCCGGGAGAGGGTTTCCGACAGAAGATGCTGCTTGTTCTCGAAGAAAAGATAGATCGCAGCTGTGGAGAATCCCGACAACACTGCGATCCTGCGGAGGGAACCGTCACGGAATCCGTCCTCGCCGAAGACTTGCTCCGCAGCATCGAGAATCTCCACCCGGTTCTCAGCTCGCCGCGTGGCACGCCGTTCTGCTCGGCGTTCCCGCACGATTTCGGCCTCACTGGTTCCGCCGTCTTCCACCGCTGCGCCCTCAAGGGGCCGGCTGCTCATTGGGGAATCAGTTTGATGGGCAAACTGGCATGACGCCGTATCATGAGGCTCTCGACCCGCATCGGCGCATGGTCAGCATCGAGAAGAAACTCGCTGGTTCGTTCGAGCATGGCGGAAAGGACGATGCGGGCCTCGATACGTGCCAGGGCTGCACCGACGCAATAGTGGATCCCTTTGCCAAAAGCCAGATGTCGGCGGAGCTTCTGGCGATCCAACATGACATGGTCCGGTCGCTCAAACTGATCTGGGTCGCGGTTTGCTGCACCCCACAACAGTAGGACGGTGGCTTCAGGGGGAATGACAATGCCGCCCAGCGTCGTCACCTCTGGCACATGCCGCATGAGAAAGCGAAACGGGGATTCCAAGCGCAATGCTTCTTCGATGAATGCTGGAACCAAGCTGAGATCGTTGCGTAAGCGGTGTTGAAGCAAGACGTCCTCGCAAAGCAGTCGCACGGCATTCCCGAGAAGGCTTGTGGTGGATTCTCCTCCAGCGCTGAGCAACGTGTGAAGCACGACACACGCCTCGTGAGCAGTAAAGACGTCACGGTCGACGCCGCGGGCGACGGCACCGAGAATGTCATCTCGCTCTTGATCAGCCGCAGCTGTCAGTTGATTACCGATCCACAATTCGATGTCCCCAATGCGGGCGACCAGTTCCTTGAGCCGGGAAAGTGACCGCGTTGCACTGAGCATGGCCGTGGAGTCGAACGCCGCCTGAAGGAGCATGCCCGGATCGCTGTCGGCAAAGCCTATGAGCCGGCCAATCATGGTGATCGGCACGAGGTTGCCAATCTCGGCCATGAAGTCGACGCTCTGGCGCTGCAAGGCTCTTGAGATGCATTGATCGGCGATCAAGTCGACCTCTGGCTCGAGTGCGTCCATTCGCTTGGCGACAAGTTCAGAGAACACCAAATCGCGATGGAGCGCATGATCGGGGGGATCGGCGGTAGCCAGGGCATCGACACCCGCATCACCGAACGAGAAGCGACTGGGAAGACCCTCGTCATCGCGATAGAGCAACGCTCGCATGTTCGACGAGAAGTCCTCGGGACGGGCGACAGCGTCGGCAACCAAGGCGTACGAACTGACCGTAAAGACGTCTCGCCCCGGAACCTGCCAGACCGGGGCCAGGCGTTGCAGCTGGCGGTAGAACGGATAGGGATCCTCGATCACGTCTGGATCGAGCAAAAGTGTTCCGCTGAGTACCTCGGTCATTGGATCGATCCAAGCGCAGGGGCCCCACCGATTTGGCGAAAGAGCTCCAGAGGGTCTGCGAAAGTCCACGTCGTCCGAACCAGGCTGGCTTCGAACTCGTAGACTTCGCATGTCGCCACGTCGATCGCTCGATGCGTCGCACCACAGCCCAAGTATTCGCTGGCATGGACACCGCGCAGCTGCCACGAGGCGCATACAAATTCGCCGACCTCAAACAGATGTTGCTCGCATAAGCGCAGTGATTCGAATGCCCGTTGCAACCGCTCGAAGTTCTCCCTCACGTCGTCAAGAGCCAGGGGGTCCTCGAAACCGGCAACCCACCGGAGACACGCAGGATCGAAGCACCCCAAATAGCCATCGACATCTCCATTGTTCAGCCTGCGGACGGCCTCCCGAATGGTTTCAATTTCCGCTGCAATTCCGGCTCATTACGGGAAACTCCCAAATGGTGATCGGCACTTCATTATAGTGGACAGCGGTTTACTGTTCCCCTAGAGTCGACGGCGGCACCAGATACGGACCACCGCCTCCGATCCAGCGCCCACGGTGATTCAAGGCCGGATGTACCGGGGGGAGTACTCAAAAATGCACGTATGGAACGCCGAGGTCGTGACCAGGTGCCGGCTCGGTTCCCGGGCAGTCGTTCTAGGTCTCCTGTCGATGGCACTGGGTTTGGCCGCGTGCGGGAGCACCGCCTCCTCTTCAAGAGGCGGGTCAACTGGCGGAGCTATTCCGCCGTCCGCCTTCCACGACTCGACCGGCATAACCACTTCGTCGGTGACCATCGGCAATATTTCGACGCAAACCGCGGGGCTCTTCACGGGTGCTGCGATTGGCACGGAGGCTTATGCGGACTATGTGAACTCTCAAGGTGGCGTTCACGGCCGCAGGCTCATCGTCGACAGCGCTAACGACAACTTCCTTGGTGCAACGAACAAACAGCTCACGACGGTGGCAGTCCAAAGTGACTTCGCTCTGGTCGGTGATTTCTCGCTCGAGGACAGCTTCGGAGGCACCGTGCTGGCGGCGAATCCACAAATGGCCAACATCTCCGAGTCACTTGACGCCCGGACAAATGCGCTGCCGAACAGTTTCAGTCCGAATCCGGCTGCGGGCGGGTACTACCTCGGACCACTCGTCTATTTCCAGAAGAAGTACCCCAACGCGGTCTCCCATACCGGCGCATTGATCGCCGACTACGGATCGGCCGAGACGGTCTGGAATGGAGAGAAGGCGGCAATGCAGCATCTGGGCTACAAGGTGGTCTTCGACCCCACCTTTCCGGTGACGCAAACCGACTTCACGCAGAATGTCATTGCCATGAGGCAGGCCGGAGTCAAGATTCTCTTCCTCGAGCAGATGCCGGAGAACTATGCGTCGGCCGTAGTGAGAGCACTCAACCAGCAGGATTTTCATCCGGTGGTCGTTCTGGGCACATCGACCTACAGCAATGAGCTGGTGCCGGACTCCGGGGGAGCATCTGCCATTGACGGTGCCTATCTCGAACAGCCAACGGCCCTGTTCTTAGGAGGGGATGCCGCCAGCCTTCCGGCTGTGGCCACGTTCCTGCGCTGGGTCCAGGTGGCATCCCCGGGATTCAAGCCTGATTACTACACCCTCGCTGGCTGGTTGTCAGCCAGTCTCTTCACCCAGGCCCTTCGCTCCGCTGGCAATAATCCGACCAGAGGATCCCTCCTCACGGCGCTCAGGAAGATTACCTCCTTCAACGGAAACTACCTGGTTGGAACGGGCAACCCCGCGGCCAAGAAACCCACCAACTGCTACATCCTGGCCATCATCGATAAAGGGCAGTTTCAACGTCTGGATGATCCGCCCGTGAATGGACCAGCGCACGGATACCGGTGCGACCAGCCCTACTTCTACCCGCCAAAGTGACGCTTTGTCAGCCGGCTTTGGCACTCAATGCCCCCAGGACGGACAGTTTCGCCACAGGAGCCGCCCGTGCGAGCAATTCGGCCTGCGTCGCGGCGCTGTTGTGGCCGGAGCGCTAAAGCCTCCTTCGCATCTGTGGACGTGACTCTCCACAGCAAAGGAGGTGGCCGGAGGCACCAGCTGGACGCTGGTCAGGCGTGAGGAGTCAAGCAGGTACCGGAGCCACTGTCGCCCAGGTACCGGAGCCGCATCCGGAAGTGTCAACCAGGAGCCGGAGCCACTGGGAAAGCATGAACCGGAATTTCACACGAATCCGATTGTAGCGATTATGGGTTTTTATGGGATGTCCGACCTATAACCTCAGCGGAAAACCGCCAAAAACCGTCCCCACCTTGGTGCGCCCCCCCGGACTCGAACCCAGGAACCTTCGGATTAAGAATCCGATGCTCTACCGTTGAGCTAGGGGCGCCCGGGCAGCATAAATCGACAACCCCAGGTCGTCAATGGCAAACGAACGGGACGCTCGACAGGTGGCGGATCGATCGAGGGGCAGCCATGGCCCGGCGCGTCGATGACGCCGCCGACCAACCAAGGAGGATCAGGGCACCGGTGGCGTGCAGTGGGCCGGTACATGGGCGGGCGGCGGCGTCAGACCCAGGCGCCACGAAATCCACGGCAACGAGTCCTTGAACGCTACCGACCAGAAACTGAAGGAGTGGATCCCCGGGGGCAGCGTCACACAGACCTGCATCCCGGTCTTCAGGGCCAGGGCGCTCAGCTGCCGGGCCGCCGCCAGTGGTTGGGGGTCGCTCTGGCCGGCGGTGAACCATCCACCCAGGGTCGGGTACTTCTTGCCGGTCAGCAGGGTCACCGGGTTGTGGGCCAGGTAGTTGGCCTTCGACCCGCCGTACAGCGTGGTGATGGTCTGTTGGGCGTTGTCGTCGAGGTAGGTCGGTGACGCATACCCCGAGTAGTCGCCGAAGGTCTGGAAGACCTTTGGATTCCGCAGTGCCAGCATGCTGGCGCAGGTCCCACCATCGGAAAGCCCGGCCACGGCCAGCGAGTGCTTGCCGATGGCCGCGTTGAACTCGGACTGCATGTAATTGGGCACATCTTTGACCAGATAGGTCTCGGCGTTCCCGAAGTGGCTGTTGGAGCACTCGGTGTCCTGGGCGTTCCCGTTGTTGTCCGGTATGACCAGCAGGGGGGCCAGACCGTGATGCGCATTGGCGAAGGCGGTCGAGGTCTCGTCGGCGTAGCCGGCCCGGGTCCAGTCCGAGGGCGAACCGGGGATACCGGCGATCAGCTCGATCACCGGGAGCTGGGGCTCCGGGCTCTTGAACCAACCCGGCGGCAGATACACGTAGGCCTGACCGGTCTGGAACTTCGAGATTTTCGCCGGGATGGTCACCTCGATGGTCTCACCGTGGTTCGGCAGCTTGCCCGATTCGCGGACCTGGGTCCGGATGGCCCGCAGCTGGGGTAGGTCGGTGAAGTGGTTGGCCTCTTTGCCCAGGAGCGCCGCCAGGGTGGGGTAGTAGTCGAAGTTCTCGTTGATCACGGTGAAGGCCGCTATCACGCAGAAGATCAGGGCGATGACCGAAAAGGTCCGGAGGATCCAGTGGGCCCTGGTCCAACCCAGCACGATGATGACCACCGAGTACCAGATGAGCCAGGCCCACAGATAGAAGGACGTGGGGAACTGATCCGGCACCAGATTGAAGACGTGGATGGCCACGCCGGTCAGCACGGTGAGCACGAAGCTGATCGGTATCCCGATGGGCAGCTCCCACTTCCACGCCCCGTCGTGCCAGCCGACCGAAAGCACCACCGAAGCCAGGGCCACGATGATCACGGTGGTTGGGAACCATCCGGTGATCAGATCCAGGGTGATGGCGAGAGTGCTCATTATTTGGCCGCGGTTCTCATGTTTTGTCCGCCTAAGATATCCACTGCTACCCGTCCGAGTTGGGACCGATCAGCGGGGCGAGCCGATGAGGAGGATCTGAGAGTGGTAGAGCCGGGTGGCGACGACCAGGATGCGCCAACGCTCGACGTGCTGAGCGCCGAGCGACGCAAGAAGCGAGAGGTGCTGGCGGAGCAGGGGATTGACCCCTATCCGCTCCGATTCGACCGCACCGCCACCGCCGCCGAATTGCGGGAGCGCCATGGCGACCTGGAGGCCGACGTCCGAACCGGCGAGATCGTCAAGATGGCCGGTCGTCTGACCAGCATCCGTGGCCACGGAAAGCTCTCCTTCGCCACCCTCCAGGACGTCACCGGCTCGGTCCAGCTGCTGATGCAGGCCTCCGCCCTCTCCGACCAGGCCAAACTGGTGCTGGCCAACGCCGATCTGGGCGACTGGATCGGAGCCGAGGGCGAAGCCATCACCAGTCGGCGGGGGGAGCTCTCGGTCGACGTGACCGGACTGTGGCTGCTGTCCAAGGCCCTGCGCCCGCTCCCCGACAAGTGGCACGGGTTGACCGCCACCGACACCCGCTACCGGCAGCGCGAGATCGATCTCCTCGCCAATCCCGACAGCCGCCGGGTGTTCGACATCCGGTTCAAGGCCATAGCGGCCCTGCGCACGCAACTGCTGGCCGAGGAGTTCGTCGAGGTCGACACCCCGATACTCCAGCCCCAGGCGGGCGGAGCGTTGGCCCGGCCCTTCATGACCCACGCCAACGCCCTCGATATCGACCTCAGCCTGCGCATCGCCCCCGAGCTCTATCTCAAGCGCTTGGTGGTCGGGGGGTATGAGCGGGTATTCGAGATCGCCCGCAACTTTCGCAACGAGGGCATCGACACCCGCCACAGCCCGGAGTTCACGGCCTTGGAGGCCTACCGGGCCTTCGGTGATGTCAACGACGGGATGGACCTCACGGAGCGACTGATCATAGGGGCCGCCCAGTCAGCCACCGGTCGGCTGGACTTCACCGTCGGGGACCGGTCCATCGGGCTCTCGCCGCCCTGGCCCCGCCGCCAGATGCTCGACTGGCTCGAGGAGGTGGTGGGGCGGCGCCTCCATCCCACCGATCCCGTCGAGGACGTGCGAGCCGTCTGCCAGGAGCGCGACGTCGACTTCCTGCCCGAGTGGGGCTCGGGCAAATTGATCTTCGAGCTGTACGACACGCTCCTGCTGCCCACCGTGGTGAGCCCGGTGTTCATCGTCGGCTTCCCGGTCGAGGTGTCGCCCCTGGCCCGCCACACCGCCGACGACCCGACGCTGGCCGACCGGTTCGAGCTGGCCATCGACGCCAAGGAGTTCGCCAACGGCTACAGCGAGCTCAACATCCCCGAAGAGCAGAAGGATCGGTTCAAGGGCGAGGCCGAGGCGGTGGCCCGCGGTGACCTCGAGGCCCATCCGGCCGACCTGGCCTTCGTCCGGGCCCTGGAATACGGCCTGCCCCCCACCTCGGGGATCGGCATCGGGGTGGATCGGCTGATCATGCTATTGGCCGAGGTGGAAGCCATCCGAGACGTCATCCTCTTCCCGATGATGCGACCCGAGGTCACCGGTTGACGGACGTCACCGTTCCCGTGGAAGCGGCACCCGTTGCCGAGCCGGACAGCATGCCGGGGCCTGATGGGAGCTCGCTCCCGGACGGAAACGTGGCCGGGGATCCGGCCGAAGCGGGGCCGACATTCCTGATCGACGAAGAGGTGGAGCTGGAACTGCCCCGGGGCAGCCGGACCATCCTGGTCAGCGATCTCCACCTGCCCACCGTGGCCACCCCGAACTCGACCGCGGTGGCTGACGAGATTGCCGGCGTGTTGCGCTCGTGCCACGGACCGGCCGCCTTCGTGGTGGCCGGAGACGGATTCGAGATGCTGGCCGGCCCACCCGAAGTCGGTCGGATCCTCGACGCCCATCCCCAGTTCACCGAAGCGGTGGCAGCCTTCGCCTCCGAAAAGGAGCACCACGTGGTGGTGCTCTCCGGCAACCATGACGGCCAGTTGGCCTGGGACGGACAGTCGGTGGGGCAGCTCACCCAGCGCCTCGGGGTCGAGAAGTTCGCCCTCCGGTGTGATCTGGTGGTGGGAACCGATCACGGTCCCCAGCGGGTCAGGGTGGTGCACGGGAACCAGTCAGACCCCTACAACACCTTTGAGGACCCGTGGTCGCCGGTGGACACACCGTTCGGTCACCACGTGGTCCGTGATCTGCTCCCCGAGCTCGAGTCCCGCCAGGCCCCGGGCTCGCTGCTCGAAGGGGTGCAGTGGCTCGACGGGGATGTGGCCGACTTCATGGGGTCCCGGCTCTTCTACCGCAAGATCGTGGGCAAGCTGTGGCTGGTGGCCATCCCCTTCGTGGCCATCCTGTTGCTCCGCCTGCTGTCCTTCCTCCCCGGGGTCAAGCCCATCCTCCACCACAACGGCCAGCGCTGGCTGCTCGGTTTCGGGATCCTGGTGGCCCTGATGGTGGTGGTGGCCGCGGTGGCGGCGGTGGCCACCCTGCTCCGGGTCAACCGTGCGCTGCGCGAGACCGCGGTCAGCGCCCGCTCCGATCCGGCCATGCACAATGCCCCGGCCAGAGCCGAAGCAGCCCGGCTGGTGGCTCACGGTTATGCCGGCATGATTTCGGGGCACACCCACGAACCGGAGCTCTCGGTGGTGGGCAACGGGTTCTACGCCAATACCGGGAGCGGAACGGCGTCGGTGGTGAGCAGGAAGGCCCGCTTCCGCCTCCCTCATCCCTTCGTGACCCTGGACCGGTTCTCCTACGTCGAACTGGTGGGAGGATCGGTACTCGAGCTACAGCTGTGGCTGCGCGAGGTTCCGGTCAGGTCCCCGGTCCTGCTCGAGCGCCTGGCTCTGGCCCCGTCAAAGGTGGACACCTCGACCACCAGCATGGTGGGACGGCTCCCCGACGGGCCCACCTGGCCCCTCGACGACACCGGGCTCAAGCAGTGGGTCCTCCGTCGCCGGATCCGTCAGGCCGCGGCGCTGTTCTTGGTGGCCGCCGGGGTCCTCAACCTGATCTTCGCCCTGCTGTGGCCGGTGACCGCCACCCGAGGGGTGGACCATTGGCTCCCCTTCGGCATCCATCCTCTGACTGTTTCCGAATCGGTGGTGGCCGGGCTGGCCCTGGTCGGCCTGGCCCGGGGGGTGCGACGGGGACTGCGTCCGGCCTGGCTGGCCACCATCTTCGTCCTGCTGGCCAGTACCGCCGACCGGCTGATCCAGGGGCGATCCGCCTCCGGTCCCACCATCGCCCTGCTGTTCTGTCTGTGGCTCCTCTTCGAGCACGACCACTTCCGGGTGAAGCCGTCCGGGGTGACCCGGCTGTTCGTGTGGTTGGCCACCGGTGGGCTGGTGGTCATCGCCGTCACCGCCGGCCTCGGGGACATCTTCTGGCAGGCGCACCATGACCACTTCGACCTGATCTTCCTGCTGGTCGTGGTGGTGGTCCTGCTCCTGCTCCTGTTGGTGTCCCTGCCGGGGCGTGAGTCCCGTCGGACCGGCTCAGCCCGGGAGGAGGCCTTCGCCCGGGCGCTGGCCATCATCGATGAGTACGGTGGCGACACCCTCGACTACTTCGCCCTGCGCGACGACAAGTCGTGGTTCTTCACCGGCGATTCGGTGGTGGCCTACTCGGTGATCAACGGGGTGATGCTGGTCTCACCGGATCCCATCGGACCGCCGGCCGACCGGGCCCAGGTGTGGTCGGACGTCATGGACCTGGCCCAGTCCAACAATTGGCAGGCGGCGGTGCTGGCTGCATCGCAGTCGTGGTTGCCGGTCTACCGGGCCGCGGGTCTGGTCGACCACTACATCGGTGACGAGGCCATCGTGGATGCCTCGACCTTCACGCTGGCCGGCAAGTCGATGAAGTCACTGCGGGGTGCCTACAACCGGGTCAAGAAGTCGGGCTGCCACGTGGAGTGCTTCGACTCGGTGGACGCGGTGTCGGACGAGCTGAAGGTCCAGCTCCTCGAGCTCATGACCGAGACCCGGCAGGGCGAGGCCGAGCGCGGGTACTCCATGACCTTGAGCCGGATCTTCGACCCCCGCGACCAAGGCCTCTTGTTGGTGGTGTGCTTCGACGCCGACGGGCTGCCCATGGCCTTCAACCAGTACATTCCGGCCAGCAAGGTCGACGGCTACTCACTGGACCTGATGAGACGGTCCAACGATCCCGACGCCCCCAACGGCCTGACCGACTTCGTCATCATCGAGACCCTCCAGTGGATGGCGGAACGCGGGCCTCCGCGGCTTGGGGCTCAACTTCGCCACCATGCGGGCCGTGGTGGCCGGTGAGACCAGCTCGGGTCCCTGGACCAACCTGGAGCGAACGGTGCTCCACAAGTTCAGCGACACCCTGCAGATCGAGTCCCTCTGGCACTTCAACCAGAAGTACGACCCCCGGTGGAACCCCCGCTATGTGGTGACCGGAGCGTTTCTCCCCCTGGCCCGGAGCAGTGTGGCCATCGCCCGGGCCGAAGCGGTGACCGAGATCCCGGTCATCGGCCCGCTGCTCAAGACCCATGAGCCGGCCCACTCCGGGGACCAGAAGTGAGCAGCCCTTTGCGCCGTGTCGGGGCAAGAGAGCCTGGTCAACAGCCCTAAAGCGTCGAGATGGGTGCGCCGATATCTAAGGGTGGCACCAGACGGCGAGGGTCCAGGCGTACCGGCGGCTTCTTCGTTTCCTTCCCGGGTGATCGGGCACCTGGTGGATCCGGTGATCTTCGCCGTCCCCATCGTGGTGGGACTGTTCTGGGTGCTCCGATCCCACGGGTTGATCGTCGATGTGCCCGTCTGGGTCCTGGTCCTGCTCTTAGTGGGGGCCTCGGTGCTGACTGCACTGGCCACCGAAGTGTGGCCGGGCACCCCTTCGGGATGGCGGCTGTACATGCGGGTGGGACTGGAGTTGGCCGGAATCTCCGTCATCATCTACGCCGTGGGCTGGGGCCCCACCCTGGTGGTGGGCCTGGTGTTCGGTGTGGCCGACTGCATGCGCTCGGTGGGGGCGGCGGCCACCAGACCGGCCATCGTGTTGAGCATTGCCATGGTCGGCCTGGGTCAGGCCGGCATCGCCCTCGGGATCGTCCCCACCCTGGTGCCCAAGCCGCTCGTTCAGGCCTTGGCCATCCTGGCTCTGGCCGGCCTGGTCCTCACCATCCAGGTGATCGGCCGGGTCTTCCGGGCCAAGGAGCTGGTCGACTCGGCCCTGATCGAAGCGGAGGCCAGATTTCGCGGCTCGTTCGAGGGCGCCCCGGCGGGCATCTGCCTGGTCGGCACGGACCAGATCATCGTGCAGGTCAATTCGGCCTTCGGATCGATCTTGGGCTACGGCCCGGACCAACTGATCGGGGCCTCCATCGAGGACCTGACCCATCCCGACGACCGTCCCGAGAGCTCGTTGTGGTCCCGTCGTGTCTTCAGCGGCGAGGCGGCCACGTTGCAACAGGATGTGCAGTACCTCCGGGCTGACGGCAAGGCGGTGTGGGTCTCGCTGAGCGCCAGCTGCGTCCGCGATGCCGGAGGGGCGGCCAAGTACGGGATCTACCAGATCGAGGACATCACCGAGCGCCGGAGGATGAACGAGATGGTGGCCCATGCGGCCATCCACGACCCGTTGACCGACCTCCCCAACCGGACGCTGCTCATGGACCGCCTCAAGAGCGCTCTCGACCGCATCGACCGGAGTGCCGGCCACGTGATGGTGGCCTTTGTGGATCTGGACCACTTCAAGTTGATCAACGACAGCCTCGGTCATGAGTGGGGCGACCGGGTGCTCCGGATGGTGGCCGATCGGATCAACCAGGCGCTGAGGCCCAGCGACACGGTGGCCCGGTTCGGGGGCGACGAGTTCGTCGTGGTGTGCGAGTCGATCCCCGATGAGGAAGCGGCCCTGGAGCTGGCCAACCGCATCGCCACCAGCCTGAGCCTTCCGCTCACCATCGAGCATCTGGAGACGTTCATCACCGCCAGCGTGGGCATCGCCCTGGCCCGGTACCGTGACACGTCGCCCGAGCGTCTGCTGAGTGACGCCGACTCTGCCATGTACCGGGCCAAGGAGCGGGGCCGGGCCAGCATCGAGATGTACAACGAGCACAAGGACATCTGGTCCATCGGGCGGCTGAGGGTGGGGAACGATCTCCACCGGGCCATCTCCCGCCACGAGTTCGAGCTCCACTACCAGCCGTTCGTGGAGCTCCACTCGTCGACCCTGGTGGCGGTGGAAGCCCTGGTCCGGTGGCGGCACCCGACCCGGGGGTTGTTGGCCCCGGCGGAGTTCATCGAACTGGCCGAAGACACCGGCATGATCGTCCCCATCGGAAGTTGGGTGCTGCGGGAGGCGTGCCGGCAGTCGGCCGAGTGGTGCCGGCTGCGGGCGGCATCGGATCACGAAGCCTGGAGGTCGACGGTGTCGATCAACGTGTCACCCCGGCAACTGGCGGAGAGACAGTTCCCGTCCCTGGTGGCCGAGGTCATCGACGAGACCGGGGTCAACCCGGACCACATCTGGCTGGAGATCACCGAAGGGACCCTGATGCGCGATCCGGAGACCGCCATCCGGGCCCTCGGTCTCCTGCGGGACCAGGGGGTCCACATCTCGGTGGACGACTTCGGTACCGGGTACTCGTCACTCAGCTATCTCAAGCAGCTGCCGGTGGAGTGCCTGAAGATCGACCAGGGCTTCGTGGATGGCCTGGCCAAGAGCAACGAGTCCGCCGCCATCGTGAAGGCGGTGATCGCCCTGGCCGAGGCCCTGGGCCTGACCTGCATCGCCGAAGGCGTGGAGACGCCCCAACAGCTGCAGACGCTGCAGTCCCTCGGCTGCCAACTGGTCCAGGGATACCTCTTCGGCCACCCGTTGTCGGCTGAGGCCCTGGCTCCGTTTCCCTCCGACGACCTGGTCGGTTGGCAGCACCGGGCGCGTCCCGGCGCCTCGTCGGACATCTCCGGGGTCAGCGCCTGACGGCCCTGTCTGTCGGCCCACAAGCTCAAAGTCAGCTGTCCGTGGTGAGACCTTCCTGGCGGGCGGCGTCGGCCTTGGCTTCGGCCAGGTACCGGTCGCCGTGCCGGATGGGGCTGAAGGCGAAGGCCACGGCGATCAGAGCGGTGAGCACCCCACTGGCGGCGTAGACGTCGGCCACGCTTCCGGTGAGGTGGATGGCGGCCGCTCCGACCAGCGCGCCGAGCGGGATGGCCGACCAGGCCAGCACCGAGGCCACGCTGATCACCCGTCCGTAGAGGTGGCTCGGGACGATGGCCTGGCGCAGCGATCCCGTGTTGATATTGAGCAGGAGGCCGAAGCCCGAGGCCGCCGCCCACAGCGGCAGGGCCGGTGGATAGTGGCCGACGATGGCCATGGCGGTGACCGCCAATCCGCTGATGACCAGCGCTCCGAGGGCACATACCGCAAAGGAGAGATGCCGTCGCAGGCTGGCGGCGCAGAGGCCCACGATCACCACTCCGGCCGCCCCCGCCGCGAACAGCAGTGCCGTCTGGGTGTTCGTGGCATGGAGCACGTCTTTGGCGAAGAGCACCAACTGGCTGTTTTCGGTGGCCGAGGCGAAATTGATGAGGGCCATCATGATGGAGATCGAGCGCAGGACGGGATGGGACCATACGAACTGGAGCCCCTCTTTCACGTCATCGAAGATGCCAGGGCGCTGGTCCGGGTCCTCCGCCCCCGGCCGGGGAGCGGCGTCGAAGCTCTTCTGGATGATGGCCAGGGCGCCGGCCGATACCAGAAAGCTGAAGGCATCGAAGAACAACAGGTTCGCCACCGAGATGAACGCCACCAGGGCTCCGGCCAGAATCGGTCCCACGACATTGCCGGCGGAGTTGGTGGCCATGATGCGGCCGTTGGCGGCCACCAGGTCGTCGCTCCTGACCAGGCTGGGGATGGCGGCGAACTCCCCGCACTGGAAGACGATGCCCAAGGTCGACTGCACGAAGGCCACCGCGTAGATGACCCCGATGCTCAGATGGCCGGCCAGGGCCAGGCACGGAAGAATCACGATCACCGCGGCGCGGGCCAGGTCGCTGAACAGCATCAGGGCCTTGCGGGGAAGGCGGTCCACCAGGGCGCCGATCACCAGTCCGAACAGCAGGTACGGAACGAACTCCGCCGCGGTGGTCAGGGCCAGGCTGGTGGCGGAGTGGGTCAGGCTGTAGACCAACAGGGGCAGGGCGAACAGGGTGAACGAACTGCCGATCTGAGAGATCAGCTGGCCACTGAAGTACAGCCAGAAGTCCCGGCCCATCGAGTGTCGGTCACGAGCCACAGTTCATCCTCGCGGTTGGAGTTCCGGGTGGGTCCTGACCGGGTCCGTTGCCTGGCCGGCGGGCTTCGAAACCCGATTTCTACCCCATGAGCCCACTAGTAACGTAGGCCCATCTCCTCCCTCAGGCCCTCCCTTTGGATCGTCCCTCTCGTATGTCTGGTCGTGGCGGTCGGTCTGGTGAGTTGGAAGCTGATCGACTCTACGGACCCCCCAGCAACCGCCGCACCTTCGGCTTCTATCGGCGTGCTGCTCAACCGGCCTGTTCCCTCGAGCATCGCCAACCTTCCGCTCACGAACCAGGCCGGCCGGACCCTCACCCTCCGTCAGCTCCGGGGCCGGATTGTGGTGATCGTGCCGTTTCTCACCTCCTGTCAGGAGGAGTGCCCCATCACTACCGGGGCCCTGTTGGCCATGGAGCAGTCGATCGACGCCGATGGATTGGCCGACAAGGTGGTGCTGGCCGAGGTGACGGTGGACCCGGGTCGGGACTCCCCGGCCCGGATGGCTGCCTTCGCCAAATTGACCGGTTCGAGTTGGCCCCTCCTGACCGGCACCAGTCAGTCGCTGGCCCGTCTATGGCAGTACTTCGGGATCTACTACCAACGCGTAGCCGAGGGCTCACCGCCGGGGATCGACTGGGAGACCCATGCGCCCTACACCTACGATGTCGACCACTCCGACGGCTTCGTCCTTTTGGATGCCAGCCAACGCGAGCGGTTCATCGCCGGGGGCATGGTCCAGATGTCGGGGATACCGTCCCGCCTCCAGGGCCTGCTGGATGCGGAGGGCCGGTCGAACCTGAAGGACCCCGGTGGTGGGGCCTGGACGGTCCCTGACGGGCTCAACGCCATCGGATGGCTGCTCGGCCAACCTGTCCCCGAGCACTGACCTGTCGAGCTGCCACGACGGGGTCAGGGGTGTCGAAGCGTCAGGTCGTGGCCACCAGGAGATCCTCGCCGGACGAGGGTCGGAAGCCGTCGGTTCGGCCGGCAAAGTACCGCTGGGCCAGATTCGAGACCGGCACGTGGCGAACGTCACGGAAGCCGGCCTGGCGGGCCAGGGCCATCATGTCAGCCGGGGCGAAGAAGCTGAGGAAGGGGGTCCCCGATGCCCGGGCGCCGTTCTCGGCCATCTGGAGTCCCCGACGGTCCTCGGGGTCGAGGAGTTCCATCGGCAGCAAGAAGGTCATGGCCACGGTGGAGCCCGGGGCCAAGGAGGCGATCTGGCCCAGGGTGGCGGCGTTGGCCTCCCTGGTGAGGTACATGGAGACGCCGGTCGAGGCCACCACCGCCGGTTGGTCGACGTCGAATCCCGCCGCCGCCAACTCCTGCCACCACGATCCCGCTTCGAAGTCCACCGGCACCAGCCGCAACCACTGGGGGACGCCGTAGCCCAGCTCCATCAGGCGCTCACGCTTCCAGGCCTGAGGCCCGGCCCGATCGACCTCGAAGACCCGTAGTCGGGAGGCGATCTCCGGTCGGCGCTGGGCGAAGGTGTCCAGGCCCGCGCCGAGGAGGACATACTGACCGACCCCCTGTTCGGCCTTATCCGCCACCAGATCCTCGATGAACCGGGCCCGGGCCACGATGGAGGCGCGGAAGCCGCTGGTGAAGGCGGGGTCCATGTCCGGGCGCTGGCGCCACTGGTCATCCGGGGCCACCAGTTGCAGGCCGATCTCGTCGTCCAGCACATGTGGGGGCGGGTCGACCTGTACGTGCAGGGCCCGCCACAGGGCCACCCGCACGGCCGTGCTGTCCGGTGCCGTCGGGCCGTCGGTCCCCGTTTGATCGTCGGTCACTGGCTTTGGCCTCGGGGCCGGCCCTTCCAGGGCCAGGGTTGCCGAATGGAGCGGGCCATCACCCGTTACGCTGACCCTCGGTGTGACCAACTGGGCGAGCCCACATCCGAGCCAACCTATCTGGAGTTGCCAGCGGTGAACGAGCAGCACCTCGAACTGTGTTCCTCGGCCGAGTGGGCTGATGCGGTCCGACGATGGATCATCCCCTGGGTTCTCGAGGGCATTTCGCTGGGCGACCGGGTCCTCGAGATCGGCCCGGGTCCCGGTAGAACCACCGAGGTGCTGGCCGATCTGGCCCCAGACCTCACCGCGGTCGAAATCGACCCCACACTGGCGCGGGCCCTCGCCGACCGGATGGCCGGCACCGAGGTCGAGGTCATCGAGGGGGACGCCACCGATCTCCCATGGGCGGAGGGTTCGTTCAGCTCGGTGCTCTCCTTCACCATGCTGCACCACCTTCCCTCGGTGGTCGATCAGGACCGGCTGTTCGCCGAGGCCCTGCGGGTTCTGGGGCCCGGTGGGGTGTTCGCCGGTACCGACAGCCTCGACAGCCCGGCGTTTCGGGACCTCCATGTCGGAGACATCTGCATTCCCATCGACCCCACCACCCTGGCTGACCGCTTGCACTCCGCCGGGTTCGACCAGGTCCAGGTGGACACCAACGAGTACGGGGTGCGCTTTCGGGCCGGCCGGGCCATGGAGGGGGTGTGATGGCCTCGGGGGCCGGGGGTTGCCGCCACTCGGGTCGATCGACTACGACTGGGATGGTGGCGGGGAACCGGTCATCCGGCTCCACGGCTGCCGTCGTGCTCATGGCCCAGGAGATGAGCCCTCCCAGTCAATGCCGCCGCCCGGGCCGTCCGGCCGGTCACCCACAACCGAGTACCCCTGACCGAACTCCACCATGACGAACGGAGAACCCATGAAGGCCACCGAAGTCCTTCACCAACGGGGCCAGAGCCTGTGGCTCGACAACATCACCCGCAGCCTGTTGGACGATGGCACCATCCAGAAGTTCATCGACTCCTATTCGGTGACCGGTCTGACGTCCAACCCATCCATCTTCGACAAGGCCATCGGGTCGGGCGGCTATGACGATGCCATCCGGACCGAAGCGGCCAAGGGCCTGTCGGGTGAGAAGCTCTTCTTCGAGCTGGCCACCGGGGACCTGCAACGCGCCGCCGATCTGTTCCGGCCCATTCACGACCGCACCGACGGAGTGGACGGCTGGGTCTCCCTGGAGGTCTCACCCCTGCTGGCCTACGACACCGCTCAGACCGTGGCGGCAGCCAAATCGCTCCACCAGTCGGCCGACCGGCCCAACCTGTTCATCAAGATCCCCGGGACCAAAGAGGGGCTGCCTGCCATCACCGAGGCCATTGCCGCCGGGGTGCCGGTCAACATCACCCTGCTGTTCTCTGCGGAGCAGTACCGTGCCGCCGCCGACGCCTATCTCCAAGGAGTGGAGCGCCGGATCGATCAGGGCCTCGACCCCGCCGTGGGGTCGGTGGCTTCGGTGTTCGTGTCCCGATGGGATGTGGCCGTGGCCAAGGAAGTGCCCGCCGATCTGGTGGACCAGTTGGGCCTCACCATCGGCCTCGACGTCTACCGCGCCTACCGGCAGCTCGTGGACTCCGACCGCTTCCAACGGTTGGAGAACCAGGGGGCCCGGACCCAGCGCCTGCTGTGGGCCAGCACCAAGACCAAGGACCCCAAGGCTTCCGACACCCTCTACGTTCATGGTCTGGCCGCCCCCTTCACCATCAACACCATGCCTGACGACACCCTCGAGGCCTTCTACGACCACGGCGAGGTGGGGGAGCCGCTGCCGGAGGACGGTGGTGATGTGGACGCCAGGCTGGCCCGCTTCACCCAGGCCGGCGTGGACCTCGACGCCCTGGCGGCCCGCCTGCAGCGGGACGGTGCCGCCTCGTTCGTCAACGACTGGAACGACCTCTTGGCCCGGATCGGGACCCAGACCTCCTCGCTCACCGGAGCAAAGGGTGCCTGAGCTGTGGAGGGCGCCTGAGCCCCGGACGAGGACCGCCAACATCGAGAGAAAGGTGGGACGTCTTGCCTAGTTCGCCCCTGCGGGAGTCCCCGGCCTATGCCGCCCTCCAGAAGCACCACGCCCAGATCGAACGCCGTCATCTGCGGGACCTCTTTGCCGAGGACCCGGACCGGGGCGAGCGGCTCACCGCCGAGGCCGTCGGGCTCTATCTCGACTACTCGAAGAATCGGATCACCGACGAGACCATGGGACTGCTGGTCCAGTTGGCCCAGCAGCGCCAGGTCGAACACCGCCGGGACATGATGTTCGCCGGCGAGCGGATCAACGTGTCCGAAAACCGATCGGTGCTCCATGTGGCCCTGCGGATGCCCAAGGGGGCCACGTTGGTCGTGGACGGGGTCGACGTGGTGGCCCAGGTCCACGAGGTGCTCGACCGCATGGCGACGTTCGCCGACAAGATCCGGTCGGGGGAGTGGAAGGGCCATACCGGCAAGCCCATCCGGAACATCATCAACATCGGGATCGGCGGGTCCGACCTCGGACCGGTCATGGCCTACGAGGCGCTCCGTCACTACTCCCGCCGGGACCTGACCTTCCGGTTCGTGTCGAATGTCGACTCCACCGACTTCGTGGAGGCCACCCGGGACCTGGCCGCCGACGAGACGCTGTTCATCGTGTCGTCGAAGACCTTCGGGACCCTGGAGACCCTGACCAACGCCAAGTCGGCCCGCCAGTGGCTGCTCTCGGCGCTGGGTGGGGACAAGGCCGCGGTGGCCAAGCACTTCGTGGCCGTGTCCACCAACGCCGAGAAGGTGGCCGACTTCGGTATAGACACGGACAACATGTTCGGGTTCTGGGACTGGGTCGGAGGACGGTACTCGATGGACTCGGCCATCGGCTTGTCCACCATGCTGGCCATCGGCCCGGAGCAGTTCGGCGAGCTCCTGGCCGGGTTCCATGCCATGGACGAGCACTTCCGGACCGCTCCTCTGGACCGGAACCTCCCGGTGCTCATGGGTCTGCTGGCCGTTTGGTATCGCGACTTCTTCGACGCCCAGTCGATCGGGGTCATGCCCTACGAGCAGTACCTGAAGCGCTTTCCGGCGTACCTCCAGCAGCTGACCATGGAGTCGAACGGCAAGCACGTGACCCTCGACGGCCACGGCGTCGACTACCAGACCGGACCGGTGTACTGGGGAGAGCCGGGCACCAACGGCCAACACAGCTTCTATCAACTCCTGCACCAGGGCACGTCGATGATCCCGGTCGACCTGATCGGATTCGGCAAGAGCCTCAATCCCCTGGGCGACCACCACGACATCCTGACCTCGAATGTGTTCGCCCAGGCCCAGGCGCTGGCCTTCGGCAAGACCGAGGAAGAGGTTCGGGCCGACGGAACGGCCGAGGCCGTGGTGCCCCATCGGGTCATGCAGGGGAACCGCCCCACCAATGTCCTGTTGGCCGAGCGGCTGACTCCCTATGTGCTCGGTTCACTGGTGGCGCTGTACGAGCACAGCGTGTTCACCCAGGGGACGATCTGGGGCATCGACTCGTTCGACCAGTGGGGCGTGGAACTGGGCAAGGTGCTGGCGGTGGCCATCATCCCCGAGCTCGAATCGGCTTCCGAGCCCGACCTCACCCATGACTCGTCCACCAACGCACTCATCCGTCGTTATCGAACATTGAAGGGATAAGGGAAGCTATGGCAACAGACAAGCCCATGCAGCTCGGAATGGTCGGGCTCGGCCGGATGGGGGCCAACTTGGTCCGTCGGCTGATGCGGGACGGGCACCACTGCGTGGCCTACGACGTGAACGCCGCTGCGGTGAAGGACCTCGAGGGAGACGGAGCCGTCGGGGCCGGGTCGCTCAAGGAGTTCGTGGAGAAGCTGGACAAACCCCGGGCCATCTGGCTGATGCTGCCGGCGGCCATCGTGCAGGAGACGCTGGATCAACTGGTCCCCCTGCTCGATGCCGATGACGTGGTCATCGACGGGGGCAACTCCTACTACCGCGATGACATCGCCAGGGCCAAGCAGCTGGCTCCCGACAAGATCCACTACGTGGACTGCGGGACCAGCGGCGGGGTCTGGGGGCTGGACCGTGGCTACTGCCTGATGATCGGGGGCGAGACCGAGGTGGTCGACCGCCTCGGGCCCCTCTTCAAGACCATCGCCCCCGGGGAGGGGAGCGCCGAGCCCACTCCGAACCGGGCCAGACAAGGGGACGGCCCCCGACGGCTATCTCCACTGTGGTCCCAATGGCGCCGGACACTTCGTCAAGATGGTCCATAACGGGATCGAGTACGGGATGATGGCCTCGATAGCGGAGGGCTTGAGCATCATCAAGCATGCCAACGCCGGCAAGGTCACCCAGGAGGCCGACGCCGAGACCACCCCGCTACGGGATCCGTGGGCCTACCAGTACGACATCGACGTGGGAGAGGTAGCCGAGGTGTGGCGGCGCGGGTCGGTGATCGGGTCGTGGCTCATGGACCTCACCGCTGACGCCTTTGCCAGCTCGCCCGACCTCGATGACTTCGCCGGTCGGGTCTCCGACTCCGGTGAGGGACGGTGGACGGTGCTGGCGGCCGTCGACGAGGGTGTGCCGGCTCCGGTCATCACGTCCTCGCTCTTCGAGCGCTTCGAGTCACGGGGCCTCGGCGAGTTCACCGACAAGATCCTGTCGGCCATGCGCAGCGAGTTCGGGGGCCACGTCGAGAAGAAGCAGTAGTGGCCTCAGGCCAGGTCGGTGCGCTCGACCGTGTCGCCCCGTCCCACCAGCACCACCGACACCAGCTCGGGCGGGAACAGCCCGTGTTCGACCAGGCCGGGCACGGACTCGAGTCGCGCCGCCAGGGCGGCCGGATCGTCGATGGCCCCCTGGTAGTCGGCGATGATCCCGCCATCGGGGCTGGCCGGCACGTGGCGGAGGGTCACCTCTCCGAGGTGCCGGATGGTGGCCTCCAGCCCGAAGGCCAGCAGCTCCAGCGGTACGGGGCTGTGGAGCCGGTCGACCGGTTTGGACGAGTCGGCGATGACCACGAAGCGGTCCGCCGCCGCCGCGGCGATCTTCTCGCGGGTGTGGGCGGCACCGCCTCCTTTGATCAACCAGCCGTCCGGGGTGATCTGGTCGGCGCCGTCGATGGTGATGTCGAACCGGTCAATGGATCCGAAAGGCGCCATCTGCAGCCCGAGTTGGAGGGCGGCTTGTTCGGTGCCGGGTGACGTGGCCACACAGCGGAGGGTGAGGGACCGTTGGGCCAGAGCCGGGAGCAGATAGGCCACGGTGGTGCCGGTGCCGAGTCCCACCGTCATGCCACTCTCGACGAGTTGGGCGGCCGCCTCGGCGGCAGCCCGCTTCTCGTCCGGAATGGTCACGGGGGGACGGTAACCGATGACCCTCGGCTACGACAAGCCGTTGGCTTCGCCGCCTTCATCAATTCGTCCATTCCGATAGGGAGGCTCCCATGAGCCCGATGGCAAACGCCGAAAACGCCGACGTGCTGGTGATCTTCGGGATCACCGGAGATCTGGCCAAGAAGATGACATTCGTGTCCCTCTACCGGCTGGAGAAGCGGCACCGTCTGGACTGCCCCATCATCGGGGTAGCCCGCGACCAGTGGACGACCGAGTCCCTGCGCCAGCACGCCCGGCAGTCCATCGAGGGCGCCGGCGAGAGCGTGGATGACGAGGTGTTCGAGCGATTCGCCCGACGGCTCTCCATGGTCTGCGGCGACTACGCCGACCCGAAGACCTACGAGGCGCTGGCCGAGGAGCTGACGGAGAAGCATCTGCCCGTCTACTACCTGGAGGTCCCACCCTCTCTGTTCGGACGGGTGGTCGAAGGACTGGCTGCCGCCGGCATCACCAAGAACGCCCGGGTGGTGGTGGAGAAGCCCTTCGGCCACGATCTGGCCTCGGCCCAGGCTCTCAACGCCGAGCTCCGGCGACTGCTCGACGAGCGGCAGATCTACCGGATCGACCACTTCTTAGGCAAGGAACCGGCCATGGACATCGGATTCCTGCGGTTCGCCAACTCCATCTTCGAGCCGCTGTGGAATCGTGACCGCATCGCCTGCGTGCAGATCACCATGGCCGAGACCTTCGGCGTGGAGGATCGGGGGAGCTTCTACGACCCGGTGGGGGCCCTGCGCGACGTGGTGCAGAACCATCTGCTGCAGATCATCGGCCTGGTGGCGTCGGAGCCCCCTGCGTCCTCGGACGCCGATGGTCTGCGCGACAAGCGGGTCGACGTGTTCAAGTGCATACCGGCGGTCCTGCCGGCCCACTACGTCCGGGGCCAGTACGACGGGTACCTCGACGTGCCCGGGGTGGCCGCCGGCTCGCAGACCGAGACCTTCGCCGCTCTCCGGTTGGAGATCTACAACTGGCGTTGGTCCGGGGTTCCGTTCTTCATCCGCGCCGGCAAGACCATGGCCGAGACCGTCACCGAGGTGCGGATCGTCTTCAAGCACGCACCCCGACCGGTCTTCGCCTCCAACGCCGAGCAGGAGGCCGACGAACTGGTACTCCGCATCGACCCGGCTCCGGGGGCAGACCTGGTGATCCAGATCAAAGAGCCCGGGGCGCAGACCACCCGCACCGTGGACCTGGGTCTGGTGTTCTCGGAGGAAGTGGGCGGCGCACCGCTGCCCTACGAGCGGCTGTTGGGCGACGCCCTGGCCGGCAACGCCAGCCTCTTCACCCGCGAGGACAGCGTCGAGGAGACGTGGCGCATCGTGCAACCGCTCCTCGACAACCCCCCACCGGTCGAGGGGTATGCCCGGGGGTCGTGGGGTCCGGACGGCGCCTCCCGACTGGTGGCGGGCTTTCCCCACTGGCGGGAGCCATGGCTGGAGTCGCAGGCAGGTGAATCGGATCGTTAGTGTGCCGGTCCCCGGCATCACGCCCTGCCACGAGTGACGGAAGAGGAGCGCGTCATGGTCTATGCCTTGAAGCCCGATCACAGCGCCCTGCTGGTGATCGACCCCCAAGAGGAGTACTTCGACCCCACCGGCCCGGCCTACTTCCCTGAATCCTCCGAGCGACTCGGGAACATCAACTCGCTCATCGAGTCCTTCGGGGCCAGACAGGCCCCGGTGATCTACATCCGTCATGCCCACCGCCCCACCGGTGTCGATGTGGGCAGGATGGGCGACTTTGCCGCCGAGGACGAGGAGGACTCCTTCCTCGAGGGCACTCCCCGCGTGGCCTTCCACCGGGGGCTCCTGGTGGGCGAGGGCCCAACGGTCATCACCAAGACCCGTTACGACTCCTTCCGGGGGACCGACCTCGAGGGCATCTTGAGGACACTGGGGATCACCACCGTGGTGATCGCTGGGTACATGACCAGTTTCTGCTGTGACACCACGGCCCGGGCCGCACAGACCAGGGAGTATGAGACGGTCTTCGTGGCCGACGCCGTGGGTGGCCCGGACCTGGTCCGGCTGGATGGCTCGCCCTACCCGAGTGCCCAGGTGCTCGACGACGTGGCCTCGGCGCTGGCGGCGGGCTTTGCCGAGGTGGTGACCACCCAGGAGGTGCTGGCCCGGATCGGGGCGGAGTGAGGGTCCGGTCTGGCCAGGCCGCTTCTCACCGTCCGGGGCTGGCGGGCCCCCCGACGGCGTTGGGGGTAAGAGGTGGTGCTGACTGGCTATAGGCCAGCACCACGTCTTCGAGTTGCGCCACGCGGCTGCCTTTGACCAACGCGGCGTCACCTGGGCCCGTCGTGCGCAACAAGGCCACCGCTTCGTCCACATCGTTGACGCGCACCCCGCCGTACAGCCCGGTCTGGTATCCCACCACCTGGACCCCGAGGCCGTCCGCCAGCAGGGCGATCCGACGATGCTCGGGCTCGCAGTGGACCCCCAGCTCGGCCATCACTCCCAGGAGGGCCAGCTTCCGTCGGCCCGGCAGCGCCGCCAGCGAGTGCAGGGCCGCCTCGGCCGACGCCGGGTTGGCGTTGTAGCAGTCGACCACCAGCGTCGGGCCGTCGGGCGGATGGCGGACGTCCATACGCCAGGAGGAGCCGCTGGTCGCCGAGAGTGCCTCGGCCACGGACTCCACGGGGACCCCACACCACAGCGCCACCGTCGCGGCGCCCAGCGCGTTGGAGACCTGGTGCAGGCCGTGCACCGCCAACCGGACCACGGTCCGCCCCCACGGCGTTGACAGGCGGAACCGTGCCCGCAGGTCGCCATCGAACGTGATGTCGTGGGCCTGCACCTCGGCCTTGGAATCCACCGCATAGCTGACCACGGAACAGGCGCTCCGCCGCGCCATGGGGCGGACCCGGGGGTCGTCGAAGTTCAACACGGCGAGTCCCGATGGCGGCAGGGCGTCAACCAGCTCGCCCTTGGCCCGGGCCACGCCGGCGAGGTCTCCGAAGTACTCCAGATGGGCCTCGGCCACTCTGGTGACGATGCCCACGTCGGGATGCGACACCCTGGCCAGCACGTTGATGTCCCCCGCCCTCCGGGCCCCCATCTCCAGAACGACCCACTGCGCCGCGTCCGGGGCGTTGAACAAGGTCAGGGGGAGGCCCAGCTCGTTGTTGAAGGATCCCTGGCTGGCCGCGGTGCAGAACGTCGATGCCAGACAGCCGGCCAAGAGGTCCTTGGTGGTGGTCTTGCCGACCGATCCGGTGACGCCGATGGTGCCACCGACCCGGGCACGGGCGAACACCCCGAGGCTCAACAACGCCGCCGCGGTGTGGCGGACCCGAATGGCCGTACCGCCCACCGGCGCCTGGGCGGTGAGGTAGGCCGACGCTCCCGCCCGGAGGGCCTCGGGGATGAAGTCGTGGCCGTTGCGCTCAGCCACGATAGGAACGTAGAGCTGCCCAGGCCGGACGGTCCTCGAGTCGATGCCGGCTCCCTGGATGGTGACATCGGGCCCGACCAGCTCGCCACCCAGATGGGCCGCCAGTTCAGACGCGGAACAGCGCACGGGTTGTCCCGATGGGAAAGTCAAAGTAGGTATCGGGATATGGCTCGTCCTGCAGCGAGTAGTGCCACCATTCGCGGTGGTAGTGAGCGAAACCGCACCCCTCCATGACGAACCGCAGGCAGCGACGGTTCCGCGCTTCGACCGGCGTGATTCCCTCCGCCCCATGGTGTGAGACCGGATCCATCAAGTCGTGGTCCCCACCCATCGGTGCAAGGTCACCGGTAGCCAGGCGATATAGCGTCAAGTCGACGGCGCTGCCCCGACTGTGGCCCGACTTGGCGGCCACATATCCCTGTTCGAACATCTGGGATCTGTCGATATGTGGATAGTGCCGCTCCTTCTTCCGACCGTCTTCCACCTGCTGTGACCAGTGCAGAAAGGAATCGACGGCGCGTTGCGGGCGATACCCGTCCCAGAGAAGGAGGCCGAAGCCCAGGGAGGCTGCGAGTTCTTGCGCTGCTTGCAGGGCTGCACACAATGCCATGGTGCCGACTACTCGATTGGCCAGATATCCGTCGACAGGGCTGCCGGTGAAGTTGTCCCAGGTGGCGTACTTGGCATCCCAACGGATTCCCGGCACGGCCTCGTCCACGAACACGAAATCCTGATTCATGAGCATCGCCCGGCCAATGCCAGCGACACCATCCTGTCCACCACTTCGCGGAGTGGCAGACCTGCCGCGGCCATCATCCTCGGATAGCGGCTGTAGGACGTCAGTCCGGGCAAGGTGTTGACTTCGTTCAGGACCACCGTTCCGTCTTCCTCCAAGAACAGGTCCACTCTGGCCAACCCCCGGCATCCCAGGGCCCGGTAGAGGGCCTTGGCCGTCTCCCGGACCAGCTCACGGGCCTCGGGAGAAATATCGGCGGGAACAATGAACGTGGCGTTCTCGGAACCCCGCTCGGGCTCACGCTCCTGATGGATTCGGAAGAACCCATGGGAGAGCGACACGCGATCCGGCTCCCCGGCGATCAGCTCTGTGCCGTTCCCGAGGATGGCGCACCCGACTTCGGCGCCGGGGACGGCCTTTTCGATCAGCACTTTCGAGTCGTACTGGCGTGCCACGTCCAGAGCACCGGTCAGATCTTCTCGTCGAGCAACCTTGCTCACGCCGAACGATGAACCCGAGCGCGCCGGTTTCACGAAGACGGGATAAGGAAGTCCGTCCGGATCCACGCACTCACCCGCCCCTTCGGTCCAGAAGTCCGGCGTCGCCACCCCTACGCTGCGGGCCACCAGATAGGCCAGCGACTTGTCCATGCACAGGGCGGAACTCTGGACGTCGCAGCCGACGTAGGGGATGCCGGAAAGTTCCAGCAACCCCTGGATGCCCCCGTCCTCCCCGAGCCTGCCGTGCAGCACCGGCAGCACCACGTCCACTGGGATGGTCCGGTACCGCCCCTGCTCCAGGACCAGCAGTCCGTGCACGCCGGTGTCCGGCGAGAGCATGGCCGGTCGACAGCCGCCGGATTCCCAATCCGCGTCCAGGTGGTCGCACAGCCTCCAGGCCCCTTGCTTGGTGATCCCGACGTAGTGAGGCTCGTATCGTTCGAGGTCGAGGACCCTGGCCACCTCCTGGGCGGACTTGACCGAGATGGGATGTTCCTCGGAGGACCCTCCGAAGATGATGGCCAGGTTCAACCTATCCATGGCGCTCGTCTCCCGAAGCGGAGGCAGTTGCCGAGCGTGTTTTCGACGATGTCCCGCAAGGCGTGGTCGGTGTAGTAGGCGGAGTGCGGCGTGACGATGACATGTGGCAGTTGGCGCAGTCGCAACAGCAGTTGATGTTCAACGGGTCGCTGGCGGCAGTCGGAGTAGAAGATTCCTTCCTCGCCTTCGAGGACATCCAACGCCGCGCCGCCCAGTCGACCGTCTTCCAAAGAGTCCAGAAGGGCGACGGTATCGAGAAGGGCACCCCGTCCGGTGTTGATGACAAAGGCGCCTTCCTTCATCCGCTCGATACGTCGGCGACTCAAGAGATGGTGCGTGTCGGCGGTGAGCGGCGTATGGAGCGTGACCATGTCGCTTCGCCGTAACAGCTCGTCGAGAGGTACGTACTCAACGGACGCTTCCGGGCGGCAGTCAAACGCCAGGACGGGGCAGCCGAATCCTCGGAGCCTCTCGACCACTGCCGTGCCGATGCGCCCGGTCCCGATGACGCCAATAGTCATGTCGCGGAGTTCTCTTCCGCTCACCTCGTTCAACCGGTAGTCATGGGCCTGCACACGGCTGAGCGCGGATTTGGCTCGTCGCGCCGTCATCAGCATCAGCATCAGGGCATAGTCAGCGACACTGTCAGGGGAATAGTCGACCGTCTCTACAGAGATCCCGAGGCTGTTCGCGCGCCGTGCACATCGATGTGGTCGTGTCCGACGCTCCTCGAGGAGATGTACCTCACACCGACTTTGCTGAGCGCCACGAGCGTGGAGGTATCGATGTTGGTTTTGTGGCCGACACTGATGCACTGGGTGCCAGAGGCCAGATCAGCATTGTCCTCAGATACCGCGGCATCGGTGATGGTCGGCGGCAGGCCGAAGCGGGGGGCCAGCTCTCGGAACAGGGTGGCCTCCTCCGGGCCGCATCCATAGACGGTGATGCCGGTGGTCGGGACGACGGCCCGTGCGTCGCCATGTGCTCCGAGGTGATCGGATGGGTACGTGAGGTACGTGGAGTCCGCCCACCGGGAACGACCGTCCGCTGGTGGTGCCGGTGCGGGGTGGGTCACCCTGCTACTCAAGCCAACGTGATGTTGCCAGCACGTATGGCGATTTCGATACAGGGACGATATGCCCTGGGGGGTAACCTGCCCTGAATGTGCGTGTGTTGATCGTCGAGGACGAGCCCTACATGGCCGAAGCCATCCGCGATGGCCTCCGCCTGGAGTCGATCGCCGCGGACATCGCCGCTGACGGTGACACCGCCCTGGGCCTACTGAGCGTCAATGCCTATGACATCGCGATTCTCGACCGGGACATTCCCGGACCCTCCGGCGACGAGATCGCCAGACGCATCGTCGCCTCCGGCGGGGGCATGCCCATTCTGATGCTCACCGCCGCCGACCGGCTCGACGACAAAGCTTCGGGGTTCGAACTGGGCGCCGATGACTATCTCACCAAGCCGTTCGATCTGCGAGAGCTCGTCCTCCGTCTTCGGGCCCTCGACCGCAGGCGCGCCCGCAGTCGGCCACCGGTGCGGGAGCTCGCCGGCGTGCGTCTCGACCCTTTCCGTCGTGAGGTCTATCGCCACGGGCAGTACGTGGCGCTCACGCGCAAGCAGTTCGCTGTGCTCGAGGTGCTGATGGCGGCCGAAGGGGGTGTGGTCAGCGCTGAGGACCTCTTAGAGCAGGCGTGGGACGAGAACGCCGACCCGTTCACCAACGCCGTGCGCATCACGGTCTCGGCACTGCGTAAGCGCCTAGGCGAACCGCGGGTCATTGCCACCGTGGCCGGCGTGGGCTACCGCATCGACACCCGACCGGACACCGGGGCCGAGGGAGAAGCCCGTGGATAGAAGCCCGGGCTGGAGTGTTCGCCTCAAACTCACCCTCAGCTACGCCGGCTTCCTCATGATCGCCGGCGGCCTGCTGCTCGGGGCGGTGTGGGCGTTCCTCCTGCGATACGTGCCGAGGCGTGAGACGGTCCTGGTCCATGGCACCTCGGTCTTCATATCGCCTTACCGCGGCGGCCTCCTGCGCGATTTCGCTCCGGCCGCGATCATCTTGGGGGTATTCCTGCTGGTCTTCGGGGTTCTGGGAGGTTGGCTGCTGGCCGGCCGGATGCTCGCCCCTCTCACCCGCATCGCTGACGCCACCCGCACGGTGGGGACCGGCTCCCTCTCCCACCGGATCGCCCTGCCAGGTCGGAGTGACGAGTTCCGCGACCTCGCTGACGCCTTCGACGCCATGCTGGACCGGCTGGAAGCACTCGTGGCCGAACAGCAGCGATTCGCCGCCAACGCCTCCCACGAACTGCGCACACCGCTGGCCATCACCCAGACGGTCCTCGACGTGGCCCGCAACGATCCCAGCGGCATGAACAGCGAGCTGGTGGACCGTCTCCGCCAGCTGAACTCCCGAGCGATCGACCTCACGGAGGCACTGCTCCTGCTAAGTCGGTCGGACCAGAAGTCCTTCACCCCGGAAGACGTCGACCTCTCCCTCCTGGCTGAAGAAGCCACCGAGCTGCTCCTCCCTCTGGCGGAAGGGCATGGCATCACCATCGAAACCTCCGGCGAGATCGCCGTCGCCCTCGGCTCCGAGGCGCTCCTGCGGCAGATGACCATCAATCTCGTGCACAACGCCATCGTCTACAACCTGGCTGAGGAGGGCACCGTGTGGGTTGTGACCGGTGCTCACCCCGCGGGTGGTGTGGTGTTTGCCGTCGAGAACACCGGCGAGAACATAAGCCCTCAGGCGGTTGCCACTCTGACCGAACCGTTCCGGCGCGGCAGCGAACGCCTCTATACCGACCATTCCGGTGTCGGCCTGGGCTTGGCCATCGTGAAAAGCATCGTTCAGGCCCACGAGGGAACCCTCATGATCACCCCCCGCTCCGCCGGCGGACTCTGCGTCACGGTGGAAGTACCCGCCGCTCCGCTGCCCGCTGAGGAGATGACGATCGGGGAAGCTGGACCTCGGCTCTCGGGCCACGCCTGACGGGTACCGCGCCCAGCGGGCGTTGGCCTCGGCCAGGCACCGTACCGAGCCGGCCGTCGAGGGCCCCTCAACGGTCTTCAAGCATCCGCTCCAACAGGGCCGTGAGGCGATCGGTCTCGGCGCGATTCAGAGCGCTTGTCATCGGCGACAGTGCACGGGCGATCAAGGCACGACCAACGTGAGCCAAATCCGCCCCGGATTTCGTGAGAAACACGTCTACGCCACGCCCGTCGAGCGGATTGGATGCTCGGGCGACCAGTCCACGCTTCTGAGCGCGGTCGATGAGGCCGGAGATGGTCGACTTGTCCAGTCCGAGGAAGTCGGCGAGATCCGTCATTTTCACCCGCCGATCCTCAAGGATCGCCAATACCCGTAGTTGGGTCAAAGAGAGGTCGTGGTCAGCGGCGATTTTGCTGAGGATTGCGGTGGTCACGAAGGACGTCCGCACGAGTGCACTGATGAGAGCGGTTGCGTCCTGGTCACCTTCGCCATTCTTTGACCCAGAATCGGTGGGCGACACGCCCAAACGTTACCGGATTCAGTTGGTACTCACAACTACAATAGTTTGTAATACGAATAGAGTTCGGCGGGGCGTTCCGCGCCGTCCGGGGTCGCCGAACGATCCGAAGGCCTGTTGGGTGTCTTGGTTGACATAGTTGGTATCACCATCTAAATTAGTTGGGATTAAGAACTATATTTAGGATGGTCCTGATGAAGGCAGCAGTAGTCCGATCATTTGAGGAGCCCCCCGGATACGAGGAGTTCGAGTCTCCCGCCCCCACCGACGGAGAGATGCTGATCAAGGTGCTGGCCGCCGGCTTGCATAACCGGGTGCGGACCAGCGCTAAGGGCTCGCACTACACAAGCACCGGACAATTGCCGATGATTCCGGGGCTGGACGGGGTCGGAACCGGGCCCGACGGTGAGCTGCGCTACTTCGTACTGCATGACGCCCGCTTCGGCAGTCTGGCCGAAGCGGTGGTGATCGACCCTCGGGCCAGTGTGGTTCTTCCCTCTGGAACCGACGTCCTCACGGTGGCAGCAGCCATGAACCCGGCCATGGGTTCGTGGATCGCCCTCCGTAAGCGGATCGCTTTCGAAAGAGGACAGAAGGTTCTGGTGCTCGGCGCCACCGGTAACTCGGGGCAAATGGCCGTTCAGATCGCCAAGCACCTGGGGGCCGGCCAGGTCATCGCCGTCGGTCGCAACCCAGGCAGACTTGAAGAAGCGGTGCACCTCGGTGCTGATGGAACAGTGTCGCTCACCGGCGACCCCGACGGCGTCGAGGCAGAGCTCGGAGCAGCCGCAGCCGACGCAGATGTCGTCCTCGATTTCCTGTGGGGTGAGGCGACGCAATTCGTAATGCCCGCAATTCTCAAGCACCGGGCCGACGATGCTGCAAACCTCACCTGGGTCCAGATCGGTTCGATGGCGGGCCTCGAGATCACGATTCCGTCCGCATGGCTGCGGGCGGTACGAATCACGATCGTCGGAAGCGGCCAGGGCTCGGTCAGCCCCAGGGAGATCGTCACAGCCATGCCGGCGCTGGCGGCTGAGATCTCGTCGGATTCCTACCGTATCGATCCCCGCCCGACGCCACTCAGCGATGTTCGAGGCGTGTGGAATGCTCCGGTCGAAGCCGGTCAGCGCATCGTGTTCGTTCCCTGACCTGCCTGCACTGGAGCGGAACGACCCGCACACGAGCTGGGAGGGGTCTCCATCGATCGCCCGGTCTGACGAAGTCGTCAACCGAAAGGCTTGACTCACTGTTTTGGGATTGGGATAGTGAGCGATTATCTGGCATGGATGCCGACGGGGCAGACCTCCTGCTCACCAAACAGGAGGTCGGAGCGCATGGGCGTCGTCAGGAATCGGACGAAATCCCGTATTGCCTGGCGAGTCGCTGCCGGATTGGCGGTGACGATAGGTGTGTTGTCCCCCGTTAGGCTCGCAGGCGCCAACCCGTCGGCAAGGGGCTACCTGCCGGTCTCGAGGTCGATATGCCCGAGTGGGGCCCAGATCGAGGGCACAGCCGCGTCCACCGCCCGGGTCCGGGTGGACGCGGCGCTCAACGTTCCAGACCCTGCCGCCCTCCAGGCATCCGTGAGTGAAATAGAGGACTCATGACGGCAAATGACGGTGCACTGAAAGCACTCGAGGCATGGCAGTTGGTCCGCAGCATGCTCGATGATCTGACCCGGACCATTCAAAGCGATGCGGAGACGGAGTTGGAGTTGCTCGAGGGATTGAGAGTCCTCGCCCGCACCACGGCACTGGCCTCTGAGATCTCCCTGGATGTCGACCCCGGCGCGCCGTGGTTCTTCAGCATGAACACCGAAGTCCGATATCTGGGTGGCCCAGCTCCCGACGGCGAGTACTACCTGGCCATGATCGATGGTCGCAGGCGCTATCGGGTGCGTGGAAACCGAGGAACGAGTGCGTATCTCGGGTTTCAGGTGCTGGCCGGTGTGGGGCTCACGCCGCGGCGAATGGGCGCTTACGTCTCTGATCGCGACCTCGAACTACAAGCCGATGACAGGGTCAGCTTCGTCCTCGCTGCCGAGGAGCCTACGGTGGAGGACCTGGCCGGTGACATCTGGGTGCCGATCCCGAATGACTCGTCGGCCATCGTCGTGCGCGAATACATCGCCGATCGAGCCATCGAGGTGTTGGCCCGACTCGCCATCGAGCCCCTTGATTCCGCAGTGCCCCCGGCGCGGCCGACGGATGATTCCCTGGCCGAGCAATTGACGTCCATGGCATGGACCATCGTCAAGTTGGTGACCCTCTACAAGACCATCAAGCCTGAACTACTGGAATCGCCCAACACCCTGGTTACCGCGGAAGCAGCTGATCTCGGGGCTGCTGATACCACTCCGGACAATCTCTACATGATCGGGACATTCCGACTGGCTGACGACGAGGCTCTGGTCATCGACCTCGAGCCGCCCGCCACCCGGTATTGGAGTGTGACGTTGGAGAACATCTGGCATGAGTGCATCGAACCTCGTCGACGCCACAGTTCCCTGACCAACGCTGCTGCGGTATCGACTGATGAAGGCCTCGTCCGGATCGTCGCCTCCTCCTCTGACCCAGGTGTGGAGAACTGGTTGGACACCGGCGGGCGTCACCGGGGGTTCGTCATCGTGCGATGGCTTGACAACCCGACGGCACCGCCGCTCAGCACCAAGGTGATGCCCGTGACGCAGGTTGGGCAGTAATGGCATCGGAGCGCTTGGACCGGGACCATCTGTTGGCCGAGGCCCAGGAGCGGACGGGCGAGGTCGACCTCGGCGACCCGAGTTGGGAGGAGGGCCTCGACATCCTCCTCGACTCACTCCGACACGAAGCCAACCTCAATGAGCTGGGCATGGAGATCGCGCTAGCAGAACTCACTACCTATTTGAGCAATCGCCTGATGATCACTGCATGGCGAAAGAGCCACCCCGAGGTTGCCAAGGAGGTCATCGAGCGACCCATCGTCATCGTCGGACAACCCCGAACCGGCACCACCATCCTCTACGACCTTCTCGGTCAAGATCCGGACCTGCGGGCCCCTCTGACCTGGGAGGTCGACCGACCGATGCCCCCGCCGGAAACGGCCACCTATGGCACAGATCCACGCATCGATGAAGTGCAGGCCACGATCGACATGGCCGAGTCCTTGATGCCCGGATTCACCACCTTTCATCCCGTCGGTGCGCTCCTCGGCCAGGAGTGCGTGCGCATGACGGCCAGCGACTTCCGCAGCATGATCTTTCCTACTCAGTACCGGCTCCCTACCTACAACCACTGGCTCCTCCAGGTGGCGGATCTGGGTCCCGCATACCGGTGGCATCGCCAGTATCTGCAACATCTCCAGTCTCGGCACCCTGTTGAACAATGGCTCCTCAAGTCGCCGGCACATCTGTGGCATCTCGACGCACTGGCGGCTGAGTATCCAGACGCCCTTATCATCCAGACGCACCGGGATCCGCTCAAGGTCATTGCCTCTACGAGCGCCTTGGCCGCCCATCTCCGCCGCATGGCGAGCGACGAAGTATCCATAACCGAAACTGCCTCCAGCTATGCGGACGACATCTTCCTCGGACTCGATCGTGGCATCGAAGCACGACAGAAGAGGACGTTTCCGCCCGAGCACGTGATCGATGTCCACTACGACGGATTCATCGCCGATCCGCTATCGGTGGTACAGAATATCTACGCCGCGCTCGGCCGTGAACTCGACGGGCCCGTCGAGGACCAAATGCGCTCATTTCTGGCTTCTCATCCCGGCAACGACGGCGGCCATCGATACTCCTTCGCCGACACGACACTCGATGGCGCTGCCCTGCGTCAGCGATCGGAGCCGTATTTGGGATACTTCAAGGTGGCGGCAGAGCCGGTGCTCTGAACTTCCATGGCAAGAGCTGACTGAAGGCAGCTGGGAACAGGGGCTTGGATGGGCGCCGCCACCAAGCTTTCGGTGCCAGACATCTTGGAGGCGGCTCCGGACATGGTTCCCGAGCGCGGCCACAAGGCGTACCCAGGATCGACACTCGGCCCGAGGAGTGCAGGCCTGATCAAGGGGGTTCCTTCGATTCGGCCGCTTTCCGCTGCCCATACGTTGCTGTGGCCACTTCCACCAACAGAGGTCAGGACTCCGGTCCAGTAGTGCACAAATAGCAGCTTGAGCTGGTAGATCATCGATCGGGGGCGACGTCGAATCCGGGGGGAATCGACCTAGGGACAGGCACCATGGGAGGCTGACCGAACTGGTGGTCAAGCTCGTTTGTGTGCTCGGCAACGTACGGGCGGTCGCCCAGGACGGTGGCATCGTCGAGGTGCCGAGCGCCAGCCAACGAAGACTCCTCGGGTTACTGGCGATACATGCGCCACAGCCCCTACGCACTGAGCGGCTCGCCGATGTGCTCAACATCACTCCGGGGGCGCTACGGAGATCGGTGTCACGGCTGCGTGCCGTGCTCGGCCCGGACGCCCTGGCGACCGGGAGCACAGGGTACGCGCTCACCTGTCCGGTCGATGCCCGTGTTGTTCTGCGACGAAGTGGCGGGAGCGGCAAGTGCGGCCGACCCCACCTCAGCCCTCGAGCACGCCGTGGGTCTCTGGGGAGGAGCGGTCCTCGAGGAGTTCGAGGGCGAGGAGTGGGCCCGCGGCGAGATTGCCCGTTTGACCGAGATCCACGGCGCGGCCGCTGACGACCTGGCCGATGAGCTCATTTCCGCTCAGCGCCAGGCGGAGGCCATAGCGCTGCTCGAAAGCCAGATTGCCCGTTACCCCTACCGGGACCGGTCACGGGGTCTCCTGATCCGTGCGTTGGCCCTCGCCGGCCGGCAGGCCGACGCTCTCCGGGCGTTCCAGAACTATCACTCGGTCCTCGCCGAGGAGCTCGGCACCGTGCCGTCGCCGGAGGTCGTGCGGATCGAGCGGAGGGTTGCCACCGGGTGGGACGGGGTCAGCTCGGTGACCGACACGCACCAGCCTCGTGACGCGGGCCATTTCCCGCTCCCGGGATCGCTCTCCCGCAACGATCGCTTCCTGGGTCGATCGGCCGAGCGACAGGCGCTGCTCGCCGAGTTGGCGTTGATCGCCACGACGGGTTTGCGCTGCGTATTCGTCACGGGCGAAGCGGGCATGGGAAAGACGATGATGCTGGCGGAGCTGGCCCGGTCCGCCGAGGCAGATGGGGATCACCGTCCTCTATGGCGCCTCAGACGAGACAGGGTTATCCCTCGAGCCCTTCCGGACCATCCTCGGCGCCTGCATCGATCACGCTGACATCGACTTGTTGAGTGAGCACGTGGCCCGATGCGGGGGCGAGCTGACCAGGCTCTGCCCTCGGCTCGGCGTTCGGGTACCGACCGCTCCCCCGCCGACTGAATCGGACGAAGCCACCGAGCGATTCCTCACCTTCGAAGCAGTTGCCGACCTGTTCAGGCGCATCGCGGCTTGCGGAGGGCTGGTGCTCATGCTCGACGACCTCCATTGGACGGAGTCCACCGCCCTCTCGCTCCTTCGCCACCTGGCGCGATCACTTGTCGGTGCGCCGGTTCTCTTGGTCACCAGCAGGCGTGAGCCGGGTGAGCACTCGTCCGATCAGCTCCGCGGCGCGCTCGCCGAGCTGGAGCGGGGCCGAGCGCGACGCCTTCCACTCCCGGTGTTCGGTGACACCGAAATCAGGGCTCTGGTGGCGGATCTCCTTCCGTCGGCTCCTGACACCACGCGGGAGGGGATCACAGCCAAGGTGCTCGAGGAGACGGCCGGGAACCCGCTCTACGCCACCGAGGTGATCCGGCACTGGGGCGAGACTGGCGGTCCGAACCGGTAGCCGGACGATCCCGCCGAGCCTCCGTCAGGTGTTGTGGAGCCGCGTCCACGCTCTCGGTGGCCAAGCCGCCGAGGTGTTGGCCACGGCTTCGGTCCTCGGACCCGAGTTCGAAGAGGACCTTCTCATCGAGATGGTCAACCTCCCCGAGGTCCAGGTACGCAATGCCATCGACACCGCGGTAGCTGGCGGTGTCCTGGTCAACGTGTCACCTCCCTCCGCCGGGTCCTTCGGTTCGCCCACGCGCTGATCGCCAATGCGCTGTACAGCGAGATCGGCGCCTCGAGCCGGGCCCAGTTGCACGAGCATGCGGCGCGCCTCCTTGCCAAAGCCGCTGACGAATTGAGTCCCGACGTGGTGGTGCAACTGGCCAGGCACAGCACGTTGGCAGGTATGGGATCCGAGGCGATCCGTTGGTCGACGCTTGCCGGCGACGACGCCCTCAGGTCCCTCTCACCGACAGAGGCGGCCCGGCACTACCGGAGCGCTTACGAGGCTGCACTCGAGCTCGGGCGTCCGCCTGCCGAGCAGGCCGACCTGCTTGTTCGGCTGGGTGAGGCCCAGCACATTGCCGGCGATTCGGCCGCTCTCGACACCCTGGCTCAGGCTGCCGACCTGGCGCTGAGCTGCGGCAACAACCCGGCGCTCATACGGGCCGCCCTGGCCGCGGACCGCGGCTTCATGCGAACGGACGCCGGGGCACCCGAGTACCTGGCGATGGTGGAGGCGGCGGTGGCGGTCGCCGATCCGGCCGATACGTCGACATATGCACGCCTGCTCGCCCTGCTCTCCCAGTGCCTCGTCTACACACCGCAGGCGGCCCGCCGGACCGCCACGGCGTATCAGGCTCTGGCCCTCGCCGAGTCGGCATCAGACCCGGCGTTGCTCGCCCACGTGGCACCGGCGGCCGTCTCAGCGATCTGGGCGCCGGGGAGCGCACCGATGCGCAACGCCGTCGTGGCCCGGGCACTCACCTCGGCGGCGGCCTCGGGAGACCCCCGACTCGAATTCGCCGTGCGCATGGTGGCCTACAACGTGGCCGTCGAGTCGGGGGACGCGGCTGTCGCCGCCCACAGCCTGTCCCGGATCCGCTCCACCGCTCGATCAGTCGGAGAGCCGCGGCTCCGGTGGATTGCCGGGCTCTACGACACATTCGACGCCACGATGGCCGGGCGGCTGGACGAGGCTGAGGCCCTGGCCTCGGCCAACCTGGAGCTCGGGACCGGCATCGGGGCTCCCGATGCCTTCACCCTGTTCGCCGGCCAGTACTTCGTCATCGGCACCTTTGCCGGAAAGTACGGGGACCTCTTTCCCATCGTCGAGCGGGCGGCCAGTGAGAACCCCGACGTCGCACCTTTCGAGCTGGCCTATGCCATCATCTGTGCCGTCGTGGGCCGCCAGGACACGGCGCACCAGTTTCTCCAACGCGGTATCGCCAGCCGATTCGCCGACTTTCCGGCCGACAACCTCTGGATGACCCAGGTGATCGGCTGTGCCGTTTTGGCCATCGAGCTGGAGGACACGGAGGCCGCCGCCCTCCTCCTTCCGGTCATCGAGCCCTTCGCCGCCGAGGTGGCGTTCAGCGGCCTCACCAGCCAGGGGCCCGGTGGCTGCCTACGTGGGAAAGCTGAGCTCATTGCTCGGCCGCCACGAGGAAGCAGAAGGTCATCTGCGGGCGGCCCTGGGCACCGCCACCGCTTTCGGCTGGACGTATCACCGGGCGACCACGCTCCTCGCCCTGAGTCAGGCCCGACACCGCGGAGGGAACGAGCTGGACCTGGAAGCCCGAGTCCTGGCTGGCGGAGGCCTCCGACCTCTGCCGGCGCTTCGGCTTCCGGCGTTGGATACCCCAGATCGACGAACTCGAGGCCACCATCACCCCCTCCTGACGCGCAGGTGACGCGCCCCGGGGCGGACAATGCCGGAGAGGGGTGCCGACGGCACCCAAAGAGCCAAAGGTGCTGATCCATGGGTGGATTCCGAACGTCTCTCCGGGTCTTATTGGCCGGATCCCTGGTCCTCGGCGGAGCGGTGGCTGCCTCGGCGGTCGGTGGAACGCTGGCGGCATCGCCGGCTGCCGCCGCCAGCCCGTCGGCCTGGACCGCTTATGTGGTGAGCTACGCCACCGATGCGGTGATCCCGGTCAATACAGCCACCGATGCGGTGGGCACTCCGATCACCGCGGGGAGCGGCCCTTCGGCCATCGCCATCACCCCAAATGCCGCCACTGCCTACGTCACGGACGAGGGAACCACCAACACCGCCCCGGGCTTCGTCACGCCCATCGACCTATCGACGAACCGAGCGGGAACGGCCATACCCGTTGGGTCCGGGCCCGACGCCATCGCCATCACTCCCAGTGGCCAGACCGCTTACGTGGGCAATTACAACGCCCACACGATCACCCCGATCAACCTGGTGACCGACACGGCAGGAACGCCGATTTCTGTGGGCGCGGCTCCTACCTCCATCACCATCACCTCTGACGGCTCCACCGCCTATGTCGGACTGGCGTTCGGTTCCGGTATCGAGATCGATCTCGCCAACAATTCCATTACGCCTGAAGGACCAGGGGGCTTCGCGTCGACCATCACCCCGAATGGCGCCACGGTGTTCGGCACCAACCCCCAGGACAACGGGGTGAACGTGTTCACCCCGGCTACCGATTCCGGGACCACCGTCTCTGCCCTCAACGATCCGGAGGGAATCGCCATCACCCCCGATGGCTCCACCGCCTACGTCGCCTACAGCCCCTTCACCACCAACAAGGGGGCCCTCCTCCCCATCGACACCGCCACCGATACTCCCGGGACGCCGATCGCACTGGGTACCAGTTCGGCCGAAGGCGTGGCCATCACCCCTGACGGCTCGAGTGCATTCGTGACCGACCCGACCAGCGGCACCGTCGTCCCCGTGGATCTGAGCTCGGGCACCCCCGGCACCCCCATCTCACTGGGGAGTGAGGGGGCCAATCCGGTGGCCATCGCCATCACCCCCGACCAGGCACCCATAGCCCATATCCATGGCGAATACGACAGCTTCGGAACCATTACCTTTGACGCCTCGGCCTCGACCGTGGCCTACGGGACCATCGCCTCGTACGCCTGGGACTTCGGCGACGGGACCACCGAGACCACCACGACGCCCACGGTGAGCCACACGTACGCCAACCCCTACGCCACGCCGGAGGTGTCGGTCACCGAAACCAGCTCCGCGGGGACGTCGACCACAGGTGTGTTCACCGGACAGACGGCCAGCGCCAACGGGAACTCCCAGGCCAGGGCTGCCCTTCAGGCACTGGATGCTCAACCAACACAGCAGGAGTGGTATCCGTCGATCACTGCCGTCTCCCCCGACATCGGGTCCACTGACGGGCCCACCCGGGTCACCATCACCGTCTCGGCCTACGTCCCCTATCAGACTGCAGAGGGTACGGAGATCAACGTGGATGTCGGGGGGGTGGCTGCCACCAACGTCACGGTCAACAGCAACAACATCGTGGACGATGTCTTGTCGCTCTCGGCCACCCTGCCGCCCCAGTCGACAGGCGCCGACAATGTCATCGTGACCCTGAGCTCCACGGGATACGGAGTGATTCTCGGCTCCAGTGCCGCCACGCCGGCTGACCAGTTCACCTACTCGGCTTCGACGCCCCCCGTCGACGTCTCCTGCGCCTCTAGCTCCTGCCCGATCCCGGCTGTCCAGTACGGATCCACCACTGTGTCATCGACGGTGAGCTCCGACTGCAGCCCGTGCACCTACTCCGGCTCCATAGTTGAGGGGGTGCCTTCTACCTCCAACACGGTGGGCAGTTGTCCTAGACGCCATGAGCTACGCGCAGGCCAATGCAGAGGTGAACGAAGCCGACGCTGAAAACGCCAACGGTGCCTCGCTCTCCGTAGGCCTCGTAAACACCTTCTACGGAGTGAATTCGGATACGACGACGGTGTGTGAGGATGTCACCTCACTTGCAGGCGGACCCGCCGCCCGTTCTCTCGGGAGTGGTCAGCGCGCAAGCTCGGCACCGGTGTTGGGTCGGGACATCCTCCTCAAGAAGTGCGCCACGAAGGCGGTGGCTCCTTGTGTCAAGTCGGTGGTCGTCAGCGGCCGACGAGTGAAGACGACGGTGATCCTGCCGGTGAATGAGTCCATCAAGCTGGTGGCCGGACCACAGAAGGAGACGGTGAAGACGATTTCGCCGAGGACCGGTGCCCCCGGATCCAAGGTGACTATCACTGGCAGCAATCTCTCCCAGGTGAGCTCGGTCTTCATCGACGGCACTCGTGCCGGTGGTCGACTCATCGGCGGTGTCCGGGCCTCCATCGTGTCGAAGACGACCTCCAAGTTGGTGGTGAAGCTGCCGTTGAGCGCTAAGACCGGGCGGATCACCCTCATCGGCTGGTCGGGAGATGTGACGCCTTCGTCGACCTTCAAGGTGACCTGAACCGGGCCCACGACAATCTGGGGCCATACGTTGGTTCAGCTCGTTGCACGGCCCCGATTCTCCGAGGACCCGACTTTCCTCATGGACCGTCGCCTCATGACGATGGTGGACACACCCTGCCCCTGGAACAGGGGCGGGGTGTGTCCACTACCAAAGGGTCTGCTGTGCCAGACCTCACTTATTTGGGGTCAGGACCCGATGGCCCCAGCGGTACCCACAGGAGCGTTGGCGTTGACCAGCGTTCCGGTGCCGCTCGTCGAGCCCTTCGACCCGACAGGAGCGTCGGCGTTGACCAGCGTTCCCGATCCGGTCGATCCTCCGGTGGAGGACGGGTTCACAGGAGCGTTGGCGTTGACCAGCGTTCCGGTGCCGCTCGTCGAGCCCTTCGACCCGACAGGAGCGTCGGCGTTGACCAGCGTTCCCGATCCGGTCGATCCTCCGGTGGAGGACGGGTTCACAGGAGCGTTGGCGTTGACCAGCGTTCCGGTGCCGCTCGTCGAGCCCTTCGACCCGACAGGAGCGTCGGCGTTGACCAGCGTTCCCGATCCGGTCGATCCTCCGGTGGAGGACGGGTTCACAGGAGCGTTGGCGTTGACCAGCGTTCCGGTGCCGCTCGTCGAGCCCTTCGACCCGACAGGAGCGTCGGCGTTGACCAGCGTTCCCGATCCGGTCGATCCTCCGGTGGAGGACGGGTTCACAGGAGCGTTGGCGTTGACCAGCGTTCCGGTGCCGCTCGTCGAGCCCTTCGACCCGACAGGAGCGTCGGCATTGACCAGCGTTCCCGATCCGGTCGATCCTCCGGTGGATGACGGGTTCACGACATGACCAGTGTGCTTGGCCACTGATCCGGCACCAGTTGGTGTGCTGGTTCCACGGCCGCTGACGGCGGGAACCGCAGGAACTGTGGTGGGGGCAACGGCTGCAGGTCCAGCCGGAGCCGATATGTTCCCTTCGCATGTGCCTATGGCGAATGCAGGGCTGGTTGAGTCCGCTCCTGCCAATGAAAGTCCTGCGATCGATACCACGGCGGCGACAAGCACCGCTGCGGTGGCGCGTTTCATAGTGGTATGCATTTCAGAAAATCTCCTTGATGGTTAGGTATGTAGTTGGCTGTTGGTCGGTTAGCGGCGACCACGCCGCTTGGCTCAACAGCGACGCCTAACCAGGAGGGGATTGCCTCATATCCAGAAGAAGGTACGGAACCTTCTCCAGTCCGGGGGGTGCCACTCCCTCGAGGGAGGCTGGCAACAGCAGGCTCCTCGAAAGAATCGATGCGAACCGGCTGTTCCCGTGGCCAGAGGGCAGACCTTCGGCCGGAATGACGGGTATCACCGGAAGGTTTCGTGTGGGGAGAACAGGGCTGCGGAGAGGGAGGGCCGAGGGAGAGCCCAAGGCGTTCAAATGGAATCGGAGTGAATCCCCACCCCCCTCGATTGGATTGGCAACCACGCTTTTGGTCACTGCCTCCAACCGCGGCGATTGTTGCCAAGCGGAGTCGACTCTGTGCGAGTTGTCAATGGCGAGTGAACTGGTCCTCGCCCTCGGAGCGGCGCCTGGGAGCAGATCGCTGGAGAGACGGCCGGAATGGATCGATTAACCGTTGTCGCCACCTGGTTGGCGAGCGGCCGAACCACCGGGGACACGTTGTGGACCACAGGGGCAACGATCGGAGGTGGCCAGCCTTGTGGGGCTCGTCACTGACGTGATCAGAATGCTTTTCGATGTCGACCTGGCTACGGGGGAAAAATGCTGGGCGAATGTGCTCGCCGGAACCACCGATCCGGCTTGACCCAGGATTGGGGAAGAGAGGCCCGTCTCGGGAGCAGCGTTCGCCGGACCAGCCAGCAATGTGGATAGGGCGAATGCGAAGAACATGCCCGCGAAGATGGCAATGATGACGAGCGCAGGACGGGGAAGCCTGTGCTGTGCCGAGGCAGATCCATCCCCGGCATCAGCACCGGGACGGTCGGCTCACGCAAGGTCACGCCCTCCCATATACCACTTTAAGTGGTCTTATAAACACTTAGGGTAGTCTTCAAAGGTCGGCTGCCTTGAATCCGATGCTGTGGCACAGGTGATTGGCAGCATCCCGCCGCGTGGCCTGCTCGGTGGCCTGGGACAAGGTCGTGAGATGCATCGCCACCACCATCTGTCGTGGCATCCGGCATCCATTCTACTTCTGGGTCCCTCATACTCTCGGCAGCGGCGTGGCAATGGGCAGAGACTGTGTTCAGGACATAGGAGACCGGAACTAGGGTCTCTCCGAAGGGGCAGCGGTGCCTAATCAGGAGCCAGCAGAGAGAGTCAGACGGATGTGTCAAGACGGAGAGACCGGTTTGAGCAGGCCCAGAGCGGAGGGAGTGGGATTCGAACCCACGGAGGCTTGCCCCTCACGGCTTTTCAAGAGCCGCGCATTTGTCCGCTCTGCCATCCCTCCCAGCGCCCGCCACGGTAGTCGGGCCATTTGCGGCCCGGGGACGATTCTTACGAGGAACTGCCCTGAATCTCGTTCCGCAGTCCATCGATCCACTGGTTGGCGCCCCGCTGCGACGTGTCTGCGTCTCGCCGGATGGCCGGCCCGCCAGGTCCGGCGGCGGGATAGGAGCCAAGGAACTTCACTCCGGCCAGCCCGGCGTGGAGATCGCGCAGGCAGTCAGCCACTACCGCATCGGCCACATGACCTTCGAAGTCGATGATGAAGCAGTAGTCACCCAGCCCCTTCTTCGTTGGCCGCGACTCGAGCTTGGTCAAGTTGATGTTACGGGCGGCGAACTGACCGAGGATGCCGTACAGGCTGCCCGGATGGTCGGCACTCTGGAAGCAGGCGATGCTGGTCCGGTCGTGACCGGTAGGTGAGGGTATGCCCGAACGGGCCACGGACACGAAGCGTGTCTGATTCTCGGGGTGGTCCTCGACATCCTCCGCCAGAATCTCGAGTCCGTACAGCTTGGCGGCCAGGCGCGGGGCGATGGCCCCCGTCGGGCGGGACGAGAGTGCCGGGTCCCTCTGTCCCAACAACCGGGCCGCTTCCGCCGTCGAATTGGTGGCCACCGACTCCACTCCGGGGAGCTGTTCGGTGAGGAACCGCCGGCACTGGGCGGTGGCCACGGGGATGGAAGCCACCCGTTCGAGGTCACTCAGGGTCGTGCCCGGTTGCGCCATCAGATGGAGGTGGACGTCGAGGATGACCTCCCGCTGGATCCGCAGCTCGAAATCGAAGATCAGGCTGTCGATGATGTCGCGGACCGTTCCTTCGATGGCATTCTCCAGCGGGACGAACCCCAGGTCGACCTGGCCGGTCTTCACCGAGTCGAGTACCTCGACCAGCGATCCCATGGGGACGATCTGGGCCGCGGCGTACTCGGGCTCACTGAGGAGCGCCTCCTCGGTGAAGGTGCCCTCCGGGCCGAGGAACCCGATACGCGCCACCGTCCCCGACGGGGGCTGCGGAGATGCGTCCTCGACCATACCCAGGCAGGATAGTGAACATCATGGACGAACCTGCGCTGCAACGCCTGCTGGCCGACGTGGTATCCGGTGCCTGCTCTCCGGACGACGCGGTGCACCAGCTCCGCCGACTGCCCTTCGCCGATCTGGGGTTCGCCAAGGTGGATCACCATCGCCACCTCCGCCAGGGACTCCCTGAAGCGGTCTACGCCCAGGGGAAGACCGGAGAGCAGTGCTCGTCGATCGTGGCAGAGCTCCTCGACGACGGGGAGAGCGGCCCCGAAGGTGCAGCCGGCAGCCCGGTCATTCTCACCAGGGCCGATGCCGCCCAGGTGGAGCTGGTCATGGCCCACAACCCCGGGGGAGTCCGCACCGTCACCGGAATCGCCACCGGCAGCGATCAGGTCAGGGGAGAGCTGTCCACGGTGGTGTGGCGGCCGGCCCCCCTCAGGCCCAGCCGCACCCTGGTAGTCACCGCCGGGACCTCAGACCTTCCCGTGGCCCGCGAGTGCCAGGCCACGCTCACCGCCCTGGGCCTGCCCCCGACCCTCATCGCCGACTGCGGCGTGGCTGGAGTCCATCGTCTGTTGGCCTCGGCCGACGACCTGGCCGACGCCGATGCCGTGGTGGTGGTGGCCGGCATGGAAGGAGCCTTGGCCAGTCTCATCGGGGGGATCACACCGGCCCCGGTGGTGGCGGTACCCACCAGTACCGGCTACGGCGCCGCCCTCGAAGGGGTGACCGCGCTGCTGGCCATGCATGCGTCGTGTGCCGCCGGCATCACCGTGGTGGGCATCGACAACGGCTTCGGCGCCGCCTGTGCCATCGCCAGGATCCTCTCGTGAGTGGGAACGGTGTCTCCACCGACCCTGCCGACGTACAGGCCTCAGCGGCACTGGCTTCTGCTGCAGCAGGCTCGAGCGGACGCGCCGTGGCGTGGTTCCACTGCTTCGCCGGAATCGCCGGGGATATGGCGCTCGGAAGCCTCATCGACGCCGGTGCCGACCTGGATGAAGTGCTGGCCGTGCTGGAGCGACTGCCACTGGGTGGCTGGGCCCTCGAGGTGGAACCGGTGCTCCGGGGGGGAATCGCCGCGTCACAGGCGGTGGTCTCGGTTCAGGACACCGTGGTGGTCCGGACCCACGCCCACATCGTCGGGCTGGTGGAGGAGGCCCGCCTACCCGAGCGGGTGGCCCGCCGGGCCCTGGCCACCTTCGCCGCCCTGGCCGATGTGGAAGCCCGCCTCCACCGCCGACCGGTGGACCAGGTGCACTTCCACGAGGTGGGGGGACACGACACCATCATCGACGTGGTGGGAACGGCGGCGGCGTTGGAGGTGCTCGGGATCGACGACATCCGGGCCAGCCCCGTGGCCACCGGGATGGGCATGGTCCGGGCAGCCCACGGCATGCTGCCCAATCCGGCCCCGGCGGTGGTGGCACTCCTCGAAGGGGCACCGACCTGGGGCCGGAACATCGCTGTCGAGCTGACCACACCGACCGGGGCGGCACTGCTGGCCGCTCTGTGCTCGGGGTTCGGCCCCATGCCCCCGATGAGGGTGACCGGACAGGGCTTCGGGGCCGGGTCCCGTGAGCTCGACGAGCTCCCCAACTGCACCCAGGTGGTGACGGGCCTCCAGGTGGCTCGGGTGGATGGGAGCGGGCCGTTGGCTACCGCCGCGGCCGTGGCTGTGGACGGCGATGCCGACGCCGGCCAACCGGTGGCGCACCTCGAGACCAACGTCGACGACGCCACCGGCGAGCAGCTGGCCCACGCCATCGCGGTCCTGCTGGACTCGGGCGCCTACGACGCCTGGCTGGCCCCGGTGGTCATGAAGAAGGGGCGCCCGGGCTCGGTGGTCCACGTGCTCTGCGACCCGTCGATGGTGACATCACTCCGGTCCGTGCTCCGGCAGGCCACCGGCTCACTCGGGATCCGGATGACCAGTGGCGAACGGTGGCCGGTGGCGCGCTCGATCGAATCGGTGTGGATCGATGGTCAGCTGATCAGGCTCAAGGTCAGTGGCGACCGGGTCAAAGCGGAGCACGAGGACGTGGCCCTGGCGGCGCGGCGCACCGGACAGCCCTTGCGGGATCTGTCCGAGCGGGCCGAGGCCATGTGGAAGGCCACCCGGCCGGGTTAGCCCGTCAGGTTCAGCGGAGGTTGGTCGTCGGGTGCTCCGTCCGGCATGTCCGGCGGCTCCCAGCGCCAACCTCTCTCACCGATGGGCACCAGACGGTGGCGTTGGTGGGTCTTCAGATAGTGGTGCCAGTGACACAACCTGGCCAGATTGGCCATGCTCGCTTCGCCTCCATCGGCGAAGGGGGTGACGTGGTCGATCTCCAGCCCGTCGGCGACATCACAGCCGGGGATCACACAGACCGGATCCCGCTCGCACAACGCCTTCCGCAGTGATGTGGGGATGGTCCGCCCTCCGTGAGCCACCGCGGTGACGTCGGTTCCGTCCGTGACCAGAATGTCGAGGATCGAATCGACCGCCAGTCTCCGGGCCACGGCCACCGGCAACGGCCCGACCCCGGGGATTTCACAGACCTCACCCGGTTCGAGCGTTCCCCGCATCAGCGCCCCGTGATCGACCCGGACGTGGAGCATGGTTTGCGGGCCATGGCGGGAACTCCCGTCTGGGCAACCATCGGGTTCGGATCGGGCGTCCCTGCAGGCCAGGTGGACCAGAGCGTCGGCGGCCATGGCGCTCCGAGGCTCGTCGTGGCCGGCCCGCCTGGCCTGTTCGGCCAACCGATCGGACTCCGCCTTGACCGCAGCCACCAACCGGGCCCCGGCATCGGGGGTCAACCGGGCGTCGAAGCGCACGGCCCCGTCACCGTCGGTCCAGTTGCGTAGGTAGCGACCCTTGCGGATGGCGTCATAGGTGGTGTTCTGGTCCTGTCCGACAGCCTTGACCCGCCGGCAGCGCAGCTTGAGCAGGGTCAGTGGCTGCTGCTCGGCGGTCTTGACCAACTCCTGCTCGGCCTGGGGCTGGAGGATGGCAGCACCGGCAATCTCTTTGACCTGGGTCTCCGAGAGCCGACCGTCGCGCATGGCCTCATCGGTGGCGGGTAGGGAGTTGAGTCGCCGGGCCGCCTGGAGGGTGGTGATGGCCGGGCCCAGTCCCGTGCCGGTGGCTTCCGCCACATGGGCCGCGGCTGAGCGATGACCCTTCCGCCGCCACACGTTGGACGACTCCACCCGCCGGGCCGCCAGCAGCTTCCCACCGGCCGACAGCTTTTCGATCTCCGAGAAGCACGAGAGCGCTCTGGCCGCGTCGGGGCCGCTCAGTCGCTCCGGATCGAAGTCGGCCAGGGCCGAGCGGAGGTCGGTGGCCACCTGGTGCAGCGCATCGAAGGTCATGGGGCCATGGTGTCAGGGGGGTGCGACGGACCATGATCCGACGGCCCGGGGGGCCGGGTGCGGCGGGCCGGGGTGGCCCCGTGCACCGGCGGTGAGCGACTACCGTCTGCCGTGCAGATGCGGAGCCGGCTCGACCGGTGGCGGTCCGCTGCCAGCTTCGGAAAGGAATGCCCTTCATGTCTCGTGTCCGTACGTGGTCTCTCGTCGCTGTGACGGCCTCGGCCCTGGTCGGGCTGGCCGGGTGCAGCAGCTCGAGTACCCCGAGCACCACAACCTCCACCGCGGCGGCCCACACCACCGGATCGGTCTGCTCCACCGGGTCGACCGGTGCGGTGGCCGACATTCCAGTGGCCGACCAGTCGCCGGCCGGCGTGTCCGGGAAACAACCGAAGGTGGTGGTCCCTTCCGGGACTGCCCCCACGATGCTCGAGTGCACGGACCTGATCGTCGGAACCGGCCCCGCCGCCAAGGACGGGGACGACGTGACCGTGCAGTACGTGCTGGCCACCTACTCCTCGCACCAGGTGGTCCAGTCCTCGTGGACCAGTCAGCCCTTCACCTTCACCCTGGGCGCCAACACCGTCATACCCGGTTGGGAGAAAGGCGTGGTGGGCATGAAGGCCGGTGGTCGACGCGAGCTGATCATTCCGCCGAGCTTGGGCTACGGAGATCAATCGCAAGGTCCGGGCATCACGGCCAACGACACCCTGGTCTTCATGGTGGACATGCTGAAGGTCAACTGAGGCCGGCCTCGGGCCGGTACACCCAGACCAGGTGGCGACCGGTGGACCCGGGCGAGGTGGCGATCACGTCATCCGTGCGCTCGAGGTGGAAGCCCAGCTTGGGCGGGATCGCCGCACTGGCCAGGTTGGCGGCGTCGCAGTGGATCTCGACCCGGGACACGCCGTCCATGGCCAGAGCGGCCCGGGTCAGGCCGGCCGCCGCGGCAGTGGCGACCCCACGCCCCGTGCAGTCGGTCCGGACCCAGTAACCGATCTCCAGTCCTCCCGGGCCGATGCGGTCGTGCAGACCGCAGAAGCCCAGCAGCGCCGACCCTGTGTCACCGGAGCGGATGGCGAACTGGAATTCGCTCCCGGCCTCCCAGCTGAGGTCGGCCTGGGCCAGAAAGCTCCCGATGGACTCCGGGGTGGCCGGGACCTGGGCCCACGGCATCCAGGGAGCCAGTTCGTCCAGGCTGGCGTTGACCGAGTCGACCAGCTCGCCCACGTCCTCCGGCGTGGCCCGGTGCAAGGTCACGCCGGCCGAATTGACGACCTGGTCGGGACGCCCGGTCAGCCAGTGGTCGCTCGGGTGCACGCCTTCTCCTCGGCTGCCGACTGGCCGCTACGCCGGCGGGTCCCCGGCCGTGTGGCGGTACACGTTGGTTACCCGTTCCTCGAAGCCGACCCGACGGTAGAGCCGGTTGGCCGCCTCCCGGCTCGGGCGGGAGGTCAGGTCGACGGTCTTGGCCCCGGCGGCATCGGCCCGGTCCAGGGCCGCCAGCACCAGGGCCTCGCCGGCACCGGCCCCGCGGGCCGACTCGTCCACCACCACGTCCTCGATCCACGCCCTCACCCCGGTGGGCACCCGGAACAGGGCCAGGGTCAGTGACCCCACGATGGATCCGGACTGGTCCCGGGCCACGAACAGCACCGATGCCTCCGACGCCACCATCTGGCCCAGCTCGGTCGGGCCGGGGGGCGGGGAGGACGAGGAGAGCTGGGGGATCAAGGTCACGAAGGCCTGGACCAGCTCATCGGTCACCTCGAGCACCTCACTGACCTGCACCTTCGGGGTCATCCGGCGTTCCCGGTGGGAGTGGTCGGACCTGCGCCCCCGGCCTCGGATCCGCTTCCCGCCGTGCCCCGGTGCGTCCGGCTCGCCCGGTTCACGTCTTGTCGGGGTCGCCCCGCCATATCGGGGAGCGCACCGAGTCGTAGAGGACCTCGACCGGCTCCCCGCGCAGGGCGGCGAAGACGTGCTGACCCCATCGCTCCGCCCCGGCCAGGGGAAAGGGCAGTTGATCGAGGGGGAACCAGCCCACGTCGGAGCACTCGAGGGGGTGGGCTTTGAGCTCGCCCCCGATGGGCCGGCACTGGAACACCAGGGAGTAGAGCGGTATCCGGCTGATGCCGATCCGGAGGCCGTCGAGCACGGCGATGAGCCGGACCACCTCCACGTCGATGCCGGTCTCCTCCTCGACCTCTTTCACCACCACTTCGGCGGCCGAGTACCCGACGTCGGCCCACCCGGTGGGATAGAGCCACACACCGGAGTCGGCCCGTTTGACCAGGAGGATCTCGCCCTTGTCGTTGCCCACTGCGGCCCCGACCGCCACCTTGGGGGTCACGTAGCCCGGGACGCCCTTGCCCACCGACCCCAGCCACTCCTCGACGAGGCCGTCGGCGTCCTCGACCCCGTCGGACCCCTCCTCGACGGCCACCCGGATGTCGGCCGCCACCCGGAGTACCTCTTCGAACCGCTCCTGTTCGTAGAGCGATTCGGTGAAGCCCAGGCCGGTACGGGCGATACCGGCTAGGGCCTCGCTCCAGCGGAGGAGTTGTTTGGTGGAGGGAACGGGTTCCACTCACCTGACGCTACCCCCTGCCACCGCGGAGCCGCATCCATCAGGCAGAATGAGGCGTGGCCGTCAACGAGGATTGCCGTCATTACGTGATGCAGACCACCTCCCACGAGGAGAAGCTCGAACGGTGCCGCATGGGTGCCAACGAGCAGTTGCCCTTCGGTTGCCCCGAAGGTTGCCTGTTCTACGAGCCGCGCAAGGTGTCCGGTGCGGGCTGGACCGTCCGCAAGGACTCCTGAAGCCGGACGAGACCCCGGCCGAGCGGCCTCAGCCCGGACCACTCTGGAAGGGAAGTTGCCGGCCTGTCTCCAGCAGCGTCTTCAGGCCACTGAGGATCTCGCTCCAGCCGCCGCCGGCCCCGCCCGACTCGCTCTCGCCCCTCAGCACACCGGCCCACAGCGGTGCGCCGCTCACATCGTGGGTCACGGTGAGCTTGGTGACCCCGCCCCGCACCGGCTCGATGTCGTAGGTCAGCCGGGTGAAGGCCTCCGACGCCAGCTCGGGCGTCATGGTCATGCGCCAGGTCTGGACCAGCTTGCGGGGAGGATCGGACTCGATCACCTCGCCGTCGCTGATGACCTCCGGGCAACCCACCGCTCTCATGCCCTCGTTGGCCAGGGCCCGGAACGAACCCCCCGACCGCAGCTCGTACTCCACCAGCGGGGCGTACCCGTACTGCACCGTCCACTCGGGCCGGGTCACCGCCTCCCAGATGGCCTCGGGCGTGGCCCGGATGTAGACCCGGTGGATCAGGTTGGTCTCGGACGTGGTCGTGGCGTTCATGGTCGTGCCTCCAAGTTGGTCTTCAGGTTGGCGAGCGCCGATGCGTGGCGCTCGGTGTACTTGTCGATCCACCGGTCGTGGATCAGCCGGATCGGGACGGGGTTGAGGAAGTGGAGCTTCTCCCGCCCGGACCGTTGGGTGATGACCAGCCCGGCCTCTTCCAGCAGGCGCAGATGCTTCATGACCCCGATACGGGTCATGTCCACCTGGGAGGCCAGATCGGTCAAGGTGCGACCCTCCCGTTCGAAGAGCAGGTCGAGCAGGAGCCGTCGCGTGGGGTCGGCCAGCGCCTTGAACACCAGGTTGTCGTCGTCCACACCCGGTCAGAATAGGTAACTATATGGTTACCTGTCAAGGGGGAGCGATGGTTGGACCGGGTGGTTCGGTTGGGGCGCGCCTGATCGGTGAGCCGCCGCCGCCCTGTCGGCCTGCCTGGGGCCTCAAGGGGTGCGGGTGGCCACCACGGTGTAGGTGAGGGGCAGGCGGGGGTAACCGTCGCCGGCGCTCCACTGCCCCGGGGCCGACTCGACCAGCCAGGGGAACTGTTGGTGCACCGTCCAGTCGTGCTCCACCAGCCGGTCGATGCGCATCCCGCGTTCGACCAGGGCCGTCACCACCTCGCCGATGCTGTGGTTCCACTCGTAGGTGCGCTGGTTGGTCAAGGGCCGGGCCGCGTCGGTGTAGGTCTGGTCGGAGTCGTCGACGTAGGGCTGGCGCTCCTCGAAGTACGAGTAGGCCAGAGCGGGTCGGTCGGGCTCCAGGCGACCAGGCCAGCGGATGGATGTCGTGGAGGTACAGCCGTCCCCCCGGTCGGGCCAACGCCGCCACCTGGTCCGCCCATCGGGCCACGCTCGGCAGCCAGCACAGGGCACCGAGGCTGACATAGACCACGTCAAAGGAGGCCGGAGCCAGCGTGGTGGCGGCGTCGAAGACGTCGGCGCACACGAAGGTCGAGCGGTGGTCGAGGCCGGCTCTGACGGCCAGTACCCGGGCGGCCCGGATGGCCTCCTCCGAAAAGTCCAGACCGGTCACGGTGGCCCCGGCGTCGGCCCAGGCCAGGGTGTCCTTGCCGAAGTGGCACTGGAGGTGCACCAGGTCCAGGCCGGAGACGTCGCCCAGGGCCTCGATCTCACGCCGGCGGGGGCCGGGCCGTTTCGTACAGCCACCCTTCGACGTCGTAGAAGGCCGACTGGACGTGGATCGGGACCCGCTCATCCCAGTTGCGCCGGTTGGCGGCCAGCAGGTCCGGTGTCCGGTCAGGTGCGGCCCCGTCGGGTGCGGCCCGGTCGCCGGCTCCGGCCCCGCCACCGTCGACCCGGTCCACGGCTCAGCTTTCGACGATGTCGCCGAGCAGGTCCACCTGGACCCCCTCGGCCCGGAGCCACTCCACGGCCCGGTCCACCGTGCCCCCGCTGCCGTCCAGCTCACAGATGATCCAGCCCTCATGCTCGCCCACGTCGGCCCGCCTGATGTTGGGGACGATGTCGAACTCCTTGACCATCCGGGCGATGATCGGCTCGCGCACCAACTCCTCGGGGAAGGTCAACTTGACCCGTACGCCGATCATGACCGTGCCCCGGCCGGTGCTCCGGCCCGGGCCAGGCCGGGTTCGGCCAGGGCGTCGTTGAGGTTCCCGGACCGGAACCCCTCGAGGTCCAGGGTCACGTAGCGGTAGCCCGCCCGCCGCACCGCCGCACTCACCTCATCCCGACGGGCCACCACCGCGGCCAGGTCCTCGGGAGGGAATTCGAGGCGGGCGGTGTCGCCGTAGTGGCGCACCCGCAGTTGGCGGAAGCCCAGGGCCCGCAGGCCCGACTCCGCTTCGGCCACCGATCGCAGGGTGCCCAGGGTGACCGGGGTCCCGTAGGGGACCCGTGAGGCCAGGCACGCCGCCGCCGGCTTGTCCCAGGTGCGCAGCCCGAGCTCCTTCGACCACGCCCGCACGTCGGCCTTGGTGAACCCCGCGGTCACCAGCGGGAAGAGCGCGCCCCGCTCGGCGGCGGCCTGCTGGCCCGGACGGTGGTCGCCCAGGTCGTCGAGGTTCACCCCGAGCACGATCGAGGCCCCGGCCAGCCCGGCGCCCGGCGCCAGGCAGGGGCCGATGGCTTCCAGTAGCGATGTCTTGCAGTGGTAGCACCGTGACCCGTCGTTGGCGGCGTAGGCCGGGTCGGCCAACTCGGCCGTCTCGACCTCGACGTGGCGGAGCCCCCACTCGGCGGCCAGCGCCCGGCAGTCGGCCAGCTCCTCGGGAGCCAGCGAAGGGGAGACCGCGGTCACACAGAGCACCCGGTCCGGCCCCAGCGTGTCGGTGGCCACCCGGGCCACGAAGGCCGAGTCCGCCCCCCCGCTGAACGCCACCACCATGGGCCCGATGCGGCTCAGCTCCTCCCGCAGGATCCCGAGCTCGGCCCGCCGGCCCGGCTCACTCATCCGGGCTGAGCTGGGCCAGAACCGTCTCCACCGGTGCCACCATCCCGGTCAGGAACGGCCCGAATTCGGCGAACCGGGCCGAGCCCTCGTCGAAGCGCATGGTGTACACACAGTCCTTCAGGTCATCGGGATGCACCCCGAACAGGGTGACCCCCCACTCCCAGTCGTCGATCCCCGTGGAACCGGTGATCACCTGGAGGATCCTCCCGGCGAAGGTCCGACCCGAGGCCCCATGGCCGTACATCATGGCCTTGCGCTCCTCGTAGGGCATCGAATACCAGTTGGAGCCCTCGGTGTCACCCCGTCGTTTGGACATGGGGTAGAAGCAGAAGGCGGTCTTGCCTTCGGGCGGCAGGGACGGGTACAGCCTGGTCTGCTTCATCTCGTCGGGGATGCCCGAGGCGTACTCGGAGATCTCGGTGAGCGAGACGTACGAGTAGGTCACCTCCACCCCGGCCGCCTGCAGGTCCGACTGGAAGCGCCGCAGCCGCCAGAGGTCCGTGCCCAGGGCCATGAATCCCACATCGGCCTTGTGGCCGAGGACGGCCACCGACACCACCTGGACCCCGTCGGACTCGGCACTCTTGACCGCCTGGATCACCGCGGCGCCGTCGAGACCCGGAGCCTCGGTGCCCGCCCGGGACCCCCTCGCCTTGCCGAACAGGTGGAGCACGTTCAAGCCCACGGATGGAGCCAGGGGTTCAGCCGGGGGTTCGGTCACGATCCTCAGTCTAGAGACGGAAGAAGGGCGCCCGTGAGGGCGCCCTTCTTCGAGATGAACCGCGGTGAGCAGGCCGTGGTCGGGATCCGGCCACGGCGAGGGACTAGAAGTCGTCCATTCCTCCGCCGGGCATGCCGCCCCCGGCCGAGTCGTCGGGCTTGTCCACGATGACCGCCTCGGTGGTCAGGAACAGGGCGGCGATGGATGCGGCGTTCTGCAGTGCCGACCTGGTCACCTTGACCGCGTCGATCACTCCCGTCTTGAACAGGTCCTCGTACTCGCCGGTGGCGGCGTTGAGGCCCTCGTTGGGCTTCTTGAGGTTGCGTACCTTGTCGACGATGACCCCACCCTCGAGGCCGGCGTTGACGGCGATCTGCTTGAGGGGCTCCTCGACGGCCCGGGCCACGATGCGGGCCCCGGTGGCCTCGTCACCCTCCAACTTCTCCGCGGCGTCGAGCACGGCGGACTGGGAGCGCAGCAGGGCCACGCCACCGCCGGGGACCACGCCCTCTTCGATGGCGGCCTTGGTGGTGGAGACGGCATCCTCGATGCGGTGCTTCTTCTCCTTGAGCTCCACCTCGGTGGCCGCTCCGACCTTGATGACGGCCACGCCGCCGGACAGCTTGGCCAGACGCTCCTGGAGCTTCTCCCGGTCGTAGTCGGAGTCGGTGTTGTCGATCTCGGCCTTGATCTGGTTGATCCGGCCCTTGATGTCGTTGTCCGATCCTCCGCCCTCGACCACCGTGGTCTCGTCCTTGGTCACCACGACCTTGCGGGCCGTGCCCAGCAGGTCGAGGCCGACGTTCTCCAGCTTGAGACCGACCTCTTCGGTGACCACCTGGCCGCCGGTGAGGATGGCGATGTCCTGGAGCATGGCCTTGCGGCGCTCACCGAAGCCCGGGGCCTTGACGGCCACGCTCTTGAAGGTGCCGCGGATCTTGTTGACCACCAGGGTGGCCAGGGCCTCGCCCTCGAGGTCCTCGGCGATGATGACCAGGGGCTTCCCACCCTGCATGACCTTCTCCAACAAGGGGAGCAGGTCGCGCACCGCGGTGATCTTGGAGCCGACCAGAAGGACGTAGGCGTCCTCGAGAACCGCTTCCATCCGCTCGGGATCGGTCACGAAGTAGGGGGAGATGTAGCCCTTGTCGAAGCGCATGCCCTCGACCAGGTCCATGTCCATGCCGAAGGTCTGGGACTCCTCGACGGTGATCACGCCGTCCTTGCCCACCTTGTCGATGGCCTCGGAGATCATCCCGCCGATCTCCTCGTCGGCGGCGGAGATGGAAGCCACCTGGGCGATCTGGTCCTTGGAGTCGGTGTCGCGGGCGATGCCCCGCAGCGAGGTCACCGCGGCCTCCACTCCGGCCTCGATGCCCTTCTTCAGCGACATGGGGTTGGCGCCGGCGGCCACGTTGCGCAGGCCCTCGTGGACCATGGCCCAGGCCAGCACGGTGGCGGTGGTGGTGCCGTCGCCGGCCACATCGTCGGTCTTCTTGGCCACTTCTTTGACCAGCTCGGCCCCGATCCGCTCAAAGGGGTCCTCGAGTTCGATGTCCTTGGCAATGGACACGCCGTCATTGGTGATGGTGGGGGCGCCCCACTTCTTGTCGAGGACGACGTTGCGGCCTTTGGGTCCGAGAGTGACGCGTACGGCGTCGGCGAGCTTGTTCATTCCGCTCTCAAGGGACCGGCGGGCCTCCTCGTCGAACGTGATCAGTTTGGCCATCTTGAGGTTTCCTCCGTGTCGGTTTGCGCTCTGCAGGGCGTTAGCACTCTACAGGGGCGAGTGCTAACAGCAAACCACGTGGAGGCCCGGGGCGCAACAGCAGATCGACGACAGAATGGCCGGATTGGCCCCCCGGACCACCGAAGCCCGGTCACCGATCCGCGCCCCGGCCCGGCCTCGATGGCCCCGGGGCCGGTACTCCATCGCCCCCTGACCTGGGTGTTCCACCGCGGAGGCGTCAGGCTGGGGCCTCTGACCGCTCTCTGCGGCCGGGGAAACGCTGGCCGTCGGACCGGGGCCGGGATGGGGCCCCCGCCCTTGACATAGAGAGGGGCGGCCCTTAGTTTGATGATTCCACCAGGTTTAGTAGGCCAGTAGGAATTGTCGGGAGTTCGGTTCGGGGGGACGCTCAACTCCGGTTGTTCGCCTACCCGGCGTCGAAGTGAGGAGCAGTCATTGGCAGGGTTCCTGCGCGACAGAAACGCCTCCGCGCCTTTCGCGCAGGTAGAGCCCGGGCCGGCAGGTCGGGCCGGGAGCGGCCTGTCCGACCGCTTCGAACGGCCTTCTCGACGTCGTCATGCCCTACCGGCTGGCCGCAATCCCACCCAATTCCCCACCCGAATTCAGAGCCCGATGATCCCGATGAGACAGAGCCCGACGATCCGACATGCCGGGGCGCGCCCGCTGGTACGGACCCTCATGGCCACCGCGGTGGTCGCCGCGGCCCTGTTGGCCGGCGTCGCCGGGGGAGTGGCGGCATCCTCGGGCACCGCGTCCGCCACCGTCACCGCCGGTGTGGCGGCCATCACCAAGCCCGGCAGCCTCACCAAGTTGAACTCCGGCGGATCGGAGACCTTGTTCGGGGTCCAGCTCCCCGCCGGGGCCAGCTGCCCCGGCGACACCGCCCACGATGGCTACCGGGTCGACAGCTACCTGGTGCCCGCAGGCGTGTCGCCCGCCACCGTCAATTTCAAGACCGGGCTACCCGACCGGGGTTCGGGGTACGTCGCCTACGGCAAGTACTACGGGGCCATCAACACCGCCCTGGGCTCCGGCCTGGTGGTCGGCCTTCCTCCCGACCTCACCATCAACCGTCTCACCACCCAGGAGCTGTTCCCCGCCGGCCAGAAGTCGGTGATGTGGGATGGTGGCATCGCCTGCACCACCGCCGAGGGGGTGGTGACCAACTACTGGAACTCCCGCTTCGTCTTCACCGCCACGCCCTCGGATCCGCACGGCTTCACCTGGAAGGTATTGGCCCAGCCGGCGCTGGCGCCTTCGCACTCGTACCTGTGGATCGGCATCGGCCTGATCGTCCTGTCGGTCCTGCTGGCCGCCTTCGCCGTGTTCCTCAGCCAGAGACGGAGTGGTCCGTCCTCTGACGGCCCGGCCGGCCCCGCCGCTACGGGCGACCCGGCCTCCGGCACTTCCACCGACCCGGTCGCCGTCGGCCAGGACGTTCCCGAGCCCTCCGTGGCGGGGCGGTAGCCACTGTGACCGCCACCATGGTCCCCACCGACCGCCACGACCGCGACGAGCGCCCCCGCCGCCTGGTCCGGGCCCTGCCCGGCACGGGCGACCGGATCTTCATGGGGCTCCGCCGGAGCAGCGCCCTCGTCGTGCTGCTGGTGTTCACCGCCATCGGCCTGTTCCTCGGCATCCAGGCCTTCCAGGCCATCAAGGTGGCCAAGTTCTCCTTCCTCACCACGGCGGCGTGGGAGCCCGACATCCACCACTTCGGGATCGCCGGCATCATGGCCGACACCATCTTCATCGCCTTGGTGGCGGTGATCATCGCCATCCCCATCTCGTTGGGCCTGTCCCTGTTCATCTCCGAGATCGCCCCGCAGAAGATCAAGCGGGCCCTGGTCTCGCTGGTGGACCTGATGGCGGCCATCCCCAGCGTGGTCTACGGGCTGTGGGCCTTCTTGTTCCTGCAGGGCCGTACCATCGGGATCTCCCGGTGGTTGTCGGTCTGGCTCGGCTGGATCCCCATCTTCAAAGTGGACGGCTCCGGGGCCAACAACCCCACCGACCTCGGCCACGAGTTCACCGCCTCCACCTTCGTGTGCGGCTTGGCGGTGTCCCTCATGGTCGTGCCCATCCTGACCTCGGTGATGCGGGAGTCCTTCTCCCAGGCGCCCCTCGGGGAGCGCGAGGGCGCCTACGCCCTCGGGGCCACCCGGTGGGGGATGATCCGCTCGGTGGTGATCCCGTTCGGCCGGGGTGGGATCATCGGCGGGACCATGTTGGGCCTGGGCAGGGCCCTGGGGGAGACCATCGTGGTCATCCTGATCATCTCGCCGGTCTTCACCGCCAACATCCACATCCTCCAGACCGGCGGGAACTCCATCTCCTATCTCATCGCCAACCTGGTCAGCGACTCCTCGTCCTTCGGGATCTCCGCCCTGATGGCTGCGGGCCTGTCGTTGTTCGCCCTGACCCTCATCATCAACTTCGGGGCCTCGGCCGTGGTGGCCCGGTCCCGCTCCGGCGCCGAGAGCGACGGCTGAGATGGTCGTAACCGAGCTGCCCCCGGTCGACGAGGCGCCCGTGGCCCCGAGTCCGGGGCCCCAGAAGCGTCGCAAGATCGGCGGCCTCCGGCGGGGCTCGATCTTCAATCTGGTCGGCGCGGCCGCCGGCGGGGCCTCGGCCACCCTCCTGCTCTTCCGGTTGACCGCCCTCTCCGGCGGCCTGGGCTTCGTCTTCGTGGCCTACGTGATCTTCGTGGTCCTCTACGGGTTCCTGGTCTCACTCAACGAGGACGCCCAGGTGGTCCGCGACGCCGTCATGAGCGTGCTCATGGCCACCTGCGCCGTCATCGCCCTGGGGGCCTTGGCCCTGGTGGTGGTGTTCACCCTGGCCCGGGGCTGGGCCGCCCTCCGTCATTCGAACTTCTACACCCAGGACATGTCCCGGGCCGGCCCCCTGGCCCCGCTGTCCGTGGGGGGCATGGGCGCGGCCCTGGTGGGCACGCTCTGGATGGTGGGCATCGCCGTGGCCCTGACCGTCCCCATCGGCCTGGTGGCCGCGGTGTACCTCGACGTGACCCGCGGTCGCTCGGCCCGGTTCTTCCGCACCGTGGTCGAGGCCATGACCGCGCTGCCCAGCATCCTGGCCGGCCTGTTCATCTACGCCTCGTGGATCCTGGCCTTCGGCTTCGGCCACTCCGGGCTGGCCGCGGCGCTGGCCCTCAGCGTGATGATGCTGCCGTACATCATCCGGGGTGCCGACCTGGCCCTCCGGCTGGTACCGGCCAACCTCCGGGAGGCGGCCGATGCCTTGGGCGCCCCGGGTTGGAGAGGGGAGCTCCAGGTGGTACTGCCGACAGCCCGCTCGGGCCTGGCCACCGCGGTCATCCTGGGTATCGCCCGGTCCATCGGTGAAGCCTCCCCGGTTCTGCTCACCGCCGGATTCACCAGCTACATCAATGCCAATCCTCTCAACGGCCCGATGGTCTCGCTGCCCTTGCTGGTGCTGAAGCTGGTGCAGTCCGGCGTCCCGAACTACACCACCCGCGCCTTCGGCTGTGCCTCCTTCTTGTTGGTGGTGGTCATCGTCCTGTTCGCCGTGGCCCGCCAGATCGGCGGCTGGGGCCCGGGCCACCTTTCGCCCCGTGCCCAGAGGCGGGTGGCCCGGGCCTCCGCCCGCGACGCGGCCCGGTTCGCCGACCGGAGCGGGAAGGCCGCGGTGGCGTCAACCCAACCGGGCAGCGGGCTGAGCGCGGCGGGGAGTACCTGATGACCTGGAGGACGCCCATGACCCGAGGACGCCTGACCCGGACCCCCACGATCCGCCGCCGGGCGACGCCGGCCGGGCTCCCGACCTGGTGCCGGTGGGTGATGGCCTTCGGTGCCTCGCTGTCCGTCATCGCCAGTGGGCTGGTCATGACGGGCTCGCCGGCCGGCGCCACCAGCTACGTGCCGGTGTACGGCGAAGGCTCGTCGTGGTCCGCCAATGCCATCAACGAGTGGATCAGTGACGTGCAGCCACTCGGGATGCGGGTCAGCTACGTGGCCAACGGGTCGACCACCGGCCGCGAGGACTACATCAACGGCCAGACCGACTTCGCCGCCTCGGACATCCCCTTCCAGACCAATCCGGAGGACGGCTCGGCGCCGGAGCACCCCAAGCTCAACAGCTACGCCTACATGCCCATTACCGCCGGCGGCACCGTGTTCATGTACAACCTCGAGATCAACGGGCAGCGGGTCACCAACCTCCGCCTGTCGGGTGAGAACATCACCAAGATCTTCACCGGGGCCATCACCAACTGGGACGACCCGGCGCTGGCCGCCGACAATCCGGCCCTCAAGCTGCCGGACGAGACCATCGTGCCGGTGGTGCGCTCCGACGGGGCCGGCTCCAGCTTCGAGCTGTCCGAGTGGATGATCAGCCAGTACCCCTCGCTGTGGCAGTCGTTCTGCCAGCGGTCGGGCCGGGCCCCGGCCTGTGGTGCGACTTCGTTCTTCCCCACGGTGACCGGCATGGAGGCCAAGTCCGGCGACCTCGGCGTGGCCGGGACCGTCTCGCAGAACTACTCCGACGGTTCCATCGGCTACGTCGAGTACTCCTACGCCCTCAACGACGATTTTCCGGTGGTGCAGTTGCTCAACGCCGCCGGGTACTACACCGAGCCCACCGCTCAGAACGTGGCCGTCTCCCTGCTGTCGGCCCAGGTCGACACCACCGATCACAACCCGGCCGTGTACCTCACCGAGAACCTCACGGGCGTGTACACCGACCCCGACCCCCGTACCTACCCGCTGTCGTCCTACAGCTACCTGATCCTGCCCACCGAGATACAAGGCCAATTCAGTGATGCCAAGGGCCTCACCCTGGCAGCGTTCTCCTACTACGCCATGTGTCAGGGCCAACAGCAGTCGGCGCCCCTGGGCTACTCCCCCATGCCCATAAACCTGGTGGAGGCCAGCTTCGCCCAGATCGCCAAAATACCCGGGGCCGACGTGCAGACCATCAACATCCAATCGTGCAACAACCCCACCTTCACCCCCAACGGCACCAACCTGTTGGCCGATGACGCCCCCTACCCTCCCGCCTGTGACAAGCAAGGCGCGACCCAGTGCGTCAACGGGACCGGTGGAGCCACGGCCGTGGCCACCGCCGTCAGTGGGAATACCGGCGCCGGGGTGGCGGCCACCAGCGGGGCCGGCATCGGCAGCGCCACCGGAGCTTCAGGAGGGTCCGGAGGGGTCTCGGGATCGAGCAGTTCGAAAACCGGGGGGTCCGGAGGGAAAGGTGGCAAATCGAAGGCCGCGGCCTTGGCCACCTGCGCAGCCGAGGGGAAGACCGCGTCCGAGTGCACCGCGGCCGGAGGGAACGGCACGGCGGGGACCGATCCGAGCCCTGACACCCAGGTCCTGGCCGCTACCACCGGGTGGTCGTTCGAACAGACACTGATCCTGCTCATCACCGTGGCGCTGGTGGCCCTGATCCTCGTCCCCGCCCGTCTCCTCTCGCGCCGCCGGCGGTTGCGCCGGGGTGGACCATGATCGCGCCCGGGGCGTCGGCGCCCGCTCGCCGTGGGCGGCGGGGCCTGTTCGCCGCCGTGATGGTCGGCCTGGTGGCTGTGGTGGTGCTGGCTTCGGCCGGCCAGGGGGGCGCGTCCCCGGCCGGGGTGGTCAACGGTTGCAACCAGGCGACACCCGTGGCCGGGTGCCAGGGGATCGTGACCGGCCTGCCGGCCACGGCCTCCCAGGTGACGGTGCATGGCTACGGGCAATACAGCAACCTGGCCATCACCGTCAACCAGACCAAGAACCTGGTCAACCAGGCCGTCTCGGTCTCCTGGACCGGGGGAGCGCCCACCTTCAGCAATGCTGGCAACGGCGAGTTCGACTCCACCTACAACGGCAACTACCTCCAGATCTTCCAGTGCTGGGGTGACCCCCAGACATCCGACCCCAGCGGGGCCGGGTCGGGGCCTCTGCCGACCCAGTGCGAGTTCGGTGGCGAGAGCGATACCCCGACCAGCTCGTACCCGATCCAGAACGTGGGCTTCGAGTACTCCCGGGTCCTGAGCGAGCCGGGGTGGGACGGGTACGACCAGCTGAAGGACACCCCCGGCATCTACCTCGACAAGTCCACCGGGTTCCTGGTCCAACCGTTCCAACCGGTGAACGGGGCGGTGGTCGACCAGCAGGCCAACTACAACTACCTGGCCAACCCGTTCAAGCCCCAGGACTTCTGGCTCAATCCGGACTTCAGCTTCGCCACCACCAACGAGATCGACTTCGCCCGTACCTATGGCAACGGGACGGGCACCCAGCTGTTCCAGATGGACACCGGACTCGAAGCTCCCGGGTTGGGCTGCGGACAGAACATCCAGAAGGTGGGGGGCGGCACCACCACTCCGCAGTGCTGGTTGGTGGTGGTCCCGAGGAGCACCCCGACCGCGGAGAACCCGGCCAATGTCAATGACGTGAGCAGTGTGGTCACCTCGGCATTGACCCCCGAGGCCTGGGCCCACCGGATCGCCATCCCCTTGCAGTTCAACCCGGTGGGTTCCAGCTGCCCCGTCAACGGACCCACCCAGGCGATCGAAGGCGCCGAGATGGCGGCCCCGGCGGTGGAGGCGTGGCAGCCATCGCTGTGCGATCTGCCCGGGAAGACCTCGTTCAACTACACCCTGGACGACGACGACCTGGCCCGTCAGAACCTCAGCCAGCCGCAGTACGGCTCGGTCGGGATGTCGGTGTTCTCCGATCCGTTCTCCAAGGGTGTCACCACCAAGAACCCGGTGGTCTACGCCCCGCTGACCCTCTCGGGGGTGGTGGTGGCGTTCAACATCGAGCGGGTCCCCATCGTGGAGCCGAACGGCAATCTCCAACCCCAAGAGGACGCCCTGAGTGGTGACCGGCTGGCCCACATCTACCTGACACCGCTGCTGGCGGCCCGACTATTGACCGAGTCGTACAAGGATCAACTCCAAGGGGTCAGGAACGACACCTCGCCCAAGTACAGCTGGATCCAGAACAATCCGGACAGCGTCTTTGCCGACCCGCAATTCCTCCAGTACAACCCGGAGTTCTCCCAACTCAGCTCGCAGTACCAGACCGACGCCGGCACACTCCTGGTCGAAGAGGGAAGCTCGGATGCCACGCTCGAACTGTGGAAGTGGGTGCTGTCCGATCCCCAGGCCGTGGCGTGGTTGGACGGGTCGCAGGACAGCTCGATGCAGGTCAACCCGTACTACAAGATCCCGGCGAAGGACGCCCCGGTGCCCAATGACTTCCCGAAGAGCGACCCCTACTGCCTGACCACGGACTCCACCGTCTACGGACCGCCGCCCGCCCCGGCCCGCCCCCTGTGTGTCCTCGACTGGTCCCCCTACGAGCTCAGCATGCTGGCCGCCGCCGAGGGAGCCGCCACCGCCAACGACGGCGCCAAGACCACCTTCAATCCCGCCAACACCCCCGACACGGCCTGGACCGCCAACGGTCCCCAGATCACGGGCAACTACTTCATCATGTCGGTGACCACCTCCGCTTCGGCGGTCCAGTACGGGCTGCAGGCCGCCAGCCTGAGCCCGGCCGGCGACGACACCGATCCCTCCTTCGTGGAGCCCGACGGGGCCAGCTTCCTGGCCGGTGAGAAGGCCATGAAGCCGAGTTCGACCCCGGGGGTGGTGGTGACCGACCCGTCGGCCGGAGGCGGGGCGTACCCCCTCACCATGCTGACGTATGCCGCGGCCATGCCGAAGGCGCTCAACGCCACCTCACGGAAGAACTACTCCGCCTTCCTGCGCTATGCCGCCGGGCCCGGCCAGGTCAGCGGGGTCCAGCCGGGGCAACTTCCCGCCGGGTACGAGTCCCTGCCCTCCAGCCTGATCAGCCAGACCCTGGCGGCCGCCACGGCCATCGAAAAAGGGACCACGGTCACCCCTGCGTCGGAGACCACCACCACCTCGACCAGCTCCACCACCGGTGACAACTCCAACCCCGGGTCCTACGGATCCAACTACGGCTCCGGCTCCGGGAACAGTTCGTTGCCGGCGTCGTCCGGGGCCGGTGCGGCTCACCACCGCAAGAGCCACCAGTCCATCGGCCCCAGTGTCCTCAGTGCCATCCGGTCCCTGTTCGTCCCCATCGGATTCATGCGGTGGGTACTGCCCCTCCTGTTGTTGGTGGGGCTGTGCGCCGCAGGCGGTGCGTACCTGGCCAACCTGGGCCGCAAGCGGGCCCTGCCCGAAGGGTTCGAAGACACCGACGAGATGGCGGACGACGAGGACCTGGCGCCCGAGGACGATGTGCCGTGAGCGGTATCTCGGCCATCCGATCGGCTTCGGTGCGGACCGCCATGACGGTGGTGACCGTCCCGGTGGCGGCCGGTTCGCTGGGCCTGGTCTTCGCTCCCTACGCTTCGGCCTCCGCCGTCATCGGTACCGCCGTTCTGGCCGCGCCGGGAGCCACCGGTTCGTCGCCGGTGCCATCGGGCGGCTCGTCCACCCCGTTCACGGTGGCCCTTCCGCCCCGTGCCGCCTGCCCGGGGGACACCGCCCATGACGGGTACCGCGTCTACAGCTACCTGGTACCCAAGGGAACCGACCTGTCGTCGGTGACCTTTGTCGACCTTCCATCCGCCGGGTACGGCCTGAGGTTCGGGGGCCACTACTACGGGGCCGTCAATACCGCCATCCACACCGGCCAGATCATCGGCATCCCCAACGACTTCGAGTGGGGGGCTCTGGTCGGCCACGTGCCACTCGCCGCGCTGTTGGACGGCCCCAGCCGCGGCGTGTGGGAAACCGGCCTGGCCTGTGCCGACACCCGGGGAACCCTGTCCAACGCCTGGAACGCCCAGGTCACCTTCGTGGCCCGGCCCGGCGACGCCGATGGTTTCGGCTGGACCACGGTTCCCGGCGCCGCGCCCGACTCGTCGACCCCCGGTGCCGGTACGGCCGGCGGCGGATCGACCGTTCCGGTAAGCGGCCAGACCGGCAAAACCGTCGCAACCGGGGCCACCGCCCCCACCTCTCCGGCCCGGGCGCGCACCAGCCACTCCTCGACCGGCTCCGGCGGGAAGGACGGCTCCGGCCACGGGCCCCCGGGCCCGGCCCCGGTCGGCGGCACCGCCGCCACGGACGACGCCCCGATCGACATCGCCCTGGCGCTCGGGGTGCTGGTCATCCTGGTCGGAGTGGTGCTGGTGGTGAGTCGGGCGGTGCAGGCCGGCCGGACCGGCTCGTCGGGGACCGGTCGGTGACGGGATGACCCTCACCCGCACCGCCCCGGAGCGGGAGATGCTCCTGGTCCCGACGGACCCGACCCCGACGGGTGAAGCGGCGTCGTCTGGTGCTTCGAGGTTCCGTGGGCTCGGACAGCTCGGACTACTCCGAGCAGGCCCGGAGGCTGCAGGCGGAGTTCGATGCCACCGGCCACCTGGGTCGCCGCGGTCATCGCCCGGCGAGGGCAACGGTGGTCGGCACCCGCAAGTGGGCCCTGGTGATGCGGGCGGCACTGCTGGTGCTGGCGGTGGTGTCGATCGGGATGGTGGTGCAACTGGCCTACGTGAGCCGGCTCGAGCACCGGTCGGCCCAGGTGAACCTGTACAACCAGTTCCGGACCGAACTGGCCCAGGGCACCGGCCCGCTCGGGCCACGCGGCATCCACCACTCCACATTGGGCCTCGGCGCCCCCATGGCCCAGATCGCCATTCCGTCCATCGGGGTCAGCCAGGTGGTCCTCGAGGGCACCACCGGCAACATCCTGGCTGACGGACCCGGGCATGTGCGCTCGACCGTCTTCCCGGGCGGCACCGGGGACAGCATCATCCTCGGCCGGGCCGCGGCCTACGGCGGGCCCTTCGGTCAGATCAGCCACCTCCGCAAGGGAGCAAAGATCACCGTGGTGACCCAGGTCGGGACGTCGGTCTTCCGGGTCATCGACGTCCGTCCGTCCGGGGCCAAGGTCATCAAGGTACCGGGCAACTCGTCGGTGCTGACCCTGGGAACGGCTTCGGGCACCCCCTTCGCCCCCTCGGGTGTGGTGTACGTCGACGCCCTCAAGGTCGGTGAGCCGGTGGCGGCCCAGAACCCACTGGTCAAGACGGTGCCGGCCAGCGAGCGGCCCCTGGGGTTCGACACCGGCGACCTGTGGGCCCTGTCCCTGTGGGTGCTCGGGCTGGCCGCCCTGGCCGGCGGGGCCATCTGGACCTGGAAGAAGCGGGGCCACGCCCAGGCCTGGATCGTCTTCACCGCCCCGATGCTGCTGGTCTGGATGTTCGTGGCCGACCAGTTCGCCCGGCTCCTGCCCAACCTGTTGTGAACCACCCGACCAACCACCGACTGAGGAACTGACCCGATGCTGCTCGAGACCAGAACCAGACAACGACCCCAGGTGGACGACACATACCAGGCCGCCAACCTCGAGGCCCGGGAGATCTCGGCCTGGTTCGGCGACCACCAGGTCCTCGACCGGGTATCCCTGATGATGGAGTGCCGCCAGGTGACCGCCCTCATCGGTCCGTCCGGTTGCGGGAAGTCGACCTTCCTCCGCATCCTCAACCGGATGCACGAGCTGATCCCGGGGGCCTCGCTGGCCGGCGACGTGCTGTTGGATGGCGTGGACATCTACGACCCCAGCCGGAAGCTGACCGAGGCCCGGCGTCACATCGGCATGGTCTTCCAGAAGCCCAACCCCTTCCCGACCATGTCCATCTACGACAACGTCCTGGCCGGTCTCAAGCTCACCGGCACCCGCAAGGACCAGGACGCCAAGGACGAGCTGGTGGAGAGCTGCCTCCAGAAGGCCGGACTGTGGAACGAGGTCGAGAACCGGCTGCGCCAGCCGGGCGGGGCGCTCTCGGGTGGCCAGCAGCAACGGCTGTGCATCGCCCGGGCCCTGGCCATCCGGCCCCGGGTGCTGTTGATGGACGAGCCGTGCTCGGCCCTCGACCCCACCTCCACCCGGCGGATCGAGACCACCATCGAGGAGCTGAAGACCGAGGTCACCATCGTCATCGTGACCCACAACATGCAACAGGCCCAACGTGTCTCGGCCTACACGGCGTTCTTCCTGGCCGAGCAGGGGACCCCGGGCTACATCATCGAGCACGGGCCCACCGATGCCATGTTCGATTCGCCCCTCGATCCCCGGACGCTGGACTACGTGCACGGACGCTTCGGCTGAGGATTCCGGTGGCCGTGGGGGAGGGTCCTCACGGAGTACCGGACCGGCGGCGAGTTCCCCCCTGTCGGCCTAGTGACCAGGTAGGTATACTCACCTGAGACCTTCTCAGCTGTGTACGAACGGCTTTACTCCGATGAACCAGTCAAGCGATCCCCAGGCCGGGCAGGCCTATACGCGAGCATCGGTGGAGGCCTACCTCCGCGCCGCGGCCACCGAGCGGCTGCGGCTCCAGTCGGCCATCGCCGAGGCCCAGGCCCGGACGGCCGAGGCCCGCCGGATGGAGGAGCAGCTCCACGCCTCCGGCCTGGACACCGAGGCCGTTCCGGTTGACGGGTACGACGGGCGCCGCCCGGCGGTGGTCGAGAGCTCGGACTCCCTGACCCGGCGCCTTCCCTTCGGGTTGAACGGCCAACCGTCGCAACGGCACGGGCAGGACCGGCCCACGGCGGCGGCCGTGACTGACCCCGGGCGATGACCCGGCGATCGGCGGCTCGGGGCCAGTCCCCGGCGGCCCCGGCCCCGACCCTTCGGGAGGTCATTCCCGGAGCGGTGGTGGAGGAACTGGTGGAGCGCAACGAGAGCCAGATCGATGCCCTCCGCCGCCAGTTGGATGCCGCCCTGGACCAAGCCGAAGAGGCCGAGCGCAAGGTGGCCGAGCTCTCGGGCACGCCGTACTCCAGCGTGCTGGCCGATGACGGTCCCGGCGATCGTGGCCGGCACAGCCCCCGGCCGCCCCGGACCACGGTGGTGACCCGACCCCGACCGACCACCTGACCGTACCTCGCCCTACCGGAGCGTCAGGGGGCCACCCCGGCCCGGGCTACGAACCCGTCGAACAGGGTGCGGATCTGGTCCTCGGGGCCCTGTCCCTGGTGGTTGAAGCCGGAGAGGATCTCCTGGGCCTCGGAGGGTCCCATCCGGCTGGCGGCCCGGGCCTCGTCGATCCAGGGCCCGACGATCTCAGCCGTCACTTCGGGATGGAACTGAACGCCGGTATGGGGTCCCAGCACAAAGGCCTGGACGCACACGTCGGTCCGGGCCAGCGCCACCGCTCCGGGTGGCACGGTGAACTGGTCCTGGTGCCACATCAGCCAGGGCCCGGTGGGCACCCGCTCCGGGTCGTCGGTGTCGATCCGATGCCAGCCCCGCTCGGGTCGGGAGGCCCGGTTCACCCGGGCCCCCAGGACCTGGGCCAGCAGCTGACCGCCGAAGCAGACCCCGAGGACCGCAGTACCGGCGTCCACCACTGCTGCCACCAGGCGGCGTTCGGGCGGGATCCAAGGCACGGTGTGGTCGGTGGTCGAAGCCACCGAGCCCATGACCACCAAGAGGTCGAAGGAGCCGGGCCGGGGCAGCTCCGCTGCTCCGCCATCGGCCCGGTGCACCCCGATCTCGAAGCCCAGCTCAATGGCTCGTCGTCCCAGAGCGCCGGGCGGATCGGCCTCGTTGTGGGTCAGGAAGGCTATTCGCATGGTCACCACCGATACCCCGTGGGGAAGAACACCACTCACCTCGAGCTCTCGGGAGGAACCAGGCCAGACTATGCGAGGAGGCGGCTCCATCGGTGATGGCCGTACGTACCCACGGTTCCTCCTCGGTCGGCCGGGGTCCGCCCTACGATCCCCCGATGGCCCGTAGCCGTCCCCTCTCCCGGAGCCAGGCCCGGCGCCTGGCCGTCGAGGCCCAGGGCCTCGGAGCGCCGCGGCCCACACCCGGAGCCCGTGGGCCCGGCCCGGCCCGGCTGCTACGGGTGGTGGATCAGGTCGGGACCGTCCAGCTCGATGCCGTCAACGTCCTCGAGCGCACCCAGTTCCTGGTGCCCTTCAGCCGGATCGGGGCCTACGACAAGTCGGCCCTGCTGGGGTTGACCGGGGCCGGGGGTGCCTGCTTCGAGTACTGGGGCCACGCCGCCTCGCTCCTGCCGGTGGAGCTGTACCCGTGCTTCCGCTGGAAGATGGACCGGTGGCGCCACGATCTGGTCGACAGCCCCACGGTGCAGGAGCGGCGCCGCCAGTGGCGAGCGGCCCACCGGGGATACCTGGCCGCGGTGCTCGACGAGGTGGCCGAGCGCGGCCCCTTGCCGGCCTCCAAGCTCTCTGATCCCCGCCGGCGGGACGGTCAGTGGTGGGATCGGCGCAGTGACGGGCGCCGGGCCCTCGAGCTGCTGTTCGGGGACGGGGTGCTGGCGGCTTGGCGGAGCCCGAACTTCGAACGGGTGTACGACCTGACGGAGCGGGTGATCCCGGCCGAGGTGCTCAGTCAACCACCGCCATCGGACGAGGAGGCCCAGCGCCGGCTGATGGTCCGGGCCGCCCGGTGCCTGGGCGTGGCCACCGCCGCCGATCTGGCCGACTACTTCTGGCTCCGGCCTGGTCCGGGCAGGACCCGGGTGGAGGAGCTGGTGGAGGAGGGCCGGTTGGAGCCGGTGGCCGTGGAGGGGTGGACCAAGCCGGGTTACGTGCTGCCCGGCGTTCGGCTCCGGCCCCTCCGCCGGCACCAGGCCACCCTCCTGTCCCCGTTCGACTCGCTGATCTGGACCCGGGAACGCACCGAGCGGCTGTTCGATTTTCACTACCGCATCGGCATCTACGTGCCCGGGCACCTGCGCACCCACGGGTACTACGTGCTCCCGCTCCTGATCGGGGACCAGTTGGTGGCCCGATTCGATCTCAAGACCGATCGCACCACCAACACCCTGCAGGTGCTGGGCTCCTACCTCGAACCGGCGGCCTCGGCGGCCACGGTGCTCGAGCTGGCGCCGGCCGAGCTCCACCGGCTCCGGGCGTGGTTGGGTCTCGACCGGCTGTCGGTGGGCCCCCGGGGCGATCTGGCCCGGGGCCTACGCCGGGCCATCGCCGCGGCCGACCCCGGGCCGGGGGGTGGCCGGTCGACCGACCGTCTACGGTAGGACCCCTGGTACGGGGAAGTGCCGGCGTGGTACGGGGAGTACCAGCGACAGGGGGGACATGCAACGTCATTGGAAGAAGGTTCCCATCGAAGCCCGGTGGGTGACCGTGGCCGCGGTGGCCGTGCTCACCATGACCACGTCGCTGCTGGTGGCTCTACCCGGCGTGGGCCCGGCGGCAGCCACCACGCACCCCTACGAGCTCACCCTGGGCGACTCGTATTCGATCGGCTACCAGCCGGGGATCGGCGGGACGCCGGGGTATACCGGGTACCTGGCCGGAAAGCTGGGCCTGGAGCCGGAGAACTTCGGGTGCGGTGGGGCCACCACCAACTCACTGCTCCACTCGGCGGGGTGTGGCGATCCCGCCTCCCAGCACGCCGTGGCCTACCCGGGGATCACCCAGGAGGCTGCAGCTCTCAAATTCATCGCCGCCCACAAGGGCCAGGTGAAACTGGTCACGGTCTCGATCGGGGGCAACGACTTCGACTCCTGCTCGACGGCGGCGTGCGTCAACTCGGCCATGCCCACCATGGGGAAGAACGTCAAGTCCTTGGTGGGGTCGCTCAATACCGCCCTGGCCAAGGCCTCGGACACCAGCGCCAAGATCATCGGCCTGACCTATCCCGACGTGGACCTGGGCCTGTTCGTCTATCCGACCCAGCCGCCGTCGTCGGCCAGCGAGTCCCAGGCCCGCCAGTCCATCCTGGCCTTCGACGACCTGATCAACCCCACCTTGAAGAAGGCCTATCTGTCGGTGGCCCGAGCCAGTTTCGTCGACGTGACCTCGGCGCCCTACAAGGAAGCCACCAAAGGGGACGACACCAGTTTCAGCATCACCGAGCAGGTATCCCCCTACGGAACCGTGCCGGTGGCGGTGGGCGAGGTCTGTCAGCTGACCTACTTCTGCTCCCAGGGCAACATCCACGCCCACACCGCCGGGTATGACTTCATCGGCGCCCTGGTGCTGGCCGACTACCGCTCGTAGCCGGCAGCCGCACCCGTTCGCCGTCGGCGGGCCCACCGTGCCGCGGCGTCGGAGCTCCTGCAGGGAGCGGCGTCCCTGAAGGTAACGTTTCGGGCATGGGCCAGCAGACGGAGGCGGGCGACCAGGCCGAGTGGAGGGTCGCCGAAGCCAAGTCGGCGTTCAACGGAGCCTGGGATCTCCTCGACCTTGATGATCGGAGCCCCGAACAACAACGCCAGATGATCCTGCGGGCCGCGGCCTCCCGCTACCTCTGGGCCGAGGTGGGAGGTTCGGACCTGGAGTCCAAGCTGCTCATCGGCGACTGGCAGGTGGCCCACGTCCTCAGCTGGTTGGGCGCCGGTGACCTGGCCCTGCTCTTTGCCACCGCGGCCCACGAGCGGGCCCTGGCCAACGGTTGGACCGATTGGCGGCTGGCTTCGGCCGAAGAGGGGATGGCCCGGGCCTACGCCGTAATCGGTGACCGGGCGTCACGGGACCGGCATGCACAAGCGTGCCGATCACTGCTGGCGGAACTCGATGAGGAGAACCGACAGGTCATCGAGGGACAGCTGTCGACCGTTCCGTAGGGGTCGGGCTCCAGCCGACAGGGCCTACTGGACGATCCACTGGCGGCCGTCGATCAGCTCGCGGACCGCGTCGAGATGGCCGGCGTGACAGGCCGTCTCGGCGATGACGTGCAGCATGATGTACCGGAAGTCGGGGACGTCCCAGTCGCCCCACCACTCGTCACGTTGGCGCGGCGGCTGATCGAGTGGGGTGTCGGTGATGATGGCATCGGCCAACGCCATCTCGGCGCGGTAGGAGGCCAAGACCTCGTCGGCGGACTCGTCCGGTCCCACCTGCCAGTCGGCCCGGTCTCCTTCGGGGAAGTAGTCGAGCGGCTCACCCCCGACGATGGAACGGAACCAGTAGTGCTCGTCGGAGAGGGCCAGGTGCTTGACCATCCCCAGACAGGTCCAGCCCGAAGGAAGGACCGGGCTCCGCAGCTGGTCGTCGGTCAGCCCGTCGAGTATGCCCAGGACATGGCGGCGCTGGGCGTCGAGAAAACGGTGCAGCACCTCCCGCTCGTCACTCATCGCTCACCGCCTTCCGCCCGCCCTCGGGCTCGTGACCGATGGTTCAAATCGACACCACGGTCCGCAGACCTCGTTCGGCTCGGAGGTCATCGAAGCCGGCGTTGATCTCGGCCAGCGGACGCCGGGTGGAGATCATCCCCTCGAGATCGAGGAGGCCTCGCTGCCACAGGCTGACCAGCCGGGGGATCTGCCAGTGGGGATTCCCTCCGCCGTAGAGGCACCCGACCAGGCGCTTCTCCGTGATGGCGAAGAGGATGGCCGGGAGCTCGTTGAGCACCTCGGCGGCATCGGGTGCGCCAACCGACACCGTGGTCCCGCCGTTGCAGGTGGCGGCGATCCCGGCCTCGAGCAGGCGGGCGCTGCCGGCGGCATCGAAGGCGTAGTCGACCCCGACCCCGGTCACCTCCTGGCACAGGGCCACCACGTCGGTCTGGACCGGATCGACCACATCAGTGGCGCCGAAGGACAGGGCCTGCTGGCGTCGGTCGGCCACCGGATCTGAGGCGATGATCCGCGAGGCACCGGCGATGCGGGCTCCCTGGACCACCGAGATGCCCACGCCCCCCAACCCCATGACCAAGACGGTGGCTCCTTCTTCCACCTGGGCGGTGTTGAGCACCGCTCCCACGCCGGTCTGGATGGCGCATCCGATGACGCTGGCCAGTTCGAGCGGCACCTCGGGATCGATGCGCACCGCCCCCGATTCGGTGGTCAAGACCTGTTGGCCGAAGCCGCCCACACCCAGCCCCCGGTAGACCGGCTCGCCGCCCCGGGACAGGGCCGTGGACCCGTCGGGGAGAGTGCCGGTCATGAAGGTCATGGCCTTTTCGCACACGGTGGGCTTGCCTCGCACACACCAGTAGCAGCGGCCGCAGGGGGCGATGGCCACCAACACCACATGGTCCCCGGGGGCCACGGCCGTCACGCCCGCGCCGACCTCGGCCACCACGCCGGCCGCCTCGTGACCGAGGACCATGGGCAACGGTCCGTACCCGGCCTCGATGATGGTGAGATCCGAGTGGCAGATGCCGCAGTGGGTCACATCCACCAGCACCTGCCCGGGCCCGGGAGCGGCCACCTCAATGTCATCCACCACTTCGAGGGGGCTGTTCTCGCGGGTAAGCAGCGCTGCTCGCATCGGTTCCTCCGGTTCTGGATGGCCGGCCCGCGGCCATCTCCGGTCCAGGGGTGGTGTTCCCCGGATCGGGCCGGCCGTCGGCGGCTTGGTGCCCCGACGCTAATGCCCGGAGGTCAGCCGCCGCCGGAACCGCGCCGACCGGACCATCCCGTTCAACGGCGGCGCGCCCGGGGTCGATCCGACGATCGGCCGCCGCTCAGAACCAGTGGAGCCAAGGGTGGTTGTGACGCCACACCACTGCGGAGACCTTCCCGATGATATTGGCGGATGGCACGGTTCCCCAGTACCGACTGTCGTCGGAGTCGCCGCGACAATCCCCGAGCACGTAGTACTGGCCGGAGGGGATCTTGGTGGTGGGGATCCCGACGGACGATTGGGAGCACTGGCCCGTCAGCTTCGGGAGCCAGGGCTGGGCGATGGGATGCCCGTTGATCAGGATGGTGCTGCCGGCCGAGGAGATGGTCTCACCCGGGAGCCCGATCACCCGCTTGACCAGTACCGGATACTCGGTGTCGGTGTCGCCCGGCGCACGTCGGAAGACGATGATGTCTCCACGATGGATGGTCCCCGACAGTTTGTCGACGATGATCCGATCGCCGATCTGGAGCGTGGGGAGCATGGACCCCGACGGTACGACGAAGGCTTGGGCGGCGTAGGCCCGAACGCTGGTGGCGGCCAGGGCCACCAGCACCACCATGATGACCAGTGACAGGACACCTCTGGTTCTGGCACCGGTCCTCACTCTCCCCATGGGAAGACTTTAGGCCGGGCAGGTGAGCCTGCGTCCGTCGCTACTCGGATCTGGCCCCCGGCGCGTTGGCCCGCCGGGGGTCGGCCATCTCCGGATCAATAGCTGTTATCCCACTTCACCGAGAACCCCCGGTCGCCCGTGGCCAGACCCCACGGAGCGGCCAAGAGGTAGGAGCCGGTGCTGTCGAACATCTCGATCGCCGAGTTCGCTGTACGAATTGATCGCCGTACCGCTCACCGTTCCGCCCTTGACGGTGGCCCCCGTCAGGGTCCACGTCCCGAAGTCGGCCAGCGGAGCGAAGCCACTTGCTGGTGAAGTCAGGTCGCTCGTCGATCCACTCGGCACTGGTGTCCTTGCAGGTGGCCGCGGCACAGGTGAGGGTCTTGGTGAAGCTGTTGGCGGTGTGGGTCGAGTCGGTCAGGACCATCTTGTAACTCGTTCCGGTGCGGGTGATGGAGGTAGCGATCTTGTCGCCGGGCAGGAGAGTCTTGCCGACCTCCACCGAGCCGGCCGGGTACATCTCATACCAGGTGTAGTACGTGGCATGGTCCTCGAAGCACCAGTCGATGACGCCTTCTTGCTCCACCGTCGTGTTCGACCAGCCATCGAGTCCGATCCACTGGGCGGCCACGGTGTCCTCATGGGTGCAGCTCGCAGTTACCGAGGGAGTGGTCCAGTCGCCGCTGACCGACTTGAAATACCCGGCGGTGGCGTCAGTGTCCACGTACCCCGACCAGTTGAACGAACCGGCGTTGTTGATGGGGCGTAGGGTACCGAAGCCACCCTCGCTACCGGGGATGCGAGCATGGCTGGCCGGGGCGTCGTTGTGCTGTAAGTACCGGACCAGGGCGCTCCGGGCCGAGGCCAGATACTGGGCACTGGGCTTCCCTGCCGATGCGCCCCCGGTAGCCGGGGTCAGTGTCAGGGTCGTGCCCACCGCCACCAGGACAACCGCCACCCCGATACCGGCCGCCGCCAAACCCTTACGGTACGGCTTCAATGTTGCCCTCATAATTTGTGCCCCCTCCTCGCCTCACGGGCGGGGAGAGTCGGCTGGTTCCGCCCCCGTCGTCGCCTGGAAGACAACCAACCCTAACGCCCGCTCGCGTCACTTCGCTAGGGCCTGTCCGGACTTTTCCGGTCGGCGGTGGGACAGCGACACGACGTGGGCGCTACCGCCGGGAAGCCCCCCGCCACAGCGATGTCCCCCGTCCGTCGGCCACCGAGATGATCTGTTGGAACCGCTCGAAGGCCGGCGGACCGAGGTTGTCGGCGAAGAAGGCCCCGTCCGGTGCCACGGCGAAGAAATCGGGGAAGAGGAACGAGTCGACGCCCGAGACCCCGGTGACGGCAAAGCTGTTCACGAGGTGATCGCCGCGGACGTGGAGAACGTACTCCCCGTCGTCGACATCGATGACTCCGTTCGCACCCCGCTGGACCACCGCGGTGTTCCCTCCGCTTCGCCGGGCGTAGCCCAGGTAGGTGGCCGTCCCGTTCGGTGAGATCTTGAAGACCGACCATCCGTCGAACATCGAAGAGGCGTACACGTTGCCCTGGCCGTCCACGGCGATCGAGCCGAAACTGTTGAGCGGTCCGGGCACCTGCGTCGATCCGGGAGGGAGCACCGCCCGCAGGGTGTCGAGGCGACCGGCCGCGGAGAGTCGGAAGAGCTGGGTCTGGGTAGCCACGTACAGTTGTCCGCTCGGGCTGAAGGCCAACGAGACAGTCGGGCCAAGTGGTGCCGACAGCGCCGGTGCGCCAGTGGCTATGGAATCGCTCGGGCCCCTGGAGCGCCCGTCGCCGGCGATGGTCCGGATGGTGCCGGCCCGGTCGATGACCCGTACCCGTCCGCCGTCGGCCAGATAGAGATCACCGTTCGGAGCGAACGCCATGTCGGACACCTGCGAGAGCTCAGCCTTGGTGGCCGGACCGCCGTCGCCGGCGAACCCGTCCCTGCCGTTACCGGCCACCAACTGGAACTGGCCGTTGGCGAGGCGGACGAGAACCTGGTGATGGGAGACATCCGACACGTACAGCGCACCGGTTGGGCCGACGGCCAATGGGCCGGCTCTGGTCAGCGAGACGACCGAGCCGGGCGGTGGGCTGGTCGGCCCGGGTCTGACATGGGTGGCGGTGGCAGAAGGTGGGAGAGCAGGCCCGGGGCTCGAGATGGCGGCGGCCACGACGGTGGTCACCGCACCCACCATGATGATGACCACGCCGGCCCATGCCAACCGTCGGCGCCGTTCGCGTCGTCGAGCCTCCTTGAAGAGCAGGTCGGCGTCCGTGGGCCGATGGGGATCCGGCCCCCCGTGACCGGGGACCGGGGACCTTCCCTTCTCGACGGTGACCATAACGCTACTATCATTGTCGTTATGAGTTCTGTCAAGCCACCTGACCCCCCGGATCCCGACGGGTTGGTGCTGGCCGGCGTGGATCGATCAGACCCCATGCCGCTTCACGATCAAGTGGCGGCGGAGGTTCGGCGTGCCATCGCCGACGGCGAGGCCGGCCCCGGGGATCGGATTCCGCAAGCCAAGGATCTGGCCGCGGTGCTCGGCGTCAACACCAACACCGTGCTGCGGGCCCTTCGCGTGCTTCGAGATGAGGGGCTGATCGAACTGGGCCGCGGACGAGCCATCGTGGTGGCCGGCACCCCCGAGCGGGGAGCGGTTGTCGCCCGGCTCAAGGAGTTCCTCGACTTCGCCCGTTCGCAGGGCTATCGACGTGAGGAACTTCTGGCCATGATGGAATCGCTCTCCTGAATTCAGGTCGGCAGCGGGCGCGCTGAAGGACTGGTCTTTAACCGACGATCTCGTAGGCCCAGGGCGTCCGATGGGTTGACTGGCCGTGGCGTTGGCCGGACTAGAGAGCGGCGTCTGGGAGCGGGTCCTGCTCGCCATCCGAGGTGGCACTCCCGCGATGTTTAGGGCGTTCCCCCATGCAGCACCCCCGGGATCCTTCCGATATTCGGCATACGTGCCCATTTGGATCAATCGCACTAGGAGCATCAGTGGCCTGTCCTCGACATCGGAAGCCGACATGGACTATTCTCCCCGGTTTGCACCGGTCCGGAAACGGCGATTCAGTCGACCTGTAGAGAAGTTGAGTCACTCAGCGCAGTGGCGCGGTGGTTGCATCGACCCGCTGCCCTGGCCCTGATCGAGTCCGGGCCGGCGTACCGATGACCGGTCTCCGCAGGAAAGAGTTGTCAGGCACCAAGCGGCTGACGACCAGAATGGGCGCTCGCACCCTGACGGTCGCCTTGGTAGTCGCAGTGGCCTTCAACCTGGCACTGGCGATGGTCAGCGCGGTACCGGCATCGGCGAGCCCCCCGACGCCGCCCACTATCACCGGGGTGAGCCCGATCACTGGCTCTCCGTCGGGAGGAACCGTGGTGGCAATCACCGGGACCGGGTTCGTCACGGGGACAACGGACACCACCGTCAACTTCGGTTCCAACGCTGCCACCTCGGTGAGCTGCTCGACCACCACGGCCTGTTCGGCTACCTCACCGCCGGGTTCGTCCGGTGTTGTCGACATCACTGCCACCACCGTCCAGGGAACCTCGACTGATTCCGTTGCCGACCAGTTCGAGTACGGCACCTTCGCCTATGTGCCCAACTCTGGCGACAACACCGTCAGTGTGATCGACACTGCCACTCAAGCCGTCATCAGCGACTGTCCCTGTGGGCACGAGCCCCGATGGTGTTGCGCTCACCCCCGATGGCCTCTATGCGTACGTAAGCAACTCCGGCTCGGTCCAATGTGAGCGTCATCGACACCTCGACCAATGCCGTGACCGCCACCATCCCCGTGGGCATCACCCCGAACAACATTGCCATCACTCCCGATGGCAGCGAGGTCTATGTGGCCAACTCCGGCTCGAACAATGTGAGCGTCATAGACACCGCTTCCAACGCTCGTGACCGCAACCATCCCGGTGGGTACTGAGCCCCAGGGCGTGACTTTCACCCCCGACGGCCTCACCGCTTACGTGACCAACTACACCGGGTCCACCGTGAGCGTCATCAGCACTTCGAGCAACGCCGTCACCGACACCATCAGCGTGGGTACGGGACCCTACGGCGTGGCCGTCTCTCCCAATGGCCAGACCGCCTACGTGACCAATTCCGGTGATTCCACCGTGAGCCTCATCAACACGGCCGACGACACCGTCACCAACACCATCCCCGTGGGTGCGGACCCGGAGGGGGTGGCTGTCACCCCTAACGGACTCGACGTCTACCTCGCCGACTCTGGTGACGGATCCGTGAGTGACTTGAATACTGCCGACGATAATGTCGGCCTCATCCCCGTGGGATCCGCACCAAATACCCTGGCTGTCACCCCCGATGGCGCTCTCGGTCTACGTGGCCAACGGCAGCTCGGATTCTGTGAATGTCATCAGCACCTCCAATGACACCTTCACCGGTTCCATCGCGGTCGGCACAGCCCCTCAGGGAGTAGCCATGACCCCCGACACCGGACTGGCTGTCACCGGCATCAGCACCTCCAGCGGGCCGGTAGCCGGAGGAACAACGGTCTCCATCTATGGCACCGGTTTCGTGGTGGGCAACAGTACGGTCAGTTTCGGTACAACGACTGACACCTCGGCCAGTTGCTCCTCCTCCACCATCTGCACCGCCACCGCCCCGGCGGCCGGGGCCGGCCTGGTGGACGTCACCGTCACCACCCCCGACGGCACCTCGGCCGACAGCCCCGGCGATGAGTTCACCTACGTGGACGCCCCCGCCGTCACCTCCCTCAACCCGGCCACCGGCTCGGCCCTCGGGGGCACCGACGGTGGTCATCACCGGCACCGACCTCGACGGGGCCACCGCCGTGACCGTGGGCGGCGCCGCTGCCACCGGCCTGGCCGTGGTCAACGACACCACCCTCGACGCCACCACCCCGGCCGGGACGGCCGGTGCGGCCGACGTGGTGGTCACCACCCCCTACGGCGACTCCGGGGCCAGCGGCGACGGGGCCTTCACCTACGTGGGCCCCGTGGTCACCTCCCTCAGCCCCACCACCGGCCCGGCCGACACCGCCGGCACCACCGTGGTCATCACCGGCACCGACCTCGACCCGGCCTCGGTGGTGGACTTCGGGGGCCTGCCCGCCACCTACACCGTCAACTCGGCCACCCAGATCACCGCCACCGCCCCGGCGGCCGGGGCCGGCCTGGTGGACGTCACCGTCACCACCCCCGACGGCACCTCGGCCGACAGCCCCGGCGATGAGTTCACCTACGTGGACGCCCCCGCCGTCACCTCCCTCAACCCGGCCACCGGCTCGGCCCTCGGGGGCACCGACGGTGGTCATCACCGGCACCGACCTCGACGGGGCCACCGCCGTGACCGTGGGCGGCGCCGCTGCCACCGGCCTGGCCGTGGTCAACGACACCACCCTCGACGCCACCACCCCGGCCGGGACGGCCGGTGCGGCCGACGTGGTGGTCACCACCCCCTACGGCGACTCCGGGGCCAGCGGCGACGGGGCCTTCACCTACGTGGGCCCCGTGGTCACCTCCCTCAGCCCCACCACCGGCCCGGCCGACACCGCCGGCACCACCGTGGTCATCACCGGCACCGACCTCGACCCGGCCTCGGTGGTGGACTTCGGGGGCCTGCCCGCCACCTACACCGTCAACTCGGCCACCCAGATCACCGCCACCGCCCCGGCGGCCGGGGCCGGCCTGGTGGACGTCACCGTCACCACCCCCGACGGCACCTCGGCCGACAGCCCCGGCGATGAGTTCACCTACGTGGACGCCCCCGCCGTCACCTCCCTCAACCCGGCCACCGGCTCGGCCCTCGGGGGCACCGACGTGGTCATCACCGGCACCGACCTCGACGGGGCCACCGCCGTGACCGTGGGCGGCGCCGCTGCCACCGGCCTGGCCGTGGTCAACGACACCACCCTCGACGCCACCACCCCGGCCGGGACGGCCGGTGCGGCCGACGTGGTGGTCACCACCCCCTACGGCGACTCCGGGGTCAGCGGCGACGGGGCCTTCACCTACGTGGGCCCCGTGGTCACCTCCCTCAGCCCCACCACCGGCCCGGCCGACACCGCCGGCACCACCGTGGTCATCACCGGCACCGACCTCGACCCGGCCTCGGTGGTGGACTTCGGGGGCCTGCCCGCCACCTACACCGTCAACTCGGCCACCCAGATCACCGCCACCGCCCCGGCGGCCGGGGCCGGCCTGGTGGACGTCACCGTCACCACCCCCGACGGCACCTCGGCCGACAGCCCCGGCGATGAGTTCACCTACGTGGACGCCCCCGCCGTCACCTCCCTCAACCCGGCCACCGGCTCGGCCCTCGGGGGCACCACGGTGGTCATCACCGGCACCGACCTCGACGGGGCCACCGCCGTGACCGTGGGCGGCGCCGCTGCCACCGGCCTGGCCGTGGTCAACGACACCACCCTCGACGCCACCACCCCGGCCGGGACGGCCGGTGCGGCCGACGTGGTGGTCACCACCCCCTACGGCGACTCCGGGGCCAGCGGCGACGGGGCCTTCACCTACGTGGGCCCCGTGGTCACCTCCCTCAGCCCCGACCACCGGCCCGGCCGACACCGCCGGCACCACCGTGGTCATCACCGGCACCGACCTGACCGGGCCTCCGCGGTGACGTCGGGGGCCTGCTGCGCCACCTACACCGTCAACTCGGCCACCCAGATCACCGCCACCGCCCCCGGCGGCCGGCGCCGGCCGGTGGACGTCATCGTCACCACCCCCGACGGCACCTCGGCCGACAGCCCCGGCGATGAGTTCACCTACGTGGCGCCCCCGCCGTCACCTCGGCCTCACCCGGCCACCGGCCCGGCCCTCGGGGGCACCCTGGTCACATCACCGGCACCGACCTCGACGGGGCCACCGCCGTGACCGTGGGCGGCGCCGCTGTCACCGCCTGGCCGTGGTCAACGACACCACCCTCGACTGCCACCACCCCGGCCGGTGACGGCCGGTGCGGCCGACGTGGTGGTCACCACCCCCTACGGCGCCTCCGGCGACTCGGCGGCGACGGGGCCTTCACCTACGTGGGCGCCCCCACCTCCTTCGGCCTCCCCGGACCCGGCCCACCGCCGGCGGCACCCTGGTACATCACCGGCACCGACCTGACGGGGCCACTGCGGTGACGTCGGGGGCACGGCTGTGTCCTCCTACACCGTCCACAACGTCACCACCGTCACCGCGACCACCCCCGCCGGTGACGCCGGAGCAGCCAATGTGCTCGTCACCACCCCCTATGGCACCTCGGGCGACTCGGGGCCGGCGACTTCACCTACGTCGGTGACCCGGTGGTCACTTCCATCAGCACCGCCACCGGACCCATTGCCGGCGGCACTCGGGTCACCGTCCACGGCACGAGCTTCACCGGCACTCGGGCGTGAGCTTCGGCGGCACTCCTGCCGCCTTCACCCAAACGACACCCACCATCCTCACGGCGGTCAGCCCACCCGGCTCTACCGGAGCGGTGGATATCACCGTGACCACCGACGACGGCCACAGCGCGACCGGACGGGCCGATCTCTTCACCTACGTGGGCGCGCCGGCGGTGGCCTCGATCTCCCCGAGCGTCGGATCGACTCATGGAGACACTGTCATCACGGTGACCGGGACCGGGTTCACCTCGGACTCGACGGTCAGCTTCGGCACTACGGCTGCCACCTCAACGAACTTTGTCAGTGCGAACTCGCTCACTGCCACCAGCCCTGCGGGTACCGGTGTGGTTGGCGTGACCGTGACGACAGTCGGGGGTGCCAGTGCAGCCAACAACTCCGACCTCTTCACCTATGGGTCGGTCCCGGCAGTGACCGGGATAACTCCCAAGTCGGGACCCCAGGTTGGGTCCACGGTCGTTTCTATCTCGGGTACCAACTTTGCCGAGGGCTCGACGGTCGACTTTGGCTCGAAAGCGGCATCCTCAGTGACGGTCAAGAGCGCCACCTTGATCGTTGCCACCACTCCTTCGGGTCCCGCTGGTTCGGTCGACGTGACAGTTACCACCATGTACGGCACCAGCACCGTCGTAGGTGCTGACAGCTTCACCTACGACGCCAACTCAGCGCCGACACCCACCGCCGGGGCGGGTATTGGTTGGCATCGGCGGACGGAGGGATCTTCGCCTTCGGTAACGCCGGGTTCTATGGATCGACCGGGGCCCTGAAGCTGAACCAGCCCATCGTCGGAATGGCGTCCACGCCAAACGGCAAGGGCTACTGGCTGGTGGCTTCCGACGGCGGCATCTTCGCCTTCGGTAACGCCGGGTTCTATGGATCGACCGGTAGCATCCAGCTGAACCAGCCCATCGTAGGGATGGCGGCTTCACCCGACGGCAAGGGCTACTGGCTGGTGGCTTCCGACGGCGGCATCTTCGCCTTCGGCGACGCTGGGTTCTACGGATCCACCGGGGGCATCCAGCTCAACAAGCCGATCGTGGGTATGACCTCCACGCCAAACGGCAAGGGCTACTCCCTCGTGGCTTCCGACGGCGGAATCTTCGCCTTCGGCGACGCCGGGTTCTACGGATCCACCGGGGGCATCCAGCTCAACAAGCCCATCGTGGGCATGACCTCCACGCCAAACGGCAAGGGCTACTGGTTGGTGGCATCCGACGGCGGCATCTTCGCCTTCGGCGACGCCCCCTTCCTCGGATCGACCGGGGGAGCTCCTCTCAACCGACCCATCGTGGGCATGGCCTCCACGCCAACCGGCAAGGGCTACTGGTTGGTGGCTTCCGACGGCGGCATCTTCGCCTTCGGTAGCGCCCCCTTCCTCGGATCGGCTGGCGGCACGCAGCTCAACCAGCCCGTCGTGGCGATGGAGCCGACTCCCTGAGGGAAGTCCACCAGGAAGTGAGTGGAGTCGGATCTCAGAGGCTGTACTGAACTCTGCGGGCGAGACACCAGCGATGGAAAGTCGCGGGTGACAGCTTTTGAGGAACGTCCTCCTCAGAGGTTCGGGAGCTCGACCCCGGTGAGCTCGGCGCAGGCACCGAGCAGCTGGTCCTGGACTTCGAGAGACCGGGTTGCCGGGTGTACGTCGCGTCGCTGCTGGTGGTAGAAGTACTCTCCGGTGACGGCGGCAGCAGGATCGTCGCTCACCGCCAGCCAGACCTGGGTCACCGCCGCCAACGAGAGGTCGTCGGGTGCGCCGGGTCCTCCCATTTTGGTCGGCACCCAGCCGGGCTCGAGGGCATTGGCCAGCACGCTGGGCCAGCGTCGGGCGACGGCGAAGGCCAGCACAACGTCGAAGAGCTTGCTGTCTGCATAGGCCTGGGCCCCGCTCCAGGGTCGATGGGCCCATTGGAGATCCTCCAGATCAGGGTGGCCACTTCTGTGCATGCCTGAGCTGAGATACACCAACCGGCTAGGAGGAGTGATCATGGCGGTCAGCAGGTATGGCGCCAGGACGTTGACGGCGAAGACGTACGAGAGCCCGTCGAGTGTCTCGACTCGGCGAGGCTCCCGATAGCCAACGCCGGCGTTGTGGATTACCGCGTCATAGGGTCCAAGGCGTTGGCCTGGTCGGCGACCTGAATCGCCCCTTCGATGGTGTCCAAGTCGCCAACGAGGGTGTGCTGTGCGGTCGGGAGCGCCCGACGCGCATCGTCGGCCCGCTGTGCGTTCCTCGCATGCAAGGTGACCTCGTGGCCGTCATGAGCGAGCAGCTCGGCCGCCATCAACCCGAGGCCGTCGCTCGAACCGGTGATCAGCACCCGGGCCATCTATTTTTGCCTGCAGGGATGGTTCACTAGAAATCCTCCCCGTCTCGATAAGCCCAGTTGGAGGGCCGGAGTGGCGCAGTACGACTCAGGCGAACCTTCACGGCGGCCAGTTGGTCGACTGGAACTGCTCGCATACTTTGGATTTCGTCTCGTCTCTCGCCGGACCCCATGGCCCGTAGCGTAGATCGCCAAAGCTCCCGTTACTGCCCCAGGTCCACTCACTAGGAGGGATCCTCCACTCTCAGACTTGAAGTCTCAGGGCGGAGGCGAAAGACCGGGACAGCGATTGGTCATAGGGTGGCTCGGAGACCTTTGACCTGTCCGGCGGTTGCCACGGCGTTCTTCGGCAGACGGCCATCTCGGAGATCTGCTTCATCAAGGGGAGGGAGTCCATAGATGTCCTCAAAACCAGATCCAATAACCGTCGTTCTCGGCTCCGACAGCTCTCTCATGGGAGACGGCCTCGCCTCGCTGTTGGCAGACGTCGGTGACGTCGACGTTGTGGGCCAGGCCCGAGACTTTGCCGAGCTCGACAGTCTGGTCGCCGATCTATCGCCCCAGGCCGTGATTATTTCCGCACGCTCCCAGGTAGTGACGTCCGAGGCCACCGTTGCCGTAGCTCACCGGCTGCGAGCGATGTATCCCCAAATGGGAATCGTGATCATCTCCGATCGGGCCGATGACTTCGCTCTCACGCTCCTCAGCGGGGACTCCTCTGGAATCGCGCTTCTGCTGGATGAGCGACTAGCCAGCATCGCAACCGTGCTCAGCGCGCTGCGTGGGATTCAGGTGGGTCAGACGGTGCTGGATCCGAACATTATTGACTCGCTCATCCGTCGGGGTGACGCCGCTGGTGTAGAAGACCTCACCCGGCGGGAGGTCGACGTGCTTCAACAGTTGGCTCACGGCCTTTCCAACCGGGCCATAGCCGACGAGCTGCACATCTCGGTCAAGTCGATCGAAAAGGGAATCACGTCGATCTTCCTCAAACTGGGCCCATTCGATTCGACCCTGTCGGATCGCCGGGTATCAGCGGCGCTGATCTTTCTCCGGTCTCAGAGCGATCCCTTTGGGCCGATCGATCCCGGAGTCCGAGATGTGCCCGTCGTCGTACTCAAGAGTCTTGAGGCGATCGCCGAGGAGGAAGAGTAGGGCCTTCTCACCGACGACGGATCAATGCCGCCGAACGATCCGTGGCTCGAGGTAGAAGCAGACGGACAGAATCCTGGCTTCCGCGGGAAGAAGGTTAGGAGACGCTCGCCAACCTGATTACGGTCTCGAGGTCTTCGTGCTCGACGTGGTGGGCGTCGTCGTAGCGGCTTTGGACCTTGGCGGCACCGTGGTGGCGGTCTTGGGATTCGTCGGCGTAGATGCGACCGTCACCTTCCAGCCACAGGTCGTCTTCACCGCGAACCTGTAGCTACCTGCCGTGTTGAAGGGCTTGTTTCCACCGCCGGCCAACCCGGTCTGGGTCGTCACGTTGTCCGGCGAACCGCCGTGAGCGATGGTCGCCAGAGAGAAGGGCCTACTCGTAGTGGGATTCTGGCAGCGGAAATTCCAGTTGACGGTCCAGGCCTTTGGCAACTTGACTGCCGCGAGGAGTCTGTCCCCAGAACCGGATTGTGTGACGAACTCCTTCGGTTTCTGGGTGGCGGCGGCCGTTGGGGTGTGGGTGGCGCTGGAGGATCCGCATGCGCCCACAGTGATGGCGGCCAGCATGATGCCCACGGCCGGTATCACGATCTTCGAGAGCCGCCGACGCGACGTGAGATTGCCATTCGTGCTGCTGTACCCCAAGTCGGATGCCTTCATGGACATCTCCTTTCATAGGCGACTGTCGGAAACGGCTTTTCATCGCGATCCGTAATGGGTCGAAAGGCGATGCAACCGGATACGTGATTGCTTCTCCCGTTACTATCGGACAGGGCGCCTGCTCCATAGAGTGAGGGGCGTCCTAATGTCTCGGGGGAGTACATCCCCACATGTCCTCTGGCTATTGCGAAAATGCCTGGTTCTTGAGCGTCGCTATGTGAAGTTCGATCGGGATCAAGGGCGCCGATGCCATAAAGGTGAGGGTGTTCCCTACAGAATCCAGAGGCTGCTCCCTATATCTTCTTGCAGCAATGCAATGAGGGATAATTCAGACCCCATTTGCGCCGAGGTGGTCGTAGGGTTGATTCAGGCCCACCACTCGGACGGATGGAAGGGATGCAACATCCTTGTTCGCCGGGACACTGGTTGGCTGGCTCGTGCGGAGAGGCCTACCCGCTCGAGCAGAACAGGTGTTGTTTGCTCAAGCGGAAGGGGCACCCTTATGCAGTCCGATCAAGACTCGACCACGATGGTACTGGCTACCGACAGCTTTCTGGTGGGCGATGGTCTCGAGGCCATCTTGGCCAACGTTCCCGACATCACTATCGTCGGGCGGGTCCGCACCATGGCCGAACTTGTCGAGTCGATCGACGAGGTGGGGCCTGACGCCGTCCTCATATGCGTTCGTTCGCAGGTAGTCACTACGACTGCGGTGGTGTCCGCCGTTCGGCATTTGCGATTGGCCGACCCGAGCATCGGCATCGTGGTGATCTCTGACCGTGTCAACGAATTCGCCCTCGAGGTTCTCCGGGGCGGCACGACCGGGATCGCCTTCCTCCTCGACGAGAAACTCCCCGACGTCCAGGCCGTGATAGACGCAGTCCGGGGTTCCAGGACTAGTGCTTCCCTTGTGGACCCCAGCATCGTCGGGACCCTCATCCGCCGGGGTGATGCAGCTGGCATCGACGACCTCACGCCGAGGGAAGTGGACATTTTGGAGCAGATGTCCCGGGGGATGTCCAACCGGGGCATCGCCGAGGCGCTGAACGTCTCACTCAAGTCGATTGAGAGAGGCGTCACGGCCATCTTCTTCAAGCTGGGTCCGTTCAATCAGGGGCTCTCCGATAGACGGGTATCGTCGTCGTTGGTCTTCTTGCGAAGTCAGACTGACCCCTTCAGGTCTCGTGGAAGCTCCGAGTCAAGGGGGCCGTTAGTTCTTTTGGAGGACGAGGGTCTTGCCGCAGGGGTCGGCGGGTGACGAGGTAGTTCGATGATCGGGCCGCCAGCTTCAGGGCAGTGAGGCCCACTGTGCTCACCCTCCAGCGGTGGCCGACGAGCCGTGACAGTCCGGGCAGCCCAAGACGGACTTTGGCCGATTAGGAGCTGAGCCCGGTGGCGAGCGTAGGAGCAGCTGCTCGTAGAGGTGCGCAATCGTGGAGATCGATCGGCCCTGATGCCGCGGAGGGTGGCCACCGAAAAAGTGGACCGAACGGGCCAGTCCAGCCGTTACACTCAACAAATGGAACGGGTGTTTACGGCACGGGGCGCCGCGACACGGCAACGCATCGTGGAGGCGGCTGCTGCGCTTATCCGCGAACGGGGTGTGGGGGAGACCGGCCTCGACGATATCGGGTCAGCCACCGCGACCAGCAAGAGTCAGATGTTCCACTACTTCCCCGGGGGAAAGACGGATCTGCTCCTGGCCGTGGCGGCGTATGAGGCAGAGCAAGTCATCATTGATCAGCGGCCTTATCTCGGTGACTTGACTACCTGGCGCAAGTGGCAGGCATGGCGGCGACGCGTGATCGAAAAGTACGACGCACAACGCGACCGATGCCCGCTGACGGCACTTACTTCGCATATGGGCAAGGCGACGCCGGCCACACGTCAGATAGTGAGCGACCTCTATGACCGGTGGTCCCAGTTTCTGGCCGCTGGAGTACAGGCCCTGAAAGATTCCGGCGAGATCGACGACGGTACCGATGTCGATGCCACGGCCACCGCCGTGTTGGCCGCAATCCAGGGAAGTGTGCTGATGATGCAGGCCACCGACAGCATCAGCTACCTCGAGATTGCACTGGGTGAGGCGCTCGACGCCCTACGCCGACCCCATCCGTCAAGGAAGACGGGGGCCAAGAAGCAAGAGGTCAGCGCTGACAGGTCGACCAATAAGGGCAGACGGTAGGGCTGCCTCGTCCCTGGAGCCACTCACCGGCCCGAATCGGTTGGCGTTCGAGTGGCTGTATCCGCCCTCCCCTGGAACCAAACGGCTGGGCTGGCAGGGGCTCTGGCGGGCTAGGGAAGGCCGGGAACCAAATCAAGGTCATCGGGCAATACTCAGTTGATGAGGAATCGAGAGCCGGATGGCGGGTCTGACGCTGAGTTGATTCGACGGTCCCTGGGCAATCCTGAGGCGTTCGCCACCATCTTCGAGCGCCACTCGGCCTCGGTCCATCGCTACCTCACTGTGCGTGTCGGGTCCGGCTCTGCTGAGGACCTGGTCGGAGAGACGTTCCACTACCGCCTTTCGGTCCCGCTCCTCATTCGACCTCAATCGCACCGATGCACGCCCCTGGTTGTTCGGGATCGCTACGAACATCGCCCACCACCACTGGAGGGACGAGGTACGGCGGGCCGAACGGTATCAACGCTCCGCGGAGGAGCCGGAGTTGCTCAGCCCGACGTCAGTGAGGTCGCCACCGACACCGTGCTCTTCCACTCGCAAGAAGGGAGATCTCCCAGGCGCTGTCAGATCAACGGCCCATTTCTGGAGGTATTGCTTCTCGTTGCTGGACCGGGGCTCTCGTACGACGAAGTCGCCGAGACGTTGGGCATTCCCGTGGGGACGGTCCGCTCCAGGTTGGCGAGAGCCCGGCGTCAACTCCGGGAACTGCTGGGGATGCCGGGGCAATACCTAGACGGAGCCTCGTTGGACGAGGTCCTGGTACTCCCTGAGGAAGGATCACGATGAGCGAAGAACTGGACCTGCTGAGTGTCTACCTCAAAGAGGGCAGTGCGACTCCCGAACAGCTCGACGGAGCCCGCTCCGTGCTCGACGAAGCGATCCGATCGGAGATGGAGCGAGGCCGTGTACCTGATCAGGGGTCAGAACCCGGGCACCGCGACCGTCGCCGGTCGAAAGTGCACAGGAACGTGTTGGTCGCCGCGGTGGTGGCCTTGGCGGCAGTCGCCGTCCCCATCCTCCTCACGTTCTCCAATTCGAAGGCCCAACCGCACATCGCTGCGGCTGCCAAGATCTCCCAACTGGCTGATGTGGTCCAGCCGTCGCACGTTCTAGCGCCCGGACAATGGTCCTCGTTGCAGTTGACCGGCGAACTCCTTGCCAGTGTGGGCTCGGTCGGATCGACGAAGACACCGAACGCCAAGGCTTCGGTGCCGGTCACGATCGGCGTGTGGTCAAACTCGACGGGTACGACGTGCACGTCGCAGCAGTTTGGGACGGCGACATTCGCAAGTCCCGTCAACGCCCAGGCGTGGGCGTCGATCGGTCTCATTGCCACGCCCTTCGGCCAACCGGCCACCGGATGTGTCGCGGGCGTGCAAGCAGCGATGGGGGGCGGCTCGGCGATGACACCGATCAACGTGTCGCAACTCACCCACAACCCCACCGTTCTGGCCCAGAGCTCCAGCTCGGTACCACGGGGGTGGAGTCTGTCGACCAAATGGGCACGTCTGAGATGAAGAGTTCTACTCAGCCCGAAACCGAGGCCATTCTCCACCGGACGGCATTCTCCCGGCTCGCCGTCCTGATCGTCGGTCCGACCGGCGGAGCCTGGAGTGGTTACAACCAGGAGATGCTGCGGACCATGGCACTACTGCCAGGTGTGGTGTCCCTCGGTCGAATGACCGCCCACTCCGGCCGACCGGGCCTTGGATTCAGCACCGGCAACGTCGTACTCATGAACCCGAGGACCGGCATTGCCACGGCGTTACCTCCGAGCCCCGTGGTGCTCCTGGACCCGGAGACGGGAGCTCTGCTTGAGGCGCGCAACTTCTCCATTCCCGTCCTCGAGAGCGCCGCGCAGGACTTCGTCGGGAGCCCGACCGCCGCCGTCTATGCCAACGGGGTGTCCTATGGGGTTTCCACAGAATGGATCGACCCGGTACCGGGCCCATCGGTCGTCGATCAGTCGGCCCTCCCGGCATGGATCTCCGGTTTCCACTCGATCGAGGCCATTGGCAATCCCGACGTCAACGGGCAGACGTTGGCTGACGTGATCAATCCTTACCTCGGGGATGGAAACTCAGACATTCGACGATTGGAACAGCCCTACACCGAGCCAGACGACCTTCGAAATCACCATCAGCAACCCGGCCACAAGTGTGAGCACGGTCGTTGCTGCACTCAACTCCTCCGGGCTGTTCCAATCGGTTGTGGTGAAGGCGTAATGCGAAGCACCCGTGGCCCACGCGGGTGAACATCTGGTGCCTCCATACGAACGGCACGTGCCAACCCCTTCGCACCCTCTTGGCAACTAGATGATCAGGGGGTCCTCGGACGCCGCTGCCTAACGTCTACTCGAGTGCGGAATGGATGAAGCGGCTGTCCTCTCGGCGCTACGCTCTCCAAGTGGCCGCCGAGCGCTAAATCGTTCGGATGACCTCCAACTGATCCGGCAAGAACCGAGCCACCAGATCGCTCATCATGACGCAAATGGACTTTGACACGATCTCAACAGGGACTCAGAAGTTCGTCGTCTCGCAGAGCGGCAGTGGCCCTGACATCGTGCTCGTTCACGGCTTCCCCGACACCCCACACACGTTCCAACAGCTTCGAGACGAGCTGGTACGAGCCGGCTGGCGGGTCACGGTCCCGTGGCTGCGCGGCTACCACATCGACACACTGGTCGTAGGCCGTAGCTATGACCCCGAGACGTTGGGCCGTGACGGGCTGGCTCTCCTGGACGCCATCGATGCCAGCCAGGCGATTGTCATCGGACACGACTGGGGCGCAATGACGGCCTACGTCGCCGCCGCCCTTGATCCCCGGCGAGTCCCCGCCATCGTCACCTTGGCGCTCCCGCATCCGGGCCTTTTGCGTCCAACGCCTGCCGCCCTCTTCGCCGCAAGGCACTTCCTCAGCCTGAAGCTCCCATGGGCGGAATGGAACACACGCCGAAAGAACTTCGCCTACCTCGGAGAGCTCTATGACCGCTGGGCACCGAACTGGCATGGGCACGATCGAGACGAGACGCTGCACCAGGCCAAACAAGCGCTCTCATCCACCGTCACGCTGAGAGGCGCAATCCAGTACTACCGAGACCTGCCCCTCCGCCGTGGACCCGTTCTGCAGAAGCCTCCAGAGGTGCCCGGTCTGGTCATCGGTGGCACCGCCGACCTGAGCGAGCCTTCACTGTTCACACAGACCGCCGGCCTAATGCCAGCCCCGAGTAGAGCGCTGATCGTCGATGGCGCCGGACACTGGCCCCACCGAGAGGACAGCGCCATGGTCGTGCCGGAAATCGTCCGTTTTGCAGATGCGCTTCGACGGTAAGAGTCACTCAACGATCGTGTCGATGGGGTTCGATCGTGGCTCGATCGACTAGGAGATTGGGAAGTATGTGCGCTGCGGTAGGTGAAGCCCGCAGCAGGATCGTAGGTCGTTGGCCATAATCACTGGCGCTTCGTGGGGAACCTTCGCACCCAATGGGGCTTCCTGCTGATCGGATGAGAGGGAGGCGAGGGTCTCCACCGGGTCGGCCCGTTCGTCGTGGATGTGCTTCCGCGTTCCGTCGAGCAATGGTCAGCGTGCCGACACTTGAACCCGATGGGTCACCCCGCGGTAGAAGTCACGCCCACCACCGTGGCGTTCAAATGTTGGCCGCCCATGGAGCCGTAGAACTTGGCGTCGCCGAAGGCGAACAGCCCACCGTCGGATGCCACCTCCCAGTAGCCACCACCGTCAGGGGTGGCCGCCATCCCGACAACGGGAGCGTGGAGGGGATAGCCGCCCATGGAGCCGTAGAACTTGGCGTCGCCGAAGGCGAACAGCCCACCGTCGGACGCCACCTCCCAGTAGCCACCACCGTCAGGGGTGGCCGCCATCCCGACAACGGGAGCGTGGAGGGGATAGCCGCCCATGGAGCCGTAGAACTTGGCGTCGCCGAAGGCGAACAGCCCACCGTCGGACGCCACCTCCCAGTAGCCACCACCGTCAGGGGTGGCCGCCATCCCGACAACGGGAGCGTGGAGGGGATAGCCGCCCATGGAGCCGTAGAACTTGGCGTCGCCGAAGGCGAACAGCCCACCGTCGGACGCCACCTCCCAGTAGCCACCACCGTCAGGGGTGGCCGCCATCCCGACAACGGGAGCGTGGAGGGGATAGCCGCCCATGGAGCCGTAGAACTTGGCGTCGCCGAAGGCGAACAGCCCACCGTCGGACGCCACCTCCCAGTAGCCACCACCGTCAGGGGTGGCCGCCATCCCGACAACGGGAGCGTGGAGGGGATAGCCGCCCATGGAGCCGTAGAACTTGGCGTCGCCGAAGGCGAACAGCCCACCGTCGGATGCCACCTGCAGGTAACCCGATCTGCCGCCGACACCGACACCGACACCGACACCGCCCCCCCCCCCCCCCGCCGCCGCTCACGCACCGCGTCTGGGACCCATGAGCAAAGCCATCAGCGGGGAGAGTCACCCGGAATTCACCATTGGTCGGCAAGGTCAGCAAAGGATTGCCGTTCCCGCCACCGCCATACTGCTCGTTGTACGAGAAGGCATAGTTGCGAGAGAACCCGTTGAGCACCTTCGCGTAGACGTTGTAAGGAGCCCGACTGTAGGCGGAGGGCTTGGACGGGTACGCCGGCCGCCCGATGGTCGGACTGATCGGCGGGCTCCAGTCCTTCCAGAAGAACTTGTTGTCCTTCCCCGTCCCGTAACCGCTGCCCCAGTAGCCATAGTTGAAGGCGCTCAACGTATCGTTTACGACCACGGCGTAGACATCGTTGTAATCAGGCCACCACGGTGGTGTCGGGCTGACGTTGTAGCCGCCGGTGGCCTGCGGCCCCTGGGCCTCGCTGTAGATGGCGGCCGAGAGATCCTTGATGGTGATGGTCCCTCCGCCGGCACCCCCCGACCGCCCGGGTGTCTTCTGACTGATGCGCCCGGCGATCGTGAGGCTGTCATCCGGTGCAATGTACCCCTGGTAGTAGAACCAACCCGCTGCCGGCTTATTCTTCGAGTAATAGCCCTCCACCGTGAACGGTCCGCGATCGCCTGAGTACTTCCCGCTGGTAGCGAGAGGCAACGTCTTCTTGAAGGCGTTGATATAAGGATTCATGCTCGGCCAGTCGGCCTGCTGTTTGGTGCCGTTGTAGGTAATCGGACCGATGATCCGGGTGAACTGTCCACCGTTCATCTGCTCGATCGATTTCCAACCCGCAGCCGCTCCGGCTCGATCGACCGCCACATGCATGGTGGTGACGATCTGGCAGGTATTTCCTTTGAACAACGAGCTCTCCACGGGTTTCAATCCGCCCGGGGACGAGTACGCCTGCATGTTGAGCGGGAAGGAGAAGGCATTCACATTGGTCAAATCGGTGGTGCCGCCAACTCCTGGCGCTCCGAACTCGACCTCGGCCCAGCGGTAGGGAGAGGTGACGGTCGGCTGAGTTTTCGGCAGACCGACAATAGGACGTCCGATCGACACCCAGAAGTTGCCGGCGCCCGATCCCGTCCAGTGAGTGTTACAGAAGTAGTGCGTGCGGCCACTCGGATCGCTGGGATCGACCGGATAGTCGGCGATCGGCTTCGAGACGTTTACCAGGTCCGCTGGAGTGATGCTGGCGGCGCCGTTCAGGGTCACGGCACCATACGCTTTCAAACCGGAGTTGTTGACGAACGACATCATCGTGTCACCGGATGGGCATGGTTTGCTGACATGAGGGGAGATCACGGACCCGGCTGTCTTCGGATGTGCGGAAGCGGCCGCGGTAGGAACGATGACAGCTGTCAGGGTCAACGTCAGCGTCGTCGCCATGCCCAAGGCGATCCCCATGTGCGTCTTCGACAGGGTTCCTGATGCCCTGCCTATCTCCTCGCCGAACTTCTGCTCCGGGCACACGGGCCGCCAACGGACCGGCCTCTTCATGATCGGCAGTCAACGGTCCGGCGAGCAGGACGCAAGAGATATCCCTCTGAGCGAAGGTTGGGGATCGCCACGTAGTCAATCTCGTCATCTCCCACCTTCATCTTGAGTAGTTCGGACGGGCCCTATCAGGACTGGGTCCCCTCTGATGGGCCGGTCGCTGTCGCAGGCCGAAAGGTGTGACCGAGGTGACGCACAGGCCAAGTACCGGGGTTACCGTCATCGCCTATGGCGCACGGTGCTGGCTTTGTCAGCCCCGGTCACGTGGGCATCGAGGCCAGATACACCTTTCCCTTCAGGTGGTCGAACCTCATCCCGGGAGGATGCACCACCAAGGAACTGGACGACTTGGCGTGCGATGAGAGGCCGCCGCTAGTCGTTCGAATTCGTCAAGAGGAAGTAAGAGCCCCATCGTGCGATGGTGTGATAGTGACAACTCTCCGGCTCACGCAGCGTTAGACAGAACGCCGCCTGGCGGCGGGCCCGCCGACGGCACGATCGGACCGGTGACACCCGTGCTGTAGAAGCATTCCAGACGGCGGTGGGTCTATCGGTCGACGGAGTCCATGGATCGAAGACCAAGTCCAAGTTGCCCGCCGCAGAGACGGCTGGGAAAGCGTGGTTCACTTTGGAAGCCCCATGTGCTCAGGTGTTACGGGGTCGCCTTCAGCTCAGTTCAGCCTCTGTCGGACAAGGGTTTTCCCGCCAAATGCCCGGTTCTCATTCCGACATGCTTCCTGCGCCGTATGATTGCCCGGTCGTGTCCTGTTCTGTTGTCTCCCGGTTTCGTGGTTCCGCCTAGCAAACGGAATGGAATCGGGATGAGGGCGGAAGTAGGGCATGGCGAATATCTGGCCAGTCGGTAGACAGGAAAAGTACCGCTGACCAGGAGGCACGGAGAGGTGCGAGAGCGGCCGAATCGGACTCACTGCTAATGAGTTGACCTGGGTAACTGGGTCCGAGGGTTCAAATCCCTCCCTCTCCGCTGTTGGGGGCTCTCGGGCGATCGGGCGAAGGAGCCCCTGAGGCAGAGCCATCGGGTCGTCGGCCCGGGCCCGGTCCCCCGCGGCCTGGCCCGGGAGGCGGCGATCCCCCACCCCGGGACCCCGGTAGATTGTCCTGGTGGCCGAGCGATTCTGGATTGAGACGTTGGGCTGCCCGAAGAACCAGGTGGACTCGGACAAATTGGTCGGGACCCTGACCATCGAGGGCCTGGAGGCGGCCGACTCCCCGGAGGCCGCGGACCTGGTGGTGGTCAATACCTGTGCCTTCATCGAGGCGGCCCGGCAGGAGTCGATCGACACCGTCCTGGCCCTCGCCGAGGGCCGCCGGGAGGGCGCCCGGCTGGTGGTCACCGGGTGCATGGCCGAGCGGTACGGCGACGAGCTGGCCGAAGCCCTGCCCGAAGTGGACCTGGTGGCGCCGTTCGGGGCGTCGCTGACCGCTGCGCCCACCCCCACCGGGACCCCGGTGGCCCTGGGCCGGAAGCCGACCCTCGCCCCATCCGCATCACCGTCCGCATCCGGACAACCCGTGCCATCGTTCGATCTGTTGAACCTGCCCCGACCTCCGGCCACGGCCCCGTGGTCCTATATCAAGGTCGCCGAGGGATGCGACCGGAACTGCGGGTTCTGCGCCATCCCCTCGTTCCGCGGCAAGCAGCGATCCCGTACCCAGTCCTCGATCCTCGCCGAGGTCGACGAACTGGGAGGACCGGACCGGACCCTCGGTGAGGTGGTCCTGGTGGCCCAGGACCTCTCGTCGTTCGACCTCGACCGTTCCGCCGCCGCCGCCGGTCCCGCCCGGGGCCGGGGCGGTCGGGCTCCGGGCGCCACCCGTCCCATCGTCGACCTGGTGGCCGCGGTGTCGGATCGGGTCCGGTGGACCCGGCTGCTCTACCTCTATCCGTCGACGCTGGATGACGCGCTGGTCGAGGCCATCCTGGCCACCGGCGTGCCCTACTTCGACCTCTCGCTGCAACACGTCTCGCGCCCGCTCATCAAGCGCATGCGCCGTTGGGGTGAGGGTGACCGCTTCCTCGAGCGGATCGGTTCGATCCGGCAGGCCGAGCCCGACGCCGCCTTCCGGTCGTCGTTCATCGTCGGGTATCCCGGCGAGACCGAGGCCGATCACGACCACCTCCTCCAGTGGATCACCGAAGCCCAACTGGACTGGGTGGGCTTCTTCCCGTTCAGCCAAGAGGTCGGCACCTACGCCGCCGGACTCGACGGGCAGGTTCCCGCCGAGCTGGTGGCTGAGCGGCTCGACGAGTGCACCGAGCTGCAGGACACCATCACCGCCACCCGACGGGAGGCGCTCATGGGGGCGACGGTCGAGGTGCTGGTGGACAGCCCCGGCGAAGGTCGTACCTACCGGGAGGCCCCCGAGATCGACGGGATCGTGGCGGTGCCTGAGGAGATTCCGGTGGGCACCTTTGTGGATCTGGTGGTCACCGGGGCCGACGGGCCGGACCTGGTGGCCGGCTTCGCCGCTGACCCGGACCCGTCCGATGGCCGGCGCCGCCCGGCCCTGTCGGGACCGGTCCGATGAGCAACCCGGCGGTCAACTCCGGCATGCCGGTCCCGGGCACGCCCGCTCCGTCGACCCCGGTGCGCGCTCCCTCCACCTTCGGGCCCTCGGCCCTCCTCACCCCGGCCAACGGCATCACCGTGCTCCGCCTGCTGGCCACGCCGGTGGTCATCGCCCTGATCATGCTGTGGGGAGCCAGCTGGTTCACCTTCGTGTTGGGCGGGATCCTGGCCCTCTCCGACGGGATCGACGGGTGGCTGGCCCGCAAGCAGGGGACCACCCGATCCGGGGCCTTCCTCGACCCGCTGGCCGACAAGGTGGTGGTCCTCGGGGCCCTGTTCGCCTTGGTGGCCAAAGGGATCGTCTGGTGGCTCCCCGTGGCCATCATCGCCCTGCGCGAGGTGGCCATGAGCGTCTACCGGTCGGTGGCCGGCCGCCACGGGATCTCGATCCCGGCCCGCAACAGCGCCAAGGTGAAGACCCTGCTCCAAGACGTAGCCATCGGCCTGTGCCTGGCCCCGCCGCTGGCCTCCCATCACACCGTGCTGTCCACGGCCATCTGGGTGGCCACGGCCATGACCGTGTTCACCGGTGGCCAGTACTACCTGGACGGGCGACGGGCGGCCCGGGCCGGCCGGACCAGCTCGGCGGCCTGACGACCCATGCGCATCGAGATCGTCGCCGTGGGCACGGAGCTGCTCCTGGGCCAGATCACCGACACCAACTCGCAGTGGCTGGGCGAGCATCTGGCCGCCGCCGGGGTGACCTCCCACTTCCACCAGGCGGTGGGGGACAACCACGACCGCATCGTGCTGGCCTTCCGGACCGCCCTGGCCCGCAGTGACGGGGTCATCGTCTGCGGTGGCCTGGGCCCGACCCACGACGACATCACCCGCGACGCCATCGCCGAGGTCATGAACGTCCCGCTCCGGCGGGACGACTCGGTGGTGGAGGCCATCCGGGCCATGTTCTCGGCCCGGGGCCGCGAGATGTCGGAGTCCAACCTCCGACAGGCCGATGTGCCCGAGGGTGCCACCGTCATTCCCCAGACCAAGGGGACCGCCCCCGGCCTCATCTGCCCGGTGGGGCACAAGGTCATCTACGCCGTGCCCGGCGTCCCCTACGAGATGGCCGAGATGTTCGAGCGGGGCATCCTCCCCGACCTGCGCCAGAGGATGGTTGAACGGGGTGAGGCCACCGGAGTCATCGCCAGCCGGGTGATCCGCACCTGGGGGATGACCGAGTCCGGTCTGGCCGAAGCCCTGGCCGGCCACATCCGGGAACTCGATCTCCCGGCAGGCGCCCCCACCGTGGAGGCCGGGGGTTCCGGACGGGGCGCCACCATCGCCTTTCTGGCCAGCGGGATCGAAGGGATCAAGGTCCGGGTCACCGTCCGGGCCGACGATGAGCCCGAGGCCTCGAAGCTCCTGGACGTGGAAGAGGCCGAGATCCGGCGCATCCTGGCCGCGGCGGCGGGGGACATCGTGTTCGGGGTGGACGACGAGGCCATCGAGGACGCCGTGGCCCGGGAGGTCCTGGCCCTGGGGTTGACCCTCGGGCTGGCCGAGTCCCTGACCGGCGGGCTGGCCTCGTCGCGGCTGGTCAACGTGCCCGGGGCCAGTCGATGGTTCCGGGGCTCGGTGGTGTCGTACGCCTCCGAGGTCAAGTTCGCCGTCCTGGGCGTCCCCGAGGGACCGGTGGTGTCCGAGGAGGCGGCCCGGGCCATGGCCGACGGGGCCCGCCGGGTGCTGGGGTCCGATGTGGGGCTGTCCATCACCGGGGTGGCCGGACCCGATCCCCAGGACGATCAGCCTCCGGGAACGGTCTTCGTGGGCCTGGCCCGGGCCGGACATCCGACCCAGTCGTTCCGGTTCACCGTGCCGGGTGACCGTGACCGGGTGCGCCAGTACGCCACCATCGCCGCCCTGGATCTGCTGCGGCGCACGCTCGGGGGCCCGACGGGCGGCTGACTCGGCTGTCGCCGGTCCGCCTGACCGGGCCGGCTGCTCAGGGAGCGGTGGTGGTGGTCCCGGCGGCCGGGGCAGCCGTTGGGGTCACCGGTATGCCGGCCGGCACCAGTTCGACCCAGGTGTTGCCGGGCTGCAGGGTGATGGGTGCCCCACCGGTGGTGGTGAGGGTGGCCGGTTGGGTCAGGCTGGAGCGGCTCCAGGTGCCGGCGATGGCCGCCCCGCCGCGCATGACCAACAGTGGCCCCGTCCCGGTGGCCTGCACCTGCACCTCGAGGCCTCCCTCGGAGTTCTCCACCCACGGTCCGTCGGAGGTCGGCACGGTCATGATGACCACGTTGGTGGCAGTGGTCTGGGTCCCGTCGACCAGGGTGTCCGGCGCGCCCGAGTAGTACCGCTGGTAGCCGTGGGCGGCATTCCACTGCCAGGTCACGTCCGACACCGAGGAGAAGGGTATGTGGACGCTCTGCCCGGAGCCGGCCACCGCCCCGGGGGGCAGGGCCGCCGAGTAGTGGAAGATCGGGGCCGGCGGCGTCTTGTCGGCAGGATTGAAGGCCCACAGGGAGGCGGTGTTGACGAAGGTGGCGTACGGCGCCACCCGGTTGGTCTCGGTGATGATGACCGAGCCCCGGTCACCGGAGTAGAGGTTGTCGTCCTGGAGGGGGGCCTGGGCCAGCAGGGCGGCGATGGGGTCGATGTCCCCGGCGTGGACGAACATGGGGTTGGAGAGCTGGGAGAGGATGGCCACGTCGGGCTCCCGGGCCGAGCGCAGGTCGCCGACCAGGGCCGCCCCCTGGCACTGGAAGACCGCCAGCAGTCGGGTGATGGCCCCTTCGACCGGCTCCTCGAAGACGATGTCGGCCTGGTTGAGGCCGGCCGACGGACGGTCGCCGGGGTAGTTACCGATCTTGACGCCCAGGGCCGGCCGGGCCGGTACCACCCCGCCCGGTGCCGGCAGGCCGGTCAGGGGACAGGTGGGACCGACGTTGGGTGCGGCTGTGGTGGTGGTGGCGATGGAGACCTTGGTCACCTTGTCGGCGGTGTTCCGGGTGGCCACATAGGCGATCACCACCCCGATCAGCACCACGGCCACGCCTCCCAGCACGTACCACCAACTCCGGGAAGGACTCTTTCCGTCCTTGGCCCGCTGGCGGAGGTCCTTCCGGGAGAGGACCGGTGGCGCCCCGGCCGCCGCCGAGCCGACCGCGGCGGTCATGCCGGTCATGTCGGAGCCCGATGCTCCCGTTCCGCCGCCGGCCGAGGGACCGGACGGGGTGACGGGGTCTGGGCCGGTCGGGCCTTCCGGCCCGGGCCCCGATGGTGTCTCGTCGTCCGGCATTGCAGGGCGAGGCTACTCCCGGCCCATGGGGTAACCGTGGCATTTCCGTGGCATCGGGAGGGGAGGCCGGCCCGGGAGCCGGGGGTCCGTCATCGAACATGCGTTCGGGTCTAGAGTGACCTCGTTGCCGCGGTGGCAGTCCCCGATGTCGCGGTAGCAGCCCCAAGGTGACGGCTCCGGATCCGATCGGGGCCGGTCGGGTGTCACACCTTCTCCGTAGGGTCGGCACGGTCAAGAGAGCAACTACATCGAGGAGAGTGAAGGACATGGAACGAGACAAGGCACTCGATATGGCCCTGGGTCAGATCGAGAAGCAGTTCGGCAAGGGATCGGTCATGCGGATGGGTGAGAACCTCCACATGAACATCGAGGCCATCCCCACCGGAGCGTTGGCGCTCGATCTCGCCCTCGGTATCGGTGGCCTCCCCCGGGGCCGCATCGTGGAGATCTTCGGCCCGGAGTCCTCGGGTAAGTCGACCCTGGCCATGCACGTGGTGGCCGAGGCCCAACGCAACGGTGGCATCTGCGCCTATGTGGACGCCGAGCACGCCATGGACCCGGTCTACGCCAAGGCCATCGGCGTCAACATCGACGACCTGCTCATCTCCCAGCCGGACACCGGTGAGCAGGCCCTGGAGATCTCCGACATGCTGATCCGGTCGGGTGCGCTCGATGTCCTGGTCATCGACTCGGTGGCGGCGTTGACCCCCCGGGCGGAGATCGAGGGGGAGATGGGGGACACCCACGTCGGGCTCCAGGCCCGCCTGATGTCCCAGGCGCTGCGCAAGCTGACCGGCACCCTGTCGAAGTCCCGGACCATCGCCATCTTCATCAACCAGCTGCGGGAGAAGATCGGTGTCATGTACGGATCCCCCGAGGTCACCCCGGGCGGTAGGGCCCTCAAGTTCTACTCGTCGGTCCGCCTGGACATCCGCCGTATCGAGACCATCAAGGACGGTGCCGACCAGGTCGGCAACCGGACCCGGGTGAAGGTGGTCAAGAACAAGTGCTCGCCACCGTTCAAGCAGGCCGAGTTCGACATCACCTTCGGACGGGGCATCAGCCGCGAGGGGTCGCTCCTCGATGTCGGGGTGGAGTTGGGCTTCATCAAGAAGTCCGGAGCCTGGTTCACCTATGAAGGGGAGCAGTTGGGACAGGGTCGGGAGAACGTCAAGACCTTCCTGACCGAGAACCCCCAGCTGATGGCCGAGGTCGACGAGCGGATCCGCGAGCACCTGGCGGCACAGAACGCCGTCAAGGCCGAGGAGGCCAACGGCCACCTGGCCGGGCTGCCCGCTGACGACGATGGGCTCTCGCTCGACGATCAGCCCATCACCCTCAGCGAATGAACCTGGTCCCCGGTCGAGGGTCGGTAGGCAGGCCCACCTCCTAAAGGTCCTCACGGTTTGTGACGAGACAGACCGGGTAACGCCCACACCATCGCCGGCCCGGGACGCAGCAATTGCGTCCCGGGCTGCTGCGTAAAGGGCCCCGATCGGCGTCGGAGCGCTCTTGTCAGGATGGGACCTCAGGCGGCGTTGACGGTACTGGGGGCGGCACTCGACGGCGATCCCGGGGCATAGACCGTGCGCCAGTTGCCCTGCGAGGGCCGGGTCAGGCTGGCCGGCCCGAGGCCGATCACCGAGTACAGGTTCACCATGATCCGCAACAGCTTGTCGGTCACCCCGGGCACGGCCCAGGGGAGCACGTTGGGCGGGATCAGCCGGCTGTTGCCCAGGGCACCGATCCACGAGGCGTTGCCGGTGGCGAACACCCCGCCCCCGCCCGGCACCGTGTACCAGGTGACATCGGAGTAGTTGTTCCCCCGGTTGGGCACGATGGAGTGGGCGACCACGTCCAGATTGGTGGGGGCCCGACTGTCGGGCACGTAACGGTCGAACTCACCCCGGACCACATTGGGGAGGACCTGGTTGGCGGACAGCCCCACTCCGTCGAAGAGCCACGAACCCGGATCGGTGATCACCATGCCGGCCTGGGCCTCGATGTCCTGATAGGCGCTGCCGATCAACTCGGACTCGGGACGGTTGACCGGCGGGTCGGGCCAGTTGACCGTGGTCAGCACGGGGTCCACGTTGGCCAAGGGGTCCTCGGCGGCGTCCTTGTAACAGATCTGCCGCCGGTCGGGCCCGACCGGCGAGGGTTCGAAGCGGATCTGGCGGTAGCAGGCATTGGCGCCGAGGAAGGCCAGGTTCACCCCCCGGCCCAGGGCCTGGGCGGCACCGTCGCGCATCGACGCCGACCAGTACTCGTCGTGGCCCAGGCTGAGCAGGGCCCGGTGGTTCGTCAACAGGTGCGGCCGGGCGTGCAGGTCGACGTCGGTCCAGTAGGTGACATCGAGCCCCAACTGCTCGGCCTGGTAGAGGACGGGGAGCTCGTTGCCGACGAAGTCGGCCGCCCCCGAGGCCCAGTCGTGGTCGTAGGGCCGGTCGAAGGAGACCACCCGGGCCCGGTCGGCGTAGCTGCCCCCGCCGGGGTTGTGGGTGAAGGTCAGACCCCCGTCGGTGTTGCCGTAGTAGAGGCTGTAGCCACCCCACCGGTTGTAGGCCTGCCAGGTGGTCACGCTGTGCTGGATGACGATGGCGGCGGTGGAGGAGTCGTCACGAACGCACAGCGGCACGAACTGCTGCTGGCCTCCGCTGCCCACCAGCTTCAACAGGTAGGCCCCGGGCGGCCAGGTCTCGTCGATGGGGACGGACACCGAGGGCGACCACCGGCACTCGATGGTGTTGGTGCCGGCGGCCAGGGTGGGCTGGGGCTGGCTGATCCCCGGCCTCACCGCCGATGTCCACACCAGGCGGCCCCCGATGCCCTGGTAGTAGCCCATCCGGAAGGCCTCGACGTGATAGCTCGGGGCCACGGTGTTGACGAACAGCGTGACCCTGTCGCCGGCCACGGCGCTGACCCGGTCGGCGAAGCCCTCGATGGAGCGGTCAGGGGTGACGGTGGTCACCCACCAGGCGTCTCCCGTTTTGGCGTTCTCGGCCACGATGGCCGGGGAGGTGGGGAGCTTGACGCCGTCCACCAGGGTGATCTCGGCCTTCTGGGCCGCGGCGTGGGCGTGGGTGTCGTGGGGCCGGTGTTTGGCCGGGTGGGTGTCGGCGGTGGTCCGGTCGGCCTCGTTCGGGTCGTTCCCACCCCCGGACTCGGCGATGCCCAGGGCCACCGCGGCCGCGGCCACCCCGCCGGCCGCGGTCCAGCCGATGAACCGGCGCCGGTTGAGACGGATCTGCTCCTCGGTGTACCGCCGCTTCGGTTGACCGCTCGGGACGCCGTTGCCGTCGGGCTCTTCGCTCACCCCGGGTTCGCCACCCCGGCTCGACCGACGAGCCCCGGGGCGGTGGGCCGGACCTCACCAGGTCGGCTGGCGTTGATCACATCACTACATTAGTGAACGGCCTGCCCCCGGGAGGTCTCACCCGCCCCGGATCGGGCACCCTTCGGTCCGGGCAGCCATCATCGGGCCTCGACGAAAGTGAGCAGTCATGCGCTTCGGGATCATCCCTCCGGTCCGCTCCGGGGTCACCGCCGACCCCGGGTGGATGACCACCTTCGCCCGTCACGCCGAGTCCTGCGGCTTCGAGTCCGTGGTGCTGGTGGAGCACGCCGTGGTGATCTCGGACTATCAGAGCACCTACCCGTACTCCTCGTCCGGACGGATGCCCCTGCCCGACGACTGTCGCATACCGGACCCCCTCGACCTGATGGCCTATCTGGCCGCCGTCACCGACCGCATCGGGCTGGCCACGGGAGTTCTGGTCCTACCCAACCATCAGGCGGTGGTCCTGGCCAAGAGGGTGGCCACCATCGACGTCCTCTCGGGAGGCAGGGTCCGGCTGTGCGTGGGTGTCGGGTGGATGGACGAGGAGCTCCGGGCCACCGGCGCCGACCCCCGGAGCCGGGGGCGCCGCACCGACGAGACGGTGGCCGCCATGCGGGCGCTGTGGGCCGACTCCGGAGCGGCCGGCGCCGACTTCGACGGCGAGTTCTTCTCCTTCCATCACGCCCACTCGTTTCCCAAACCCGTCCGACCCGGAGGGGTGCCCATCCATATCGGGGGGCACAGCGAGGCGGCCGCCCGCCGGGCCGGGCGCCTCGGTGACGGCTTCCAACCCCTGGGGTTGGACCCGGAGCGATCTGACCCTCCGGCTCGGCCAGATGCGTGAGGCGGCCGAGGAGGCCGGTCGGGACCCTGCCGCCATCGAGCTCTCGCTGTCGGGTTACCTCCCGACCACCACCGAGGAGGAGATCGAAGCGGCCCGGTCGGCCGGGGCCTCACGCCTGGTGGTGTCGGCTTCGATCACCGACGATCTGGCTCAGGTGGTGGACGAGATGTCGGCCTTCGCCGAGCGGTTCGGGCTGGCGGCCGGGGACGGGTGTCCGGACGTGACCGAGGACCCGGGTGCGTCGGGGGGGATGCCGACGTCGGAGCGGCGCCGGATCGAAGAGGAGCTACGCCACCTCTCCACCGAGTACGCCGCGGCAGCCGACGAACGCGACGGCCGGCGTTTCGCCGGCGTCTTCACTCCGGATGGGGAGCTGGTGGTGCTGAGGCCCCAGGACCGACACCGACCGGTGAGCACCCGTTCGGGCCGTGACCAGTTGGCGGAGTCCACCGATGCCCTATCCCGCTACGCGCGCACGTTCCACCAGATCTCGAACCACCGGTACCGCATCGGGGACGGGGAGGCCTGGGGAGAGGTGCTCTGCACGGCCCACCACGCGCTGGCCACGCCCGGTGGGAGCGAAGCCGGGGCCGCCACCGGGACCGACGTGGTCTGGGTCATCCGCTACCGCGACACCTACCGGGACACCGGCCCGGCCTGGCGGATCGCCCGCCGGGAGCTGCACCTCCAGTGGATCGAGGAACGGCCCATCGTGGCCCCGGGGATCGTCTCCGACGATCCCTCGCCCTTCTGACTCAGCGGGCCGGGACCGGCTGGGGCGGCGGCGGACCGACGTAGCGGGCCGCCGGGCGGATGAGCCGGTTGTCGGCGGCCTGCTCCATCACCTGGGTGGACCAGCCGATGGTGCGGCTGGAGGCGAAGGTCGGGGTGAACATCTCCCGGGGGATGCCACAGGTGTGCATGACCACCCCGGCGAAGAACTCGACGTTGGTGTAGAGCTGGCGGCCCGGCTTGAGCTCGGCCAGGACATCGACCGTGGTCCGCTCGACCTGCTCGGCGAAGTCGACCAGGTCGCCGCCGAGGTCTCTGGCCACCTGGCGCAGAAACACCGATCGGGGATCGTCGGTCTTGTAGACCCGGTGGCCGAAGCCCATGATCCGGTCCCCCCGCAGTCACGGCCTGGCGGATCCAGGCCTCGGCCCGGTCCGGGGTGCCGATGGAGTCCAGCATGTCGAGGGCCCGGCTCGGGGCGCCGCCGTGCAGCGGGCCCGACAGCGCCCCGATGGCTCCGACGATGGAGGCGGCCAGGTCGGCCCCGGTGGAGGTGATGACCCGGGCGGCGAAGGTCGAGGCGTTGAAGCCGTGGTCGATGGTGAGCATCAGATACTGCTCGATGGCCCGGACGTGGGCGGCCGGCGCTTCCTGCCCCAACAGCATCCACAGGTAGTTGGCGGCGTAGGACAGGTCGGGGCGCGGGGGCCACCGGCGGCTGGCCCTGCTGGAGCCGGTAGGTGGCGGTGAGGATGGTGGGGACCACGGCGCACAGGCTTGAGGGCCTGGGCAGCGCAGCTCGTGGTGGTCGATGTCCTGGGTCGGGCGCCAGCCGAGCTCGGCCCCCAGGAGGGAGACCGCGGTGCGCAGGACGTCGAGGGGCGCCCCATCGAGGCCAGCGACGGAAGGATCGCCTGCCAGACGCTCGGGGATGTCCCGGAGGCCGGCCACCTCCCGGGCGAAGGCGCTCGGATTCGGCCCGGTCGGGCAGGGCCCCGTCGAACAGCAGCTTCCACACGTCCTCCAGCGACCGGTGGGCGGCCAACTCGATGGCCGAGTACTGCCGGTAGTGGAAGAAGCCCTCCTGGCCCCGGACGTCGCCCACCGAGGTCTCGGCCACCACGACGCCTTCGAGCCCCCGGGGCACGTCGGCGCCCACTTCGTCGGCCGGACGGATCTGGGCCACGGCCAGCAGGTCCCGGATGGACACCACGCCGACCAGCTGGCCCCGGTCGACCACCGGTAGGTGGCGGTAGTGGTGGTGGGCCAGCTCGGACCAGGCCTCGCCCGACCTCGTCGTCCGGCCCGAGGACGTCGGGATCGGCCGTCATCCACCGGCGCACCGGCTCGGTGAAGGGGTCGGCCTGGGCGGCGGCGGCCCGCAGCAGGTCCCGCTCGGTGAGGATCCCGACGATGGCCCGTTCGTCGGTGACCACCACCGACCCGATCTGGCGGCGGTCCATCAACGAGGTGGCCTCGGTGAGCGAGGCGTCCGCCCCGCAGGTCACGGACGGGGACGACATCAGGTCTTCGACGGCGGTGGTCATGCGTTCACTCCTCGGTTCGAGCGGCCCGTGGCCGCCGGTGGTGGCGTCCTCTTCCTGCAGCATGACCGCTTCCGCCGGTGCTTTGTAAATATTGATCAAGTCAATGTTCACGGATAGGTTGATCAGGTGGAACGGATGCTCGAGAGCGACGAGGCGGCCCGCCGGCTGGGGGTGAAGATGGCCACCCTGTACGCCTACGTGAGCCGGGGCCTGCTGGTCTCCCACCCCTCGCCGACCGGGCGCCGCAGGCTGTTCGACGTGGACGAGGTGGAGCGGCTGGCCCGCCGCTCCCGCCAGGGCAAGGCGGTCGAGACCCGGATGGCCACCATCACCACCGGCATCACCCAGTTGACCGACGACGGTCCCGTCTACCGGGGCCTGCCGGGCCACCGACCTGGCCACCCGATACCGTTCGAGGAGGTGGCCGAGTGGTTGTGGGAGTCGACGGCGAGGGTGCCGTCGACATCCGCCCGGGACCGGAGTGGGTGGCGATGGACCTGGGCCGGCCCCCCGAGATCGGGACGTCCGACCGGATGCGGTGGGCGGTGGTGATGGCCGGGGCGGCGGACCCCCTGCGGGCCGACCTCCGGCCCGAAGCCGTCATCCGGGCGGCCCGGCGGCGTGGCCGCCTCCATGGTGGAGGTGCTTCCCGCTGCCGGGGCGTCGCCCCGTTCCATTGCGGTGGAGGACGAGCCGGACCTCACCGGCTCGATGGCCGCACGGCTGGCATCGGTGTTGGCCCCGGGCCCACGGCCGACGTGGTCCGGGCGGTCAATGCGGCCCTGGTGTTGATGGCCGACCACGAGCTGGCCACGTCGACCCTGGCCGTGCGGGTGGCCGCCTCCACCCGGGCCGACATCTACGACGCCCTGCTGGCTGGCCTTGGGGACCATCGCCGGGCCGCTGCACGGTGGGGCCAGCCAGTTGGCCTACTCCTTGCTGCTCGACGCCCAACGTGACGGGCCCGAGCGGGCCCTCGACGACACCCTTCGATGGCAGCGCGTCCTGCCCGGCTTCGGTCACACCGTCTACAAGCACGGCGACGCCCGCTTCGGGGTCCTCCTGCAGCTGTTCGAGCAGTTGGCCCGGCCCGACCAGGTCGAGCTGGTGCGCTCGATCGTCGCCGCCGCCGCCGATCATGGCATCCCCCCACCCAACGTCGACCTGGCCCTGGCCGCCATCTCCTGGGCCACCGGCATGCCGCCGGATGCCGGGCGGACCCTGTTCACGGTGGCCCGGGTGGCCGGGTGGGTGGCCCACTACCTCGAAGAGCTGGAGGAGCGTCCGCTGCGCTACCGGGCCCGGGCCGTCTACGCCACCGGCCGGTCGCCGGGCTGAGCCACCGATCGGCCCACGGAAGGGCCGGGGACGGAACGATCTACGCTGGGTCGATGGCCCTCCCCGCCCCCCATCCCGACCGAACGTGCCTGGTGACCGGGGCCTCCTCGGGGATCGGGGCCGAGATCGCCACCTTGCTGGCCGCCCGGGGACTGGGCGTGACGCTGGTGGCCCGACGCCGGGCCCCACTGGTCGAGCTGGCCGACCGCCTGAGCGCCGGACACGGAGTCCGGGCCGAGGTGATCGTGGCCGATCTGACCGACCAGTCGTCGCGGGACGCCATCGCCACCGAGCTGGAGGACCGTTCACTCTCGGTCAACGTGCTGGTCAACAACGCCGGGTTCACCACCATGGGCCCGGTCTACCGGTCCGACCCGACCGCTGAGGTGGCCCTGGTGCGAACCGACGTCGAGGCCGTGGTGCACCTGTGCGCCCTGTTCCTCCCGGGGATGGTCGAACGTCGCAGCGGGTCGGTACTCAACGTGGCATCCACCGCGGCCTTCCAACCACTACCGGGCCAGGCCGCCTACGGGGCCAGCAAGGCCTTCGTCCTCTCGTACAGCCACGGTCTGCGCGGCGAGTTGCGCGGCTCGGGCGTGACGGTGACGGTGTTGTGCCCCGGGCCGGTGGCGACGGGGTTCGGGGCGGCGGCGGGGATCTCCGATGCCGAGGCCGCCGCGGCCATGCCCAAGATCATGTGGGTCCCGGCCGGGGCGGTGGCCCAGGCCGCGGTGACCGGCATGGAGACCGGCCGGGCCGTGGTCATCCCCGGGGTGGCCAACCGGATCGGTGCCGCCGCCGGCTGGCTCTCGCCCCGCAGTGTGTTGGTGCCCATGGTGGCCAAGCGCCATCCGGCCCTGGGCTGAGTCCGGGTGGCCGGCCCGTCAGATCATCTGCCGCCGACCTATCCGCCAGGCCCAACGCCCGCCCCAGGCCAGCACGGCCAGGGCCAGTAGGACGAACAGCAAGGTTCCGCTGATCCGGATGATCCATTCGACGCCGGAGACGAATCCACCCACTCCGGCGCTCCAGGCCTTGCTGATCCCCGATTGGAGGTGGATGGGTGGGGGCGTGACGTGGTGGCCGGCCTCGGTCAAGGTGACGGTCAACCTTCCGTAGGTGGTCTGGCTGTTCAACACGTTGAGCTGGCCCTGGAGTTGTTCGATCTGACTCTGCAGGGTTTCGAGCTGGCTCTGTACCGCCAGGATGTCCCCGATGGAGTTGGCCTGGGCCATGATGGTGAGGTACTGCTGGCGGCTGGCCTGGAGGGCGGTGATCCGGGACTGAAGGTCCACGTACTGACCGGTGACATCGGTGGACGAGGTGGTGACCGAGGTCGGGTGGCCGACCCGCTGCACCTGGGACACCACGCTTGCGAAGGTGGGCTCGGGCACTTGGAGCACGATGGTTCCCGACGGGGTGCTTGCCGGTCCGCCCGCACCGATCTGCGCTTGGCTGCTGGCCACGAAGCCACCGTCGGCCGTGGCCATGGCGGTGAGCGTGGCGAGCACCGATTGGAGCTTGCCGTCAGGGATGGTCAGGTCCACCGAACCGGTGGCCTCGACCTTGGCCGACTGGCTCACCCCCTGCGGCAGGGCGGATCCGGTCACCGGTCCGGACGCACCGCTCCCGGTCGAGGTGCCCCCGTTGGTGGCGGCGCGGGTGGCGTTGGTGCCCTTGGCCGGTGCGTAGGGCGCCACTGCCGCGGGTCCGGGTATTCCAGATCCGGATGCCCCATGGGTCCCGTTGGCAGGGGCCGTGGAGGCCGAGGAGGCTGCGGACGACGTACCCCCATGGCTTCCCTTGAGGGCCACGGCGGACAGGGCGATCCCTCCGGCCACCACGATGACCGCGGCCGCCACCGACAGGGCCCGGGTCGTGCCTCCCCGAGGCACTGCGGCAGCCAGCCTGGACCGCGGCACCACCGCCGGGTCCGAGGGGTCGGCCTTCGTGGCTCGATCCGTCTCGACCGGGAGGGCCTTGGCCAGGATCCGCTCTTCGGCCCCGTCGGGGACGGCGATCGATTCGGCCGCTTGTTGGAGGAGCAGGGCCAGCGCCTGCTCGTCGACCATGGTCACGGGAGTACCTCCGATTCGGACCTGGATGCATCGGGCCCCTCCGAACGGAGGGCGGGATGCTCGGCCAATAGCCTGCGGGCTTCGTGTAAGCGGGACTTGACCGTGCCCGGCCGCCGCCCGATGACCGTGGCGATCTGGCGTTCGCTCAGATCGGCGTAGTAGCGGAGCACCACCACGACGCGCAACGGGAGCGGTAGGTCCTGCAGGGCGTGGACCACGTCACGCGACTGGGCGATCCGGCCCGGTGGGTCATCGGCGGACGGCAGGGAGTCGAGCAGCTCCAGGCCCGAGCGTCGGTCGCGGTGGGGGATCTCCTGGCGGAGCTTCGAGTTGCAGGTGTTCACCACCACCCGGTAGAGCCACGGTTTGAAGGCCGCACCGGTGCCCAGGGAGGCCCGGAACCTCCAGGCCCGTAAGAAGGCCTCCTGCACCGCCTCTTCGGCGTCGGCGCGGTTCCCGAGAATCAGGCAGGCCGTGCGGAAGGAACGGTCGTAGCCCTCGCGGAGCCACGCCGCCAGCTCGTCCGCATCGTCCTCGTCGGCATGGCCTCGCACTCGCCTGACCCTGCCTTTCGCCCGGTCGTCCGTTGCCCTTCCTACATAGTGACGCCGGAGGGGCCCAAAAGGTTCGGGGAGGTCAGGAAGGGCCGAGGACGTACTGCCCCGAGGTGGGGTGGTGGTACCAGCCGCTGGCCGCATGGGTGCCGCCATCGACGTGGAGCGTCTGTCCGGTCACGTAGCTGGACAGGTCGGAGGCCAAAAACACCGCCGCGCCCCCCATCTCGTCGACGTGCCCGGCCCGCCCGGCCGGGACCACCATGCCGAAGTGCTCCTGGCTGCCCGGCGGGGTGACTTCGGCCAGGCCCTCGGTCATGGTGATGTCGGGGGCCAGGGCGTTGACCCTGATCCCGTGCGGAGCCAGCTCGAGGGCCACCGTCTTGGTGAAGTTGATCACCCCGGCCTTGGCGGCGGCATAGGCCGCGTAACCGGGGGCGGCGCGGACCCCTTCGATGGACGTCACGCTCATGATGCTGCCGGGCAGGCCGGCGTCGACCATGGTGCGGGCCACCCGTTGCGTGCAGAGCAGTACGTGTCGGAGGTTGGCCCGGTACAGGGCGTCCCATCCCTTCTCGCTGGTCTCCAGGAACGATGACCAGAAGACGCCACCGGCGTTGTTCACCAGGATCCGCACATCGCCGGCCTCGGCCCGGGTGCGGGCCAGAGCGGCGTCGACCTGCTCGCTGTCGCGGACGTCCACCGTGATGCCCAGGCAGCCGATCTCTTCGGCGGCCGAAGCGCAGCTCTCCGCTTTGAGCTCCCAGATGACCACGGTGGCTCCGAAGGCGGCCAGGGTGCGGGCCACGCCCCGGCCGATGCCCGACCCGCCACCGGTCACCACGGCCACCCGCCCGGTGAGGAGTACGGAGTCGGGGGTCAAGGTCACGGGAGGGACTCTACTCAGGCTGCCACCACCAGCCGCATCCCCACGTCGTGGGATCGTTCGGATCGCAGGTGCCCGTGACGCCGGTCCCAGGTTCCATCGGCCAGATCCTCCGAAAGGCGTCGCACGGCCCGCTCCCGGGCCTGGGCCGGGATCTGATGCCACGGGGAGGTGGCGCGGCGAACCTCGGCGTCGAGGTAGGCCTCCGGACGTCCCCAGAATGCCGCCAGAAATCCGTCGGTGCACTCCCGGCGGCACCGGGACCACCCGCACCTCGGCCCCGGGGAGGAGCGATACCAGCGTCCCGATGGCCGGGAGGCTGGCCACGTGGGTCGGGGCCATCTCCGGGGCGTACTCCTTGACGATCCAGAGTTGGCCCACGACGTCCGGATCCATGGTGAGGATGACCCTCCTGCCGGCCACCCGCCGCATCTCGGCCAGGCCGCGTCCGAGGTCGTTCCAGTGATGGACGGTGTGGACGGCCAGCACGGCATCGGCACTCCCGTCCCCGGCGGGAATGTTCTCGGCCATGGCCTGTACCGCCGGCGCCAGATGGGGTGCCCGCTGCCGGATCATGGTGGTCGAAGGCTCGATGGCCGCCACGCATCGGCCGTCCGGTTCATACGATCCGGTGCCGGCCCCGACGTTGATGACGCGCACCTCTCCTCCTAGGGCCTCGTCGATCGCCTGTTGGATGTGGTGGTCGGGGCGACGGACGTGGCGGTAGCCGACTCCGAACTCGTCGTAGGCAGGTTGAGGGACCATGCCGGAGCGTATCGGCCTGCCGGATATGGGGTGGGGGTCAGTTCGAATGGTCGGGCTTTGCATCGCCCCGGAATGGGCAGGTCCAGATTCTGCAGGATCTGGTCTAGATCTTCGTCGTGGTGCTGAGCTTCGTGGTCCTGCTCCTGATGCCGGGCTCCATGCTCCTCCCCTTCAATCATGGCAACGGTCTGATGACGCCACGGTCCTCTTGTCCCGCGGTACGGGCACGACCACCGATGCCGGCCTTCCGGCCGCCCGCCTCAATTCGGACCTGCTTCCCCATGCTCCGAGCGTACCGGTGGTGATAAGGCCAGGCCCGGAATGGGGTCTGGTCACTGACCCACTACCCGAAACGGGAGTGGCCGGCACCTTCGACCGGCGGCACCGGCTCCACGGTGGTCGGGTCGGCCGTCGCTCAAGCATCGCCCGGTTTGGGCCGATGCCACGGGGCCGGGCCCGCTGAGCGGTGGCACGATGCGCTCAGCGGCCCGGCGCCCGCGCCGGCCACTGCCCGACCTCGGTGGCCACCCTCGGCATCGGCGATGTGGCACCGTTGGCCCCATGCCGTCCTATGAGCGATTCGCCCGGTTCTACGACGCCGCCATGGACGACCCCGGTCCCCGGGCCGAGCGGGTCCTCGGGTTCATCGACCGTTACCGCCCCGGCGCCACCACCTTGTTGGAGCTGGGCTGTGGCACAGGATCCATCCTGGCCCGGCTGCACTCCGTGCCCAGCGTTGACCGGTCTGGACTCGTCGCCGGAGATGCTGGCCGTGGCCCGGGGCAAAGTCCCCGGTGCCCGCCTGTTCGAGGGCGACATGAGCTCGTTCTCCCTGGGGGAGCGCTTCGACGTGGTGGTGTGCGTGTTCGACACCCTGAACCATCTCCTGGACTTCGGGGCCTGGCAGTCGGTGTTCGCCGCCGCGGCCGACCACCTGGTCGACGGAGGCCTCTTCGTGCTGGACGTGAACACGGTGGGCGAGCTGAAGCGGCTGGGCGACGAGCCGCCCTGGGTCTACGAGTTCGACGACAACGTCATGATCATGGACGTCTCGTTGAGCGAGCGTGGCCTTTCGTGGTGGGAGATCCGGATCTTCGAGCACGTCGGTGAGTCGCAGTACCTGCTCCATCAAGAGGTGATCGGTGAGCTGGGGGTGGAGCTGGCCGTGCTCCGGCCGGCGTTGGAGCAGAGGTTCGTCATCCTGGAGGAGGTCGACGAGGTCGGGGGTCCGGCCACCGACGACTCGGTCAAGGCCCACTTCGCCCTGCGCCGACGGCCGTAGACCGCCCGGGCCGCGGCCGCTTCAGTCCTCGAGGCGCCGGGCGGTGAGATAGACCCGGCTCGAGGCGTACTCGTGGGGGAGGGGCTCCCGGTGCCGGACCTGCTCGACCCCGAAGTGGTGGCGCTCCACCATTCCCTGAAGTTCGTCGTCGCCGTACATGGTTCCGCCCATGGGTCGGAGCGGGTGGCCGAGGAGCTCGGGAACGTAGACCTCGCCTTGGCCCAGGTGGGTGGCGATGACCAGGATCCCACCCGGGGCCACGACCCGTCTGATCTCCTCGAGGGCCAGCGGCAGGTCCTGGCGGGGCAGATGCTGGATGGAGTAGAAGGCCACCGCTCCCGAGGCCCAGGCGGGCCGGAACGGCAGGGTCCTCAGGTCACCGCAGACGAAGGGCTGGCTCGCCGCCTGTAGCCGGGCCTGGCGCAGCATCTGCGGCGAGAGATCCACGCCGATGGAGTGGGCGCCCCGGTCGGCGAGGTACCGGGCCACCTGTCCGGGGCCGCATCCGAGGTCGATGATCGGCCCGTCGCCGTGCCGCAGCCCCACGGCCTCATCCAGGACCGACCGGTCGACGGGCAGTTGGTCGAGGTCGTCGCCGAAGGCGGCGACGTAATCGGCCGCCACGGTGTCGTAGGCCACCCGCACCGTTTCCGGGTCGAATGCTCCCCTGTCCCACTCCCGTCCCACCGGTTCGACCGGTGTCCGGTCGAGCTACTGGTCCTCGGGGATGGCCTCCCACCACTGGCACCACCACTCGCCACCCACCAGTACCCGTAGCTTCGGATGCCAGCAGTACGAGATGTCCTTGTAGGGCTCCAGATAGTACCGGCAGTTGTCGCACTTCTCACTGCCCGAAGGCTTTCCCTTGAGGACTGCGTTGTCCGCCAGATGGCGCAGTTCGATTGACAGGGTCTCGTCAATCTCCTTGGGTTCGGGTTCGGGGATCACGTAGTCGGACATGGCCAACAACCTATCGCCGCCACCGCAATCCGGGGCCGATCGCTACCCGCCGCCACCCACCGAAACCGACCAGGAGTTAGTGGGTCAGCACGGTGACGCAGGCGTTGGCGCCGCGCCCGATGACGTGGGCCAACCCGACCCGGGCGCCGTCCACCTGTCGGGCGCCGGCCGTGCCCCTCAGTTGACGGACGATCTCCACCACCTGGCCGAGGGCCGAAGCGCCCAGCGGCTCGCCTTTGGACAGGAGCCCACCGGACGGATTGACCGGCAGCTTCCCTCCGATCAGGGCGTCGCCATCGGCCAGGATCTTGGCCTGGCCACCCGGAGGGCACAGGCCGAGCTCGGCCCAGGCCAGCAACTCCCGGGCCGCATCGGTGTCCTGGCACTCGACGACGTCGACGTCGTCGGGGCCCACTCCGGCCTGGGCGTAGGCGTCGTCAGCGGCCAGGGTCGTCGGCGGGGTGATGGCGGCATCGTCGATGCCGCACAGGGGTGAGTCCTCGCCGAGCACGTTGCCGGGCAGGTGGGAACGCAGGGAGATGCCGGCCACCCGCACGCCGCCGCCTCCCTCGCCGCTCTCGAGGACGACGGCCGCGCCTCCCTCGTTGGGGGAGCACAGCATGAACAAGGTGAGCGGCGGGCAGATCATCCGGGCGGCCAGCACTTCGTCGGCGGTGACCGCCTTGCGGAACATGGCGTCGGGGTTGTCGACCCCGTGCCGGCGGTTCTTGACCACCACCTGGGCCAGATGATCGACGGTGAGTCCCGTCTCCATCAACAGTCGCTGGGCCCGGAGGGCGAAGTAGGCCGGAGCCGGCGTGAGGCCGGCCGCCTCCTGCCACGGGGCGAAGAACGAGGAGCGGATGATGCCCTTGGGCATCTTCTCGACGCCGAAGACCAGGACCCGTCGGTGCTGTCCGGACGCTATGGAGGCCGCAGCCAACTGGAGGGCGGCGCCGCCGGACGCGCAGCCGGCCTCGACGTCGTAGATGGGGATGCCGGTGCCGGCCAGAGCACCCAGTACGCGGTGTCCGGCGGCGATCCCCCCATAGGCCGTGCCGCAGAACGCCGCCTGCACGTCCCGGGCCCCGATGCCGGCCTCGGCCAGGGCGGCCCGCACGGCCACCACGCCCATGTCGGTCCCGGTCGACCCTTCGAAGCGACCGAACGGGTGCAGCCCGACCCCGGTGATGCGGACGTCGGTCATGGGCGGAACACCCAGGTAGCGACGGGCTCCCCGTCAGGCCCGGGCACCTCTTCGGCCTCCAGGTGCACACGCACGCCGGGGACCAGACCCTCGCCGTCCAGGCGGGTGACGATCCGCAGCAGGGGGGTCCCGTCCAACTCGACGATCCCGAACCCGTAGGGGACCCGCCCGGTGTACCCGGGAGGCGCCACGTTGACCGCCGTGTGCAGCCACACCGTTCCCTCCCGCTCCAGGTCGATCGGCTGGACGTCGTCGGCGCCGGTGAACGGGCAGACCGGGGAGGGCGGGAAGTGCCGGAGCCCACTGGTGGCCGACCATCCCCCCAGCAGTGTGGGGCCCGCCTGGTCGATGCGCAGGGCCAAGGGATCGATCGGCCGCAGCGCCACGCGTGGACTATGGCACAAGGGCCCACCGCACGTCACGTCGACGGACGGGGCTCTGTTACGGCCGCTGGTCCCAGCGCCTGAGCCATGATGACGTGGTGGCCAACGGCGCAACATGGACCAGCAGGCAACGTGGTGGCCAGTATCCGCTGGCTCGGCGGGCACGTGGTGAACCGGTGGTGGGACCTGGAGCTGACCCGCCCCCGCGAGACCGTGATGGGCGAGGTCACCGAGAGTCTGCAGCGCACGTTCCCCTCTCCCCGCGGGGACCCGGTGTTCGAAGGGGCCGTCGGGCAGTCGGATCCGGTCCGGCTACGGGTCCGGGTCTTCCCCCACGGAGCCAGGGTGGGACTGATGAGGGCGACCACCCGAGAGCGGCCCATCAAGCCCACGCTGGCGGGAACCCTCTCCCACCAGGGTTCAGCCAGCACCCTGGCCTACACCGTCACGTCGCGGACCGGGTCGGTGGTGGCACTGTTCTCGGCGGTGGCGGCCGTGGTCCTGCTCATGGCGGCCCTGGTGTCGGGAGGGGTGACGGCGTGGGTGTGCCTGGGGTGGGCCATCGCCGCCGGCGGGGCGTTCGCCAGCTACGTGGCCGGAGTGCCCAACGCCGAAGAGGAGGAGCGACTGTTGAGGGAGTGGGTCAGCGAGCTGTTCGGTCGTGACCCCTCGGGGTGACCCCCCGGTCCTCTGGCTCCTCGGACATCCGATTGATAGCGTGCCCAGCCCGAACCGGAACCCCAACCCTACGCTCGAGGAGTGGTCATGGTCGACGTGGTGCGCACTCCCGATGAGCGGTTCGTAGACCTCCCGGGGTACGCCTTCGAGCCCCACTACGCCATGGTCACGGCCCGGGGCCTGCCCCCGGTGCGCATGCACTACGTCGAGGCCGGACCGCCCGACGGCGAGGTGGTCCTGCTGCTCCACGGCCAACCGACCTGGTCCTACCTCTACCGCACGGTCATTCCGGTGTTGACGGCAGCAGGGTTGCGGATCATCGCCCCGGACCACATCGGATTCGGGCGGTCCGACAAATGGACCGAGCCCACGGCATACACCCTGAGCCGGCATGTGCAGTGGCTGGGCAGCCTGATCGCCGGGCTGGACCTCACCGGTGTCACGCTCGTGGCTCAAGACTGGGGCGGGCCGATCGGGCTGAGTGCACTGGCCGCCGACCCGGGCCGGTTCGCCCGGGTGGTGGCGGCCAATACCGTCCTGCACACCGCCGACCCCGCGCTGGCCGGTCGGCTGACGTGGGCCAACCACGGGCTCGACGACGGTCGGGTGGTACTGCAGGAGGCGCTGGTCGACTACCTCCTCTACTACGTGCGGGCGTCCGATATCGAGGCCAGCTTCTTCGTGGAGGCGGTGGCCGGCCCGCTGGCGCCCGGGGTGGCGCAGGCCTATGACGCGCCGTTTCCCGACCACACCTACCAGGCGGGGTTGCGACAGTTGACCGCACTCCTGCCGTTTACCCGGAACGATCCGGGTGCCGCCATCGGCCGGTCCACCATGTCGGCCCTGGCCCACTTCGACCGCCCGTTCCTCACCGCCTACTCGGACGGGGACCCGGCCACGGCCGGATGGGAGTCGGTCTTCTGCGAACCAGGTGCCCGGAGCGCGGGGGCAGTCCCACGTGCAGATCACCGGGGCCGGCCACTTCCTTCAGGAGCAGAAGGGCGAGGAGTTGGGTCGGGTCATCGTCGATTTCGTCTCGGCCAACCCGGCCCGCTGACCGCCGCTCCGGGCCCTGGCCGGGCCCGGCGGCATGGCGGCGCGTCGGGGGCGACGGACCTGGACGGTTAACCTCGTGGCAGGCCGAAAGGGAATCCATACGTGTCGCAGCTGTCGCATCAAGCCTGGATCAGGGTGGTCTTCGCCCTGGTGGGACTGTTCGGGGTGGCCTTCGCCATCTCCGGCGTCCTGCTGGTCCTGCCTCCACCTGCAGTAGGCGGGACCTGTGGACCGGGCACGGCGTCCGAGGCTCCGATCGTGGCCTTACTCGACCCGGTGTCGATCGGGGCCGGTGCCCAACCGCCGACCACGGACACCGCCGACCACCGGGCGTGGGCCGAGTTCGTCAGTGAGTGTCAGTCATCAGCCGACAACCGGGGCCTGGCCTCCTTGGCCATCCTGGTTGTTTCGATAGCCGTGGCTATCGGGGGGCCGATGGTGGTGCTGAGAAGGAAGCGCAAGCCCGCCCAACCGGCCCTGCCCGCCCAGCCGGCCCAGTCCGCTCTGCCCCCCGCTCCCCTCGGAGGCGACTGGCGGGTCTGAGCGACGGCGGGTTCGAGAGCTGCAGGTTCTGGGACAGCGCCGGTTCCGGGACAGCGCCGGTTCAGGGACCGCGCCGGTTCAGGGACCGGGAGGAGCCAGGTCGTCGACCTCGGCCCTCTCCTCCGCCGACAGCACCCACGCTCCGGCCGAGGCGTTGGCCCGCACCTGTTCGACCGTGGTGGCGCCGGCGATCACCGAGGCCACCAGGTCATTGGCCGCCAGCCAGGCAAAGGCCAGATCGAGCAGGCTGTGACCCCGCTCGACGGCCCAGGCCCCCAGGGCTTCGATGAGGTCGAAATTGCGGTCGGTCAGCATGCCCGAAGCCCGGTCGCCCCACCGCTGCAGACGGGTTCCCTCGGGCGGCGCCTCACCTTTGGTGTACTTCCCGCTCAGCAGTCCGCTGGCCAGCGGGAAGTACGGAAGATAGGCCACGCCCAGTCGTCGGCACTCGGGCAGCACCTCGCCCTCGTCGTCCCGGTGCACCAGGCTGTACTGGTTCTGAACGCTCACGAACCGGGCTGCACCCGGAGCCACCGCTGGCTTCGGCCTGGCGGAGCTGTTCGGCGGAGAAGTTCGAACACCCGATCTCTAGGACCTTTCCTTGTCGGACCAGGTCATCGAGAGCACCGAGGGTGTCGGCGATCGGCGTCTGGGGATCCGGCCGGTGCAGCTGGTAGAGATCGACCCGGTCGGTGCCCAGCCGGCGCAGCGTGCGTTCGATGGCCTGGGCCACGTAGGCGGGCGCTGCTCCGCCGGTACCGTCGGGGCCCACCGGGCTCCCGAACTTGGTCCCGATGACCACCTCATCGCGGTGGCGGCCCAAAGCCTGCCCCAACCGCTCCTCACTGTCGCCGTACGAGTCGGAGGTGTCGAAGAAGTTGATGCCGGAGTCGAGGGCCGCCTCCACCACCGGCGGCACCTGGTCCTCGGTCATGGCCATCCCGAAGTTGTTGGTGCCGAGCCCTACGACCGAAACCTCGAGAGTCCCGATCCGTCGTGTGTCCATGCGGCCAGTTTTATCACGGCCGCTTTGCCCCGACCCGTGAGCGAGCCGTGCTGACGGCGCGCTCAGGAGGCCGTCCACCACGAAGTTCCCGGTGTTCTCGACGCCGGCTTTCACCGTGATCCTGACCGGCGGGGAGATCGACTGGTTCAGGCTGGGTACCTCGCCGAACTCCATGGTGGACCTGGTGGCCCGCCGTTCCCCCTACCGGTCGTTGGCATGGTGCCCGACGCGGGTGGCGGCCGGCGGTGCTGGCGTGCGGTGCGACTGGCCCGGCCACGCGAGGGTCGTCGTGTGACCGGCCCCGCCGCGGCCGGGGCGCGCCGTTGAGCGGACCAGGGCCGGATCCAGCTTTCCGAGGAAGGCAGATGGTACCTTCGACCATCCAGGATCTGAGCACATTCGAACGGTCCCACCTGGTGCAGTCGGCGCTCCGAGCGGTCGTGACGGCCGGCGCTTTGTTGGTGCTCTATTTCATCGTCCCCATCGAGAACCACCCCCACGAATCGGTGATCCTCCGGGTGAGCCTGGCCCTGGCCCTGTTCGTGGCGGTACTGGTCAACGAGATCCGCCTCATCACGCTCCACGACCGGCCCATGCTGAGAGCGGGAGTGGCCATGGCCACAGTCATCCCACTGTTCCTGGTCCTGTTCGCCTGGATCTATCTGAGCCTGTCCCACTCGGACCCGGCCGCCTTCGGGGGGCAGCTCGACCGCGTCGAATCCCTCTACTTCACCGTGACGGTGTTCTCCACCGTGGGCTTTGGGGACATCGCGCCACGGACCGATCCGGCCCGGTTGGTGGTGACGGTACAGATGCTCAGCGACCTGGCCGTGTTCGCCATCGTGATCCGGCTGATCCTCGGGGCGGCCTCGCGGGTGATCGACCGGCGCACTGTCACCGGGGACACCTGACCGACTCCCATGGGCCCGGCCCCGGGCTGGCGTCCGAGGCGTGAAGGGTACGCCACGGAGGAACGGGGCCATATAGCAATGGCTGGCCAGCTCAGCCCGAGAGAGCCAGGAGAGTGACATGACCGATCCGTCTGCGACCCCTTCCGCCCCACCGACCACCGTCCCACCGTCCGTGGCGGCCACCACCGCGGCGGACCCGCAGCTGGCGGCCACCCTGATCAGCAACCACTATCTGATCCGGTTCGGGGAGGACACCCTCAAGCATCGGCCCCTGTGGGTCCGGGTGATCATCGAGTTCGTGGGCACCTTCTTTCTGGTGACCGTGGCGGCCGGAGCCGGGGTCATCAACCACTACGCCGGGGGAGGCCCGATCAGCCGGACCGCGGCCGTGATCGCGCCCGGAGCGCTGGTGATGGCCCTGATCTACGCCCTCGGGCCGCTGTCCGGGCTCCACATCAATCCGGCCGTCACCATGGCGTTCACAGCGCGGGGCGTGTTCAAGATGGGCTGGGTGGTCCCTTACGTGCTGGCACAGATGGCCGGGGCCATCAGCGCCGCACTCTTCCTGCAGGGCATGTACGGCCATGTCTCGTCGGGGGGGAACTATCCCATCGCCAGGCCCGGAGGGGAGTGGCGATCCCTGGTCATGGAGATCGTCCTCACCGCCATCCTTGTGACTGTCATCTTGAACACCGCCACCGGCTACCGGAGCATCGGGCATAACGCAGCCCTGGCCGTCGGGAGCACCGTGGCCCTGCTTGGCCTGTTCGCCAGCCCGATCAGCGGAGCGTCCATGAACCCGGCCCGTACCCTGGGACCGGACATCGTCGCTCTCGATTTCAAGGGCTGGTGGATCTACGTGCTGGGGCCGATCGTGGGAGCGGCCATAGCGGTGGTTCTCATCGGCCTGGTTCGGGCCCAGCCCAACGCCGATGAACGCGAAGCCGCCGAAGGCGGATTGCTTCCCATCGAACGTTAGATGCCAACCAGGGCCAACTCATCCCGGTCGGGCCGACCTACTCCGGTCAGCTGGCCTTCCGGTGCCAGCGGGAGCGGATCCCGTGATGCCCCGGCTCTTCGGAGACCACAACGGGAGTGGGATCCGGAACTGCCGTGGCCGCCACCCGGCACGGCTCGCACACCCGGGTGCCGTTGACCAGGCGGGTTACCCGTACCAGGCCGCACGACTGGCACTTACGACCCAGGTAGACCTCGGCGGGGGCCGGCGTGAGCGACTCCGCCATGGTCTGGAGCCGCTCCTGTACATCGTCCCGCAGCAGGAACTCACCGGACTCTGCTCGGTAGATCAGTTCCCAGGCCAGGAGCTGATGGATCAGAGGGGCCAGGCGGTCCAGACGCATCGGGTCGCTGCCGGTCCGGATCGTGACCGGGAGGGTGGCGGGATGCGCCAGTTCGCCGGTCGGGGTAATGGCATTCACGTGTGTCACCGAGCCTCCTCTTTTGGTCCTACCACCGACGTTCCGCTCTCTTCCCGCTCTCTCCGCCATGCTTGGTTCTTCGGGTACTCGCCGGCACTCGTAATCATACTCACGTGACCTGCGTTTTGGAGTCGCGATCAGGAAGAAAATTCTTCGGATGCAACCACACTTCCGATGTCGTGCCGGTGGCTTCCGGCCTCACCTCCGGGACGGGGTTCTCAGCCGAAGGAGCGGGTGCGATCTCCGGTGCCGACACTCGGCGCGGTATGGACCGGCCCGACCCTCCGGGATCACCACGGGTTGATCAGTACGGCGGCCCCGTTGACCCGCCCGTGGGACAGGTCGGCCAGGGCCCGATCGGCCCGGTCCATGTCATAAGGCGTGGTGGTCACCCGGACTCCGACTCGGGCGGCGTCGGCCAAGAACTCGTCCCCGTCGTGCCGGGTATTGGCGGTCACGCTGCACAGGGTGCGCTCTTCGAAGAGGTGACGCTCGTAGTTCAGGACCGGAATGTCGCTCAGGTAGATGCCGGCGATGGCCAGGGTGCCGCCGCGGTCGAGGGCCTCCAGGGCCGGAAGGACCAGCGTCCCCACCGGAGCGAAGAGGATGGCGGCGTCCAGCGGCTCGGGTGGGGGGTCGTCGGCACCGCCCACACTGGCTGCACCCAGGGCCAGCGCCAGTTGGCGGGCCTCGGCTCCCCGGGTCATGACGTGGACCCGGGCTCCCTCGGCCATGGCGATCTGGGCGGTCAGGTGTGCGGACCCACCGAAGCCGTAGATCCCGAGTCGCCCGCCGGCCGGCAGGCGGGACCGGCGCAGCGCCCGGTAGCCGATGATCCCGGCGCACAGCAGCGGGGCAGCCTCCTCGTCACCGAAGCCGTCGGGAATCGGGTAGCCGTACCGTTCGTCGACCACCACGTACTCCGCGTAGCCTCCGTCGAGGTCCCAGCCGGTGAAGGCCGGAGCCACGCAGAGGTTCTCCTGACCGGTGCGGCAGAACCGGCACACCCCACAGGTGTGGGCCAGCCACGGCACCCCGACCCGGTCCCCTGGCCGGAACCGGCTGCACTCTGGACCAACAGCATCGACCTCGCCGACCACCTCGTGACCCGGGACGACCAGGGGGCGGCGGGGAGCCAGGTCACCCTCGGCCAGGTGCAGGTCGGTCCGACAGACCCCACAGACCCGTACGTGGATGCGGACCTGGCCCGGACCGGGCTCGGGCGCGGCCCGATCGATCCGGCGGAGAGGCCCGCTGTCGATGGGCCCCGGCCGGTCCACCGCCCAGGCTCTCATGGCTGCGGGGCTCAGTCCCGGTCGCGGTAGACCAGGACCGGGCAGTGGGCGTTGGAGACGCAGTGCTCGCTGACTGAGCCCAGCAGCATGCCGCTGAACTCGCCGTGGCCACGGCTCCCGACCACCAGTAGCTCGGCCCCTTTCGACGCCTCCACCAGCACCGGGGCCGGGTGGCCCTCGATGACGGTCGCCTCGATGGCCAGACCCGGGTGGGACTTGCGGACCGGAGCGAGGGCCTGGTCCAACGCCGTTTCGCTGTCGTGCTCGGGGTCGTAGTCGGAGGGGATGGGCAGGGACCACCCGTAGCTGACGGGCCAGTCCCAGGTCATGATGACCTCGAGAACAGCCCCGGTGAGCTCGGCCTGATGGGCGGCCCACTCGACGGCGACCAGTGAGGCGGGCGAACCGTCGAGGCCCACCACGATGCGGTGGGCTGATCCTGGTCCAGTGGTGGTCATTGCTCTCTCCCTTGGGAAATTCGGTTCCGGTTGATCCGGGCCCATCCGCTACCTCGGCCCGGCAAGGTTGGGTACTGACACCATCGAGGGTGGCACGGCCACGGTGGAGTGTGGCCACCGTGGAGTACAGCCCAATGGAAAAGGTACCGCCAACGGCCGGAGGACCGATCATGGACCGGCTCCTCCGGCCCGGGCCTTGGTTACACCCGAGGCCTCGGCTGCATCAGTCGTCCGCCCAGACCCCGCACGTCGCCGTCCCCGTCCTCGAGCAACTCCACGTCGACGAAGCCGGCGTCGGCGAACAGCGCGGTCGTCTCGGCCACCTGATCGTCGCCGATCTCGAGCAACAACCATCCGCCCCGCTTCAGCCACCGGGGGCTGGTGGTCACCGCCACCGACACCACCGCCAGACCACGCCGACCCCCGTCCAGGGCCCGGCGGGGTTCGAACTGCTGGACGTCCCGGGGTAGCAGGTGGAGGGCGTCGGTCGGAACATAGGGCAGCACCCCGGTCATCACGTCCACCTGCCCGGCCAACTCGTCGGGCAACGGCTCGCACAGGCTTCCCTCATACACCTCCACCCCCTGGCCTCGCGCACACCGGGCCGCACCGGGGTCGATCTCCGTGCCGACCACCCGGGCCCCGGGGCGGCCGGACGCCATGACCATGGCGATGGCGCCCGACCCCGTGCACAGATCGACACCCAGCCCGTCGGGCGGCAACAGCTGGGCGGCTCGCCGGGCCAGCCGCTCGGACTGCCATCTGGGGACGTACGTCCCGGGCTCCACGGCGACATCGAGACCGCAGAAGACCACGGTGCCGGTGATCCAGGCCAGCGGCTCTCCTCTCACGCGCCGGGACACCATCTCGTCGAGGTGGTCACCGTGGCGGGCCGCCGCCACCAGCTCGTCGGCTTCCTCGGCCGCCGCTACGCATCCGGCCTCCTCGAGCGTGCTGACGATGGTGGCCAGTGACCGGGAGCGGTCCATGGGGACATGATGCTCGACCTCCGTACCGGGTGGGGCTCGACCTCGCCCGATGCGGCCGGGGAAAGTCCCGGTAGACCAGGCTTTCGTTTCCGATCGGGTCGATCGGGTACCGAATTGTTAGTCTGATGCTGGCGGAGCCCAGCCCTCGCACGGGACCAGCCGGGTCTCCGGTCGGCAAGCGATAAAAGGAGGAGCCGGTGTTCCAGGAAGTGGACAACATTGTGGTCGGAGCGGAGGACTCGCCGACGTCACGGCAGGCGGTGGCGGCGGCGGCGAGATTTGCCCGACTGGTAAACGGAACCCTGCACATCGTCACCGCCAACAACGCCTACAAGGGCCCGAGCCGTTCCTCCGTCGGGGGCTATGTCGAAGACCCCCACCCCGAGGACGACGTCCTGAACGGGTTGGCCAAGGTGGCCGAGGATGAAGGGCTCAAGCCCATCATGCACTACTCCACCGATGCTCCGGCCGACGCCGTGGTCACCATCGCCGAGGAGCTGGACGCCGATCTCATCGTGGTCGGGAATCAGGGGATGAAGGGGGTGCGCCGGGTGCTCGGGAGCATCCCCAACACCGTGGCCCACAACGCCCACTGCTCGGTACTGATCGTCGACACCATGGAAGACAGCTGAGCGGACGGAGGCCGACCGGCGTCCGATCGATCAGGAGTGACCGGCCGAGGCCGGGACCACCCGCACCTGTGAGATCGCCGCCACCTGCGTGCGTAGCCAGCCGGCCACCTCATCCACCTTCGGGTAGGAGCCCGGATCGAAGTACAGCTCGAGCCTGGAGGGCCCGGCGGCCAGGGCACTCCGGGTGATGCACCCACCCACCTGGGCCTCGGCCGCTGTCGCCAGGTAGGAGATGTCCGCGCTGGAGAGGCGTCGCGTATAGGCGATAATTCGGAGGTTTCCGCCGGTCCGAGGGGTCGCGGCGTGCTCGTAGCAGCCCAGGCTGCCCGGCACGGTGGTCACGGTGACAGTCAAGTTACGCTTCACGCAGCTTCCAGCCCCGATCGGACAGCCGGGGGCCTGGGTGGAGTTGGTGGGACCGAAAACGACATTCGAAGGGGAGCAACCGGACAGCATGGCTAGAGCGAGGGTGCAGAGCGTCAACAGCCCGAGGCACTTCCGGCTCACCGGTGGCGCCCACCTGTCGGCAGGGGAGTTGGTGTGACCGATCGATCGCCCGCACTGCAGTCAAGCGGCGGCGGAGATCGGAACGGCTTCGGGCTGGGAAGTGCGTTGAGCCGGGTCTGGCAGACACGAGCGGGCCGTCGAGCCATCGTCGGCGGGGGGATCGTCCTCATCCTGGTGGTCATCCTGATCGTGAGTGTCGTGATGTTCTCATCCTTGTCCCACGAGTCCCAGTCCTACAAGGACGGCTACTCGGCCGGCGGGAGCGTGGCGTCCTCAGGTGCTTCCAACGGAACGGCCCACCAGGCCTGCGTGTTGGCCGAGCGGGCCCCGTCGGCTGCCGGAGGCATCCCGGCCGACGACAACTCGGCCCAGTGGCTGCAGGGCTGCGTGGCCGCGCTGGACAACGCCGAAGCTGACAACTGAGGCCGATTGTCGGCCCTGGGTAGGCTGGCCGCCGTGGTCCCGTCCGGAGTGGCGCGCGATCGTCAAACCCGAGCCGGAGGAGATACCGATGAAGAGCACGGATGTGCTGGTCGACGCATTCGAAAGGGTCCGGGACGCCGTCTACCCTGCCGTGAGCGGCCTTTCGGCCGATGACCTGGCCTTCCGTCCCGACCCCGAGTCCAACTCCATCTCCTGGCTGGTGTGGCACCTCACCCGCATACAGGACGACCACGTGGCCGGTCTGGCCCACGACCACCAGGTATGGACGGCTGACGGATGGGCCGATCGCTTCGCTCTGCCCATCGATCCCGCAGATACCGGTTACGGGCACGACTCCGACACCGTGGCGCTGGTGACGGCGGACGCCCCGTCCCTGCTCGGCTACTTCGAGGCCGTTCATGACAAGACCCTGGCCTTCATCGGTTCGCTCTCGGATCCCGACCTGGTCCGCGTGGTGGACCGGAACTGGGATCCACCGGTGACCCTCGGGGTCCGACTGGTCAGCGTGATCTCGGACGATCTACAGCACGTAGGTCAGGCAGCGTACGTCCGAGGGATTCTCGAGCGGGGCCGGTAGGCCGTTGCCACCCACGCCCTCCGACGCCGTGACCCGGTGCCGGCCGAGCCCCGGAGCCAGCTGAGTGGCGGACGAGGAACCTCAGCTGTGGTTCGGCAAGAGGGACGGCCGGCTCAGATTCGGCCCACTCACCTGGCAGGGCCGGGCGGCCACCTTCTTGTACCTCTTCTTGGTGCTGGTGGCGTTGGTCACCTACTCGCAACTGGGCCTGACCCTGTTCGTCGTGGGCTTCTACACGGTGGCCTTCGGTTTCGTGGTGGCCGTCAAGTCGGATCTCCTGAAGGACTGGCCGCCCGGGTCCTGATCCCGCCGGAGGATGGATCACGTTCGTCGGGATCCGGCCCGGGGGCTCGATCCACGGCCAGTTCGAGGAAGCGGCTGGCCGCCGGGGAGAGCGGTCCACTCCGGTAGACCAGCGCCACCTGCCGGATGGCCGGCGGATCCGGCCGGGAGACCACGGCCCCCAGCCGTTCGGCGATGAGGGCCATGGACTCGGGAACCAGGGCCGCTCCCGCCCCGGCCAGCACCAGGGGGAGGATGGCGTCGCGTTGGGCCGACACCACGGCCAGGTGGGGCTGGAGTCCCGCCGCGGCCAGGTGCTCGTCGAGAAGGCGCCGGGTGGAGGTGCCCTCGGGTGCCGCTACGAAGGGCGTGTGCCGGTTTCCTTCGAGGCCGACCGGCTGCCAACGCTCCGAGGACCAACCGGGAGGCAGGATGAAGACCAAGGTCTGAGATCCCAGCGCCACCGACTCCAGGGCATCGGGGATGTCCCGGGCGTCGGTCAGCCCCACTTCCGCCCGACCGGTGATCACGCTGTCGAAGAGATCGAGGCTGTCCTCGGGAGAGGCCAGCTCGACGCCGACGCCGGGATGGTGGTGGTGAAAGCGACCCACCAATGCCGCCAGCGGGTCAGCGGCCAAGGTGGGCAGACTGGCCAGTGAGAGCGATCCGGCCTCCAGTCCGGCCACGGCGTCGACCGCGGCCCGACCCGTCTCGAGATCCCGCAGCACCTGGCGGGCCGGACCGAGCAGGGCCGACCCTGCGGCAGTCAGGTGCACCCGGCGCCCGACCCGGGAGAAGAGCGGCGTGGCCACATCGGCTTCCAACTCCTTGACGGCCAGCGACAACGCCGGCTGCGAGACGAAGATGGCTCTGGACGCCGCGGTGAAGCCACCGTGGTCCACGACGGCCACGAAGTACTCGAGTCGGCGGGAATCCATTGTCATAGCTTATCGATTACAGAGATAATCTCTATTTTCCTTCTGACTCAGAGGGGTCCACACTCGTTCCATGGACTCCGTCGGACAGGTCAGGACGGATGGCTGGCACCGGATGCTGGTCGAGCCGAGACGACCCGAGGCCGTCCGGCGCCGGCCGAACTCCTTCTGGCTGGCCGTGGCCACCGTGTGCATCGGGGCCTTCATGGGCCAACTCGACGCCAGCATCGTGACCGTGGCCCTGCCCACGTTGCAGCGGAGTTTCCACGCCAGCGTGGGCGCGGTGACCTGGGTGGGCCTGAGCTACCTGTTGGTCCTGGTGGCCACGGTGGCGGCGGTGGGTCGTTTCGCCGACATGTGGGGCCACAAGCTCCTCTACATCTACGGGTTCGGACTCTTCGTGCTGGGCTCGGTGCTCTGCGGGTTAGCTCCGAGTCTCGGGGCTCTGATCGCCTTCCGCGCCGTGCAGGCCGTGGGTGCGGCTCTCCTGCAGGCCAACAGCGTGGCCATCATCGTGCTGGCCGTGCCCAAGCGCTCACTGGGCGGGGCCATCGGGATCCAGGGGGCGGCCCAGGCTGTCGGATTGGCCCTCGGCCCGACAGTTGGAGGGTTGTTGTTGGCGGCGGGCGGCTGGAGGCTCATCTTCTTCGTCACCGTCCCCTTCGGCCTGGTGGGCATGCTGGCCGGAGCTGTGGCTGGTGCCGCGGAGCCGCCACCTCCAGGCCCGCGAACCCTTCGACTGGAGCGGCTTGGCCCTGTTCTTCCCGGCCGTGGTGGCGGTCTTTGCCGCCATCTCCTTCGGGAGCTCTCTCGGGTGGACCTCCGAGGTGGTGGTGGGCCTGGTCCTCGTCGGTGCCTGCCTCGGCACCGCCTTCGTGGCCCGGGAGCGGCGCTGTCGGATGCCCCTGCTCGATCTGGGGCTCTTCCGCCGGCGCCGGTTCAGCGCCGGAATCGTGAGCGGAATGCTCTCGTACCTGGTCCTGTTCGGGGTCCTCTTTGTGGTGCCCTTCTACCTGGAGCGGGGGCTGCGCCTCGGCTCCGGGCGAGCTGGTCTCGAGCTCATGGCCATGCCGCTGGCTCTCGGAGTGACCGCCCCGGCCGCCGGTCGCCTGGCCGACCGCCTGGGCCCACGCCAGTTGACGATGGGAGGGATGATCCTGGTGGCCCTGGGCCTGGGGGCGCTGTCCATGGTGGGCCGATCAACCGTCGGCTTCGTCGGCCTGTTGGCGGCCGTCGGGATCGGACTGGGCTGCTTCACGCCCCCCAACAACGCCACCATCATGGCTTCGGTGCCCCGCCAGCAGGCCGGCCTGGCCTCGGGAGTCCTGAATATGAGCCGGGGGATGGGCACCGCCCTCGGCTTGGCCCTGACCGGGCTGGTGTTCGATGTGGCCGGAGGTCAAGCCCTCCTGTCCGCCGACGCACGCCATGCCTTTTCGGTGGCGGTCCTGTTTCTGGCCTCGGTCGCCCTGGCCGCAGCCGGGGTGGCCGGGCTCGCAGAGGGGCACGGTCGACGCCGGTCTTCGCAATTGCCAGCGGGGTCGGGGTCCCTACTCTTGGGGTGCTCCCGATCTGGTCAATCGCCTCGGCCCGATCTGCCCTGTCGGTAGAGGGCGCCGAATCGCAACCGGGGTCGAAATGGGAGTGGAGATGGGAGCCTTGGACCGGTGTGAGCAGCGGTTGGCCGCCCCGGCCGGAGACGGCACCAGGGCGGGAGCAACCTCGGCCGGGCCCTCTTCCTCGTGGAGGGAGGGCTGGCTCTCCTCTTGCACCAGGGGACTGCGGCTCAACATGATCACGCTGCCCACCAGCACGGCCAGGGCCAGCAACTCGCCGACCAGCGCCGAAGGGGCCAGATTGAGGTGCTCCCCGAAGAGCACCACACCGAGCACGCTCGCCACCAGGGGATCGACGACGGTCAGCCCGGGCTGGGACGCAGCCAACGAACCCGCTTGAAAGGCGTTGGACGCCAGGAACATCGACGCTGCTCCGGCGATCAGCAGAACGTAGGGCGACCAATTCGTGAACACTCCGACCGGGCCCTGGGACAGATGCGTGCTCAGCTCCTTGATCACGGCAGCTACGAAGCCGAATCCGACGGCGGCGGCGATCCCCAGCAATGAGGCCTTGCGCCCGCCCTGAAGGGCATGGCCGTCCCGGCCCGGTAGGTAGGCCATCGCGGCCAGTATCCCGGCCAACACCAGCGTGGAGAGCCCGGCGAACACCCACATCATGGAGCTGGTGTGGTGGTGTCCGCCGGCTGGTCGGGCCAGAGCCAGGAACACGCCCAGTCCCAACACCATGCCCACCGCCGAGACCCAGTCCCGCGCGTGCACCCGATGGCGGTCGTGCAGGGCCATCATGGCGAAGACGATCACCAGTTCGGTGGCGATGAGGGGCTGGACCAGGCTGAGGCTTCCCACCCGCAACGCTTCCACCTGAAAGACGAAGCCGATGATCATGCTGGCAATCCCGAGGAACCACACCGGACGGTGGAGGAGGTAGCCCGCCAGCCGCCAACTGAAGCTCATCTCACCGGGCGCCGGGGCTGCGGCCCGGCGCTGGGCCACCGACGCCAACGCCGTGAACCCGCTGGCCGTCAAGGCCAGGATCACCACCTCCACCGTCATGATCCGGCCCCCGTGAGGCTCAAACCGGCCGACACCTCCGCCCGCGCGTTCGCCCCGGCAGCACCCGCCCGTCTCCCGTTTCCCCCGTTGCCGCTCATACCAGATGCAACCAGTTGCGCCCACAAACGATTCCCCCGCAGAACCGGCCCCACAGGATCCGGCCGGACTTCCTTCCCGTGCCGGAGTTGCGACACCGACGGTTTCGTTGGACGGAGATCCGGTTCGGTGAGTGGGAGCGAGTGGTGGCGACCGGCCGTAACATGGCCCGAAACGGACGACCTAGGAGGTCTCGTGGCACGCGATGAACTCGATCGGGCCAGTTGGCAAGAGGCGCTGGCGGCCATCTCCAACGAGCATCAGGGAGATGACGTCACCGTCGAAGTGATGGCCTCGGACTTTGGAGACCAGCACGAGGTGGAACAGCTCCCGTTCGCCTACGTCGAATACGACCCCCACGATGATGAAGCGAGCGTCGGAGTGGGCGGTATCGACGGTAGGTACCCGGTGGTCCTACGGCACTCCGTCCTGCATCCTCGGACCATCGCCGTCGGCTCACCCGATGATGAGGAGGCCTCGACGCTGGAGTTCGTCGACCCCGACGATGTCGTGACGCTGGTGACCTTCCGCCGCCGCCCCGAGTTGTCCGCCTGATCGGCTTCGCCGGGTGAGGCGCCGGTCAGATGGCCGAGTCCTCTTGTTCCTCGACCGTGACCTCGGCCCGGGGATCAGCTTCCTCTTCGATGGTGAGCTCAGCGGCGGGGTTGGCTTCCAGGCGTTCGTCGGGGATGGGTCGGCCGCTGCGGACCGACAGGCCGTAGGTCCCGTCGTCAAGGCGCTTTTCAGCCCGATCGATCGCCGCCAGATGGTCGCGTAGCTGCGCCATCACGGAGTTGTTGGTGCCCTCACCGGTGAGGGGCTCGGCCGAATCGAACATGTCCCCTTCTTGATCGGCCGCGGTTCGATCGGCTTGCTGGCTCCCCTCCATGTCTGTCACCAGACGTTGCGTTCGGAGGCGGTCCGCCTCGAGCAGCTCTCTGGCCTTGGTGATCTCCACAATGGCTCCTTGCTGGGGTTCCCGGTATCGGCGGCCATGCTACCCATCGCTGCTTCGGCGGTCGGCCCCACGGCTCGCACCAGGTGCTTGAGCCTAATATCGGGCTCATGGTGACGACGCCGGACCCGCCCCGCATGGTCAATGTCAAACGGTTCTTCATGAGCCTGTCGACCAACAGGGCAGAAGAGGTGGCGCGTGAACTCCTGTCGCCCAAGGTGACTTACACCGTTCCGGGCAGATCGTCGGTGTCGGGGGTCTTCCACGGACCGGACGAGGTGCAGCGCCACCTGGCCACCATCTTCGGGATGTCCAACTGCACCTATGACGTGATCAAGTGGGACGACTGGATGCTGGGAGAGAACCACATTTCCGTGCTTCTCACCATGCAGATCCAGCGGAACCGGTCCATGTTCAAGGGGCACCTGATCTACCTGGTCCTCACCGACGGACAAGACGCCATCTCCGAGATCACGGTGTACTTCGAGGACCAAGAGGATGCGCACCGGTTCTTCTACTAGAGAGTCGGCTGGGCTTGGCGCGCCTCCTACGACGGGAGCCCGCTCAACGAGCTCATCGTGAGCTCGGCAGTCGGCTGAGTCAGTCGAAGGGGTGGAGGGAGCTGCCCACGGCCCAGGTGCTGAAGTACTGATTGTTGGCGCCGTAGGCCTGGCCGATGGCGACCTTGGCCCCGTCCACCTGGTGCTCGCCGGCCGCGCCGCGCACCTGATTGGCCGCCTCGGCAAAGCGGAGCAGGCCCGAGGCGCCGATGGGATTGCTGGAGAGCACACCACCGGAGGCGTTGACCGGGAGGGAGCCCCCCAGTTCGGTCACGCCTTCATCGACCAGCTTCCAGCCCCCGCCTTCCTCGGCCAGGCCAAAGGCCTCCAGCCAGATGGGCTCGAGCCACGAGAACGGGACGTACAGCTCGGCCATGTCGATCTGGCGGCGGGGATCGGTGATGCCGGCCTGGGCGTAGACGTCGGCGGCGCACAGCAGAGCGGCGGCCGGGCGAACCGGATCACGACCGGGAAAGCTGGGCGGCTCGGAGCGGGAAGAGGACCCCAGGATCCAAGCGGGCGGGCGTCCGTCCGCCGCCGCGGCGAGGCCACCTGCCTCATCGGTGATCACCACGGCGCAGGCACCATCGGATGACGGGCAGGACTCGAGGAATCGGGTCGGCTCCCACATCATGGGCGAGGCCTTGACCTTCTCGATGGAGATGTCTTCGATCTTCAGGTGGGCGTAGGGGTTCTTGAGGGCATTGAGCCGGTCCTTGACCGCCACCTTCCATCCGATGTGCTCAGGCGCACCACTGCGTTGGATGTAGGCCCGGATGAAGGGGGCAAAGGCCCCACCCGCCCCGAGCGAGGCTCCCTTCCCGCTGCCCAGGGCGAACTGGGCGTTTCCTTCGGACTGCTTCTCGAACGCCACGGCCAGCACCGTCCGGTGCTTTCCGACCTGGACATGGGAGGCGGCCACAATGGCGGTGGTGCCCCCCACCGAGCCGGCGGTGTGGACCCGGAACATCGGCTTGCCGACGGCACCGAGGGCATCGGAGAGGTAGAGCTCGGGCTTCATGACGCCTTCGAAGAGGTCGGGCGCTTTGCCCAGGACCACCGCGTCGATGTCGGCCAGGGTCATGTGGGCATCTTCCAGGGCCCGGAATACCGCTTCGCGCACCAGGCCGCCGAACGACACGTCGAGCCGGCGCGACTTGTGGTGGGTCTGACCCACCCCGACCACGGCTACCGGCGGCGTGCTCATGATCGACCCTCCAGGATGCAGATGAGGTTCTGTTGCAGACACGGTCCCGACGTCGAGTGGGCCAGGGCGCGCTTCCCGCCCCCGAAGATGTGGTCGGCGGCGTATCCCACCCGGCACAGGCCCGTGGCCATGATGGGATTGGCCCGGAGGGCCCCACCGGAGGGGTTCACCGCCACGCCCTCGCCCAGCTCGAGGACGCTCCGCAGCAGTAACTCCTCGTGGGTGAAGGCCGCCTGGAGCTCGGCCACCTCGACCGGAGCGGAGCCCAGGCCGGCCGCCGCCGCGGCGATCCGGGTGGAGGGTGAATCGTCCAAGGCCCGGAACGACGGGTTGTGGCACTCGGTCCGGTGATCGAACCCGGCAATGTAGGCCGGCCGCTCCACCAGCTCACGGGCCCGATTGCCGGTGGCGATGACCATGGCCGCCGCTCCATCGGTGATGGGTGGCACGTCGTGGCGGCGCAGGGGCTCCCGGACGTACTCCTCGGTGAGCAGCTGGTCGACCTGGCCCCGTCCCCGTGAGCGCACGGCGATCTCGGCCATGGAACGCTCGTCGGCGATCCCCGAGGCGATCACCGCCCGGGCCTGCAGGGCGGCGAAGGTCAGAGGATCGGCTCCTAGCGGCGCCAGAAAGTACGGATCCATCTCCATCGGATAGATCAGTGCCGGGTCGCCGGTCGAGGAGCGTCCGGAGCCGGTGACCACGGCGATCTCGATGTCACCCTCCTGTAGCCGGAGCCAGGCCTCGTACAAGGCCCAGGCGCCGTCCATCTCGACGTGGGAGTCCCGCTTCGGGGGCCAGGCGCCGATGGCGTCCAGATTGGAGACGAAGGAGAAGGCCTGACCGGTGATGTAGTCGCAGCTTCCCAGGCAGGTGTAGTCGATGTCGGCCCGGGTCAGGCCCAGTGGAGAGACCGCGTTGGTGATGACCTCCATCAACAGCTGGGTCTCGGATTTGTCCGTATGACGGACCATCGCCGTTTGCGCCCAACCGATGACGGCGACGTCGTGGGCTCCGGAGTTGTTCAAGGCACTCTCCATGATCAGAAGATCCGATTCACGAGGTCGGGATCGTCCAGATCCGGCTCGCCGTTGGGTATCCAGCCGAGCAGTGAGCCGAAATTCCCCGCCATGCCGCCCCCCTCTTCCACCTCTTCGGCCGGCGAAGCCCATACCGCGGCGACCCGTTGTCCCACCCGGATCTGGTCAGCCGGTAGCTCGATCACCGGGGAGTAGGGGATGATCACGTCGGTCCCGTCGAGCAGGATGAAGGCCCGAACGAAGGGCTCGGTCTCGGTCTGGCCCGGATACTGCACGGGGGTGACGATGGCGAAGTTGGTGATGGTGCCGGTGTGCGGCAGATCGACCTCCTGCTCCGGCCCCAGTTCGATGGCATCGATCGGGCAGTAGCCGCGACCGCCGGCGTAGACCCGCCCGCAGGTGGGACAGGCCAGGCCCAGCAGGCGGTGCTCCCGGGAGGCTTCGACGGCCCGGTCGGCGGCCTCGGGGACCGGGTTCCGGTAGGTGATCGAGGCCAGGTAGTCCATCCGGGTCACCGGTTCGTCAGCTGGACCCGTGTCCTCGCCTTCGGTGGTCGGCCCCTCCCCGGGCACGAAGCAGATGATGTCGTCGATACGACCCGCCCGGGTGCCCCGCCAGCGGGGAGCAACCCGCATGCCTTCGGCCATGTCCCCTGACGAGGCCGCGTCCACGGCGTGCAGGAGCGGGGTCGAAGCGCCGTCCAACCGGATGAGGGCGAAGGCGAATGGATGGTCGAGCGGATGTTGCTCGGACGGGGTCGGGACCCAGGTCCACGATTCCACGGTGCCGGCCGGCCCCACCTCGGCGAACTCGTGGGGCAGCTCCGCTCCGGTGGCCGGGTCCCACTCCATGGGCGGTACCAGTACGGCATCGTGGCAGCGGATCCCGATGATCCGCTTCTCGGTGAGGGCGGTCATGAATGCTCCCACCACCGGGCCCAGGGACCGCTTGTAAGGGAAGGTGATAGTGCTTTCCGTGAAGCGTGTCATCCGGGCCCCCTGGTCCTGGCGCATCGATCCTGCGAACCTGCGCACGATAGCGCGGTGAAATTGGGCCGCTGGTCGGAAATCGGCCTAATACAGGCCGACGACCTCACCGTTCTCGTCGATGTCGATGCTTTCGGCGGCCGGATGTGAGCTGAGGCCGGGCATGGTTCGCATATCGCCGCAGATGGCGTAGATGAACCCGGCCCCGACCGAGGCCCGAACCTCCCGAACCGGCAGGCGCCATCCGGTCGGTGCCCCCTTCAATGCCGGGTTGGAGGACAGGGACAGGTGGGTTTTGGCGATGCAGATGGGCAGGTTCCCGTATCCGTGGGCCTCGAACCGCTGGAGACCGGCCGCCGCGGCGGGAAGGTAGTCGACACCGTCGGCGCCGTACACCGAGGTGGCAATGGTCTCTATCTTCGTGGTCAGGGGCGCTTCGTCGGGATAGAGGAGGTGGAAGTCGCTGGGCTCGTCGGCCGCGGCGGCCACGGCCTCGGCCAGCTCGGTGGCGCCGGATCCTCCCTCTTCGAAGTGGTGGCTCACCGCGGACCTGACCCCCATGGAGTCGGCAATGCCCCGGATGACGGCGTACTCGGACTCGAAATCAGCCGGAAAGGCATTGATGGCCACCACCGGGGTCACCCCGTGGAGCAGGACGTTCTGAATCTGTTTGCGCAGGTTGGCACCACCGATCTCCACCTCATCGGGATGCTCTTCCAGTAGGGCGGGAGGCAGCGGCCGGCCGGCAACGATCCTGTGCTTTCCCGAGTGGGCCTTGAGGGCCCGCACGGTGGTCACGATGACCGCGGCGTCCGGCACCAGGCCCGACACGCGGCATTTGATGTTGAAGAACCGTTCGGCCCCCATGTCGGCCCCGAAGCCGGCCTCGGTGATCAGGTACTCACCACTGTGGATGCCGATGAAGTCGGCCACCACCGAGGAGTTCCCGTGGGCGATGTTCCCGAAGGGTCCCGCATGGACGAGAACCGGCCCGTTCTCCAAGGTCTGGAGGAGGTTGGGCTTGATGGCATCTCGCATGATCACGGTCATGGCCCCGGCGGCCCCGAGCTGTTCGGCGGTGACCGGCTCCCCGTCGGTGGAGAAGCCGACGACGATACGACCGAGGCGCCGGCGCATGTCCTGGAGCGAGGTGGAAAGGGCCAGGATGGCCATCACCTCTGAGGCCGCGGTGATGTCGAACCCGGCTTGGCGGGGGTTCCCGTCCTCTTTCGATCCCAACCCGGTGATCACGTTTCGCAGCGCTCTGTCGTTCACGTCCAGCACCCGACGCCAGGTGATGGAGTGGGGCTCGATCCTCAGGTCGTTGCTCTGGTAGATGTGGTTGTCGAGCATGGCCGAGAGGGTGTTGTGGGCCGCCGTCACGGCGTGCATGTCGCCGGTCAGGTGCAGATTGAGGGCCTCGAAGGGCGCAGCCTGGCTGTAGCCCCCGCCGGCGGCCCCGCCCTTGATCCCGAAGGTCGGACCCATCGAAGCCTGTCGAATGGCAGCCGTGGCCCGCTTGCCGATGTGGCGCATCCCCTGAGCCAGTCCGATAGTGGTCGTGGTCTTCCCCTCACCCAACGGGGTCGGGGTGACCGCCGTCACCACCACGTACTTCGCCGTCGGCTTGGGAGCGAGAGCGGCGATGGCGTCGAGCTTGATCTTGGCCACGAACTCGCCGTAGGGCTCGAGCAGATCGGTGCTGATGCCGATGTCGGCTGCCACGTCGACCACCGGCTTCAGCGGGGTCTTGCGGGCGATCTCGAGCGACGTGAGCTGACGGTCCTCCGATCCGGTCACAGGAACGCACCGACCTGCAGGAGGCGTATTGCGACAGGCCTGGGTCCGACCATCGACACCAGGGCCGCCCCCACCTGGCTGACCGACGGGACGGCACCACGAGGGGTCGGGCGCGGGCTACGGGGGATTGACCGCATGGGTCTCCTTGGCTGAGGTCGGGATCGGACCGTGGATGGTCCGGGATGGTAGTGCGGGCGGCCCCACCAAGATCCTGGCGGGTGTCCAGGATCGGTTCCATCGCGACGTGCGGACTCTCTCGAGCGCAGCCGGGCGGCCTCGCAGTCCTTCACCCTGTGTGGTGTCGTGCTCCCCCTGAGTGATGGTTGATGACAGATTGCATACAGGCGGCTTACACTCCGTCTGCTCAGCGTTGCTGTTGACACTCGCTCGATTTTCGAACGGTCGACTGGAGCATTGGGGGTTTCGCCCAAGGGGCGGCATCGTCAAATTAGGGGATTGAAGTCAGCGGGAACCCTAACTATCGTTCGTTGGGGAGTACGGTTCCTGAGAAACCTTGGGAGCTTCAGGGGGAGACGGGCAAACTGCAGGGGTTCACGACCGAGTTGGCCGTGAGGCAGTCGCTGCGTATCCATGAGCAGTTGGGGGACGACGGATATGCGGGAACTTTCGGTGGGGTCGAACGACGCCGTCCGCTCGAGCGCAGGTCGGTTTGTCCGATTGGTTGCCGGTCTGGTCTTCCTGGTGGGCACCACGTTTGGCGCGGTGATCGCCATCGGGGTCAGTCCGGCTGCTGCGGCCGGGACTGCCCCTACCTTCCCCGCCGACCAGTACACCAACGCCGAGTCCGGCCAGCCGTTCTGCTACGCCGCCCAGGCGGCGACGGTTACGGCAGCCAACGGCGGGCTGCCGCTCACCAGCATCACCCTGGGGTCGGCGCCGGCCGGGGTGACCAACTGGCACCTGGGCTACTCCAACCTGACTACCGGAGAGGCCTACGCCTGCGGCACCGAGGGCTCGGCAGCGGGCAACTCCAGCTCCTTCACCGTGACCTTCGCCAACAGCACCAGTAGTGCTACCGGAACCATCGACATCTACACCTACGCCAACACCTGCGGGTGGTCGTCGACCACCGGCACGGTGAGCGAATTCAACGCCGCCGAGGATCTGTACCAGAACGGCTCGCAGACCGCCTTCGGCCAGCCCATCACCAACGCCGAGACCAAAGGTACGACGAAGAACGAGCCCACCGGCTGCACCGACTCGGCGTTCTATGCCCCTTCGTTCAGCGGCGGCGCCTTCACCGTGAACACCGCCAATCCGCTGCCCGACCCGACCGACACCAACCCCTCGGCGGCCCAGGGCGATCTGGCCTCCTCCAACCTGGACCTGACCACCGCCTCCAGCGGGAGCGTCGGGGGATGCTACGGCGACGCCGTCATCGACATCGGGGGCGGCGAGGAGAGCGGTAGCTTCGGATCGACCTCCCAGATGACCATACCGAGCAACTGGGTCAACGGCGGAGACTGCGCGTACGGATCGCTCGGATCGAACTCGGCCGGCGGCAATACGGACACCACCAATGCCTCCTGTCCGCCGTCCCAGGCCGATGTCAACGAGGGGTACGTCTCCTGCAGCATCACCGCCTCGACCGGCAACGACGACAATGCGTCGTACAACAACACCACCATGGACATCTTCTTCAACGGCCAGCCGGTTCCCCAACAGCCGCAGGCCACCCTTTCGGTCGGCAGCACCCAACCCGGTGGCACCGTAACCGTCACCGGGGGCGATGACTGGTGGGGAAACACCGGCGGCGCGCCCAACAGTGGCCCCTACGGCGACGATCAGACGGGCGAGATGTACTCCGTGTCGGCCCCTGGCGTGTTCATCGGCACCTCCCGGGCCACCGCCGTTCCGGTGGTGAACTCCACGGTGACCATCGGTGCCAACAGCTACGTGTGCACCGGTGCCGAGAGCACCACGGTCGGACCGAATCCGTGCACCATGACTCCCGGCCAGCCTTCCGGCACGTTCCAGGTTCCTTCCGGCCTTGCTTCCGGTGCCTACAACATCTACATCGACGAGACCAACACCACCCCGTTGCCCGGCAACGGACCGAACGACTCCTATCAGACAGCCCGTGGCACATCGCTGGGTACCGCAGAGTCGGTGAACTCGATCGCAGTGGGCACGCCACCTTCGATCACCTCGCAGAACAATGCCACCTTCGCCGTCGGAAGCGACGGCAACTTCACCGTCACCTCCACCGGATCACCGACCTCCACGCTGACAGAGACCGGTGCCCTCCCGACTGGCGTGAGCTTTCTGGACAACGGTGACGGAACCGCCACCCTCTCCGGCACCCCGGCGGCCGGCGCGGGCGGCTCCTACAACTTCACCGTCAACGCCTCCAACGGCATCAGCCCGGCGGCCTCCCAGTCCTTCACCCTCACCGTGGACGCCGCCCCGGCCATCACCTCGGCGCCGGCCACCACGTTCACCGCCGGCAGCGCCGGTACCTTCACCGTGACCTCCACCGGCACCCCGACCTCCACGCTGTCGGAGTCCGGTTCCCTCCCAACAGGAGTGAATTTCTCTGATAACGGGAACGACACCGCCACCTTGTCCGGCACCCCGGCCGCCGGCACGGGAGGGTCGTACCCGATCACCATCAACGCCAGCAACGGCATCAGCCCGGCGGCCTCCCAGTCCTTCACCCTCACCGTGGACGCCGCCCCGGCCATCACCTCGGCCCCGGCCACCACCTTCACTGTCGGTAGCGCCGGTACCTTCACCGTGACCTCCTCGGGCACCCCGACCTCCACGCTTTCGGAGAACGGCTCCCTTCCCACTGGCGTGACCTTCTCCGATAACGGGAACGACACCGCCACCCTGTCCGGGACCCCGGCCACCGGCACGGGTGGGTCGTACCCCATCACCATCAACGCCACCAACGGCGTCATTCCGGCGGGCTCCCAGTCCTTCACCCTGACGGTGGACGCGGCCCCGGCCATCACCTCGGCCGCGGCCACCACCTTCACCGTCGGCTCCTCAGGGACCTTCACCGTGACCTCGACGGGGAATCCGACGTCTTCGCTGTCGGAGACCGGGGCCCTTCCGTCGGGGGTGACCTTCTCCGACAACGGGAACGGCACCGGCACCCTGTCCGGGACCCCCGGGGCCGGCACCAGCGGCACCTACAACTTCACCATCGGAGCCTCCAACGGCATCAGCCCGGCGGCCTCCCAGTCCTTCGCTCTCACCGTGGACGTGGCCCCGGCCATCACCTCGGCTGCCACCACCACCTTCACCGTCGGCAGCCAGGGCAGCTTCACCGTGACCTCGACCGGCAACCCGAGGGCCTCTCTGTCGGAAACCGGCTCGCTGCCCTCCGGTGTGACCCTGGCCAGCAACGGTGACGGAACTGCCACCCTGTCCGGCACTCCGGCGGCGGGCACAGGCGGTTCGTACACCTTTACCATCCACGCCTCCAACGGCATCAGCCCGGCAGCCTCCCAGTCCTTCACCCTTACGCGTGGACGCGGCCCCGGCCATCACCTCGGCCCCGGCCACCACCTTCACCGTCGGCAGCGCCGGTACCTTCACCGTGACCTCGACGGGGAATCCGACGTCTTCGCTGTCAGAGACCGGGGCTCTTCCGTCGGGCGTGACCTTCTCCGACAACGGGAACGGGACAGGCACCCTGTCCGGTACCCCCGGGGCCGGCAGCAGTGGCACCTACAATTTCACCGTCGGCGCCTCCAACGGCGTCGAGCCCGGCGGCGTCCCAGTCCTTCACCCTCACGGTCGATGTGGCTCCGACCATCACCTCCGCTTCGGCCACCACGTTCACCGTCGGCAGCCAGCCGGCAGCGTTCACCGTGACTTCGACGGGCAACCCGACGGCCTCACTGTCGGAAACCGGCTCGCTCCCGTCCGGAGTGACCCTGGTCGACAACGGCGACGGCACTGCCACCCTCTCCGGCACGCCGGCGGCGGACACGGGTGGCTCGTACCCATTCGCCATTCACGCCTCCAACGGGATCAACCCGGAGGCCTCCCAGTCCTTCACCCTCACCGTGGACGCGGCCCCGGTCATCACGTCGGCTGACAGCACGAGTTTCGCCGAAACGATCTCGAGCTCGTTCACCGTCACGTCGACAGCCAACCCGACAGCCTCCCTGTCGGAGTCCGGGGCTCTTCCCTCCGGTTTGACCTTCACCGACAACGGAAATGGCACAGCCACCCTGGGCGGGACGCCGGCGGCCGGCACCACCGGGACGTACGACATCACCATCGGTGCTTCCAACGGGATCAGCCCGGACGCCAGCCAGTCCTTCGCCCTCACGGTGAACACCACCCTCATTCCCCCCGCCATCACGTCTGGTGACAGCACCACCTTCCAGGTGGGCACCGATGGGTCCTTCACCGTTACGTCGACGGGGATCCCGACCCCGACCTTCTCCGAGTCCGGGAACCTTCCAACCGGTGTGAGTTTCACCGACAACGGGAATGGGACGGCCACTTTGGGCGGGACGCCTGCCGCCGGGGCCAACGGGGTCTACGAGTTCTCCATCACCGCATCCAACGGTGTCGGTAGCCCGGCCACCCAGACCTTCACCCTCACGGTCGATGCTTCACCGGCCATCACCTCTGATGGCAGTGCCACCGGCACGGTGGGGGACCCGCTTACCTTCACGGTCACCTCGACCGGAACGCCGACCCCCTCGTTGGATGAATCAGGGGCACTGCCTACCGGTGTGAGCTTCATCGACAATGCCGACGGCACTGGCACCCTGGCCGGCACCCCGGCTGCCGGAACGGCCGGGACCTATGACCTGTCCTTCGATGCCTCCAACGGGGTCGGCTCGGACGCCCTCCAGTCCTTCACCCTGACGGTGCAAGCCGCCCCGGCCATCACCTCGGCCAATGCCACGACCTTCACCGAGGGGTCGGCCGGGACCTTCACGGTGACTTCGACGGGCAACCCCACGGCCTCGGTGTCGGAGACAGGCTCCCTGCCGGCCGGCGTGACCCTCAGCGACAACGGTGACGGCACCGCCACTCTGGCCGGGACTCCCACTGTCAACGGCACCTACCCGATCACGGTGAAGGCCTCCAACGGGGTCGGCTCGGATGCCACCCAGTCCTTCACCTTGACGGTGGACGGTGCTCCGACCATCACCTCGGCCGCCAGCAAGACCTTCACCAAGGGCACGGCCGGCTCCTTCAGGGTGACCGCCACCGGTACACCCACCCCCTCCATCGCCGAGAGCGGGACCCTGCCGGCCGGCGTGACCTTCACCGACAACGGTGACGGCACCGCCACCCTGGCCGGTAACCCCACCTCCGGGGGGGTGTACCCGATCAGCTTCGATGCCTCCAACGGGGTCGGCTCGGACGCCGTCCAGTCCTTCACCTTGACCGTGCATGCCGCTCCGGCCATCACCTCGGCCAATGCCACGACCTTCAACCAGGGCGCAGCAGGAACCTTCACGGTGACCTCGACGGGCAACCCGACGGCGGCGCTGACCCAGACCGGGTCTCTGCCGACCGGTGTGACCTTCAGCGACAATGGTGACGGCACCGCCACCCTGGCCGGGACTCCCACCGTCAACGGCACCTACCCCATCACAGTGAAGGCCTCCAACGGGGTCGGCTCGGACGCCACCCAGTCCTTCACCTTGACGGTGGACGCCGCCCCGACCATCACCTCGGCCGCCAACAAGACCTTCACCAAGGGCACAGCCGGCACCTTCACCGTGACGTCGACCGGGACACCGACTCCCTCCATCGCCGAAAGCGGGACCCTGCCTACCGGTGTGACCTTCACCAACAACGGCAATGGGACCGCCACCCTGGCCGGCACTCCGACGGCCGGGGGGGTGTACCCGATCAGCTTCGATGCCTCCAACGGTGTGGGCTCGGACGCCGTGCAGTCCTTCACCTTGACCGTGCACGCCGCCCCGACCATCACCTCGGCCAAGACCGCCACCTTCAACCAGGGTGCGGCGGGGACGTTCACGGTGACCTCGACGGGCAACCCGACGGCGGCGCTGACCCAGACCGGGTCTCTGCCGACCGGTGTGACCTTCACCGACAACGGTGACGGCACCGCCACCCTGGCCGGGACTCCCACCGTCAACGGCACCTACCCCATCACGGTCACGGCCTCCAACGGGGTCGGCTCGAACGCCACCCAGTCCTTCACGTTGACGGTCGACGCCCCCCCCACCATCACCTCGGCTTCCAGCACGACCTTCGCTGAGGGCAGCTCGAACAACTTCGTGGTCACCGCCACCGGGACTCCGACTCCCTCCGTCACCGAAAGCGGGACCCTGCCTACCGGGGTGACCTTCACCCACAATGTGCTGTCAGGTACGCCGACGCAAAGCGGGGCCTTCACCGTCACCTTCACCGCCACCAATGGTGTGGGCACCCCCGCCAGTCAGCCGTTCACCCTGACCGTGGGATCGGCGCCGGTGTTCACATCGGCAGCCAGTGCGACATTCGTGGATGGTGTGGCCCAGACCTTCGCCGTCACCGCCACCGGGGTTCCCACGCCGAGCATCACCGAGGTGGGGACGTTGCCCACGGGGGTGAAGTTCTCCGGCTACGCCCTGACCGGCACGCCCACCAAGAGCGGGACCTTCGACATAGCGTTCGTGGCCAACAACGGCATCGGGTCCGGGACGGTTCAGGACTTCACCCTCACCGTGCAGGGCCTCAAGATCACGACGACCACGCTGCCGAAGCTGACCGAGACCGAGCACTACTCCCACCAGTTGGCGTCCACCGGGGGCATCAAGCCGCTGACCTGGTCCGAGGTGGGCACACCCCCGAAGGGACTCACCCTCTCCTCGTCGGGACTCCTGTCCGGCACTGTGGCCAAGAGCGTCAAGGCCGGCACCTACACCATCAAGGTCCAGGTGATCGACTCCACCAAGGGCAAGGTCCAGACGGCCACGGCGTCGCTCAAGCTCACCATCGCTTCGTAGGACAGTCTTAGAACCATTGACAAGGCGGTCGGGCCCGTGCGCTTCCGCTGGTGCAACAAAAAGTGAAGGGGAACAACAGATGAACGGTCTGCGCAGCCTGACAATGAGGTTGAGGACGGGTACCAAAGCCTTGCTGGCGGTGGTACTCGTCGGTGGGGTCTTCGCCATTGCCACGGCAACGCCAGCGGCGGCGTTCTCAGCTACGCCGGTGTGGTACACCACCGGCGGCACCCAGGTGTCCTCACTCACCTGCGGGACCTGGTACTACACCACGCTGTCCTCGGCGACCGGAGGCGGCAGCGCCTCGATCACCCTCTACGGCGCCGGCGCCGGTGGCGGCGGCGGGACGCCGGTTGCGGTCGGGAACACGGCCAATTCGGCGTTCGGCGGCTCCGGTGCCCAGGTGGGCGGAACCTTCACGGCATCGGCAGGTCAGAGCATCGCCACCTTCATCGGTTGCGGCGGCGGCGGCGGGACGGCTCACAGCAGTGGATCGACGGGCACCGGTGGTACCGGGGGAACCGGCTATGCCAACGGGGCCAACGGAGGAATGTTCTCCTCGACCGAGGGTGAGTCGTCCGGAGGTGGAGGCGGCGGTGGCGCCTCCGCCGTGTGCATCTACGGCACGGCGGGATCGCCGTGTGCCACCCTTCTCGCCGTCTCCGGCGGCGGCGGCGGCGGTGGTGGTAGCCAGTGCACAGGGAATGGCGGGGGTGGTGGGACCGGCAACGCCGGAGCCACGTCCGGGGCGACATCGACCTCTGAGACCAATTCGACGGCGCCGGGCGGAGCGGCCAATGGCCAAGGGTTCGGCGGCGGCGGCGGCGGATCCGACTCGGACAAGCAGGCCGGCGGCGGCGGCGGCGGTGGTGGTGTGGGAGCACCCAGCGGGACCTCTTCGATCACGCCGACCACGGGCGCCGGTGGCGCGGCCGTCGGCACCGGCGGCGCCGGCGGCGCCAAGCTCAGTGGTGGTACCGGTCCGGCGGGAACGGCTGGTTCGGCACCGGCCACCGGTGTCGGCGCCGGCGCCGGGGGCGTCGGGGGTACCAACGGCAGCGGCAGTGAGGACAGTGGCGGCGGTGGCGGTGGTGGTGGCTTCACCGGTGGCGGCGGCGGCGCCGGCAACTACTGCCTCATCGCTCCGGCACTGGGCTCCGGTGGCGGAGGAGCCGGGTCCTCCTGGGTGTCCACCTCCCACCTGACCAGCTTCGCCAACGGATCGAACCCGACCTTCGCCGCCGGCAGCGGCACCTCACAGGTGTGTGGAAGGTCGACGGCGCAGGGGACCTCGGGTGGCTCCACCGGCACGGGCGGAGCCAATGACAACTCCACGAGCGGTGCCACCGGCACCGGGTTCACCGGATGTCCGGGCGGCATATCGCTCACCTGGACAGCCCTCCCTGGTGCCCCTTCGGGCGTCAGTGGGACTCCAGGCAACGGATCGGTCTCCGTCAGTTGGTCCGCTCCCAGCGACCCGGGTACCGCCACCATTACCGGCTACAAGGTCACGGCCACCCCGGTCTCGAGCGGTACCACGGTGAGCCAGACGTTCAACTCCACGGCCACCACCGAGTCCTTGACCGGCCTCACCAATGGCAGCCAGTACAACGTGTCCGTGGCCGCTATCACCAGTGTGGGTACCGGCCCTTCGGCCAGCGCCACCAACAACCCCATCACGTTGGGAATAGCGCCCTCGATCACCTCGGGCAACTCGACGACCTTCACGACAAATGTGGCCGGGACGTTCACCGTCACCACCAGCGGCAGCCCCACTCCGGCCATCACCGAGTCCGGAGCCCTGCCCAGTGGTGTCACCCTGACCGACAATGGCAACGGAACCGCCACGCTCGCCGGTACGCCGGGCGCCGGGACCAGCGGCGTCTACAACGTCACCATCTCCGCCAACAACTCCATCGGGAGTGCGGCCACCCAGGCCTTCACTCTGACGGTCGACAGCCCGGCGGCGATCACCTCGGCCAGCAGTGCCACCTTCACCGAGCAGAGCGCCGGGACGTTCACCGTCACCACCACCGGTCTGCCCACTCCGGCCAGCGTCACCGAGTCCGGTAACCTGCCGAGCGGCGTCAGCCTCACCAACAACGGCGACGGGACGGCCACCCTGGCCGGGACCCCGGCCGTCGGGAGCAACGGCGTCTACAACATCACGCTCACGGCCAATAACTCCGTCGGCAGCCCGGCCACCCAGTCGTTCACCCTCACCGTGGACGCGGCCCCCGGCTTCACGTCCGCCAACAACACCACCTTCACCGAGCAGACCCCGGGCACCTTCACGGTGACCACCACCGGTCTGCCCACGGACTCCATCTCCGAGGTCGGGGCCCTCCCGGCCGGTGTCACGTTCACTGACAACGGCGACGGCACCGCCACCTTGGCCGGTACACCGGCCGTCGGGAGCAACGGGACCTACAACCTGACCCTCAACGCCACCAACGGCGTGAGTCCGGCCGCGGCCCAAGCCTTCACCCTGACCGTGGATGCCGCCCCGACCATCACCTCGACCAACAACGCCACGTTCGCCGAGCAGAACGCCGGCACCTTCACGGTGACCACCACCGGGTTCCCGACCCCGGGCCTCTCCGAGTCCGGGGCCCTCCCCACCGGTGTGACCTTCACCGACAACGGTGTCGGCACGGCCACCCTGGCCGGAACCCCTGCCGCCGGCACCAACGGCACCTACAACTTCACCATCACCGCCACCAACGGAATCGGGAGCCCGGCAACGCAGTCCTTCACCCTGACCGTCGAGGTGGCCCCGGGGATCACCTCCGCGGACACCGCCACCTTCACCGAGCAGGCCGCCGGCACCTTCACGGTGACCACCACCGGCCTGCCCACGGCCGCTCTCACCGAATCCGGAGCACTCCCCGCCGGTGTCAACTTCACCGACAACGGTGACGGAACCGGCACCCTGGCGGGCACCCCGGCCACGGGTAGCAACGGCGTGTACAACCTCACCATTCAGGCCAGCAACGGGGTCAGCCCGGATGCCACCCAGTCCTTCACCCTGGTGGTGGACGGCCCGCCGACCATCACCTCGGCCGACAACACCACGTTCACCGAGGGGAGCGCCGGTACCTTCACCGTGACCACCGACGGCCTGCCGACGCCGTCTCTCTCCGAGTCCGGGGCCCTCCCCACCGGTGTGACCTTCAGCGACAACGGTGACGGCACGGCCACCCTGGCCGGGACCCCGGCCCCCGGGACCAACGGCTACTACCACTTCACCATTGGGGCTTCCAACGGGATCGGCACGGACGCCAGCCAGTCCTTCACGCTGACCGTCGATGTGGCCCCCGGCATCACCTCGGCCGACAGCACCACATTCACCGAAGGAAGCGCCGGTAGCTTCACCGTGACCAGCACCGGCCTCCCCACTGCGGCCCTGTCCGAGTCGGGAGCGCTGCCGACCGGCGTGACCTTCAGCGACAACGGTGACGGCACGGCCACCCTGGCCGGAACCCCGGCCGCCGGCACCAACGGTGTCTACAACTTCACCATCGACGCTACCAACGGGGTCAGCCCGGACGCTCTCCAGTCCTTCACCCTGACCGTGGACGTGGCCCCGACCATCACGTCCGGTACCAGCGCCACCTTCACCGAGGGGAGTGCGGGCACCTTCACGGTGACCACCACCGGCCGACCGACGGCCTCCCTCTCGGAGAGCGGAGGGCTCCCCTCCGGTGTCAGCTTCACCGACAACGGTGATGGCACCGCCACCCTGGCTGGGACCCCTGCGGCCGGGAGCAACGGCATCTACAACTTCACCGTCGGCGCCACCAACGGAATCAGCCCGGATGCCAGTCAGTCCTTCACGCTGACCGTCGATGTGGCCCCGGGCATCTCCTCGGGAGACAGCACCACCTTCATCGAGGGAAGCCCGGGCACCTTCACGGTGACCACTACCGGTCTGCCCACGGCCTCGCTCTCCGAGTCCGGGAACCTGCCCACCGGTGTCAGCTTCACCGACAACGGTGACGGCACGGCCACTCTGGCCGGGACCCCGGCCGCCGGCACCAATGGCACCTACCACTTCACCATCGACGCCACCAACGGAGTCAACCCGGACGCCACCCAGGCCTTCACCTTGACCGTGGACCTTTCGCCCAGCATCACTTCGGCGGACAACACCACCTTCACCGAGGGGAGTCCGGGCACCTTCACCGTCACCACCGCCGGCCTACCCACCGCTTCGGTGACGGAGTCCGGCAACCTGCCCACCGGGGTCAGCTTCACCGACAACGGTGACGGCACGGCCACCCTGGCCGGAACCCCGGCCGCTGGGACCAACGGCCACTACCACTTCACCATCGATGCCGGCAACGGGGTAACTCCCGACGCCACGCAGAGCTTCACCCTGACCGTGGACGTCTCGCCCGGCATCACCTCGGCGGACAACACCACCTTCACCGAGGGGAGCGCCGGGACGTTCACCGTGACCACCACCGGTCTGCCGACGGCTTCGCTCTCGGAGACAGGGGGACTCCCGACCGGCGTCAGCTTCATCGACAACGGTGATGGCACAGCCACTCTGGCCGGAACGCCAGCGGCGGGTTCCAACGGTATCTACAACCTCTCGATCGATGCCACCAACGGAGTGGGTTCGGACGCCATCCAGTCCTTCACCCTGACCGTGGACGCTGCGCCGACCATCACCTCGGCCGACAACGCCACCTTCGCCGAAGGCCACGCCGGGACCTTTACGGTCACCACCACCGGTCTGCCGCCGGCGTCCATCTCTGAGTCCGGCAAACTGCCAACCGGCGTCAGCTTCACCGACAACGGTGACGGAACAGCCACCCTGGCCGGAACCCCGGCCGCCAGCACCAACGGCGTCTACCACTTCACCATCGGCGCCTCCAACGGGGTCAGCCCGGACGCCAGCCAGGCCTTCACCCTCACCGTGCAGGTGGCTCCGGGCATCACCTCGGCAGACCACACCTCCTTCACCGAAGGTGTCGCCGGGACGTTCAAGGTTACGACCACGGGGCTGCCCACCGCATCGCTGACCGAGTCGGGGGCCCTGCCCAGCGGGGTCTCGCTTACCGACAACGGTGACGGCACCGCCACCCTGGCCGGAACCCCGGCGGCGGGGACCAACGGGGTTTACGACTTCACCATCAATGCCTCCAACGGGGTCAGCCCGGACGCCATCCAGTCCTTCACCCTGACGGTGCGAGTGGCCCCGACCATCACCTCGGGGAACGCTGCCACCTTCACCGAGGGCAGCGCCAGCAGCTTCACGGTGACCACCACGGGCTTGCCCACACCGTCCGTGACCAAGTCCGGGACCCTGCCGAGCGGTGTGACCTTCACGGACAACGGTGACGGCACCGCCTCCCTGGCCGGGACCCCAGCCGCGGGCACCCACGGCGTCTATCACTTCACCATCGGGGCCTCCAACGGAGTCACCCCGAATGCCACGCAGTCCTTCACGCTGACGGTCGACGTGGCCCCCGGCATCACTTCGGCCGACAGCACCACCTTCACTCAGGGTGTCACCGGAGCGTTCACCGTCACCACAACCGGCCTGCCGACGTCGTCGATCACCGAGACCGGATCTCTCCCGAGTGGGGTGAGTTTCACGGACAACGGTGATGCCACCGCCACTCTGGCCGGGACTCCCGGTGCGGGATCGGTCGGCTCCTACAACTTCGTCATCGATGCTGGTAACGGGGTGAATCCGGATGCCACCCAGTCGTTCACCCTCACGGTGGACTCGACGCCGGCCATCACGTCGGCGAACACCGCAACCTTCACCAAGGGGGCCACGGGAAGCTTCACGGTGACGGCGACCGGATCACCGGCACCGACCATCACGGAGCGGGGCAACCTGCCTGCCGGCGTCAAGTTCACCGCTGGCGTACTCTCCGGTAAGGCCACGGCGACCGGATCGTTCCAGATCCTCTTCGTCGCCTCGAACGGAGTCGGGCAGGCAACCCAGGTATTCACCCTCAAGGTGGTGGGACTGCACGTTACGACGACCTCGCTGTCGACCTTGACCGAAGGCACGAAGTACAGCAAGCAGTTCGCGGCCGCCGGTGGGACGACACCACTCAAGTGGGCCGCCAACGCCACTCTTCCTGCGGGACTCACGATCAGTACGTCGGGATTGCTGTCCGGCACTGTGTCGGCCAAGGTGGCACCGGGTACCTACACCATCAAGGTGAAGGTCACCGACTCCACCAAGCCCACGGCCCAGACGGCGACGGCATCGTTCAGCTTGAAGATCGTCAAGTAGCGTCAGGACTGTGCCGCCCCGGGGTATCGGCCCCGGGTGGGCCGGCCCGCCAGGGGTTGAGAGGTCGCCTACATGACAGTGACGATTGAACGGAGACGAGCCGTCGCGGCCCGCGGGCTCGCCGCCACGTTGGTGTGTGGTGTGGGCCTGGTCTTCGCTGCCTGTTCCTCGGGTCCAGCGGCGGAGACCGCATCGACGGCGTCTACCGGGGCCGGCACCCACACGGTGCCCGGGAGCTCGGCCGAACTCGGCGCCGGCCTTTCGTCATGGAAGGCGGCGCACGTTCCGACCACGGTGGGGACGACAGCCGGGTACGGGTCGATCGTTACCGTCGACGGTCGGAAGGTGCCCGAGTTCACGGCGCTCCACGTGAGCGGGGGCAGGGTCGTCGGCTGGCACCTGTCCTTCGGGTCCGCCACCCACCTGGCCGCGGCCGAGAACTTGGTCCGCCAGCTGCTCCCCGCCGATGCGCAGCAGACAGCCTCATGGAGGGGCTCGTTCGGCCCCGGTCGCTACTGCGAGTTCGTCAACTTCCGGAGCAAGACCCTGGCTGAGGCCCTGGGGACCGGAGTGCCGGCGGCATCCGGAGCCAACATCGGAGCGACGATCTACAACACGTCGCCGGAGCGCTCCGGCACCTCCAGCATCGAAGAGGTGAACTCGGCAGATGTGGGCACCCACCCCCACACCCAGGGGCAGAAGTGCTGATACCTGTCAGTGGATGGGCCTAAGAACTCACTACGGCAGCCGGACGACTTGGAGCCGATCCTCACCACGTAGGACGGGCCGACTGTCCGGAATCAGGATTTCAGGAACTCCAACAGGTCGGCGTTGATGGTGGCGGCCTCCGTCGTCGGCATGCCGTGAGGGAAGCCGCTGTAGGTTTTAAGCGTCCCGTTCTGGACCAGCTTGGCGGACAGCGGCCCCGAGTCGGCGTAGGGAACGACCTGATCGTCGTCGCCGTGCATCACCAGGACCGGCACGGAGATTTTCTGCAGGTCCTCGGTGAAATCGGTCTGTGAAAAGGCCACGATGCCGTCGTAGTGGGCTTTGGCACCGCCCATCATCCCCTGACGCCACCAGTTGTCGATGATCCCGGGCACGGCCTTGGCACCTGGGCGGTTGAACCCGTAGAAGGGACCCTCGGGGAGGTCCCGGTAGAACTGCGAGCGATTGGTCGCCACCTGGACCTGGAACCCGTCGAAGACCTCCTTGGGCAGACCTCCCGGGTTGGCCTCGGTCTTCAGCATCAGTGGTGGCACCGAGCTGATCAGCACCGCCTTGTCCACTCGGCTTTCCCCGTGCCGGGCGATATATCGGACCACCTCGCCTCCACCGGTCGAATGGCCGACATGAACGGCATTCCGGAGGTCGAGATGGGCGGTGACCGCAGCCAGATCATCCGCGTAGTGGTCCATATCGTGTCCGTCGGAGGTCTGGGTGGAACGCCCGTGGCCCCGCCGGTCGTGGGCGATGACCCGATACCCGTGGAGTAGAAAGAACATCATCTGGGCGTCCCAGTCGTCGGACGACAGGGGCCAGCCGTGGCTGAAGACGATGGGCTGGCCGCTTCCCCAGTCCTTGTAGAAGATCTCCGTACCGTCTGTCGTGGTGATCGTGCCCATGCTGGGACTCCCTTCGTCGGTGGCGAACCCTGTGCCTCCCGCTACTTCCTAGGTTGCAGCACGCGGAGTGGTCGGTCAACCGCGTTTTTCAGGGCCCGAGCTGACCGGCGACAAGCGTGGTAGGTGACCAGGTCAGAGGAGGTAGGTCAGTCGACGGGGTCCCAGCGAGGCCGGTCAGATGGCGCGGCGTCACCCCGGGATCTCATGAGACAGAAGCGGTCGGGGATACCCCCGTCCTGAGAGCGTCGATCCCTGAGGTGGGAGATTGCGGCGGGTCTAAACGGGAGCCGCCGAGGGCTGACTGCAATCAGGCGGCCAACTCGGAAAGCACGCTCTTCGTTCCTGCGGTGTACGCCGAGAAGGGCGCCATCGATCCGGTCATGCCGATCTCGGTTCCGGTCGCCGCGTCCGAAAGATGGATGCGTCGGGACAGGCCCATTTTCTTCACCGAACAAGTGGTGGTGGCTCGGGCGAGATGCAGAAGTTCCCGATTCGGCGTCGACCCTGTCGCCGGCAGTCCCAGCAGGTGGATCGTTTCCGGAGTAACCGCCACCAGCATGCGGGTCGTGACCCCATGTGCCTGGGCGTTGATATCACGGGCCGCGTGGGTGCTAACCGCTCCCATCACGCCAGAGGTGAGGGCACCACCCGTGGCATCTCCGACAACCGTGTCCGCCGCCAACCCGGCCACCAGGATGGCGGCGTAATTGTCTTGAAGTCCCAGCACCCCGGCCGCCGTGATGGTGACCTCATCACCCAGAACGAGTCGAGCCTTGCTGATGAGGTCGTCCACCTTCGTCATCCTGCCCTCCGATTCCCGTGCCGGACTCCATTCCGAGCCCGGTCGATAGTTGCTTATCGGCTCAGAATTCCGCCACCTTTATCCCCCTGCGCCTGGTCGGCTGGATCAATAGCGGCCGATCAGCACTCGAGATCGACCTCCTCGTCAGAGCTCGCTAACCGGCCACGGGTGGCGCCAGATGATGCTTATGGTCCGACGAGAGGAGCGCCACCGCCGACCGGTAGGTCGGCCATGGCACGGGTGCCCGGGACAATGTCTGAGGCGAATTGGTCCAGGAGGCGGACGAGTTCGGGGTACTGCTCGGGCGACCATCCCTGCAGCAGGCCGTTGAGCCGGGTTCGCACGGCGTCGATGAGTTGATCGGCCACCAAAGCGCCGCTCGGGCTGAGCGAGTAGGCCGGTGGGGGAGCCACGGCCTCGGCTGGGTCCGTCAGCCCGGTTCCCTCCCTGGCAGGTTCTGTCGGCCCGGTTCCCGCCGCCAGCGCCTCAGGTTCCTCGGGCTCAGGACGTGCCAGGAGACCGCGTTCGACCAGGTCGGCCACTGCTCCGTCAAGGGCGTTCAGCGGGATCTTCTGGCTGGAGGCCAGGGTCGTGAGGTCGACCGACGGGTCTCTGCGCAGTTGCACCAGCACCCATCCGTCGGCGATGGGCAGGTCCATCCCGGCATCGGAGGCCACACGCTCGAGCCACTGGCGCATCTGCTGACGGCCGACCAGGACACTCAGCGCCCGGAGGATCTCCGAAAGTGAGTCGCCGGAACGGGGAGCACCGAACGCGCTACCCAGATCCTCGGTGGTCAGTGTTTCGCGCATGGGGAGCTGCTTGATGAACCACGAGGCGATGAACGCCGCGATGGAGACCAGACCGGCCACCTTGAATGCCGTGTCGAGGGAGTTGGCGTAGGCGGCCAGGTACGTCTGGTGGATGGCCGGAGGGAGCTTGGCCAAGGTGGCCGCGCTCGAAATGGGATGTGTTGAGCTGGGCCGACGACGCGTGTGGGAAGTCGGCCCGCAGATGGCTGGCCAGCTCGGTGGCGAAGATGGTACCGACGATGGCCGTTCCCACCGAGCTGCCGATGTTGCGGAAGAGGGTGTTGCCGGAGGTGGCCACGCCGAGCTCTTGGTAACCCACGGCGTTCTGCACCGCCACCACCAGGACCTGCATGACCAGGCCTATCCCGAACCCCGTCACGAACAGGTAGCCGGCTGCTTCCAGCGTCGAGGTGTGAGGCGAGAGGTTCGAGAGCAAGAAGAGCCCGACGGTCATAATGGCCGTCCCCACAATCGGGAAGGCGCGGTACTTACCGGTGCGCGAAACGATCTGACCGCCGACGATGGACGTGATCAGCAACCCGCCCATGAGGGGCAGGAGATCCAGCCCGGACCCGGTGGGCGAGGCCCCCTTGACGACTTGGAAGTAGAGAGGGATGAAGGTGATGGTCCCGAACATGGCGAATCCGAGCAGCACAGCGACGATGCCGGCCGTGACGAAGACCTGATTCCTGAGGAGTTTCAACGGGATCACGGGCTCGGCCGCCCGCCGTTCGGCCAGCAAGAAGGCGCCCAGGGCCACCAGGCTGACCGCCCCGAGACCCACGACCTGGGTCGAAGCCCACGGGTAGGTGGTGCCACCCAAGCTGACCATCAGCACCAGCGAGGCCAGGGCCAAAGCCAGCAGCCCCGTGCCCAGGTAGTCGATGCGGTGATGTGTGCGTGTGGCCACCTTCGGCAAGGTGGCGGCCAGCACCACCAGGGCCAAGATTCCTATGGGCACATTGATGTAGAAGATCCATCGCCACGAGAGGTTGGTGGTCAGGGTCCCGCCGAGGAGTGGACCGATCACGGTGGCCAGTCCGAAGACCGCACCGAACAGCCCCTGGTACCGGCCGCGCTGACGGGGAGGGACGACATCCCCGATGGCCGCCTGGGCACTGACGATGAGGCCACCACCACCCAGACCCTGGAGGGCCCGGAAGGCGATCAGTTCCGGAAACGTGTGGCTGATGCCGCAGAGGGCCGACCCGATCAGGAAGATCACCAGGCCGATCTGGAGGACGATACGGCGCCCGAACTGGTCGCCCAGTTTGCCGTAGAGAGGGGTGACCACGGTCTGGGCCAGGAGATACGCCGTGGTGACCCACGAGATGTGGTTCAACCCGCCGAGGTCGCCGGCAATGGTCGGCAGCGCGGTGGCCACGATGGTCGAGTCGAGCGCCGCCATCAACATGACGAGCATCAATCCCGAGAAGACCAGGGCGAGGCTTCGACCGTGGAGCTCGCGGGGTCCGTCCAGTTCGTTCAAACCCAAAGCTCCTTCCCGGTCGGGTGACCGTCTCAAGGGTCCGCACCCGCTTTTCGGGGTGGAGCAGATTGTCGAGCCAGGCAGTCACTCGAGCTCTACGTCGGACCACCGGTGATGCCACCGAACGGCCAACGCATCAGCGAGCTCAGCCACCAGTTTTCCACACCCAGGTAACGCCGTGGGGTTGGAGGTCGGCGTCAGCTCGCCTGCTCAGACCCCGACTCTGGCTCAAGCCGATGATCGATCAAGGCGCCCCGGAGGGCCAAGCGCAGGTCGTCCGGGGAGAGCCCACCCAAGGCGGCGGCGAGTTCCGGATCGCCGATCGTGGTGGTCGTGTCGCCGAGCTTGATCTCGACCATCTGGAGTCGTGGCGGTGCATCGGTGGTCGCGTTGAGAGGAATCTCCGCCAGTTGCGAACGGAGCGATTCGACTGTCACGCCCAGCGTGGCCAGAGCCCTGGTGCCTTGGGACGCCGTGTCAGTCAGTACGGCGAGGAGAAGGTGACCGGTGTTCATCGGTCCGGAGCCGGCCATCTCACGAGCCAGCTCAATCGCACCGGCCGCGGCAGGTGATTGAGGGAGGTCGGCGACCGCTCCGTTGGGCATCAGCTCGTCGAGGCGCGCTCGCACCTCGGCCGGATCCACGCCCAGGAGTTGTCTGAGGGTCGGATCGTCCTTGGATACCTGAAAGACGCCGAGCAGGAGGTGTTCGGTGCCGATGTAGTTGTGGCCGAGCCGGAGGGCCTGTCGGAAGGAGCGTTCGAGTGCCTGCTTGGCATCAGGACTGAACGGGAGCTTCCGTCCGACCCGATCGGCCTTGGAACGCTCGATGGTCGCTCCCACCTGCGCCCGCAGCCGCTCGGAAGTCACGCCTACCTCACCGAGCGCCCTGGCTGCGAGGCCTTCGCCCTGGGCCAGTCCCAGCAAGAGGTGCTCAGGCCTTATGAACTCATGGTGGAAGTCCTTGGCCTCCTCCTGGGCAACGACGAGAACACGGCGGGCACGGTCGGTAAGTCGCTCGAACATGTGGTTATCCTATGACCCCTGTCAAGACCATGTTATTTGATAGGGTGAACAATCGTGGCAGCTGACAACCCCCAGGATCGAGGCGCTGGCTCCGAGGAGAACCCGACAACAGTCGATTGGGACGATCTGCTGGCCCAGCTGGCCGAGCTGCCGGAAGTGGAAGGCTGGGTGACCCTCGAAGAGGCCTCGTCTGCGACCGGGGTGGCCCGATCGACATTGCGATCGTGGTATCGCTCGGGCCAGTTGTCCTCGTGCATGGTGGCCGGGGCCCACGGTCCCCAACGGATGGTCCCACTCGACGCCGTGATCGACCGGGCGCTTCAATCACCCCGCCTTCAGCGCCAGCTCGACCACGCCCGATCGCTGGAAGCCGAGGTCTCTGAGCTTCGCCAGCGAGTCGAAATGATCGAACGACACCTCGGTTTGGCCTGAGGGGGCCGCCAATCGAGCCGCCGAGGAGGCGCCAGGAACCCGTTGTTGTCCGGGCAGAGTCGCCCTACCTCGACCTCTGAATACTGCTCGCCGGATTGGTCCAAGCGAGCAACGTCTCGCTTTCGTCAGCGTCGCCGCCAGCGACGCAATGCACCAAAGTCCCAACGGTTGAGGAAAACACCCGAGCCCATAGGTATATTCCCTACAATACTTAGTTGATTAGTCGGGTTTTGTCACCTAAGGTGGTTGGTGGTCCTCGATCGCGAGGCTCGCTGCGGCTGGAGCGGCTAAGCCCACAAGGCGTTGTGGTCGATCCCCTGTTCTTCGCCTGATTGGCTCTGGAGGCCCGATGTCCACAACAAATCCAAGCGTGACGACCGGATCGGACAGATCGAACGTCTTGCCGTTTCGACAAAGGCCCAGTGCGGCGCATCCGGCCGGTCAGCTTTCAGGCCCGTCGAAGGGCAGGCCTCCGGGGGCGCTCTCGTTCGGCGCCATGCGAGGTATTGCTGCAGGTCTGGCTCTCGTCCAACGGCCCATCGAGCCCGGTGAGGAGGATCCGGGCAGCCCCCGCACCATCCGTCTCATCACCACGGCCTTCTACGACGCCTGGCTCACCACCTGGCCGGATGGATCGGGTCTACCCCTGCACGATCACGGAGGCTCCCGCAGCCTCACCCGTGTTGTCGACGGTCAACTGGTGGAGATCGTCACCGACCTGATTGACCAGCTCCCGCCGCCCGTGGCCAGCCTGCTGCACCGCGGCGATACCACCTGCTCTGGCGTGTCCCGTGTCCACGATCTCGCCAACCGCTCCGGCGCTGACGCCACGACGCTCCACGTCTATTCGCCACCCCTCGACGACATCACCGTCTACCGCCTGGACAAGATCGACGACTCGGTTAGGGCAGCAGGCTGCAGCGGTGGGTGAACGGGACCCCACGGCCGCCTCTTAACTCGTGGGCCGTGCGAGTCTCGATCTCGCCACCTTGGGATTAAAAGTTAGAGCTCGTCGATGTCAGGGCTCATCGGCGTTGACCAAAAATGGCCCTGACCTGCACGTACGTTCTCACTGCTGATCAGGCTTCGCGTGCATTGGCCGGGAGTTGTAGTCACGTTGTAGTCACGCTGGCGCGACTTGACGGCGGTTGCAAGACCTTCAGGATTGTCGGAGGGATCACCTCATTTCGGCTCGAGGAGTTCGTCGAGCCAATCGGCGATCACAACCTGGGCCAGCGACGGCGTATCGAGTTGACAGTGCGTGCACCCGGGCTGATCCGGAGGGAACACCACCAGACGCTTTCGGTTGTCCGGAATCTCATCGAAGAGACACTGTGCGTGTGCGAATGGAACCTGCAGATCGTTGACGGCATGGAGAACGAGGAAGGGTATGTGGATCCGGCCGGCAACCCCCTCCAGATTGAACTCCCGGATCTCCTCAAGGAGCTCCTCAACGGTGTCGACGGCAAACGTGGCCATTGCCTGATCGACTCGACGTCGGCTGTCATCACCCTGGGGTACCGGGGCAAGCCCATAGAAGGCACCCCAGGCGACGGCTGCCACGAGCCTCGGCTCGAAGGCCGCGCCGCGGGCTGCGAAGTAGCCTCCCATGCTGCTGCCGACGAGGGCGACGCGCTCGGGATCAACCTCGTCTCGCTTCCCCAGGAAGTCGATGAATGCCGTCACCGCCACCTCGTAGTCGGCCCTGGTCCCGATACCCCGACGCTTCGATTCTCCCTGCCCCGGACCGTCTGGGAGAAGGACGGTATACCCACGGCGTACGAGCGCTTCGCCAAGTTTGAACCACATCTCCTCCGAGAAGGCATCGATGCCGCCCTGGACGACAATCGTGGGTCGGGATCGAGTAGGACCTGAGGGCGAGATTAGGTAGCCGGGGAGTATGTACTGCTCGTAGGGAATCTTTACCGCCTCAAAGCGGTATTGCGGATCGAGAGTCATGGCGGCCTGGAAGCACCGGCGACTCTCCTGCATAGCCGGCAGTTCCACGATGCCGTCCATAGCGTGGAAGGTGGTCGCCATCCGGAAGTAGATGGCCGCCCGCCGCCACAACTCGATCGCCGAGAGGTCATGGCCCTGCTCAGCGCACTGTCCTGCCCGGTTGTCGAGCTCGGAGGCAAGGCCGCTGAAGGCGGCCAGCCACGCCTCCCGGTCACCCACCTCGAGATCCCGTATGGCGCTCATGATCTCGCTGAACTCTGAGCCGCCCAATGATGAGTAGCTGATGGCACGGAGCAATTGGGTCGACCAATCCAGATTCTCCGGCCAATGCACGTAGGCGCCGAAGGCCTCGACCCCACTGGGTGGCGCGACTGCCCAGGGTCGGCTCATCGATGTTTCGTTCATCTAGTGCTCCTCGCTTTTCATACGTTGTTCATTTCGTTGCACCTCGGCGATGGGGTAACCACCGTTGGCGTGAATGGTCGTGCCGTTGACGAAGGCCGCCTCGTCAGAGAGGAGGAATGACGCCACCGAGGCGATCTCTTCGGGTGTGCCCAGCCGGTCGGCCAGGGCGGCTCTGGCCCGGCGCTCAGTGACGCCTGGCACCCTCCGGAAGCCCTCGTTCATCGGCGTCGTCACAAAGCCCGGAGCGATGGCGTTGACTCGGATCAACCTCGGTGCGAGCTCGACGGCCAGGGTTCTCGACAGGGCTTCGACCGCTCCCTTCGACATGGCGTAGGCACTCTGTCCGGCCATGCCGACGTGAGCCGAGACCGAGGTCACGAAGACAATGGCGGTTCCGTCACGGAGCTGGGGGGCTAGCGCTTGGGTGAGGAGGAACGGTCCCCGGGCATTGACCGCCCAGGTGCTCTCCAGATCCTCGGGTCGGATCTGCTCGAACGGAGTTGGCTGGAAAACACCGGCGCAGTGGACCAGGCCGTCGAGAAGAATCCCCTCATTCGCCAGCACCCTGGAGGCCTGGTTGACCTGCTCGTAGTCGGCAAGGTCGGCCTCCACGAGGCTGTGGTGGTCTGGCGTCTCGAGTTGGGCGAGAGCTGCTACCAGGCGCTCATGGCTTCGCCCCACCATCATGACCCGGGCGCCTTCATCAGCAAGGGCACGAACCACGGCGAGACCGATGCCTGAGCTGGCCCCGGTGACAAGTATGCGGCGGCCTTGGTGTTTTCCAGGCTTCATTGGACGCGAAGAAACCGGTTCTCGGAGGACTCCATGGGCACATCGTGAGAGTTCCGCGTACCGGTAGCCCTAGGGAGACTCCCTAGTTCTCGGAGACAACCACTGCCCGACGAAGTTCTGGGGAGTCTCCCTAGGGCACTGGGCACCGCGATCCTTCAACCTGGTTGATGTGCAGATCATCGTGGAGATCTCAGAAGGCAAGGACGGACGAGCCGAAGGAACGGTGAGGGCCGCAGGGCAATCCCAGGCCCGTCCTTTCTCAGGAAACCTCGAGTTTCTGGCCCTTATCGAGAGCCTCTATCAGGTCGGCGCCGAAACGCCAGGTCAAAAGGCCGGCAAAACCGAGAAGGAGTCGTCATGAAGAATCTGATGTGGAGCTTTTCCCCGTGGGTCGCCTTTCTCCTGGGCGTTCGCATCGGCGGGGTGTACTGGGGTGCAGCTATCGGTTTGGCGGTTGCCCTGGTCGTCCTGGTGAGGGCGATCACCCGTCACAGCACCCACCTGTTCGACGTCATCGGAACCATCTACTTCGGGGGTCTGCTTGTGCTCCTGGCCGCCGTTCACCCCAGCGACATCGCCACCTGGGGAAGGTATGCACAGGCGGTCGCTCACGGATCGCTCACCCTGATCGTCTTCGGTTCCATTCTCGTCGGCAAGCCCTTCACTGAGCCCTATGCACGGGAGCAGGCGCCCGAGCGGGTGTGGCAGAGCCCCCGCTTCCACGAGCTCAACCGGCGTTTGTCGGCAGTGTGGGGGCTGGCCTTCCTCGTGGGCACGATCTCGCTGGTCATCGCCGGTTCGCAGGACTCCCGCCAGTTCATCCTGAGGCTGGTGGTCCCCTTCGGTGCCCTCCTCCTGGCCCTCTTGTACAGCCAGAAGCAGGCCAGCCTGTCCGCCGGCGAGGCGTCTGCGGTCTGACGCCGCGCCTTCGATCCATCCGAGCACTCGACAACACTGAGGAACCAGGAGCAGGCCGTGGCCACCGAGTCCGACACTGACGCTTGCAGTAGCGCTGACACCGCTGGAGCCGGGACCGCTCCCGAGGTCGGGGCAGGTCCGGTCGGGACCGCTGAGACCGGCTTTGCCCGGTCGATGCCGGTGCGGGCGCGAATGGTCTTGCGGACGAGATCTGTATGGATCTTTCCGCTGGCCATACCGCTGGTGCTGGTCGTACTGATGTCGTTCATCTACATCGGCGCCGTCTTGAATCCGGCGGCGCACTTGGACGGGCTACCGGTCATGGTGGTGAACCAGGACAACGGTGCCAGTGTGAATGGCCAGCACGTCGATGAGGGCGCCACGGTGGTCCAGGCGTTGAACGGCTCGTCCGTGGTGAGTAGCAAGCTGAAGCTGGAGAGCGTCACGTTGGATCAGGCCAAGGCGGCGATGGATCGCGGGGACGCCTATGCCACGATCCTGATTCCGGCCGGCTTCACCGACTCACTCCTCGCTGCCGCTGGGAACGACCCTCCTGCTGCGGAGGTGAGCCCGGGGCAGCCCACGGTGCAGCTGTTGGAGAACGGTCGGCTGGGCAGTCTGGGCGTCGATCTGGCGGCGGGCGTCCTGACTCCGGCCTTCCAGCAGATCTCGTCATCCATCGGAGATCAGCTGGTTGCTCACAGCACCACTGCGGCCCGGAGCACTTCTTTCGCCACGGCGCAGCTGCACGACCCCGTTCGCTTCGAGACCGTGAGCTACCGGCCACTCTCACCGAACACCGCGCTCGGGCTCAGTGCGTTCTATGTGGCGCTTCTGGCGATGCTGGCTGGCTTTGTGGGTGCGACCATCGTCAACTCCTCCCTCGACGGCGCCCTGGGCTACTCCACGACCGAACTGGGACCGCGTTGGAAGCAGCGGCGACCACTCCCGATCGCACGTCAGCAGATCCTCCTCTTGAAGTGGTCCGTCGCTCTCGTCGCTGTTCCCATCCTCGACGCCGCCATCGTGGGTGTGGCTGCAGGCATCTTGCGCATGGATGCACCCAACACCGCCCTCCTCTGGGCTGTCCTGTCCCTGGCCTCGCTGATGGTGGCGAGTGTCACGCTGACGCTCTTCGCTGTGTTCGGGTCAATCGGGCAGCTCCTGGCCATGCTCGGTCTGATCTATCTGTCGTTGGCGTCATCGGGTGGCACGGTTCCCACCCAGGCCCTCCCGGGCTTCTACAACTTCGTCGGGCACGTGGAACCGCTCCGCCAGGTCCTCACGGCCGCACGAGCCGTCTTGTACTTCGGGGCCCGGGGTGACGCAGGCCTGACCCACGCGCTTGTCGTGCTCGGCTTCGAGATCGTGGCGGCAGTCGTGGTCGGCCTACTCATCACCGGCTGGTACGACCACAAGCGTCTCTACCGCCTTTCCCCGGATCTGATCGCCTACATCTCCCGGGTGACCGACGAGCGGCTGGCGGTCACGCATCCGCCGGTGCCCAGCGCCGGTTCGTAGCCGGGAGCTGCGCCAGGTCAAGGGATCTGCTCCCGGGGATCGGAAGCGGCGGTGGCCGTTGGACGCCGCTACCGTTTGGGGGTGGCAACGGTCGAGAGGCCTGGATCTACAGGTCAGCTGGTCGGGAGGAGCGCTGAGCGCCAAGCGATCGCTCGTGCCCTCGATGAGGTGGGGTCAGGCAATCCCCGGCTGGTGTGGGTGGAGGGAGACACCGGCTTGGGAAAGACGGCGCTCGTCCGGCACGTCGTGGGACACCTTCCTGGGGAGATCCAGGTGGCGCTTGCTCAGGCCGACGAGCTCGCCGCCGAGCGACCCTTCGAGCTCGCCCGGCAGTTCGGCTGTACGTCTGTCGAGAGCTTCTCTGCGGGTATGGAGCTCCTCGAAGCATGGTCCAGCCGGCAAGACCAAGGGCCGGTCGTGGTTGTGGTTGAAGACCTGCATTGGGCCGACAGCGCGTCGTCGAAGGCGCTGCTCTCGGCCGTGCAGCGGCTGGACAAGGATCGGGTTGCGGTAGTGGTCACGACCCGACCGGGGCTGCACAACGGGTGGGAGCGTCTCCGATCCGATCCCGAACGTTGCCTCGGCATCAACTTGGCCCCTTTCGATGTCAATGAAGTGGAGTTCTTTGCGTCATCCGTGGGGATCGATCTGACTCCCTATCAGGCGGAACGGCTCCGTTCCCACACCGGGGGACACCCGTTGTACCTTCGAACCCTGCTTGGCGAACTGAGCCCCGCCGATCTCCAGCGGAGTGATGGAAATCTTCCCGCCCCGCGCTCATTGACGTCGTCGGTCACGGCGCGCCTCTCCGAGACACCGCAGTCAGCGCGCGCCCTTGTTGCCGCCATGGCCGTCATCAACCAGCGCGCCCCGCTGACGATGGTGGCCCGGCTGGCGGCTCTCAGTTCCCCGGTCGAGCCGTTCGAGGAGCTCCTGGGCACCGGCTTCGTCCGTTGGGATCCAGAGGAACCGGGCTCTCCTGTTGAGTTCACCCATCCGCTCTACCGCCAGGCCGTCTACGAGGATCTCTCACCGAGCCGCCGCCGCGACCTTCATCATGCCGCGGCCCAGGTCACGAGCCCGGCTGTGGCGCTCTCCCATCGGGTCGCCGCCGCCGACGGGGCCGACGAGACGCTGGCGGTCGAACTGGAGACGAAGGGGCGACGCCAGCTGGAAGAGGGGCGGAAGATCGAGGCTGGGCGAACCTTTCAGTGGGCCTCGTCGCTGAGTGTCGGTTCTGCGGAGGCGAACCGCAGGTTGGTGGACGCCGCCTTGGCCTATGTCAACGGCGGACAGCTGAGTCGTGCCGAAGCCCTTCGATCCGACATCGAATCGTTCGACGACGGGCCGGGCCGCAGCCTGGTGTTGGGGCTGCTCGAGTGGGATCGAGGCCACGCAGAGGTTGCCCGGCAGTGGCTTCAGCGAGTGGTTGACCAGGAGGAACCGGATGAAGTGGAGACCCGCGCCATGACCGCGCGTGCGTGGGCTGAGCTGGCGGAGATCCACATCACCCTGGGTCAGGGAGCTGAGGCCGCTCAGGCTGCCGCTCAGGCCCTCGCCCTGGCCCCTCGGCACACCTCCGCTGAGCGGCTTGCCAACATCCACGCCGCCCTGGCTGAAGGGTATATGCGCGGGGCAGTATCCGGTCTGGCTCGGCTGCGCCAGCGACTGCCACAACCCGCCGGCGAGGTACCTGGTGACGAGGTGGACATGTTGGTTGTCCGAGCCAGCCTCGCCCAGTTTGCCGGCCGGATCCAAGCCAGCCTGGCTGACCTGCGCTCCGTGGTGGCGCTCACCCAACGTGGCTTCATTCCGGTTGAGCTGGCCCGCACCCACCGGCAGCTGGGCACTGCACTGCTGGCGGTGGGTGAGTGGGACGAGGCGCTCGTGCAGGCTCGGACCGGGTTGGGAATCGCCACCGACGATCCTCGAGGTGTCGAGGAAGCGGCGTGCCACGGGCTGCTCGCCACGATCCTGGCCTACCGCGGTGACGCCGAACGGGCTGAGGCGCACGTGGCGGCGGCGGCGGAGTCAGCGGCTCGCCTCGGTGCCGTCGAAGGCGTCGCGATAGCCCACATCGCCGGTGCTGCTCTGGGCCTTGCCAGCGGTCAACCCGGACGGGTCATCGAGGCACTGGATCCCCTCACCGCCCTGGCACCGATGCTGGCAGCCCTAACGTTCTGGCCATCCCACGTCGCGGCGCTGATCGAGACCGACCAGCTTGAGCGGGCCCAGGACTCCATCGAGGGGCTGGAGTCGGGGGCAGCGGCCCGGAGTCTCGATATGGATGCCCGGCTCCTCGGATTGCGAGCCCGATTGGCAAGGGCTAAGGGAGAACTCGACCGGGCAGACGAGCTGTTCGCTCTCGCGCTCGATGGATTCGGCCCCGATGATCCGTTCCTCGAGAGGACCCTCTTGCTCCATGCCCATGGTCAGCTACAACTGGAACGAGGTGACCGGACGCGGGCAGTGGCAACCCTTCGCACCGCGCTCGACACGTTCCTGGCCGTCGCCGCCGAGCCATTCGCAAACCGGGTGCAGTCCGATCTCAAGCGCGCCGGAGCCCGGTCTCCCCGGAGATCAGCCAGATCCTCGCTCGATCTGACCGAGCGCGAGCGGGACGTAGCGGTGCTCGTGGCGAAGGGGTACTCCAACCCTGAGGCGGCATCGGAGCTCTATGTGAGCCGGAAGGCAATCGAGTATCACCTTCAGAACATCTACGGAAAGCTCGGCATCTCCTCGCGTCGGGAGCTGCGCGGTCTTGATCTCTAGCCTGCGTAGTCCGCTCGTTTGCGTTGCTGCTGGCAATCCCAAGCCTGGGCTTCGCGTACGGGCCGCAGTTTCAGTTCACATGGCTGATCAAAGAGGCCGTGATCCCTCAAGAGCGATTCGAGGGTTCATTCAAATGGCCCTCTCTTGGAATACTTTGTCGTAGTGGCCAAGGGACTGAAATCCGAACTCGATGACACCCGCCTGGCTAAGCACTTGGTCTCAAGCCCGTGAACGGAAACCAGATCACATCAGAGGGCCGCAGTCGCCAAATTGTGCTGGTAGCGATGACCGTCGCGAACGCAATGATCTTGGTCGATCAGACCGCAGTGCCACTCGCCCTGCCATCCATCGAGAAGCAATTCGGGGTGGGCACGCAGGTGGCCCAGTGGGTGCTGAGCGCGAGCCTCCTGTCGCTGTCAGGCCTCCTCATCCTCGGGGGTCGGCTCGGAGATCTCTTTGGCCGGCGCAGGGTATTCGTAATCGGTGCAGTGGGATTCAGCGCGGCGTCGGCAGTAGGAGGGTTGGCCCCGGACTTTCCCCTTCTTTTGGCCGCACGGGTCGTCCAGGGGGCCGGAGGCGCCCTGATGCTTCCGGGGAGCGTGGCCATCGTCAACCGCACCTTCCCCGGTGCCGAACGCGGGAAGGCGCTCGGCACGATGGGCGGGGTCGCCGCTATTGCCGGAGCGCTGGGCCCCACCATCGGCGGAGCCCTGACCACGGCGGTCAGTTGGCGCCTGGTGCTGTTGGTCAACGTGCCTCTGGCCGTTGTTTGCCTGGTGGCCACCGTTTCCGCCGTACCCAGGGACGACGAGCGCGAGGGCGCAGCACACGTCGATTTCCTCGGGGCCAGCCTCTTGTGCCTGGCGATCGTGTCCCTCGTGTTCGGACTCACCGAGGTCCAGTCGGCACCGTTGGCGTCATTCTCGGTGCTCGGTCCGGTGCTCGTCGCCCTGGTCAGTGCAGCAGGGTTCCTGTGGTGGGAGCGACGGGCCGCCGACCCCCTAATGGATGTAGGCCTCCTCCGCCGCACCCCGAACTATCTCGGAGCTGTGATCAGTCAGGCTCTGGCTGGCTCAGTCGAGATGGGCCTCGGCCTGATCTTCCCTTTGCTCCTCATCCTCGACCTCGGGATGAGCCCCTTCGTGGCCGGCCTGGCGCTGATCCCGGTCACCGTACCCATGGTTCTTCTCTCGACGACCGTCGGTCGCTGGTATGACAGGTCAGGAGGCCGACCTCCGCTGGTCGTCGGTTTCAGCCTCCTCGCACTCTCGGGGCTTGCCCTCGGGGTCGGGGTGCATCTACTCCACCCAATAGCCCCCAACTACTTGTACCTCCTTCCCGGTCTGTTGGTATTCGGGACCGGTCTGGCGTTCGTGCTCACCGCATGCGATCCGGTCAGCCTGGACTCAGTGGACGAGGACCTCGCCGGCCAGGTCTCCGGAGTGTCGGCGACCGCCGAGCAGGCGGGAGGAGCGATAGGAATCGCCGGGCTCTATGCCGTCTTTCACGGGGTCTATGTCCGTCGCCTCCAGCACCTCACCTCAAGCGGCTCGACCAGTCATCTCACCCCGCATCAAGGCCAGCAGCTCCGCCAAGCTCTCGATGCAGCCGAGCAGACTGGGCTCCAACCCCACCGCTTCGACCCGTCGTTGGTCCGCTTTCTCATTCCGGCGTTCGATGCTTCCAAGCTCGGGTACGCCGCAGTGTTCTTCTCGATGCTGGCGATCTCGGTGTTGGGTGGTCTGGGGGCCTGGCGCCTGGTCCGATCACCACTCGAAGCGCACCAGCCTCCAGCTGGCTGAACGGTTCGAAATGCCATTCGGAATGAGCTCCGGCCCGAAAACTAGGGAGTCTCCCTAGGGTTCCCAGCCCAGGCCGTCCTTCACAATGGAATCGTGGCCAACATCGCTACCGCACCCAATTGCACTGGGCCGCTTCCCAACTCGCCGGAAGCGGGTTGGGCCTACCCGGAACGCAGCGAAGGTTGGCGCTCCACATCCACATCCATTTCCAGGTCCTGGCGTCGTCTCGTCGATACCTCTTGCCGGCCTCGGTCAACCCTCAAGGAGAAACTGTGAGTGCAGCGCTTTATCGACTCGGGCAGTGGTGCTTCCGCCGGCGCCGGTACGTGGTCGCCGCGTGGGTGCTGGTGATCGCGATCGTGGCGGTGGTGGCGATCAACGTCAAGCAGCCGACCAGTAATTCCATCGCCATTCCCGGGACCGAGTCCCAGCAGGCTCTCAACCTCCTCGACCAGAAGTTCCCCGGCACCGGCGGGGCCCAGGCCCAAGTCGTCTTCTCCGTCCAGGCGTCGCAGTCGCTCACCGACGCCGCGGACCACCAGGCTGTGGAGGCGACGGTGGCCGAGTTGCGGAAACTTCCACAGGTCGTCGATGTCACCGATCCCTATCAGGCGGGAACGGTGTCGAAGAACGGCCGGATCGCCTACGCCGTGGTTGCCTATCCCGTCGCCGTGGCTGACGTGAGCACCAAGGCCCAGAACGCTCTTCTCGCCTCCGGCGGGCCGGCGAAGGCGGTAGGTATCGATGTCAACTTTGGCGGGCAGGTGGCCCAGGCCAGTACGAAGACCGACACCGAACTCATCGGTGTCCTGATCGCCTTTCTCGTTCTGTTGATCGGATTCGGCTCCGTAGTGGCAGGTCTTCTGCCCCTCTTCTCGGCCATCGCCGGGGTGGCCCTCACCAATCTGGCGCTGTTGGCTCTGACCGCACGGATCAGCGAGTCCAGCACCACTCCGGTCCTGGCCACGATGATCGGACTGGCGGTGGGAATCGACTACTCGCTGTTTGTCATGAACCGACATCGCCAGCAGCTGGCCGAGGGCATGGAACTGGACGACTCGGTGGGCCGAGCGGTTGCCACCTCCGGTTCCGCGGTCTGCTTCGCCGGCATGACCGTGCTCATCGCGCTGGCGGCACTGAGCGTGGTGAACATCCCGTTCCTGACCGTCATGGGCCTGTCCGCCGCCGGAGCCGTGGTGGTGGCCGTCCTGGCCGCAACGACCCTCATGCCGGCGCTGCTCGGCTTCGCCGGTCACCGGCTCATCTCCTCCCGGTGGGCCCGCCACAAGATCGAGAAGGCGGCAACTCCGGGCTATGAGCCGCTGTCGTGGCGCTACGTGGTCACCCTGAAGAAGGCACCGATCCTGGTCGTGCTGGCCGGGATCGTCCTCCTGCTGTTTGTGGCCACCCCGTTTCTCAACATGAGACTGGGCCTACCCGATGCCGGTTCCCAGCCCACCAGCCAGACCACCCGGCGCGCCTATGACCTCATCAGCGAAGGGTTCGGGCCCGGGGCCAACGGCCCGCTCCTGATCGTGGTCTATGCCCCCGGAGGGATGAACCCCACGCAGAAGGAAGCCTTCACCGCCTTCTACGAAGCCGAGACGCAACACCTGCCTGCCGATGTGGCGGCGATCAGCAAACCCCTTCCCAATCAGGCCAAGGACGTCTTCCTCATCCAGGTGATCCCGAAGACCGGTCCCAATGCCGAGGCCACCACCAACCTGATCCACGGCATCCGGAAGGTGGTGGCGGAAGGCAAGGCGAAGTACGGCCTCGACACCTACGTCACCGGTCAGACCGCACTCAATGTGGACATCTCGGCCAAGCTCTCTTCGGCCCTCCCGGTCTATCTGGCCATCATCATCATCCTGTGCCTGCTCCTGTTGATCCTGGTCTTCCGGTCCCTGCTGGTGCCGTTGGCCGCGGTGGTCGGCTACGTCCTCAGCATCCTCGCCGCTCTGGGCGCCGTGACCTTCGTCTTTCAGGAGGGGCACTTGTCCGGGGTATTCGGCATCGCCAAACCGGGGCCAATCCTCAGCTTTCTGCCGATCATTCTGCTCGGGATCCTGTTCGGTCTGGCCATGGACTACGAGGTCTTCCTCGAGTCACGGATGCGGGAGGAATCACTGCACAAGGACGCCACCACCGCGGTCACCGACGGCTTCCGCGGGAGTGCCAAGGTTGTGGGGTCAGCGGCGATCATCATGGTCTCGGTCTTCGCCAGCTTCATCCTGTCGCCCGACCCGACGACCAAGTCCCTGGGCTTCGCTCTCGCCCTCGGAGTCCTGATCGACGCCTTCGTGATCCGCATGACGGTTGTGCCGGCCAGCATGTACATCTTCAAGGGCGCCGCGTGGTGGCTGCCGAGATGGATGCGGCGGGCCCTGCCCGATCTCGACATCGAGGGAAGCAAGCTGGCCCAGACCGAAGGGCCGCTCCAAACCCTGTCTTCGTAGTAGGCACGGGTACGATCGGAAGAACCTCTCGCCCAATCGGGCCGGGCATGGGCGGCAGACTCGCTCTCGCTCACTGAGGCACATGATTCAGCTTGGAATGAAGGGTGCTACATGGTGAACACTAGATTGCGGTTGGAGCGGGGCCGACCTGGATCATTACCGAGGCGTGTTCGCCAGCATCGCTGAACTCAGTCTTACTGCAGTCAGGAAGTAGCCACGATTTGCGGGACCTAGAGTGCCCTCTGAACTGGTGGGCCGTGCGAGTCTCGATCTCGCCACCTTGGGATTAAAAGTCCCCTGCTCTACCGGATGAGCTAACGGCCCGCCGAGGAGCGTATCGGCTCTGCTCCTGGTGATCGGACGGGACAATCGGACGGTGCCGCTACTGATCGGACGGGTCGTCGGCACGG
>CAVQYZ010000005.1:0-1040038 GCA_963718405.1 uncultured Acidimicrobiaceae bacterium
CCCATCAGGTAGACCGACGGGTACTTCATGGTCAGGCGCGACCCGATGTTGCCGTCGATCCACTCGACGTGGGCCTCGGCTTCCGCACGGGCCCGCTTGGTCACCAGGTTGTAGACGTTGTTGGACCAGTTCTGGATGGTGGTGTACGTGATCCGGGAGCCCTCCAGCGCCACCAGCTCGACCACCGCCGAGTGCAGGGAGTCGCTGGTGTAGACCGGCGCCGAGCAGCCCTCGATGTAGTGCACCTGGGCCCCTACGTCGGCGATGATCAGGGTCCGCTCGAACTGGCCCATGTTCTCCGCGTTGATCCGGAAGTAGGCCTGGAGGGGCTGATCCACGATGACGTTCGGTGGGACGTAGATGAACGAGCCACCGGACCACACCGCGGAGTTGAGGGCGGCGAACTTGTTGTCGTTGGGGGGGATGATCTTCCCGAAGTACTTGCGGACCAGGTCGGGGTACTCCCGGACGGCGGTGTCCATGTCGCAGAAGATGATGCCCAGGGCCTCGAGGTCCTCGCGATTGCGGTGGAAGACCACCTCGGACTCGTACTGGGCGGTCACCCCGGCCAGGTACTTGCGCTCAGCCTCGGGGATGCCCAGCTTCTCGTAGGTGTTCTTGATGGCGTCGGGGAGGTCGTTCCAGTCCTCCACCTGCCCCGAGGTGGGCTTGATGTAGTAGTAGATGTCGTCGAAGTCCAGGTCGGGCATGTTGACGGCGAACCACTCGGCCATCTCGCGCTTCTCGAACCTCTGGAGCGCCCGGAGCCGGAAGTCCCGCATCCACTCGGGCTCCTTCTTCATCGCCGACATCTCGCGGACGATGGACTCATTCAGGCCCTTCTTGGGCTTGAAGACGTAGTCCTCTTCGTCGGACCACCCGAGCTTGTATTTTCCGAGGTCGAGATCGGTGGTTGTCATAGGTCTCCTGAGACGCCGTCCGGTCGGGCAGCTGATTTCTCCTATACAGATAGTAACAACCCGGGGCGCCGACCACGACGGGCGGCGGCTGAGGCCGCCGGAGGGCGTGCGTTCCTGGTCACCGGGCCATCCTGGTCACGGAGGACGTGCCATCCTGGTCAGATGGCTCCCGGCCCCCGACCTGACCGCACCCGGACCGACCTTGTCCCGCCCAGCGCCGAACGCCGTCCGGTCCGGCTCGAGGCCCACGGGGACGTCCGGATCGACGACTGGTTCTGGCTGCGGGACAAGGACGACCCGGCCGTCATCGACCATCTCCAGGCGGAGAACGCCTACACCGAGGCCGAGATGGCCGGGACCGGCGATCTCCAGGCCCACCTGTTCGAGGAGATGGTGGCCCGCATCGAGGAGACCGACCTGTCGGTGCCGGTCCGAAAGGGCCCCTGGCTGTACTACAGCCGGACGGTGGAGGGCAGCAGCTACGCCATCCACTGCCGGCGGCCGGCCGGCCCCAGCGGCCGTTCGGAGCGTCCCCGGGCTCCGTGGGCTCCGGGGAGACCGGGCCGTCCGAGCCGCCGGCGGACGAGCAGGTCATCCTGGACGAGAACCAGCAGGCCGAAGGGCACGAGTACTTCGCCGTCGGGGCCCTCTCGGTCAGCCCCGACCACGGGTGGCTGGCGTACTCCACCGACACCACCGGCGGGGAGCGCTTCACCATGCGCTTCACCGAGCTGGCCACCGGGGCCGTGTCGCCCGGAGTCACTGACCGACACCTCCTACGGGGTGGCCTGGGCCAACGACAACGCCACGGTCTTCTACGTCCGGGTGGACGAAGCCATGCGCCCGCACCAGCTGTGGCGGCACCGGGTGGGCGGTGACCCCGCCGGGGACGTCCTGATCTACGAGGAGCCCGACGACCACTTCTACCTCGGCGTGGGCCGGACCAAGGACGAACAGTTCGTGCTCCTGAGCCTGGACTCGAAAGTGACGTCCGAGGTCCGGGCCCTGCGCGCCGATGAACCGCTCGGGGAGTTCGTGGTCATCGAACCCCGGCGCCAGGGCATCGAGTACAGCGTGGACCACGACCGGGGCCGACCCGGCCAGGAGCAGGGACGGTTCCTCATCGTCACCAACGACGGGGCCGAGGACTTCCGACTGATGGAGGCACCCGAGGATGCGCCCGACCGGGCCCACTGGACCGAGGTGATACCCGGGCGCCCGGGAGTCCGCCTGGACAACGTCGATCCTTTCGTCGGACACCTGGTGGTCTATGAGCGGGAGGGGGGCGAGACCCGGATACGGGTGATCGATGCCGCCACCGGCGGGTCCATGCCGGTGCGGCAGAGCGAGTCCCCCTCCACGGTGTGGGGTGGCGCCAACCCCGAGTACGACTCGGCCACCCTCCGATACGAGTACACCTCCCTGGTCACACCCCGGTCCGTGTACGACCTGGACCTGGGCACCGGTGAGGCCGACCTGCTCAAGCGGTTGCCGGTCCTCGGTGACTTCGATCCGGCCCGCTACCGGACCGGACGGCTGTGGGCGGTGGCCGACGACGGGACCGAGGTCCCGATCTCGCTGGTGTACCGGACCGACCTGGTGAAGCCCCCCGAGCCCGCGGGGGCGCCAGCCGGCGACCGGCCGGTGGGCGCTGCCGTGCCTCCTCTACGGCTACGGGTCGTACGAGGCCTCCATGGATCCGATGTTCTCGTCGCTCCGCCTCAGCCTCCTCGACCGGGGCTTCATCTTCGCCATCGCCCACGTCCGCGGGGGTGGGGAGATGGGCCGCACCTGGTACGAGCAGGGCAAGCTGGCGGCCAAGCCCAACACCTTCACCGACTTCGTGGCCTGCGCCCGGACCCTGCTGGCGGAAGGGTGGACCACCCGGGACCGGCTGGTGGCCCGCGGGGGCAGTGCCGGAGGGCTGCTGATGGGGGCGGTGGCCAACCTGGCGCCGGATCTCTTCCGGGCCATCGTGGCTGAGGTGCCCTTCGTCGACTGCCTGACCACCATCTTGGATGAGACCCTCCCGCTCACCGTGGTCGAGTGGGACGAGTGGGGCAACCCCGTCGAGGATCCCGGGATCTACCAGGTCATGAAGTCGTACTCGCCCTACGACAACGTTCGCTCCGTGGACCCCGAGGGCCATCCGGTCCGGTACCCGGACATCCTGGCTACGGCCGGCCTTTCCGATCCCCGGGTGGGTTTCTGGGAGCCGGCCAAGTGGGTGGCCAAGCTGCGGGCCGCCAATCCGGACAACCGGGTGCTCCTCAAGACCGAGCTCGGTGCCGGTCACGGGGGCCCGTCCGGGCGCTACGACGCCTGGAAGGACGAGGCCTTCGTCTACTCCTTCATCCTCGACGCCCTGGACCTGGCCGGAGGCGTGCCGGACCAGTAGTGGCGGGATCGGTCAGGCCCGGCGGTCAGGCCCGGCGGTCAGGCGGGCGGTCAGCGGCGGCGGACAGGCCCAGCGGTCAGGCCGGGCGGTCAGGCACCGGCGCGGTCGGCGGAGGTGGCGGTCGACCGCCTGGTAGGTGGAGGTGACCACCGTGGTGGAGGTGACCGGCACGGTCGTGGTGGTGACCGGCACCGAGCCCGCCGCAGTCGGCTGGAACGTGGCCACGAACGGAGTGTGTACCGGGTTGGGAAAGACCACGGGGATGTTGTTCAGAGCCAGCTTCCCCGACGGGGCGCCCAACTGCACGGTCACCGTCCCGGAGCCTGGGACCGCCTGGGACCCACCGGCCTGGAGCGTCCCGGTCCACAGCGTGGTGCCGGTCGATGCCGAGGTGACCAGAACCCAGCAGGGCGAGGAGGTGGCCGTGATCGTCAGGGTGTAGGACCCGCTGGCAGGAGCGGGGTAGGTCGCCGTGGTGCCGGTCGAAGAAGAAGAGATGGCCACCACCTGGGTGGGAGTGGTGCTCGGTGTGGTGGTGGTCGATGTCTGATGGTGCTTCTTGGTCTTGCTCCCCGTCTTGGAGCCACCGTTGTGGGACCCGCCGGACCCGGACAGCGTGGAGGCGGTGTTCGACACGGACGACGTCCCCCCGGTGTGACCCTTGGGATTGTTGTGGATGCTCCCGAGTGCCGCCAGCGCCCCGATCAGGACCACAACTATCACTACCGCCATCACGGCGGTCGCCCGGCGGGGCCGTCGGTTCATCGAATCGAGGGCATGCCTCTGGGCCCGGTCCGCCCGGTGCATGGGGGCTCCCGGGGTGGGTCCGTCGCCTCGCAGGTGGTCCTGGGGCCGGGCGTCGTCGAAGACGATCGGTTCCGAGGGATCGGGGAATTCGCCGTTACCCCGGACCGGGACCGGGGGGACGGTCCGTCCGGGCCGCCGTCCGGCCCCGCTGCCCGATCGTCCCGGACTCAGGCCGCCATCTGCCGGGACGGCGGTCCCCGCCGTGGACCGTCCGGTCCGTTCGGCCATCTGTTCGATGGTCCCCAGGGCCGAGTGGTATCTCGCCACCGAGCTCAGGTCGCCGCCCCGGGGGCGTCGGACGACCAGGGTCGCCAAAGCCACCACGACGACCACCACCGCCACGATCAGGACGATCCACATCAGGACTATTCAACCCGAAGTGCCGGCCGGCCGGGTAGCGAGGCCGATCGGCGGATCCGTCCGGAGGGCCGGTCGTGGAATCCGTCGGGGCCGGCCGGGGATCCGTCGGGGATCCGTCGGGGGCCGGTCGGGGATCCGTCGGGGGATCAGACGGAGGATGGGCCGAGGGGACCGGAGATCGCTTGGAGGATGGGACCGGAGATCAGATGGCGGTGATCGAGGTCATCCCGCCGTCCACGGTGAGGGCGGTCCCGGTGATGAACGATGCCTCATTCGGAGAGCAGGAAGCGGATGGGGCGGGCGATCTCGTCCGGGGTGGAGAGCCGCTGGAGTGGGGTCCGGTCCTCCAACTGCTGACGAAGGCCGGGCAGTTCCAGGGCCGGAGCCAGCATGGGGGTCTCGACGGCGCCCGGGCACACGGCGTTCACCCGGAATCCCTCTGCGGCGTAGTACTGGGCAATGGACCGCATGACCGCCAGGACCCCGCCCTTGGAGGCGCAGTAGGCGGTCAGGATGGCGTTGCCGAACAGCCCTTCGATCGAGGAGATGAAGACGGACGCCGAACCGGGCCCGGCGGCGCGGAACGGCTCGAGGAGCACTCTCGAGATCATGACGGCGCCGCGCAGGTTCACATTGAGGGTGTTGTCCCATACCTGGTCGTCGATGGTGTCCACCCCGGCCGGGCCGGAGACCCCGGCGGCGTGGACGAATCCCCCCAGGGTCCCGAGGACCCGGGCGGTTACCGGCACCGCCGCCTCCACCGCCGCCGTGTCGGCCACGTCCACCACCAACCAGTGGGCGGTCACGCCGAGGGCCTGGCACATCGAAGCGGTCTCCTCGGCACCATCGGCATCCACGTCCCACACCGACACCGGCCGACCGACCTCGGCCAGGGCCCGAGCGGTCTCCCGGCCGATTCCCGAGGCCCCTCCGGTGACCAGCACCCCGGTGCCGGGTGAGCCCAGCCGGTCGAGGCCCTGACCCGGCGGTTCCCGATCCGGTCCCGGTCCCGGTCCAGGAGATGGCGCCACGCCGTTCAGGTCCTGAGTCCGGCCCGGGGCTGCAGGCCGGGCTCGATCTGGGAGCGGAGCGGGTTCGACTGGTCCCGCGCCGAGAGGATGGGATCGGTGAGGCCCCAGTCGGCGTCGACGGCCGGGTCGTTCCACGCCACCCCGAGCTCGTCGTTCGGGTTGTAGTAGTTGTCCACCAGGTACCAGAGGGTGAGATCGGTCAGGGCGGCGAATCCGTGAGCCACCCCGGGAGGGATGAACAGGCCACGGTCGTGATCCCCGTCGAGGTCGATGGACAGGGTGGCCCCGTCGGTCGGGGATCCGGTGCGGAGGTCGTGCAGGACCACCCGGGCCACGCCCCGCAGGACGTACCAGTAGTCCGACTGGTGCAGGTGGTAGTGCAGGCCGACCAGCGCCCCGGCCTCCTTTTCGGACCGGTTGCCCTGGACCATCTCGCGGCCCAGCGGGAACCAGCTCCGACGGTAGGTCTCCACGAACCGTCCCCGATCGTCGCCGTGGGCGTTCGGCTCCACCACGATGACGTCGGCGATCACATCGGACTCGTTCACATCGGGCACGGGCTACCTCTCATCGTCCTCGGTCATTGTCCTGGTCATCGGCCCGGCGTGGCGTGGCGTGGGCCGATCATCGGCCCGGCGTGGCGTGGACCGGTCATCAGCCCCGGCGGCGGGCCGGTCACCGACCCCGGGGATGGAAGGTCATCGCGCCCGCTGGTCATCAGACCCGGCCATCAGCCCTGGCCATCATGCCCGGCTCCGGGCCGGGCAACAGTAGCGAAGTTCCTCCGGTAGTACAGCAGCGGCAACCCTTCGGACGATCCCAGGTCGAGCACCTTCCCGATGATCAACTCGTGATCGCCGGCGTCGTGGACCAACTCCACGTGGCAGTCCACCCAGGCCAGGCTGCCCTCGATCATCGGGGCTCCGGTGAAGGGGGCCGGGCGCCAGGCCACACCCACGAACTTGTCCCCTCCCGACACCGCGAAGTTCCGGCCCAGGTCCTCCTGCCCTTCGCTGAGCACATTCACGCAGAAGGCCCCGGCCCGGGCGATGCGGGGCCAGGTGGTCGAGGTGCGGGCCGGGGCCACGGCCACGAAGGGGGGCTCGGTGGAGAGGGAGATGAAGCTCTGGCAGGTGAAGCCGACCGGATCGCCCTCGTCCATGCCCGACACCACGGTGACCCCGCTGGCGAACCGGCTCATGACGTCCTTGAACTCCGCGGTGTCGAAGGCCACGGTCAGGCGGTACCCGGATCTGCCGTGCCCAGATCCACCGTCTGCCCCTCCACCGCCGCGCTGACCTCGGCCAGGCCGGCCTTGGCGGCCAGGTGGCGGGCGTTGGCCAGCATCCGGTCGACCTGGTCGTCGGAGTGGGCCGGATCGTGGTGGAACAACATGAGGCGCCGGGCCCCCGACTCCACGGCCACCCGAACGGCGTAGCTGTCGGTGGAGTGGCCCCAGTCGGACATGGTGGCGAACTCCTCGTCGGTGTACTGGGCGTCGTGCAGGACCAGGTCGGCCCCTTCGCACAGCTCGAAGACACTCTTCTCCACGGTGTGGCGGTCCAGAGGGGCCTGGTGGTCGGAGATGTAGGCCAACGAGCGACCGCGGGCCTCGATGCGGAAGCCCAGGGTGTGGCCGATATGGGGGATGGCCCGGGCCTTGACCTGGATGCCCCCGACGGCGAAGTCGGCCGGGCCTTCCAGGTCGTGGCACCGAAGCTCCCCCCGGAAGTCGGCCATGGAGATGGGGAAGAACGGAGGCCGGACCATGCCGGACAGAACGTCATGCAACGGGCCGCTCTGCTGGGAGGGGCCGTAGACGTCGAGGACTGCGCCGGGGTCGCGGATGGGAGCGAAGAACGGCAGGCCCAGTACGTGGTCGTAGTGCAGGTGGGTGAGGAGGACGGTCGCTTCCAACGGGACGCCCGCAGCCCGCAGGGGGGCGTGGAGCTGGTTGCCCAGGGCGCGGAGACCAGTCCCCAGATCGAGGATCAGGGGATGCTCGCCTTCCACTTCCACCAGAACGCAGGACGTGTTGCCCCCGTAACGGCAGTACTGGTCGGACGAGCACGGGCACGAGCCCCGGACTCCGAAGAAGGTGACCCTCACCGAAGGTGCAGGCTAGCCGGGCGGGAAGAGGGGGTCAGGACTACCCTGCCGGAGATGGACCCGAGCATCGACCAGGGCATCGACCCGAGCATGGACCAGGGACAGGTCAGCGTCAACGGAATCGACTTCGCCTACCTGAGCGACGGGCCCCGGGATGGGCCGTTGGCCCTGTGCCTCCACGGATTCCCCGACACCGCCCACACCTGGCGGCACCTGCTCCCCCGGCTGGCCGAGGCCGGCTACCACGCTGTCGCCCCCTTCATGCGCGGCTACGCCCCGAGCGGGACGGCGGCGGACGGTCGCTACGACACCGGCACGCTGGCCCTGGACGCCTGCGGACTGCACGAGGCCCTGGGTGGGTCCGACGATGCTGTGCTCATCGGCCATGACTGGGGGTCGTTCGCCACCTACGGGGCCGCGGCCTACCAGCCCGAGCGGTGGCGGCGGCTGGTGACGTCGGCGGTGGCGCCCCAGGGGGCCATGGCCGACGGGTTCTTCACCTTCGACCAGCTGCGGCGGAGCTGGTACGTGTTCTTCTTCCAGACCCCGTTGGCCGACTACGCCGTGGGCCTGGATGACTACACCTTCATCGAGCGCCTGTGGGCCGACTGGTCGCCGGGCTACGAGGCCTCGTGGGACACGGTCCAGGTCAAGGCGGCGCTGGCCGCTCCGGACAACCTGGCGGCGGCCATCGGGTACTACCGGGCCATGTTCGCCGGACCTCCCGAGGACCAGGGCGCCGCCGACGCTCAGGCCGCGGCGGGCACCGTGGCCCCCCAGCCCACCCTGTACCTCGCACGGTGCTGACGACGGCTGCATGGGCATCGACACCATCGGCCCGGTGACCCAGTTCCTGGCCCCGGGCTCCGAGATGGTGGTCATCGAGGGCGCCGGGCACTTCTTGCACCTGGAGCGCCCCGACGAGGTCAACGACCGGATCCTCTCGTTCATCACCGGGTAGGCCTGCGGTCAGGGAGGCAGAGCCGACCGGACCGGTCCCAAACGGCCAGCCCTTCGGTTACCAGGTCGGCGGCCACCCGGCGGGCCCGCTGTGGGTCGTCGGGCCACCCCGCCGCCGCCGGGATCTGGTCCGGGCGGACCTCGCCCCGCCGCAACCGGTCGACCAGCCGGCCCCGGCCCTGGCGGTCGGAGCCGGCGAAGGTGCTCTGGGGCACCGAGACCGCCGCCGAACCCCGAGCGGGATCGGGCATCGGCCGGCCCCGGGCGGCCCATCGGCAGCGCCGCCGCACCGGGCACTCGCCGCACCGGGGGGTACCGGAGCGACAGATCGAGGCCCCGAGGTCCAAGAGGGCCTGGCCGAACTCCCATCCCCCACCGGGAGGCACCATGGCATCGACCAGGAGCTGCGCCTCTGTCAACCGGATGGGACGACCGGCCACGGCCCGGGAGAGGACCCGGCCGGCATTGGTGTCGACCACGCCGACGTCGGCTTCGAAGGCGAAGGCCAGGACGGCCCGTGCTGTGTAGCTGCCGATCCCGGGCAGGCTCATGAGGGCGGCGAGGTCGTTCGGCACCCGCCCGCCGTGCTCGGCCACCAGCACCGACGCCGTGCGCTGCAGGTTGACGGCCCGGCGGTTGTAGCCCATGCCCTCCCAGGCCCGCACCACATCGGCCCGGGGCGCCGCAGCACAGCGTTCCGGGGTCGGGGAACCGTTCGAGAAATCGGCCGTAGGCCGGCACCACCCGCGAGAGTTGCGTCTGCTGGGCCATGACCTCACTCACCAGCACGGCCCACGGGTCACGGGTGGAGCGCCACGGCAGGTCGGGACGTCTCGAGCCGCTTCCGGCTGCCGTTCCCCACGTGCGGATGGCCCGGCCCATGGCCCGGACCTGGCCCGGGTCACGGTCGGGTTCGGTCGGCGTCGGTGTGGGCGTTCGTTTCCGGGTCGGCGTCGGTGTCCGGGTCGGTGCTCGGCTTGCGGTCGGGGTCGTCGCCGGTTCCCGGTCAGCTGTCGAAGTCCGGCCACGATCGGCCACCGGCGTCAGTCCCAGACGTCGTCCCCGTAGGGACGCAGGCGAGGTGGGGCGGCGGCCCGCTTCCACACCATGACCTTCCTCCGGTAGAAGCACACCTCTTCGCCTCGTTGGTTGAAGCCCTTGGACTCCACCGTCACCACGCCGCGGTCGTCCCGGGACTTCGACTCGACCTTGGAGATGACCCGGCTCTCGGCGTAGATGGTGTCCCCGTGGAAGGTCGGGGCCCGATGGATCAGGGACTCCACCTCGAGGTTGGCGATGGCCGCGCCGCTGACGTCGGGGACGCTGAGCCCCAGCACCAACGAGTACACCAGGTTGCCGACGACCACGTTCTTGCCCTGGACCGTCTCGTGCTCCGCGTACCAGGCGTCGATGTGGAGCGGGTGGTGGTTCATGGTGATCATGCAGAAGAGATGATCGTCAGCTTCGGTGATGGTCTTGCCGGGCCAGTGGCGGTAGATGTCGCCCGGCTCGAAGTCCTCGAAGTAGCGCCCGAAGGGACGGTCGTAGGTGGTCATGGAGCTTGGTGTAGTACGCATCGACCGCGGTCGTCCAACGCGACCCCTGCTGACCGGGTGGCGGCGCGGCGCTCGGCGATGCTCAGTCCGGTTCGTCCCTACCAGGGCGGGACGGACGGTGAAGCCCAGGACCCAGTCGGTCTGGGAGTCACCGTCGATGGCCATCCGCCACGCATAGCGGGTGCCGGGGGTTAGGGGGAGGGGCGGAAGGTTGATGGCCATGGCCACGTCGATGGGAGAGCCTTCGGGGATGTCCTGAGGGCGCCCGACAGTGAGCTCACCGCGCCACTCCACCGCGTGCTCGCCCTCGGGCGTCTCGACCATGACCGGGCGTCCGTCGGCGTCCTCCAAGAACAGCTCCCAGTGGTGGGTGCGGTCCGCCTCGTGCCATCCGACGTCGATCTTGAGGGCGATGGCCGTGGGCACCGGGTCCGGTCCCGTGATGCTCCATCCGCCACCCAGCACATAGAGCCGGCCCTCGGACACCTGGGCGGCATCGCACAACATCATGGTCACTCTCACGGTACGAGGCTACCGGCTCCCGACCCGCCATCGGATTCGGGAATCGGGCGTCCGGCCAACCGGACGGCGGCGTCCGGCCAACCGGTGGGGAGGCCGGCCAACCGGGTGGGGGCCGATAACGTTGGCGCCATGGAGCTGAGGGGACTGCGGGACGACGTCTACCGGAGGCCGTTGGCCACCGCCCTCGACCGTCTGGGGATCGGACCCGGTTGGACCTGCGTCGACGTGGGTGCGGGTGGTGGGGATGTCTCGGTGGCGCTGGCCGAGATCGTCGGACGCCAGGGGAGGGTCTACGCCGTGGACAGTGACCCCACGGCGCGGGACGAGGTGGCTGAGGCCGCCGCCGCTCACAGCCAGGTGCTGGCCATCACCCAGGCGGGCGAGGATCTCCGGCTGCCCGAAGCAGTGGACCTGGCTTTCTGCCGCTTTCTCCTGCTCCATGTGGTGGACCCGGCTGTGGTGCTGGCCCGGATGGCCGGCGCGGTCCGGCCCGGGGGTTGGGTGGTGGCCCAGGAGCCGATCACCTCGGCGGGCCGCATCAACGGTGACCCCTTCTCCATGCCGTCGGCCCTCCACCCCGACATCGGGGCGCTGTTGCCGTCGCTGGCCCGCAAGGCCGGGTTGCACACCGTGGATGCCTGGGCCGAGGCTCCGGCCGGGGCCGGACCGGGCCCGGTGGCCGACTACCTGAAGCTGCTCACCGAGGTCGATCCCGGCGACGATCCGGTGGTGCTGCCTCCGCTGGTCACTGTGGTGGCTCAGGCTCCGGCCTGAGGGTCAGGGTGGGGCAGGCGTGGGGTCAGGCGTGCGGGTCGGGCGTGCGGGTGGGGCGTGCGGAGCCGGCCTGAGGGTCCGGTCTGAGGGTCCGGCATGCGGAGCCGGCGACCGGGGAGCCGGCCTGCGGCCCGAGGAGTGCAACCATGAGCCGTCATCGGCCGGTGCTGGTCGTCCATGCGCTTCGGTAGCCTGGGGCGATGACCTCCGAAGCCCTTCCCGCGCCTGATCTGAAAGCGGCGGCCGACGCCGTCAGCGTCGCCCAGTCGATAGTCGACGCCGGCGTGTCGTCGTTGGCCCGGGCCGGCGGACCGGATGTTGCCGAGGTGCTGGCCTATGACGTGGCCCACGCCGCTGCGGCCATACGGACCGCCGAGGCCGTGCTGGCCTATGGCTCCCATGGCGACACCGAGGCCCGGATCGCCTGTGCCTTCGCCGCCGACGCCGTAGCCGACCTGGCGTCGCGCACCATCGGCCGCTCGGCGGAGTGGGGCGTCGCCTCCGACTGGCTGGCGCCGGCCGAGAGCTTCGTGACCACCTACCGGGATTCGGAGTTCCTCGCCGCCTTGGCCGACCAAGAAGGGCCGCGTCATCTCGATGCCGACTTCGAACTGGTGCGCGAGACCTTCCACCGCTTCGCCGAGGAACAGATCAAGCCGCGGGCCGAGCACATCCACCGGGCCAACACCGATATCCCTGAGGTGATCATCTCGGGGATGGCCGAGATGGGTGGGTTCGGCATGTCGGTCCCGGAGGAGTTCGGTGGATTCGCCACCGGGGGCGAGGCTGACTACATGGGCATGGTGGTGGCCACCGAGGAACTGTCGTGGGCGTCGCTGGGCGCCGGAGGCTCGCTGATCACCCGGCCGGAGATCCTCACCCGGGCACTGGTGCACGGAGGAACCGACGAGCAGAAGCACAAGTGGCTACCCAAGCTGGCCACAGCCGAGGTGATGGGGGCGGTGGCGGTCACCGAGCCCGACTTCGGCTCGGACGTGGCCGGCATCACCACATCCGCGCGTGCAGACGGACGGAGGGTGGCTGATCAACGGAGTCAAGACGTGGTGCACCTTCGCGGCGCGGGCCGACGTGCTGATGCTGCTGGCGCGCACCGATCCCGACCGATCGAAAGCCCACCGCGGCCTGTCGCTGTTTCTGGTGGAGAAGCCCCAGGCCGATGGGCACGGCTTCCTGTTCGACCAGGCCGCCGGCGTCGACGGTCGACCGGCCGGCTCGGCGGGCCGGATGGAGGGACGGGCCATAGACACGCTCGGCTACCGGGGGATGCACTCCTACGAGGTGGCCTTCGAGAATTGGTTCGTCCCCGACGCCAACCTGGTCGGGGGGGAGTCCGGATTGGGTCAGGGGTTCTACCTGCAGATGCGCGGGCTTTGAGAACGGCCGTCTGCAAACCGCGGCCCGGGCCATCGGGGTCATGCAGGCCAGCTACGAGGCGGCCCGGTCCTATGCCGCCGATCGGATGGTCTTCGGGTCACCGATCGCTGAGTACCAACTCACCCGGGTCAAGTTGGCCAGGATGGCGGTGCTCATCCAGGCCACCCGTCAGTTCTCCTACGACGTGGCCCGGCTCATGTCCAAGGGTGAGGGAACCCTGGAGGCATCGATGGTCAAGGCCTACGTGTGCCGGGCCGCCGAATGGGTCACCCGTGAGGCCCTGCAGATCCACGGGGGCATGGGTTACGCCGAGGAGTTTCCGGTGAGCCGCTACTTCGTCGACGCCCGGGTCCTGTCGATCTTCGAGGGTGCCGACGAGACGCTGGCCCTCAAGGTGATCGCCCGTCGCCTCCTGGCTAACGCTGCGTCCTGATCTAGAGCGGCGGGTTGTGATCCGAGGCGGCGGCTGTGATCTGATTCTCCGGGTCGTGATCCCCGTCGTCGGGTCGTGATCGGCTGGCGTGATGTCAGCCGGGAGTGCGACTGAGGCCGGCGCGCTCACCCCGGGTCACGAACTTGGTGGCCATCTTGGCCGAGGCCTCGTCGATCATCTCGTCGCCGAACATCACCGCACCGGAGCGATCGTCTTCGGTGGCCTTGCGGTAGGCGTCGAGGATGTCCCACGCCCGGTCGAACTGCTCCTGGGTGGGCGAGTAGACCTCGTTGAGTACACCGACCTGGTCCGGGGTCAGAGCCCACTTGCCGTCGTAGCCGAGAACCCGGGTCCGTTGCGAGAACTCGCGGAGGGCGTCCAGCTCGCGCACCTTGAGGAATGGACCGTCGATGACCTGGAGGCCGTTGGCCCGCCCGGCCATGAGGATCTTTGAGAACACGTAGTTGAAATGGTCTCCCGGGTACTCGGGGATGGCCACCCCACCGGTCAACACCGGCATCTCCATGGAAGCGGCGAAGTCGGCGGGACCGAAGATGATGGTCTCGAGACGGGGAGAAGCGGCGCAGATCTCTTCGACGTTGATGAGCCCCCTGGTGGTTTCGATCTGCGCCTCGATCCCGACGTGGCCAACCGGCAATCCGTGTTTCTTCTCCACCTGCGTGAGCAACAGATCGAGGGCGACCACCTCGGCGGCGTTCTGCACCTTGGGCAGCATGACCTCGTCGAGCCGCTCACCGGCGTTGGGAACCACGTCGATCACGTCTCCGTAAGTCCACTCCGTGTCCCAGGCATTGATGCGAACGCAGAGGACCCGGTCGTCCCAAGCCAGGTTCTTGATGGCGTCGGCCACCTTCGCCCGGGCTGCCTCCTTTTCCAAGGGGGCCACCGAGTCCTCGAGATCGAGGAAGCTCATGTCGGCGGGCACCGTCGGGGCCTTGGCCAGGAACCGCTCGTTGGAACCCGGAGAAGACATACACGACCGGCGTGGAAGGTTTCTTGAGCGTTCGGACATGGCCTGATGGTACGACGCGACCGGCGGTCGGCCCAAATGACCGGGCCGGAAACGCTGAAGTGGCGATTCCCCACGGGGCTCGCTGGACTCGCTCGGCTGGGCCCCGCTCAGCTCCCCGGTGGGGCCCGACGCCGTCCCTTGGCCCCGGTGGTGGGTCCTTTGGCCCGCCTGGTGCGGGCGGGCGGTGGTTTGGGACGGGCCGGAGGGTCGAGATCGCCAGTGGCCGGTTCCTCCCGAGAGCACGAAGTCCTGGTAGGTGCGCTGGTAGTGGTGGAAGTGGCAGAGACGGGCCAGATTGTCCAGGCTGACCCGGCCCCCGTCTTTGTAGTCGATCTTCCAGTGGTCGAACTCGAGTCCCTTGCGCACGTCACAGTCGGGGACCACACAGGTCTGATCCCGTTCGCACAGGGCCACCTTCAAGGCCCAGGGGATGGAGCGTCCCATCCGGGTGATGGTGGTCACGTCCACCCCGTCGGTGATGACCAGGTAGCAGAGGGACTCCCCCAACAGCTCTTGAGCCTTGGACAACGAGATCGGACCCACCCCGGGGATCTCACAGATCTCCCCCGGGCCGAGCGAGCCCCGGCGCAGGGCCGCCAGGTCCGCCCGCACCAGCACCGTGGTCGACGGGGGTCGGGCGGTCGGCTGGGCACCGATGGTCTGATTCGATCCGCTCGATCCGCTCGATCCGTCGGACGGGCTGGACCTGTCGCCTGGTCGGGGCCGGCCGGGGCCAGGGAGCCGAACAGGTCGGCCTGGGGGTCGGGCCCGGTCCCTCGGGACCGTGTGGACCCGGTGGATGTGGGGTCCCGGTCCACCTGGGCCTGGAGGACCCGCCGGAGGTGTGCCTGGCCCCGGCCGGGATGCCCGTCCCGGTGACCAGGGCCACCAGAGCGTCGGCGGTGTAGGCCTCGCCGGGCTCGTGGTGGTCGTTTCTTCGGGCCTGGTGGAAGAAGCGGTCGGCCACCGGTCCGAGGGAGGCCAGCAGCCGGGCCCCGGCCTCGGGGGTGAACAGGCCGTCCAGTCGGAAGGCCCCCTCCTGGTCGGTCCAGGTCCGGATCCTGCGGGCCCGGTGGATGGCGGCCGCTGCTTCCTCGGCCTGTTCGGCCGAGCGGCGCTCCTGGCGGGCCTGCAGGCACCGGTCTTTCAACTGGCGACGGGTGTCGTGCTGGGCCCCGGTGACCAGGTCGTGCTCCTGGTCGGGATTGACCTTGGCCGCACGGGAGATCAACGAGGCCTGGGCCCCGGAGAGCTTCCCGGCCCGCAAGGCCTCTTCCACCTCGGGCTGGGAGGCCAGGGCCTCACCCAGCTTCAACTGGTCGATGGCCTCGCTCATCCCCGCCCCGGTCTGGGCGGCGAACCACTCGGCCGGCGAGCGGTGCCCGGTGCGCCTGTGGGGGTGGGACTCGGCCACCCGGGTGACGGCCAAGGTCTTGCCGGCCCCGCACAGGCGCTCGCCCCGGTCGAAGGCCGAGACCAGCAGGGCGGAGTCCTCGGGCTCGTAGCGACCGGGCTCGAAGTCGGCCATAAAGGTGGCCAGGGCCTCGATGGCGGCGAAGACCACGGCGGCAGACCCGGAGCCGGAAGACCCGGCACTGGACCCGCCGGCAGACCCGGACAGCCGGCAGACCCGGCGCTGTTGTTCTTCTGTTTCGTCGAAGTGGCGGTGGAACCCGTCATGGACACGATTGTTCCAGGAGGGTGTGACACTCCCCGAAACAGCACCAAAAACACCGTAACTTGCCGAGATACAACAAGGGCCGACGGCGAACTCGATCTCCGCTCGTCGGGCGTGGAAGTGCGAGGACTGCCGCAAGCAGTTCTCCGTGACCACAGGAACGATCTTCCACGGCACTCGGGTCAGTCTGCGGATCTGGATCTTCGTGCTGTTCGAAATGGCGGCCACCGTCGAGACTCAATGGCTCTGGGGTGAGATCAAAAACATGCGGGTCGATGAGGATCAGGCCATATATCTGGAGTCGATCGGAGAGCTGATCGGAGCCTCGATCGAAGTGTCGTCGTCTTCCTGACCTGGTGGGCACAATCCTCGGGTGAGGATGCTGAGGTCATCATCGCTGTTACCCGGCGGATCTGTGAAGACACCTACGGCTCACCCGGCTGATTCCGGGAGAATCTCTACGCCGGCTAGAGGTTCGGCCACAGCCGCCGAACGGACAATCTCATGGAACCGGCAACCTGGCACCGTGACCCGTACCACCTGACCTGATAGGTGCCAGTCTGAATGTGGTCGAAGCGACAGTAGGCCACGATTGCGAGAAGGTACACGCCCGCACCAGCCACCAGACCCACGAACAGAATCGTCCAGGCGGACGGCTGATAGATGCTGGCGATGACTGCGCCGCCGACAGCTGCGGCCACACCGGTCAACACTGACACCCACATGTGGCCGACCAGGTGCTGCCGTGCGTGATTGAGGCACCGAACCCATACGGGGTGTCTCGGGAAATCCCCCGTCCGATCGGGTGCGTCGGGTCAGGCAGGCCGGTGAAGGGGGCAATAGTCCCGCATTCCCTCGGAGCCACCCCGACCGGGTAGGGATCTCCAGCCATCCATCGTGAACCATCTGCGGATAACTCCCGGGTACTTGGCACCGTGGCTGATGGTCCGGACGTCGAAGATGGTTTCGGTATGACAGCCGGGTCCGTCGCAGCAGAGCCAGTTGCCCTGGAGAGTCATGGATCCACCTTGGAGGTAACCCTCTGGGTTGGATAGGGACTTTGGACCCTTTCTGTTCCATCTAGGGCGGAGGAAGATCGATCTGCGGCGGAACCCGGCTCGACGGGGCAGATGGCAACGTGGGTCGCAGCCGGGTTCCGCCCCCGTGACGACCGGGCCAGCGGGGCCCTTTCGGTTCGGGCCGGGTCATTCCCCTGTAAAACACCTGGTGAACCGGACGTTTGTCAAGGTACACATCGCCGACCGCTGTGAAGCGCTAAGCCACCCGGTCAGCACTAAGCCACCCGGTGAGCGCTAAGCCACCCGGTCGAGCGCTAAGCCACCCGGTCAGCGCGGACCTGATCCTCCAACTGGTCAGGCGTGAGTTGCTCGGACAGGAGCCGGTCGAACCGGGTCGGGTCGCCGTTGACGAAGGCCCGGCAGAGGGGCAGGCCTTCCACGTAGCAGGTGAGGTACGCCCGCCAGGTCGGGTGAGTGAGGAACTCGACCGCCTTGGCGGCGCGGTCCCTCGACAACAACCCCCAGCGGGCCACTTCCCCGATCACCACATCGGGGTCGGCTCCGTCTTCGTGGAGGCGGAAGGCGGCGTTCTGGCGCACCGCGCCCAGAGCCTCACCGGCTTCGGACACCGCGGCCACCACCTCGCTGTCGTAGCGGATCCCGAGCGGACGGAGATGGCCGGCCACGATCTCTTCAGGGCGACGTCCCATCACCACTTCGAGGCCGAGGTCGGCCAAGCCTTCGGCCAAGAGGCACTGCGGAGTCCCAACCAGAAAGATCGACTCCTCCCACCACTGCCGGCGGCGCACCAATCCCACTTCCTTGCGGGTGTGCTCGGTGTGGTGCCCCGGATAGGACTCGTGGGCCACCAGATGGGCCAGGCCGGTCGAGAGCACCGGTAGGTCGGTGTTGACCGCCACCCGGCTTCGGAGGCCCCCGAGGTAGTAGTTGAATCCGGACCAGGGCTGGTCCGACACCAGTTCGAACTCGACGCTTTCACCCTCGGGCAGACCGAACAGATGGCGGGTGCGCTCGCGGAGGTCGTCGGCCAGCGACCCGATAGCCGCCTGCAACCTGTCGACGGGAACGGCGTGCGACTCGCGCCAGGTCACCAGTCGCTCGGCCAACGGCCCCGAACCCGGGAGCACCTCGTCCAGACGGCGGTGGGCCTGCTCCAGCACCTCCAGGTCCACCCGGGTGGGGCGGACTCCGTAGCAGGCCTCGACCTCGTCGGCGTAGCCGATCTCCGCACCGGCCAGCCGACGGGCCGTAGTCAGCAGCCCCAGGACCTGGGCCCGGAGCCAGTGCCGACGAGCCGGGGCCGCTCCATCGCCACCACCGACGCCACCGCCATCGACGCCAGCCACCGTGGCCGACGGTTCGCCCAGGGAGTCACCGGCATCGATGGAGGCGAGCAGCTCCCGGGCCGTGGCCACCAGCAGCGCGGGCGCAACGAGAGGCTCGGCGGCCACGGCGTCGGCAACCGCCGGAGGGCCGTAGTAGGCGTCGACCAACCCGTCGATGTGTCGACCCAGCCGGAGGCCGAGCAACAGGTACCGGTCGACCAACCCGGAGTCAGCCACGGCGGGCCGACCTCAGCCCAAGGTCTGGCGGAAGAACGACACGGACCGCTCCCACAACAGATCGGCCGACTCCCGGTGGTACGCCTCGGGTCGGTCCTCGTTGAAGAAGGCATGGCCGGCATCGGGGTAGATGTGGAACGTGACGTCCTTGCCCAGTGCGGTCAGCTCGGCTTCGAGCTCACGGGCCGCCTCGGGGGTGAAGTAGTCGTCCTCACCGGCGGCATGGCCCAGGATGGCGGCGTCCAGCGCTGAGTAGTCCGGGCGTGCATCGGGCCACGGGATGAGGCCGTACGCCGGTACGACCGCTTTGACGGCGTCAGGGCGTTGTGTGGCCAAGACCAGTGCCAGCCCTCCCCCCATGCAGAATCCGATGACCCCCACATGCGGCCGTCCGGTCCGCCGGGTCAGTTCGTCCACGGCGCCACTGAGCTCGGTGGCCACCGACCCCATGGCCAGCGCCATCATCAGCTTTCCGGCCTCGTCCGGCTCGGTTAGGGGACGGTTCTGCCGTGGTACAGGTCGGGGGCCAGGGCGGTGAACCCGGCCTCGGCGAACCGGTCACAGGTGTGTTTGATCTGGTCCACCAAGCCCCACCACTCCTGGAGCACGATGATCCCGGCGCTCGATTCTGACCCACCGGCCGGGGTGGCCATATAGCCGTGACCGGTGCTTCCATTACTGGGAAATTCGATGATCTCACCCATGGATCGTGACCCTACCCCTTGACAGGTCAACGCTCTCGCCCGACACTGGTTCTGCCGCGTTCCGCCTCCAGCGTAACAGGGCAAAATACCTGTTCACAAGGGATTTTTACCCGCGGGGTGCCTTGTGGGGGGTGCTGGATTGGGGTAGACAGTAGGGCGATATGACTCACGCCGAGCAGTACTCGACGTCAGAGCCACGAGTGTCCTCTCCTGCCCGTAAGAAGACCAAAACGCGTGCGTTTTCCGTGCTTGCGTTGGCCGCGGGACTGGGCCTGGCCTCCACTGTCGTGCTGACAACCCGACCGGCATCGGCAGACCAGATCGGCGACGCCAAAGCCCAAGCTGCCGCCATTACGGCCAAGATCCAGGCCACCCAGGCCCAGATCCAGACGCTGACCGGTCAGGTGACGGCCGCTGACTACCGGCTGTCCCAACTCAGCGGACAGATCGCCGCCAGTCAGAAGGAGATGGCCAAGGACCGGGTGTCGGTCAACAAGGACGAGGGCCAGCTCCGCACGGAGGCCATCTCCGACTACACCAATAGCGGGACCAACAACGAGATCACCCAGATGTTCTCGTCCAACGTCGCCACCAGCGGGATCCGCTCCGAGTACTCGTCCATCGCCACCGGCAATGTGACCACCACCGTCGACAACCTCAACACGGCCCAGGGCCGGCTGCAGGCTACGGAGAACGCCCTCCAGCGCCAGAAGGCACAAGCCACGGCGACCCGCAACGGTCTCCAGGCCTCCGAGAACCAAGCTGACGCCCTGGTCCAACAGGATCAGCAGACCTTGGCCAACGTGAATGCCAACATCCAGCACCTGGTGGCCGAGCAACAGGCTGCGGCAGCGGCCGCGGCCAAGGCCGCGGCCGAGGCGTCCTTCAACGCCCGATTGGCTGCATCACGACAGGCCCAGGCCGCCGCTCAAGCCACGACGAGCACCGGTTCAGGATCCAGCTCCCAAGGTGGAGGCGGCAGTAGTGGCGGTGGGTCAGCCGCCAACCCGCCGGCGGTGCCCCCGGGCGCAACCGGAGCCATCGAGGCGGCCGAGAGTCAGCTCGGGGTGCCCTACGTGTGGGGCGGTGAGACACCGGGCGTCGGCTTCGACTGCTCCGGTCTCGTCCAGTGGTCGTGGGCCCAGGCCGGCGTATCGCTCCCCCGTACTTCGGGGGCCCAGTTCGGGGCCACCACCCAGATCCCCTTGGCCGACATCGAGCCCGGCGACCTGTTGTTCTACGGACCCGACGGCTCCGAACACGTGGCCATGTACGTCGGCGGCGGGGAGATGATCGAGGCCCCCGAGACCGGTCAGGTGGTCCACATCACCCCGATCCGGACCGGCGACGACTTCGCCGGGGTCGGCCGGGTCAACTGAGCACCTCGGCCTGACTCACTCAGGCCGATCGCTCCACATGCTCCCGGCCCTCCGGTGCAGTTCCTCCGTGCCCTCTGGCGCCGCTCCTCCGTGCTCTCCGGCCCGGCTCCCATGCCCGGACTGTCCGGCCTCGTCAGCCCCGGTCGGACCTCTCGTTCCCGCTAGCAGACTCAGCTCTGATCGTGGGCGGTGAACTCTGACGGAGGCAACTGCCCCGCCACCCCGCCGGCCCGGGGACCGGGAGGCCGGGGAAAGCGGAAGGCCACCGCCTCCCGTCCGGCCTGGATGACCATGGCCTCGCCACTCCCCTCACCGGCCAACAGGTCCACGACGGTCTGGGACACCACTGCCACGTCGATGAGAGGGAAGCCGCTCCCTTCCAGCACCTGGCGCATGTCGTCGATGAGGGGCGTGTCCACAATGCTCGGACAGACCGCGTTGATGGTGATGCCGTGCTCGGCCAGTTGGGGGACCAGCGACCGGACCAGTCCCACCACGGCGTGCTTGGTCAGGCAGTAGACCGGGTCGGGCGAGAACCCGATGAGCCCGGCCAGCGAGGCGGTGGCCACGATGGCCCCGCCTCCCCGGGCGGTCAGGGCCGGCACCAGCGCCCGCACCCCGAAGAAGACCCCGTCCACGTTGACCCCCACCGCCCGGCGGTAGAGGTCGTTGCTGATGGCGGTGACGTCGGCCTCACCGGTGGTCACCCCGGCGTTCAGGTGGGCCAGATCGATGCCCCCGAACCGGGAGGTCACCGCATCGACGATGCCCGGCCACACCTCGGGCCGGCCCACGTCGGCCTGCAGGCCCAGGCCCCCGAGGTCGGAGGCCACCCGCTCCGCCGAGTCACGGTGGAGATCGACCACCGCCACCGAGGCCCCGGCCTCGGCCAGCCGGGTGGCGGTGGCCAACCCGATCCCCGAGCCTCCCCCGGTCACGACGGCCACCTTTCCCGAAAGTGCTCCCATGGGGTCCCCCGAATCTCCGTGTGGGCGTCCGCCCACCGGTCCGACGTCACCCTACCGGGCACCTGGGGCATACTGGAGCGGCCGATCGAGTCTCCGATCCGGCCCCCCTAACCCATGACACCAGCTGCCCTATGAGACCGATCCCCGTGGCCTTCCATATCTGGTTCCTCGAGATCCACACCTATGGAATCGGGCTGGCCCTGACCTTCTGGTTCGGGCTGCGCTACACCGAACGGCGGTTGCGCAAGGCCGGCTACCCGTGGCAGTGGGTCACCGGGATGTTCGTGTGGGTGATCGTGGCCGCCATCGTGGGGGCCCGGGCCATGCACGTCCTGTCCGATCTCTCCTACTACTCGCACTATCCACTCCAGGTCTTCGCGGTGTGGCAGGGCGGCCTGTCCTCGTTCGGCGGGCTGATCCTGGCCGTGCCGGTGGCCCTGGTCAGCACCCACCGTCGCTGTCCCGAGCTGAAGCTCATGCGCTTTGCCGACCTCATGGCCCCGGTGCTGATGGCCTGCTGGGGCATCGGCCGACTGCTGGGGCCCCAGCTGATGGTGGCGGGTGGTGGCCACCGGACCAACCAGTGGTTCGGCATGTACTACGCCGGCCAGGCGGGCAAGCGGCTGCCGGTGCCCATCTTCCAGGCCATGGAAGACCTGTCGATCTTCGTCATCTTGTTGCTGGTCGAACGGTGGCTACGGAACGCCGCACCGGCCCGCCCCGTGGACGCCGACGGGACGGCCACCGGCCCACGGTTGCTCCCCCCGGCCGGCATCGTCATCGGGGTCGGCATGGTGCTGTGGGGCATCGAGCGGTTCCTCGACGAGCACCTGTGGCTGGGTGAGGACGGGCACCTGGGCTCGATCCTGGTGCAGATCGCCGGGGTGGCCCTGGCCGTGGCGGGCATCATCTTGTTGATCACCCGGATCGGGCCCCTGCAGCGCTGGCGGCGGGGCGAGGGTGGTGATCCGGCCTTCGAGATGGCACCGGTGGCGGCAGAGTCGGGCACGCCTGAGTCCGACGAGGCGGCTTCCGGCCGCCAGTCAGACCAGGACCTGGACGGCTCCGGGCAGGACGCCGGATCCGAGGCGGACGAAGGCGCCGAGGTCGACGATTCAGCCCCGGTGGCCTCCGCCACGTCCGCGGGGCAGTCGAACTCCGACTCCGACTGATCCGGTCGGGGCCTTCGGAGGGTCCGACCCCCGTCCCCGATCTTGTCCCCCGTCCTTAGTCCCCGACGGCCGAGACCGAGTAGCCCACCGGCGAGGGGGCGGGTCGAACAGACGACCCCCGGTCACCCGAGTCTCCAACCGCGACCCCTGGGATCGACGCCCCCCGACCCGGTACCGCACGACCCGGTACCGCACAGCACCGGCACGGCCGACCGGCCCGACGCCGACCGGCTCGAGACCGCCCGGGCCAGGCCTGCCGCCACGGCCACCAAGGCCACCACCCCCAACACCAACACGGACCTGGTGGCACCGGCCACCACCGCGGCCGCCACGATCTCCACTGCTATGACCCCACGGTGCACCCCGGGCTCGGCCGCAGTGAACCGGCGGTGGAACGAACGGAGGTCGGCCGGATCCTCCAGGTGCCGGGTCATCAGCACCGCCAGCCCCCGTGCCAGCCCGAATCCGGTTCCGGCCGCCAGCGCCACGACGGGCTCCGTGGTGAGGGCGCCGAGGACGATCATCAGGTAGACGGCGGCCGAGGTGATGTAGGTGCTCACGCCGCTGCCGATCTGCCAGCCGAAGCCGGCACCGTAGACCCACGAGCGGTAGTGATCGAGCCACCTCTCGTTGACCTGGCGACGGTGGATCGGGAGGACGACGCCGGCGAGGCGGGAGTCGGACGCCACCGCCACCAGGGCCGCCCCCAGAGCCAACAGTCCGAGGGTGGTGGCGGCCGGTTGCAAGGAGTCGACGGCGGCGGCCCCCAGAGCCATGAGCGCCCCCAGGGTCGCTCCACCCACCGTGGAGCCGAGGATGAACCACGTGGCCGTCGACCGGTAGGAGTGACCCTTGGCCCTCTCACTCAGGGGGGTGATGGTCGACAGCATGGAGAGGCCGCAGGGCGACCAGGTCGACCGCACGGCGGCGGCCACCGCCACTAGGGCCAGCACTACGGAGATCCAGACAGTCACAGCGCTCCTTTCCTGTTGACGTCGTTCACGTCCTGCAGGTCCTGCGCACGTTGAGTTGCCGGTACACGCAGGCGCTCACGCCGGCGAGCCGTAGAACGGCGTGTCGAACGAGAAGATCCCGCCGTCTTTGGCCACCATCCAGTACCCGGGCTCGGCGGTGGGCCGGGTGGTGGCCTTGGTCTTGGTCTTGGCCGGGGCCACGGTCGGGGCCGCCATGCCCACGATGGGTTGGTTGAGCGGGTGGCCCCCCATGGAGCCGTAGAAGCCGGCATCGCCGAAGGAGAAGATGCCGCCGTCAGCGGCCACCAACCAGTAGCCCTCACCGGTGGCGGTGGCGGCCATCCCCACGATGGGCTGGTTGAGCGGGTGGCCCCCCATGGAGCCGTAGAAGCCGGCGTCGCCGAAGGCGAAGATGCCCCCGTCGGCGGCCACGAACCAGTACCCCTTGCCGGTGGGCGTGGCCGCCATGCCCACGATGGGCTGGTTGAGCGGGTGGCCCCCCATGGACCCGAAGAACGGCGCCTCCCCGAAGGAGAACACTCCACCGTCGCCGGCCACCGTCCAGTAGCCCTCACCCGAGGGTGTGCAGCACATCCCCACCATGGGTTGGTTGAGCGGCCGGCCGCCCATGGAGCCGTAGAACGGGGCGTCGAAGGCGAAGATGCCACCGTCTGCGGCCACCAGGTAGTAGCCCCCGCCGGAGGTGGCGGCCATCCCTACGATGGGCTTGTCCAGCATCACGGCCGACTCGTCCCCGTCGAAGTGGAAGTCGCCGTAGTGGAACAGCTTCCCGAACGAGGTGATCATGGCGTACCCGGCGCCGTCGCGGCTCGAGGCCATGCTCACCACCTGGCAGTTGGTGGCGGGCGAAGCGCATGCCGGCGGGGGTGGCGACGGCGGTGCCGTGGTCCAACAGGCCGCGTCCTGCTCGGCGGTGCCGTCGTCCTCGGCGTTGGTGGTGGTGCAGGTGGGATCGACCTCCCACGGTGGGATGCAGGCCACCACCCGGCACACGATCCGGCCGATGCACTCGATGTCCTGGTTGCACTGGCCGTAACGGAACTGGAAGCACCCGGTCAGATAGGAGTCACAGCCGTCAGGCCCGCAACCGCATTCGGTCCCGTCGCAGTCGGTGTCACAGAAGCCCCACCCGTTGCCGCATCCGGTGTCGCACTGGCAGGTGGCGTTGCAGTCCATGTAGTACCGGGGGCCACCGCAGTACGACGAGTTGTCGGCCTTCCACCAACCGGCCATCACGGTGTTGGTCGGGCAGTAGTTGTATCCCCCGTTGACCGAACAGCAGAACTCGCTGAACCCGGCACAACAGGTCGAGCCGCACCCGCAATTCCCGTTGCCGCAGCTACAGATCTGTCCGTAGGCCGTGCCCGGTTTGAGAGCCAGATCGAGCCCGGCCCCGATGGCCACGGCGCTGCCGGCGAAGGCGGACCGGTTGATGAAACTGCGACGCGAGATCTTCGACTCCAGGAAGCCCGAGGCCCGTTCGACCAGGGTGCCGCTCACGAGGCCGACCTCACGTCGGAAGCGCTCACGAAGAAGCGCTCACGGCTCGGACCGGAACGAGATGGCCGTGAGTCGGCGCGCCGCCTGCACCTGAGGCAGCACCGCCAGCACCAGATAGGTGAGCCACGCACACAACGCCGTCACCACCAACAGAGCGATCCGGTGGCCAACCGGACCGCCGGTCAGGGAGAGGATGGAGCCGGTGGGATGCGAGACGGCCACCGCTATCGCCGCCCCGGCCAGAGCCAGGTCGATGACGGCGTGGAGCAGGGTGGCCGGCGTGTCGGGGGTTCCGAAGCACCCACAGCTGGCGATGGCTCCTCCACGGGAGCGGGCATAGGCCACGAAGACGGCGAACCCGATGTAGGACAGCGCCACCAACCAGGCCAGAGCGCTGCGGGGCACGGCCAGGGCCACCGCTCCCAGCACGGCCTCCGCCGCGGCGACGAAGCGCACCAACGGTCGGGTGAGGGAAAGCGGCAGCGACATCGGGACCGAGGCCGCCAGGGCCCGGGCGGTGTCGGCCGGGCGCACCACCTTGGCCACGCCCGCCACCACCAAGAGGATGCAGCCCACCAAGTAGATGCCGATCAGTTCCACGGACGTCCCGCCGATACCGGAACAGGGGCCACCGCGGATCCGCCCGAGCCGGGGCTGACGGCCAGGTCGCCGATCAGGGCGTTGACCTTGGGAACCAGTGAGTTCTTGCGGGCGTTGCTCCCGAGCACCACGTAGAGGGTGAACGGCCGGCCGGCTTCGGTGAAGAACCACTGGGTGCCGGCCTGCCCGGTCAGGCCGCGGCGGAGGACGGTGGACCGGAAATCACCGGGGGTCAGGACCCGGGGCATCCCCTGGCGGGCGAACAGTCGACGGCCCAGGCTCTCCGGGCCGTACTCGAACAGCACGGCGAAGATGTCCTGGGTTCCCATCAGGTTGACGGCACCGCCCCCGAAGTCCGCCACCTCGGTCGGCAGGGCGAAGTTGGCGAACTGGGCCACCGGGTAGGGCACTTCCTGTCCGATCCGGGCCCGCACGAAGATCCGACCTTCGAACCCGGTCGGGAGTGGGGCCTCGATGCCGTGGGCCCGGAGGGTAGCCATCCTCAAGCAGCTCCAGCCGCTGGCTCGTTCACTCCGGGCCGGCTGGACGCTCCACCGTTCGGTCCAGCGGCCCGACCGCCCACCGGTCCGCCCGCCGGTCCGTAGATCTCGTCCAGCGAAGAGGGATAGAGGCTCGGGATCGCCGGGGAGGATGCCGGCCGCCATCAGCTCGCGGTCATTGGCCGACTCTCGTTCGGGACCGTCGAGACCCTCGGCGTAGGCGCGACCGGTGCTGCCCACGTGGAACTCCCGGGCATCGACCTCGGCCCGGCGCACCAGCTCGACCACCTGATGGAACTGCTGGGCCACCCCTTCGCCGATCCTCCGGCCGCTGCGCCCGTCGATCAGGACGAAGAACGGCGAGCCGGGGACCTCGTAGTCGCCCCAGGCCTCGGTGGACATGACCACGGCCAGGCCGGGCGGGGTGTGGGAGGCCACTTCGGCCGGGATCTCCATCTCCGGCCCTTTGGTGACCACCACCAGCCGGGTGTGGAGCGGGAGGCCCAGCTGGTCGGGTCGGCTGAAGGCCTGCCAGAAACCGGCGCAGGTCGAACAGCCCGACGAGAGGAAGGCCAGCAAGGTCAGCTGATCCCCACCGGTCACCGACACGGCCAGGGCATCGCCTCCCGGGGTCACCCCGGAGATGGTCGGCGTCGACTCCACGCTGCGCTCGCCCGGCAGGGGAGGCCCCATGGTGAAGGGGACGGCCACCGGTCCGGTGCGCCCGCCACCGGGACCCGCCTGGTGGTCATGGCCGACCTCATGGACGTCGGCTCCGGTGGGATCGCCGACTCCCACCCCGAGGTCGTGAAGGGCCTTGAGAATGTCCGCATGACTGCGCAACAGCCCGGCCACCAACACCGCCAACAGCAGTACAACGGCACTCAGAACGATCACAATGGCAACCAACGGCACCTCCCTTCGGTCGACGGACCGAAGTTCCGGCCCCGTCGGTCATGCTACGGAGCGGTGCGGTCGAAGCGGTGTATCCCTTCGGCCCGCTGGGCCGGCCGCGACATCCGGCTCGAGCACCCCGGCACGCCGGCCCGACCGCCGCCGATTCCATCGGGAACTCTGGTTGGCCCGCGGTCGGACGAGGGTGAAGACTGACCGGACAAGTGAACCGGCCCGGAGCCCGATCCGGCAGACCGGTCGTCCCCTCGGGAGGAACGCATGGCACTGCGCATTGAAACCGTCACCGTCGACGCCCTGGACCCCTCGGCCCTGGCCGGCTTCTGGTCGGCGGCCCTCGGTTGGGAGCAAGGCTCCGACGAGGACGGCGATGTGTGGGTGGAGCCGGGTCGCGAACAAGCTTCCGCCCCGCTCATCCTCTTCGTGGCGGTCGGGGAGCACAAGGCGGGCAAGAACCGGATCCACTTCGACCTGGTTCCCGATGATCAGGACACCGAGGTGGAGCGGCTCGAGGGACTCGGGGCCACCCGGGCATCCATCGGCCAGACCGGGGAGGAGGACTGGGTGGTGATGGCCGACCCCGAAGGGAACGAGTTCTGCGTGCTCAGCAACCGCTGAGCCGCCCGCCCCGGCGGCAACCCCATGCCCCGCCGCCCCCACGCCCCGGCCGTCCGGGGCACCGTTACGAGCCGGCCCCGCCCTTCGCTTCAGCGGCCGCCTTGGCCTCGGCCGCCTTCCGGTAGGCCTCGAGCTGGTCGAGGAGGGGCATCCGCTCCTGGCCGACGGTGGAGTCCAAACGGGCCGCAATGGCTTCAGGGGTCCATCGCCCGTCGGCATAGACGGCCCGCACTTCCCGGGGCTGGTTCCACACGGCGATCTTGGGTCCCACCGACGTGTACACCTGGCCGGTGATGTGCTTGGCCTGATCCGAGAGCAGATACACGACCAGCGGCGCCACATCCTCGGGATCGCCCATCTCGGCCAGGTCCATGGGCACCTCGGCGGTCATCCGGGTGCGGGCCACCGGAGCCACGGCGTTGGCGGTGATGCCGTACCGGTTGAGCCCGGCGGCCGCCGAGCGGACCAGCGAGACAATGCCGCCTTTGGCCGCGGCGTAGTTGGCCTGGGCCACACTGCCGGCGAACGCCCCCGAGGTGAAGGCCACCAGGGACCCTCCGCCCTCCTGCTTGCGCATGATGGCCGAGGCCGCCCGGAACACGGTGAAGTGCCCCTTCAGGTGGGTCTCGATGACCGCGTCCCACTCCTCTTCGGCCATGTTGAAGAGCATCCGCTCCCGGAGGATGCCGGCGATGGCCACCACCCCGTCGATGCGCCCCCACCGTTCGACACCGGCCCCGACGATCTTCTCGCCCCCGTCGAGGGTGGTCACACTGTCCCCCACGGCCACCGCTTCGCCGCCGGCCGCCTCGATCTCCGCCACCAGGGCCTCGGCCACCTCGCTGGTGGGATTCTCCCCGGCCAGGCCCACGCCGATGTCGGCCACCACCACTTTGGCCCCCTCGGCCGAAGCGGCCAGAGCCACCGCCCGGCCGATCCCACCACCGGCACCGGTGATGGCCACGACCTTGTCCTTCAGGAACTCCGTCATTGCCCACTGCCTCTCTCGTCGGGGAGGTTGACCATATACGAGAACCTGTTCTAGCGTCGCCTCCGGGTCGGCGCCACCCGTGGGCGTCTCCATGCGCTCGGCGGGGTGCCACCACCGACCACATTCGGCAACGAAATCGCCGCACCGCGGCGTAGGGGGTTATGAGAGCACCATGGCCGATTTTGGATTTTGGGCACTGGCCCACGAGAACCCGGACAAGCTGGCCCTGGTCGACCCGGACGGGACGGAGTACCGGGCCGCTGAGCTGCTGGGCCGCACCAACCAGGTGGTCCACGGACTTCGGGGACTCAACCTCAAGCCCGGGTGAAGTGGTGGCCACCCTCCTGCCCAACGGCGTGGAGATGTTCGAGCTGTACCTGGCCGCCCTGCAGGCCGGCTGGTACCTGGTGCCGATCAACCACCACCTCATCGGGCCGGAAGTGGCCTACATCCTGAAGGACTCCGAGGCCAAGGCCTTCATCGCCCACGAGCGCTTCACCGAGGTGGCTCTCGACGCGGCCGAGGAGGCCGAGCTCCCGTCGTCGCGATGCTTCGCCGTGGGCGAGATCGTCGGGTTCGGCTCCTACGCCACGATGCGGGACGCCCAGCCCACCACCGACCCGCCCGATCGCACCATCGGCGACGTCATGAACTACACCTCGGGCACCACCGGCAACCCCAAGGGCGTGTTCCGCAAGCTCAGTGGGGCCACTCCCGAGGAGGCGGCCCTGGGCCTGTCCGGGATCCTCTTCCTCTTCGGGATCCAACCGGACGATCCCAACGTGCACATCGTGGGATCGCCGCTCTACCACACCGCGGTCATGCGCTACTCGGGAGCCTCCATCCACCTCCTGCACACCGTGGTGCTCATGGACAAGTGGATCCCCGAGGAGATGCTCCGCCTGATCGAGAAGTACCAGGTGACCAGCTCACACATGGTGCCCACCCAGTTCCACCGGCTCCTGGCCCTGCCCGAGGAGACCCGCAACCGGTACGACATGTCCTCCCTGCAGCACATGATCCACGCCGCAGCACCGTGCCCGGTGGACGTCAAGTACAAGATGATCGAGTGGTGGGGCAACGCCATTGACGAGTACTACGCCGCTTCCGAGGGGGGCGGGACCCTGGTCACGGCCCAGGAGTGGCTGCTCAAGCCGGGCACCGTCGGGAAGGCCTGGCCGATTTCGGAGATCGCCATCTTCGACGACGAGCGGAACCGCATCGAGGAGCCCAACGTCATCGGCACCGTCTACATGTCCATGCAGACCGGGGACTTCTCCTACCTGAAGGACAAGGAGAAGACCGACAGCAATCGGATCGGCAAGTTCTTCACCGTGGGCGACGTCGGCCTGATCGACGAGGACGGCTACCTGTTCCTGCGGGACCGCAAGATCGACATGATCATCTCGGGCGGGGCCAACATCTACCCCGCCGAGATCGAGAACGTGCTGCTGGGCTTCCCCAAGGTGGGCGACGTCGCGGTGTTCGGCATCCCCAACGACGATTGGGGCGAGGAGATCAAAGCGGTCATCGAACCGGCCGAGGGTGTCGAGCCCTCGCCCGAGCTGGCCGAGGAGATCCTCGAATACACGGCTACCCGGTTGGCCAAGTTCAAGACCCCGAAGTCCATCGACTTCACCGATGCCATGCCCCGGGACCCCAACGGCAAGCTCTACAAGCGCAAGCTGCGGGATCCCTACTGGGAGGGCCGCGAAAAGATCTGACCCGGCCCCGCGGTTCGGAAGGTCGGTCCGCCGGGGTCTGCCCCGGGCAGGACGCCGCCCCGAGGTCAGGCCGGAGGCTCACCGCGGTCCGTGTCGACGACCTCGCCGGCCATGGACAGGGCCACGTTGATGGCCTCGGCCCGGATGGCCTCGACCATGCCGGGGTCGGTGCTGTTGGGATTGGACTCGGCGATGGCCAGCATGCCGGCCGGGTTCACCATGATGAAGATCCCCTCGGCCTCGGCCGTCAGGAGGTCCCCGTGGAAGATCCCACCCCAGGTCCGCACCTTGCGCCCGTCCCGGCCCAGGCAGCGGGCCTCGATGCGCAGATCGGTCCGGAGCGGGGTGGGCTTGCGATAGCGGATGGTCAGGGTCCCGGTCATGCCGGCGTTGCCGGCCACCATGTTGGCCGCCCCCATGATCTCGTCGAAGGTCTCGGCGATCACGCCGCCGTGCACGCAGGTGGGCGGGCCCTCGTAGGGGTAGTCGAAGTGGGCCTCCCCCCGGATCTCGCGGTAGCCCCCGTCCACCCCGTCGATCATCCACACCTTGACCGGAGGGGCGATGGGATTGAGCACCCCGGTGATCGGGCTGCAGGGGAAGAAGTGCTGGGGCGGGCGCCGCATGTCGGGAGGCATCCGGGGGTACTTCCCGGGCCCGGCCCGGGCCGCCAGGCGGGCCGACACCGCCTCGATGGCGTCAGCCGCCTCGGTCAGGGCCTCGTCGTCGAGCTCGCCCGACACGGTCAGGGTGTGGAGAGGACGGAGGGCCGCAGCCAGCCGGGTGCGCACCTCCGAGATGGCCGGCAGGTCGGCCGACCGCCACTGGCCCGACGGGGCGGGCGGGCCTGGTTCCGCCCCGTCGGCGTCGGTCACCGGCGCTGGTAGTTGGGCGTGCGTTTCTCGGCGAAGGCCTTCTGGCCCTCCTTGGCGTCCTCGGTGGCGAAGATGGGCCAGCCCAGCTCCAGCTCGATCTTGAGGGCCTCCTCCTCGGGGATCCCCTCGGTGGCCTTGACCGAGGCCTTGATGGCCTCGACGGCCAGCGGTCCGTTGGCCCCGATCACCTCGGCGATCTCCAGGGCCGCCTCGAGGGCGGTCCCGTCCGGCACCACCCGGCCGATGAGCCCGATCTCTTTGGCCTCCTGGGCCGAGACCTCCCGGGCGGTGAGCAGCAGGTCCATGGCCACGGTGAAGGGGATCTGGCGACGCAGGCGCACCGTCGAGCCCCCCAGGGGGAACAGGCCCCGCTTGGCCTCGAACACACCGAACTTGGCTCCCTCGCCGGCCACCCGGATATCGGTGGCCTGGAGGATCTCGGTGCCCCCGGCCACCGCCCACCCTTCGACGGCGGCGATGAGCGGCTTCTTCAGCGAGTAGTGGCGGAGGAGGGCCTTCCAGTGGAGGTCGGGGTCCTGGGCCATCCGGGCCGTCACCTCTTCGTTGCCCGGGCCGGACATCGACTTGAGGTCCATGCCGGCACAGAAGGTGCCACCGGCCCCGGTGAGGATGGCGCACCGGATGTCGTCGTTGGAGTCGATCTCCACCCAGGCGTCGGCCATGCCCATCAACATCGGTCCGGACAGGGCGTTCTTGGCCTCGGGCCGGTTCATGGTCACCACCGCGGTGGAGCCGATCTGCTCGTAGGTCAGATGTTCGGTGCCGGGCATGTCGCTCAGATCCGCTCGATGATGGTTCCGGTGGCCAGGGCGCCACCACAGCACATGGTGATGAGGGCCAGGTTGGAGTCCGAGCGCTCCAGCTCGTGGAGGGCGGTGGTGATCAACCGGGCCCCGGTGGATCCGACCGGGTGCCCCAGGGCGATGGCCCCACCGTTGACGTTGACCTTGTCCCAATCGACCTCGTGCACCTTGCCCCACGACATGACCACCGAGGCGAAGGCCTCGTTGACCTCGAAGATGTCGATGTCGGCCATGGTCATCCCGGCCTTGCGCAGCACGTCGGTGGTGGCGGCGATGGGACCGTCGAGGTGGTAGTAGGGATCCGATCCCACCAGGGTCTGGGCCACGATGCGGGCCCGGGGACGGAGGCCGGCCTGGCTGGCCCGGTCCTCGGACATCCACAGGACGGCGGCGGCCCCGTCGGAGATCTGCGAGCTGTTCCCCGCGGTGTGCATGCCGTCGGGCAGGACCGGCTTGAGGCCGGCCAGACCCTCACGGGTGGTGTCGCGGGGACCCTGGTCCTTGGAGATCAGGGTCTTCTCGCCGGTGGGGCCGTCGGCGCCCACCACCGGGGCCTCGAGGGGGGCGATCTCCCGGTCGAAACGGCCCTCGGCCACGGCCCGGGCCGCCTTGCGCTGGGACTCGAACCCGAGCCAGTCGACGTCGTCCCGGGTGATGTCGTACTTCTGGGCGATGCGCTCGGCCGCCCCGAACTGGTCGGGCATGTCCCAGGGGAAGTTCTCCGGCCTGGACTTGCCCGGGCCGTTGAAGGCGTTGGCCCCGAGGCCGACCCGGCTCATGGCCTCCACGCCGCAGGCGATGCCGGCCTCGATGGCGCCGGCACTGATCAGATTGGCCACGAAGTGGTTGGCCTGCTGGGCCGAGCCGCACTGGCAGTCGACGGTGGTGGCGGCCACCTCGTAGGGCAGGCCCTGGCTGAGCCAGGCGGTGCGGGTGACGTTGGAGGCCTGCTCGCCGGCCTGGGTCACGCAGCCCCCCACGACCTGCTCGATGTCACCGGGATCGACCCCGGCCCGCTTGACCAGTTCGACCTGGGCGTTGCCCAGCAGCTCGGCGGCGTGGAACCCGGCCATCCAGCCGTTCCGCTTTCCGATCGGCGTACGGACTGCTTCGACAATCACCGGCTGGGCCATGCTGGGTCCCCTTTGAGGTATCGGGGCCCATGGAGTCGGGCCCTGCGTTGGTCGGGCGTGATCCGGGGAGGACCGGTATGGCTGCCTCCCCGCTGACCGGCCTGACGCTCGGTCCCCCCAAGTATAGAACTGGTTCTAGTCTCCCCGCCGCGGGCGAGCCGGGCGTGAGGGCCACCGGACGTCCGATGGCCCTCCCCGGCCGAGGGGACGGCGGGGCCGCACCGGCTGTGCCACCATGCACCGGTCAGGCACATCGACGGCATGGGGGGAACATGGCAATCGACTACAGCGGCCGGCGGGTACTGGTCACCGGAGCGTCATCGGGCATCGGCGCCGGCCTGGCCGAGGAGTTCGCCCGGAGGGGCGCGGTGGTGGGAATCTGCGCCCGCCGGCTGGACCGGCTGGACGAGGTGCTGGGCCGGTGCCGGGAGCACGCACCGGACTCCCGGAGCTGGGTCACCGATCTCTCGGACCCGGTGGCCGTCGACCACCTGGCCGCGGCGGCACTCGACGAGCTGGGTGGGGTGGACCTGCTGGTCAACAACGCCGGCATCCCCAAGCGCCGGCACGTGAGCCGGTTGGACCCGGGCACGGTCCAATCGGTCATGAACATCAACTTCTTCAGCCCGGTGCGGCTGACCCTGGCCCTGCTCCCCCACATGCTGGAGCGGGGCAGCGGGCAGATCGTCAACGTCTCGTCGGTGGCGGCCACGCTGAGCTCACCCGGCGAGTCGGCCTACGACGCCTCCAAGGCGGCCCTGACCGCCTTCAGCGAGTCCATGGCCGTCGACCTGTGGCCCACCGGCATCAAGGTGCTGCTGGTCTACCCGGGCCTGGTGGACACCGAGCTGTTCTCCCTGCCCGACAACGACCCGGTGATGGCCTCGGTGGAGGCGGTGCCGGTCAGCGAGCTGGTCGGCGGGGTGTTCGACGCCCTGGACAGCGGGGCCATCCAGGTCTACGTGCCCGGGTACTTCGCCGACCTGGCGGTGGCCAAGGCCAAGGACGTGGGGGGCTTCCTCTCGGGCACGGCAGCCTACGTGGCCGAGCACCAGACCGCCGACTGAGCCACCCGCCCGGTCGGGGCCGGAACCCGGACCGGGCATGCCGGCTGACGACAGGCCTTAACCTATGCAAGCATCGGGGAAGGCACGCGGACGATCAGAAGAGGTCATCATGGAAACTGAGGCAGCGATCCTTTGGGGCATGGGCGAGGAGTGGAAGGTCGAGACCATCCGGCTCGACCCGCCCAAGAGCGGCGAGGTGCTGGTGAGAATCGCCGCCTCGGGCATGTGCCACAGCGACGAGCACCTGCGCACCGGCGACCTGGGCGGCATCTACCCGATCATCGGAGGCCACGAGGGCGCCGGTGTGGTGGAAGAGGTGGGCCCGGGCGTGGAGAACCTGAAGCCGGGTGACCACGTGGTGTTCGGATTCGTCCCGGCCTGCGGCCACTGCCCGTCGTGTGCCCGGGGCCACTCCAACCTGTGCGATGTCGGTGCCCTGCTCATGATGGGTGCCCAGATCGACGGGACCCACCGGCACCACTCGATGAGCGGAGAGGACCTGGGGACCATGGTGTGCCTGGGGACCTTCGCCAAGCACACCGTGGTCAACCAGGCCTCCTGCGTCAAGATCCTGGACCACTACCCGCTGGACAAGGCCTGCCTGGTGGGCTGCGGGGTCACCACCGGCTGGGGGTCGGCGGTCTACGCCGCCGACGTGAAGCCCGGCGACGACGTGGTGGTGATCGGCATCGGGGGCATCGGCGCCTCGGCCATCCAGGGGGCCCGCCTGGCCGGAGCCGAGCGCATCTACGCCGTCGACCCGGTGCCCTTCAAGCTGGAGATGGCCAAGGTCTTCGGGGCCACCCATACCGCCGCCAGCATCGAGGAGGCCATCCCGCTGGTCAACGAGGTCAGCTGGGGGAAGAACGCCGACAAGGTCATCTGCACCATGGGTGTGGGCGACGGGGCGCTCATGGAGACCATCATGGGGATGACGGCCAAGGGCGGTCGGGTGGTGGTCACCAACATCCACCCCATGGCCGAGACCGACGTGACCCTGTCGCTGACCTGGCTGACCCTGCTGGAGAAGCAGATCGTCGGGACCATCTTCGGCTCGGCCAACATCCGCTACGACATCCCCCACCTGTTGCGCCTCTACGACGAGGGGCAGCTGGATCTGGACACCATGGTGACCCGGACCTACAAGCTCGAAGAGGTCAACCAGGGCTACGCCGACATGCTCGACGGCAAGAACATCCGCGGGGTCATGATCTACGAGTAGGCACCTACTCGCCCTACGCTGACCCCATGGCTGGATCGACCGGCAGGAGACGGCTCCGTTCGCCCCAATGGGCCGGGGAGATCGTCTACTGGGTGGAACGCCGGGCCGAGCGCCGGGCCCAGGATCCACAAGAGCGCCTGGAACTGGCCGAGAAGCGACTGGCCAAGAGTGTCGACCGGCACGGCCCCGACTCGTGGAAGAGCATCAACGCCATGGAGGCGGTGGCCAAGTACCGGGAGGGATTCGACCGCTACGCCGATGCCCTTCCCCTCCGGGAGCAGGTCCACGAGCGACGCCGGAAGCAGCTGGGGTCGAACCACCAGCTGACCCTGGCCGCCGAGGCCCGGCTGGCGGTCACCCTCATCGAGCTCCAGCGCCCCGAAGGGGCCCAACCGCTGCTGGCCCACGTCCACCGACGGCTCTCGGCCGGAGGCGGGACCAACGATCTGACCGCCCTGGCCGTGACCGAGCGGCTGGCCGACACCGAATCCGCCCTGGGGAACGCCGAGGCGGCCCGCGGGCTGCTCGAGGAGGTCCTGGCCGCCTACCAGCAAGGCGGCTACGAACTGCTGGCCGCCGGGATCGCCACCAAGCTGGCCAAGAACCTCATCCACGCCGGTCGCTACCCCGAGGCCACCGAGCTCCTCCGCCAGGTGGTCGAAGTGAGAAGCCGCACCCTCGGCCCCGAGGATCCCGAGACCCGGGCGGCCCTTCGCAACCTGGCCTCCTCGCTGGTATGGACCAAGGAGCTGGCCGAGGCGTCCATCGTGGCGGGGAACCTGCTGGCCACCACGGTCAGGATCCAGGGCGCTGAGCACGCCGACACCCTCGAAGTCGAGCGCCTGGTGGACAACATCAACCGTCGTCTCAACGCCGGGTAGAGGTTCGTTCGGGGGCCGATACGGCGGGAGGACCAGGGTCCGGTGGTGCCATGGTCGGCGGGCCCGGCCCGGTGGGTAAGACTGCTGACCGTGGCGTTCGGTCAACAGCTCGGACCTCCGGCGTCGGCCAAGCAGGTCCAGGAGCTCCTCACCCTGCTGAAGGAGGCCGGCCATACCGACTTCCGCGATGCCCGGGGTCCGATGGGCTTCACCCAGCGTCAGGCGGGCGGAAGGTTCGCCCGGGACGAGGCCGACCAGTTCATCGACCGCCTCCGCCGGGAGGAGTCCGACATGGACACGGAGTCGGCCCCCGACGAGATGCCGGCCCCACGGCCGCCCTCGCCCCGGCCGGCCCGGCCAGGGCGGGCGCTGGCCCAGGTCCCGGCCGAACACCTGGCCGACGAGCTCCGTCACCGGGGCTGGACCGTGGTCAAGCCCGGGTAGACGCCCCGGCGCACGAAGGCCAGCTGACCAGGGTTCGAGCACCCCGGATACGAAGGTAGCCATCCTCGGGCCGCTACCATTGCACCTACGTCTCCCGCCCCCACCTTCGCTGCCGCTCCGAGAGAGCGATACCTGTCCGCCCCGCACCCGGTCCCCTCCGTCCGCGGAGAGCGGCGGTGAGCGAGCCGCGCACCATCCTCATCACCGGGGCCACCGACGGCCTCGGGTACTCGCTGGCCCACCAGCTGGTGGCCCTGGGCGACGTGGTGGTCCTCCACGGCCGGAACCCGGTCAAGTTGGAGGAGACCGCCACCAGCATCAGTGAGCTCTACGGCGTTCCCCGCCCCATCACCATCCTGGCCGACCTGGCTGAACTCTCCCAGGTGCGCCGGTTGGCCGCCGACGTGCGCCAGGTGCTGGACCGGCTCGACGTGCTGGTCAACAACGCCGGCATCGGTGCCGGCGAGCCCGAGGGACGGACCCGCCGGGTCAGCGTCGACGGCTTCGAGTTGAGGTTCGCCGTCAACTACCTGGCCTGCCAGCTGCTGACCCTGGAGCTCCTCCCCCTCCTCCGCCGGTCGGCGCCGGCCCGGGTGGTCCAGGTGGCCTCCATCCGCCAGGAGCCGCTCGACTTCGACGACCTCATGCTGGAACGCCACTACAGCGGGGTGCACGCCTACGGGCAGAGCAAGCTGGCCCAGATCATGGGGGGCTTCGACCTGGCCGACCGGGTACCGGCGAGCGAGGTCACCGTGAACAGCCTGCACCCGGCCACCTACATGCCCACCAAGATGGTCCTGAAGGAAGTCGGGGACAGCATCGACAGCCTGGAGGAGGGTGTGGCCAGCACGCTCCGACTGGTCAGCGGACCAGAACTGGCCCCGGTCACCGGCAGGTTCTTCGACCGGACCCGGGAGGCCAAGGCCAACGCCCAGGCCTACGAACCGGCCGCCCGCTCCGAGCTCTGGACGCGGACCCTGGCCATGATCGATCATCCCGGCCTGTAACGGCCGGCCCGGAGCTCAGCGGCCCGGGCCCAGTAGGGATCGCATCCGGGCGATCTCCCCGGCGCTCATGTTGGGGTCCTGACTCTTCCACTCCACCACCTCGGCCAAAACCGGGCGGAGGCGGTCGGTGCCGAAGGGACGGAGGAACGCTCCGAGGAGGAGCTTGCGGCCCGTCCCGAGCAGGAGACTCTGGACCCGGCCGGCGGGAACCTCTCCCGAGGCCACCAGGACCCAGGCCACGGTCACGTCGACCTCAGGCTGCCCCCGGGCGGCGTTGGTCCAGTCGATGACCACCGGTCCGCGGGGCGCCATCATGACGTTCAGGGGATGGAGGTCCATGTGGAGGAGGCGGTCACCGGCCCCGGCGGGAGCCGGCCCCAGCCACTCCGGCGCCGGCAGTTGGTGGAGCGACTGATGCAGCTCGGCCAAGGCGCTTCCCATCTTCTTGACCTGCCAGGGTCGGGAGGCCAGGGCGTCGACCATGGTGGGCCCCTCGATCCGCTCCAGGACCAGGTCGAGGCCATCGTCGCTCACGTCGTACACCTCGGGCACCGGGTAGCCGTGGGCCCGCACGAACTCCATGGTCCGGGCCTCGGTCACCATGGAGCGGCCGTTACGGGAGCGCCGCAGGACCCGCCCCACGCCACATTCGAAGATGTCGGCGTCCCGGCCTGAGGCGATCAGCGCACCCGGTGTGTCCATTGGCGGAACCCTACGCCCGGGAGGCGATGCGGTCCCAGCGATTCCGTTAGCCTCGGAACCATGACGGTCCCCGACGCCGGCAGCCCCGGTGTCCCCCTCTCCCATCTGCCGGCCGAGGAGAAGAGTCGACGGGCCCAGAGCTTCGGAACGGTGGCTTCCAGCTACGAGCGCTTCCGGCCCGGACCGCCGGTCGAGGCGGTGGACTGGCTCCTCGGGTCCCACGTCGACCGGGTGGTCGATCTGGGGGCCGGAACCGGCGCGTTGACCCGACTCCTGGTGGAGAGGGCCGACGAGGTGGTAGCCGTGGAGCCCGATGACCGCATGCGCTCGGTACTGGTCGACGAGGTGCCGGGGATCCGGGCCGTCGAGGGACGGGGGGAGTCGATCCCCCTGCCCGACGGGAGCGCCGATGCCGTGCTGGCCTCGTCGTCGTGGCACTGGATGGAGCCGGTCCCGACCCTGAACGAGGTGGCCCGGGTCCTGGTGTCCGGCGGTGTGCTGGGCGCTCTGTGGTCGGGCCCGGATCCCGAGGGCCCCTTCATCGTGCAGGCTCAGGCCCTCCTGGCCCAACAGTCGGAGGGGGGCGCCGGAGACCGGCCCGTTACCGGACAGATCCTGAACGATGCCCTGCGTCCGGTGTCGCGACTGGAGATCCCGACCGGGTTGCCCTTCGACGAACCCGAGTACGCCCGCTTCACCTGGGACGTGGCCCTCAACGCCGACGAGCTGATCGGACTGCTCGGCACCCTCAGCTGGATCATCACCATGCCCGAAGAGGACCGGGTGGGAGTCATGGCCGAAGCCCGCCGGCTGCTGGCGGAGCTGTTGGGCATCGAAGGCGAACGGACTGTCGACGTGCGGTTCCGATCCGACGTCTGGCGTACCCACTCCCGCCCATGACGGGCGGATCGGCTCCGTGCCACTAGATCCCCAGGCCCGCGCCCTCCTCGATCAACTGGCCGCTCTCGGCGCGCCCCCGGTATCCCAGCAGACCCCCGAGACAGGCCCGCCTGGGCTTCGCCGCCCTGGCGGCTGTGGGCGGCGCACCGGAGGCCCCGGTTCCAACCGTCGACCGCCGGATCCCCGGTCCGGCCGGCGAGATCCCGGTGCGGATCTACCGTCCGGAGTCCGCCGCCCCCCTGCCGGTCGTGGTGTACTTCCACGGCGGGGGCTGGGTCATCGGCGACATCGCCTCCCACGACACCATCTGCCATCGGCTGGCCGGCGGGGTCCCGGCCGTGGTGGTGAGCGTGGACTACCGCCTGGCCCCCGAGCACCGGTTCCCCGCGGCCGTCGAAGACAGCGACGCCGCCGTGCGGTGGGTGTCGGAGCATGCCCCGGGGTTCGGTGGTGATCCTGCCCGGTTGGGCGTGGCCGGTGACAGCGCCGGAGGCACGCTGGCCACGGTGGCGGCGCGCCATGGCCGCGACGCCGGCGGCCCGCCGATCGCCTTCCAACTTCTGATCTACCCCGCCACCGACATGACCTGCTCCCTGCCGTCCCACGTCGAGAACGGGAACGGGTACCTCCTCGACACCGACACCATGTCGTGGTTCATCGACCACTACCTGGGCGACGCCGACCGCGGCGATCCCGATGCCTCTCCCCTCTTCGCCCCCGACCTGGCCGGTCTGCCACCGGCCCTGGTGGTGACGGCAGGATTCGATCCCTTACGGGACGAGGGCGAGGCCTACGCCGAACGGCTGGAGCACGCCGGCGTACCGGTGTCGATCTCCCGCTATGAGGGGATGTTCCATGGCTTCTACGGCTTGGATCCGGTAGTGGACGCCGCCAAACGGGCCACGGCCGAGACCATCACCGCCCTGCGCCAGGCGCTGAACTGACCGGCTCCTCGACGGCCGTCAGGCCAGCTGCTCCAATCTCACCGCCATCTCCCGGTAACGGGCCACCGGGATCAGATGCACCCCGTCGAAGAGGTTCGAGGCTCGGATCTCTTGGATCAGCTCCCAGGCCATGTCCACGCCGGCGGCGCGGTCGGCGTCGAGCCGATCGATGATGGCGGTGGGGACGGCCAACTGCGGGATGTCGGCGGAGAGCTTGCGGGCCATCGCCGGACTGGGGATCACCATGACCCCGGCATAGACCGGGCCGTCGAAGTCGACCGATCGCCGCCACGCCACCAGGTCCGGGGCCGAGAACGACACCTGGGTCAATAAGAAGTCGGCCTCCCGTTTCCAAGGGGGGATCGGCCGCAGCCCGCTGGCCACCCCCAGCCGCAACGGGCCCGCCACGTCGCCGCGCTCGGCAAACCGTCGGGCTTCGGCCATCATCGAGCGCACGGTGAGGTCGTCGGATCGGGCTCCGGTCTCCGGGCGGTCTCCGTATACGAAGAGGAACTCGTTGACCCCGTAAGCCGCCGCGGTCAGCAGGTCCCGTTGGAAGCCCAGGACATTACGGTCCCGGGCATTGATGCAGGCGATCGACCGACCGCCCATCAGGCCCACCTCGTGGGCCACCGCGATGCTCGAAATGGTGGCCCGCCCGATGTGGTTGTCGGGGATGAGGAAGGCGCTGGCCACCCGGCTCAGCACCCCGATCTGGTGCCGGACCGACATCATGTCCGGTCGGGTTGCCGGTTCGACCTCACAGATGACCTCGAAGTCCGACGTTCTCATGGCTACACGATAGAACCAGGGCGTCGCACCTGTGCCCTCAGCTTGTTCTCAGCGGGTGTCCGATGGAGGCGGCGGACTGCCCTTCAGGCCCAACAGCCGCAGGATCAGCATGCCGAACCTGTTGGGCTTCTTCGCCAGTTCCGCCGCTTTGGCTTCGGCCTCATGGCCCGATGTGACATGCACTTGGAAGTTGTAACCCTTGGGGTTGGCATCGCTCATTGTCCCGCCCTGGCCTCCGGCATGTGACCACGCTCGCTCCAAGGCCTCCTCCGGTGGGCATGCAGCAACAGGCCCATCCCAACCAGCAGGACCACGCCGACGCCGATACCCAACGGCCCGAACGTGAGGCAGACGACAGCGAGGACAATCAAACCGGAGAAGATGAGCAGGGATGCCAAACGGTGTCTGAACCACGGGGAGACCATCTGACGCCGGTCAGAGCGACTCCGAGCATGGGCTCCCGACATGTCCCAAGCCTACCTGAGCCGCCGCCGGTAGACCCTGCCGAAGAGCCATGACATCTGTGGCCGTTAAAGTCTGAGCCTCATGTCGATTCTGGAGACCACATGACAGACATAGCAGGTCCGGGGGTATCGGTCCCGAGCCGCCTCGGGGTGACGGCGCGCTTCGAGGACGATGACCTGATCATCGAGCTCCGACCGCGACCCGAGGTGCTGCACCACGGCATGGTGCGGGCCAGCGTCCTGGCCTTCGTCATCGACGTGGTGGCGGGGATACCTCTCGATCAGGACCGCGACGTGTGGACGCTGACCTCGGACATGACGGTCCGGATGCGCCCGGTCGCCGCGCCGGCCCGCATTGACGCCACCAGCACCATCCTGCGACAGGGCCGACGATCAGCCACCTCTGTGGTGGAACTCGTCACCGACGAAGGGGCGCCGATAGCGGCCGGTGCCATCGGCTTCGCCAAGATCCCCCGCAAGCCGGACGACCCGCCCAAGCCCAATGTTCCACTGGGAGAGATCCCGTCGATCTTCCGAAGCCCCACCCTGTTGACCCGACTCTTGCGGGAGGAGGCCGGGATCGAGGTGATCGACGCGGTGGAAGGGGTGGTGCAGGTCGAAGTGACGGCAGACCTCCGCAACCCCGCCGGAACCCTCCAGGGAGCGATGGTGGCCCTACTGGCTGAGGCCGCGGCCGAGGACCTCATGGCGGCACGGTTCGGGTCGCCGGTCGTGGTGACCGACCTCGACCTCCGCTATCTCCGGATGGCCCATGTGGGCCCGGTGCGCACCCGGAGCCGGCTCCTGGGTACGGGACCCGACGCCCCGATACAGATCGAGCTCATAGACACGTCGACCGCCCAGGTCACCACCTTGGTCTATGCCCGGACCGTGGCCGTCGCCTGAGCGGCGGAGCAGCGTCAGGAGATCCCGTTTGCAGCCAGGGCCGACTCGAGAATGTCGGCCATCTGCTGCTCACCGGTGGCGTTGGGATGAACCGAGATCCCACCAGAGGTGGGGATGATGGCGTTGATCCACTGATTCGAGCCACTGGCACAAGCTCCGTGGCCCTCGAACTGCGCGTAATCCGAGACAAAGTGCACGCCGGCCTGGGCCGCCCCGGCTTGGATGGCGGAGTTCAGGTCCAACTCCAGCGTGTTGAGGTAGGAGGTGTCCCCGTTGGTGAGCGGGACCGTCGGGTAGCACCCGCCACTGGACGGGAGGATGTCGGGATAGCCAAGGACGTAGACCTGGGCGTCGGGGGCGTCGGCCCTGACCGTGGCGAAGGTGTGCTCGATGGTCGAGGCATCGGAGTTCACTTCGTTCACGAAGGTGTTGCCGTACACGTCCTTGCACGGCGATCCGATATTGAATACGTCGAGGATGTCGATGGCCCCGCAGTCGAGCAGAGCCGAGACGAACAGGTCATTGTCGTTCCCGCCATCGGTCAGTGTGACCAGGCGGGTAGAGGACGAGAGGGCGTCGACCTGCGGGGACACGCCCGGGTACTGGGAGGTGCTGGTCACGTTGGCCGAGTCGGCGCCCGAGCACGACACGTCCTTCAACGATGCGCCGAGGTGGGCGGCGGTGTCGTAGGGATAGCTGGCCGAGGACTGCAGGCAGAGCAGATTTCCGGTGACGGGGCCGTCCAGCGGGCCCGCCGAGTACGAGTCCCCCAATGCCACGTAGTTGAGCGGTGTGGCGGCGTGCGCCGCCGGGGCCGCCACCCCGATGAGCCCGGTAGCGGCAAGGAGTGCCGATCCGAGCAGTGCGGCAAGCGACCGGCGGCGATGCTGGCTGAATCGCATGTGATGGTCCTCCCCCTGGCTCGTGCGTTTCCGCACCTCGGATGCGGTCGCTTCCGAGCCTGGCCCGACCGACAATAGTGCTGGTCCCTTCCCGATGCCCGCATGGAGGTTGACTGGCGTAGGGGTGAGCAAACGCTGCACCCTGTCATGGGTACCGGTTGAAGACCCGCTCAAGGGAGGGGCCGCACTCGTCGATCTACAGCCATGTGGCTTTTCCGCCGACCTATCCGACCTCTGGTGGCCGCCGCCGCGGTATTGATGCTCGGCCAGGTGCTCATCAACCTCGCACCAACTGCTGCTCAGGCGACCTCCCCCAGCTGGACCGTCGTCAGAGGTGGGTCGCCCACCCCGCAGGCCGATCAACTGTTGCTCAACACCACCTGCTCCAATGCATGGGACTGCTGGACCGTCGGGGCCATCATCCCCGACATCCAGAACGCCAAGCCAGAGGCGCTGGCGGAGCGCTGGAACGGCTCCTCATGGTCGGATATCCCTGGAGTCCAGCCTTCGGGTAAAGCGGCATCCATCCTCTACGACGTCAGCTGTGTGACCTCGTCCGACTGCTGGGCTGTCGGCGGGCAGCAGACCCTGTTGGCCGGGAACGACCCGAGGGTCCTGACGGAACAGTGGAACGGCGTCAGGTGGTCGACGGCCACCACGCCAACGGTCGGTGGCCTGCTCTTCTCGGTGAGCTGCGTTACGGCCAGCGACTGCTGGTCGGTCGGCTCGACGCTCGACCCCACCTCTGGAAGTACCGACCGATCACTGGCCTTCCACTGGAACGGATCGTCGTGGGCCAGAGCAGCCATACCGGCCTCCGGACAGAACGCCGACCAACTCTCGTCGGTCAGCTGCGTCGACGCCACCGACTGCTGGGCCGTGGGAGCGGCATCGGCCAACCCCTTCAACAGTGACGTCCTCCCCGACCTGTTCTATAAGTCCCAGGGCGCAGAGCCTTGGGTGCTCCACTGGGACGGATCGACGTGGTCGGGCACTCCACAACCCGACCCCCAAAGCCCCACCGGCGCGGTGTTGACCGGCGTGACCTGCGTGATATCGACGGACTGCTGGGCGGTGGGCTCCACGATGAATGCCGCCGGCCACTTCAATGAACCGCTGGCCGAGCGGTGGGATGGGACAACGTGGGTGACTGCGCCTACTTCCATGGCCACCAATGGGACGCTGGCCCATGTGACCTGTCTCTCGGCCAGCGCCTGTTGGGCGGTTGGTGCCTCGTCTGTGCCCCGAGGGGCGGGCCAGCAGGGCTCGAACCCGCTGAGCCTTATCGAGCGTTGGGACGGCCGCACCTGGTCTGAGGCTGAGAGCCCGGTCGTGCCGGCGGTCAGTGATCTTGACGGGGTGGCCTGCTCACGCGGGGCCCAGTGCTTCGCCACCGGATTTGTCGTCAGCGATCCCGACCAATTCGCCCCGCAGACATTGACCGAGGAACTCTCACTTCCCGCCGTGGGCTCGCAGGGATTCGATGCCGTGGCCGCCAATGGCGGAGTGTTCAACCTCGGTGACGCCAGGTTCTACGGCTCGATGAGTGGCCACCATCTGGTGGCCCCGGCCGTTGGGACAGCTGCCACCCCCGACGGCGGGGGCTACTGGCTGGTGGCGGCGGATGGCGGCATCTTCTCGTTCGGGGATGCCAGCTTCTACGGATCGATGGGTGGGGCCCGGCTCGATGCACCCATCGTGGGCATGGCCGCCACCCCCGACGGCGAGGGCTACTGGCTGGTGGCGGCGGACGGAGGCATCTTCTCGTTCGGGGATGCCAGCTTCTACGGATCGATGGGTGGGGCCCGGCTCGATGCACCCATCGTGGGCATGGCCGCCACCCCCGACGGCGGGGGCTACTGGCTGGTGGCGGCGGACGGAGGCATCTTCTCGTTCGGGGATGCCAGCTTCTACGGATCGATGGGTGGGGCCCGGCTCGATGCACCCATCGTGGGCATGGCCGCCACCCCCGACGGCGGGGGCTACTGGCTGGTGGCGGCGGACGGAGGCATCTTCTCGTTCGGGGATGCCGGATTCTACGGATCCATGCCGGAGCAGCGGGCTGTCACCGACGCCCCGGTTGCCGGCATGACGATCTCCCCTGACGGCCGCGGTTACTGGCTGGTCGGGGCCCACGGCAAGGTGCACAGCTACGGAGACGCCATCGAGCTGGGGGCGCCAAACGACATAGGCCTTCGGGCACCTCTGACAGGCGTCAGTCAATCTGAGTAGCTGAACCCAGATCGTCGGCGTCGCCTTTGAGGCAGGCGGTGGATATGGTGGGCCGGGGCATTCACCGAGAAGGGAGCCCGAGGTCCGATGGTTGTTCAGAGTCCTGAGATCATTCGCGGAAAGAACGTGGTCGCTGTCATTTCCTTTCGCGACACCTACATCTACGCCACCGATGCCGAACCCGGTTCGCGGCCTGAGCGCGTGGTCGCTCCCGACCCGAATGGGCGGTTCCACAAGACCCACCACAAGGCCGGGAATCCATCAGGAACGTATGAAGACGACAGTCCGGCCTACTGGAAAGAGATCGCCGAGGAGCTCGCCCCCGCGGGAGCAATCCTCGTCTTCGGTCACGGCAAGGGCAAGGCCAACGCATCGCATCACTGGGTTACCTACGTCGAGAGCCATCATCGGGACATCGCGGAGAAGTTGGTAGCCGATGTGCGTCTCGATATCGACCATGTCGACGAAGAGCAGGTGCTGAGGCTGGCCCAGATCTACTTTGGCGAGGCGCCCCGGCGCGATGCCGGTGACAACCGTCGTGGAATGTCGGAGAGGTAACCAGCCCCGGTGGCGTCCCTCGACTTACCCGCCGGCAGACAGGCATCCGGGGATCAGGCTTTGGCGATGGCTTCCCGGGTGGCCGGCGCCACCTCCTGGGCCCAGAGGCTCAACGCGGTGTCGCTGATGATCTCGCCGGGGGGGACCAGGTAGATGAAGGCGGCGGCGCGGTGCTCGAGTACGGCGAACGTCAGCTCCTCCACCCACTGCGCCACGCTGCCCCCGATCCAGCGGCCCTGTTCGTCTCGGGTCTGCGGTAACGGGTCCGGGGTGAGCCGACCCGACACGTTGTAGATGGTGTCGACATCGGCGGGGTCCCGCCCGACCGAAGCAGCCGCTTCGTCGACGACGGGTCGCGCCTCGGCCACCTCTGAGCTGCGCCAATCAGCGAGGTGGCCCGGTATCCATCCATCGGCGTTTCGGCCCGTCACGGCCAGTGCCTTCGGACCAAGCGCTCCGATCCAGATCGGTGGTGTCGGCACGGACGCCGGTGTCAGCTCGGTGACGTGGTAGATCTCGCCGTCGAAGGTGACCGGATCGCCCCCGCCAGAAAGCGCTCTGACGACCGTGACCGCCTCCTCTAGTGCCCGCACTCGGGCCGCGGCCGACAGGCGGGGGACGCCAAGGGCCACGATCTCCTCCCACAGGCCCCCGGCGCCGATCCCGAGGATGAAGCGGCCTCGGGAAATGGCACTGAGTCCCGTCACGGTCCGGGCCAGGTTGGGAGCGGGACGGCTGGGCAGGTTGGTCATGATCACGGCAGCCGAGATGTCGGTGGTGGCACCCAGCACGAAACCCAGGGCGGCGTAGGCGTCGATCCGCTCGGCGAAGTAGGGATGATCGGAGAGGCTGACCACATCCAGACCCGCGTCTGTCGGCAAACCGGGCGTGTCCGAGCATCTCGCCCACCTGGTGGACGTCGGTCTCCAACCCGAGGCCGAAGAGAACCTTGCCGGTCGGCGTCATGACGTCCTCCCTTCTGGAAGCGATGATTCCGGGACCGGTGCGGTTTTCAAGTAGTCCCCCTCGAGGAGATCCGGCGATTCCCATCACGCTTATTGCCGATATTACTAACAGTGTTCGTTACGAACACCGTACGGGACGAACACTGTTCGTGTCAACTAGGCTGCCGGGATGGTCCCCGCAAAAGGTCCGCTGGCGACAGACCCGTCCGCCCCTCGTCGGTCCACCCGTGACCGTCCAGCCAAGGCGCCCCTGAGCGAAGGTGCAGTTGTCGACGCGGCCATGGCCATCTTGCAGAGTGACGGCTTAGAGGCGGTCACCATGCGTGGCGTCGCCGCCGCCCTGGACACTGCGGCGGCCTCGCTCTACGTCTACGTGTCCGGTCGCCAGGGCCTGCTTTTGGCCATGCTCGATCGCGTCATCGCCACAATCGAGCTCGAGGAGCCGGACCCGTCGCGCTGGCGAGCCCAGCTGCACGCGCTGCTGGGGCGCATGCACCAGGTGTTGGTCACGCACCCGGGGATTGCCGCCATGACCTTGGTCGACCCACCCACGACCGAGGCAGTTCTGCTACTGACGGAGAACCTGCTGGGCATCCTGCTCGCCGGAGAGTTCGACCCCCAGGACGCCGCTTGGACGTGCGACATTCTCGTGCTGTTGGTGACGGCGGCGGCCCGTGAGGACGATGTGCGGCGCCCTGGCGGCAATAGTGACGAGGACAGCCGCCGCCAGCAGGCCGAGAAGATCTACACCACCTTCACCAGCTTGCCACCCGAGCAGTTCCCACTCGTCACGGCGCACGCCGCACAGTTGGTTGCCGGCGATGGAGCCGTGCGGTTCCGCTTCGCCATCGACGTGGTCATCGAGGGTGTGGCCGCCCGAGCGGCGCAGCGATAAGCCATTCCCCCAGAGGTAGCCGACCGTCCTCGACCGGCCCGACGGCCGGGTAGGGCGCCCCGGCGGTCAATCCTGTCGGATGCTCGTCGCGTATCCGGGATGCCTTAGTGCCACAGCCCGCAAATCTCTAAGTCGTTACCATGACGTGATGATTGCCGCCGATGTGTATAGGCCTGACCAGTGGAGCAACTTTTTCCTTCTGGTGGGAACCGGCGCAGTCACGCTCACCGGTCTGGTGTTTGTAGCCATGTCGCTCAACCTCAAAGCAATCGTGGGCGACGCCACCCATCGTTATCGGGCCATAAACACCCTGACCGGCCTGGCGCTGGTGTTCATGCGATGTGCCTTTGTGCTCATGGGAGGCCAGAACCATCAGGCGATAGGCGCAGAACTGTTCGTAGTCACCGCGATTTCGGCGGCCGTGTTCATCAGAGGGTATGCCAATGCCCTCAGGACCAGTAGTGGCCTGCGGCTGTCTCGCATCGTTGGCGGGGTGCTCATACACGTGGCGGAGTTGACCGGTGCGGCACTATTTTTCTTCGGGCACATGCCCGGTCTTTACGTTGCCGCGGTGGCTATCGTGATCAACACGTGCTACATGGTCACCGCCGCTTGGCTACTGGTCATCGGTGCTTTCGATCAAACGGCTAACTCCAGCGTTTGAGCCAGCTGACGAGGCCTATCCGGTCGGCCGAGTAGGGCCGTCGCCAACGAAACAGCACGAGCGAACCACAGAGATCGGTCCTACCCCGCCACGGTCATTCCCACCATCGGGGCGTTCAAGTGCGTTCCACCCATGGAACCGAAGAAGGGCGCGTTATACGAGAAGACCCCTCCGTCCGAGGCCACCAGGTAGTAGCCCGAGCCGGTGGTGGTGGCACTGATGCCCACGATCGGCCGATTGAGGTGAGATCCTCCGGCCGACCCGTGGAAGGGAGCGCCGTAGGCGTAGACGCCGCCGTCGGAGCCGACCAGCCAGTAGCCGCCGGTGGCCCGGTCGACGCTGATGCCGACGATCGGGGCGTTGATATGGGACAGGGTGTCAGCCCCTCCTTGGTACCGGGCATCACCGAAGGCGTAGACCTTGCCACTCGAGGACACCAGGTAGTAGCCGGCGCCGTCGGTGGTGGGAGCCAGGCCCACGATGTTGGTGACATCCTTTCCGAGCCCCGGAACCGAGCCTTTGAACGGTGCGTCGAAGGCGTACACCATGCCGTCCGCTCCGACCAGCCAGTACCCGCCGGTGGCGGTATCGGGGGCCATGCCCACAATGTTCGTCACGTCCTTGTGGAGCCCAGGCACAGAGCCATGGAAGTTGGCGTCGCCGTAGGAGAAGACCCCGCCGTCGGCGGCCGCCATCCAGTAGCCCTTGCCATCCGAGGTGGACGCCATGGCGCGGACCGGACGGTTGAGTTTGAGGCCGCCCGTCGATCCGTAGAAGTTGGTGGCAAAGCTGAATACACCTCCGTCCTGGCCCACGAGGTCGTAGCCCGGCGAGGGTACTGGCGGCACCGGCGGCACCGCCGGCACGCTGACGGAGTGAGTGATGACAGCCGACGGACCCCCATTGTTGCTGACGGTCTGACCGGTGAAGGTCTGAGTGGTCGACGTCCCTGCCGAGTCGGTGACGGTCAGCGTGACGGAGTAGTCGCCGGCGCGGGCATAGGTGTGGTCGGTGATCGGACCGGTCGTCGTGGTGCTCGATCCGTCTCCGAAGCTCCAGGCGTAGGAGGTGACCGTGCCAAATAGGGAGGTCGACGCCGACCCATCGAACGTGGTCGCCGATCCCGCCTGTGCCGGCGTGGCGGTGAATGCGGCGTCGGGTGCTTGGTCCGGTATGACGGCGATAGCGTTTGGGTTGGAGCCGACCGGAATAGGTGATCCGGTGGTGTTGGTGGCGATGTCGATCGGTATGACGTTGTCATTCAGGTTGGCGACGTAGGCCGTCTGGCCGTCGGGGGTGATGGCGATGGCATCGGACGTGTCACCCACGGGGATATCCGGGCCGGGGGTGTTGTCGGCGGTGTTGATGGGCGTGACGGCGTTGTAGTAGTTGGCCACGTAGACCGTCTGGCCGTTGGGGGTGATGGCGATGGCATCGGGGTCGGAGTCGACGGGGATGGTGGCGCCGGGGGTGTCGTTGGCCGTGGCGATCGGAGTGACATCAGAATCGCCGCTGTTGGCCACATAGACGGTCCGGCCGTCGGGGGTGATGGCCATGCCGTTGGGGCCGGAACCGACCGGGATGGCGGCACCGGCGGTGTTGGTGGCAGTGTCGATGGGGGTGACGGTGTTGTCTCGCCCGTTGGTGACATAGGCGGTGCGGCCGTCGGGGGTGATGGCGATCTCATTGGGGCTGGACCCGACCGGGATGGCGGCACCGGCGGTTCCGGTGGCAATGTCGATGGGGGTGACGGTGTTGTCCCCGTTGTTGGCCACATAGGCGGTCTGGCCATTGGGGGTGATGGCGATGCCATAAGGATCGGAGCCGACCGGGATGGCGGTGCCGACGGTGTCGGTCGCGGTGTCGATCGGAGCGACGACATTGCCGCCCGTTACGGACACGTACGCGGTCCGGCCGTTCGGGGTGATAGCGATGCCGTGAAGGTCCGAGCCGACAGCGATAGCGCTGCCGGCGGTGTTGCCGTTGGTGGCAATGGGCGTAACGCTGTCCCCGACACTGTTGGCGACGTAGGCGGTCTGGCCGTCGGGGGTGATGGCGATCCCATGAGGAGCAGAGCCGACCGAGATGGTGGCGCCCGCCGTGTTCGAGCTGATGGCGATCGGAGTGACCGTGTCGTCGGCGGCGTTGGTGACGTAGGCGGTCTGGCCGTCAGGGGTGAGGGCGATCCCATGGGGAGCAGAGCCGACGGGGATGGGCGTACCGGCGGTGTTGGAACCGACGGAGATAGGCGTAACGGTGTTGCTCCCGGCATTGGTTACGTAGGCGCTCTGGCCGTCGGGAGTGATGGCGATCCCATGGGGAGCAGAGCCGACGGGGATGGGCGTACCGGCGGTGCTGGATCCGACGGAGATGGGGGTAACGGAGTTGCTCCCGGTGTTGGTTACGTAGGCGGTCTGGCCGTCGGGAGTGATGGCGATCCCATCGGGGTCGGAGCCGACCGGGATGGCCGTGCCGGCGGTGTTGGAGCCGGTGGCGATGGGGGTAACGGTGTTGCCCCCGGCATTGGTGACATAGACGGTCTGGCCGTCTGGGGTGATGGCGATCCCGTCGGGGTCGGAGCCGACGGGAATGGCCGTGCCGACGGTGTTGGAACCGACAGAGATCGGGGTGACCGTATCGCTCTTGGAGTTGGCCACGTAGGCCGTCTGGCCGTCGGGCGTGATGGCGATGGCATCGGGTCCGGAGCCCACTGCTATTGATTGGGCTGAAAACCCAAATTCCGTAAAGATCAGGCTGACACTGCTTCCGTTGAAGTTGGTGACATAGGCCGTCTGGCCGTCGGGCGTGACCGCAACGGACTCGGGCGTCGAACCGAGGGGGATGGCGGCTCCTGCGCTCCCGGTAGCGCTGTCGATCGGTATGACGCTATTACCGCTGCCGTTGACGACGTAAGCGGTCGGGGCTTGTGTCGAGGCCCCGGCCGGCGAGGGTCGCAGGATTCCCACTGCTCCAACGAGCGTGCCTACGACCATGAGGGTGGCCGCCCCCACAGATGCCGTCGTCGAGCGAGGTCGTCGCGGGCGCCTCACCGGGGCCGATCCAGGAAACACAATCTCGTTCACTTGGCACTCACGATCGCCCGTGGAGGGGTATAGGAGAGGGAACGAACGATCATCCCATAAGGCGACACCAGCTACGGGGACCTTGTTAGCGCCACTTCTGAACGCCGATGCCAGGCACACCGGGGCATTCACGACTCCCTACTAAGCGTGGCGTCGCCCTTGGCAGCCCCCTTCGCATCATCGCCTGTCGACGACGTCAACCCTTACGTGCTGGCCGTGCAGCTATAGAAGGGACATCTAACGGTGCCAGCACCGTTAGACATGGGCAAGACCCTCGCTCCTGGTCGAGATATAGGGTGATTGGGTGGCCGTGAAGCGGACGTTAGTGGTTGGGGGCACCGGGACCATCAGCGGGATACCGGACCAATGCCTGCTCCATCTATCCCTTAACGGGGTGGGCTCTACCCCGGCCGAGACACTCGACATCTGTTCCGGCGCCGCCGAAGCCGCCATCAATGCCGCCGTGGATGCGGGTGTTGCCCGAGACGACATCCGGACCATGAACCTGTCCGTTCAGGACCACTTCGATCAATCCCAGCAGAAGGTGACTGCCCGAGTCGGTAGCTACCATCTTCAGATAATGGTGCGGGACCTGGCCGATGTGAGTCGGGTGCTAGCGGTCCTTTCCGAAGCGGCTGGAGATACGCTCCAAATACGGTCGCTCCAACTTGGCCTGAAGGATGCTGAACCTGCCCGAAGAGAGGCCAGGCGCCAAGCCGTTCGCGACGCGCGGGAACGGGCCCAGGATCTCGCTGGAGCAGCACAGATCACACTGGGGCAGATCATCGGTGTCGAGGATGGCGACATCTCCGGGCCCAGTAGGACGAGTGCAATTGCGGCTTCGGCAGCACGCACGACTTCCATGCCTGCGGAGCCAGGTCAGGTGAGCATCGGGGCATCCGTGGTGATCACCTACGCCATAGCGGCCGAAACCCACGACTAGGCATGAGCGGCAAACCTTCCTGGTCGAGGGTCAGCCGTCCGTTCCGCCCGATATGGTGAAGGGGTGTCGACACACCACGAGGACTCCGGTCAGCGGTGGCAGATCGTTTCCTCGCTTTCGTTGTGCGTGATGGGCTTAGCGCTGGCGGGTTACACGCTCTGGGTCCACTGGCATCCAGGAGCCCTGGTCTGTGTGAACGCAGGGCCCATCAGTTGCGAGGCCGTGCTCACAAGCGCACAATCAGTGGTGTTCGGAATACCGGTTCCCGTATTTGGGATCATCTTCTTCATAGTCCTCGGGGCTCTCTGCACTCCTGGAGCTTGGCGATCATCACGGGCCAGGATTCATCAACTCCGCCTGCTGGTGGCGATCGTGGGCATCTTCACGGTCCTCTACCTGATTTCGACCGAGCTCTTCACCATCAAGAAGATCTGCCTGTGGTGCACTGGCGTCCACCTCGTGACCTTCGCACTGTTCGTCATCGTTGCCACCAGCACACCGTCGTTGTTGGAGCGTGCATACTCCTCGGAACTGACGGATTAATCCCCACCGCGGACTTCGGTGCCTGTCCAGCGACCCTCGGCCGCGACGGCCCACGTCTGTCTCACCAGCTCGTCGAAGCCTTCTCTGCCAGCACGTCGAACATTGTGGCCTGGGCAATGCGACGGCGGTCGGATCCCATGGTCTCAGTCTTCTCCGTTGGATGGCGATGGACCACCGCCCGACGCGTCGGCCGCTCATCCAACCGAGCATGACCGAGAATGCGGGACCCGGTTCCCTATTGGGGACGAGGCCCAGGTCTAACTAACTCAGCCGGTCCGGTCCCGACCATCGTCTCGCATGCTCTGCAGGAGGTCCTCGTTATCCGACTCCGGAACGGTCTGGATCCCTCGGCGACGACCGGTCATCCAGATCACCAAGTTCACCGCGGCCAAGACGAGGCCGAGCAGCACCATGAGCGCACCCACGGCTGCAACGATGTTTCCGGCCAGAGGTGCCGACGTGTTGTCGTGGATCGACTGCACCCGGGGATGGAAGCCGGCTACCGCAAGGATGCCGCCCAAGACGATGATCACGAGTCCCACCGCGGCAATGGAGAGGTCGGCCTCCATGTGCCCTTTGGGGTCAGACCGTACCCTCGACACCCAATCACCCCGCCGCATGGCAGAACTGTACTGCCTGGGCCCTCGGCCGGCGGCGCCAGCTAACCGAGCAATCGGTATATGTCGTACGCCCTCATCGAGCATCCTGCTGTCAACCGAACCGACCCTACACTTGACCAAATGAGGACCGAAGAAGCACGAGAACGAGCGGCCGCCAGCTTGCGAGCGTTCAATCATGCGTTTGTGGCGCACGATCCCGCCGATGATGTACTCGAATCGTTGGGCGAGGCCACCGACGAACTCACGCGCTTGGTCGACGAAGCGCCGAGGCGTGATCGCCTGGCCCTCATGAGGAGCAGCCCGGAGGGGTCCGTCCTGGGCGGGAGTGGGTTCGAAGACCGAGCAGTGGGCGGATGGTCGAATCCAACCGGGGTCGAACTCGAGGTGCGGTTCGACAAAGATGACGTGATTGCCGATGTTGTATTGCGGCGCGCCTTCGAAGGTGCACCCGGCCGTGCCCACGGCGGAATCGTGGCCGCGGTATTCGACGACGTCACCGGCTTCGTTATCGGACGGCTGCAGGAACCGGCCTTTACTGGCGAGTTGACAGTTCGCTACCTTGCCGGCGTGCCGGTTGACGAACCCTTGGAGATTCGGGCCCGCCTTGACGGTCGCGAACGCCGCAAGCTCTTCATCAGCGCCGAACTACGCACCGGTGACACGGTGATTGCAACGTGCCGGGCCATCTATATCACCGTGGACCTGTCCCGCTTTGCTGGAGCGCCCGATCCACGCTGATTTGATCGGAAAGCTCGAGGACCCAAGGGGCGACAGTGGAAGGCCTTACCCGAGCAACTGCTTGGCATGACCACACGTTGGATCTGGTTGGTGCCCTCATAGATCTGGGTGGACACTTCTGGGGGTTCAGCTGGTTGCTTCCAGTGCGCTGAACTGGGGCTATTCCGGATCGATTCGTCCTGAATCCACTGAGTCTCACCGAGTTGTTGGGATTTTGTAGGGATGAAATGCTGTCGTACGAATTCTCAGGACAGCGCGACACATTGGCGTCCCCTGCCGGCACTTGCGGTATACCCGATCTGCCAGTGGAGCCGGTCGTCGAGCATCGCCGTTTGCGAGCGGGTTACCCCGCCGAGGCCAGCGAGCCGCTTCAAGGGTGTGGACGATACGATAGCGATATTCGGATTCCCGGAGGTCAGGTGATCGAAGGGGTCGTCTTCGGGATTAATGGGTACCGACAGGTCCAGACAAGATCAATTCGGGAGGGACCTGTTGGCACCAAGGGACATTCCCAGAATCGACCGTCCATGTCCGCCCGAGGGCGCGGCTCGCAGCGTGATTGTGGGTGACGACGTCGCCGGCGCGATTCGTGCGGACGTAGAGGCGGACTCACTTCCACTGACTGACGGTGAACTCGGTCGAAGTGACCGGCGCTGGACCTGGTTGCGGATGGCCGGCGCCGTGGTCATGGGGCTCTGGTGCATCGGTCTGGTCGTCTTCTCGACGATCATCTACAACCACGACAATCTGGGTCAGGACTTCGCCACCTACAACCAGGCCTGGACCCTGATCGGCCAGGGCCACCTGAACCCGTACGACACCATCTACCGCTTCCCGTTCATCAAGGCCGACTTCGAGCTGATCATCTGGCCGTTGGCTCTGGTCCACCTGATCTATCCGGGGTCGGTGGCCTTGCTGTGGATCCAGGACCTGGCCGTGGCGGGCAGCGGTTTCGTGGTCTATCTCTGGATAATGGACTACCTAGAGCGTCGGAGGGTGTCGTGGTGGGCCGCCGCTGGCATCGGTTCGGTGGTGATCGCGGTGCTGATCGCCAGTCCCGGGGCCTACCAGATCATCTACTACGACTTCCACCTGGAGCCCATCTCCACCGTGTTCGTCCTGTTGGCCGGGCGCGACCTGTGGTCGGGCCGGCACCGGCGGGCCTGGATCTGGGTGGTGCTGGCGCTGACGTGCGGCACCTTCGCCGCCATCACCCTGGTCGGCCTGGGCATCTCGGCGCTGCTGGCCGGTCGGGAGACCCGGCGCCAAGGGGGCCTGGTGGTCGCCGCCGCCATCGGCTGGCTGGCAGTGGTCTCGGTGCTCGGCGCCAGCGCCGGGTCGGGCATCTCCACCTACGCCTACCTGGTTGGACGACGAACACTTTCTGGTCCATCTGGCATCGCCGTACTGATGTCCGGACTGCTCATCCATCCCAGTCGGGTCATCAACCAACTGCATGAGCGTTTGGCGAGCATCTACATCCTGCTCAAGCAGGTCGGCGTGGTCGGGCTCGCCTCGGCCTGGGGGTTCGGAGTTCCTGTGGTGGTGATGCTCACTAACGCCCTGAGTGCCAACACGCTGATCAACCAAGCGTTCCAGAACGCCGCCGTCTACCCGTTCGTGCTTCTCGGAACGGTCATGGTGCTCGTATGGACCGCCCAGCGGTTCCGCTTCGGCTGGATTCCCGCGGTCGCTGTAGCACTCGTCGTGACGGTGCAGGCCCTGGCATTCGCCTTGGGGTCGGCGCCGGCCGACATCCGCTATGGAACTTCCCAGATCGGCGCGGCGCCGGCCGCCCAGATCAGGCGGGCTCTGGCTCTCACTCCTGGTGACGCCGAAGTGATCAGCACGATTGACATTCTGGGCAGGTTCTGTTCCCGACCGCACTGCTATTGGTTCTACCCTGACGGGACGGTTCCCGTGCAAGATCGAAATGTGGTGTTCGTCTTCGATCCGGCTGCAGAGAACCAGGCCCCCGTGGCCAACGCAGCCGACGACATCGGGGCAATCGCCTTCGTACGTGAGCATCTCCACGCCCGCACTCTGGTCGATGCCGACGGGGTCACCGCTCTGCTCTGGCGACCGCCACCCGGGACAACACGAGTCGAAGTGGCTATGCGACCCTGAGCTCCTTCTGGACGATCCCCGCGCCAGAGGTGTCCCCGACCAATGACAATGGCCTTTAGGGATCCACCGCTTGGCAGCTGGTTCTCAATAGCTTCGGGAGCACTGGGAGATTTGGCCTGACTTGGAGTCATGAGGCGTCCTTCGGGCGTCGTCGGCCGGACTCTTCCAGCGGCAGATTGAAAACGGCACGTCCCGTCCCAGAGGAGGGTGATTGGTCCGGCTTGCGCCAACAAGTCGAACCGCCCGTCGCCCTGATCGGGGACGGCCGTGCCATCCCCATCCACGTTAAGGAAAGTAGGGACAGCGATGACTATCGTAGAAGCTCCACCCGGGATCACGGGTGGTGTCGACACCCACCTCGACAACCACGTTGCTGCGGCACTCGACCCTCTCGGCCGCTTGATCGGCACCGAATCCTTCCCGGCTGATGCTGCCGGCTACAAGGCCTTGTTGGCCTGGCTCGAGAGCTTCGGCCAGGTGACCAAGGTCGGAGTCGAAGGGACTAGCTCCTATGGCACCGGGTTGGCGCGATCCCTGCGGCGACGCGGCATCGAGATCGTCGAGGTGAATCGGCCCAATCGCGTGACTTCGTAAGAGCATGCCCTCGACTCACGAGTGGCTCATCATTGATTTGTCCGCTGTCTTGACCCCGGAGCCCCCTCGAGGGGCTTGACATTGATAGGAGCTTCACCGGCTCGGGGTGCGCTTTGACCGTGGCCTACCGGCACGTCGGGCGCGCCGAGATTCTGCGCACCGGAGATTGGGACACCTACTGCAGTGCGAACCAGATGGACCTGTCTGGAGTCATACTTGGTCATGGGACGAGTGATGAGGGCCTCGTGGATCGCCGCCTGTATCGGCGTGATGCTGGCCTTGGCGGCGTGCGGCTCTGTGCAATCGACGCCGACGGAAACCCACAGCTCGTTCGAGACGCTTTCGATCAGTTATCACGGTGCGCCGGTGGCCTCCTATGGGACATCGATGGTCTACTACCCGCCTGCGAAGGAGATGATCCTCTTCGGGGGGGCCAACGAGTACGGCCAGGGCCTTGGCGACACTTGGGTATTCAACCGGTATGGATGGAAGGAGTTGCATCCAGCCGCCTCGCCCTCCGCCAGAGCCCAATACGCGATGGCCTATGACCCGCAGCTTGGCGAGATCGTTCTCTATGGCGGCTGCACGTTCTGCGGCGCACCCGGCTATAGCCCCGTGCACGACACCTGGGCGTTCAACGGCATCACCTGGCACAAGCTCGAGTCACAGCAACTCCCGACTTATGAGCCGAACCCTCTCCTGGCATGGGACACGGCAGCTCACACGCTCGAGCTGTTGGCTCCGCCTCCCGGCCGGGGTTCGAGTCCTCTGAACGGTGTCTTCACCCCGAACGACGTGTTCGGACGTTGGGTGTGGCGAACCTCGGGTTGGAAATGGGACGGAACCACGCCGGGCCCGGCGCAGTTCATCCAGGCGTCAGCGTTCGTCCCCGAGCCAGGCTCAACGGCGATGCTCTACTTCACTTACGAGCCGTACGCCGGATCGTGTCCTCTGGGGGAGCGGCCGGGAAACCACGGATGTGGCTGGGATCCAACAGGATTGACCTACTCACAGACCTGGACTTGGAGCGGCTCAGCGTTCTCCAAGGAGCACCCGAAGCGGGCACCCTTGTCGTCTCAGGCGGTCACCGCGGATCCACGTGTCGGCCGAGTCATCGCGGTGGACGGATCCCGTGTCTGGGAGTGGACCGGTGCCACATGGCACGCAGTGCTTTCCAAGGTTCCCTCACTTTCACTGGGTGACATAACTGCCGCGTACGATCCGGCCATCGGCGACGTGATCGTCTGGGGGATGCAAACGACAGGACAGCCTCCTCGTCCGGTGACATGGGCTTGGGATGGCCAAGCTCCGATTGCCATTCCGACGCACTGAACCTTGACCTTGGAAGAGTATCCCCGACCCCCGGCTCGGCGGCGCTTATCCCGGGCGCCCGACCGCCACTTGCGCGACAGTGGGAGGAGCCCCCTTTTGATGATCAGTCAAGAGACGGTCAGTAGAACGGGCATGTAGCTCGCCCCCCAGCCATGACCATCACCACCATCACTTTTCTCACAACTAGCCTGGACGTAGTGGCGCCCGGGTTGAAAGGTAGCGGGAAGTTTGAAGGTCGCTTGCCAAGAGTTTCCTCCAACGGCCCTGAAGGTTGCCGGACTATTCGCCGGGAGCAGCGAACCGGAACCCCCCTGCCAAACGGGTACCTGGATTGTCGTCAGCCCGATTGCAAGGAACTGTGCGTTCCATCGGCAGAGTGCGCCGACAGGTGCCACGCTGACTCTCGACCCCGTAGAGTATGACCTCGGACCCAGCAGCGTCAGATACTCGGGCGTCGAAACGATGAAGTGAATCCGTTGCGGATAGGTAAATACTGTCTCCCCACTTTTTGGATTGATGCAACTTACGGTGGTCGCTTGATCTGACCGGTCACCCAGCGGAAATGAAAATCTCAGACTCCAAGTTCCGTCAGGGTGCTGTTGGAAGGCAGCGCCTTCGGGAGGTGCCCCAGGTGTGCCCGTGACCGTCATCGGAGGTGGACAGTCATTTCCGGCGATGACGAACCGCTGACCCGCCATTTGCTGCGTAGGTGTTATTGCCACCGCTAAGCCTCTAGGCAGACAGACTGTTGTTCCACTGGGTTTGCAATCGCGGGAGATTGAAACCTGGATGGGGGCGCCTCGGTGGTAGGCGGAGTGGCAGTTGTGGACGATGAGCTGTCTTTCGCCGTGGCACCTGTCGCCTCCATGGAGACCTAACGGCATAGCGGACAGCCATTGATGCTCGCCTCAGTCGTGCCGGAGTGTGACGCTCTCCCGGCGATCAGGGACACCGTGACCGTCACTCAACGGGGGGCTCCCAGCTGTAGACGTAGTTCCCGGTGTGGTTCTGGCGGTCGCCGAGTTGAAGGGCTTGGAAATGTGGGCTGTCAGCTCCGGCCGGGAGGTAGTGGATATTCAGCAGCCCCGACGGTTGGAATCCGAATCGCCCGTAGTAGCCGGGATCCCCGAGCAACACGACCAGCGTGAACTCTCGTTGGCTCAGCAGACGAAGGAGTTCGGTCATGAGGAAAGTGCCAATGCCCCGGCCGTGCCAGTCGGTCCGGACTGCCAGGGGGGCGATGCCGGGTACGGCAAGTCCGTCGAGCTTTCCGAGTGATGCCAATACGTGCCCGACGATCTCCCCACCGGCGATCGCCACCAGATCCCCTGCTGCAAGCGAGGCATCGAGTGACCATACGGCTTCGACGATCTCGACTTCCTCGCGTCCATCGCCAACTTCGCCTGAAAAGGCCTCACGGACAATGCGAAGTACTTCGGCTCGGTCGTCCTCGGTTGTTGGGCGCACAGAGACGTCGACTGGCATCCAGCGATTCTGAAGCGAGCACCCATCCTCGGTCAATGCCCCACCATCCGGTGCTGTGGGGCAGGCGAGGCCCCAGGCCTCACACAGACCTTCAGCCGGCGACCCAGGCGATAGCATCGTCCCGCTCTGCAATTGGGAACGTCTTCGTGTCGCCTGGAGTCATCCAGCCAAAGAGATCGCTCAGATGGTGCATCCACTCGATATCAGTCACCAACGCAATGCGCTTCCAGGCTCGAAGATGCTCGATACCCAGCTTAAGGTCCTGCCAAACGGCCCCACCCGTATTTTCGTCGAAATCGTTCATGACAATGACGAATCGGACTTCGCCGGTTGCCGCGGCCATTTTGAGGGCGGGTAGAACGACATCTCGATAGTCCTCAGCCTTGAGCTTGCCAGCGGCCTCAAAGCCAATGACTCCCGGAGGCATGTCACTGAGTTCCTTGATCACGTTCCATCACCAGCCTTCCTGAATCCTGAGTTTTCCATACGCCAAGTCGTGCCGCTGTAGGTCACAGTCCCGGTGTGATCAGGGGCACCGTCCCCGCTCCTAGCCTCCGAAGACGAGCAGAGCGCTGGTCTCGAACTGAGGTCCGTCGTCGAGATCGGGCAACGCTGCCTCGATTCTGGCAAAACCCGCCTCGATCTCCTCCTCACTCATATGCTCGAAGAGCGAAGTGGGACGGAGCTTCAGCCTTTCGAAATCCTCTGCCAGGCTCGCTGAGCGAGGCCAGGTGATCTCATCACGAGTGGCGAGGGTCCACTCGGCCCCGGCGAAGTCGCTGAGCACACCTTCCTCGGACTGATACAGCGCCTGGTGGACGCTCATCCATTCGGGCACAACGTGTAACCACCACGCATCAGGCGTCCTGTCGGAAAAGTTCGCCTGTACAAAGACCTTGCCGCCCTGCCTGATCACCCGCCGTAACTCCCGAACGGCACCATCCCGATCGATGACGTGGTGCCAGACGAAGAACAGCAGTGCTGCGTCGCACGAGGAATCCGGTAATGGGATGTGCTCGGCAGACCCAGCTTCATAGGTGACGGCTGAATGGCCGGCGTGGGCCATGGCCTGAGCACGCATCTTCTCTGCTGGCTCGACACCCCAGACTGGGCCGCCGAAAGTGGTCGCCAAAGACGGCGTCATACGCCCGATCCCTGAGCCCAAGTCGAGCCAGGCCAGCGGACGTGTCTCCGGCAGGTGGCGGGCGAACGCTTCCATCCAGGTTCGCAGCGCATCGGGCAGCATCTGCCTGCCAGAGGCGTAGACGGCGTGCTGGCGCTCGTCGTAGTCGACCTTCCTCATGCCACCTCCAAGTCCGGTCCGAGAAGCTAGCCCGCATAACAACTTTCCCATGGCGTGGGCCCGGTCCCGGCGGTAGGTGACAGGCATCGAAAGGTCGGCGATTAGCCTCATTGCGTCCCCTCCCAAATTGGAGATCACTCATGAGCGCCGAACTCCCCCAAAGTCATGCTGATTTGCTCGAACGTCCGCTATTCGCCCATCTAGCCACGATCCGACCGGATGGCAGCCCACAAAGCAGCGTCATGTGGTTCGCGTGGGATGGCCAACGGGCTCGCTTCTCCCACACCAGCAATCGACAGAAGTACCGGAACCTCTTGGCCGATGGACGGGTGTCGTTTCATGTCCAGGACCCTGACAATGCCTATCGAACTCTGGAGGTCCGAGGTCGAGTCGAATCAATGGACCCCGATCCGGAGCTGCCTTTTACCGCAGTCTCCAACGTCGCTACGGCTCCGAAGGCGTGCCCGTACTTGACGCTGAAGTTCGTGTCGTTATCGTCGTTGAGCCCACGAACTTCGTATCCGTCTTCGGTGGACTGACTGAGCCAGAGACTGAAGCGGTCACTGCGTTGCTGCAACAGCTCGAAGAGGGTGGATGATCCTGGGGTGGCAGGTGCATAGGTCTCGCCGTGAGTCACTGTCCGGCGCTTAGGGGCAGGGACCCAATCGGAGCCCGCTCGACCACGTAGCAAAACTGAAGGTATGAGTCGGGCCTCGGCAGTGGACGCCACGACGGCAGCTTCAATCCTCACAGAAGTGACCGGATCGCCCTTTCACCACGGCCGCCAGCTGACCGGTGGAGTAACCGGGGCACACCAGTTCCTCGGACCCGACGGAAGCATGAAGGTGGTGAAGTGGGACACGACCTCCGATGGTCGTGCTTTTCGTAGCGAAGCTCTTGATCAAGACCCTGGACCCTTCGAGCCAACGACGACAGCGATGCCTTGGTCGCCGCCGTCACCGGACCGGGCGATCGGGTGGAACGCAGCTTGGCTGCCTCGGTGACGAGCACGTTGACCACGAGACCCTTCAGGCGGGAATGGAGCTGGTCAGGGGCGGTAATTCCAAGATGGCGCATCTGGACGATGGCCTTGACTCGGTGCCTGGCGGGCCGAGCGTTTGGCCACCACGAGAACACGGATGGCTTCGACGGGACCTTGTTCAGGAATCCGCAGAATGTAGGCCCTTCATCTACTGTGCCAGGATCGGCGTGGATGCTCGGGGCAGAAGGAAAGACGCCCGGTTACGCGTTGCCGGGGTGTTGATCGAGAGCAGGTCTTCCATCCTGTTCAGATGGACTCACCCAACCGGTGGTGTGGGTCACCCGACCCAACGACCAGTCGAAGAGGCCTAACCTCGGGACATGGCTCGGCGATCGATCATGGCTTCCTGCATCGTGGGTGGCCTGACACCGGGAGCACTTGAAAGCAGAATCGGTTCAGATTTGCCTAACAATCTGGACGCTCAAACTAGGAGGTTGAGATGACCGACGTGTACGACCAGGGTCAACCCGAGGAACCCGAGCAGTCCAAATGGAGCGTCTCGGAATGGCACGGCAAGATGCTCATCGACTCCGACGGCGAGAAGATCGGCAAGCTGCAGGATGTTTACGTCGATGTCGAAACTGATGTGCCCCAGTTCGCTACGGTCAAAGAGGGCTTCATCGGTCGTCACCTGACATTCGTGCCGCTGGGTAGCGTTCAGATCCGTCCCGATGATCTTCAGGTCCAGGTGACCAAGGAGCGGGTTCGAACGGCTCCCGACATCGAGATGCACGGTGAGGAGCTTTCCCAGGCGGACGAGTCCAGGCTCTATCACCATTTTGAGATGAACTACACGCCAATCGACACAGAAAGCGGACGCCGCCTAGCTCGGCGATGATCCTCTCGACTGGTCATCAAGGTGCCGGTCGAGGGCAGGCAAATAAGCGCCATCCACCCGGCGTTCAGGGTCACCCTTACGAGCCACGGGCAAGGTTCAGTCACGTCTCTGGGCCACGGATCCGGCGTGCGACCTGATCTTCTGCCTGTCGCAGTAAACCTCCATGGGCGACCCAGAATCCTGTCGGTTCACTGCCTTCCCATAGGCGATCTGCAGTTGCCTGGGTCTCGGGCCACGGTTCCGTGGTTGCCCATACGAGATCAATCCACGTCGAAATTGGCCTCTCGGGTTCGATCTCGCCAGATTCAACTCCTTCGATCCAACTTGGTTCCACTCCCATGCGCAGAGCGAGGTCATCCGCCGAGATTCCTGCTGCGATTCTTCGGTCCCGCAGGCCCGATCCATCCTCCATTCTCTGCTGCCGCCTTTCTCCTTCTGCAAATGCACGGCGGCTGGCACGACGAGATTCTGCCGCCTGACGCGTGCCCTCGACGCCAGCCCGCTGATCGTGTTCGTCGAAGATTGCCATGGGATCTTCGATCTCGGGTGGAGGTCCTTCTCCAGCCCAGAGCGGCGGGCCCTCCTCCTCAATCCGGACGTAGATTCGACTTGATCGACCTCGCCACGAGCGCACCGCTTCAAGGGCATCGGAAAAGAAATTGACTTCGGTGAATTCGAGATCGCCATCTCCGTACTCCAGGTAACCAAACCAACTTGGAGGAAAGTTTTCCGAGCCCTCGTCGTGGAAGGGGTCCCAGTCAAGTGCGATGTAGACGGCCGCATCCGCGTGTTTCGAAACATATTCAGGAGACGATGCGTCGGCAGGCGGATCATCTTCAGATTCGACCGTCAACTCGAACGCCCAGGAGTCAGCTGCCGGCTCGTCTTCTGTTGATTCACAGGCCACGCCGGGCCCGTAGCCAACCAATCGGGAGGCGAATATGCCGGCCCTGTCAAAAACAGCTCGATGCCAATCGAGCGCCACCAAGCGGCCCCGCATCGGGACAGCCACCGGCCCACCACCTTCGCCGCCGGAGTAGTCGTGACGTTGCTCGTGGAGGCGATTGTGCGAACTAAAGACATTGAGTTCGATCTCCTGGCCCACCGAGCGCTGATCTCCACAGCACTGGTGCTCCCAACTATCTAGCCAGATCCGAAACTTCGCCACAGCCACACCCTCCCCCGGGGGAAGCGATCCGTCAATAGATATACCCATCGACCCCGATTGTCCGGTTGGTGGAACCCGGAGCTGTTTCTCTGCTAGTGGTTGGGGCACCCACTGCTGAAAGCCGGTGGCGTCGAGCTATGGGCCTACTAGCGGTGGCGATCTACGAGGCCTCGATCGTGGTCGGAGAGCACCCGATGACCTCGACTCACATAGCCGGACTGAGTGCCTGGGGATTTTTCGCCCTGGCCGCCGTTGTCATCGCCTCGATACTTGGGTTTGTCGCGTGGCGACGAGGGCGGCAGCGCATAGCCACCCCTGGCGGAGCCGAATAAGAGCCTCCCTCCCGGTGTTCCAGGGCAGGCTTCGGCCTTGCGGTGCAGACTTGTTCGGTGGACGACGACGCCCTCCTGGCCGATCAGCGGGCCTACTACCGAGCACGCGCTACGGAGTACGACGAGTGGTGGCAGCGGCGTGGGCGCTTCGACCGGGGCTCGGAGATGTCCGAAGAGTGGGACCGACAAGTGTCGCTGGTCGCCGCTGCGCTCAGGACCTTCGGTGCGGCATGGCGAGGTCCTGGAACTCGCCGGGGGCACCGGCTGGTGGACCCAGCGACTCGCCGCAACCGCCGATCGGCTCACCGTTGTCGACTCATCGCCCGAGACCCTAGACCTCAACCGCAACCGAGTCGGGCGGTCGGATGTCGACTATGTCGTTGCGGACCTCTTCTCCTGGCAACCGCAGCGCACCTACGACGTCGTCTTCTTCTCCTTCTGGCTCTCCCACGTGCCAAGGAAGCGCTTCTCGGCGTTCTGGTCGTTGGTGCGGACCTGCCTCGCTCCGTCGGGGCGCGTTTTTGTTGTCGACAATCGGGACCCGGACCAAAGAGGCGAGTTACAGGACGCCTACGTGATGCGGGCAGGACCGGATCTTGATCTGCGCCGCCTTCACGACGGAAGCCAGTTCCAGGTCGTGGAGGTCTTCTACGAACCCGACGAACTGCGGTCACTCCTGGACCAAGAGGGTTGGACGGCGAAGATCGGTGCAACGCCCTGGTTCGTCTTCGGGGAGGCGCAACCGCGCTGAGGGCACTCGACCACGTCGTGCGGGTATCCTCGAAGTGCCGGTAGGCCACGGTCAACAACCGCCGCCGAGCCGGCGTTAGGTGGCGGGAGCACGTATGGACTCAATTGGCCGGTTGGATGACCAGACCAGTGCTTGCCAATGGGATTTTCGGATCCCCGTCCTCCTCACAGCAGATGCGTGCAGGCCGTCATGTCCAGCTGGGCGTTGACAGGTAACTGGATAGCGCAGGACAGATGGCGGGGCGTACATGTTCCCGTATTCAACTTCGAATATGGCCCGGTCGCCGCACCGGCGTTGACCTTCGGCCGCCAGCTCCAGAGGACCGTCGGTCTTTTGCCAGAACGCTCGTGGAAGGCTCCAATGCTCGGGGTAATGAGGAGCCGTTCGGTCGAGGTACTGCCTTGCGTGAGCCATCGATGCGTCGATTGACCGCAGCTTCTCCCTGTAAGCCTCTTCGGACTCGTCGACCACGGTCTGACACTACGCCGCCGTGTACGGTCCTAGCCGCTGATATCCGGCGTTTACGGACACATTGGTGGACTTTGAGGCGCTCTGGCTCCTGAACCACAAAGTCGATGACCACCTTCTCCCAGCACTCGTACACGGGAGACTTTGGCAGTTGCGCCATAGAATCGTGCAGTGGCCTCGACTCTCCGCACCGACAAGGCTGTTAATCGAGGTGATATCTGGACGGTGGCTTTCGACGAACTCCGCCCAGTAGTTGTGCTTTCAGGGATCGACAGCGGCGATCTTCGGTGCGTGGTCGCCGTCGAGCCAGCCAACGAAGACATCACAGGGTTGGCCGTGGAAGTTGATCTTGGGCTGCTGGGGCGCGTCGTTCGAGTAGCACTGCCCAGACAAGGACGGATCAACTGCACGTGGATTCTCACCTTGTCGCAAGACGCTCTGGTTGAGAAGGTGGGGGCGTTGGGTTCCGCCAAGCTAAATGAAGTCGAGAATCTGATCCTGATGAGCGAACAGATGTGAATGTGAGCGTTGTAGCTCGGGAGAGACGTAGCCACTGACCCACAGCCGGTGGTCAGGGCGACCAGGTATGTCCCGTGCTGTCCGGCAAAGCAACGACGGCGATTCCCTCCTCCTGGCACATGTCGAGAAGGTGCGGGTCAGCTGAGGCAAGCTGAGCGCTCGTCACTTGTGCTGACACGGCCGCAACGCAGTCGGCGAGGCTCACGGCTCGGCTCTTGCGGTGGTAGTGACGGGCGCGGAGCAGGCCAGCCTGCGTAGCCACCCCAAGGTCGACCGAAATCGGAGGCGTCAGACTGAGCTGAGCCAGATCCAGCACCGCCTCGTCCTCGTCGGCTCCCAAGATTCGAACCAGATGATCGAGGACCTCGGAGACTCCCAGCGCGGTGAGCGCCACCTCCTCCTCAGACTCAACAAGATGCTGGACCAGCGGAGCGGCTGGTTCATCTCTGAACAGTGCCAGGACAGCGAAGGAATCGAGAACAATCACCGCCGGCGTTCTCGGGCCGACTCGTCAATCCTCGACTGCTGTCGGATTCGATCGCTGCTCACACCGCGTCGGTACTTCCCCCGGAGTTCGCTGACGGGCTCTTCGGGAAGGGGACGAAGCACCACGCGGTCGCCAAGATCGACAACTACAACTCGATCAGCGTTCCATCGGGCCCGGGCCTCTGCTGGGATCGATACCTGCCCGTTGGACGAGACTTTCATCACGTAGTTAGCCGTCACTGGATTTCCTCGGTCATTGTATGAATAGATATTCTCATACTATACTAGTTGGCCGTCAGGGGTGCCCTCGAAGTGCCGGTAGGTGGCACTTTCACCCGTGGAATCGTATTACTGAGACGTACCGGGCCTTCTTGGAGGTCACGGACTTCCAACCAACAGATGAGCTGGTGCTTCAACACCACCGAACGTCACCCTCTCACCTGTACGTCATCCCGAACGTGGAAGTCGAACCGAACTCGCTCCGAGCCGCAGAGCCGCAGAGCCGCAGAGCCGCAGAGCCGCAGAGCCTACCCAAGCAACTGCTTGGCGATCACCACCCGCTGGATCTGGTTGGTGCCCTCGTAGATCTGGGTGATTTTGGCGTCGCGCATGTAGCGCTCAACCGGAAAGTCCTTGGTATATCCGTATCCGCCGAGCAGTTGGACAGCGTCGGTGGTGACGGCCATGGCGGTGTCCGAAGCGAAGCATTTGGCCATGGCCCCGACCTTGGTGAGTTCGCCCTCGGGATCGCCACTGTCGATGAGCGAGCAGGCCCGGTAGATCAGAGTCCGCGCCGCCTCGTTCTTCATGGCCATGTCGGCCACCATGAATCGGAGTCCCTGGAGGTCGGCGATCGGCTTTCCGAACGCCTTGCGCTCCTTCATGTACCCCGAGGCGAAGTCGATGGCCGCCTGGGCGATTCCCACGGCCTGGGCCCCGATGGTCGGCCGGCTGCGGTCGAGGGTGTGCATGGCAATGGTGAATCCCATACCTTCCTCACCCACCAGATTTCCGGCCGGTACCCGGACTTCGTCGAAGGAAACCGCAGCAGTCGGGCTGCCCCTGAGCCCCATCTTGTCTTCTTTGGGGGCGACCTCGACGCCCCAGTCCGCCTCGACCACGAAGCAGCTGATCCCCCGGCGTCCCGCCGCCGGGTCGGTCACTGCGAACACGGTGTAAATGTCCGAGATCCCGGCATTGGTGATCCAGTACTTGGTTCCCGTGAGCAGGTAGTGATCGCCGTTCTTCACCGCTCGAGTCTTCATGGCGGCGACGTCGCTGCCGGCGTCGGCCTCCGACAGGCAGTAGCTGCCCTGGGCCTCCCCCGACGCCACCCGGGGCAGGTACCGACGTTTGAGCTCCTCGGTACCCCAGTTCATCACCGGCACCATGCTGAGCTTCGAGATCAGGATGGCCAGGGCCGTGGAGGCACAGGCTCTGGCCAGCTCCTCGGCCATGATCGCCTGGGTGACCATGTCCGCCCCCGATCCTCCGTACTCGACCGGAATTCCCAAGGACGGAAGCTCCAGTTCGACGCAGGCGTCAAAGGACTTCTGGGGATAGGTGGCGTCCCGATCAGCCTCGGCGGCATTCGGCGCTACGCGATCATCGGCAAATTTACGGAGGGTGTCCCGGAACTCCCGCTGGGTCTCGGACAAGGCGAAATTGGAGGCATCCATACCCTTACGGTAGTCAGCCCCGGGGAGGACCTTTGTCCCTTGCGACCAGGCCTCTTGTGGCCAGACCCCCAAAGGTGACCAATTACCGCCTACGGACAATAAATTGCCCAATTTGGAAAATTTCAAGTACGCGCCCTGGTTGGCCGAAAGATAAACAACTTGGCAATTCGACGGATCGCCGGGTTAATATTCGGGCACTGCATTAACACGCAAAGTAGTGGAGGCTTCCCTATGAGTGACAAAGCCGAGGGACCGGGCTGGTGGATCGCCAGCGATGGGAAGTGGTACCCCCCTGAACTACACCCGGCTGCCCGAGACGAGTCACAGCGCCCGAGCACGGAGCCGGCGCCACTGCCACAGCAGACCAAGGGGGCGGATAGTCCGTCAGCACCTCGATCGCAGGGACAGGAAAAGGGGACCCCGCAGGGTCGCCAGTTCCCCGATCTCTTCCAGAAAGCCCTGCAAGGCTCGCACCTGGCTGACAACGTGACCGTCAAATACGACGGCGATGACCAGCGCAACGTGCCCACCACCATGACCACGAGACCGGGACCGCTGTCCGATACGACCAGCGGCGGCGGCGATCCGGTGGCCGCCGGCACAGCCGGCGTCACCTTCGGGGCGCCTACAACCACCAAACGCAGGTGGCGCAAAGCCCGCTGATCAGCCTTCGGGTCGGGTGATCGAACGACCTCCTTGAGCTGCCCACCTCTCGGGGCCCGGCACCCTTGACCGGATCCGGGTGCCGCTCGGGTCAGTCAGGCCCGGGCAGGTGCAGCAACTCTCTCCAATTTCCGAGCCGCTCGGCCACGGCTTCCGGTGTGAGCCGGAGTGCCTCTTCGACCACGCAGTCGGCAATGGCACGCTGGGACTTGTAGTGGTGCCCCGCCGACCGGAAGAGCGGTCCTCGGGCCTCCACCAGCTCTTCGGGGGCACCGCCCAGGAACCCCCACAACGTGAAGGCGAACGACAGGTCGTACACCGCCGGCGCCCGGCCGAAACGGGCGCACCGCCGCATGGCCACCGCGGTGCATCCGGCGATGGCGTCCTCGGCGGTCTCCCCGGCGACGAGCTGAAGCCGGTCCTCGAACCTCCGGGCCAGTTTGAGGGCAAATCCCTGGTCGGGACCGGGATTCCCCAACTGCATCCCCCCGGGCTGGGAGGCTCCCCGAAGCTCGGACGGCCGCGACTGGGTCCAGATGCTCGGCACCTGCAACCGGTAGGCCGGGCGAACCTGATCGGCCTCGACGATGGGGACGAAACTGGGCTGGGTCACGGTGATGCTCCTGAGTGGTGGTTAATGCGGTTCAGTCTTTACCAGGCACGCCCGGAGACGCCCCTGCTCGGAGCAGACCGTAGACGATCGAGTCGGAGAGGGCCTGCCAGGAGGCGGCGATGATGTTCTCGGATACCCCGATGGTGGTCCAGGTCCGGTCGCCGTCCGTGGAGTCGATGAGCACCCGGGTCACCGAGCCGGTCCCCTTGGCCGAGTCGAGGACCCGGACCCGGTAGTCGACCAGGTGCACCCCGGCCAGGGTCGGGTAGTGCGAGCCGATCGCTCCTCTCACCGCTCCGTCCAGGGCGTTGACCGGACCATTCCCCTCGGCCGTGGCCACGATGCGCTCGTTGCCCACGAGGACCTTGACGGTGGCTTCGGTCGACTCCCCCTGGCCGTGGTCGGCGATGACCCGGTACGACTCCAGTTCGAAGAACTCCTGCTCCCAGCCGGTCGAGTTGCGGAGCAGCAGTTCGAGGGACCCGTCGGCCACCTCGAAGTGATAGCCCTCGTACTCCAGGCGCTTGAGGGAGTCGAGCACCGAGGCCATGGCCTGGGAGTCGAGCTCGAGTCCCAGCTCTTTGGCCTTCATGGCCAGCGTCGAGCGCCCGGCCATCTCGGACACCACGAACCGGGTCCCGTTGCCGACCAGCTCCGGGACGATGTGCTCATAGGCGTCCGAGCGGCGGGCGATGGCTGACGTGTGAAGCCCGGCCTTATGGGCGAACACCGACCCTCCGACGAAAGGCTGCTGGGGGTTGGGGGCGATGTTCACCAGCTCGGAGATGTGGTGGGAGACCGGGGTGAGCAGTTCCAGCCGGTCCGAGGGGATGGTCTGCACCCGCAACTTGAGGCTCAGGTCGGGGATGGCCGCCGACAGGTCGGTGTTACCGGCGCGCTCCCCGTAGCCGTTCACACAGCCCTGCACCTGGGTGGCCCCGACCCCGACGGCCACCAGTGAGTTGGCCACCGCGCAGCCGCTGTCGTTGTGGAAGTGCACCCCGACCTGGGTCTCGAAGCCGCCGACCACATCGGCCACGATGCGCTCGATCTCAAAGGGGAGGCTTCCCCCGTTGGTGTCGCACAGCACCAGGGTCTCGGCCCCGGCCTCCTCGGCGGCCCGCAGGATCCGCCGGGCGAACGGCGCATTGGCCTTGTACCCGTCGAAGAAGTGCTCCGCATCGAGGAACACCCGGAGATCGTTGGCCCGCAGGAACTCCACCGAGTCGGCCACCATGGCCACCGCCTCGTCGAGGGTGGTGCGCAGGGCGTCCACCACGTGCATCTCCGAGGACTTGGCCACGATGCACACTGCCTCGGTCTGGGCATTGACCAGATGGCGGAGCGTCTCGTCGTCCTCAGCCCGGACTCCGGCCCTCCGGGTGGAACCGAACGCCACCAGGGTCGACCTTGACAACGACAGCTCGTTCGGAGCCCGGGCAAAGAACTCCTCGTCCTTGGGATTGGCCCCCGGCCACCCACCTTCGATGAAGGTCACGCCGAGGTGGTCGAGCTGTTCGGCCACCTTCAGCTTGTCGTCCACCGTCAGCGACAGACCTTCTTGCTGGGATCCGTCCCGGAGGGTGGTGTCGAAGACATCTACGGCGGTGGGCAGGGCTGGGAGATCGAAGTCGTGCCCGGCTCCACTCCTCGGCTGGTCCCCGGCCTCCCGACGATCGGCGTGGGCGTGCTGCCCGGGGGTCATCGGATGACTGTGGCTGACGCCCTTCCCGTGCGAGTGGACATGGCCGGTCGGGGCCCGGCCACCCTTGAACGTTTCGTCATTGAGAGTGGGGCCGTCATTCGACATAGTCCAACCAGTCCTTGTACTGGTCCACCTCGCCGCGCAGGGTGGCGAAGAAGGTCTGCTGCAGCTTCTGGGTGATCGGGCCGGGCTTGCCCTCGCCCACCTGGCGGTCGTCCACCGACCTGATCGGCACCAGCTCGGCGGCCGTTCCCGTCAGGAAGGCCTCATCGGCGGTGTAGAGGTCGGTGCGGATGATCGGTTCGTACGACACGGCGTAGCCAAGGTCGCGGGCGATGGTCTCGATCGACTGCTGGGTGATCCCCTCGAGCGCTCCCGAATCCGACGTCGGAGGGGTGATCAGGCGCCCCTTGCGGACGATGAAGATGTTCTCGCCGGTGCACTCGCTGACCGTGCCGTCCGGGGCCAGCAGGATGGCCTCGTCATAGCCGGCCTTCAACGCCTCCACCTTGGCCAGTGACGAGTTCACATACATGCCGGTGCCCTTGGCCGCGGTAGGCACGGCGTTGGGGTCGTGGCGCCGCCATGAGCTGATCTTGGTAGAGACGCCGTTGGCGATGCCGTCCTCGCCGAGGTAGGTGCCCCACGGCCAGGCGGCGATGGACACGTTGACCGGGCACGGGATGGGGTTGAGCCCCATCTCGCCGTAGCCCAGGTACACCAGGGGCCGGATGTAGCACCCGTCATCCAACCCGTTGACCCGGACCACGGTCCGGGAGGCGTCCACCAGGTCGTCGACGGTGTAGGGGACATCGATCATGAAGATCTTGGCCGACGTGAAGAGCCGCTCGATGTGGTCCCGCAACCGGAAGACGGCCACCCCCCGGGCGGTGGGGTAGGCCCGGATGCCTTCGAACACGCCCGATCCGTAGTGCATGGTGTGGGTGAGCACATGCACGGTGGCGTCGGCCCAGTCGACCAGCTCTCCGTCCATCCAGATCTTCTCAGTGGGGGTCAGGGGCATGGCTCAGAGCCTTTCTGCGATGGCGTCGCCGATGGCGGCGGTGGAGAGGTCGGGGTCGGGACGGGAGGCGATGAACTCGGTGACCGCCTGGGTCACCTTCTCGGCGGCCGAGGACTCGCCGAGGTGATCGAGCATGAGGGCGGCCGAGCGGATGGCGGCCGCCGGGTTGGCCCGACCGGTACCGGCAATGTCGTGGGCGGCTCCATGGACCGGCTCGAAGAGCGACGGACCCGTGCGGTCGGGGTTGAGGTTGGCCGATGCTGCGTAACCGATGCCGCCGGCTACCGCGCCGGCCAGGTCGGTGATGATGTCACCGAAGAGATTGTCGGTGACGATCACGTCGTACCGTCCGGCGTCCTCGACGAGGTAGATGCACGTGGCATCGACGTGGTTGTAGTCGCGGCTGACATCGGAGAAGTCAGTGGAGACTTCGTTGACGGTGCGCTGCCACAGGTCGCCGGCGAAGGTCAACACGTTGGTCTTGTGAACCAGGGTGAGATGGTGACGGGGCCGGGTCGAGGCCAGGGCGAAGGCAAACCGGGCGCACCGCTCGACCCCATGTCGGGTATTGACCGATCCCTGGGTGGCCACCTCGTAGGGAGTCCCCTTTCGGAGGAATCCCCCTTCGCCGGCGTAGGTGCCCTCGGTGTTCTCGCGGATCACCACGAAGTCGCACTCCGGGGCCAGCGCCCCGGGCACGCCGTTGAAGGGGCGCATGTTTATGTAGAGGTCCAGCTCGAAGCGGAGACGGAGTAGGAGGCCGCGCTCGAGGGCACCCGACGGCACGGCGGTGGAACCAACCGGTGGGCCGACGGCCCCGAGGAGGATGGCATCCTGGCCCCGGAGCTCCTCCAGGACCGGATCGGGCAGGATCTCGCCGGTCCGGATGTAACGGTCGGCTCCGAGGTCGTACTCCGTGGTGGCCAGGGTCACCCCGGCCGCGCTCACCACTTTGAGGGCCTCGGCCACCACTTCGGGCCCGATGCCGTCCCCTCCGACGATCCCCACCTTGTGCGTGCTCACTGTCCTCAGTTCCTCTGCCCGTTTTCTTTATCTTGTCTTGTCGTTCTGTCCGGTCTTCAACCGTGCGCTGCCTCGGGTTTAGCTCAACCGGCTCCCGGCCGGATGGACCAACGAGGTGACCTACGCCGGATCGGGCGCCCCGCCGGAGCGACCGGTTCAACCCGGTTGTCCGGCAATTGAAAAACCGCCCACCAAGTGGACGGTCGACAGGCACATACCGGTTGGCATGTGCCTACTGAATAATCGTTACCTTGCCGTGGACGTCACGTCGCGTACCCATAAGGCCTCCAGTGTCCCCCGATCGGGGGGCAGACGTCAACCCCAGCGGTCCCCGGGACTCCCCGGGCGGTCGGGCACCGGCTCAGACGGTCTTGGCCACCAGCACGTTGCAGCCGGCCTTATGGGCCACGCTGTTGGGGACCGAGCCCAGGATCCGTCGCTTCCCCCGCATGCCCTTGCTACCCACGACGATCAGGTCGGCGCCGACCGTGTCGGCCACCCGGACGATGACATCGGCCGGGTCCCCCGCCTCGGAGTGGATCTGGACGTCGAGACCCTCGACCCCCTCGGCCACACTCTCGAGCATGCCCTGGGCCAGCCTGACCGCCAGCCCACCACCCGATGGGTCGGACACATTGGCCCCGCCGGCCGGCACGGCTACCGCCGTCGGCGAGTGGACCCCGATGACCAGGTGGAGGGTGGCCCCGTTCTGGTGGGCCAATCGGACGGCCAAAGCCACTGCTTCAGATGCCGTGTCGGAACCATCGGTGCCGACAACGATGTTGGAAAATACCAAGGCCCACCCCCTGTAGTCACTGCCCTCGAAATCCGAATGGTAGCGGACGGCCCGCTTCAGTCGAGGATGGCAGGATCCAGCGGGTCGCCGGCCATGTCCCGCCACGGGACGGCGCCCTGGCGGAGGCAGCGGGTAGCCGGCCCCCGGCATTCCACGACCGTAGAGGGCGCTCCGGCACATCTCCCACCATCCAGCACCACCACCGGCTGTTCCACATCGGACAGCTCCGCCAGCACCTCCGCCGCCGTGGTGGCCGGAGGGGCCCCGTGCCGGTTGGCACTGGTCACGGCCAGCGGGCCGAGCGCCCGGCACAGCTGCCCGATGGAGGGATGGTCCGGCCACCTCACCCCGACGGTCATCCGGGCCGAGGGCGGCCCGCCCAGGTCCACCGTGAAGCCGGGGGCCCGGGGTACCACCAGGGTCAGCGCACCGGGCCAGTACCTGGTGGCCAGGTGCCGGGCTGCAATGCCCAGGGAGCCGGCCACCGCATCCACCTGATCGTCGGTGGCCACCAGCACCGGCAGCGGGACGTCCCTCGGTCGGCCTTTCAGGGCGAACAGCCGGTCGACGGAGCCGGGCACCGACGGGTCGACGGCCAGCCCATAGACGGTGTCGGTGGGCACGGCCACCACCTGTCCGGCGGCCAAGGCCTCGAGGGCCGCAGCCACTCCCCCCGGGTCCGAGGCCAGCGGAGCCACCTTCACCACCGGGCCACCAGGGTCCGGAGTCGCCCGGCCAGGTCCCGTTCTGCGGATACCGAGCCGAAGCCGGCCCGGCGGGCACAGGCCAACCCCGGTTCGGCCAGGGACGGGGCTATCTCCATCACCATGGCACCGTGGGGGGCCAACCACCTTGGTGCGCCCGAGATAATGGCGGCGATGGCCGCCATTCCTGGCACCCCAGCATCATCGCTCCCCGCCACCAGCGCCTCTTTGGGCTCCCAGAGGCGGACCGTCGGGTCCAGCGCCGGGTACTCGGACTCGGTCACGTAGGGCGGATTGGACACCAGCAGGTCCACCCGGCCGACCAGTGAGGAGGGGAGGGCCTCGAACCAGCGACCCTCGGCCAGACGGACCCGGCCGGCCGCGGCCGGATCGGTCCGAGCCAGATCGGCCAGATTGGTCCGGGCCACCTCCAAAGCGGCTGTCGAGGCGTCCGTGGCCCAGATCTCCAGGCCCGGGCGGGAGGCGGCTCCCTCTACGGCCAAGGAGAGGGCGATGGCTCCCGAGCCGGTCCCGAGGTCGACGCAGACCGTGTGGTCCTGCGAATCAGAGGGGACCCGCTCCAACTCCCTGAGCGCCACCCCCACCACTTGCTCGGTCTCGGGTCGGGGAATCAGCACCCTGGGGTCGACGGCCAGCTCGATCGATCGGAACGGCCAACGGCCCAGCACGTACTGGAGGGGCTCGCCGGCCCTTCGGCGTTCCGCCAGCGCCGGGGCCAGGTCCACCCCGGCGTGGTCAACGATCCAGACCGCCTCCTGTCTCGAGCCCAATTGCTCAGCGATGGCAGCCACGACCTGTCGACGCTCGTCGTCTCGACCGGGAGCCTCTTCGGGCGTCATCGAACCGGTCACCTGGCCCCGCCCCACCCGAGCCTCACTCCTCGCCCAGCTGCTGGTAGCGCTTGTCAGCCATGAGGGCATCGGTCAGCTCGTCGAGATCACCCATCAGGATGCGGTCGAGCTTGTGCAGCGTGAGGTTGATCCGGTGGTCGGTGACCCGGTTGTCCTTGTAGTTGTAGGTACGGATCTTCTCCGAACGGCCGCCACCACCGACCTGGTTGCGTCGCTGCTCCGAGAGCTCGGCGGCCTGACGGTCCTGTTCGGCCTTGAGGAGCCGCGACCGCAGGACGATCATGGCCTTGGCCCGATTCTGGATCTGGCTCTTCTCGTCCTGCATGGCCACCACGATCCCGGTCGGGAGGTGGGTGATGCGGACGGCCGAGTCGGTGGTGTTGACCGACTGGCCCCCCGGCCCCGTGGACCGGTAGACGTCGATCTTGAGGTCGCTGGGGTCGATGGCCACGTCGACCTCCTCGGCCTCGGGCAGTACCGCCACTGCCGAGGACGAGGTGTGGATGCGCCCTTTGGACTCGGTGACCGGTACCCGCTGCACCCGGTGGGGCCCGCCCTCATGCTCCAGTCGTTGCCAGGCATCATCGCCCTTGACCACGAAGGTGATCTCATTGAGGCCGTCCCGCTCGGAGGGGCTGGACGAAAGGACCTCGAGCTTCCAGCCTCTGATGGCGGCATACCGGGAGTACATCTCGAAGAGGTCCTTGGCGAAGATGTTGGCCTCCTCCCCTCCCTCGGCCCCGCGGATCTCCATGATCACGTTGCGCCCGGCGTTCGGGTCCCTTGGCACCAGCAGGAGTCGGAGCTCCTCCCTCAGCCGGGTGATGTCCTGTTCGGCCTGACCCACCTCGACCTGAGCCAGCTCCCGCTCGTCGCCGGAGGAGTCGTTGTACATCTCGCGGGCCGCCTCGAGGTCCGACTCGGCGGCCTGCAGTTGGTGCCAAGCCCCGACCACCTCTTCGAGCTCGCGGTGCCGCCGCGAGACATCGCGGAGGCGACCCGGATCCGATGACAGGTTCGGATCGTTGAGCTCGGTGAGGACCCCGTCGTACTCCCGTTCGAGCTCGCTCAGGCGGTCATTGAACCGGTCGTGGGCCACGGGCCAAGGGTACTGCCATCGTCGAGATCACTCTCCCGCCCGGCCGCCGCCGGCGGGCCGGTGGGGAACCCCTTCGGATCAGGATGCGGGTGGTGCGGTGGGCTTCTTGCGGGAGCCGGTCTTGGCGTAACGGCGCTGGAAGCGCTCGACCCGGCCACCGGAGTCCACCAGCTTCTGCTTGCCGGTGAAGAAGGGGTGGCACTCGTTGCACAGCTCGAGATGGATCTCCGGCTTGGTCGAACGAGTGGTGAAGGTGTTGCCGCAGGAGCAACGTACCGAGGCCTCGACGTACGTGGGGTGGATGTCAGTCTTCATGTGATTCTCCCGTGGTGGCGGTATACGGACGTCGAGTGACGCCCTTCCCGCAGCGGACAGAGTGTAACGGAGCCGGCGGGCTCATCGATCGCCGGCCCCGGTGGTCAGGTCCGGGCTCAGGTGGCCGGGCCCTTGGCGATCTCGGCCAGGAACTCGTCGTTGCTCTTGGTGGTACGGATCTTGTCCATGAGCAGCTCCAACCCGGCTGCGGCGCTGCCCTCGTTGGCCAGGGCATTGAGCACCCGGCGGAGCTTCCACACCTGCTGGAGCTGGGACCGGTCGAAGAGCAGTTCCTCGTGGCGGGTGGAGCTGGCATTGACGTCGATGGAGGGGTACAGCCTCCGCTCGGCCAGTCGCCGGTCGAGCCGGAGCTCCATGTTGCCGGTCCCCTTGAACTCCTCGAAGATGACCTCGTCCATCTTCGAGCCCGTCTCGACCAGGGCGGTGGCCAGAATGGTCAGCGACCCACCCTCTTCGATGTTGCGAGCCGCACCGAAGAACCGCTTCGGTGGGTAGAGGGCGCCGGAGTCGACACCGCCGGACATGATTCGACCGGTGGCCGGCTGGGCCAGGTTGTAGGCCCGGGCCAACCGGGTGATCCCGTCCAGGATGATCACCACGTCGCGGCCCGCCTCGACCAGACGCTTGGCCCGCTCGATGGCCAGCTCCGCCACGGCGGTGTGCTCCTCCGAGGGTCGGTCGAAGGTGGAGGCCACCACTTCACCCTTCACCGACCGGCGCATGTCGGTCACTTCTTCAGGTCGCTCGTCCACCAGCAGCACCATCAGGTGCACGTCGGGGTTGTTGGCCTCGATGGAGTGGGCGATGTGCTTCATGACCGTGGTCTTGCCGGCCTTGGGGGGAGAGACGATGAGCCCTCGCTGCCCCTTGCCGATCGGCGACAAGAGGTCGACGATGCGAGCGGTCAAGTTCTCCTTGTCGCCCGGCGTCTCGAGGTGCAGTCTCTCGTCCGGGAACAGCGGGGTCAGATCCTCGAAACGGGGCCGGTTGCGGGCCACCTCGGGATCGAGTGACGACACCGTGTCGATCTGCAGGAGGGCGGGGTACTTCTCCGTGCTTCCGGCCGGCCGGCAGAATCCTTCGACCCTGTCGCCTTTGCGGAGAGCGAAACGCCGAGCCTGGCTGATGGAGACGTAGACGTCCTTGTTCGACGGGAGATAGCCCTCGCAGCGGAGGAATCCGTAACCCTCGTCGCGCAGGTCGAGAAGTCCGCTGACCGGGATGAGCTCCCCTTGGTACTGCTGGTCCTGGTTGCCGCCGACGCCCTGGAGATCCCCTTCGGCTCCCCCGCCGCCTTGTCGGTCGCGACCCCGGCGGCGGCGGTTGCTGCGTCGGTTGCCAATGTCGTCGTTGCCACCGCCCTGGTTGTTGCGGTTGTTCTGGTTGGTGCGGTTCTGGTTGTTGTTCTGATTGTTGTTGCGGTTGTTGCGGTTGTTGTTTCGGTTGTTCCCTTGCTGGTTTCCACCGGCCTGATTCGGCTGGCGCCCGCCATCCCCGCCGTGTTGGCCACCCGTTGGCCCCTGGGTCTCCTCGTGGCTGGTCGAACCGCCCAATTCCTTTTGCTGACCGTTGGCCTGGCCGTTGCTTCCGGCCGAGTCACTTACCGCCGCCTCACCGAAATCTTCGTCCAGGTCGACCGATCCCCCGGCCGATCCGGCATCGTCGGCCGGCCCGAAGGAGTGCACCACCGGGGCCCGGCCACCGGCACGCCCCGTCGACCCTGCGTCCGGAGTGCTGTCCGTGGCAGCTCCTCATCGGAGGTGGTGGCCGCCGCAGAGCGGCTGCCGCCGCTCCTACGTCGGCTGGTGGATGGGGCAGTACCGGTACCGTCCCCGTTGGCTGCCGCCGTGGCGTCGCCGTTGGTGGCGCCCTTGTCCGCCGGTGGGCCGTCGACCGACACGCCGGTGGCCTTCAGAATTCCATCGATCATGTCGGCTTTTTTGGTTCTGGTGTTGGTCTTCACGGACAGTGCCTGGGCAATGGCGTGGAGCTCGTCCCGCTCTTTGCCTTCCAACACCGAGCGCTCGAGCTGCTGTTCGGCAGTCATCGGCATCCTCGTTTCGAATGTCCTCGTTGGCAGGTGGATTGACTCCAACTGCCAGGAATCAGGGATGGAGATTTCCGTGGATCGAGATCGACTCTCGCCGGCAAACCCCCCCGACGCCGTTTACGGGCTGGCCGCACTAACACGAAGCGAACCAGAAGGTCCCGCCCACAAGCCCGAACGGGCAATTTGTGGAAGCGAAGGTACACACATACTACAGGCAGCGGACCACTCCAGCAACAACCCGGCGTCGCCAGCCGGTCTTCCACCCACCGCCAACCCTACCGCCCCGACCACCGCCACGGTGTGGATGGGGACTACAGCGACAGCTCCTCGAGGACGGCGCCGAGGTCGGCGTCGACCACCGTCGGAACGGAGATCTGGCTGATGGCGATGTCAGGATCCTTCAGCCCATGGCCGGTGAGGACACAGACCACGGTGGCCTGGGACCCCAGGCCGTCAGGCAGTCCGCCTTGAGCAGGCCGGCCACCGAGGCCGCCGAGGCCGGCTCGCAGAACACCGACTCCTCGGCAGCCAGAAAGCGGTAGGCGTCGAGGATCTCCTCGTCGGTGACCGCGGCGATCCCCCCACCCGACTCCGATGCCGCCGAAGCGGCGCCGTACCAACTGGCCGGATTGCCGATGCGGATGGCGGTGGCCACGGTCTCGGGGTGCTCGATGGGGTGGCCCTCGACGATGGGAGCAGCGCCGGCGGCCTGGAAGCCCAACATGCGCGGCAGCCGGGTGGACCGCCCGGCTTCTTTGAACTCGAGGTAGCCCTTCCAGTAGGCGGTGATGTTCCCGGCGTTGCCCACCGGGATGCAGTGGACGTCGGGGGCGTCGCCCAAGGTGTCCACCACCTCGAAGGCGCCGGACTTCTGCCCTTCGATCCGGTACGGGTTGACCGAGTTGACCACGGTGACCGGCGCACGCTCGCCGAGTTCGCGGACAATGGACAGGGACTGGTCGAAGTTGCCGCGCACCTGGAGAACGTGCGCCCCGTGGATCAGGGCCTGAGCCAACTTGCCCAGAGCGATATGACCTTCGGGAATGAGGACGGCACAGGTCAGGCCGGCCCGCCCGGCGAACGCGGCCGCCGAGGCCGAGGTGTTGCCGGTCGACGCGCACACCACGGCCTTGGCCCCTTCTTCGGCGGCCTTGGAGATGGCCACGGTCATGCCGCGGTCCTTGAAGGAACCGGTGGGGTTGGCCCCTTCCACCTTCAACAGGACCCGGGCCCCGACCCGGGCCGAGAGGCGGGGTGCGGGTAACAGGGGCGTACCCCCCTCGAGCAGGGTGACCACCGGAGTGGCCGCAGTGACCGGCAGGAACTCCCGGTACTCCTCGATCACGCCCCTCCAGGCGCCGCCGGCGTTGTTGGTCATTCGTCGTCCCCCACGATCCGCATCACGCTGCCGACCCGAACCACAACGGCCAGTCCGGCCAGGGCGTCGAGGGTGGCCCGGACATCGCCTTCGCTGGCCGAATGGGTCACGAACAACATCCGGGCCCCGTCGGCCTGCCCCTCCTGCTCCATCGAGCGGATGGACACTCCGTGGTCGCCGAAGGCGGTGGCCACCGAGGCCAGTACCCCGGGTCGGTCGGTGACGTCGAGGCTGATGTAGTAGCGGGTCTGCAACTCGGACTGAGGAAGCAGGCGGGCAGGCATCCGTTCCGGAGACGGAGCGGTGGTGCCGGCCATCATGTTGCGGGTGGCGTCGATCAGGTCGCCGACCACGGCGCTGGCGGTGGGCCGCCCACCGGCTCCCAACCCGTAGAGCATGAGCTCGCCGGCCGCCTCGCCTTCGATGAACACCGCGTTATAGGCATCACGGACGCCAGCCAACGGATGGGTCTTCGGCACCATGGCCGGGTGGACCCGGACCGAAACCGCATCGTCACCGGTCCGCTCCACGATGGCCAGAAGCTTGACGGCGTAGCCGAAGCGCTCGGCGAACTCGACGTCGGCGGCACGGATGCCGGTGATCCCCTCCCGCATGACATCGGTTCCGGCCACGTCGTAACCGAAGGCCACGCCGGCCAGGATGGCCGCCTTCGCCGCGGCATCGAATCCCTCCACGTCGGCGGTGGGATCACGTTCGGCCAGTCCGAGCGACTGGGCCTCGGCCAGTGCTTCAGCGTAGTCGGTACCCTGTTCGCTCATCCTGGAGAGGATGAAGTTGGTGGTCCCGTTGACGATGCCCATGACCCGGTGGATCCGCTCGCCGGTCAGCGACTCTCGCAGGGCTCGAACCAGTGGGATGGCCCCGGCCACCGCGGCCTCGTAGAGCAGGTCCACGCCCTGTTCGCGGGCCAGGGTGCGCAGGCCCACCCCTTCCGGTGAGGCCAGCAGGGCCTTGTTGGCGGTGACCACCGGCTTGCCCGCACTCAGAGCCGCCCTGACCAGGTCGAAGGTGGGATCGACGCCCCCGATGAGCTCCACCACTACGTCGATCGACGGATCGACCACCAGGTCCGACGCCTGGGTGGTGAGCAGGTCCGCCGGGACGTGGTCCCCGCGGTGGCGGTTCAAGTCGCTGACGGCGATTCCACCGACCACCAGTCGGGCCCCGCACTGGACGGCCAGTGCATCGGCCCGGTCCTGCAGCATGCCGATCAGCGCCGACCCTACGTTCCCGCATCCGAGCACGGCGACGCGGACCTCACGTTCGGGGGGTGCCAGAGCCACCCGCTCACGCTACCGCCTGAATTGAGTGACGCCCGCCGCTCAGAGGTCCAGACGGACCAGGTCGGCGAATGTCTCCCGCCGCACGACCACCCGGGCGTCGCCGTGGGCCACGAACACCACGGCCGGACGGGGGACCTTGTTGTAGTTGGAGGCCATCGAGTGCCCGTAGGCCCCGGTGACCGGGGTGGCCAGGATGTCGCCGACCCCGAGGTCTTCGGGGACGAACCCTTCTGACACCACGACGTCACCGGTCTCGCAGTGCTTGCCCACCACCCGGACCGGGCGGGGACGGGCGGCGGCGGGCTCCCGCGGCAGGAAGGCCTCGTAGCCGCTCCCGTAGAGCACCGGACGGGGGTTGTCACTCATCCCGCCGTCCACCGACACGTAGGTCCGGTGACGGGGAACCTCCTTCACCGTCCCCACCCGGTAGAGGGTCACTGCGGCCGAGGCCACGATGGAGCGCCCGGGCTCGGCGGTGACCCGTACCGAGTCGGCGATGCCGGCCCTGCGGCAGGCCCGGCGGACCGACGAGGCCCACTGGGCCATGGGCGGAGCCTCTTCGCCGTTGACGTAGGGCACGCCGAGGCCGCCGCCCACCACCAGCTCCGGCAGGCCGAGGGGGGCGAAGAACTCTGCCAACACGTCGATGGCCCGGGTGAACGGCTCCAGGGCGAACACCTGACTACCGAGATGGGCGTGGATTCCGGCGAACTCCACCATCCCTTGGGCCGCGAGAGCCGACAGCCGGGCCACGGCCGTGGCGGCCGCTCCCGAGGCCAGGCCGAAGCCGAACTTGGAGTCGTCCTGACCGGTGCGGACGAACTCGTGGGTGTGGACCTCCACCCCGGGGGTGATGCGGGCCAACACGGTGGGGCGCACCGGTCGTGGTTGGCCGCCCGATCCGGCCAGCAGGTGCTCGAGACGCCCGATCTCGTCGAACGAGTCGATCACGATCCGACCGACCCCGGCCGCCAGCGCCGAGGCCAGTTCCTCTTCGGACTTGTTGCTCCCGTGCATCACCAGCCGGTCGGCCGGCACCCCGGCGGTGAGAGCCACATGCAGTTCGCCTCCGGTGGACACGTCGAGGCACATGCCCTCCTCGTGGGCCAGACGGGCCATGGCCACGCACAAGAAGGCCTTGGTGGCATAGGCCACTCCGTCGCCCCAGGCCTCGACGGCTTCGCGGCAGCGGGCCCGCAGATGAGCCTCGTCGTAGACGAACAGCGGGGTGCCGAGCTCTTCGGCCAGGTCGACCAGGTCGACGCCGCCCACCCGCAGCCGTCCCGACGATCCGGTGGTGGCGGTGAGGGGAAGCAGGCCGTGGGCGACGGGGTCGGTGGCCCCGGGTGCCATCGGAGCAGCGGTGGTGTCGCCGCCGGTCACATGGCCTCCGGCGCCGACACCCCGAGAAGTCCGAGGCCGATGGCCAGGCCGATCCGAGTTCCCTCCACCAGCCACAGTCGGGCCTGGGTCAGCGCCGGGTCCACCCCATCGGCCAGGATCGGGCAGTCGTGGTAGAAGCCGTGGAAGGAGCTGGCCAGTCGGCGCACCCAGGTGGTGATCTTGGTCGGGGCCCGGTCGATGGCCGCTTCGGCCACCACCTCGGGAAGCTCCTCCAAGCACCGGATCAGCTCGAGCTCGCGCTCGTGGGTGAGGAGCGAGAGGTCGACCTGGGCCAGAGGGAGCCGCTCGACTGCACGCTCCGCGGCTTTGCGGCTCACGCCTCCGATACGGGCACTGGCCATCTGCACGTAGAACACCGGGTTCTCCACCGACTGCTCCCGGACCTTGGCCAGATCGAAGGTGCTGGTCTGGTCGAGCGAGGTCATCAGACTGAGGATCCGGGTGGCGTCCGGCCCGATGTCAGCCACCACGGTGTCCAGCGAGATGGCGTTGCCGACCCGCTTGCCCATGGTCACCGCCTCGTCCCCGTCCATGAGCGAGACCATCTGACCCAGCTTGACCTCGAGGCGGGCCGGATCCACCCCGAGGGCCTCGACCCCGGCCTTCAAGCCGGCCACTTGGCCGTGGTGGTCGGCACCGAACACGTCGATGACCCGGTCAAAGCCCCTGACCAGGAACTTGTCCCGGTGGTAGGCCAGGTCACCGGCCAGGTAGGTGGCGTCTCCGTTCGACTTGCGCAGCACCCGGTCGCGGGTGTCGCCCAGCTCTGAGGCGCGGAACCAGGTGGCACCGTCCTCTTCGTAGACCAGTCCCCGGTCGTTCAGCAGTGCGATCGTCTCGTCGACGGCCCCGCTCTCTTCGATGGAGGCCTGGCTGTACCACTCGTCGAAGACGATGCCCACCGAAGACAACGTGGCCCGGATGCGTTCGAGGATCCGGTCGGCAGCCCATTTTCCCGCTGCGGTGACGTCGTCAGGCCCGTCATAGCTGGCCGCCAGCTCGGTTACGTACTCGCCCTGGTAACCGCCCTCGGGCACCTCTTGGCCGTGGAGCCGGGCCAACAGGCTCATTCCGAGCGTCCGGATCTGGCCACCGGTGTCGTTGACGTAGTACTCCCGGCTCACCAGGTACCCGGCTCGGGCCAGTACCCGGGCCAGGGAGTCGCCGTAGCTCCCCCACCATCCGTTGCCCACGTGGATCGGGCCGGTCGGGTTGGCGGAGATGAACTCGACCTGTACCCGCTCGCCGTGGCCCACGTCCGGCCGGGCGTACGTCTCCTCTCCCCGGTCGAGCAGCTCGTGCAGGGCCTCGTGCAACCAGCCGTCGTCGAGCCGGAAATTGATGAACCCCGGCCCGGCGATCTCGATGGAGCTGGTGTGAGCGGGTGGATTGGCGTTCAGGGCATCGACCAGGGACGAGGCCAGCGCCCGGGGGTTGGTCCCGGCCGGCTTGGCCATGACCAGGGCCACGTTGGTCGACCAGTCGCCGTGCTCCCGACGAGCCGGGCGCTCGAGATGGATCGAAGCGGGATCGGCGGCAAGGTCCAGACCCTCGGCGGCGGGGAGGGTGGCGAGAGCGTCGCTCAGGGCTCGGGCGAGGTGGTCACGGGTCGACATGTAGGCGCGAGGATAGGGCGTGGTGGGCCGGTGGCCGCGAGGGCCCCGGTCCGTTCCCGGACAGGCCCATGACGGGCCGCACTACAGTTGTCACTCCGTGAGGGGCAGGCCGGCGGATCCGAGCGGATTCCCGGCCCGTCTCACGCCCACGTAGCTCAGCGGATAGAGCATCGGCCTCCGGAGCCGTGTGCGCAGGTTCGAGTCCTGCCGTGGGCACGTTCGGGACGTCTCAGGGGACGGGCGATCTGAGGGTCCTAGCGCTCATACTTGTAGCACTCCCTACCGGTCCGTTACCGCCGCATCGTCTCCGGTCCCCTCCTCCTCCTCGAAGCCGATGAGCCAACGCACCCCGTAACGGTCTACGACCTGGCCGTCGGAGGCCCCCCACGGGCGTGGCTGCAGCTCGTCAAGAACGGTCCCGCCCGTGGCCAGCGCGTCGAACCACGTGCGGAGCCCCGCCGCCGATGTGGTGCCCAGAAGAGAGAACATGAGCCCGGAACTCCGGAACGGATCCTCACCGGCCGCGTCGGCGGCGAACATGGAAACCGGTCCGCGCAGGATGCCGTGGGCGATGGCGTCAGCGGGGCCGTCGTCCCGACCGACCTCTACGAACGTGTTGAGAGTGAGGTCCCCGCCAAAGATCTCGTGGTAGAAGGTCAGGGCTTGGCGAGCCGTCCCGGGTAAGAGCAGGTATGGCTCCGGTGCCGACATGGTTCTAACGCTACTTGGGACGGGTGCACCGGCGTAGCGGTCGATCTCTTCCCTGGGCCACCGGTCGGCGCCCAGGGCCGTAGGCGATCGTGGCGCGGGGTCCATGGGACGATAGGCCCATGGACCCCTGGCTGCCCCGAGGCTTTGAGCACCCCGCACTGGTGTCAGTGCCACCTGACCACCATCTGAGACCCATCCGACCATCCGATGTGGACATCGACTATCCGGCGGTCATGGGCTCCCGTGAGCGGCTGTGGGCGCAGTTCGGGGAGCCTCACGGTTGGCCGCAGGAGTCGCTCACCTACGAGGACGATCTTGCCGATCTCATCCGACATGAGGCGGAGATGGATGACAATCTCTCCTTCAACTACGCCTTGCTCGATCGTAACGAGAGCTACCTGGCCGGTTGTGTGTACATCGATCCGCCCGAGCGTCTGGGGGCAGACGCCGACATCAGTTATTGGGTAATCGACTCACTGGAGGGTTCCCCGGTCGCCACTTCCCTACGGGAGGTGGTTCGGCGGTGGATCGGCGAGGCGTGGCCCTTCACCAACCCGCGCTTCATCGGATCCGACATCACCTGGGAAGAGTGGCTCCGCCTGCCTACTCCGTGAGACCGGGAGCACCTCATCCTGGGCCCGGACACTGCCGGCAACGAGCTGTCCGCTCGACGACAGGCGGATTATCGTTGGAGCATGTCCCAGCGGCTGGACAGGTCGTGGCTGGTACTGGCCAGCCACGAGACCTTCGAAGGGGACCGCTGCGTCGATATCTTCCGCCGGCCGGACGACACCTTCGGCTTTGAGGAGTTTCGAAGGGACCCCGAGGACATGGGGGCTTGGACCCCGGTCACCTACTTTTCCGGCCGTACCTTCCCCACCGAGGATGAAGCCAGGGCCGCGGCGACGCAGGCGGTGCCGTGGCTCACGCAGCTGCTTGACCACCGGCATCCATGAGCAACGATCCATCGACTGGGTCGGTAGAGGTTCCGAAAGACATCGTCGAGCGAGTGAGTGCGCTCTGTTTAGCCCTGCCCGAGGTGACGGTGCGCGTGGACTATCCACGGGCGACAACGAGATCGACGGCACACTCGTTCGATATCCGCCGACGGTCGTTCTGCTTGCTGGTACCCGTGAAGGGCTCGACCGGCAGATCTGTCCCCATGCTGATTCTGCGGGCCGACCCCCAAGAACGCCAGGCGTTGCTGTCCATGGGCCACCCCTACTTTGCCCCCCGAGCCGGAGGTGATCGCATCGGGGTACGGCTCACGGGCCGTACGGATTGGGAGGAGATCCGCGAGCTGGTGATGGATGGCTACCGGCTCCTCGAACCGAAGAAGCTCGTGGCGCGACTCGATTGACCCCACCGGCCGACGAGCCACGACGAATCGGCGGAGGTCCTCAAGCCACGGGGAGGCCTTGGTGGGAGGGGGATACACTTGATGCCTGTCCGGAGCGACACCGGCTGTCGCTGCGCAAAGGAGGCGGATCCCATCAAGTCGACCCTACGACTGTGCTCGCTGGCGGTGGTGATCCCTCTGATCGGGCTATTGGCGTCGCCGGCCGCCACCGCCTCCACCAACAATGCCACCGCTGCGGTCGTGCGGGCTCCGTTTAGGGGCATCTCGAACTCCACCAGCTCCAACTGGTCCGGTTATGCCGCCCATGGTGTGGCCGACTCGTTCACCAGCGTGTCGGCGTCATGGGTCCAGCCGACGGGGAAGTGCACCCGTAAGTCGACGTACTCGGCGTTCTGGGTCGGCCTCGACGGCTACTCCAGCAGCACGGTGGAACAGACCGGCTCCGAGGTCGACTGCATAGGAGGCTCGCCCCGGTACTACGCATGGTTCGAGATGTACCCGGCGAACAGCGTCAACTTCACCAACACCGTCTCACCTGGAGACCACTTCACCGCCTCCGTCACCGCCACCGGGCATGTCTTCACCCTCAAAATCACCGACGCCACGCAGAGTTGGAGTCACACGGTAATCAGGTCTCTGTCCTCGGCCAAGGAGTCGTCGGCCGAAGTCATCGCCGAGGCTCCCTGCTGCACCGACACCGGCGACATCTTGCCACTGACCGACTTCGGCACGGTGCAGTTCAGCCACTCCGAGGCCAACGGGTCGGCCATCGGCAAGAGCAAGCCGACGGTGATCAGCATGAGTCCGATGAGCCAAGGAACCAGCACCGACCACACCAGCAAATTGTCCGACGGCGAGGCCTTCTCTGTGGCCTGGGTCAGCAACTGATGCCAGCGGCACCGGCGGGCACTCCCGGGCTCTTCTTGTCGGGCGCGGATCCGAGCCGCACCGATCGGGACCGCGTGGCCGACATCTTCCAGATGTCAATCGGATGACACCCCTCGACGACGGCACCCGGACCCGATCCGCCGACGGGTGAGGAGTAACGTCGGACCATGGCCGACATCGATGACCATGGTCGTCCGGAGCCGCCACCCGACGCCGACGAGGCCGAGACGCTCGTGGGCTTTTTGGAGTACCAACGGGCCACGCTGTTGTGGAAGTGCCAAGGGGTGGACTCCGAAGGTCTCCGGCTTACGGTGGCCGCCTCGTCGATGACCCTCGGCGGGATCCTCAAGCACATGGCCTTCGTGGAGGACCAGTGGTTCGGCCGTTTCCTCCACGGGCAGGAGAAGGGGCCGCCGTGGGACACGGTCGACTGGGTGGCTGATCCCGACTGGGAGTGGCACTCGGCCGCTGATGACTCTCCCGAGCAACTGCTCCGCCTATGGCATGGATCGGTAGATCGCTCGCGGAGCCTGATCGCCGCCTCACTCCATGAAGGCGGACTGGGACAGAAGGCTCGCCGGAGTTGGCCCGACGGGCGTTCGCCGAGCCTCCGATGGATCCTCTGTCACATGATCGAGGAGTACGCCCGGCACAACGGGCACGCCGACCTCCTGCGCCAGTCGGTGGACGGCAGCACCGGGGAGTGACGGCGGCCCGGCCGTCACCGACAACCAAAGCGCCATTCCCCCAGGGCTCTGGGTACGCGAGCTCACAACGCTTCATCTGACCTCTTGTGCCCTTTCGTGCATCGGCCACACCGTCCCACCCGCCTTGGCGCCATGAGCTGTTTTCATTGTCCCCCGGCCAAAAACGGCCCTCGAGGACCGCGGCGTTGACCGTGTACAGGAGTGGCGGGCTGACAAGATGAGCGGGTAAGAACTAGACGAGCCAAAGCAAGTAGCTGTGTCGGGGCCGAGACGACTGGGGGCATATCCGTGGCGATCACGACTCGACAGCGCAGTCACTACGCCAAGATGTCGCAACAAGAACAAGCGCGCACCGGGGCCATCAGGGCTCTGGTCACGTTGTCCCAATTCCCCGACGACAGCGACCCGGCCATCCGCTGCCTGCGGCTTCTGGACGCGGCCCCTGCAGAGATTGAAGCTGCCACCAACGCCCTGATGATGACTCAGGTGGAGGACTGGCTGAGTCCTGAGTGACACCCGGCGCGGGAGACCCCGAACGACCTCTCTGGTCGGTCGGGTGGCGGGCGGGCGTACGTCATCGGCGTGATCGCCCTGAGCGGATCCGACGTGCGCCTCTTATCCCTCGGGGCCCGACGGGTGGACTGGGTCAGCTGTCGGGAAGACCCGGATGTTTGCCGGGCTGGCCGATCCGGATGGAAACCGCTGCTTCATGGTGGGTCGCACCCACAACGATCACGGAACCCGGTCGTTCCTGCCCCGGGAGCTTCACTCCCAGGTGCCCGCCTCGACCAGCGACAGGTACGCGGCCCGGGCCTCCTGCGCTCCTTCCGACCGGTAGAGGGTGGGCACGGCGTCGTCGGGCTCGGGCCCGTGCGACCGCGGCCTCTTGAGGTAGTGCTCCGCCATGTCGGTGACCACCACCCGGGACAGCTCGGCGACACTGGCCCGGCTGCCGTCCGAGGTAGCCGAGACCAGCCGCCCGTCGGAGCGCTGCGGGGCACCCCACTCACCGAGACCGACCCTCCGCTCCCGCATCCGCCACCACCGCCACCAGGGCTCGCCCCCGGCGAGGTCGGCCGGCACGGACTCGGGCACCCTGGCTCCCAGCACCACCCGGGCCCGCTCCAGCTGGATGGCGGCCACCAGCGCCACCCGGTAGCGACGGGCCCGGCGGGCCAACTCGTCCCAGTCGACCTCCTCGGCCTCCATGGCCTGGTCCAGGTCCTTGAGCCACACCAGCTGATCACCGCCGGAGAGGGACCCGTGGAGGCACAGGTACAACAGCCCGTCGACGACGTCGAGGGTGGGCGTCTCCACCCCGCCCAACCGCACACTCCGCCGACGGGCGAACAGCTCACCCATGGGCATGCTGAATCGGGACCGGATACGGGGGGTCACCAACAGGTGCCAGTGGAGATCGGCCAGCATCCCGTGGGACAGGATCATGGGGATCTCGGCCCGGACCAGGTCCACCATCATCGGCCAGTTGAGGTCCGTCACCTCCGCGCCGGCCCCCTCCAGGGCATCCAGGACCGCCGAGAGGTCGGCGGCCGGCACCACCAGATCGAGGTCCTCGTACAGGCGGGCGCCGGGGTCGCCGTAGGCCAGCTCGGCCAGCACCGGGCCCTTGACCACCATCCACGGTCGCCCGGTGCCCCCGAGGACCTCAGCTGCCGAGGCCAGCTCGACCAGGCAGCGGCCGTGGGCCAGGGTGGCCATCTGGCAGGCCGAGCGCAGGTCGGCGAAGTCGGCCCCGTCCCGACCCAGGGCCACCAGGCGACCGATAGACCACTCCGGGCACCCGGTGATGGAGGGCCAGATCCACCAGCACGGCGGCCGGCACCTGGTCGAGCAGCGACCGTGGATCGATGGTCCGGGCCTCACTCCGCCGGATCAACTGCACCAGGAGCCGCCCCACCTGGTCGGTGGCCCGATCCGAGGGCCCCCGTCGGGTCAGGAGACCAGATCAGCGACGCACGGCCGCGGCGGCATCGAGGTCCGAGCCCACCAGGAGTCTCAGGCAGCGCAGGGATTCGACCAGCTCGGCCAACATGTCGAGATGGGCCTGGGTGGCCACCGGCTCGGTCAACAGCACATTGGGCAGGAGGGCCATCAGGGCCTCGGACGGGGACAACGGCTCGACCCTGGTACCCGGTCCGGCCACCACCTGCGGTGCCAACAGCACCTCCGGGCGGCAGCCGGCCAGGGGCGTGACCCCGAAGACCTCCTCCACCCGGAAGCTGTGCTTGTCCCGACCGGGCCGCAGGGCGGACTCGGCCAGGTAGGCCAGCTCGGGGATCATGGCCACCGTGTTGTCGGTCACGTCGACCTCATCGGGGAAGCCTGCCACCCAGATGCCCTCCCCGTCCCGGGTGAGGAAGACCGTGTCGTCGGAGAGGAAGCCGAAGCCCGCCCGGACCAGGGTCACCGACGTGGTGGATTTGCCGGCCCCACTGGCCCCGGGCACCAGGACGCCACGACCGTTCCAGGCCAGACCGGCGGCGTGCAGCGAGTACCTCTCGAACCGCTTCAACGTTTCGACCAGGGCGATGGTCAGCATCGGGTGGGTGGCCAGCACCGGGTCGCCCGGGGCCGAACCCATGATGGAGATCTCGATCAAGCCCCTGGCAGGGGTGCACAGCAGCCGGGCGCGGCCCTCGTAGTCCACGAACAGCTGGTCCGACCGGTCGAAGTACTCGACCTGGGCGCTGGGTGCGTCATAGATGGGTCGCCCTGTTCCGGCAGGCTCCGGTGGCCAGGTCCGTTCACCCCCCGGTCCGCGCACCTCCACCACCAGGTCGGGGGGACCGGATCCCCCGGTCCGCAGCGAACCGAACCGCGAGTCGATGAGCGCGCCCACCGAATCGTCGGCACACCTGGCCTCGATGGTCAGTCCGCCGAGCAGGTACGGTGGCGCTCACCGGACGGTCCGGTCCGACGCCGGTCTCAGTGGATCACACCGTCCGGTGTCAGCCGAACCACCTCGGTGAATTTGGACAGTGGGTCGACCAGTTCGAGCAGCGGCTCTCCGTCCTTGTCCAGCCAGCAGTGACCGGCCGGCTGCCCCTGGTCGCTACCGACCCCGAAGCACAGCGAGACATCGTCGCCGGCCCGGCGGAGGGCGTAGTAGAGCGTCACGCCCGCGGGTGAGGCAGCCCGGTCGTACCAGGGGTTGGCCACGTCGGATGAGGGAGTCCACCCAGCGGCCCATCTGGTCCTCGAGTGGACCGGACTCGTAGGGGTCGATCGGTGTCGGCTTTCGACCGGGCTCGAGCCACCGGTGTAGCCGGGGCAGCCCCGCCCGCATCAGCAGGGGGGTGGCGATCGCCACCGCCGCCAAGCGGAACAGCAGTAGGGGTGGGGGTCGGCGGGTGAGCGCCAGCGCCTTAGGACTCGACGACAAGACCCGCCCCGACGAAACTTTCGAGAAGCGCGCCGGTGTCATCGGATGCCGTCTCCGCCGGGACGTCGTACTCGGAACAGATGGCCTCGACGACTTCTGCCACCGTGCGGGTGCCATCGCACAGATCCCAGACGCTACGGCCGACGTCGTTGAGCGCGAAGTACTCCCCGCTCTGAATGTCGAGGAGGACTGTCTGGCCCTCGACCTGCTGGACCATGACGCGGTCCCGCCGACCGAAGACGCTGCCCTGATCTAACAACGCAGCGTCAACGGTTCGACTGGACCATGAAAACCAAGTTCGATCAGTAGGTCCGTTGACCGTTGAAGCTGAACTTGGTGAGATCACGAAGAAGCCCGAGCTTCTGGAGCTCTGGCTTCTCATACGTGCGCTTGTTGTTCATCTCTGCCCCTTTCTGTGGTCCAAGGATCCTACCATCGGGCCTCGCAACCTTGGCAAGCAATTAAGGGAACGTTAAGCCTTTGGCGGGGGTGTCGTCGCCCCCCATCCCCGTCTGTCGCAAGGTGATGTTCAACCGGCCGCCGTCGAGTCCGATGCCGGGAGGGCCGGTGCCGGCAAGCACCTTGGGCACCCCGTGGTAAGCCCGGCGCGGGCGGCCGCCGAACACGAACAGGTCGCCGGACTCGAGCCGCACGTCGGACCAAGGGCGCCCGCGGCCGTCGGCGTTCCCGAAACGGAACACACAGGTGTCTCCGAGGCTGAGCGACACCACCGGGGCCGGGCTCGGCTCGTCCCGGTCGGCGTGCATCCCCATCCGGGCTTCGGGTCGGTACCAGTTGATCAGGGCCACATCCGGGACGTACCCGGTCCGACCCTCGCCGGCCCGCCCCCGCCTCTTCGGCCCCCGCTCCTTCGACGGCAGGATCGAGGTCGGGATCGACAGCGGAAGCGTCGGCTACCGCCCGCCGGCCCAACTCTTCCAACCATCCGGGAAACGGGGCCACCCTCCGGCCGTCACCGTCGTCCACGGTGCGGGAGTACCGATAGGGATACCAGTGCCATCCGAGACAGGTGATCTGCACGGACATGTCCCTCCCCTCGGCATGCGGGGCGCCCGGAAGCCTCCGGCCCCGGAGGCCCAGGCCCGACAGTCCGCCACCAGTCGGCGCTGGCTGTCGAGGTCCAGCCACCCCGGCAGATGGACCGCCCCGGGGGCCACCGCCACCGGTTCTGCCGGGATCAAGCGGATGTCGGCCATCACCCGATGGTGGGCGATGGGTGCGGGCTTGGCAAGGCCTGGCCCCTCCGGTCAGGACGGAGTGGGCGACTCCTGCTTGGCCAGCCAGCGCAGCCGGGCGGCCCGGGCGTCCCACGAATAGACCACCGCGGTACCGGCCAGCCGGTCGTGGAGGGCATGACGGTTGCGGTTGGTGAGGATGCCGAGGAACCCCAGCCCGAGGAGGAGGAAGCTCAACGGGAAGGTCACGGTCCGGAGCACCGCCTGGCGGGCACCCACCGGCGAGCCGTCGGTCTTGACCACCCGGATCCCGAGCAGCGCCATGCCGATGGTCTTGCCGCTCAGATACCACTGGTAGGCGAAGTAGATGAACTCCCAGATCACCGCCGCCACCACCGAGAGGATCTGGTGGTTGGTCAGCGAGACCTTGGTGCCCGAGACCAGTTGGACGGAGAAGGCCAGCGCCGCCGCCCCCAGCGTGAACAGGCCCCACGAGGCCCCGACGTCGGCGGCGAAGGCCACCAACCGGCTCACCGCCCCGGCATAGTGGCCCTGTCGTCCTTCAATGGGCTCGGCGGCGGCCAGCTGTGCCATCAGGTGGCTCCCGTGGTCAGTTCGGCACGCGGGGCCGGGCCGACCAGGGCGGGTGGCCCGAGCGGTAGAGCCTCGGCCGACCGGCGCAGGATCCGGTTGACCCAACGGGCAAAGAAGTCGTCGAGCCCGACCCCCTGGGCCCGGATCACATCGAGGACCTCCGAAGCCACGCCGGTGGTCGACCGGGCGATGATGCTGCCCAGTTCGGTCTTCTCCATCAGCGCATCGATGTCGACCCGCTCGAGGATCTTGTCGATATCGACCCGCTCGATGATCTTCTCCACGTCGACCCGCTCCACGATCTTTTCCACGTCGACCCGGTCGATGAGCCGGTCCACGTCGACCCGGCTCACCACCGAGTCCACATCCACCCGGCTGACCAGGGCATCAACGTCGATCCGCTCGAGGAGGGCATCGATGTCGATGGCGTCCATGACCATGCTCACCACCCGCTCCGCCACCACCTGGGCCAACTGCTCCATGCGCCCGGAGCCGGGGACCGGGCTCATCGGTATCGCAGCGGTGAGCGTGCATCCATGGCCCCAGCTTCCCATCGCACGATGGCGTGGGCGGGGACGGTGGAGCGCCGTTCGGGCGACTGCCCGGGTGGAACTGCTCCTCAGGCCGGTGAGTAGGCCTTCAGGACCTCGAGCGCCCGGTCGGCGTGGACGTTCATCCGCACCTCGCTCTGGATGACCTCGATGACCTTGAGATCGGGCCCGATGATGAAGGTGGCCCGCTTGGTGGGCGAGAGCTTGGTGAACCGGCGCCGCACGCCGAACTGGGTGGCCACCGCCCCGTCGGGATCGGACAGGAGGGGGTAGTCGAAGGCGTGCTTCTCCGAGAACTGTTTCTGCTTGGCCACCTGATCGGCGCTGATCCCGACCCGCTGGGCACCGACCGCCTCGAACTCGGCCTTCATGTCGCGGAAGTGGCAGCTCTCATGGGTACATCCGTACGTCATGGCCGCCGGATAGAAGAACAGGACCACCGGCCCCGAGGCCGCCAGCTCGCTCAGTTTCCGAGGCTTCCCGTCCTCGTCGAGGAGTTCGAAGTCCGCTACCAGGTCACCCTTTTCCATGGGCTGAGGTTACCGGGGTCTGCGCCGATACGCCGCCAGCCTCGGGGGGCGGCCAACTCTCGAAGTCGAAGCCCGGGTCGGCGCTGGTGCGTTCCAGGGTCGCACCCCCACCGTAAGATGCACGCCGAGGAGCACCGCGGACCCTGTCGGAGTCCGAGCCCGGCCACCCAGGCCCGGGTTCCGGGCGGGGTGAGGTCGCTCCTCCGTCGCCCACCGATCAGTCAGGACTACCCGCATGCAACACGCCATCGAGGTGGAGGCTCTGGCCAAGACCTTCACCGGCAAACACGAGGTCCGGGCCCTCGACGGGGTGAGCTTCGCCGTCGAGGAGGGGACTGTGTTCGGGCTGCTCGGCCCCAACGGATCGGGCAAGACCACCGCCGTCCGGATCCTGACCACCATCCTCAAGCCCGATGGCGGCCGGGCCCGGGTCCTGGGCTATGACGTGACGGAGAAGGCCAATCTGGTCCGGTCCCTGATCGGACTGGCCGGCCAGTACGCCGCGGTCGACGAGAACCTGACCGGTCGGGAGAACCTCCGCATGGTGGGCAACCTCAACCACCTGAACCGGACGGACGTGGCCCGCCGGACCACCGAGCTGCTCGAGCAGTTCGACCTGGTCGATGCGGCGGACCGCCCACTCAAGACGTTCTCGGGGGGCATGCGGCGCCGGCTCGACCTGGCCGCGGCGCTGGTGGCCCGGCCCACGGTCCTCTTCCTCGACGAGCCCACCACCGGACTGGACCCGCAGAGCCGCAACGACCTCTGGGAGGTCATCGAGAGCCTGGTGGGCGGCGGGACCACCGTGCTCCTGACCACCCAATACCTCGAAGAGGCCGACCGCCTGGCCAGCACCCTGGCCGTGTTGGACCACGGTCACGTGATCGCCGAAGGCACCCCCGAGGCCCTCAAGGCCGACCTGGGGGCCACGGTGCTCGAGGTCGGGCTGGACTCCCTCGACGATGCCGCCCGGACCGCCGAGCTGTTCCAGTCCCTCGGACCGCACACCCCGGTCCTCAACGGCACCGTGGTCGAGGTCACGGTGGACAGCGGGCCGACGTCGGCCATGGCCGGGCTGCGCTCCCTCGACCAGGAGGGCATCGTCCCGGCCGCCTTCACCCTGCGCGAGCCCAGCCTGGACGATGTCTTTTTGGCCCTGACCGGGCGGCGCACCGAAGACGAGACCGAGTCCAGCGACGAACCCGGTGCCGCCGGCCGCCGACGCGGCCGGCGCCGGGCCGCCACCGAAGCCCTACCCATCGTCACCGGGGAGCTCTCATGACCACCACCATCGCCGCCCCGACCGTGTCCGGGGCACCGCACTCGGACCGACCGGCCACCCGGATCCGGTGGGCGGTGTCCGACACCCTCACCATCACCCGGCGCAACCTGCTGGCCCTGACCCGCATCCCCGAGGCCCTGTTCTTCTCCGCCGTGCAGCCCATCATGTTCGTGCTGCTGTTCGTGTACGTGTTCGGGAACGCCATCAAGACGCCCGGCTCGAGCTACGTGAACTACCTGATGGCCGGGGTCTTCGTGCAGACGGTGGCCTTCGGGGCGGTGAGCACCAGCGTGGGGCTGGCCGAAGACCTGCAAAAGGGGCTGATCGAGCGGTTCCGGGCCCTGCCCATGGCCCGTTCCGCCGTGCTCATCGGGCGCACCACCAGCGACGGCGTCCGCAACGTCTTGGTGGTCATCATCATCACCGTGGTGGGACTGTTGGTGGGCTTCCGGCCCACCACCGGCGTGCTGGCCTACATCGCCGCCATCCTCCTCATCCTGCTCTTCGCCTACTCCCTCTCGTGGGGCTTCGCCATGATCGGCCTGTCGGCGGCCAACGCCGAGACGGCCCAGGTCATGTCGTTCCCCCTGCTGTTCCCGTTGACCTTCGTGTCGTCGGCCTTCGTGCCGGTCTCGTCCATGCCCACCTGGCTCCAGGGGTTCGCCACCTACCAGCCCTTCAGCGTGACCATCTCGGCGTGCCGGGCCCTGATGATCGGGGGGCCCACCGCCACCTGGGTCATCCAGTCGGTGGCGTGGACGGTCGGGTTCCTCATCGTGTTCATCCCGCTGTCCAGCTGGCGGTACCGCACCCGTACCTGAGCAGCGGCCCGGACCACCCCGAGGCCGGCTCGCCGTCGACGCTCCGGCGGAGCAGAATGGGGTCATGGCCCACACACCCTCCTCCTCGCCCCCGCCCGACTCCTTCGGTGCCCGGGGCACGCTGACCGTCGGCGACGCCTCCTACGAGATCTACCGGATCAAGGCGTTGGCCGACCGCTACGACGTGGCCCGGCTCCCCTACTCCATCAAGGTGGTGCTCGAGAACCTCCTCCGCCACGAGGACGGTCTGGCCGTACGACCGGCCGACATCGAGGCCGTGGCGGCGTGGGGCAACCATCCCGAGCGCCACGGGCTGGGTGGTGCCGACGCCGCAGAGATCGCCCTCACCCCCGAGCGGGTGCTCATGCAGGACTTCACCGGCGTGCCCGCCATCGTGGACCTGGCCGCCATGCGCGACGCCCTCGGCACCCTGGGCGGGGACCCGACCAAGGTCAACCCGCTGGTGCCGGTGGAGCTGGTCATCGACCACTCGGTGATCGCCGAGGCCTCCGGGACCCCGGGGGCCTTCGACGAGAACGTCGACATCGAGTACCAGCGCAACATCGAGCGCTACCAGCTCCTGCGCTGGGCCCAGCAGGCCTTCGACGGGTACCGGGTGGTTCCCCCCGGGACCGGCATCTGCCACCAGGTCAACCTGGAGTACCTGTCGCGGGTGGTGTTCGCCACCGACGACGGGAGGGCCTACTGCGACACCCTGGTAGGCACGGACTCCCACACCACCATGGTCAACGGGCTCGGCGTCCTGGGCTGGGGCGTGGGGGGCATCGAGGCCGAGGCCGCCATGCTGGGCCAGCCCCTGTCGATGCTGCTCCCCCCGGTGGTGGGGTTCCGGCTCACCGGCGAGCAGGCCCCGGGCACCACCGCCACCGACCTGGTGCTGACCATCACCCATCTCCTGCGCCAGCACGGGGTGGTGGGCAAGTTCGTGGAGTTCTTCGGTCCCGGGGTGGCCGCGGTGCCTCTGGCCAACCGGGCCACCATCGGGAACATGTCGCCCGAGTACGGGGCCACCTGTGCCATCTTCCCCATCGACGAGGTCACCCTGGACTACCTCCGCTTCACCGGCCGTGACGACCGCCATGTGGACCTGGTGGAGGCCTACGCCAAAGAGCAGGGCCTGTTCCACACCGGAGAGGTGGAGCCGGTGTTCTCGGAGACCATCGAGCTCGACCTGTCGACGGTGGTGCCCAGCATCGCCGGGCCGGCCCGGCCCCAGGACCTGGTCACCCTGGCCGGAGCGGGCGCCACCTACCGGACCGCCCTCGGCCGGGAGCCGCGGGCCGGCACCGCCACCCTGGCCGACGGCAACTCGGTGGCCGTCGGGGACGGAGCCGTGGTGGTGGCGGCCATCACCAGCTGCACCAACACCTCCAACCCCCAGGTCATGGTGGCCGCCGGGTTGGTGGCCCAGCGGGCGGTGGAGCGCGGGCTGGCGCCCAAGCCGTGGGTCAAGACCACCCTGGCCCCGGGCTCGCGGGTGGTCATGGACTACCTCGACCGGGCCGGGCTCACCGAGCCCCTGGCCCGCATCGGCTTCGATCTGGTCGGCTTCGGCTGCACCACCTGCATCGGCAACTCGGGGCCGCTGCTGCCCGGGGTGTCCGAGGCCGTGCACGCCGACGACCTGTCGGTGGCCGCGGTCCTGTCGGGGAACCGGAACTTCGAGGGACGGATCCATCCCGACGTCCGGATGAACTACCTGGCCTCACCGCCCCTGGTGGTGGCCTACGCCCTGGCCGGCACCATGGACATCGACCTCACCACCGACCCCCTGGGCACCGGCTCCGACGGCTCCCCGGTGTACCTGGCCGACCTGTGGCCGTCGCCGGAGGAGGTCACCGAGTCCATCCGGACCTCGGTCACCTCGGAGATGTTCCGCCAACGGTACGGATCGGTCTTCGACGGTGACGAACGGTGGCGGGCCGTCGAGATCGCCACCGGCGACACCTTCCGTTGGGACACCGACTCGACCTACGTCCTGCGTCCCACCTTCCTCGAGGGCCTGACCATGACCCCGGCCCCGGTGACCGGGGTGAGCGGAGCCCGGGTGCTGGCCGTGCTGGGGGACAGCGTCACCACCGACCACATCTCCCCGGCCGGCAACATCAGCCAGTCCAGCCCGGCGGGCCGGTACCTGGCCGAGCACGGCGTCCAGCCCACCGACTTCAACTCCTACGGCACCCGCCGGGGCAACCACGAGGTGATGGTGCGGGGCACCTTCGCCAACGTGCGGCTGCGCAATCAGCTGGCCCCGGGCACTGAGGGCGGGTTCACGCTCCATCTGCCCGACGGCGAGCAGACCACCATCTACGAGGCCGCCGAACGGTACGGCGCCGATGGGGTTCCCCTGGTGGTGCTGGCCGGCAAGGAGTACGGGTCGGGCTCGTCACGCGACTGGGCGGCCAAGGGCACCGCGCTGCTCGGGATCCGCGCCGTCATCGCCGAGACCTACGAACGCATCCACCGCTCCAACCTGATCGGCATGGGCGTGCTCCCACTGCAGTACGCCGAGGGCCAGAACGCCGCCTCGCTGGGACTGACCGGGCACGAGGTGTTCGACATCGGCGGGCTGGACTCCCTCAACGAGGGGGTGGCGCCGAAGACCGTGTCGGTCCGGGCGGTCGACGGAGACCGGTTGGTGGAGTTCGAGGCCCGCCTGCGCATCGACACGCCCATGGAGGCCGAGTACTACCGCAACGGTGGGATCCTGCCGTACATGCTGCGCCAGATGGCCGGCTGAACCGGTCGGCTGAACGATGTCGTTCTCCCATTAGGTGGCCAGCGGGAGGACGAACCAGGCGATGACCACGAAGTGCAGGATCGCCCCCACGATGGTGCAGGCGTGGAACACCTCGTGGTACCCGAATACCTCGGGGTCCGGATTGGGGCGCTTCAGGGCGTAGACCACCGCTCCCGCCGAGTACGCCAGGCCCCCGGCCAGCAACAGGATGAAGCCGGTGCTGCCGAGAGCCCGGAACAGTTGGGGTAGGACCACCACGGCGGCCCAGCCCACCACCACGTAGGGCAGGGCGATCACCCATTTGGGGGCGTCCAACCACGCCTGTCTCACCGTGATGCCCACCAGCGCCCCGGCCCACACGATGACCAACAGGGTGGTCCGCGGCCATCCGCTGAGAGCGATGCCGGCCACCGCGGTGTACGAACCGGCGATGGCGATGAAGATGGTCGAGTGGTCGGCCCGGCGCATGCGTCGACGGCCCACCGGTCCCCAGGTGTGCCGGTGGAACAGGGCACTCACGCCGAACAGTGCGGAGATGGACACGGCGTAGACCGCCATGACCAACTTCGAACCCGTGGTCGGAGCGGCCACGATGAGGGCCACTCCGGACACCACCGACACGAAGAACGCCACCTCGTGGAGGACACCCCGCAGGGCCGGCTTGGGGGCGGGGTCCGAAGGGGTCACCGTGGCAACCGTTCCTCCCCCGGTGCCCTTCATCAACCGGTACCGGCGGACCCGGTGTCGGGCGAACCCGATTGGGCGCCGACCGGACCAGGGGTGACCGCGGTCCGGTCGATGAACCGCTGCAGCAGGCGGGTGCCCACCGACTCCACCAGGGCCAGGCCCGGGCCGTCCAGGGTCACGCCCGCCGGCAGGTGCGGCTTCCACGATTCGGCCAGGGCATGGTCCACTTCCACATGGAACTGGAGGGCATAGACCCGGTCGCCCCACCGGAAGGCCTGATGGGGGAAGAGGCGGGTGCCGGCCAGGTGGACAGCCCCGTCCGGCAGGGAGAAGGTGTCGCGGTGCCAGTGCACGCACGGCAGTGCGGTGTGGGCCAGTCCCCCGTACTCGGGGCCGAAGACCGGATCGCGGCGGCCGGCCTCGGTCAACTCCACCCGGCCCAGGCCGATCTCCTCGGTCGGGCCGGTGGTCACCTCGGCCCCCAGCGCCGTGGCCAGCTGTTGGGCCCCCAGGCACACGCCGAGCACCGGTCGGCCGGAGGTGGCCACGGCGGCGATCAACGCCCGCTCGGCCACCAGCCACGGATACCGGTCGGTGTCGTGGACCCCCATGGGACCTCCCATCACCACCAGGCCGTCGATGGACCCGGGGTCGGGCAGGGGATCGCCGCGGTCCATGCGGAACACCTCGTGGCGCAGGCCGCGGCGGGCCAAGGAGCCCGCCATCATCCCCGGCCCTTCGTACTCGACGTGCTGGATGACCGCCCACGGCCTTGCATCGGTCTGACCGGCGCCGTCGGACCCGGGGTCGGTCGACCCGGAGCTGCCCACTAGCCGGTAGCCACCACGTGGAACGCCTCGGCCAGCGATCCCTCGGGCAGCCCGGCGGCCAGAGCGGTGCCCGACATCCAGGTGCGGAGCAACTCCTCGAGGTGGGCGCCGTCACCCACCTGGCTGACATGTGAGCGCAGGGCGGCCAACTTCAGGTCGAAGTACTCGGTGGCATCGACGGCCCGGTCGGCGCGATCGGTGGTCATGACCCACACCTCGGGCACGGTGTGCGGCTCGAACCCTTCCTCCAACAGCTCGGGGAAGGCGAAGGGGTTGCGGGCGTCGGGGTAGACGGCGCAGATGGCCGCCTCTCCGGCAGCCAGGTGGTCGGGGTGACTGGCGTAGATGCGGGACCAGTTGCGCTCGGGGGATTGGAGGACCACCCGGTCGGGCCGGATCCGGCGGATGACCCGCGAGATGGCCAGACGCAGTTCGAGGTCGGCGGCCAGGCGCCCGTCGGGGAAGCCGAGATAGGTGACGTCGGTGACCCCGACCACCTTGGCCGCGTCCAGCTGCTCCTGGCGACGGATGGCGGCCACGTCGCTCCGCCTGATGGTGCGGTCCGATCCGCCGGCGTCGCCGTCGGTGGCGATGCAGTAGGCCACCTCGACCCCGCCGTGGGTCCACGCCGCCACCGATCCGGCCGCCCCGAAGTCGACGTCGTCGGGGTGGGCGGTGACCACCAGGATGCGCTCCACGCCTTCGATGCCGGCGCCGACCGTCATGGGCGCCCGGGAGTGAGTGTCGGACACGGTGCTCTCCTCAGTCGAAGGGGGTCGGTCGGAGTGGGTCAGTCCAACGGCGGTGGACCGGCCGGCGAACGGCCGGAGCCGTGCTCAGTCCTGGCCCGGCTGCCAGGCGGCCAGGTCGGCCAGCCGCGGGTCGTTGGAGAAGATCTCCACGATGGGGAGCCGGAGCCCGATCCGGGTCTGGATGCGCTCGACCTCGAGGACCTGGTTCCACTGCACCAGGGTGACCACCAGGCCGGCCTCGCCGGCCCGGGCGGTCCGGCCCGAGCGGTGCAGGTAGGCCTTGTGGTCCTCGGGCGGATCGAAGTGGATGACCACGTCCACCATGTCGATGTCCAGGCCTCTCGCCGCCACGTCGGTGGCCACCAGGGCCGGGAGCCGACCTTCCCCGAAGTCCTTCAGGGTGCGCTCCCGGTTGGTCTGGCGCAGGTCTCCGTGGATGGCGTCGGCCTTGACCCCTTCCTTGCGGAGCTGCTCCACCAGCCGGTCGGCGCCGCGCTTGGTCCGTACGAACACCAAGGTCTTTTCGGAGTTGCGGCAGATGGCGGCGCACACCTTGACCCGGTCCATCTGGTGCACCGCGAGGAACCGGTGCTCCATGGCGTCCACCGTGGTGTGGGCCGAGGCCACCTCGTGCAGCACCGGATCGGTCAGGTACCGGCTGACCAGCCGGTCCACCGCTCCGTCCAGGGTGGCCGAGAACAGCAGGGTCTGGTGCTCACGCTCGAGGCGCCGGAGCACCCACTCGACCTGGGGCATGAACCCCATGTCGGCCATGCGGTCGGCCTCGTCGAGGACCAGGGTCTCGATGTCGGCTACCGACAGCTCGCCGCGGTCACCGAGGTCGATGAGCCGGCCCGGGGTGGCGATGATCACATCCACCCCGCGGCGCAACTTCTTGACCTGGCGCTCGATGTCCGCCCCGCCGTAGACGGCGGCGATGCGCAGACCGGCCTCTTTGGCCAGGGGCTCCAGCACCTCGCTGACCTGGACGGCCAGCTCACGGGTGGGCACCAGCACCAGGGCCCGGGGCCGGCCCGGCTTGGTGGAGCGGGCCGCCATGGTCCGCTGGAGGAGCGGGATGCCGAAGGCCAGGGTCTTGCCCGACCCGGTCTTGGCCTTGCCGCAGACGTCGCGGCCGGCCAGGGCGTCGGCCACGGTCATGGCCTGGATGGCGAAGGTGGTGGTGATGCCCTGGGCGGCCAGGGCCTTGACCAGGGCCGGGTCGACGCCGAGGGAGGCGAAGGTCCGGGCCTCGGCCGTGCCGTCAGGGCCGGCGTCCAGGGCCTCGTTGACGGTCTCGAAGACGCGATCCGAGGGATCGATAACGGTTGTCATGGGGTATGAAGCTCACTCTCATCTGCTCAGTGACGGGCGGAGACCGACCGTCGGCATCCGTGCCAGTCACGAACACCTGCGGGCCCGCCTCGGGCCACTGATCCGAACTGCGACAGCGGCTCGGAGAACCGGATGAGGAAGACCCCGGTGGAAGGCACTGCGCCTACCACGAACCCCAGTGTACCGGATCAGGCCCGATGCACCAGGTCAAACGGCAAACCGGGCCGAGGTCAGGTGGTGGACGGCTCCCGGTAGACCTCGGATCCGGCCGCCCGGAACTCGCTGGCCTTCTCCTTCAGCCCGATCTCCACGGCCGTGGTGAGGTCCATGCCCTTGCCCGCGGCGTACTCGCGAACATCCTGGCTGATGCGCATGGAACAGAACTTGGGGCCGCACATGGAGCAGAAGTGGGCGGTCTTGGCCGGGCGCGGCCGGCAGGGTCTCGTCGTGGTAGGCCCGGGCCGTGTCGGGGTCCATGGCCAGGTTGAACTGGTCCTCCCAGCGGAACTCGAAGCGGGCCTTGGACAGGGCGTCGTCCCACGGCTGGGCCCCGGGGTGCCCCTTGGCCAGGTCGGCGGCGTGGGCGGCGATCTTGTAGGCGATCATCCCCTGCTTGACGTCGTCCAGGTTGGGCAGGCCCAGGTGCTCCTTGGGGGTCACGTAGCAGAGCATGGCGGTGCCGGCCATGCCGATCACCGCGGCACCGATGGCCGAGGTGATGTGGTCGTAGCCCGGGGCCACGTCGGTGGTCAGTGGGCCGAGGGTGTAGAAGGGCGCCTCGTGGCACACCTCCTTCTGGAGGGTCACGTTCTCCACGATCTTGTGCAGCGGCACGTGGCCCGGGCCCTCGATCATGACCTGGACGTCGTGACGCCAGGCCACCTCGGTGAGCTCGCCCAGGGTGTTGAGCTCGGCGAACTGGGCCTCGTCGTTGGCATCGGCGATCGAACCGGGTCGCAGGCCGTCGCCGAGGGAGAAGGCCACGTCGTAGGCGGCCATGATCTCGCAGATCTCCTCGAACCGGGTGTAGAGGAAGTTCTCGGTGTGGTGGGCCAGGCACCAGGCGGCCATGATCGAACCGCCCCGGCTCACGATGCCGGTGGTGCGCTTGGCGGTCATGGGGACGTAGCGCAGGAGCACCCCGGCGTGGATGGTGAAGTAGTCCACCCCCTGCTCGGCCTGCTCGATGAGGGTGTCGCGGTACAGGTCCCAGGTCAGCTCCTCGGGGGCCCCGTCCACCTTCTCCAGGGCCTGGTAGATGGGCACGGTGCCGATGGGGACCGGGGCGTTGCGCAGGATCCACTCCCGGGTGGTGTGGATGTCGGGCCCGGTGGAGAGGTCCATCACCGTGTCGGCCCCCCACCGGGCGGCCCAGGTCAGCTTCTCCACCTCCTCCTCGATGGACGAGGTCACCGCGGAGTTGCCGATGTTGGCGTTGACCTTGACCAAGAAGTTGGCGCCGATGACCATGGGCTCGGACTCGGGGTGGTTGATGTTGGCGGGCAGGATGGCCCGGCCGGCGGCGATCTCGTCCCGCACCACCTCGGGGGCCACCCCCTCGCGCACGGCCACGAAGGCCATCTCCGGGGTGACCTCGCCCCGGCGGGCGTAGTGCAGCTGGGTGACCGGAGCACCGGTCGAGCGCAACGGGCCCGTCCCGCCGGTCGGAAAGGCCCTGCCGCCATCACTTCCCCGCCGGACGGCGGCCCGGCCGTCGTCCCGGCGGTTGACCGGCCGGCCCTGGTAGGCCTCCACATCGCCGCGGCCGGTGATCCACGGTCCCCGCAGCGGGGGCAGGCCCTCGGTCGGCACCGAGCCCGGCCCCGAGGTGTCGTACAGCAGCACCGGCTGGTTGGGGCTGGCCCCGTTGCGGGCCGGCGAGTCGGCCAGCGGGATCTCGATGAAGGGAACCCGGACGTCGCCCGGTCCGTCCACGTAGACCTTGCGCCGGAGGCCGGCATGCCGCTCCTCCTGGTCGGGGTTGTCAGGGAGGGCCGGGGAGGGCCCCGTCGTCGCACCGGTCATGGAAAGTGTCCCTTCGGGCTCAATGCACCTCGAGTCGCAATTTAGGTCGAGTCTTCCACGGTCCGTCCCTCCCCGTGGAAGCGGCTTTGTGTCATCGTGGGGCACCGGCGCTCCGCCGGATGCGCCGGTCGCGACCGGCCCCCTCCACTCCTACGAAAGGATGCCTCCATGGGAAAGCTCGACGCCGGTGACAAGGCACCCGCCTTCACCCTGCCCGATCAGGACGGCGCCAAGGTCTCGCTCAAGGACTTCGCCGGCAGCCAGGTGGTCGTGTACTTCTACCCACGGGACGACACGCCGGGCTGCACCAAGGAGGCCTGCCAGTTCAACGACAACCTGCGGGCCTTCGCCAAGGCCAAGGTGACCGTGTTGGGCATCTCGGCCGACAGTGCCGACAAGCACCAGAAGTTCCGCGAGAAGTACGGCCTCAAGTTCCCCCTCCTCACCGACGCCGACCACAAGGTGGGCGAGGCCTACGGGGCTTGGGGTGAGAAGACCCTGTACGGCAAGAAGTCCATCGGGGTCATCCGGTCGACCTTCCTGATCGGTCCGGACGGCAAGGTGGCCCGGGCCTGGTACCACGTGAAGGCCGACGGCCACGCCGACAAGGTCCTGGCCGAGCTGGACAAGTAGTCCGGGTCCGCCACGCCCGCCACCGGGTTGGGCGGGACCTCAGACCTGGTGGGCCGGACACCACCACGAGGTGCGACCGCCCACGGTGGACCGGGTCAGTTCGGTGCCGTCGCGGGGGCAGCGGCCGCCCGGGCACCGCTCCTCCATGAGGTCGCCGGTGTGGGACCCGCCCCGCCGGCCCAGCAGGTCCACGGTCCGGCGCAGCTGACGGTGGAGCCGCCGCACCTCGTTCGGGGTCAGCGAGTCCGATGCCCGCAGCGGGGAGAGCCCGGCCCGCCACAGCAGCTCGTCGGCGAAGAGGTTCCCGATCCCCGCCACCTGGGACTGGTCGAGCAGGCGGGCCTTGAGGGCGGTCCGCGACCCACCGAGGGCCGCGGCCAGCTCGCCGGCGGTGATGGTGGCGGTGTCGGGACCGAGCCCGGAGACGTCCGGCTCGAGCTGCACCCCGCCGAGGCGGCGGGGATCCTGCACCACCAGGGAGCCGCCGTCCTCGAAGCGCACCTTCCACCGGTCCCACCTGGTCTGGCGGCGCTTGGGGGCGTAGTACATGTCCTCCACCCCGGCCCGATCGTCGACCAGGAGGGTGCCGGTCATCCCGAACCGGATGCCGACGGTGGGGCCCGAGTCCACATCCAGCAACAGCAGCTTCCCGATCCGGCGAGCGGCCACAAACTCTCTTCCGACCAGGGCCCGGCGCAGAGCCGGCCCGGTGGTGGCGCCCTTCAGGAACCAGGCATCGCGGCTGATCACGGAGGCGATGGTCCGGTCGAGGGCCTTTTCGGCCAGCTGTCGGTAGATCTCGACTTCGAGGAACTCGGGCACCGCCCGAGGGTACCGAGCCCCGACCGCCACTGGGACGGACCGGGTGTCTACCGGGGTGCGGCGGCCTCGATAGGGTTGGGCCATGCCCCCCGAAAAGCCTCATTGGGCCGAGCTCTTGACCGAAGTGGTGACGTCGGGCCTGTGCACCGGATGCGCGGCCTGCATCGTGGCCTGCCCCTACGACGTCCTCTCCTACGACGACACCGGTGGCCGCTACAAGCCGTTCCACATCGACGCCGAGGGAGGCCCCGACAGCTGCACCCACGGGGTCAAGGGCTGCACCATGTGCACCCGGGCCTGCCCGCGGTTCCGCACCTGGGAGCCCGAGATCGACAACCATCTCTTCGGCCGGGAGCGGACCGTCGAGGAGGTGGCCGGCGTCAGCTCGGACACCCTCCTGGTCCGGGCCACCGATCCCGAGGTGCTGGAGCTGGGCCAGGACGGCGGGCTGGTCTCGGCCATCTTGATCTGGGCCCTGGAGCACGACGTGATCGATGCCGCCCTGGTCTCGGTGCTCGAGGGGGACGGCTCCACCTGGAAGGCCACTCCCGGCCTGGCCACCGACCGGGCCCAGGTGCTGGCGGCGGCAGGCTCGCGCTACACCTACTCGGCCAATCCCCTGGCCTACCCCCAGGCCATCGAGGCCGGCGCCGAGCGCATCGCCCTGGTGGGCATGGGCTGCCAGGCCTCGGCCGCCCCGGTCATGAAGGCCCGCAAAGCCGGCAAGATCGCCCGCCGGCTCTCGCTGACCATCGGGCTCATGTGCTCGAAGACCTTCGACGACGCCATCTTCCCCGAGCTGTTCGAGGCCAGGTACGGGATCGCCCGGGCCGACATCGCCAAGATGAACATCAAGGGCGTGTTCCAGGTGTGGACCAGGGACGGCGGCTACCACGAGATCCCGTTGAAAGAGGCCCACGCCTGGACCCGGGAGGGCTGTAAGAGCTGCCCGGACTTCGCCGCCGAGCACGCCGACATCTCCACCGGGGGGATCGGGGCCTTCAACGACTGGACCCTCACCATGATCCGCACCGACACCGGGCGGGACCTGCTCAACCAGATGATCGACGACGGCGCCCTCGAGACCAGGCCCGGCGACGACGACCCCGGGGCCATTGCCCTGCTGCACCGGCTGGCCCGGGTCAGCCGCCGTCGCTGGCCGGAAACGGCGGTGCCCATGCCCCGCCGGCTGCCGGCCGCCACATGAGAGATTCGTAATAATCATCCCTTCAGGGTCCTTCCGGCCCTAAATAATCCAACGGGGTCGGCGTAGGCTGGTGTCCTCGGGAGCCCGGATTCTGTCCGGTGGTCGGGGCGCCACAGTGAAGAACCCATTGTCCGGGGGGCCACCCACGTCGGTCCGTTCCGCCTCTGGGGTCCAGCCTTCGAACCCTGGAGGATTACCGCTTGTTCGCCGCCCTGGGACGGTTCACCGTACGGTTCCGCTGGCTGATCATCGCGGGCTGGATCGTGGTCACCGTGGTGCTGGCGGTCTCCCTGCCCTCGCTCACCAGCGTCGAGAAGAACTCCAACACCCAGTTCCTGCCGGCCTCCGAGCCCAGCGTGGAGGCCCAGGGGTTGGCCAACACCTTCAACACCAAGCGGCCGCTGGAGACCATGACCTTCGTGGCCGCCGTCACCACCGGGAAGCTCGAGCGCGGCCGACAACGCCGCCATCGACCGGGCCGAGCAGGCCATGCGCACCGTCGGCCAGGTGATCGGCGGTCCTCGACCAGGGGGTGTCGGCCAACGGGAAGGCCCGCCGGGCCCTGGTCGAGGTCCGGGTCCCGTCGGCCTCGGCCACCCGGGACGAGGACCGGGCCGTGGACAACCTGCGGGTGGCGCTGGTCATCTCCCGGCCACCTCCGGGCCTGGCCATGCACCTGACCGGCGGACTGGCCACCGCTCTCGACGAGCAGAACCAGAACGGCCACATCCAGACCCTGACCGAGCTGCTGTCGGTCCTGTTCATCGTGGCCCTGCTGTTCCTGACCTTCCGGGCCCTGCTGGCGCCGTTGGTCGCCCTGCTCCCCTCGGCGGTGGCCCTGGTGGCGGCGGGACCGATCATCGCCGTGTCCACCCATCTGGGCGTGCAGGTCTCCGACCTCACCCCGATCCTGCTCATCGTGGTCCTGCTGGGGGCGGGCACCGACTACGGCCTGTTCCTCATCTTCCGGCTCCGGGAGGAGCTCCGCCGGGGCAAGGACATCCACGAGGCCGTGGCCTTCTCCCTCTGCAAGGTGGGCGAATCGATCAGCTTCTCCGGGCTGACGGTCATCGGGGCGCTGGCCACGGTGGTGGTGGCCAGCTTCGGTCTGTACAACGGCCTGGGCCCGGCCCTGGCCATCGGGATCGCCGTGGCTCTGCTGGCCAACCTGACCTTGCTGCCGGCGCTGCTGGCCGTGCTGGGGCGGAGCGTGTTCTGGCCCCGGATCCCCCGGGTCGGCCGGCACAAGGGCGGCGCCTGGGGCCGGATCGCCGGCAAGGTGGTGGGCCGGCCGGTGCTGACCCTGATCATCGGCCTGGTGATCTTCGGGGGCCTGGCCCTTTCGATGTTGGCGTACACCCCGAACGGGTTCAACAATCCGCCCGTCTCGGCCACCTCGGACTCGGGGCGGGGCCAGGCCATCCTGAGCGCGGACTTCCCCTCGGTCCAGACCAATCCCACCACGGTGGTCTTCCGGCTGCCGGTCTCGGTCTGGAGCGATCCGGGCGTGTTGGCCCGGGCCCAGGAGGGCCTGGTCCGCTCGGGTGAGTTCTCGACGGTGACCGGGGCCCTCAACCCCGACGGCGCCGCGGTGTCGGCCACCGCTCTGGCCGCGGCCCACGCCCAGCTGTCCGGGCAGCGGTTGGCCTCACTGCCGGCCACTCCCCCGCCGGGTGTCACCGTGTCCGACGCCGCCTACCGGGCCTACCAGGCCTCCAACCAGTTCATCACGGCCGACGGGCGGACCGTCCAGTACCAGACGGCGCTGGTGGCCGGCGGGCCGGACAGCACGGCGGCGGCGGCGGCCATCCCCGCCGTGCGGGTGGTGGTGGATCACGTGGGGCGAACGATCGGGGCGTCGGCCAGCGGGGTCACCGGGGATGCCCCGTTGGCCACCGATGTCGGCTCCATCTCCGGGCACGACCTCAAAGAGATCATCCCCATCGTGATGCTGGTGCTGGCCCTGCTGCTGGCCATCGTGCTGCGCAGCCTGGTGGCCCCGCTGTACCTGGTGATCAGCGTGGGCCTCTCCTACCTGGCCTCGCTGGGCCTGGCCGTCCTGGTGTTCGTGGTCATCGGGGGCCAGGACGGCATCAACTTCGTGCTGCCCTTCTTCATGTTCATCTTCATCATGGCCCTGGGACAGGACTACAACATCCTGGTCATGACCCGTATCCGGGAGGAGGCCCATCACGCTCCCATCAAGGTGGCGGTCCGCCGGGCCGTCGAGGCCACCGGTACCACGGTCACCTCGGCCGGCCTCATCCTGGCCGGCACCTTCGGCGTCCTCACCGCCACCGGGAACGTCCAGGTACAAGAGATCGGCTTGGGCCTGGCCGCCGGCATCCTGCTCGACACCTTCTTCGTGCGGACCCTGTTGGTCCCCTCGGTGGTGGTGTTGCTGGGGCGGTGGAACTGGTGGCCGTCCCGGCTCTCGGGTGAGGACCACAGCCACGACCCGGTGGCCCCCGAGAACATCGGGCCGCTGGACGGGTGCCCCGCCGTCGAGTCCGAGGCCCGACCGCTGGCCGGCGTGGCGCCCTGACGTAGCGGCCGGAACGCTGCCGGGGAGGGTCGGGCCCCAGCTCGGGACAGAGTACGGTGAACGGGCGTGGCCAGCCGACGGGATGTACCCAGCCGACCGACAGTGGTACTCCTGGTCCGTCACGGTAAGACGCCGACCACCGGCAAGGTGCTGCCCGGACGGGCGCCCGGCCTCCACCTCTCCGACGAGGGCCGGGCCCAGGCCGAGGCCGTCGGGGCGCGGATGGCGGCCATGGTGGCGTCGGGCCGGCGGGCCCCGGTGGCCATCTACGCCTCGCCGCTGGAGCGGACCATGGAGACGGCCCGTCCCATCGCCCGCCAGCTCGGGTTGCGGGTGCGTTCGGATCGGGGCCTGCTCGAGTGCGAGTTCGGGGCCTGGACCGGAGCCCGTCTCACCTCGTTGGCCAAAAAGCCCGAGTGGCGACAGGTCCAGCAGTGGCCCAGCGGCTTCCGCTTCCCCGGAGGGGAGTCCTTCCTCGAGATGCAGGAACGGATGTCGTCGGCCGTGGCGCGGTTGATCGAGCGCCATCCCGGGGAGACGGTGGTGGCGGTGTCCCACGCCGACCCCATCAAGGCCGCCGTGGCCTCGGCCGCCGGCACCCCCCTCGACCTGTTCCAGCGGTTGGTGGTGTCCCCGTGCTCGGTCTCGGCCCTGTCCTTCACCGCCGGTGGTCCCCATGTGCTGGCGGTCAACTCCACCGCCTCCCTCGACGAGTTGGCCCTGGCGTGAGCGAGGGCTACGACCTCTCGGCTCCCGAGCGGATCACGGTGGGGACGGTGGGCCCGGTCGGTGACCGGCTCTTCCTCCTGCAGTGCCGGCAGGGTCCGGTCCTGTTGACCCTCAAGATCGAGAAACAGCAGGTGGCGGTGGTGGCGGACTATCTGGCCCGCATCGTCCGGGACCAGCAGCGCCCTGGCCACCTCCCCGACGAGCTCCCGCTGGAGGAGCCGGCCGAGCCGGCCTGGGTGGTGGGCACGGTCGGCGTGTCCTACGACGACAGCGACGACCGGGTCGTCCTGGTCATCGAGGAGCTGGTGGCCGAGGACGAGTCCGGCGCCATCGCCCGCCTCTCGATCTCGCGGGAGCAGGCCGCGGCCTTTGCCATCCAGGCCACCCGGCTGGTGGAGTCGGGGCGTCCTCCCTGCCCGCTGTGCGGATCGCCACTCGACCCCTCAGGACACGAATGCCCGCGCACGAACGGCCACCGACCTCCGGCGGTGTGACCGGCTGGAGTCCCGACGGCGGTCCCGGGCTCGAGACGGCGACCGAACTCCTGACCAGCGCCGAGCTCACCGTGCTCGGCCGACTGCCGTGGAGCTCGAACCTGACCTACCTGGTCAGCCTCGAGGCCGGTGGGGAAGAGGCCCTGGCCGCGGTGTACAAGCCGGGCTCGGGTGAACGGGACCTGTGGGACTTCCCCGATCGGCTCTTCCTCCGCGAGGTGGCGGCCTTCGTCCTGTCCGAGGCGCTGGGATGGAGCCTGGTCCCCCCGACGGTGCTCCGGGACGACGGTCCCTTCGGTGAGGGCTCCCTGCAGCTCTTCGTGGAGGCCGACTACGCCCAGCACTACTTCACCCTCTTCGACCAAGGCGACCATGACGCCGTGCTCCGGACCATCTGCGCCTTCGACGTGGTGGCCAACAACGCCGATCGCAAGAGCGGCCATGTCCTGTTGGGGGCCGACGACCGGTTGTGGGGGATCGACCACGGGCTCTGCTTCCACCGCCAGCCCAAACTACGCACGGTCATCTGGGACTTCGCCGACGACCCGCTCCCCGAGGCCCTGCTCGGCGACCTGGCCCGGTTGGCCGACGACCTGCCCGGGGAGCTGGACCAGCTGCTGTCGGGCCCCGAGCGGGCCGCGGTGCGGCACCGGGCCCGCGGGCTGGTCGACTCCGGGGTCTTCCCCGAGCCCACCGGCGACCGGCCCCCCTATCCGTGGCCGCTGGTCTGAGGACGGCTAACTGCCGCGCTCGGCCCGGTTCCGGACCGGTCGACGGCGGCGGGGTCCTGACCGCCTGAGCCAGGAGTGAGGCGTAGTACTTGGCCCCGGGGGGATCGAGGTGCACCCCGTCGGGATAGAAGTAGCCCGGGTGGGTGGCACTGTCGGCGTACCAGTTGACCACGGTGGCCTGGGGATAGGCCTGGGCCACCTGGGCGATGGTCTGGTTGACCTGTTGCTGCCAGGGCCGGGGGACCCGGGTGTTGACCAACACGATCTTGCGCATGGGGCCCAGCGAGTTGATGAGCTGCTCCATCTGCTGCACCGAGTACGGCCCGTTGGTCCCGAGCTCGAGGATCAGCCGGTTCCCCACGATGCCTTCCTGCTTGAGCTGGGGCACGGCGTCCTGTACCTGGTAGAGCTGTTGGCCCACCTGGGCGTCGACGGCGATGCCGGGCAGCATCTGTTGGAGGTAGGGGGCGGCGTCCACCATGATGGAGTCGCCGATGGCCGTCACGCCCTGACCGGCCGGGGGAGGAGCGGTGGTGGTGGTCACCGTGCTCACCGGGTGGCCCGGCACCGTGGTCGGGGTGGTCCGGTGGTGGTGCCGGGGAGCGGTCAGGATGGCGGTGACCTGGGAGCCGGGATCGGCCGCCGACGCCGACACCACCCCGAACAGGCCCAGGGCGCAGATGGCGGTGTTGAGGGCCACCGCACCGACCGCCACCCAACCGACCGGCTTCAAGGTGGGCCACCGCCACTGGTGCTGCCGGATCCTCTCCCACTGGCGCCCGAGCGCTCCGTGGCGGACCGGTTGCTCGATGTACCGCCACGACAGGGCCGCGATCACCAGGGTGGCGGCGATCTGGAGGATGTCCCGCACCAGGTTGGGCCCGGCGTTGGCCGGGGTGGTCAGCACGATGATCGGGTAGTGCCACAGGTAGATGGCGTAGGAGCGCTCCCCCACCCAGCGCAGCGGCTCCCACCCCAGCACCGTCCGCAGCTGCGATCCGGGGTGGACGGTCACGGCGATGAGCATGGCGGTGAGGATGGCCAACAGGACCATGCCGCCCTGGTAGAGGAGCGGCTCGTACTGGTTGGTGTGCCAGTACATGACCAGGATGCCGAGCAGCGAGAGGCCGCCCACCCCGTTGAGCAGGCGCCTGGCGTTGGCCGACACCGGGGCGAAGGCCCGGTTGCGGGGCAGGGCCATGGCCAGGGCCGCCCCGATGAGCAGGGCGAAGGCCCGGGTGTCGGTGCCCTCGTAGATCCGGGTGGTGTCGCCGTTCTGCGGAAGCAGCGAGAACAGGATGGCCATCTCGATGGCCGACGCCGCCGCCAAGCCCAGAGTGACCAGCACCATGGCCCGCTTGGAGTGGAGGAAGCGGAAGCCCAGCAGGATCAGGAGGGGCCAGACCAGATAGAACTGCTCCTCGATGGCCAGCGACCACAGGTGCCCGAGGGGCGAGGGCGGACCGAACTTGGCGAAGTACGAGACGTGCTGGAAGATGAACCACCAGTTGCTGTAGTAGAAGACCCCCGGGATCAGGTCGGAGCGCAGGGCGCTCAGCTGGGCCCGGTCGAACAGGGTGGCCCAGCCCACGGTCACGAACAACATGACCAGCAGGGCCGGCAGCAACCTGCGGGCCCGGCGGAGCCAGAACATCTTGAGCCCGATCCCCCGGTGACGGCTGTACTCGGCCATCAACAGGTCGGTGATCAGGTACCCCGACAGCACGAAGAACACCTGCACGCCGAGCAGGCCACCCGAGGCCCACCCGAAGTTGAGGTGGAAGGCGATGACCGCCAGCACCGCCACGGCACGGATCCCGTCCAGCCCCGGGAGGTACGGGCTGGTTCCCTCTACCGGCCTAGGCACGATGCGCCGCAGTCAACGGGGCGCCCGCCGATTCCAGCTGCTCGACTCGCCTGGCGACCGGGTGGAGATGCGATCCCGACGCTCCACCGAGCCTCTCGTTTGGGTCAGGACGGCTACGGCGGCGGTGAGCGGTGGAGATCACGTCCCTGAGGATCGGAGCGGTTGGGCAATCGGCCCAACATTATGGCACGCCCTCCTGGCCGAACGGTGTCCCCCGGCGTCAATCGCCACCGACTCTGCGACCGGCGTTCACGCCGTGCCGCAGGACCGGCTCACCCCCGCGACTTGATGGCCTCGATGAGCTGCGGGAGCACCTTGTGCACGTCACCGACGATGCCCAGATCGGCCACCGAAAAGATCGGCGCGTCCTGGTCCTTGTTGATGGCCACGATGTTCTTCGAGTTCTTCATGCCCACCAGGTGTTGGGTGGCGCCCGAGATGCCGCAGGCGATGTACACGGTCGGCTTCACGGTCTTGCCGGTCTGGCCCACCTGGTGCGAGTAGGGCACCCACCCGGCGTCCACGATGGCCCGACTGGCCCCGGCCGCGCCGTGCAGCAGGGTGGCCAGCTCCTCGATGAGCACGTACTGGTCCTTCTCGCCCAGTCCCCGACCGCCGGAGACCACCACGTCGGCCTCGTCCAGCTTGGGGCCGGTCCGCTCCTCGACGTGATGGGCCACGATCCGGGCGGCACCGGTGGCTCCGGTGTCAGGAGCCGGGGTGGCCACCACGGCCGCCGGGGCTCCACCCGAGGGCTCGGCGGTGAAGGACTTGGCCCGCACCACGTAGATCCCGGGGCCCTCGGCGGTGAACCGGGCCGAGGCCATCTCACTGCCGCCGAAGATGGCGTGGGTGGTGACCACTGCCCCGTCCTGCTCGGTCAGGTCCACCACATTGGTCAGCACCGGGCGGTCGAGCTTGACCGAGAGCCGGGCCGCGATGTCCCGGCCGTCGTAGGTGGCCGGAAAGAGGATGGCGTCGGGAGCGCCGCCCGCCACGGCGTCGGCGATGGCGGCGGCGACGGGAGCGCCCGGAAGGCCGCCCCCCAGGTCCCCGACGTCGAAGACGGTGGTGGCGCCGTACTCGCCCAGGATGGGGGCCACGGCCGCGGTGGCATCGCCCCAAGCCACGGCTTCCACCGTGGAAGCCAGCGAGCGGGCCGCGGTGAGCAGTTCCAGCGAGGTGGTGACAGGTGCCCCGTCCGCCACTTCGGCGAGGACCCAGATCTTTTGGACAGACATGTTGCTTGTTCTCCTACCCGATCCCTAGAGGACCTTCAGTTGTTCGAGAAACTCGATGACCCGCTCGTAACCCTGACCTTCGTCGACCACGATCTCGCCCGAGGAACGGGCCTCGGCTTCGACCACCTGGGTGATCTCCTGGCGGGCGCCCGCGCTTCCGACCTGGGAGGCGTCCAATCCGAGATCGGCGATGGTGAGGGTCTCCACCGGCTTGGACTTGGCCGCCATGATTCCCTTGAACGAGGGGTAACGGGGCTCGACCACGCCCGCGGTCACCGTGACCACGGCGGGAAGCGGGCTCTCCACCTCGTCGTAGCCGGCCTCGGTCTGACGGTCGACCTTGACCGAATCGCCGGTGACCTCGACCTTTTTGGCGAAGGTGACCGAGGGCAGACCCAGCAGCTCGGCGATCTGCACCGGGGTGGTCCCGGTGTAGCCGTCGGTGGACTCGGTGGCAGCCAGGATCAGGTCCGGCTCGACCCGCTTGATGGCGGCGGCCAGCACCCGGGCTGTTCCGAGGGCGTCACTGCCGGCCAGGGCCTCATCACTGACCAGGATGGCCTTGGCCGCTCCCATGGCCAGGGCCGTGCGCAGGCCGGAGGTCTCCCCGTTGGGGGCCATGGACACCAGGGTGACATCGCCCCCGCCGGCCGCGTCGGCCAGCTGGAGAGCCATCTCCACCCCGTAGGAGTCGGAGTCGTCGAGGATCAGTTTTCCCTCTCGGACAAGGTTCTTCGTCCCCGGATCCAGGGCCGGCGGTGCGGCCGGATCGGGGATCTGCTTCACACAGACAACGACGTTCATGGGCGTGCATTGTTGTTGAAAAAGGCCTCTTGGACCAATCGGGCCGCGATCCCAGGTCAGAACCCCGGGCCCCGGAGGTCACTCCGGCCGTAGCGCCCGGACCGCCCAGGACCACGTGGTCGGTGATGACCGTGTCCACCCCGGCGGCGGCAGCACCTTCCAGTTGGGAGGGGTCGTTCACCGTCCAGGTGGCCACGGACAGCCCGGCCCGGTGGGCCTCCGCCACCAGCCCCGGATGGACCAGGTCCACGTGGGGGTGGAGGGCCGAGCACCCCCGTTCGAGAGCCAGGGCCAGCCCTGCCACCGGATCGAACCACGAGGTCAGGAGCAGCCCGGTGGCCAGGTCCGGGTGCACCGAGCGGACCACCCCCAGGGTGTCCGGCCAGAACGACGAGACCACCACGTCGGCAACCCGGCCCGCCGCCACCACCAGCTCCACCACGTCCCGGGCCACCCGGTCCTCCGGGTCGAAACCGGGCTCGCCGGGCAGGTTCTTGATCTCGATGTTGACGGTGAGCCCGGCGCAGGCCTCGAGAGCGGCGGGCAGGAGCGGGACCCACGGGGGGAGGTCCGCCACCTTCAGCTCGGCCACCGGTCCCGGCCCCAGGGATCACCGGGTCGTGGTGGACGGCCAACCCGGCGTCCGAGGTCAACCGGACGTCCAGCTCGACCCCGTCGGCGCCCAGTTGACGGGCTCGGGCGAACGCTTCGAGGGTGTTCTCGATGATCCCACCGGACCGGTCGGGGCTGCCCCGGTGGGCCAGAATCGCTATCGAACCCATGTCGGCCGACCCTCCGCGCCCCTGGCCGGTCCGGGGCCGAAACCGGCCCGAATGACGTGCGCCGGGCCCCAAAACTGCTTGCGTCCGAGGGTGCCGGTGATTACTCTAGTGAACGAACCCTGAACGGCCGGTGACTTTGTGGCGCCGAGCTATGTGAAACGGATCACAAACTTAATTCGGGAACGGGAGCGGAGGAAACATCGTGGCTCTTATGTGGAACCGTACGGTCGAATGGGACGACAACGACTGGAGGCAGCTGGCCGCTTGTCGAAGCACGGAACCGGACCTCTTCTTCCCTATCGGCACCACCGGGCCGGCCGTCGATCAGATCGAGGCGGCCAAGCGGGTCTGCAACAGTTGTGACGCCATGGAGCCTTGCCTCGACTTCGCCCTGGCCACCAATCAGGAGTCGGGCGTGTGGGGCGGCACCTCGGAAGAAGAGCGGCGGAAGCTGCGCAAGGCCTGGCTGGCGGCCCGCCGACGGGCTTCCTGACCGGACCCCCGGGGCTGACCTCCTCCGATCAGCCCGCTCCTACAGGCCGGCCCGCGGGGGCTCGAGTTCCACCGGTGGGAGCTCGATGGCCACCACCGTGCCGGGCTGACCGGGGTCGACGGTGCTCCGGCTCCGCATGGTGATGGTTCCCTCCAGCTGACTCCGGACCAGGTCGCGGACGATGGACAGCCCCAGGCTCTCCGAAGCGTCGATGTCGAATCCCTCCGGTAGCCCCGAACCGTCGTCGACCACCTCCAGGGTCAGGCTGTTGAGATCGTTGACCAGGTTGACCTGGACGTGACCGACCGGTTGGACCGAGCGGGAGTGCGACCCGTCAGCCTCGTCCTCCTCGACCTCGAGGAAGGCGTGCTCCACGGCGTTCTGCAGCAGCTCGGCCAGGACCACCGCCAGTGGGGTGGCCACGTCGGCCGGGACCTCGCCCAACCCCCCGGTGACCTCGAAGGTCAGTGGGCGCGACAGCACCACCGAGTCCTCGGCCATCCGGACCAACGACGTCACGATCTCCTCGAAGGGCACCTGGTCCCCGGGCTCACGGGAGAGGATCTCGTGCACGATGGCGATCGACCGCACCCGGCGTTCGGCCTCGAAGAGCGCCACCCGGCCCCCGCCGGGCGGTAGCCGGCGGGCCTGCAGCCGCAGCAGGGCCGAGATGGTCTGCAGGTTGTTCTTGACCCGGTGGTGCACCTCCCGGATGGCCGCATCCTTGGACAGCAGGAGCCGGTCGAGGCGGCGGACGTCGGTCACGTCACGCATCAGGACCAGGCATCCGGTGACATCGTCGGCGGCCAGCAGGGGGATGCAGTGCAACAGGACGGTCACGTCGGGCCGCCGCTCCACCTCTTCCACCACCGGCAGGGCCGAGGCCAGCGCCCACTCGATGGCCGACTCCTCGATGCCCAGGTCGGTGAGCCGCCGGCCCTCGGTCTGGGAGTACATACCCATCCGGTGGAGGGCGTTGGTGGCGTTGGGGGAGGCATAGCGCACCCGGCCCTCTTCGTCGACCAGTACCACCCCGTCCCCGACCCGGGGGGCCTCCTCGGTGGCCACCTCCTCGCTGGGGAACGGGAAGGTCGACTCCGCCACCATCACCGCGAACCGCTCGAAGAGGTCGCGGTAGGTCCGCTCCAGATGTCCGGGGCGCCGGCCGGCGCCCGACGACAGCCGCACCAGCACCGCCACCGTGGTGCCCTCGCACCGGACCGGGATGCAGTGGAAGCGTACCGGCTCGTCGTCCGGATCGAGCACCAGCTCGCCGCGGTTGACCTCGCCCGACCTCGAAGGTGGCCACGGCCTGGGGCCACCGCTCGGTGCCGGCGGTCTCCCCCACCAGGTCGTGTTGGACCACGGTGGCGCTGTTGGACGGTCGCATCTGTCCGAGGATCACCATCTCGGTGGCGTCTTCAGGGTTGTCCCGCAGGTGAGGCGCCACCGGGGCCAGCAGGACCAGGTCGGAGAAGGACAGGTCGGCCAGGACCCCCCAGGTGCCCAGCAGTCGTTGGAGGTGACCCAGCTGCACATCGTCGAGATTGGTGCGCTCGAAGGCCAGCTCGGCCGGAGTGGCCATCCTCAGCCGCCGTCCGGGCGGATCGACCGGGACCAGGTGGGGTCGGCGGCCACGGTAGGCCTGCAGCCGGCTGACGCCGGCTCCGTGCAGCAGGTCCCGCAGGTCGTCGGCCCGATCGGCCACATCGGGAAGGGAGTGGGCGTCCGAGGCCGTGGTCAGCGGGACCCCTTGTTCCACGAACCGCTTGAGCAGCGGCGGCGCCGGGTACTCCTCACCCACCGGCTTCCTCCACCCCGCCGAGGACAGCTCGGCAGCCATCCCCGAGCGCACCGCGGCCTCGGTGATCCGGTCGTAGAACTCGTCGGGCACCGCAGGCACCCTCCCGGCCACCTTGACCAGGTCGGGGTGGGCGAAGACATCACAGGCCCCCGAGGCTCCCAACTCCTCCATGGCCCGGGTGTACTCGTCCCACACCGCGTCGATGTCGCGCACGTCCCACTCCGCCATGACCAGGGGGTCGTTGAGGACGTCGAAGCGCCACGTCCCCAACCAGTGCACCGACCCCAACAGCACGTCGAAGGGGTAGCCGGCCAACAGCCCGGCCACCTCATCCATCCGGTCCTGGTAGTAGTCGACCTCGAGGCCCAGGACCACCGGGAGGCCCTCGGCCTTGACCGCCTCGACCACCTCCACGTAGGCGTCGAGGTCCACCCGGGCGTGGTGGTCCCAGTAGGCGGCCATGCCGGGCCGCAGGGCCTCGCCGGGGAGGTCGTTCCAGAACCCTCCCACCAGGTCGCGGGCCTGGGTGAAGCGGAACAGGTGCTCGGTCAGGGCGATTTCGGTCACCCCGGCCTCGACGGCGCGCTCGCAGTAGGCCGCCACCTGTTCCACCGTGGTCTCGGCGTCACTCTGCGAGTGGGGCCACAGATGGAGGTGGTAGTCGAGCACGTCTGTCCGGTCCCCGGCCCGTTCAGCCGGCCCGGCGGATGAGGGTGACCCCGTCCCTGACCGTGGTCTGGACCACCACCACCCGGGGGTCGGCGGCCAGGGCGTCGTTGAACCGACGGAGGGCCACGGTGTCAGCCGAGGTGTCGGAGGGATCGAGGATCCGTCCGCTCCACAGGGTGTTGTCGGCGGCGATGAGGCCACCGGGGGCCAGCTTGGGCAGGACCGCCTCGTAGTAGTCGGGGTAGGCCGCCTTGTCGGCGTCGATGAACACCAGGTCGAACGGACCGTCCACGGTGGCGATGGTGTCGATGGCCGGGCCCAGGATCACCTCGATGCGATCGGCGTACGGGCTGGCGGCGATGTGCCGGCGGGCGAACTCGGCGTGGGTGGGCGAGATCTCACAGCTGGTGATCCTGCCGCCCGGGGCCAGCCCGGCCGCCATGGACAGGGCCGAGTAGCCGCCGAAGGTCCCGATCTCCAGCACCGACCGGGCCCCGAGGGCGAAGGTCAGCATCTCGAGGAACCGGCCCTCCAGCCGGCCGACCATCATCCCCGGGGACTGCAGCGTGGCCCGCAGGTCGGTGGCCAGCGCCTCGAGGAACTCGGGCGGGGCCGTGGTGTGCTCGGTGGCGTACGCCTCCACCTCGGGGTCGACGATGTCGGTCATGGACGCATCGTAAGGCAGCCCGCCGGGGTCGGGACCGGGCCCGGCCGGGGGACACGCCGCTCGCTCCTACTCCCAGATCTGCTCCCCCAGCCTCAGCAGTCCGGAGAGGTCGTAGAGATCGGTGTCGAAGAACGGCACGGTGGCCAGGACGTCGGGGATGACCGAGAGCTGGGCCCGCTCCTCCATCTCCCGCAACGCCACCACCTGGAAGTTGAGGTAGCTGTCGGCCACCTCGGCCAGCACCCGGGCGATCTGGTCGGCGTCGCCCAGGGCCGGATCGACGGCGGCCAGGCCCGGGGCCAACTCCACGGCCAGGGCCGGGGCCCGATCCTTGATGGACTCGGCCAGCACGGCCCCGTCCGAGTCGCGCAGGTAGGCGGGCAGCACCTTGTTGAGCACGATGGCCCCCAGGTGGAGGCGGCGGGAGGTGAGCTGTTCGGCGAAGAACTCCGCCTCCCGGAGCGGCACCGCTTCCAGGGTGGACACCACCACGAAGGTGGTCCGGCGGTCCGACAGCAGCCGGCCCACCGACTCGGAACGCTCGACGAATCCGTCGTACATGGACTGGAAGAGGATGAAGAACTCGGAGATGTCGGCCAGGAATTCGGTTCCGAGGATCCGGTCGGCGATCTGGTAGAAGGGCTTGGTGGCCACGTTGACCAGGCGGGACCGGTAGGGGACGATCAGCCACCGCAGGAGGCGGGAGGAGAAGAAGTCGGCCATCCGCTGGGGGGCGTCGAGGAAGTCGAGGGCGTTCCGGGTGGGCGGGGTGTCCACCACGATGAGGTCGTAGTCGCCCTCGGAGTGGATCTCGTACAGCCGCTCCATGGCGATGTAGTCGTGGCTCTGGACGAACCGCCCGGCGATGTTCTGGTAGAGCGGGTTGGCCAGAATCTCGTCCCGGGTCTGCTGGTCGGGGGCGTGCCGGCGGATCAGGTCGTCCCACGACTCCTTGGTGTCGAGCATGGCCGCCCACAGCTCGACCCCTGGGCTTGACCCCGGCGGCCCGGAAGGCCTCGTCAGGCACCCGGTGCTCGGTGTTGCCGATCCCGTCGAGGCCGAGGGCGTCGGCCAGCCGCTTGGCCGGGTCGACCGTGAGCACCAGCACCTTGCTGCCGTGGCGGACCGCAGCCATGACCGCGGCGGCGGCCGCGGTGGTGGTCTTCCCACCCCGCCCGGCCCGCAGGCCACCACGATCTCCTTGGTGGCCAGCAGTCCGTCCATCGACCCACCGCCGCCGGCCGCTTCCCCGTCCTTGGCCGAGCGGCCTCCGCGGCCCCGCCGTTCGACCCGTCGCTCGGCCATCAGTAGCCCGAGCTCCTCGCCCAGCGAGGCGGCCACCTGTCGGGTGGTCCGCAGCCCGTGGGACCGGGTGAACAGGTACGGCAGGTACAAGCAGGGGCACCGACCCGTCGATGCCCTGGCGGAGCCGGTCGAGATGGGTGGACCGGGTCCGGCGCATGGTCACGGCCAGGCGGGCCGCCTCCAACAGCGGGCCGGCGTCCCCGCCCACCAGCTCGTTCAGGCGCTCCGACGGCCCCGGGGTGACCAGGGCCTCGAACACCTGCTCCTCCTGGCGCCCGAAGAGCTCGGGCAGCACCCGGTTCACCACCACCGCCGACAGTTGCACGGTGGTCTCGTCCCGGACCCTTGCGGCCAACTCGATGGTTTCGTTGACCGGCATCTCCTCGGGGGTGCACACCGCCACCAGGCCGGTGGTCTGGCGGTCCGAGAGGATGTCGAGCAACCAGTCGGTCTGGGACCGGATGAGCCCCACCTTGACCAGGTTGTTGATGGTCTGGGGGGCGGCCAGCAGGCTGACGATGTGGCCCGAGGCCGGCGCGTCCACCACCACCAGGTCGTAGTGGCGCTCGCGGACCTCGTAGACCGGCTTGCCCACCGTGAGGATCTCCCGGACCCCGGGCGCCGCGGTGGCCACGAAGTCGAACGCCTTGGCCAGGGGACCGATCCTGCCCACCACCGGGATGCGCAGCTGGAGTTTGAGGTACTCCCGCAGGGACGCCTCGGTGTCCATGGTCATGGCGAACAGACCGGGGAGGATCTCCCGCTCGTTGAAGCCGGTGGGCGACGCTTCGAAGAAGCCGGCCACGTCACCTTTGGCGTCGATCTCGCAGATCAACACCCGCTTGCCCCGCTGGGAGGCGAACAGGGCCAACGCCGAGGCCACCGTGGTCTTGCCCACGCCGCCCTTGCCGGTCACGAAGACCAGGCGGAGGTCGAGGAGCGCGTTCACCGGCGGGTGTGGGCCCCGCCGGCGGTGCAGGGGCCGGTCACTGGCGCCGGACCCGGAACGGTGCCGACCCGATCAGGAGATCCCGAAACCGACCCGCCGGTCAGAAGTCGGCGGGTCCAGCTCGACGTAGGCCACCTTGCCCACGGGCACCCCCACCTGGCGACCCTTGCGATCGGTCAGCCACAGAATGGTTCCGTCCTGGGCCAGGGCGTTCTCGATGTCGGCCAGGACCTTGTCGCGGTCCGCATCGTCGGGCAACTCGATGTCGAGCTCCTTCATCGACTGCACGATTCCGATACGCACGTCCACCTGGCACGCTCCTCTCAGCGGGGCCCCGGCACGGCTGCCGGCTGCCGGGTGCTTCCGACCATACAAGGTCCGGGACGACCAGCCGTCACAGCCGTCTGTCGCACCCATGGTGCACACTGGCCCGGTGGAACTGTATGGACAGGCCGGGGACGGACAGGACGGGGACCGACCCCGGGGCGAGAACGAGCGGAACCGCCGCTGGGCTTCGACCATGGCCGGCCATGGCGGGCCGGGGGTCACCTTCGCCCACGCCGACAGCCACGCCGGCACCGGCTGGCCCGGCCCCAACCCGGGCCTGGAGCGCCAGGCCCGGGAAGAGATCGACTTCGAGGGGCTGGCCCCGGCGGCCACCCGGGGCACCGGGGCCGGAAACCGCCACCGGCCCGAGGAGCCCGACCGCTGGCGGACCTGCTTCGAGCGGGATCGGGACCGGATCCTCCACGCCCCGGCCTTCCGCCGGCTGGCCGGCAAGACCCAGGTCTTCGTGTTCCCCGACGACCACCAGCGCACCCGCCTGACCCACGCCCTGGAAGTGGCCCAGGTGGCCACGGGCATCGCCCGGGCCTGCCGGCTCAACGTGGCCCTGACCGAGGCCATCGCCCTCGGTCACGACTGTGGCCACGGCCCCGGGGGTCACGCCAGCGAGGACGCCCTGTCCCCGTACCTCGACGGGGGGTTCGACCATGCCCCCTGGGGGTCCGACGTCTCGTTGGCCCCCCTCAACCTCTGCGCCGAGACCCTCGACGGCATCCGCAACCACTCGTGGTCCCGTCCGGCGCCGTCGACCCCCGAGGGGGAGGTGGTGAGCTGGGCCGACCGCATCGCCTACGTCTGCCACGACTTCGAGGATGCGGTGAAGAGCGGCATCGTGACCCCGTCAGCCCTCCCCGAGCTGGTCCGCCAGCGGTGCGGTGACCGTCGGAGCCAACAGCTGGGCACCTTCATCGACGCCATGGTGTCGTCGATCCTGGCCACCGGCCGGATCGGAATGGCCGACGAGCAGGCCGAGGCCCTGGCGGCCTTCCGGGCCAGCAACTACCAACACATCTACCTCCGGCCCAGCTCGGTGGCCCAGGGCCGCTCGGTGGTAGCGGTCCTGCAGGCCCTGGTGGACTACTTCGCCGACCGGCCCAACCTGATCCCCGACGGGGGTGGCCCCACCGCCGGACTGACCGGTGGGGAACCCCTGGCCGTGCGGGCCGCGGTGGCCTACGTGGCCGGCATGACCGACCGGTTCGCCTTCAGCCAGGCCGTGGCCGTCCTCGGTTGGGATCCCGAAAAGCTGCCGGCCGGCATCGGTGTGACCAAACACTTCTGATGGCGCCGCCCGGGCCGGGCCACCGCCGGGTGCGGTGGCCCGCCGGTAGTGTCGAATCAATGGATCCCGACGGTGACCGGCACCGCCATGCTCCGGTCCGGGCGCTCGACCCGCCGCCCCGGACCATGAGGAAGACCCGGCGACCGAGCCGGGCTGAGCGGGTCCAGCGGGGGAAAGCAGCCCGCCGGCTGGCCCCCCGGTCCTCCCACGGTCGATGGCGTCGAGACGACGGGCGGCCCGATCCCGTCGAGATCCTCGAGGAGCAGGCGGCCACCCGGGTCCCCGAGCTGGTTCCCATCCGTTACGGGCGCATGCTGGTCTCGCCGTTCACCTTCTTCCGGGGCGGCGCGGCGATCATGGCCTACGACCTGTCGTCCACCCCGGACTCGGCGATCACCGTGCAGTGCTGCGGCGATGCCCACCTGTCGAACTTCGGGGTGTTCGGCTCGCCGGAGCGCCGGCTGATCTTCGACATCAACGACTTCGACGAGACGCTGCCGGGGCCGTGGGAGTGGGACGTCAAGCGCCTGGCCGCCAGCTTCGAGATCGCCGGTCGGGACCGGGGCTACTCGGTCGAGGACCGGCGACAGGTGGTGATGGCCGCGGTGCGGGAGTACCGGCTGGGCCTGCGGAGCGCCGCCGGGCAGGGCACCCTCGACGTCTGGTACTCGCACATGGACATCGACCAGATGCTCGAGTGGATCCGCACCGAGGACACCGACAAGCAGGAGGGGAAGAAGGAGCGGGCGGCGAGGAAGAACGGCCAGGAGGCGGTGCTGGACGTGGCCAAGGCCCGAACCCGCGACAGCGTCCGGGCCTTCAAGAAGCTGACCGAGCGGACCGGTGAGGAGGTCCGCTTCGTGAGGGACCCGCCCTTGATCGTGCCCCTCGAGGACCTGATCCTCTCGGACGAGGCCCGGCACCGGACCGAGCGGTCGCTGAGGAAGCTGATCAAGAAGTACCGACGGACGTTGGCCGACGAGCACCATCCCTTGGAGGAGTTCCGCTACGTGCACATGGCCCGCAAGGTGGTCGGCGTGGGCAGTGTGGGCACCCGGGCCTGGGTCTTCTTGATGATGGGGGTCGACCAGGGCGACCCGCTGATCCTGCAGGCCAAAGAGGCCCAGCCCTCGGTGCTGGAGCGCTTCGCCGGCCGGAGCGCCTACGGCAACCACGGCAAGCGGGTGGTGGTGGGTCAACGCCTGATGCAGACGGCCAGCGACATCTTCCTCGGCTGGCAGCGGGTCAAGGACATCGACGGCCAAGGCCGTGACTACTACATCCGACAGCTCCACGACTGGAAGGGCTCCGCCCACGTGGACACCCTGCGGGTGCCGGGTGCCGTGACCTACGCCCGGATGTGTGGAGCCACCCTGGCCCGGGCCCACGCCCGGTCCGGCGACTGGATCGCCATCGCCGCCTACCTGGGCAAGGGCCCGGTCTTCGACGAGGCCATCGCCGACTTCTCGTCGGCCTACGCCGACCAGAACGAATCGGACTACGAGCGGTTGGTCCGGGCCGTCAAGGCCGGAAGGATCGCCGCCGAGACCGGTCTGTAGGCAGGCCACGGGGACACAGCAGGCGGGCCACCCCGGTCGCTCTGGGACCATCGAACCCAGGATCGGCCGGTGGACGAGAGCCATAAGATCACCAGGGACCGGCACTCGGGTCGACCGGTCGAGGAGGTCACCGATGGTCACAGACACCAGGCAGCACTCACCAACTCGAAGCCACGAGGACCAGGCCGACCGGACGGAGAGCCGGACCGCCGGCGCCACCACCGCCGGCTCCCCCGGCAGCGCCGCCGAGGCCCTGGGGCCCTTGATCACCGCCCTGGTAGGAAGCACCGTGCCGGTCCGCTTCGAGTTCTGGGACGGGAGCGGTTCCGGCCCCACCGACGGGATCGGGACCATCACCATCCGCTCGGTCGATGCCCTGCGACGGATCCTGTGGGCCCCGGGCGAGCTGGGCGTGGCACGAGCCTTCGTGGCCGGCGACCTCGCCGTCGACGGCGATCTCTACGGGCTGTTACGCACCCTCAACCGGGCGTCGGGCCGCGACCTGCGCAAGGTGGGGATGCGGACCCTGCCCACCATGGTGGCCGCCGCCGGGCGCCTGGGCGCTCTGGGGCCGCCGTTGCCGCCACCGCCCGAGGAGTGCCGTCCCCCGGGCCGTCTCCACTCCCTCACCCGCGACGCCGCGGTCATCAGCCACCACTACGACGTGGGTAACGACTTCTACCGGCTGGTGCTGGGCCCGAGCATGACGTACTCGTGCGCCCGCTTCGTGACCGCCGAGACCACGCTCGAGGAGGCCCAGGCGGCCAAGCACGAGCTCATCTGCCGGAAGCTCGGGCTCGACCGGCAGCCGGGGGCCCGACTGCTCGACGTGGGATGCGGATGGGGCTCCATGGCCATCCACGCCGCCCGTCACCACCACGCCACGGTGGTGGGGGTGGCCCTCAGCCGCGAGCAGGTCGACGAGGCCCGACGCCGGGTCGACCAGGCCGGGCTGGCCGATCAGATCGAGATCCGGCTGCAGGACTACCGCGACCTGGGCGGTGAGCAGTTCGACGCCATCTCGTCGATCGGCATGTTCGAACATGTGGGATCCGGCCTGATGGTGCGGTACTTCGAGACCCTCCGGGGGTTGCTGGTCCCGACCGGGAGGTTGCTCAACCACGCCATCTCCAAGCCGGGCGGTTCGTTCCTGGGCCGGCGCACCTTCATCGGGCGGTACGTGTTCCCCGACGGGGAGCTGTGCGACGTGGCCGATGTGGTGCGGGCCATGCAACAGACCGGCTTCGAGGTGCGCGACGTCGAGTCGCTGCGCGAGCACTACTCGCGCACCCTGCACCAGTGGGTCGCCAACCTCGAAGAGCACTGGGACCGGGCCGTGGAGCTGGTGGGCCTGGCCCGGGCCAACATCTGGCGCCTGTACATGGCGGCGTCGGCCAACGGCTTCGACGACGGTGGATTGGCCATCCACCAGGTGCTCGGGGTGGCAACCGCCGCCGACGGATCCAGCGGCATGCCGCCCACCCGCGACGGCTGGGGCTGACCACCCAGCTCGGGGTGACCCGACCCGCGCCCAACCGACCATCGGCCTAGGCGGGATTGATGGTTAGCTCCCGCCGGTAGACCCGGGCCGGGCCCAGGCCCACAATGGTCTCGGCCAACCGGTCGAAGACCCCGGCCACCTCGCCGGTGGGATCGGCCACCACCACCGGCACCCCGTCGTCGCCACCTTCACGCAGCGCCGAGACGAGGGGCACCTGAGCCAGGAGCGGCACCCCGAGCTCGCCGGCCAACTGCTCTCCCCCGCCGGCCCCGAACAGCTCGTAGCGGTGGCCGTCGTCACCGGTGAACCAGCTCATGTTCTCGATGACCCCGCGCACGGTGAGCTTCAACTTGCGGGCGGCGTAGGCGGACCGCTGCGCCACCCGCTCGGCCGCCGGCTGGGGCGTGGTGACCACGTAGACCTCGGTTTTGGTCAGGTACTGGCCGAGCGAGAGGGTGACATCGCCGGTACCGGGAGGCATGTCGATCAACAGGTAGTCGGGCTCGCCCCAGTAGGCGTCGACCAGGAACTGCTCGAGGGCCTTGTGCAGCATGGGCCCGCGCCAGATGACCGGGGTGTCATCGGGGACGAAGTACCCCATCGACAGGCAGCGGACCCCGTTGGCGGTGGGCGGCACCACCAGGTCGCCGATGATCAAGGGATCGGCCTTCACCCCGAGCATGCCGGGGACCGAGAACCCGTAGACGTCGGCGTCGAGTATGCCCACGTCGTGGCCCATCCGGGCCAGGGCCACCGCCAGGTTGACGGTGACCGACGACTTGCCCACCCCGCCCTTGCCCGAGGAGATCCCGAGGATCCGGGTCTTCGAGCGCGGCAGCATGAACCGATTGGGACGGCCCTCTTCGTGGCCCAGCTGGCCGTCGTGGGCGTGGCCGTGGTCGTGGCCCTCGGGGGCGCCCCCTTCCACCGGCTCGCCCCGGAGCAGCATGCGCAGCCGGGCCCGGGACTCCTCGTCCATGACCACGGAGTCCGCCGTGACCTGGTCCACCCCGGGCAGCGCACCCAGGGCCAGGCGGACCCGATCGAGCAGCTCGTCCACCTGGGGATAGTGGGCCACCGGGAGGGCGATCTCCACCGCCACCTTCTTGCGCTTGACCTGCACCGATCCCACCATGCCCAGCTCCCCCAGCGGACGGCGCAATTCGGGATCGATCACCTCGGCCACAGCTGCTGCGACCTGGGACTCGTCAATGGACATGCAGGATCTCCTCGGGGAATTTCGCCGTCACCGGTACACTAGGGCTCGTGTCAGCGGACCCGGACAGCCTGATCGCCCTCCCTCCGTCCGAGGCGGACAGCCATTTCTCCGCTGCGGTCACCGCCGTCACCGCGGCCTTCGGCGATCCCACCCGGCGGGAGATCTACCTGTTCGTCCGCTCCAACCCCGGCACCACCTCCTCGGAAGTGGCCACCCGGTTCTCCCTCCACCCCAACGTGGCCCGCCACCATCTGGAGCGCCTGGCCACCGGAGGGTACCTCGAGGTCACCATGGAGCGCTCCGCCGGCAACGGCGCCGGCCGGCCCTCCAAGCGGTTCCGGGCCATCGGCAACGACCCCACCCTCGATCTGCTGACCCGGCGGGACGACCTGTTGGTGCTGTTACTGCAGGAGGCACTGCAACTCCTCGGCCCGGTGGCCGCCGAAGGCATGGCCGAACGGGTGGGCGAGGAGTACGGCCGGACCCTGGCCGGCCAGATGTCGCCCGGCGACGGCCAGCGCTCGCTGCGCACCGCCATGCACGCCATCGCCGATACCCTGACCGCCCACGGGTTCGCCGCCCACGCCGAGGACCAGGGGGCCACCACCGCAGTAGTGGCCGACAACTGCCCGTTCGGCAACGCCGCCTCGCAGTACCCGGTCCTGTGCGCCGTCGACCGGGGCATGGTCAAAGGACTGCTGGCCGGCCTGTGCGGCGAGGACGCCGACGGCACCGTGCCGGTGGTGCTGTCGTCCTCGCGGGCCCGCGGAGACGACGCCTGCGCCGCCGTGGTCTGACCGGCGAGCCGCTCGGTGGCCCGCCACTATCTCGACCACGCCTCGACCACCCCCGTCCGTCCCGAGGCCCGGGCGGCCATGGAGGCCTGGACCGAGTCCGGGATCACCGCCGACCCCGGCCGGGTGCATACCGAGGGACGCATGGTGCGGGCGGCCCTGGAAGAGGCCCGGGAGCAGGTGGCCGCGCTGTTCCATGTCCGGCCGCGCCAGGTGGTCTTCACCTCGGGTGGCACCGAGGCCATCAACGCCGCGGTGTGGGGGGTGGGCCGCGCCGACCCCGGGCCCATGGCCTGTTCGGCGGTGGAGCACTCGGCGGTCCGGGAGGCCTCGGCCCGGTCGGGACCGGTACTCCCCATCGAGGTCGACCACCTCGGCCGCATCACGTTGGACGCCGTCGAGGAGTCCATGGAGCGATGCCGCCGGCTCCATGCCAGGTTGCCGGCCCTGGCCCACTGCCAGTGGGCCAACCACGAAGTGGGCACGGTGCAACCGGTGGTCGAAGTGGTCGAGCACTGCCACCGGTTGGGTGTGCCCATCCATGTCGACGCCGTCGCCGCCGCCGGGCACGTCCCCATGGACCTGGACGGGGTGGGGGCCGACCTGGTGTCGGTGTCCTCGCACAAGTTGGGCGGGCCGGCCGGCATCGGGGCCCTGATCGTCCGGCGGGGCCTCCGGCTCGAACCGTTGGTGGTGGGTGGGGAGCAGGAGCGGGCCCGCCGGGCCGGCTTGGAGAATGTGCTCGGAGCCATCGGCTTCGGAGCGGTCGCCGCCCACCTGGCCGGGCCGGGGACCCTGGCCGGGGAGCAGTCGGCGGCCCGACGCCGGACCGACCGGCTCCGGCGATCAGCCCAGGCCACGACGGGGGTGGCCCCGTTCGGAGACCAGGACCGCCGGCTCCCCCACCTCGTGTGCCTGGGGGTTGACGGGGTGGAGGCCGAGCCGGTGCTGCTCGGTCTGGACCAGGCCGGTATCGCCGTCCACTCGGGGTCGTCGTGCTCGTCGGAGGCCCTGGAGCCCTCACCGGTTCTCGAGGCCATGGGGGTGGACGGCGAACGCTCGTTACGGCTGTCGGTCGGATGGTCCACCACCGAGGCCGACATCGAGGCCTTCGCCACGGCCTTCGGGCCGGTGGTGGAGGGACTACGGGCCCTGCGGGGGTAGGGGCTCCGGGCCCTAGCCCAGGGTCGGGCGGATCCGGTCCTCGAGGAAGGCGATGACGGCGTCGGAGAAGGCGTCGTTGCGGTCGCCGGCGATCATGTGGGCCGCTCCGTCCACCCCGACCACGGTGGCGTCGGGTATCTGCGCCAGCAGGTCGTCCACCCCCTCCTGGGTGACCACATCGCTGAGGAGCCCGTGGACCAGCAGCGTGGGCACGGTGATGTTGCTGGTAGCCACGTCGAGCAACCCGGCCAGGCGGTCGGGCACCACCTCGGTGCGGTCGAGGCCGATGAAGCGGGGGTCCCAGTGCCAGTACCAGCGATCACCCCGCTGGCGCAGTACCTTCTGGAGCCCGGCCGGATTGACCTTCCGGGTCCGCTGCGGGGTGTAGGCCGCGATGGCCTCGGCTGCGTCCTCCAGGGTGTCGAACCCGTCGACCCCCGACAGCATGAACTGCTTGATCCGTTCGATCCCGGGGGCGTTGGTCTTGGGGGTGATGTCCACCAGCACCAGGCCGCACGAGACGGTCCGGTCGCTGGTGCCCTCGGCCAGCATGGCCGACATCCCACCCAACGACGCCCCCACCAGCACCGGTGGGCGGCCCAGTTGATCGCATACCGCCACGCAGTCGGCGCAGAAGGCGGTGAACGAGTAGTCGCCGTTGGCCGCCCAGTCGCTGTCGCCGTGGCCCCGCAGGTCGATGGTCACCGTCCGCCAGCCTTGGGCGGCCACGGTGGCGGCCGTCGATCCCCAGGCGTGCCTGGTCTGGCCGCCCCCGTGGAGGAAGAGCACCGGACAGGCGTCAGGATCCCCCCGCACCTCTCCCACCAGATGCAGGCCCTCGAAGCCCTCGAAGACCACCGGGGTTGCGTCCATGGTCCCATCGTCACACACCTTGACCACGGGGTACTCCGCCAGGCCATCAAGCGCTGGTTTGGGAGCCCCGATTCGGGTAGGGTCGGGGAGCGATATGCCAGCATGGACGTGGGCCGCTCATCACCGTTTACTGCTCTTCGGAGTGGGATTCGCCCTGATCATCGTCACGTTGGCGGCGGGGGTGTGGTTTTTCGTGCTCCGAAATCCGGAGACCCCGGTCAACCTGCGCCAGGCCCTCCGTCTCTACCGCCAGGACCAGGCCGGCCGGCAGGCCGACCCCACGGCGGCGCTCCCGGCGGCCGGGGTGTACCGGTACCGGACCACCGGTGGTGAGCAGCTCAGCTTCGGCGGCATCGCCCGGTCGTTCCCCGACGCCACCGACATGATCGTGACCGACTCCAGCTCCAAGTGCGCCACCGACCGTTGGGAGCCGCTGGTTCAGCACATGGAAGGGATCGTGGAGTGCCCGCTCGGTGACGGGGCCTACACCATCACCGCCTCCCTGTCGTATGAGGAGATCGCCGGCACCAAAACCACCGACACCATCCACTGCCCCACCGACACCTATCTGGTCCCCCCCAACGCCCACGCCGGCGAGCGCTGGAAGACCACCTGCCACTCGGCCAACCAGACCGTGGTGTTCGCCGGACAGGTGGTGGGACCGGCCCGGGTGGACATCGGCGGGAAGGCGGTGTCGGCCACCCACACCCGTCTGGACCTGACGTTTTCGGGGGCCGAGTCGGGGAGCAACCCCAACGACTACTACGTCTCTCCGAACGGGCTCATCCTCAGCCAGAGCGAGACAGTGGACATGTCGCAGAGTGCCGGGCCGCTCGGCTCGGTCCGCTACACCGAGCAGATGGCCGTGCACCTGGCCTCGGCCACCCCCATCCGCTGAGAAGGCCCGGCGGCTGAACGTCGGGCGGGCCCCGGCGGCTGGATAGGGTTCGGACCCATGACCGATTGGACGGCCATCGCCTCGTTCGCCACCGCGGTGGGAACCCTGGTGCTGGCGGTGGCCACGTTCTCGGCGGTGCGCTCGGCCAACCGGTCAGCCCGGATCGCCGAGGAAGGACTGCTGACCAGCCTGCGCCCGCTGCTGGTGCAGACCCTGCCCGAGGACCCGGACCAGAAGCTGCTGTGGCGCGACCTCCACCGGGCCCGGCTGGGCGGGGGCGGGGCGGTCTTCGAGCACGACGACGGGGTCATCTACCTGGCCGCCGGGCTGCGGAACGCCGGGCCGGGGATCGGTCTGCTGCACGGCTGGTATCCGTACCGGGAGCGCAACTTCGAGGACGAGCACGCCGAACCGGAAGAGTTCCGGCGCCTCACCGTCGATCTCTACATCCCTTCTGGGGGCGTGGGTTACTTCGAAGCAGCCATACGGGACGATGACGACCCCATGCACGCTCCCATGATGGACGCCCTGATCAAGCGGGAGCCGTTCACCCTCGATCTGCTCTACGGCGATCAGCAGGGCCACCAGCGGGTCATCAGCCGGTTCACCATCCTCCCGTCCGACCATGACGACGCCTGGTACTGCCGGGTGGCCCGGCACTGGAACCTGAGCGGTCCGGCCCCGCGCTGATTGGCCCGCCGGCCGTCGTCAGCCGGTGTGGCGGATGACCCGGGCCGGATTGCCCACGGCCACCACGTCGGCCGGCAGATCCTTGGTCACCACGGCACCGGCCCCCACCACGGTGTTCTCACCGATGGTCACCCCGGGCAGCACGATGACTCCCCCACCGAGCCACACGTTGTCGGCCACCACCACCGGCTCGGCCCCTTCCCACTTGGACCGACGGAGGTCGGCGTCGAGGGGATGGGTGGCGGTGAGCAGCTGGACGTTGGGCCCGATCTGGACGTCACTCCCGATGGTGATGGTCCCCGGGTCCAGGGCCACCAGTCCGAAGTTGACGAAGGTCCGGGCCCCGATGGAGATCTGGGAGCCGTAGTCACAGTAGAACGGCGGCCGCACGCAGCTCTCCGGCCCGAAGGCCGCCAGCAGCTCGACCAGCAGGTCGGTCCGGTCGGGCCCGTCGACCGGGGTACGGTTGTACCGCTCGATGAGGCCCATGGCCCGGTGGTGGGCCGCCACGATCTGGGGATCGTCGGCCTGGTACAGGTCACCGGCCACCATCCGCTCCCATGGGGACCGGCCGTCGTCGTCCCGGTCGGGGCCGTTCAACACCGGTCAGGCCCCACTCAGCCGGACAGCCCGGTGGGCAGGGGCACCCCGGCCTTCTGGTAGGCCTGGCGCAGCTCGGGCCCGGCCTGTTTCACCAGGTCGGCGGGGGGGCCGTCCACCAGGAACTGCTGGTACTGGGCCACCGCCCCGGCGGCGTTGCCGTCCTCCTGCAGCAGCACCGTCCCGAGGTACAGCCGGACGGCGTAGTCCTTGGGGTTGATCTGCACGGCCCGGTTGAGCTTGGCCCGGCCCTCCCGGATCAAGGTGGCGTTGGCACCCTGGCGGCCGGACTCGAACTCCAGCCAGCCCAGCTGGGCCAGAGCCACCTCGTTGTCGGGGCTCTTGGCCAGCACCGACTGGTAGAGCTGGGCGGCCGGGCCCACCTGGCCCTGGTTCACGTCGGTGGCCGCCTGGGCCAAGTTCACTTCGATCTGCTGCTGCGGGGTTTCGGCGAAGCTCCCGGTGATCGACTGGCCCGGTTGGCGGTCGGTGGCGAACAGGGAGACCGCCACCACCAGAGCGGCCCCGAAGGCCACCACCGCGCCGGCCAGGAACCACCAACTCCGCCGGCCCCGCTTGGACGACCGGGTAGGGGACGCGGTGACAGGCGCCACCGGCAGCTCGGGATCCTCGGCCACCAGCACGTTGGCGGACGTCGGGCGGTCGAGCTCCCCGTCCGGGGCCACCGACCCGGGCCGGGCGCGCTCGGCCGTCGCCACCCCGGGCCGGGCCACGACCGACCCGGTCCGTCCGTGGTCCAGCGAGGCCAACCGGAGCATGTCCCGGTGGCGAAGGGCCAGATAGTCAGCGTCGGAGAGATCGCCGGCCAGGTACTCGGCGTCGGCATCGGCCAGCGACTGGGTCAAGAAGCGCCGGCGCTCGGAGACCTCCCCGGCGGTCAGTGCCGATCCCTCTCCCCCATCGCCCAGATCGGGGTCGGTGGTGTCCCGACGGCGGACCAGCACCGTGACCAGCACGGCCAACGCCGCCACGCCCCCGACCAGGGGGACCAGCCACACCAGCAACGACCACCCGCTGGCCGGCGGGTCGAGGACTATGGCGGCGCCGTACCGGGCCACCAGGAAGTCCACGATCTGCTGGTTGGTCTTCCCCTCGGCGATCATCTGGGTCACCGTGGCCCGCACCGTGACCGCGGTGGAGGCACTGGACTCGGCCACCGAGAGGTCTTCGCAGCTGGGACAGCGCAGGGACGACTCGATGGACTGGGCGCGCTGCTGGGCGGTGGGTGGAGCCGAGGACAGCACCCCACTGCCGATCACCAATGCCACCACCAGCACCGCGGCCAGCAGGGTCCACAGGGGGAAGTGACGGCGGGTCACGCGTGCTCGGCCCGGGCCTTGGCGATGACCTGATTGAGCTCGGCCGCGGTCACCTCGGAGACGATGGAGGCCACCACATGGCCGTCGGGAGCGATGACGAAGGTGGTGGGGAGCTGGCGGACGCCGTAGTCGAGGGCGATGGTTCCGCCGGGGTCGGCCATGGTGGGCCAGGTCACCCCGAGTTGGGCCTGGGACGCCTTGGCGCGGGCGGGGACGTCACTGAACATGACGCTCAACATGGTGGCGTCCCCGGTCCGTTGGTGCTGGAACTGGAACGCCACCAGCTGGGGACCCTCGTCCTGGCACTGCGTGCACCAGCTGGCGAAGAAGCTGAGCACCACGAACTTCCCCGGCGGCCGGGGCAGGGAGTAGGTGGTGCCGGCCAGGGTCGGCCCGCTGACCGGAGGGGCCACCTGGCCCACCACCGGGTTGGAGACCTCGTCGACCGAAGCCGCCGGTCGGGTGGCCAGCACGGCGATCAGCCCGGCCGCTATGACCAGGACCGCCACCGCCACCCACCGGGCGGTGTGGCGGGCCGGAGGCGGTCCGTCGTCGGCGGCGGTCACGACGGATCTCCCGCCCCCACCGGTTGGGGAACGACGGTCTCATCGGGGCCTGCTTCCGGCGCCAGGTGGCCGGGCGCCACCGGGTTCCCGCCGTCGCCGTGGAGCAGGGGGGCCGACTCCACCACCGGGGCGGAGATGGGATCGGTGGGCCGGCGACGCCGCCGCCCCGGGATGGCCGAGAGCACCGAACCGAATCCCACCAGCCCGGCGCCGATCCACAGCCACATGACCAACGGTTGCTCCACCGCCCCGAAGGTCCAGGTGCTCCCGCTACTGGGGATGCTGTCGATGGTCAGGTACAGATCGTCGCGCCAACTGGAGTCGATGGCCGGGGTGCCGACCGCCTGGGTCCCACTGCCGAACTGGGTGATGGCCGGATAGAACATGCCCCGGCCATCCACCCGCAGCACCGCTTCGAAGGCCGAATGGGAGGGGGTGGTGACCTGGCGGGTGTCGACGAAGTCAATGGTGTGCCCGGCGAACTCCGCCGTGTGGCCCGGCGACAGTCGCAACTCGCCCCGGTGGAGGAAGGAGGTGGCGGCGGCCAAGCCGATGGCGATCACCACCACCCCGATGTGCACCACCATGCCCCCGTTGGCCCGACCCACGAAGCCCCTCCACCCGGCGGCCACCGCCCGGGCCGGGGCGGCCCCGGCCGATCTCGAGGTCCGGTAGGCCCCCCGCACCGAGAGGGCCAGGGCCCGTCCGGCCGACGCCGCGGCGAACGCCCCCAGGCCGAAGGCCAACAGCGGCTCGACCCCGTGCACGCCGGCCAGCACGCACACCACCACCGTGACCACGCCGATGGCCGCGGGGATGGCCAGGCGGCCGCGCATCACCTCGACCGAGGTCTTGCGCCACGGGAGGGCCGGAGCCACCGCCATCAGGAACAGCAGGGCCAGCCCCACCGGGATGAAGAACCGGTTGAAGTAGGGGGCCCCGACCGCCACCGACGAGTTGGGGTTGAGCGCCTCGTAGAGCAGGGGGAAGACCGTGCCCAACAAGACGATGAAGGCGAAGCCCACGAAGAGGACGTTGTTGGCCAGAAAGGCCCCCTCCCGACTGATGGGCGAGTCGATCCCTCCCGAGGAGTGGAGCCGGTCGCCCCGCCAGGCGATGAGACCCACCCCGCCGACCACCACCAACCCGAAGAAGGACAGCAGCAGCGGGCCGATGGTGGAGTCGGAGAACGAGTGGACCGACTGCACCACCCCCGAGCGGGTGAGGAAGGTGCCCAGGATGGTCAGGCTGAAGGCCGCCACCACCAGCGAGAGGTTCCAGATGCGCAGGAGGCCGCGTCGCTGCTGGACCATCACCGAGTGGAGGTAGGCCGTGCCGACCAGCCACGGCAACAAGGCGGCGTTCTCGACCGGGTCCCAGCCCCAGAAGCCCCCCCACCCCAGGACCTCGTACGACCACCAGGCCCCGAGCAGGATGCCCATGGTCAAAAAGGCCCAGGCGAACAGGGTCCATCGGCGGGTCTCGCCCTGCCAGTCGTCGTCCAGGCGGCCGGTGATCAGCGAGGCCACGGCGAAGGCGAAGGGCAGGGTGAACCCCACCAGGCCCAGGTAGAGCATGGGCGGGTGGATGAGGACCAACGGGTTGTTCTGGAGCAGGGAGTTGGGGCCGGGACCGTTGGCGGGGATGGCCCCCACCACATGCTGGAAGGGATCGGACGGCCCGAGCATGAGGCCGAAGAAGAACGCCGCCACCACGTAGACCACCAGGGTGGCCCAGACGATGAGATCCTCGTCCGCTCGTCTCCGGAAGCGCCAGACCATGGCGGTGGCGTAACCGCCCAGCACCAGCCCCCACAGCAGGATCGATCCGGCCAGCGCCGACCACAGCCCGGTGATGGAGTAGAGCACCGGGGTCTCCCGGCTGTTGTTCTGCGCCACGTAGGCCAGGGAGAAGTCGTGGGTGACGAGGGCGTGCTCCATGGCCGCCACGGCGATGAGGCCTCCGGCCAGGATCAGCGGGGCGTACACCAGGCCACTCCGCTTCGTGGAGGAGCGACCCCGGGCCAGACCCACGGCCAGGACGATGATCCCGACCACGGCAGCCACAAACCCGAGGAGTACGCCGGTGTGGCCGAAGGCTCCGTTCACCGGTGGCGACCGGTGACAGGGCGCCAGCCGGGCCGTACACCAGTCATCGCTTGGATCCGTTCGGAGCCGTGACCCGACCGGGGTGCGCGGCGATGTAGTTCGAGGAGTGCTTGACCAGGATCTGATCGGAGACGAACGACAGTCCGGTCAACGACGTCCCGTTGAAGTGTCCGACGGCGATGACCGGGATGTTGGCCTGGAAGAGCTGGGGCGGGCTGCCGGTATTGACCACCGGCACCTTGGTCGAGCCGGAGGTCATCACGAAGTCGACCCCGTTGCGGGTGGAGTGGATGGTGCCCGGCTCGGGCAGTCCTTCGAGATTGAAGGTCTGGGTCCCGAGGGTGAACCGTTGGGCCACGGCCTGGTTGGCCGGAAGATAGAAGTCCAGGGCCGAGCTCAGTCCCTTCACGATCAAGAAGGCCAGCGAACCCACCAACACCAGGCCCACCACGGCGTACCGGAGCTTGTGGCTGGTGGGCGTGGGCTTGGCCCGCACCGGTGCCCGGGTGGGGGGGACGGGGGCATCGTCGGGCCCGGGCGCCCCGACCGGAGCGGAGCCCACGGGAGGGGCGGTGGTCACTGTAGGCGGACCCCGGTGCCGTGCTCGGCCTGGTAGGCCGCCACCCGGGCCGCGGCGCGGGTCAGCCGCCGGCGTCGCCAGAGCAGCTGCACCCCGTAGAGGAACAGGATGCTGAGGACGATGGAGTACCCGGCGATGACGTAGTTCATCGGGCTCCCCCGGCCTCCGTCGGGGCCACGCCCTCGCTCTGCCGCTCACGTAAGGCCACGTCCAGCTCGTTCCCGTCCAGCCAGTCCGCGAGGACTCCGATCCGGTAGCGGACCAGCAGCATCCACACGAACACCAGGGTCAGGGCCACGAAGCTGATCAGCAGGGTCCAGGCCATCGATCCGTGGATGGTGGGCGAAAGGTCAGGGTTGAGAACCGTCGCCCCCTGATGGAGCGTCTTCCACCACAGGACCGAGAAGTGGTCGACGGGGATGTCGACCGCGGCGAACAGGCATACGAAGGCGCTCCGCTTGGCTCGCTTGTCCGGTTCGGCGGGGATCCGGCGCAGCGCCATGTACCCGAGGAACAGCACCAACAAGATGGCGGTCAGGGTCAGCCGGGCGTCCCAGGCCCAGTAGACCCCCCAGGTGGGCCGGCCCCAGATCGACCCCGAGATCAGGGTGCACACGTTGAACACCACGCCGACTTCCACCGCGGCCGCAGCCAGACGGTCCCAGAACATCGAGCGGGTCCGGGGCCACAGGTACAACAGGCTGGCCACGGCGGCCAGGCCGAAGGCCAGGTAGAGGGCCACCCAGGCCACCCCGGGGTGGATGTAGACCAGGCGGACCAGGTCGCCGGGCACGGTGTTGCCCTGGGAGACGTCGGGCGGCGTGACCCACAGCCCGAGCCACACGGTGAGGGCAACCCCGACGGCGGCGGAGATGCCGATGATCCGGACCGTCCAGCGGGCCCGGGAGGACTGCAGGGGAAGCGTGCTCACCTCCGGGGTCGGAGTCGAGGTCCGGGCGGTGAGGGTGGTCATGCCGACTCCTGGATGGGTCCGTAGACCACTACGCCAAGGGCTACGTACACCGCGTCGAACACCACCAGCAACCGGAGCCACGGGCTGGCGTCGGCCGGGATCCCCCCGGAGAGGGCCGCCTGCCAGATCCGGGTGCCGGCCAGCAGCACCGGTGCCGCGATGGGCAGGAACAAGAAGGGCAGCAGGGTCTCTTTGACCCGGAGCCCGGCCGACAGGGCGCCGTACAGCGTGCCGGTGGCGGCCAGCCCGATGGTCCCGAGGACGCTGGAGACCAGGATCAGCCACGGCGTCTCGATCCGGGCGCCGTAGAGGAGGATCACTCCCACCGTGAGGACCAACTCCAACACCACCAGTTGGGCGGCCACGGCCGCGGCCTTGCCCAGGAACAGCCCGGCGGGGTCCAGACCGGAGAGGCGCAGGCCGTCACGGGCGCCGTCGACCGCCTCCACCGACACACTGCGTTGGACGGCCAGCACGGTGCAGAACAACACCGCCACCCAGAACAGGCCCGGGGCGCCATGGGCCATGGGGGCCCGGTCCGGGCCCAGGGCGAAGGCGAACATGGCCAGGGCCACCACCCCGAACGGGGCCACCTGGGAGAGGGCCACCCGCGATCGGGCCTCGATACGGAGGTCCTTGCCGGCTACCAGCACGGTGTCACGCCACATGGGCCACCGGCTCCGGCAACGTCGGGCTGGCCGGGGCGGCGAGCTCCGGTGTCTGCGCCGCTCCGAGCGACCGTTCCCCCGTGACCCGTCCTCCGGTGATGACCACGGCTCTGGTGGCCAGGGACTCGACGATCTCCGCCTCGTGCGAGGCGATGACCACGGTGATCCCGGAGGCCGTCGCCTCGCCGATCAACCCGTCGAGGATGTGGCGAGCAGAGGCGTCGAGGCCGGCGTGGGGCTCATCGAGCAACCACAGCTCAGGCCAGCGGGCGGCCAGCACGGCCAGCGCCACCCGTCGGCGCTGGCCGGCGGAGAGCTTGGAGCCACTGGTCTTGAGCAGCCGCCCGGTGAGGCCCCACCGGGCGCAGGCGTCGTCGATCCGGGCGGTGTCCGCACCGGCGGCCCGCACGGCGAACCTCACGTTCTCCTTCACCGTGAGGTCGTCGTAGAGGTGGGAGGCGTGGGACAAGAGCCCCACCCGTCGGCGCACCTGGTTCCGCTGCCGGATGGGATCGAGGCCCAGCACCCGCACCTGCCCCGAAGCCAGGCCGACCAGGCCGGCGCATACCCGGAGCAGGCTGGTCTTGCCGGCACCGTTCGGGCCCTCGACCAGCACGGTCTCGCCCGCGGCCACCTGGAGGTCGACCCCGGAGAGAAGGGGGAACCGTCCGGACAACGCCACGGCGTCGTGCAGGGATATCGCGGAGGAGGGAGGTACTGGAGGGGCCATGACCGTGCCTCATGCTACGGGGGTCACGGTTCAGGAGCCAGGCGGGGCCTGGCCGGGAGCCCGCCTGAGGGTGGTCAGAAGGCCGACGGAGGGCCCGGTCGGGGTGGCGGCGGGACCATCAGCTGTCGGAGAGCCGGGTGAGGTGCAGGTCACGGAACCAATTGGACAGGTGGTCAGCGATGATGGACACGTTGCCGGTCAGGAGGAGCAGCCCGAAGACGATCATGATGACCCCCCCGATCAGGTTGACCCACCGGAGCCCGCTCCGTACCCGAACCAGGGCGTCGGTCATCCGGCCGAACAACAGGCCGGCCAGGAGGAAGGGCACACCGAGGCCCAACGAGTACGCCAACAGCAGGGCGATGCCGCCGGTGGCCGAGCCGCCTGTTCCGGCCGCCAGGGTGAGGACGCTGCCCAGCACCGGGCCGATGCACGGGGTCCAGGCGAAGGCGAAGGCCATGCCCAACACCGGTGGGGCCCACACGCCCAAGGTCGAGGGCCGGACGTGGAACCGGCGCTCGGCGGCCAACGGCAGGGGCAACTTCACCCCGGAGGCCATGACCACCAGCAGGGCCCCGAAGACCACGATGAGGATGCCCGACGCCCGGTCCAGCGACCGCTGATGGGTGAGGAACAACCTTCCGAGGGCGGAAGCCGACGCCCCGAGGATGGTGAAGACCACGGTGAACCCGGCGATGAAGGCCAGGATCCCCCGGACCAGGTGGCCGCGGAGTCGACGACGTTCCTCGGGGCTGAGGGCCTGGGGACGGGCGACCACGCCGCCGGAGGTGCCGCCCACCGCTGGCCCCTCGGGGGCCACTGCCGTCGGACCGGCGGATGACGAAGCGCCACCAGCCAGGGCCACTTCCATGGCGGCCGGAACCGCCACCCCGGTAGCCACCGGAGCAGGTGGGCCGGTGGCCGGCCGGAGGTCCCGCAACTCGGCGGCGGACAGCCCCGAAACCATCGACACGTAGGCCGGCACCAGCGGGAGCACACACGGTGACAGGAAGGACAACATGCCGGCGCCGAACGCCACCAGGAGCCCGAGGGGATCAGCGTGGATCACCGCGAGCTCGACCATCGTGAACCTCTAGGCCAACTGGCTCTGCACCAGCGCCATGTCGGCCTCCACCATCATCTGCACCAACTGCGGGAAGTCGACATCGCGGTGCCATCCGAGGACCTGCTCGGCCTGCGACGGGTTGCCCACCAGCAGGTCCACCTCGGCCGGCCGGAGGAAGCGGTCGTCGATGACCACGTGCTGCTCCCAGTCGAGGCCGACAGCGGAGAAGGACAGCTCGACCAGCTCCTTGACCGAGTGGGTCTCGCCGGTGGCCACCACATAATCGCCGGGGCCGTCCTGTTGCAGCATCAACCACATGGCCCGCACGTAGTCGGCGGCAAAGCCCCAGTCACGCTGGGCGTCGAGATTGCCCAGGGCCAGCTTCTCGTCGATGCCGGCCTTGATCCGCGCCACCCCGTGGGTCACCTTGCGGGTCACGAACTCCAGCCCCCGCCGGGGCGACTCGTGGTTGAAGAGGATGCCCGACGAGGCGTGCAGCCCGTAGCTCTCGCGGTAGTTGACGGTGATCCAGTGGCCGTAGACCTTGGCCACCCCGTAGGGACTGCGGGGGTAGAAGGGGGTGGACTCCTTTTGGGGGACTTCGAGCACCTTGCCGAACATCTCCGACGAGCTGGCCTGGTAGAAGCGGATCTCCGGATCGACGATGCGGATGGCGTCGAGCACCCGGGTCACCCCGAGGGCGGTGGTCTCGCCGGTGAGCACCGGCTGGCTCCACGAGGTCTGCACGAAGGACTGGGCCGCCAGGTTGTACACCTCGGTCGGATGGTTGTCCCGGAGGATGTTGATCATCGACACCTCGTCGAGCAGGTCACCGGCGACCAGGGTGATCCGGTCCTGGATGTGGGCGATCCGCTCGAAGTTCAAGGTGCTGGACCGCCGGACCATCCCGCACACCTCGTACCCCTGGTCCAGCAGGAACTCCGCCAGGTAGGAGCCGTCCTGGCCCGTGATGCCGGTGATCAGTGCTCGTTTCGCCATTCAGGAGCTCCTCAGGTCTCAGTGGGTGTCGGTGTCGTCGGTGACCGTCTGCCAGCTGGGTTTCCGCTTCTCGGTGAAAGCGGCAATCCCTTCGGCAGCCTCAGCTGTCTGGCTGGTGACCGTCAGCATGGCGTGCAGATAGGGCAGAGCCTCGGTGGCGGCTGAGTCCAGCACAGCGTAGAACGATTCGCGCCCCATCCTCATCACGCCGGGCGGTTTGGAAGCCAGGACCGCGGCCAGCTCGGCCACCTCGGCGTCGAGCCGGTCGGCAGGCACCACCCGACTGGCGAAACCGATCCGCTCGGCCTCCTCGGCTCCGACCACCCGGCTGGTGAGCATCATCTCGAGGGCCTTTTTGGGGGGCATGGACCGCAGCATGGGGACGGTCACCATGTACGGCCACAGCCCCACGTTGAGCTCGGGGGCCCCGAAGCGTGCCTGCTCTGAGGCGACGAGCATGTCGCAGGCCAGGGCCAGCCCGAACCCGCCGGCCATGCACCATCCCTGGACCCGGGCCACGGTGGGCTTGCCCAGGTGCCAGAGCTCCTCGAACAGCTCGGCCAGCCAGCCCCGGGCCCGGTGGTGGTCGGCATACTCGTCGGTGTCCCCACCCGGGTGACGTGGCACCATGCCCGAGAGGTCGGCACCGGCACAGAAGGCCTGGTCGCCGGCTCCGGCCAGCACCACCACCCGCACGGCCGGATCGTCCTTGGCCCGGGCCACCTGCTCCCGCAGCCCCCCGATGACCTCCCAGGTCATGGCGTTGCGCCGCTCCGGTCGGTTGATGGTCAGGGTCAGGACCGGGCCGCGGCGTTCGACCAGGAGGTCGGAGCTGGATCGGTCCGGCGCCGGCGCATGGTCTGGTGGGTGGGCTTCGGGCACGGCCAAGACGGTATCCCGGGAGCGCCCGCTACGGTGACGCCATTCCGACCGCCGCCCTCCTCTCCTTTCGCCTCGGCGGTTCCGACGGGGTGTCCATCGAAGCCACCAAATGGCAGTGGGCGCTGGGCCAGTTGGGGTTCACCACGGTCACCGTGGCCGGCGACGGTCCGGTCGACCGGCCGGTCAACGGCCTGTCCATCGGGGCGTCGGAACCACCGGACCCCACGGAGCTGGCATCGGCCCTGGACGACGCCGACCTGGTGGTGGTGGAGAACCTGTGCTCCCTCCCCCTCAACCGGGCCGCCCTGGCCGCCACGGCCGCCACCCTCAAAGGCCGTCCGGCCCTCCTCCACCACCACGACCTCCCCTGGCAGCGCCCGCAGTTCCTCCACGACCCCCCTCCCCCCGTCGACCCCCGTTGGCGCCATGTGACCATCAACCAGGTGAGCCGGGGGCAGCTGGCCCAACGCGGAATCGCCGCCACCACCATCTACAACAGCTTCGACCTGGTGGCAGCGGCCGGACGTGCCGTGGGGCACTCCGGGTCGGAGGACGAAGGGGGGCGTCCGGAGGTGCGACGGGCCGTCGGCATCGACGACGACCGCCGGTTGGTCCTGCAACCGACCCGGGCCATACCCCGAAAGAACGTGGCCGGAGGGCTACGGGTGGCCACCGAGCTGGGAGGCGTCTACTGGCTGTTGGGGCCGGCCGAGGACGGGTACGGGCCCGAGCTCGCCGACCTGGTGGCCGGGGCCGAGTGCCCGGTGGTGCTGGGGCCACCCGACGGGATGCCGTCCCTGACCGTGCATGAGGCGTACGGGGCCTGTGACGTGGTCACCCTTCCTTCCACCTGGGAGGGTTTCGGCAACCCCACCATCGAATCGGTGGCCCACCGTCGGCCCCTGGCCATCGGTCCCTATCCGGTGGCGGAGGAGCTCTGGGCCTTCGGCTTCGACTGGTTCGCCCTCGACGAGATGGAACGACTCGCGAGCTGGCTGGCCACCCCGGACACGGCTCTGTTGGACCACAACCTGGAGGTGGCCTCGGCCCACTTCTCCCTGGCCGACCTGCCGGCCAAGATCGCCGCGGTGCTGCCCGACGTGTGACCGGAACCAGGTTGACGGGGGCCGACACGGCCTCGTCGGCCGGCCCCGGCCCCTCGTCGGCCCGGGGCTACCATGACCCCTGATGAACGGAGCGATCACGGGGGGTCCCGATCTGGACGCCGATCCGGGGGCCGCTCCCCCGGCCCCAGCCGGGCGGCGCCTGACCGCCGACGCCCGTCGCCGCCAGCTGTTCGAGGTGGCCCTGACGCTGTTCTCCGAGCATGGCTACGCCGCCACCACCATGGACGAGATCGCTGAGGCCGCCGGGGTGACCAAGCCGCTGGTGTACCAGCACTTCGAGTCCAAGCGGGCGCTGTACCTGGAGCTCATGGACGTGTTCTCCAAGGAGTTGGTGACCCGGATCGTCGAGGCCACGGCCACCGCGGCCGGACCCCGCCAGCAGGTCGAGCTGGGCTTTGCCGCCTACTTCGAGCAGATGGTCCGTAATGAGAAGGCCTTCCGCCTGCTCTACGGCCGGGACGCTCCGGACGACCTCGAGCTCGGGGCGGCCCTGCGCCGGGTCGAGGACACCATCGCCGAGGCCATCGATCCGTTGATCGATGCCGGACTCGATCCCGGGCACCGGTTGCTGCTGGCCCACTCGGTGGTGGGGATGGCCGAAGGGGCCAGCCGCCACTGGCTGGACACCGATCGTCGCCAGAACGGCGGGGAGAAGGTGGGCCCGGGGGCTTCCGACGACGTACGCCAGGCCGAAGCGGCCCAGCTGGCCGGCAGATTGGCCGACTTCGCCTGGGCCGGTCTCCGTCAGGTCCACCGGGTCTGACCACCCCGGTCCCGAACGGGACCTCAGGTGGTGACTTCGCCGGCCACCACCGGCTGATGGGTGCTCCGTACCACCCCACCGGCATGCTCGGCAGTAATGGCGAACGCCGCCACCTGCCCGTTACCGGCCACCGAGAACGAGGCCACCCGGGGGTGCGGCCCCAACAGGCCGAGCGAGATGGTCTGGTTCCCGATCACCCCCCACAGCTGGTACGTCTCACTCCCGGGCAGTGAGGACAGTTGACTGGCTTCGACGAAGCCCGTGCCCGAAGCGGTGAGGACCACGGTCACCTTGGCCGAGGAGGTTCCCGAGGAGGTCGGGGAGCTGAGGAGGACCTTCTTGGACGACGGGGAGTCGATGGCCGCCTGCTCGGCCCGGCTGAGGGTCGGGGATTGCAGGGCGGTCACCTGATGGTGCAGATGGTTGACCTGGACCCCGAGGACCACCGCCACCACGGCGGCGGCCGCGGCCACAATGACCGCGCCCCGCATCAGCAGCTGGTTCCGTCGACGTCCGGTCCCGATGGGGACAACTTCAGCAGAGGGCGAGTGACCAGCTCGGATGGGGTCGGACGGCCCGCCGGCGGGCCCATCCCCGTCGGCCCCTGGCAGTCGGACCTCCCGGGGATCGGTGGCCAGTTCGGAGAGCTCGGGGTCGGTCTCGAGCCGTCGGGCCAACCGCTCCCACGACGGCGGCCTCGATCCGTCCAGCTGACGGGCGATTCCGCTCCACAACTCGGCTGGCGACTCACCCCCCGAGTTGGCCAGCAGCCCGGCCACCTCATGATGTTGAGCGACCTCGACCGAGCACCGCACGCACTCGGCCAGATGCCGCTCGACGACTGCGGCCGTTTCGGCATCGACGGCGTCGAGGGCGTAGACACCGAGAAGCTCCTGGATCTCCTGGTGGGTAGGTTCGGTTTCGTCGCCCCTCACAACTCTCCTCCTGCGGCTTCCACACCGAGCTCGGCCAGGTTGACCCGCAGCCGACCCAGTCCCGATCGGATCCGACTCTTGACGGTCCCTTCCGGTTCGCCCAGGGCCTTGGCCACCTCGCGATAGGTGTTGCCTCCAAAGTAGGCCAGGACGATCGGACGGCGAAGGTCGTCAGGCAGGGCGTCCAGGGCCACCTTCACCTGATCGGCCACGGCCATGTCCCAGACCTCGTGGTCGATGTCGTAGCCGGCCGTGGCCGTCTCCCGGGACGTTCGTTCCTCACGTTTGCGCCTGGCCACCTCGGACCGGATGAAGTCGACGGACTTCCCATGGGCCCGGGCCAGGAGGAAGGAGCGCAACGTCCCCCGCTGGGCATCGAAGGTCTCGGGCCGCCGCCACAGATCGAGGAAGACCTCCTGGGTGATCTCCTCGGCCGGGGGGTCACTGCGAAGGATGCGCCGGGCCAGGGCGTGGACCGCTCCGCCGTGGCGTCGGTAGATCTCGGCCAAGGCAGGCTCCTGCCATCGGCCGACCGCCACCACCAACTTGGCGTCGCTGGCCTGCTCCAATTCGATCACTTCACCCTATTCGACACCGACCGGTCATCCGGATGGCGGGGTCCAATCGTTCATCCCGAACCCGATCGGTGCCGAAGAGTGATCATGAGCTTCGATATGACGACCTACCAGCGGCTCTCGGAGAAACTCGAGACCCGGGACATCGATTTCGACGCCTTCCGCCAGCGTCCCCTCAACCCTGAGGCGCTGCGGTGTCTCCGCTACATGCACGACGTGGAGAACCACACGGTCTGCTATCTGCGCGATGTGCTGGTGACCCGGGCCCATCGCGATCCCGAGGTCACCTCGTTCCTGACCCTGTGGAATTACGAGGAGTTCTGGCACGGGGAGGCCATCGCCGGCATCCTCGAAGCCCACCAGGAAGATGCCGGATCGGGCCGGATCTCCGCCCTGCGTCAACGGTTGCCCAAGCGGGAGGCGTGGAAGCCGGTGACCTTCCAGTTGGCTTCGGCCCTGACACCTCACCTGACCGCGGTGCACATGACCTGGGGGGCGGTCAACGAGTGGACCACCCAGGCGGCCTACGCCCGCTTGGCCAAGCTGGCCGATCACCCCGCGCTCACCGAGCTGCTGCGACGCATCATGAAGCAGGAGGGCCGGCACATCGACTTCTATGTCACGCAGGCGCGCTCCCGGCTGACCGACAGCCGGGCCGCCCAGCGGCTCACCCGGTGGGCCCTCCGGCACTTTTGGGCGCCGGTCGGCACCGGGGTGGTCCCCGATCAGGAGGTCGACTTCCTGCGCGGCTACCTGTTCGGTGACGTGGACGGTCTGGCCCTGGCCGACCGCATCGACCGTCGGGTGGACCGTCTGCCCGGGCTCGAGGGTCTCGGTCTGCTGCACGGAGCGGTCTCGGCCGCGGCCTGAGCATGATCCTGCCTGGCCCGACCGTTCGGCGGACAGAAACCTGATCGACCCGATAAAGTAAGTGGGTGTTCAGCTTTCCCAACCCGGTCAACGAGTACGCAGCCAGGACGGTGGCGGCCGGGGTGGTGGTCATGTGCGTGGCGGCGGTGGCCTTCCGTCAACCGTGGATCCTGATCCCCCTGGCCTATGGATTCTGGGCCCGGGTGCTGTCCGGACCCCGCTTCAGCCCGCTCGGCCTCCTGGCCACCCGGGTGGTGGCTCCCCGCCTACCCGGGCAGCCCCGCCTGGTCCCCGGACCACCCAAGCGGTTCGCCCAGGGCATCGGGGTGGTCTTCTCCTCCACGGCAGTGGTGCTGTGGTTCGGCTTCGGGCTGTCCACGGCGACCTGGGTGGTGGTGTCCCTCCTGGCCGCGGCGGCGTTCCTCGAGTCAGCTTTGGCCATCTGCCTCGGGTGCATCGGCTTCGGCATGTTGATGAAAGCCGGCGTGATACCCGAAGAGGTGTGCGAAGCCTGCGCCGACATCTCCCTTCGGCACCCGCAGCAGTCGGTCAGCCGCACGGGCTGACCCTGGGCCGACCCGGTCAGCTGAGTCGGGAAAGCAGCTCCGCGCACAGTGCGGACAGTTCGTTCGCACACGACACGTACTCTGCGTCCTCGCCGCCGGCAGGGTCTTCGACGTCCTCCCAGGCCTCGATAGGAACAGCGGCCAGGTCCATGGCCGCCAGACGCTCAGAGAGAGGCCGAGGGCCGGGGGGAAGGTCACGACAGAGCCGCTTGATGGAGGCGGTCTTCGACGCCGCCCCGGGGTGCAGCCGCCGGATGTAGCCCACGTGCTCTCCGGCCATGGCCAGGATCAGATCGGCGTCCTCCACATCGCCTGCGGTGAGCTGATGGCTCCGGTGTCCTTCGGCCCGGAAACCCACTGACTCCAACGCATCGCGGGTCCGCCTGCTCATCGGCTGCCCCTCGACCACATGGGTGCCGGCGGTCACGATCCGGATTGAGCCCGGCTGCAACATGGCTCCAGCCATCACCGACCGGGCGGCGTTTCCGGTGCACAGCGTGAGCACCCGGATGGTCCCGTCGTCGGCGGGCCGGTCCCCCACGGTGCCCTCGAGACTCGTCACCGGCTGATGGAAGTACGGGTGATGGCGCTACCACTCCTGGTCGGTGCAGGTTGCACAACGGTCACGGCACGCATGACGCTACAGGAACCACCACCCCGGGCCAGCACCCTCAACCGGTGGCAGCGGAGCCGGTTGGATAACCTCGGCCAGCTGACTATTGAGATCCAGACCAGGAGACCGAAGGTGATCCGGGCCATAGCCGCCGTTGACGACCAGTTGGGACTGAGCACCGACACCGGGATCCCCTGGTCGGTCCCGGCCGACGTGGCGCACTTCCGGTCGGAGACGGCGTCCACCGATGTCCTCATGGGCTATGCCACCTACGAGGAGTACGCCCGACCCATGCCGGGTGGGACCAACTATGTGGCCACCGGGCGTACCGAGCCCCTGCGGACCGGTTTCACTCCCATTGCCGACGCCGTCACGTTCCTCGAGGAGCGTGGGCCCGCCGACATCTGGAACATCGGCGGCGCCTCCCTCTTTGCCGCCACGCTGTCCCTGGTCCAAGAGATCCACCTCACCCGCATCGCCGGTGAGTACGGCTGCACCAAGTTCTTTCCTCCCTTCGAAGCGGAGTTCGGGCTGATAAGCGAAGAAGCCTGTGCTGCCAGCGGCGACACGCCGGCTTTCTCCTTCCAGGTGTGGCGGAGATCAGAGGTCCACCCGTCGTCGTGACGCCGGCCCGGCGAGGTGGCGCGGCGGTGCCCCGTCGTCAAACCGAGCCCGTACGGTGGGGAGGGTGAACGACAAGCTTCGGGTGCCCACCTACCTGCAGGCCTCGACCGACATCGGCGGCCGGGCCCGGGTGGCCTGGCTCGACGCGTTGCCCGAACGCGTCGTTGAGTTGACCGATCGCTGGGGTCTGCGTCTGGGTCGGCCCTTCGAGCCGGGTGGCAACTGCTCGTGGGTTGCTCCGGGGGTCGACCCCGGCGGACGGCCGATCGTGCTCAAGGTGGCATGGCCCCACACCGAGGCACGGCACGAGGCCGAGGGCCTGGCCGCCCTGGGCGGGAAAGGGGCGGTCGAAGTCCTGGCCTTCGAGCACCTGGATCCGACCTCATCCGAGGTCGGATCCGATGGCGACTCCGTCGGCGCCACCGCACTGCTGCTGGAACGATGCCGACCCGGGACCGAGCTACGGGCCCGGCCGGAGCCGGAGCAACACGTGGTGATCACCGAACTGCTCCAGTCGGTCTGGGCTGTCGACCTACCGTCTGACCATCCGTTCCGGCCGTTGTCGGCGATGGCCGACTACTGGGTCGGGTGCGCCGAAGCCCGACTGGCCACCGACCCCGGGAGGCTCGACGCCGGGCTGGCCCGCCAGGGATTGAGCCTGTTCCGCCAGCTGTCGCGCCCCCAACCGGGCGACGTGTTGTTGTTCACCGACCTGCACGCCGGGAACGTGCTGTCCGGCACCCGTCATCCGTGGCTGCTCATCGACCCCAAGCCGTACGTCGGCGATCCGCACTACGACGTGATCCAGCACCTGTTGAACTGCACCGAGTCGCTGCGGGCCGACCCCATCGGGCTGGCGAACCGGGTGGCCGATCTGGCCGGCCTGGATGCCACCCGGGTTCGGCAGTGGCTGTTCGCCCGGTGCGTCCAAGAGACGTTGGGGGGAGACTCGCCCTGGTTGGCGCTCGACGTCGTACTGGACCGCCTGACTGGTCCATAGCGGGGGTGGAACTCCTAGATCTTGGTCAAGATCGAGCTCGGAGGGGCCAGCGCCACTGTCGGCTTCGGGGCCCCTGATCGGAGCAGCGGTAACCATGACCTTGCTGCCGGAGTCACAGGGGCAGAGTCTCGCGTCACTCACCGAGGATGACGGGGGCGCCTTTCCGACGAGCGCAACGGTGCTCGGACCAGCCGACGCCCCTGCTTACAGAGCATGACGACGTGCTCACTGTGCGTCCAATAGGCCCGGCTGCGCCGGAGTGTTCACCAAAGTTTCAGCAGGTGTTGACGGATTCGTCACAGATCGGGTGTTAGACCAGTGCCAGGTCCGAAGCGCCACACCGGGTGCCAATGTCGGCGGACCGTTGGGTTGCCGTGCCTGGCGTCGGTCGCCATCCAACCCGACTTGGGGGCGCTCCCCAAACGTTCGACCGGCGGGGTCGTTTGTCGCAGGGTTCGCATCGAAGAGCTTGGATTGAAGGGACGAAGACCACAATGGACACGGCTGCCGAGTTCGGATCGACCTTCGGTTGTGGCTACTGCCGAGATCCACGCAACCGTCGCAGTGGGAAGATTGACGAGATCTCCCGGTTCGCCCGCACGGGCACCATCCTGCTCCGTTGCCCCCAATGCAGCGCTCACTATGTGGTAAACGACGACAGGACGATCACAACACGCATCACGGACAGCGAGGCGGAGTCCCTGTTGCAACAGGTGGACACCACTGACCCTTGACGGCATGAAGTGGCGGTGCCGATGCGTGTCAGTTCTCACCCGTCAGTGGGGCAGGCACTCCCGACCCTCTCCACTGGCCCTTTTGAACATGCGACGATGCTCCGAGGGTCACATGGATATCAAGCCGGAGCGATGACACCCGACCGGCCTACGCTCCTCAGGTCAAGCCGGCGTTGCCTCGTCCTTGGTCAGTGCCCAGATAGGGATAGAGATGGCCACCATGACCAGGAACGCCGCTCCAACCGGAATGGCGAGTAGCAGGTAGGCAACAAACAGGGCGATCGATCCAACTGACCTCAAGGGATTTCGCTCTTTCGGTCGGATCAGGGCTCGCCGCAGTTCCGAGAGCTCCAGGTCCAGGATCTCCTCTAGGTCAAAGGCGTAGGCGTTGCCCGTCGACCGTCCGGCCGCAAACGCCCGAACTACATGGATTGGCCACACCATGCCGAGCAGCAGGCCCGCCAAATCCAGACCCCATGCGGCGACGTACGGCCCACAGCCTCCACTGGCGAGCTCCCAGGCGCTGATCTCTGCCTCACCTACATTTCCGGTACCGAAGCAGGCGACGAGGTGGTTTACGTCGTGAAGGGTGAGAGCCCTACGTCGGGCAGAAGTGTTGAGGAAGGGCATTGGAATCCGGCCCAACCTGATGACCACCCATCGGTCGGACAAACCACCGTCAGGAGCGATGCCTGATTGCTCATGGTGACGTTGGATCACCTCTCTGACGGTCGCGCCCTCGCTCATCGGACGAGTGTATTCCGGGCATTCATGATACGACTCGACCGCCATCGAAGGCAGTCCGGCGGCAGGGGAGCCCGTTCGCTACCCTCATCCCGTGGCCAAAGTTCTCGTCACCGGAATGTCCGGTACCGGAAAGTCTTCTGTCCTTCGCCTGCTCGGTGCACGGGGACACCAAACCGTGGACACCGACAGCGAGGAGTGGAGCTACCTGGTGACCCTGCCGGATGGTTCACCGGACTGGATATGGCGGGAAGAGGTGATGAGCGACCTGCTCCGGAGTCACTCCGGAGGAAGCCTGTTCGTTGCTGGGTGCAAAACGAACCAAGGCCGGTTCTACACACACTTCGACCACGTCGCCCTCCTCAGCGCACCGGTCGATCTGCTCTTCAGGAGGATCTCAGCCCGCCGCGACAACCCGTACGGGAAGTCACCCGCCGAACGGGAGATGATTCTTCGCCACGTCGCAGAGGTGGAGCCTCTGCTTCGGGCATCGGCCACCATCGAGATAGACGCATCCGCTCCACTTGAAGACGTAGCCAACCAACTCGAGCAACTCGGTTGAGCTGGGCCATCCCCACGCACCGATGTGCCGGTCCAGGGCAAGCATACATGGCTGTCGAGGTGTCCGATCGGCCACGGGAAGGCGGTGCTAGCCGGAAGTCTTCGCTGAGAGTGGCCCTAAAACACTAGGCGGCGAACTCGGCCAACAGGGCGTCGATCTGGGACATGCAGGCATTCATCCCGTCGGCTGCGCCCATAGCGATCGCTTGTTCCATCCCTTCGAGTGAGTCGAAATGCGTGGTGAGGACCATGCGTGTCGTGTCGCCTGCCGCTTCGATATCAATCTCGATGCGAGTCATGGAATTGCCGTCGGTAGGTGCTCCATCATCGCCGACCATGGCGTCTTCGACCACGAGCCTGGTCGGTGCGTCGACCTCGATCACGTTCCACGTTCCATCGAACGTGTCGCCGCCGTCGGGGCCGGACATGGAGTAGATGATCGTGCCGCCCGGCTTGAGGTCGTAAGGCTCGAACGTTGCCAGAAATTCCGGCGGGGCCCACCACTGCTCGAGTAAGCGAGGGTCGGCCCACAGGCGCCAGACGTTGGTGATTGACGTCTTGAACTCCGCAGTGATGACCATTGTCTTGGCCCCTGCGTTCTTGTCGACATGCAGCACGGTCATTCGCTTTCCTTCCCAGTGGTTTGCTCCAGGATGTCTCCGAAGCGTTCAAGGCGGGCCCGCCACACGGCTTCGAGCTCATCGAGCAGTTCATGTGCGCGGCGGAGTTGGTTGGCCTCCCCGCGCACCAGTTGCTCCCGTCCGCTCCGGTGCTTTGAGACCAGACCGGCGTCGACCAGCACTTCGACGTGCTTCTGCACCGCGGTGAGGCTGATCGGATATAGCCGGCCGAGCTCGCTGACGGAGCGCTCAGTGTCGAGAGTCTCCGTGACGATGTGGCGCCGCGTGGCGTCACTCAGCGCGAAAAACAACCGGTCGGTCTGTCTTTGGCCCTCCAGCACATCTACAACCATATGGTTGTAGATTCGCACGTTCTGCCGGCGGTGTCAATCAGGCAGTGTTCACGGCATTGGCCGGGGTGGCTGGCTATCCATGAGGCGTGATGCTGACGTGCCTGCCCGATGCCACGGACAACAGTGCTCAGGCCCGGTCTGGTCCAGGACCGTCCTCGGCAGTAAGGCCACGGTGCGAGCCAGGCCTCCCGCACGGAGCTCCGGCAGCCGAAGCACGGTGAAACTAGTGTCATAGGCACCGACACCTTCACCGACACCTTCTGTCATGACGGGACCAGATCGAGGAGTTCCCATGGAAGCCCCCACGGCGGACCTCGCACGTGACACTTCGGCATGGCTACCGGACCGCAGCAGGTCTGGTCTCTTCATGCTCCCGGTCTCAAGGTTGACCTCCATCGATGGTGGCCGCTCCTGTTGTCGCAATCAGACCACTCCAGCCAGCACGTTCTAGGAAAGGAACGCACCCGTGAGTACCCCCACCCCTCAGCGCCTCATCGACGGTCAGCGCGGCCAGCGCTACGGCGAGGTCCTCGCCGTCTTCGTGACGGACGAGGGGCTCCAGGCGCACGTCTATGGCACACAGATGATCAACGATTGCCCACAGGAACTCTGGGAACAGCTCGACGCCGAAGCCATTGCCAAGGAGATGGATGCCGTGCTGGTCAAGCTCAACGGCCCTCGCTACTGGGTGCTCGACGGCCTCGGCTCCAAGGCGCAGCCCATCGAGCCGATCATGCGGGAGTTCGGTGGAATCATGATGCGCCGTATCGCCGTGGTCAAGCTCGGGAACGAAGCGGCACAGATCCCATACACGGTCCGCCACGTCGATCGACGGGCCGTCTTCTTCTTCGACGCCGGTAGCCGCGTGTACGAGTTGGTCGACCCTGGCGGACTCGTCTACGTCATGCAGGCTCGCTGCGTCGGCGTCGACCCAGAGATGAGCGAAGAGGCTCTTCTGACCTTGGGCGAGCGCCTTGCCCTGCCCGATGGGTGGACCTACCGCTCCCGCATCCTCGCCGAGGAGCTGGTGGTGGACACCTCGGACCACCTGGCCACAGTGCTCCAGGACGAGTTCGAGAACACGTACACCCTCCCCGATTGAGGCTTGGCCCCGGTACGGACTCGAACGTGCACCTCGAACGACGGCCTGACTGATCCACCAGGCCCTATTCCAGCCAGATCCGCTCCTCGCTTGCGGTTTGACGAACTGCTCGACGGATCAAATGTGGCCACTCACGGTCTGGATCGGGCCCAAGATCTCGTTTCCATTGACTGTCGATTCGAAGGCAGCTGCTGTTGCCGCCTTGCTATAGCTCTCGAAGTCACAGCCAATTTCGTAAACCGCCGGGCTGGTGGATTTTGCCCCCGAGGTAAGACCGACATCACAGTTCGAATAAAAGATGTAGGCCGAACCGCGGATCGTCACCGAAGGCAGAGTGCTCCCGGAGGTGTCGACGACGGAGGAGTCGGTTGGGAGGTCTGCCGTTGGTGCCGAAAAATAGACACGAAACCCGTTACCGCCCTGGGCAAAGTCCGGCTTCTGACATTGGCTCCCAACTGGACTGACCCACGTCCACGGAAGCGAGGTGCCTGTTTGCTTCAGATACGGCTGGATCTCGCCTGAAGGACAGCCCGTTGTGGTCGTCCAAATAGAGGTCGAGTTGAACACGGTGCCCGCTGAAGTGGACTGGGCCGTCGCCGCGGGAGAGCCACTCGACGTGGAAGCATAAGCAATGCCACCCCCAAAGAGTGACAACAACACTGCCACGGGAACCATGCGAACGACGCGTGACGAATTATGAAGCCTGGCCATTAGCCCTCCCCTGTCCGGATAGTTAAGTGTGGCTTTGGGCTGGCCTGTCTGCAACCCCATCTGATCGAGCACCAACTCCGGGGCGTTGCGAAGCGAAACAGGTGCCACCCCCCATGCAATCGTTTGAAGGATCGGTTGCACCTGCGTGGGCTCTGCGGTGGATTGGACACGCTCACAGGTTTCACAGAATGTCGCGATGTGACCCCCATCGCATGTGGTCATTCATGTTCGTCACCCCCGGCACAGGACCGCGGTTAGAAGGGCCGTTCGACCATGGCCGATCACCAACTCAACCCGTGCTTGGGGCAGATGCACGACCCAGGGAGTCCTGGGATCACCTCGGCACTCGTAGATAAACTGCCAAGCCGACCCCACCGAACTACCTTCGCACCGACTGGCGCTACTCAAGGGGACACCATGTGAATCGGCGTCGGTCCAAACCGGGGTTCAGGCCCAAGAAGGAACCGACATTTCACACATACGCCGTTTCGACCACGTTGGCATCACCGTCGTCGACCTCGATACCGCCGCGCAGTTCTTTATCGCGTTGGGGCTGGAGGTCGAGGGAAGGACGTTCGTGGAGGGGGAGTTCATCGACACCGTGATCGGCATCCCGGGCTCCAGAACTGAAATCCTGATGCTTCGCCCTCCGAACGGCGGCACGGGCGTCGAGCTCTCAAGTTTTGTCCAACCCAGTTCCGAGCCGAGTTCACACGCCGCCATGGCGAACGAGGTTGGCTTGCGAAGCATCGCCTTCGAAGTTCACGACCTCGATGCCGCCGTCACCCACGCTGCGTCCGCGGGCTACGCGCTGGTGGGCGGAATCGGCGAGTACGAAGACGCTTGGCGGATGGCCTACGTCCGGGGTCCCGAAGGGATCATCGTCGCACTGGCCCAGCCAATATGCTGACGCAACCCACTGTTCGCATACCAAGTACATCCCAAATGTGCGGCGAAGCCGCTGCCGGTCGCCTGACTCGACTTGATCAATAGCAGCCACATCCTTGTGGCGCTTCGGGTCAGCAGGGCAACGGCCCCTCTCCCAGTGGCTGGGGCCACATGGCCCTTCGAAACACGTCCAAGGGCGAAGGGCTCATCAGTTTCTCCGACAGGCGCGGGATTGATTCGGTGGTAAGGCACTCCCACTTCGGGGGTCAGAGACAGGCTCAGCGCGACTCTTTCTTTACCTCGACCTCAGCGCGGACGAATACTTCAAGTAGGCGTTCGGCTCGACAGTTGATCGGAGCCCACACAAACCTTTCAGAGTTGGTCAAGTAACCGAGCAGCACATGTTGGTCCACGGATCGCTCCAATATCTGGCCATGGAGGTCGAGGGCCCGTCCGTCTATTGCTGATCGACGTTCCAGTTGGACCCATTCAAACTCGCTCCACAAATACTGCACTGTTTCGAGCAGGTCACCACCGGTCACAAAAAAGTTCACACAGTCCGATGAAGCAACAGCACGATCGTCGATCCGGAATTCACCTTCCGTTACCTTCGTCGACCGCGCCTTCGATCCACCCTACGGAGTCGAGTACGTGCTGCACTTCGCTGCGCTCCGTCTCCCGATTTGCCACATGCGAACGCTACCGGAATTACCATGGTTTTCCGTTGACCCGGCGCTCCCTGCGCCCTACTGGGCGGGATAGCCGAAGAGCTTCTCCAACGAGGATCTCAGACCTGCTGCATGGTCCTGTTCCGAGACTGCGTCAGGGACGTTGTCGGCTGTGACTTCGACGGGAGTGCCACCATCTGTGTCGGTGACCTCCACGTCATGATCATCGCTCCGTCGTGGTCGGGACTGCCGGAGAAACGATTCACCAATCCCTTTGGTCAGGATTTGGGGCACCTCGACCCGCTCATGGCTTAGAACATGAAAGGAATCAGCATCTTGGTCGAGCGTTTGTATGCCGGATAGTCGTTCGGAAACAGGCGCTCCATGATGTGTTCCTCGACGGTTGCGCTGTAGACGAAGTACGCGCCCATCAACACGACAGCAACGATCCAATACCAGCTCACGGCTACTGCCGTCCCTATGGCGGCGAGGATCAATCCCGAGTAGATGGGGTTGCGGATGTACCGATAGGGCCCGGTGGTGACCAACTCCGCGTCCACCTTCTCCGACATCGGGGTGCCCCAGTTCCGTCCCAGATAGACCCGTGCCCACAGAGCCAGTCCCAACCCGGTCAGGAACAGGCCCAAGCCGATGCCCTGAAGAACGGGGTTGTTCACGATGGCACGGTGACCTTTGAAGACTCCCGAACGACTCACCAAGATCACGATGACGAAAAGGGCAACCCTCAAGCCGACGAACTGTCGCACTCGTGACTGAGCTGCCCGCTTCGCCGTCAGGGCGGCCGCCAGCCATACCAACCAGAAGAGGATCCAAAGGCCGTAGATGACGTAGTCGATGACGTACATGGACCCGTGGCCATGGTACCGGAGTCAATGTCGATGTGAGGTGACCGGGCCTTCGAGAATCCATCGCACTAGTGTCCCTGAGTGCTCCTGTGGGGAGGGTTGTCCACCCACCGCCCGTCACAACGGTGAGAGCCGGCACCCGTTCGCCACGTGCCACACGGTATACCGTTCGCCTTCAGAGCGGTCCGCCGGCAATCCCAAGGTCGTTCCTGCAGCACCGCCGACGCGTGGGCTCACAGCCGGTGACGGGCCCACAGCTAGGCCACACCAATGTGCCTAAGCTTCAGTCATGTACTCAATGCGGTGGGAACGATTGGCGGTCCTCGGCGGATTCGTCTTGGTGGCGGCCGGATGGATCGGCAAGACTTCGGTCTTCGAATGGGGCGTCCACGACGGGAACTCCCAATACCACTCCGACCTCGTGCTCGGCATCGGGAGCATCCTGGGCTACGCCGCCATCGCTTGCGCATCGTGGGCTTGGTTCAAGTGGATCGAAACCTCTCATGTATCGCTCGCTGGCATGGCCAACACGCTAAGACTCTTCGCCCTCGGAAACCTGCTCTTGGCGGTAGGCCTCTCGGTAGTCACCTATTTTTGGACGCACCTGGCGATCTCGTCGTCCTACAACGGTCGGACTACGCAGTGGTAGCAGCCTCATACACGTTGGAGTGCTTCGGGTTCCTGCTGGCGGCTGCCGCCTTCTGGGGCACATCGTCAGAGGTTCGGTCTCCCCTTGCCGACCCGTCATTGCCTGAAGAAGACCTCGTTGCGGCCTAAGTCTCCGACGTAGCCTCCGTGCGATTGCTGTATCCATGATCCCCGCATGGCATGCCGACCACGCATGCAGACACCATCAATGCGGACCTGTTGGCATTCATTGGGTCCCGACCAAGGCACGCACCTCAAGGGCAACCCCCAGGAGGGACAAAAGCGATCACCCGTCGAAGTGACCCCGGTCTCAACCTGTTGGGTTTGGCTCTATTCCGACAGTGAGCTTGATAGCCGTTGCTTTGACCGTCGTCGCTCCGGTAACCGACAGGCCGAAGGTGTAGGTAGTCGTCGTCGTGCCCTTATTTTCCGGAACGGTCACCATCTCCTCGCGGTTCCACCGGTGCAGCCCTTCTTGACCGGAAGGCCTTTGATCGTCGGCGTCACCGAGAAGGTGCAGGTCTTGGCATTGCTGACTTTGGCGGAGAGGGCCACGGCCCCACCAACCCACGTGGGCGACGTCGGTTTGGCTACGAATGAGGCGACGGCGGTCTTCGTCGACGCCCCGGCCTCGGAGTTCGGCGCGAATGCCGTGAGCCAGGTCACCAAGAGCACAAGTGCGGCACCTATGGACATGGCGCCACTGACTATTCGAATCCATTCCCACCACGGTGAACGAGATTCTGAGGATCAACCGCCTCCGCTCCAAAATCACCACCTACGCCAGATGGCAACGTAGCAGTCGCTGTGGACGACTGGCTGGGAACCGGAGACGGTGGGAGGCGCTTCACGGATAGTCGCACCGGGGTGAGCGGAAGGTGACAGCACGCCTGGAACGAGTCACTTCAAGCGTACGAACTCTGGATTGATGGCTGGTCGAACCTGTGCCATCATCCGAACTTTCAGTTTGGCATCTCCGTTACGCCGACTCCGGCTTGACTCCCTCTGCCGGCTCCATGACGAGAGTCGGGCTGTCATCGGGTATGTGGTTCGCATTGCCAGTGACGATGGCGTCTCGCATCCCGCCTCTCACGAGGAATGGACGCTCTACGAAGTTGAAGAAGATTCGTCCAGCAACAGCGCACGCTGCCACCCCAGCCGTCATTCCGAGAGCCAACGTCCCGAACGGGCTCAGATGGAGCTTGTGGACCCAGGGGGCCAACAACAGCAGGATCGGTTGGTGCAGGAGGTAGAAGCTGAAGGAAATCACACCGAGCTTTTGAACGCTTCGGCCGACAATGTTACCTGTGAAGACTTTATTGGGGACGAACGAACACGCCAGGACCAGACCCGAGGCGAAGAACCCGTAACCGAAGTCTCGGCCAAGGGACGAGTTCAGAGACTCACCCGCCGCGGCGATGGGTGCTCCAATCAATAGAGCCAGAATGGCCCACTTCAAATCACTTCGTCGCGGCGAAGCCACCAGCTTGGCCACACCCACGCCCAGGGCAAACTCGAACCACCGAGCCGGAAGCTCCTTACTCAGGTCCGGGCCAACAGTGTGACTGAGTGCCACGTGCGACCAGTCATTTGCGAACACGTACCAGACAACGGCAATCAGCATGGTTGTGGCTATGGATTTGATGAAGCCCCACTTCCTGATCATCACAAGGAGGAGAGGAAACACGAGGTAGAGCTGTACCTCCAAGGCGATCGACCAGAACGGTCCATTGATTGCGGCGATCGTTGCGGCGAACCAGGACTGAAATTAAGAAGACGTGGGTAACCAGGTCCCACCCATTGACCGGGCGTCCGACCACAAGCTTGTCCACGTACGGAATGAGCTCCAGCAAAAAGAACAACAGGAGTGCTGCGTAGTAGGCCGGAAGAATTCGCCAAGCCCGACGCTTGTAAAAGGCTACCGTCTTCAGACCCCGAGGCGGCGCAGATGCGTCCTGATTCTTGAAGAGCGGATGAGCGAGGCAGAATCCCGAAATGACGATGAACAGGTCCACTCCCCAGGATCCGATGCTTGCCAATCGAAAGATCGGCGCCAAAAGGGTGTGACCGTGCGCCAGCTGCAGTGGAGAGTTGTCCCAATAGGCGTAGACGTGAACCGACACGACAGAAAGGACCGCAAGCGCCCTCAGCACGTCTATGTAATCGAGCCGACCCTTGATCCTTTCCACATCTGCCAGGGCTTTCGCCTCCGCCACCATCTGTTCCTCTCAGTCTTGCCTCGACTGGGCCGTGCTACGTGCCCACTCCCTTCGTCGGCTCGCGACATTCCGAGCTTTAGATTTCTCACCGTGAGATCAGCGTTAGCCGTGAGATCCTGGACCGAGCGGAGATCCCGCTGCTGGCCCGATTGGCCACCCGGATCGAGGAGTCGGAAGACACCGTGTTGGACGTGGCCGCCCACGAGGGGTCGACACCCGGCACCTTGCCGCGTCTCCCACGACGCCGTTTAGGCCGCCCGAGCGGCCAGCAGTGGCCAGGACCTCGGTGAGAGCAAGACCAAGGGGCCCGTCACCCACCTTGTGTAACCGTCCTGAGCGTCGGCCACCGTGCGCCCAGCACCACCACGTTGGGGAGCAGACTCGAGCCGGGACGCTTCTCGCAAGGCCTCCCGCTTGCCGGTCCGGACGGTCACCGCTCCCTCCACGTTCCACTGATCGGACCACGAGCGGAACAGATGATGGCGCTGCAGACCCAACCGAATAACTGGCGGGACCGCACTACTGCAATGCCCGACTTAACGCAGTTGGTCATCTACCCGTGTCAGAACACCTAGGACGGCGCCGATTGTTCGATCTCGTCTAAGGGCGTCCGGTAGCGAGATCCGATCGTGGACGTGATAGCGGATACGGCGGCCGATCCTCTCCTTGGTGATATAGCCGCCTCTCTCAAGGTCACGGATGATTCCGTAGACATGGCGTTCCGTGATGCCGAGGCGAAGCGCCATTTCGCGCAAACGGAGCCCCGGGTCGTCGACGATGCAAAGGAGCACACGGCCGTGACTCGTCAGGAACTGCCAGTTCGCCACCGAGCTTTCTTGGCTCATCGGCCCCATGCTTTGGGGAGTGGCTGAGCCCCCTGTCATGCTCGGATTAGCTCGTCACGACTCAGCGCCGGCACCGCAAGTTCCGTCGACAAATGCGACATTCGAGAGCGGAGATGGGTCAAGGAGGAAGCCAGAGGGATCATTTGGCCCGGCTACAGAACTTCCGCAAGCTTGGCGAGAAGAGTCCCTTTGTCGACAGGCTTGGTCACATAGGCGTCCATCCCCGCGGCGACACAATGGTCGTGGTCCTCTTGACGCGCACCAGCGGTCATTGCGACGATCGGAGTGTGGTGAGAGGAGCCTTCATTGATTCGGATGGCCTCAGCCGCCTCGTAACCGTCGAGTTTGGGCATCTGGCAGTCCATCACGATGGCGTCATAGCCTCGGCTGGCGGAAGCGGACACCGCGGCGGCTCCGTCGGCCACCGTGTCTACCTCGTATCCGGCGCTAGTGAGCATAGCGACGGCGACTTTCTGGTTCACCGGATTGTCTTCGACTAGCAGTACCCGACCGGCCCGAAGCGGGACAATGGGTGCCGGACCGTTGGGCAGGTCGCCGGTTCGGGTAGTAAGTCCGAGGGAGGTTTTTATGGCTTCGAGGAGATGGCGCTGCCGAACTGGCTTCGAGAGAACGACTGCTGTTGCGCAATATTCCGCCAGGCTGCCGAGTTCGGGGTTCTGCCCAACACGGGTCAGGACGATAAGGCGTGGGTCGAAGGCGGGGTCCATAACAATGGCTTTGACCAATTCTTGTCCTCGACACCGGGCAAAGGCCATTCGACCAAGGCAATGGCAAACGGTCGACTCTGGTGGGCTGCGGTCCGGAGCGCGGTCAGGGCCGACTCGGCGCCATCGGTGGCCGTAACAGTCATGCCCCAGTCGGTCATATAGTCAGATAGAAGGGCGCGCTGGGTGACACTGGCGTCCGCGACTAGGGCTGTTACGCCTGCGAGATCAGGGTCTGCCGAGTTGAGTCCGTCCGCTTGCTGGGTAGGAGTTGTGCGGACGAGCACTGTGAACCAGAACGTGCTTCCAACTCCTAGTTGGCTGCGGGCACCCAGGGTGCCACCCATCAGCTCCACAAGGCGTGCGCTGATGGACAGTCCGAGGCCCGTGCCGCCGTAGTTTCGCGATGTGGACGTGTCGGCTTGCAAGAAGGGCTGAAATATGGTCTTGACCTTGTCGGGTGCTATGCCCACGCCGGTGTCCGATACATCGAAGCGGGCGATGGTCTTCCTATCTCCGATCTCCGCCAATGCATTGGCATCGGCCGCTGTGGCCCGAATCACAATTTCTCCAGTTTGTGTGAACTTCATGGCGTTGCCGACGAGGTTGGCGAGCACTTGGCCTAACCGACCCGGGTCTCCGCTAACCACGGCTGGGACCGAGCGGTCGACGATGGCAATCAGGTCGAGACCCTTCGTTTGAGCAGTACCGGCCATCAAATCGAGAAGATCATCGACAACAATGCGCACGTCGTACTCAGTGTCCTCGATGTCAAGTTTGCCGGCCTCGATTTTGGAGAAGTCCAGAATTTCACCAATGATCGTGAGCAGCGCCTTTCCCGAATTGCGAGCGGTCTCGGCGAACTCCCGTTGACTGATGTCGAGGTCTGTTTCGAGGAGAAGCTCGTTCATGCCGATGACACCGTTCAACGGCGTGCGTAATTCGTGGCTCATGTTGGCCAGAAAATCCGACTTGAGCTGTGATGCGTGGATGGCTTCGTCTCGCGCCCTCGCATTGACCAGGTAGGCCGAGGCGATGTCGGCAAGGGTCTGTGCTGCGGCTAAATCGTCGTCACTTAGCGGCCCCGGCGTGTCGCGATACAAATCCAGGGCCCCAAGTCGCCGATCTCCTTGTCGCAACGGAAAGGTGAACACTGCCGCCAGTCCGGCCTCGACGGCCCGTGGACCGAATTTCTTGAATCGGTCATCGGAGCGGAGGTCAGCCACTGCTACCGCTTCGCCCGCACGGTAGGCCGCGAGACATGGACCCTCGCCCAATTCACTTTGTAGCTGTTCGAAACGGAGTGCCGAGGCGTCGGACGCCGCAACATACTCGGGCATGGTGGTCTCGGTGATGAGTGTGACCCCCGACGCAGTTATTGGCAAGATATCCACGATCCGAAGAACTAGGTGGTCCAAGATTCCCTGGATCGGGAAGTCAGTTGCCATGGTGCGGGCGAACTCCCCGAGCACCGTATAGAGCTGCCGTTCCGTGGCCATGATTCTCCTTGCCAGGCACCACCAAGCTTGGCCGAGTCTGCTCGTTTACAACAGAAGTGGAGCGACCACTACCCATCTTGCTGCCAGCGGACACCGATGTATAGGGGGGCCGGCCCTACTCATCAGAACTTCCCGGTACCCTCAGGCGTCAACCGTGATGGGAGGTACCGAGCAGGGGGATTACCACAGCCGTTTCAAGGCCTTCGTTGGAACGGCTTCCACCGCTCCACCGGGCCGGATCGGGTGGTGCTGTGTCAGCGTTCGGCCCAACGGCATGCAGCTGCGCCGGGTCGCCGTGGTGCAACGAGCGAACGCGGTGAACCGGACGATCAGATGCTCGTGGTCCTGTCCCACCGCGGTGACTTCTCCCCGCTCCGAGGTGACGATCTGGCCGTGGGCCAGAGGGGCCAGGGTGACGATGCGATCACCAGCGCCATAGTGGGCTCACCCGGGGTGCCCCCAGCTCGGGCTCGGCAACCCGACCGTCTGCCACCATGGGCTCCCGGGTCGGGCGATTGTGGGCGCTGGAGGTAACACTCCAGGTCAGCTACTGGATATGCACCCCGGAGATGGCCCGGGCGATGATCAGCCGCTGGATCTCCGAGGTCCCCTCGAAGATGGTGTAGATCTTGGAGTCGCGGTGCCAGCGCTCCACCGGATGGTCGCGGATGTAGCCGTAGCCACCCATGATCTGGATGGCTTCTTCGGTCACATGCACCGCCGTCTCGCCGGCGAACAGCTTGGACATCGACCCCTCACCCGAGGTGAACTCCTTGCCGTTGCGGCCCATCCACGATGCCCGCCAGATCAGGAGGCGGGATGCGTCGATCCGGGTCTTCATGTCAGCCAGCTTGAAGGCGATGGCCTGGTTCTCGATGATGGCCCGGCCAAACGCCTTGCGCTCCTTGGCGTAGTCCAGCGAGTACTCGTATGCCGCCCGGGCGATGCCGAGGGCCTGGGCCCCGACGGTCGGCCGCGACGCCTCGAAGGTCTTCATAGCTGCCTGGCTGGTGGAGCGCTTACCTTCGTGGGCGTTGGCCAACTTGGCGTCCAACTTCTCCTTGCCGCCCAGGAGGCAACTCCCCGGTACCCGGACGTCATCGAGGATCACCTCAGCAGTGTGGGAGGCCCGGATGCCCATCTTCTTGAACTTCTGCCCCTGGGAGAGACCGGCCGTGCCGGGAGGGACGATGAAGCTGGCCTGGCCCCTCGAGCCGAGCTCGGGATCGACCGAGGCCACCACCACATGGATGTCGGCGATCCCGCCGTTGGTGATCCAGGTCTTCGTCCCGTTGATGACCCACTCGTCCTTGGCCTCGTCGTAGACGGCCCGGGTACGGAGGGACGACACGTCCGAGCCGGCGTCGGGCTCGGACACGGCGAACGCCGCCAGTTGGATCTTCTCCGGGGTGCCGAAGCACTGCGGCCCCCACTCCATCAGCTGCTCGGGCGTGCCGTTGGCGGCGATGCCGGCCAGACCCAGGGTGCTGCCGAAGATCGACAAGGCGATGCCGGCGTCGCCCCAGGACATCTCCTCGTTGGCGATGGGGAGCAACAGCCCGGTGTCGTCGGAGAAGCACTGGATGATGAAGTCGAACGAGTACAGACCGATCCGGGCGGCCTCTTCGATAATGGGCCACGGCGTCTCTTCACGCTCGTCCCACTCGTGCCCGGCCGGGCGGATGACGGTCTCGGCAAAATCGTGGACCCACTTCTGGATCTGCAGTTGGTCCTCGTTGAGGTCGAGCGAGAATTCAGCCATCTTGACCTTCTCCATTCCGGCCCGTCGGGGCCCTCATGCACATCGGCCCTCATAAGCAGCCCCGGGCCCCTCTCCCGGTCGAGCCGGTCGAGCCGGCAGCCACTACGAAGTTACTCCATAGTAACCAAGAATGGGCGGGAACGCCACGCGTCAGCACGAACGGCTGGTCACCTGGGCCTCAGAGCAGGGGAGCCCGAGCCAGCAGGCACGCCCGGGTCGGGTGGGCGCGCTCAGGGCAGGGCTCCGGGCCAGGATGGCCGGTGGTCGGAGGTGTTCCCGGGCGCAGCGCTGGAGGATGCCATGGCACGCCGCCACGGCACCGGTGCTCAGCTGGGCCCGAGGACCCCGGGGAGGAAGGTGGTGAAGCTACGCAGGTTGGGCCAGGCGTACATCGACCGCCTGGAGCCCTTTGGGTCCTTCTTGAAGATCGAACTCAACCGCCTGACCCTCTTCGAGAGAGCGGAATCCGTTCATCTGGATGGCGGTGTGGTGCACGAAGACATCTGCCCCACCATCAGGTTGCGAGATGAAGCCGAAGCCCTTCTCGGCGTTGAACCACTTGACTGTTCCGGAAGCCACGGTGGCATTCCCCTTTCCTCCACACGTGCGGTGCAGGCAGCCCCCGCCCACGAGACGAGCCTCGATCCTCCCGACTGGAGCGGACCTCGGACCCGCCTTCCCGGAGGAGGGTTCCCTGCGGGAAACGCTAGCAGTCCCCCATCACGAATCAACTGCTCAGGGCCCTTCCGGCGGCCTGTTCACGCGGCGTTCACCGACGTCGGATCCGGGTCCCCTCCGCTCCGTCTTCCACCAGCCAACCGGCGACCTCCAGTTGGCCACGCAGAGCGTCGGCCTCGTCCCACCGGCGGGCCGAACGGGCCTCGTCCCGACGCCGCACCAGCTCCGCCGTGTCCGGATCCACCTCGTCCCCGGCCCCGGGCCTGAGGTCCAGACCCAGCACGGCGCAGAGCAGGGCCGCCGTCCGGGCGTTGCGGCCGGCAGCCACGGTCTCACCGCGGTCGTCGGCGCCGTTGGCGGTACGGACCAGATCGAACACCGCCGCCAGGGCCCCCGGGGTGTCGAGGTCATCGTCCATCCGCCGGCGGAACCGGTCCACCGCCTCACGGTCGATGTCGTCTCCACCCGGGTCGTCGACCACCGGACCCGCCGAGAGGTGCGGGGGGAGGTCGAACCGGCGGGCCAGTTCGTCCAGCCGGGCCAGCCCCGATTCGGCGTCGGCGATGGTCTCCGGGGTGACCTCGATGGGTGACCGGTAGTGGGACCGCAGCACCAACAGCCGGTAGGCCCGGGGATCGCTCCGGTCCAACAGGTCCCGGAGCGAGGTGAAGTTGCCCAAGGACTTGGACATCTTCTCTCCCCCCACGGTGACCCAGCCGTTGTGGACCCAGTGCCGGGCGAACTCCCGCCCCGACGCCACCGCCTGGGCCCGCTCGTTCTCGTGATGGGGGAACATGAGGTCGAGTCCCCCGCCGTGGAGCTCGAACCCCTCTCCCAGCAGATCGAGCGACATGACCACGCACTCGGTGTGCCACCCGGGCCGACCCGGGCCCCAGGGCGACTCCCAGGACGGCTCCCCCTCTCTGGCCTTCTTCCACAGCACGAAGTCCAGAGGTGACCGCTTCTCCTCGTCGGCCTCCACCCGGGCCCCGGCCCGCAGGGACTCGAGGGGCTGGTGGGCCAGCAGCCCGTAGCCGGGCACATCGGCCACGGACAGGTACACCCCGTCGCCGGTCTCATAGGCCACGCCTGTGGCCACCAGCTCGGCCACCAGCTCGATCATGCGGTCCACGTAGGCCGTGGCGTGCGGGGCCTCGTCGGGCCGCAGCACCCCGATGGCATCCATGATCTCCCACCACTCGGCCTCGTTGGTGGCGGTGAACTCGTCGATGCCGACGCCCAGGGCGTTGGCCCGGTCGATGATCTTGTCCTCGATGTCGGTGATATTGGACACGTAGGTCACGTCGAGCCCGGTGAACAACAGGTACCGCCGCAGGACGTCGAAGACCAGGGAGAACCGTCCGTGGCCCAGGTGGGGCACCCCGTCGACGGTCGGACCGCACACGTACATGGAGACCCGGCCCGGCACCCGCAGCTGGAGCGGCGAGACCTCGCCGGTGGCGGAGTCGTGGAGCGTCAGCACGCAGGGTACGGTAACCCGATCATGACCACGGACGCGACCGGTGCGACAGACCCCATGGCCGGCCCGTCCGGAATCCCCGAAAAGCCGGGCCTCGAAGGGCTCGAGGCGGTGTGGTCGGCCCGCTGGGATGCGGCCGGCACCTACACCTTCGACCGCACCGCTTCCCGTCCCCAGGTGTACTCCATCGACACCCCACCCCCCACGGTCTCGGGATCACTCCACATCGGGCATGTCTTCTCGTACACCCACACCGATGCCATGGCCCGCTTCCACCGGATGCGGGGGAAGGCCGTCTTCTACCCCATGGGTTGGGACGACAACGGCCTCCCCACCGAGCGCCGGGTCCAGAACTACTTCGGGGTCCGCTGCGACCCGAGCCTCCCCTTCGACCCGGCCTTCACCCCGCCGGCCGAACCGCCCAAGGACCCCATCTCCATCTCGCGCCCCAACTTCGTGGCCCTCTGTCACCAGTTGACCGAGGAGGACGAGCAGGTCTTCGAGCACCTGTGGCGCACCCTGGGACTGTCGGTCGACTGGTCCCACACCTACTCCACCGTCTCCGAGCAGGCCCAACGGGTGTCCCAACGCGGGTTCTTGCACCTGGCCCAGCGGGGCCAGGTGGTTCAGCGCACCGCACCCACCCTGTGGGACGTGGACTTCCGGACCGCCGTGTCCCAGGCCGAACTGGAGGACCGGGAACGCCCCGGGGCCTACCACCGCCTCCGGTTCCCCCGGGTGGACCACGACGGCGGGGTGGACATCGAGACCACCCGGCCCGAGCTGCTCCCGGCGTGCGTGGCCCTGGTGGCCCACCCCGACGACGACCGCTACCGGCCCCTGTTCGGCACCGAGGTCCGCACTCCCCTGTTCGGCGTGCGGGTCCCGGTGCTGGCCCACGAGCTGGCCGACCCCGAGAAGGGCTCGGGCATCGCCATGATCTGCACCTTCGGCGACACCACCGACGTGGTGTGGTGGCGCGAGCTGGCCCTGCCCACCCGGACCGTGGTGGGCCGGGACGGCCGGCTCCTGCCGGTGAGTTGGGGCACGTCGGGATGGGAGTCCGATGCACCGGAGGCCGCCGACTCCCACTACCGGGAGCTGTCGGGCCGCACCGTCAAGCAGGCCCAGAACCGCATCGTCGAGCAGCTGGCGGAGTCGGGCGACCTGATCGGTGAGCCCACACCGATCACCCACCCGGTCAAGTTCTACGAGAAGGGCGAGCGGCCACTCGAGATCGTTTCGTCACGGCAGTGGTTCGTCGAGACCCTCCCCCTGCGTGACCGGCTCCTGGCCCGGGGCGAGGAGCTCCGTTGGCACCCGCCGTACATGGCCCACCGGTACCGGTCGTGGGTCGAGGGGCTCAACGGGGACTGGAACATCAGCCGGCAGCGCTTCTTCGGGGTGCCCTTTCCGGTCTGGTACCCGGTCGACGACGCCGGCGAGGCCGTGTTCGACGCGCCCATCATGGCGGCCGAGGACCGGCTCCCGGTCGATCCGTCGACCGACGTGCCCGACGGGTTCACCGAGGGTCAGCGGGGACAGCCGGGCGGGTTCATCGGCGACCCCGACGTCATGGACACCTGGGCCACGTCGTCCCTGACCCCCCAGATCGCCGGGGGCTGGGTCGACGATGCCGACCTGTTCGAGCGGGTCTTCCCCATGGACGTGCGGCCCCAGGCCCACGAGATCATCCGCACCTGGCTGTTCTCGACCATCGTCCGGTCCGAGCTCGAGCACGGCTGCCTGCCGTGGTCGGACGCCGCCATCTCGGGATGGGTGCTCGATCCCGACCGCAAGAAGATGTCCAAGTCCAAAGGGGATGTGGTCACCCCCCTCCCCCTGGTCGAGAAGCACGGGGCCGACGCCGTCCGCTACTGGGCGGCCGGTGGACGGCCGGGGACCGACACCGCCTTCGACGAGGGCCAGATGAAAGTGGGCCGGCGCCTGGCCATCAAGGTGCTCAACGCCTCGCGCTTCGCCCTGGGCCGGATCGCCGGCGAGGACGGAACGGTCGTCGCCCCGGCCGTCGACGCCGTCACCGTCCCGCTGGACCAGGCCATGCTGGCCCGGCTGGGCTCGGTGGTGGACGAGGCCACCGCGGCCTTCGAGGGCTACGACTACGCCCGGGCCCTGGAACGGACCGAGGCCTTCTTCTGGTCGTTCTGTGACGACTACCTGGAGCTGGTCAAGACCCGGGCCTACGGGGAGCCCGGTGAGGGTGCCACGGCTTCGGCCCGGGCCGCCCTGGCCACCGCCCTCTCGGTGCTGTTGCGGCTGTTGGCCCCGGTGCTGCCGTTCGTGACCGAGGAGGTGTGGTCGTGGTGGCAGGCCGGCTCCATCCACACGGCCCCGTGGCCGGCCCGCTCGGAGCTGGGTCCGGCCGGCTCGGCCGGGGTGGGTGACGGGGACCGGGTGCTCGAGGTGGCCGCCGGGGTCCTCGGTCGGGTCCGTCAGGCCAAGTCCCAGGCCAAGCGCTCCATGCGCTCGAAGGTGGCCACCCTCACGGTGACCGACACCCCCGAGCGGATCGCCGCACTCCTGTTGGCCCGGGACGACGTGGCCGACGCCGGCGGGGTGGAGGACCTGGTGACGGTGGAGGGCGACGAGCCCAGCATCGAAGTGGTGCTGGCCGACGAGGAGTGAGCGGGGCCGCGGGCTCAGGCCAGATAGACGCCGAGGGCGGCGGCGGCCATCTCTTCGGGCGTGCCCTCCTGCTGGATGCGGCCGTGCACCATGATGGCGGCTCGGGTGGCCACGGACAGAGCCGTGGTCACGAACTGCTCAACCAACAGAATGGTCATCCCCTGGCGGCCCAGGTTCCCCACCAGCTCGTAGAGCTCGGCCACGATGAGCGGGGCCAGTCCCATGGACAGCTCGTCGAGCAGCAGCACCCGGGGATCGGTCACCAGGGCCCGGGAGATGGCCAGCATCTGCTGCTCCCCACCCGACAGGGTGCCGGCGGTCTGGCTCCGCCGCTCCTTCAGGCGCGGGAAGGTGGCGAAGGTCCTCTCCTCGACGTCCTTGGTGCTCAGCCCGCCGCGGTAGGTCCAGATGCGGAGGTTCTCGTGCACGGTGAGGTTGGGGAAGATGCCCCGGCCCTCGGGCACCGCGCAGATCCCGGCCCGGGCCAACTTCTCCGGGGGGCTCTTCCCCACCGGCTCGTCACCGAACAGCACCTGGCCCGCCGTCGGGCGCATCCGGCCGCTGATGACCTTGAGCAAGGTCGACTTGCCGGCCCCGTTGGGCCCGAGGAGGGCGAACACGCTGCCGGCCGGGATGGCCAGATCGACGCCGTGCAGCACCTCGATACGGCCGTAGGCCGCGGTCACCCCGGACAGGGTGATGCTCGGCGGCAAGGCCCGGGGGGTGGCCCCGGGAGCCTCGGACAGATCGGTCATGGGGTGGCGCCGTCGGCGGCGGGTGGCGCCGGATCGGTCCCGGAGGCCGGCGCGGCCTCACCCAGATAAGCGGCCTGGACCATGGGATCCTTGCGGATCTCATCCGGCGTGCCCGAGGCGATGATGTCCCCGAAGTCGAGCACGTAGATGTGATCGCAGATCCGCATGACCAGTTCCATGTCGTGCTCCACCAGCAGCACGGCCATGCCGTCGGCGGCCAGTTTGGAGAGCAGTTGGCCGAGGACGTTCGACTCCGACTCGTCCAGCCCCGAGCCCGGCTCGTCCAGCAGCAGGAGCTTGGGCTTGATGGCCAGGGCCCGGGCCAGCTCGACCATGCGGGCCAACCCGGTGGACATGGCCGCCGAGTGCTGCCCTCCGAGGCCGACCAGGCCCACCCCTGCCAGGAGTTGGTCCGGGTCGGTCACCGTCAAGTCCCCGAGGGCGGTGTTGCCGGGATCCGCGCCCTGGGCCCGGCCCCGCCGTCCCCGCGGCACCAGCCGGGCCAGTCGGCGCCGGTGCCACCACCGGGCGTCGGACTCCAATCCGACCAGGACGTTCTCTCCGGCGGTGAGCGAGCCGAACAGCTCCAGACGTTGGAAGGTCCGGGCCAAGCCCAGCCGGGCCCGTCGGTGCGGCTTCATGCCCGTGACGTCGGTCTCGAAGAGATGGACCGTGCCCCGGCCGGGTGTCTGCAGCCCGCTGATGACGTTGAACAGGGTGGTCTTGCCGGCCCCGTTGGGACCGATGAGCCCGGTGACCGTGCCGGGCTGCACCGACAGGCTCACGCTGCTGAGTGCCGAGACGCCGCCGAACCGCACGGCCACCTCGGACACGGTCAGGACCGCCCCGGTCCGATCCGGGCTGTCAACCTGCGGCACTGGTCTCCCCCCGGAGGACGGCGGCGCCACCCAAGGGCGGGGCCGGGGCCCCGCCGGTTCCGGTCACCGGCCGCTTCACCCAGGGGAGCAGGCCCTGGAGGCCCTCGATGCCCAGGATGCCGCCGGCGGCCCGGCCGATCAGGATGATGCCCACCCCGGCGAACAGGCCGAACCCGCTGGGCCACACCTTTTCGAGCACCACATAGGTGAGGGCGGCGAGGAAGGCCCCCGACACGGTGCGGATGCTCCAGATGACCACGAACAGCACGAAGATGATGCCGGAGAAGAAGTCGAAGTCGGAGGTCCCCACCACCTGCTGCACCGTCCCGTACAGCGCCCCGGCCAGGCCGGCCATGCCGGCGGCGATGGCGAACACCGCCACCTTGGTCACCCCGATGTTGAGGCCCACCGTGGCGTAGGCCGCCGGCGAGTCGTTGAGGGCCAGCAGCCGCCGTCCGAACAGGCTGCGCCGGATGGCCAGGACCATCCACGCCGACAGCACGAAGAACACCGTGACCAGTAGGAACTCGGAGGCGTCCCCGCCGAAGGACAGCCCCGGCAGCACGATCCGGCCGATAGTCAGCCCGCCGGCCCCGTAGATGTGGGTGTCGAGGAAGAACCCGTTGGCCACGGCATCGGCGAAAGCGAAGGTGGCCAGGGCCAGATAGAGGTCGCGCAGCCGGATGGTGGGCAGGGCGATCAGCGCCCCGAGGGCGGCACAGACAATGGTGGCGGCCACCAGGCCCAGCAGGGAGCCACCGCCGGCCACCTTGCCCATGACGAAGGCCCCGATGCCCATGAAGGAGAACTGGCAGAGGGAGATCTGCCCGGAGTACCCGGTGAGCAGGACCAGCGAGAGTCCCACGATGCCGAGGGTCATGACCACACCGCCCAGGGTGAGCACGGTGGTGCCCTGGAACTGCGTGTTGTTGAAGACGGCGGCCAGACCAGCGGCCACGGCGAAGAACACCGCGCCGGCGATGAGGGACTCCCGGCCACCGGCCACCCGGGGGGCCCGCAGGGTGGACAGGCGGCCCACGGCCCGGAGCCGCACCGACGGCAGGGTCACCAGGGCGATGAACAAGAACAGCATGGGGAGGGCCAGGGTGATGTCCGGCTCCAGGTTCTGGGGCAGATGGGGCACGAGATAGCTGATGATGTAGTTCTGGGCCAGCCCGATACCGATGGCGGCGGCGAAGGTGACCGGGATGTTCTTGAGGCGGCCCACGATGGCCGCGGCGTACCCGTTGACCACCAGGAGGGTCATGGCCTCGATGTTGAGCCCGGAGACCTGGGTGGGGGCCAGCAGCACCCCGGCCAGGGCGGCCATCATGAACCCGAGGATCCAGCCGTACTGGCTCATCCGGTTGGGGGAGGCCCCCGACATGGCCAGCAGCTCGGGGTCGTCCACCACGGCCCGCAGGGCCACCCCGGTGCGGGTGGCGTAGAAGAGGATCCGGAGCCCGATGGCCACGGCGGCGGCCACCCCGATGATCAGGACCTCCTGATACTGGATGTTGATCCCGACCAGCCGGAACTGCCCGTTGATCATGTTGCCGACCAGCGCCTGGGTGCTCGGGGGCCACACCACGGTGGCCAGCCCGGTCAGGATCACCAACAGGCCCAGGGTGACCATGACCGGACGCTCGGCCGAGGCCCCGTGGAGCCGGCGCATGAGCACCCGTTCGACCAGGGCTCCGCTGATCGAGGCCCCCACGATGAGGATGACGACCAGGGCCACCACGATGGGCACGTGGTGCTCGGAGACCAGCACCCAGTAGCTGAAGGCGGCGATCATGCCCACCGCCCCCTGGGCGAAGTTGAAGACCCCCGAGGTGGTGTAGGTGACGACCAGTCCGGTGGCGGCGATGGCGTACCCGGCGCCGAACATCACGCCGAACACGGTGAACTGCAAGAAGTTGCTCACCGACTCAGCTCCGTCACCCGGTCGCCCACCCCTGTTGCCTCCGTTTCCTTAGCCGGTCAGCTCAGGACTTCGGCGCCGTCACGTACTCGGAGTCGCACCGGTAACCGTGGGTGGGACCGCTGATAGGCGGATCGTCGTGACGCACCCATAGACCATTGGTCACCATCCCGATGAGGTAGCAGTTCGACGTGGTCCGGGCCACCGGGTTGGAGGTGGTGACGATGTTGCCACCGTTGAACGAGGTGATCTTGGCCAGGGCCTTGAGGATCGACCCCCGGCTCGGATCGGAGCCGGCGTTCTTCAGGGCCTGGGCGAAGAGCTCACCCGAGAGCCATCCGTACAGGGTGAACAGGTCGGTCTTGAACCCGGGGTCGGCCACGTTGACCCAGTGGAGGAAGGTGCCCACCGCCGGGATGTCGTTCTGGTCCTCACCCAGGTACAGCGAGGCGTTCTGGTCCAGGTAGGAGCCGTTGACGGCGGCCGCGCCCCCGGACGCTTCGATGAGGGCGTGGGAGTAGGTGGCGGCCCCGAGCACCACCTTGGGGTGGAAGTTCTGCTGGACCAGGTCCTTGAGCAGGGCCGAGGCGTAGGCCTCGGGCATCTGGTCGATGAACAGCACCTTGACCCCGGCGTTCTTCATGGCGATGACGTTCTGGGTGAAGTCGGTCTGGGTGTCGGCGTACTCGGCGTCGTAGATGATGTTGTACCCGGCCTTCTGCATGGCGTACTTCTCACCCGCCCAGTCGGCCAGGGTCGACGGCAGGTCGGCGATGACCGTGCCCACCTTCTGCACATCGGCGGTCCCGAAGGTCTGCTTGAAGTACTGGATGGCGCCTTCCTCCCAGCCCCCTTCGAGGGGGACGGCGCTGAACACGTTGGGCAGGGTGTTGGTGGCCGCGCTCAACACCTGGGTCACGTCGGGCATCCCGGGGTTCTGGGCCAGCACCTGGCCCCCGAAGCTGTCGAAGGTGGAGAACCCGCCGACCAGGGCGGCATCGGTGTTGATGGCGTTCTGGGTGGCCGTCTTGTTGCCGGTGCCGGAGTAGCCGTCATCGGCCCCGTTGACCACGATGTGGCGCCCGTTGACCCCGCCGGTGGAGTTCACGTAGTCGGCATAGGCCTCGGTCCCGACCAGGGCCCCCTTGAACAGGCCGCCGATGGCCAGGGTGGAGACGTTGCCCACATCGACCGTGCTGGCGGTGATGCCGGTGTGGTCACTGTAGGCACTGGCGGGGATGGTCCTCCCCGACGATCCCGGGTTGCCCGTGGAGCCGGTCGTGGTGGTGGTGGTGGTGGAGTTGGTGGAGCTGCACGCCGCCACCGAAATTGCCACCACCACGGCCATCCCCAGTGCGGCCATGCGCGTCTTCCACGATGCAGAACCCAAGGCTCCCCCTTGTCGTCGGACTACTTGTCGGAACTGGCCCGGGTTGGGCGGGAAGCTCAGCTCCCCGGTCACCCACGAATATGTGACTCTACGTCAGAAACTCCGGCACGTGTCTAGCACCGCAGGCCAGAGCGTCATACTTCCCGTTGGGGGGCTGCCGTAAACGGCCGGTCGTGGGTCCGGGTCCGCATGCCCTCGAGGAACCGGACCGCCCCCATGGTGGTGTGCCGGCACCGGATCGACGCCAGCACGTCGAAGGCGTGCTGGGCCCGGGGGAGCTCGACCGCCGCCACCGGAGCCTCGGAAACGCGGCGCAACTCGTCCACGAAGTGCCGGGCCACCGCCACCGGGACGAGGGTGTCGTTGACCCCGTGGACCACGAACATGGGCGGGGCCGACGCCGTGACCCGGTGGTCCGGCGAGGCCTGGGCGAACAGGTCGGGGCTGTCGGACTGGCGGGCCTTCATGACCCGTTGCTCGAGGAGGTCGAGGGTCCCGGGCCCGTAGGCCCCGGACAGCTCGGGGTCCCCGGTGGTGTCGTACACCCCGTAGAACGGCAGGCAGGCGTCGACCGAGGTGTCCAGATCCTCGAATCCGGGCTGCCACTCGGGCTGATTGGGGGTCAGGGCCAGCAGGGCCGACAGATGGCCCCCGGCCGACCCCCCGGACACGGCGATGAACCCGGGGTCCCCGCCGTACTCGGCGATGTGCTCCCGGACCCACGCCACGGCCCGCTTGCAGTCGACGATGTGGGAGGGCCAGGTGGCCCGGGGGCTGAGGCGGTAGTTGATGGCTACGCACACCCACCCCCGGCTGGCCAGCTCGTGGATGAGCGGGATGCCCTGCTGGCGTTTGTCCCCGATGACCCAGGCGCCCCCGTGGATGTACACCAGCACCGGGGCCCCTTCGGCCACCACCGAGCGACGGGCCAGGACGTCCAGCTTGTGCCGGTAGTTGCCGTCACCCCAGTAGTCGATGTTGCGGATCCGCTTGATGGACCACCACCGGAACGGCACCGCTATGACCAGACGCCACCAACGGTTCCAGGTGGGGACGGGATCGAACCCGGGGACGGTCACCGCCCCCCCGCTGGCCCGCTCCAGGGCCTCGTCCACCAGGGCTCCGGCGCCGTGGGCCACCACGGCCAGCCGCACGAACCCGGCCTCGGTCCCGCAGGCCACGGCCAGGCCCACCCAGCCCGGCCAGGAGTGGAGGGCGCCACCGAGGGCGAAGACCACCACGCCCGCCACCTCCAACGCCCCCACCTGAAGGGGCAGCTCGCCGGGTATCCAGCCCAGGGCGAAACTGGCCACGGTGAAGGGCTCACGCCTGATCGGATGGAAGGCGTTGACCACCAAGGCCGCAAAGGCCATGCTGACTGCGAAGAACACCCAGGCCATGCCCCCATCAAACACGGTCCGGTGGGGAAAGTGAAGGAGGGGCCCCGTCCGGGGTCGCCGGGCCGGGTTCGGGTGGGGATGAGGACAGGGAAGGCAGCAGGGGGTAGACCGGGCAGGGGGTGGGTAGGGGTAAGCGTTCGACGGCAGACCTGACGGAGGGATGGGGATGGAACGACTGAGTGGGCTCGATGCCAGCTTCTTGTACCTGGAGACCCCCACCCTCCACATGCACGTGGCCATGACCCTGGTGTTCGATCCGTCAACGGTGCCGGGGGGCTACTCCTTCGAGAAGGTCAAAGCGGGCATCGCCAGCCGCATCCCCTGCGCCCCGGTGTTCCGGCGCCGGCTCATCGAGGTGCCGTTCCGGCTGGGCCACCCCATCTGGGTGGACGACCCCCACTTCGACATCGACTACCACGTGCGCCGGGGGGCGCTCCCCGAGCCGGGCGGGCTGCGCCAGCTGGCCGACTTCACCGGGGACGTCGCCGGCCAACAGCTGGACCGGTCGAAGCCGCTGTGGGAGATCTGGATCGTCGAGGGCCTGGAGCACGGGGACATCGCCCTGATCGCCAAGATGCACCACTCCACGGTGGACGGGGTGTCGGGGGCGGCCCTGCTCTCGGTGCTCTTCGACCTGGAACCCGATCCGCCGGCACAGTCGGCGCCGCCGGAGCAGCCGGTGGACGAGCGGATCCCCTCCGGGCTCGAGCTCATGACCGAGGCCGCCGTGGCCCGGTCGCTGCGCCCCCTGGAGATGACCCGCGACGCCGTACGGACCGCCCACCGCGTGCTCAACGTGCGCCGGATCCGGCTGGGCACGCCCAACCGCTCGGCCCTGTCCAAGGCCGCCCTCCCCCTCTCCGCCCCGCGGGTCTCGTTCAACACCGCTCTGACCCGGCGGCGGTCGGTGGCCTTCACCGCCATCGGCCTCGACGACGTGAAGCGGTTGAAGAACGCCACCGGCACCACGGTGAACGACGTGGTGCTGGCGGTGTGCACCGGAGCCCTCCGGAGCTTCCTGATCGAGGGCGACGAGCTGCCGGAGCGACCACTGGTGGCGGTGGTCCCGGTCTCCGTGCGACCGGACATCGACTCGCCCAAGGGGTCCAACCAGGTGTCGTCGATGTTCGTGCAACTGCCGGCCAATCTCCACGATCCGATGGAACGGTTGTCGGCCATCCACGACGGGACCAAGGGGGCCAAAGAGGAGTTCAACGCCCTGGGGGCCGACATGCTGCTCAACTGGGCCGAGCACGCCACCCCCAACGTCTTCGCCAACGCCGCCCGGCTGTACTCGGCCATGCGCCTGGCCGACCGGCACCGGCCCATCGCCAACCTGGTCATCTCCAACGTCCCCGGTCCGGACTTCCCCCTGTACCTGGGGGGTGCCGAGATGAAGTCCGGGTTCCCGCTCGGACCGGTCATGGAGGGGATGGGGGTCAACATCACCGTCATGAGCTACCGGGGCATCCTCAACTGGGGGGTCATCGCCTGCCCCGAGTCCATCCCCCGGCTGTGGAGCCTCATCGCCGCCGTGCCCCGGGCCCTCGACGAGCTGCTCTGCGCCGCCGGGCAGGAGCCGGCCCACTACCGCTCCGAAGAGGCGGCCGCCGCCGTCCGGGCCTCCGGGTTGGACCCCGACCGGCCCGACTGCTGAACCGCCCGGGTTGAGCCGGCTGGTGGGGATGGGCCCGGTCAGGGGGCCGGGGCCACCGTCATCGAGGAGGCCCCCGAGCACACCGGGATGGCCGGGCTGAAGGTCTGGGTGGCCGGTTGGTACGGGAGGACCACGCTGAACCCGTCCACCACGAAGGCCCCGCTGCGCCCGGGCCCGAACACCACGTCGGTCGGATGGCCGGTGCCCGGGGTCGAGCTGTCCCGGGTCTGCTGGGGCAGCCGGATGGGGGCGGGCGGATCGGAGAAGTCGTCCAGGGGGACCGGGTTGATCCAGTTGTTGGCGGCGTCGGCCACCAGCAGTCCGGTCCCGGTCGGATCGATGGCCACGGCGGCCGGATCGGAGATGCCGAACTGGTCGAACCCGGTCATGGCCAAGGTGGCCCCGGTGGCCGCCACGATGGGGAGCACCCGGCCCCCGTAGTCGCTCCCCCCCTGGCCCACCACGTAGACGGTGGCGCCGTCGTTGGTCACCACGATGCCGTGGGGCGAGTACACCGAGGACACCGACAGCCCGGTGGGGATCAACGTGCCGGCGGTGGCGTTGGCGGTGTCCACCGGGACCACTCCCCCGGCCACCAGGGCGAAGAGCGTGGGGCTCTTGGGGTCGAGGGCCATGCCGAAGACGGTCCGTCCCGACCCCAGCTGCAGCGGGGTGCCGACCTGGCGGGTGGCCACATTGACCGGGACGATGGAGCTCCCGCTGGAGGCCAGGACGAAGCGGCCGCCGGGCATCACCACGATGGCGTGGGTCCCGCCCTGGCCGGGGATCTTGATGGGGGCTTCGGCCCTCTGGGTGACCAGGTTGATGGGTATCACCACGTTCTGCACGCTCACCCCGGACGGGGGGTCCGCACCGGGGCTACCGGTGGTGGCCGGGGGCACGGTGGTGGCGCCGGCCGACCGGGAGGAGCTGGCCCCGTCGCTGGTCACCACGTAGGCCCACCGGCCGTCCGGCGAGGTGGCGATGGCGAAGTTGCCCAGGGCCGGGGTGCCGGCGATGGGAAGCGGTATGTCGGCCTCCGACGTGTGGGTGTCCAACTCCACCGGGGTGACGGCGTCGGGACAGACCACGTAGCCGATGGGTCCCGACGGGGCCAGTGAGGCGTCGTGATCCGGAGCGGCGGCCGGAGGGGAGAACAAGGTACAGCCACCGGCCAGGGCGCCCACCATGGCGACGGCCCCCGCCACCCGGAGATGGCGGGCGGCCCGGCGGAGGCCGGTGGCGTCAGGCGGGCGCACAGGCCGGTGGACCGGGCTCCGGATCAACGTCCGGGCTCAGGAATGTTCGAAGTTCGGGGCGCCGTCGACGCCGAAGGCGAACTCGTCCACGTAGCACCACCACCAGTCCTCCCCCGGCTCGAACGACTGGATCAGCGGGTGGCCGGTCTCGTCGAAGTGGCCGGTGGCATGGCGCCCGGGTGAGTTGTCACAACAGCCGACATGGCCGCAGATCATGCACATGCGCAGGTGCACCCAGTGCCCCCCGGTGGCCAGGCACTCCTGGCATCCGTTGGATGACGGAGCGACCTCTTGGACCTGGTCGAGATGGTGGCAGAACTCTTCGGCTTCGGTCATGCGGTCTCCTCACGGGACAAGGTGGGTGGAGTCGGCCCGAGTGGGATGGGCACCGATGGTACTGGCGGGCCGGCTGACGGCTAGGGGACCCCGATGGCCCGCACGGCCAACGGCACCGGCATGCAGCCGGAGTGGGCCAGAGCGTCGTGGAAGTCCCGAAGGCCCCCGCCGGCCGCCACCCACTCGTCCCGGGCCCGCTCGATGGCCATGGCCCCGGTCAGGTAGGCCGAGGCCTGGGTGGGCCAGGCACAGTAGCGGGCCACCTCGGAGCGGGCGGTGGGCAGGGGGACCAGGGCCCTCTCGTGCATGAAGGCCACCGCTTCGTCGACCGACATCTCACCGGTGTGGAGCGAGGTGTCCACCACGATCCGTGCCGCCCGGAACAGGCGGGCCTCCAGCTGGCCCAGCTCCTGTTCGGCGGTGAAGAAGCCGGCCTGGCGCATCATGCCCTCGACGTACAGGGCCCACCCCTCGGCGAAGTAGGCCGACTCGAAGATGCGCCGCACCGGCCGGGCCTCCTTGGTGGTCATGAGGTGCCAGTGGTGGCCGGGGTAGGCCTCGTGCACCGAGGTGGTGCCGATGGAGTAGGTGGCGTTGCTCTCGAGCAGGCCCTGCACCTCCTCGGCGTCGTCCTCGTGGACCGGATAGGGCACGAAGAAGTAGCCCTCCCGCGACGGTTTGAACATGGGAGGGGCGATGTAGCAGGCCACCGCCAGCGTGGCCCTGATGGCCGGGGGCGCCGGCACCACATGGCAGCGCTCGTCGGGCGGATCGGTCACCAGGCCCTGGTCGATCATGAACCGGCGGGCCTCGAGGCAGACCGCCTCGTACTCGGCCCGCATCCCGTCGACCGACGACGGATGGACCTGCTGGAGGCGGCGGATCACCGCGGGCCAGTCACTCGACCCGCCGGGGACCTTGGCGGCCACCTCGGCCATCTGCTCGGCCACCCGGTGGTACTCGTCCCACCCCTGCTGGCGCAGGGCCCGGACGTCGGTGTCCAGCAACTCCCCCTGGCGGAGCACCTGGTTGTAGTGGTCCTCACCGAACACATAGGTGCCGGTGCACCGGGGGGCCAGCTCGCCCAGGTAGCCGGCGAAGGCCTCATAGGCCCGGGCCCCGATCTCGCCGGCCTCGGCCAGCTTCTCCCGGTTGGCGGGCTCGGTGGCCAACTCCACCACCTCACGGCGGGCGAAGCCGATGTTGGCCGTGCACTCGGCCAGGCTGCGCTCGATGATCAGGCGGCTGGCCAGGGAGGGGTCGAGGTTGGCGGCGGCGTCTTCCAACACCGCTCCGATGCCGTGCAGCCGGGCCACGGCGGCATCGGTCAGCTCGTCCTCGGAGCGCAGGGCCATGAGGAACAGCTGGGTGATCCCGGTCTCGAGATAGCCCTCCGGGGAGCGACGCCACTCCTGCCGGTCGGCCAGGGTCCGCCGCAGCCCCAAGCAGGACAGCACCAGGGCCCGGTCGATGGCCTGCTCGAAGGACAGGTCGGCGTCGTCGAAGGCCTCGAACCGGGCGATCCACCGCTCCTCGTCGGCGTCCCGGCGCTCGAATCCGGCCGCCGAGAGGTCATCGAGGCGGTCGTCGAACCCGTCCCGGCCCACCGCCGCGGCCATCCGGGGCGACTCCTCGAACTCCCGGGCCATCAGGTGGTCGATGGCCTCCTCGAAGGGATCGGGATCAGTGGATACGGTCACATCGGGAGTCTGCCCGTCGCTCCGGCCCGGGACAAGCCGGATCGACGCGGCCCAACCCGAGGGTCAGAAGGGCTGGTACGACTCCGAACGTCCCGAGGACACCAGGGTGGCGGCCACATGGTCGGCCAGCATCTCGAGGGGCCGGATCTCCGCGCTGCTCAACTGGACCGGACGGGAGTGGGCCAGCACCACGATGCCCACCCGGGTGCGCTGGGCCCACAGGGGCAGCACCACCACGGCCCGGGCCCCTCCGTCCCGGAGGGAGCCGGTGCCCACGAATCCCCGGCCCAGGGCGTCGGTGCCCGTGTAGCACGAGCGGATCTCGGCCACCAACGAGGAGAGGGAGCTGAGGTCGGTCGGCGTCAGCCCGAACAGGCTGTCCTCCAACGGTCCGGCTGCGGCGGCCACCGTGTGCCCGCCGCAGGTCTCGACGACCAGGGCCGCCGAGTCCATCTGGGAGGCCTCCTTCATGCACCGGGCCAACCGGGTCGGCATGTGGGGGTCGTCGGTGATCCCCGAGATGGCGATGGAGGCGTTGATGGTCCGGTCCCAGGAGGACTCCTCCAGATGGTCGCCGATGGCTTGGAGCCGGTTGGCCAGCAGGGTGGCGTACTGCTGGAGCCGGGGCAGCATGTCGGCGGGCAACGGGACCAGGGACTCGACGTTGAGAGCGCCGATGGTGGTGCCCCCCACGGTGATGGGCACACAGATCTCCGAAACCACCCCGGGGATGGCCTCGAGGTAGTCGGGGTTCTGGGACACATCGGGGACCACGATGGGCGCTCCGGTCAGCCAGGTGCGCCCGGTGATGCCGGCCGAGCCGCACATGCCGTCGAGGATCAGCCACAGGCCGCGTTGGGCGACGCACCGCAGCTCCCCGCGCCGCTCGAGGTAGACGCTGGGCATGATCTGGCCCTGCCGGAAGAGGTGGTCCACCACCACCGAGCAGGCCCGGCGGGAGTCGGACGACCGTGCCAGGGCGTCGGCCAGCTTGCCGTCGGAGTGGACCCCGGCGGGGTTGGTGCGCACCGGGCCCTCGGCCGGGGCCGGGTGGGGGTCGACGGTGGGCCAGGCCGGACCCGGTCGGGCCAGCAGGTACCCCTGCACCAGGTGGACCTCCGCCTCGCACAGGATGTCGAGCTCGGTCTGGGTCTCCACCCCCTCGGCGATCACGCTGGTGCCCACCTCGCTGGCGAAGGCCGCCATGGCCCGCACCAGGGCCCGGCGGTTCTTGTCGGTGTCGAGGTCCCGCACCAGCTCGCGGTCGAGCTTGAGGAAGTCCGGAGTGAGCTCGATGACGTGGCGCAGGCTGGAGTAGCCGGCGCCGGTGTCGTCGATGGCCACCCGGACCCCCCGCGACAGCCACGGCACCAGGTCGTGGCGGAGCCGGGTGTAGTCCGAGACCGCCTCCTGCTCGGTGAGCTCGATGACCAGGCGCTCGGGGAGGTCGTCGAGGATGGCCAGGACCGAGGGGTCCGACAGCAGCGACGGGCTCAGGTTCACGAACAGCAGCCGCTCCTCGGGGATGGGACCGAGCCGGGACGCCGCTTTGAGACAGGCGATCTCCAGGTTGCGGCGGAGGCCGACCCGCTCGGCCTGGGCCAGCCACCAGTCGGGTGGGTGGACGGGCTCGAGGGGCATGCGGGCCAGGGCCTCGTACCCCACGATGAGCTGGTCGCCGGCCCGCACCACCGGCTGGACCACCGACTCCACGATCCCGGGTTGGCACAGCACGTGGATGGACTCTTTGACCGCGGAGGATCCGGCCTGGTCCACGTCGTGCCCGACAGTACGCAGAGCCATGGCCGTTCATCGTCCGATCTGCCCCTCATCTTGAGCCGGCCCGGCCAGATCGGCGGGCGATCGACCCAGGTTCAGCCGGCCACAGCCCCCAGGGCTTCGAGGGCCGGCGGGTCCAGGACCACCTCGGCGGCGGCCATGTTCTCGTCGAGGTGGGCCAGCGAGGAGGTGCCCGGGATGAGCAGCACGGTGGGGGCCAGCGCCAACAGCCAGGCCAGCGCCACCTGGGCCGGGGTGGCTCCCAGCCGGCCGGCCGTCTCCACCACGGCCGGGGCGTTGAGCACCGGTCCGTCGGGGATGAAGGCCGAGCCCAGGGGGAAGAACGGCACGTAGGGCACCCGGTCCGACAGGCAGGCGTCAAAGACCGGCTGGTCGCGGCGGTCGGCCACGTTGAAGGCGTTCTGCACGCAGGCCACCTCGAACTCGGAACGGGCCGCCCGGTACTGGTCCAGGGTGACGTTGCTCAGGCCGATCCCGCCGATGAGCCCCTCGTCACGCAGCGATGCCATGGCCGCCAGCTGGTCGGCGAAGTCCACGTCGGACTCCGGATGGCGGCGGAGGTTGACCACCGGGACCTGCTCCAGGCCCAGGGCCACCAGGTTGGCTTCCACCCCGGCCCGCAGCTCCTCGGGGCGCTGGGCGGCGGTCCAGTGGCCCTCGGCGTTGCGCGCCGCCCCCACCTTGGACACCAGCACCAACCCCTCGGGATAGGGGTAGAGCGCCTGGCGGATCAGTTCGTTGGCCACGTCGGGGCCGTAGAACTGGGCGGTGTCGATGTGGTCGACGCCGCGCGTCGACGGCCCGGCGCAGGACGGCCAGGGCCTGGTCGCGGTCGGCCGGTGGCCCGAACACGCCGGGCCCCGGCAGTTGCATGGCCCCGAATCCCATCCGGTGGACGGGACGGCCGGCGAGCGGAACGGTGGGAGAGGGCATGGTCCCTGTCTATCCCAGCGGGCCTCCGACCCGGCCCGCGGGCGGCCTCCTATGCCGGCGTCACTCGGGACTCACTCCGGGATCACCCAGGGTCGGGCAGGTCCGCCGGAGCGGTGATCCCGAGCAGGCCGGCGATGGCGGGGGCCCAGGCGGTGGAGCGGGGGCGCTCGACGCCCAAGCCGGCCACCAGGTGGGCGGCCCCCGGGTGTCCTCCGGCCACCACCGCCACCTGGGGGGCGGTGCGCGGGCTCCCGTGGACGCCGCGCACCGGCCAGGCCACCGACGAGAACCAGCGGCCGGGTGAGGACCAGGCCAGCACGGTGTGGTCGTCGATCCTCATGGTGCCCTCGACCCCGGGCACCTCCGCCATCCACCCCTCGGTGCCGGCCATGGCTCCGGCCACCACCGCCACCGCCCCGTCGTCGACCACCACCCCGGCGAGGCCCCGGGGCCCGGCCGCGGCACGGAGGTCGATGGGGTCGGGCTCGGTCACCGACTCCTGGCTGTGGTCGCTGACCACGATGACCACCCACTGGTCCCACTCCGACCGGAGCCGGTCGAGGATCGAACCCAACCGGGCGTCGGCCCGGCCGTACCGGTCGAGCGCCTCGGGAGCGTCCGGGCCGAAGATGTGGGCGGCGGTGTCGGTCTCGTTCAGCTGGACCACGATGAGGTCGGCACGACCGTCGATGGCCTCCAGCACCCGGGCGGTGGTCTCACGGTCCTTGGCGTAACCCAGGACGTCGAGGTCCACGTCGGGTGCGAACCCGCCGTCGGGCCACACCGAGTCGGCCCGGGCGGCTCCGGTCACCCCCACCAGGTGGTGGTCCCCGAACACCGCAGCACTCCGACGGCCGCCGGCGCGCACCGCGTCGAACAGGGTGGCGGACCTCGGTCCCCGCTCCCACGCAGGGACCGGGCCGGCACCGGTGGGGATCTCGTTGGCCACGATGCCGTGGCGGTCCGGAGCCACGCCGGTGACGAAGGTGGCGTGGTTGGGGTACGTCGAGGTGGGCATCACGCCCACCGCCCCCTCCGGCCACCATCCGCCGGTCGAGGCCAGGCCGAAGAGGGTGGGCATCACCGCGGGGTCCACGTGACGGGGGGACACCCCGTCGAGCACCAGGAAGAGGGCCCTCACCCGGCCAACAGGTCCAGCGTGGCCGTCCACGCCTCCAGCCCGGGGACCCGGGCGCCGGCCACCTTGGCCCCCTCGTCGGCCCGCCGCAGGCGCAGGGCGTCCTCGGCATAGGCCGAGGAGCGGAACTCGGAGGCCTCCTCGGGCGTCATGGCCTCGCCCTGGAGGACCAGGGTGCGGAGGCTCCCCTCGGAGAGCCGGCCCCGGTACGACCGGTCCGTGGCCACCAGGTAGCGCTTGGCCGGTACGTGCCCCTCGACGAGCCCGGCCACCCGGTCCCCGAAGACCGGCCGCACGAACCGGGCGGCCACCACGCCGTGGACGTCCTCGCATCCGGGCTCGAGCACATGGCCCAGGTCGTGGAGGAGCCCGGCCACCTGGAGCTCGGGGTCGTCGGGTTCAGCGTGGCGCAGGAGGGCGGCACACTGCAGCCCGTGGTCCAGGATGGTGAGCCCGGCGATCTCCTCGTTGGGCTCCTCCATCGAGCCGGCCCGGTGCAGCACGGCCAACACCTGGGCCAGGGTGGTGCGGTCGGTTGAGGGCGCGCTCACCGCGCCGATAGTAGGCGGGGGTACCATCGGGTCACGGGCACCATCCCAACAGGTACCGGTCGTCTCCGATGGTGGAATGCCGCCCTCGCCGCTGGGGTGATCGGGGCAGTGGTGGTGGCCGGGCTGGCGGCGGCCGGCACCTTCGCCGGCGCCGGGCCCGCGGCCACCCCGCTGACGTCGCCCACCACACCTCGGCACCCGGCCCGCCCGTCATCAGCGGCCACCACGTCCCCGCAGGTGCGTCGGGCCCCGCCGGTCGCCCTCGACGCGGTGGCCTGCCCCACCGTGTCGGAGTGCATCGCCGTCGGTGGCGCCGGGGGCGTCGAGGTCAGCCGGACCGGTGGTCGCACCTGGTCGGCGGTAACCGTTCCGACCCGGCACTACCTCTATGGCGTGGCTTGTGACGACCCGGCTCACTGCGTGGCCGTCGGTGACGCCGGGACCGCCCTGGTCACCGGGGACGGAGGCTCGTCGTGGAAGCTCTATCCGACCGGGGTGGGCATCCCCCTGTCGTCGGTGGCCTGCCCGGGAACCGGCCGGTGCTACGCCGGGGGCGACGCCGACACCGTGATCGCCACCGACGACAGCGGGTCCCACTGGCAGCGGGTGCTCGGGGGCAGCGGCGTGGTCGACGGGGTGGCCTGCAGCACCTCCATCCAGTGCGCCGCCGTCACCAGCAGCGCGGTGGAGAACCTGGCCACCTCCAACGGGTCGACCTGGAGGCCGGTCACGCTGCCCTTCGCCCCCCTCGATGGCCTGGCCCCGCTCAACGGGATCGGCTGCTCCGGCTCGACGTGCGTGGCCGTGGGGGGCCACGGGCTCATTGCCAGCTCACTCCGCGGCGGGGCCACCTGGTCCGCCGACCAGTCGCCCACCTCCGACGACCTCATGGCCGCGGCCTGCCGCTCACCGTTGGCCTGCGTGGCCGTGGGCCAGGCCGGGACCATCCTCACCACCGAAGGGAGTGGTCCGCCGTGGAAGGCGGTGGCGTCGCACACCGGCCAGACCTTGTTGGGGGTGGCCTGTCCCTCCCTCGACCAGTGCGTGGCCGTGGGCAGCGGGGGCGCCGTTCTGACCTCCGACGACGGCGGCGCCCAGTGGGTGGTGCGGGCCGGGAGGGCGGCCCCGGGCCCGAGCCTGCGCCTGTTGGTGGTGGGGGACTCGTTCGCCCACACCCTGGCCATGGGGCTGGCCCGCAATGCCACCGCCTGGGGGGCCGACGTGATCGACGGGTCGCTCGACGGCTGTGCCCTGGTCCGGGGCAGCCCGGTCCTCATCGGCACCGACCAGTTGGCGGTGAGCGGCCCCTGCGCCCCGACCGGCACCGGCTGGCCCTCGCAGTACCGGTCCGACGTCAGCACATCACGACCCACCCTGTCCCTGCTGGTACTGGGCCCCTGGGACCTGAGCACCCGGAAGGTCGACGGGCGGTGGGAGTGGCCCGGCCAGTCGGCCTACGACGACTCCTACGCTCAGCTGATCACCTCGGCGGTGCACATCCTCTCGGCCGGCGGCGGCCGGGTGGCCATCACCACGGTGCCCGAGGTCCGGTCCTCGGGTCCCGAGCTCTGCGTCCCCCCACCGGCCACCGTCGCCGACTGCCCGACCGGCACCCAACGGGTGGCGGCGCTCAACCAGGTGGCCCGGTGGGTGGTGGGCGTGCTCGGTGGCAAGGTCGCCCTGATCGACCTGAGCCACCAGCTGTCACCCGACGGCGCCTTCGCCAGCGAGGTCGACGGGGTGGTGGTCAGGGCGGCCGACGGGGTGCACCTGAGTGAGCCGGGCGGCGAATGGCTGACGCCGTGGCTCATGCCCCGGCTGCAGCAGGCCGATCGGTGATCCGCCCGTTACCTCAGCGCACCACGAAGTCGTCGAGGTCGGGCTGTTTGGTCCAGCCCCAGTAGTCGACCAGGCGCCACGGGCTCAGCACGTGGATCTCGCCGTAGGCGTTCTTGAAGAAGGAGTGCTTGACCGAAGGCTGGGACCACACCAGGGTGGCCATCTCCCGTTGCGATCGCTGGTGCCAGTCGTCGCACCGCTCCTGGCGGGGCTCCATGGAGCGGTGGCCCCCGGCCACCAGCTCCTCGATGCACTGGGTGATGTAGCGCATCTGGCACTCGGAGTGGAAGATGAGGCTCCCGCCGTGGGCCAGGTTGGTGCCCGGTCCGTACATGCAGAAGAGGTTGGGAAAGCCCGGGACGGTGATCCCCAGGTAGGCGGCGGGGCGCTCGCCCCACAGGGCCCGGAGGTCGACCCCGTCGCGACCCACGATCTCCATGGGCCACAGGACCCGGTTGGCGTAGAAGCCGGTGGCGAAGACGATGACGTCGGCCGGGTACCGCCGGCCGTCGGTGGTGACCACGGCATCGGCCTCGATGTGGTCGATGCCGGTCCGGACCAGCTCCACGTTGTGGCGGGTGAGCGTGCGCAACCAGCTTCCGTTGTCCTGGAGGGTGCGCTTCCCGGTGGCCGGGTAGTCGGGGACCACCTTGGCCACCAGCTCGGGGTCGTTGTCCACCTGGCTGGTGATCCACTCGGTGAACATCTGCCGGGTCAGCTCGTTCATCTCGCTGACCGCCCGCTGCTGATCGGGGTAGTCCGGATCGACCCGGGCCGCCTCGAGTCCCTTGTCGCACCCCGGCCACAGGAGCAGGAACCGGTACCACCGTCCGTAGAAGGGGAGGTGACGCAGGGCCCACCGGACGCCCGGTCCCACCGCCTCGTGGTAGTTGGGGTTGGGGAACATCCACTGGGCCGTGCGCTGGAACACGGTCAGCTGCTCGACGTCGGGGGCGATGGTCGGGGCGATCTGGAAGCCGCTGGCCCCGGCCCCGATCATGGCCACCCGCTTGCCGTGGAGGTCCACCGAGTGATCCCAGCGGGCCGAGTGGAAGGCCGGCCCGGCGAAGCGCTCCCGGCCGGGGATGTCCGGTACGTGGGGGCGGTTGAGCTGGCCGACGGCGGAGATGATGGCCCGGGCCACCAGGGTGGACTCCGTGCCGTCGGCTGACCGGACCCGGACCGACCAGGTGGCGTCGTCGTCGTTCCAGGTCGCTCCGAGGACCTCGGTCTCCCACCGGACGTGGGGCTCGATGGCGTGGCGGTGCATCACCGACTCGAAGTAGGCCTGGAGCTCGGGCTGCTGGGCGAAGAACTCGGTCCACTGGTCGCTGGGCTCGAAGCTGTAGCAGTAGAAGTGGTTGCCCACATCGACCCGGGCCCCGGGGTACGAGTTCTCCCACCAGGTGCCGCCGACGCCGGCATTCTTCTCGACGATGGTGAAGGGGATGCCGGCCTCCTGGAGGCGGATGCCGGCTAGGAGCCCGGACTGGCCGCAGCCCACCACCACCACCGGGAAGGCCTCACGGGATGCCTGGTCGGCCACCACCGGGACCCGACGGGAGTCCGCCCCGTCCAGCTCCATCTCCTCCATGAGCATGGGGACGTACTCGACGGGCACGTCCTCGCAGACCAGCCAGGTCATCATCTCGTGGAGCAACTCCGGCGACACCGGATCGGGCTCGGGACAGCCGCGGCGGCGGTACGCACGGATCACCTCGAGGGCCAGGGCCCGGGCCTCGGCCTTGTCCTCCTCGCTCATGTACCCCTGGACCTCGTTGAGGAACAGGCCGGCGGGCCGGAGCCGGCCCCGGATGAGATCGGGGTCCCCGGACATGTGCACCAGCGAGAGCATCAGGGTCGGGATGCTCACGTCGAGCAGGGCCTCAGCGATCTCCTCGTCCGAGGTGTCGAACGGCTCCCCCGCGTGCGGATTGCGCATGTCCTGGCCCTTTCTCGACGGGAGCGCACCGCGCCCACGAGGAGTTCAGGGTACACAGGCCGGTCACGTCCCGGCGGTGGGGGCGACGCCGACCAAGCAGGGCGCCAGGGGTGCCTGGAGGGTCAGGCGGTGCGACCCCGCCGGGCTCCGGAGCTCTCGAGGGCCCGGGCCAACGCCTCGGGCCCGGCCAGCCGGCGGCCCGCTCCGATCAACAGTCCACCCACTACCCGGGACGGGCTGTGGCGGGGCCGGGGGGCCGGGAGCGAAAGGGGGTCCAAGAGGGGCCGGTCCCCGTACACCGGGACCCGCCGGTGCAGGGCGGCACTCCGCTCGCGGTCGGCCATCCGACTCTTCACCATCTTTTCGGAGACCAACGGGTGCATGCTCACGCAGACCAATTTACCGACTGTAGTTGACAGTGTCAAGAATATCCCTATATAGTCATAGAACTATGCCACTCCTACACACCGACCTCCCGCCCTCCCAGTCGCCACGGGTCTCGGTCCAACCGTCCGTGGTCATCGAGCTCGAGTGGGCCCTGGCCTCCGGCGAGAACGACCGCTACCGGGCGGACCACCCGGTGCTGGACGCCATGTACCAGAGCCATCCGGACCTGCTCTCGAGGGTCGGGTCGATCTGGGGTCCGGGCGAGGCCATCAGCTGCGGTGGCTTCATGGAGCTGATGCTGTTGGCCCACCAGGGCGGGCTGCTCTTCGGCACCGATGTCGGTCCGTTCCTCGATGGTCTGGGCGAACTGTGCGCCACCGCCCCGACGGACCTGGAGCAGTACCTGATCACCGAGACCGAGGAGGACCGCCGGGCCGTCCTGGCCCGGCTCCGCCGTCTGCGGGAGTCGGCCGACCTCCGGGAGCAGTACGTGGAGCTGATCCGCGACATGTGGGAGGCCATCCGGCCCGATTGGGAACGGTCGGGCCGGGGCGCGGTGGAGGTGGCGGTGGCGGCCCGTGAGGGCATCCGGGCCAAAGGGGCCGACTGGCACGAGGTGACCCGCAGCGAGTGCGATTTCGGCGACCTGGTGGACCGGACCATGGCCGAACTCGGGCCGGACGCCGAACTGGTGGTGGTTCCGGCCTTCTTCACCCACAGGGGACTGGTGATCGACCTACCCGGGATCGTGGTCCTCGGAGTGCGCACCGACATCACCGGCGCCCAGGCCCGGGCCCGCACCGAGTCCTTGGCCCGTCGGTTGAAGGCCATCTCGGACCCCACGCGACTGGCCATGCTGGATGCCCTGCGGAACGGCCCACGCACCATCACCGACATCGCCGCGGCCTTCGCTCTGGCGCAACCGACGGTGAGCAACCACATCAAGGTCCTGCGCCATGCCGGACTGGTCACCGACGTCCGCGACGGGACCCGGCGTCAGCTGGTGGTCCAGTCCGATGCCGTGGATGAACTGCTCTCGAACCTCCACGACGTCCTCTCGGACCGGGACGCCCGTGTTGTCCCGAGCCTCACCACCTAGCTCCAGGTCATCCGGTGCCAGGCTCGTAGGCTGTGCCCACGCTCACACGGTCTGTAGCGATCAGAGCGGACGGGTGGCGATGACGAATCCCTGGTCGGTGGTCTCGTGCTCCAGTTCCGGGGCCCTGAGGGCGGTGGTGTGGATCGTGAAGCCTGCGCTCTCCAGAGAACCGGCAACTGCCTGCACACGGTGTCGGTAGCTGGTGAGCGGCAGGTGGGTGCCGAAGGCATCCTCGCGGTGGACGGGCTCACCTTCCGCCTGAAAGGCCAGGAGCAGATGGCCTCCGGGAATCAAGACTCTGGCCAGTTCACCGAATGCCTCATCGAGGCGACCGGGAGGCGTGTAGATGATCGAGTACCAGCAGACCGCGCCGGCCAGCACTCCCGTTTCGAAGGGAAGCGCATCGAGTTGGCCTTCTTTGAACTCGATGTCCGGGTGTGCGGTGCGAGCGATGGCGAGCATCGCTTGGGACACGTCCACACCAACCACGTCGAGACCACGGTCCGCCAGGAAAGCCGCCGCTCGACCCGGCCCGCACCCGATATCGGCTACACGGTTGACGGCCTGTCTCTTGATCAGCTCGATGAAGGCCACGAGCATGGCCCGGTCAACCGGGGATTCCGTGGCGGCGTTGATAGCAGTGCCTACCGACTCGACATACGTCCGCGCCGTCATGTCGTAGACATCTCGGGCGGCTGCTACGTGATCCTGGCTGGACACGCCCCGCTCAGCCCAGGAGTTCCAGGGCCTCGTTGAAGGTGCTCGAGGGCCGCATCACCGCGGTGGCCAGCAGTGGGTCGGGTTGGTAGTACCCGCCGATGTCGACCGGCGAGCCCTGCACACCGATCAGCTCGGCCACGATGACGTCCTGCTGCTCGGAGAGGGTGGCGGCCAGCTGGCTCAGGGACTTGGCCAACTCGGGATCCTGGGTCTGGGCCGCCAGCTCCTGGGCCCAGTACAGGGCCAGATAGAAATGGCTCCCCCGGTTGTCGATGCCGCCCAGCCGGCGGGTCGGTGACTTGTCCTGATCGAGAAAGGTCCCCGTGGCCCGGTCGAGGGTGTCGGCCAGCACCTGGGCCCGGGAGTTTCCCGTGGTCTGGGCCAGATGCTCGAAACTCACCGCCAGGGCCAGGAACTCGCCCAAGCTGTCCCACCGGAGATAGTTCTCCTTCAACAGCTGTTGGACGTGCTTGGGTGCGGAACCACCCGCCCCGGTCTCGAACAGGCCGCCCCCGCTGATCAGCGGGACGATGGAGAGCATCTTGGCGCTGGTGCCGAGCTCCATGATCGGGAACAGGTCGGTCAGGTAGTCACGCAACACGTTCCCGGTCACCGAGATGGTGTTCTCACCCCGCCTGATGCGCTCGAGGGAGAAGGCGGTGGCCCGCTCGGGCGACATGATCTCGATCTGGAGCCCGTCGGTGTCGTGCTCCGGGAGGTACGCCCGGACCCGCTCGATCAGGACGGCGTCATGAGGACGGTCCTCGTCGAGCCAGAACACCGCGGGGTCGCCGGTGGCCCGGGCCCGGGTGACGGCCAACTTGACCCAGTCACGAATGGGCACGTCCTTGGTCTGGCACATGCGGAACACGTCGCCGGTCGCCACCGGTTGCTCCAACACCACTGCACCCGTCTTGTCGACGACCCGGACCGTGCCGTCGACGGGTATCTCGAAGGTCTTGTCGTGGCTGCCGTACTCCTCGGCCGCCTGGGCCATCAAGCCGACATTGGGCACCGAGCCCATGGTGGCCGGGTCGAAGGCCCCATGGATCCGGCAGTCGTCGATGACCACCTGATATACGCCGGCATAACTGCTGTCGGGGATGACGGCCAGGGTGTCGGCCTCCTCACCGTCCGGGCCCCACATGTGACCGGACGACCGGATCATGGCCGGCATGGAAGCGTCGACGATGACGTCGCTGGGTACGTGGAGATTGGTGATCCCCCGGTCGGAGTCCACCATGGCCAGGGGCGGGCCCTCCTCGAGCTCGGCATCGAAGGAAGCCCGGATGGCGGCACCCTCGGGCAGAGTCTCCAGTCCGGCGAAGATGGCTCCCAGCCCGTTGTTGGGGTTGAGGCCCGCCGCGGCCAGTTCTCCGCCGAAGCGGGCGAAGGTCTTGGGAAAGAATGCCTTCACCACATGGCCGAAGATGATCGGGTCGGAGATCTTCATCATGGTGGCCTTGAGGTGCACCGAGAAGAGCACGCCGTCCGCCATGGCCCGCTGGATCTGGGCGTCGAGGAACGAGTGGAGTGGTGCCACCCGCATGACGGCAGCGTCGACGACCTCGCCGGCCAGCACCGGGACCGAGGCGCGCAGTACCGTCGTGCTCCCGTCCGCTGAGACCAGTTCGATGCGGAGCGAACTGTCCTGAGGGATCGCGGCGGAACGCTCGGTGGAGCGGAAGTCCCCGACCTCCATGTGGGCCACGTTGGTCCTCGACTCCGGCGACCATGCCCCCATCCGGTGCGGATGCTCACGGGCGTACTTCTTCACCGAGGCGGGGGCCCGACGGTCAGAGTTCCCCTGGCGCAGGACCGGGTTCACCGCGCTGCCCATCACCTTGTCGTAGCGGGAACGGACGCTGCGGTCTTCGTCGGACCGGGGATCGTCGGGAAACTCCGGCAGCGGGTAACCGTGCTCCTGTAGCTCGGCGATGGCCGCCTTCAGCTGCGGCTTGGAGGCCGACACATTGGGCAGCTTGATGATGTTGGCCTTCGGCGAGGCAGTGAGGGCGCCCAGTTCGGCCAGAGTGTCGGGGAGCCGTTGTCCCTCGCCGAGATACTCGGGAAAGCTGGCGATGATGCGGGCCGCCAGCGAGATGTCCCTCGGCTCCACGGTGACCCCGGCCAACGAGGCATACGCCTGGATCACCGGAAGAAAGGAGTAGGTGGCCAACGCCGGGGCCTCGTCCGTCTGGGTGTAGATGATGGTCGAGTCAGTCACCGTGCTCCTCAGGGCCGTGGGCAGTCATGGGGTCGAACCACCCGGCCCCAAGAACATCACCCCTGCCGGAGTGTCGCAAACCGAAGACCTGACGGATCGGGTCCGGGCCGCCCGGGCCACCAGCCGTCCGCTCGTACGTCAGCGCCATCGAGCAGTCTCCGGGCCCCTATCAGGCCGGGCGGCCACCAAGAGACGGCCGCACCACGGCCGCTGACCCACTGGCTGGCGGGACACGATCCGGCCGGACGGGAAATTGGGACGGTGGACGTGCCCACACTGGTGGCCGACGGCACAGTGGATCAGCTGAACCCGGCGGCCAACGATCGGCTCGATACGGCCTCCATTCCCCATCCCATGTTGATCCTCTGCTCTGGCGGCGGCGACGCCTTCCTCTTTCAAGTGCATGGCGCTTCGTTCCGACGGTGGATAGGTTTCTGCGCTGACTCCCGGTGACCGAGAGTCACCGACGACACCGACCTGTAGTGGGCCGGCACCTGCACAGTGACCGGCAGCCCTTCGGGGGCCCGACTCAAGGCGGCCACCGACCGTGGCTCGGAGGTTTAGTGAGTTGCTGTTTCGGGTAGTCCCCGCCCGTCAAAAGTGGTTGCTTCTGCGCGTAACACGGAGACGGGGCTGTGGTTGGGCTGGGGGCACGAGAATGGAGGAACTTATGAAACGTTCGTTAAAGGCCATCGTCGGTGGTGGCGTGGGCCTAGCCGCACTCGTAGCCACGTTGGTGCCGGGTGGCCTGGCCACGGCGGCGACGTCGTCGAAGGAGGCCAGCTCCCTCTACCCCATCAACTACACGGTGAAAGCCACCACCACCTTGGCCAAACTGAACCAGACCGTCACCGTGCCTCCCGGTTCCTTCAAGGGCTCCTTGAACCTGAGCACCCTCGTTTTGAAAGGGAAGCTGGACCTGCCGCCCGCCACGACCACCGTGGATGTGGCCGGTATCGGTCTGGCCAACGCCACCTTCGAACTCTCCGAGACCAAGGAGGTAACCGGAAAAGTCAATCTCTCGACGTTGAAAGTCACCTCTACCGCCTCGTTCAACGTCCTCATCACCTCGCTGGAGCCGTTGGGGTTGCCGATCAACCTGGTGGGCAACAGCTGCGGAACAGCCACTCCCGTATCGGTCACGTTCAGTGGCAAGTTCTCCTTCAGTGGCAGCTCGAAGTTCTCGGGCGACTACACCATTCCCCAGCTGCAGAAGTGCGAACTGTTGACCCCGGTCCTCAACGAACTGGTCCCGGGGCCGAACAACGTCTTCTCGGCCACATTCGCACCGGCCAAGTAACCCGGCTGCCTCGGGGTCTCCTCTTCTGAGCCCCGAGGAACTCGCCTCCTGTGGAGTCACGGCGGCGCTTTCGCACCCCGGAAGCGCCGCCGTGACGCCGGGTTGATGGCGGCGATGACCGGTCGGGTAACGTCGGTGAGATGACACCGGAGGAGATGGCCGACCTCGTGCACCTGCGTCGGGCACGCGATCTCGTCGACCGCGACTATGCACTGCCTCTTGACGTACCGGCCATGGCCAGTGCCGCCCTCATGTCACCGGCCCACTTCTCCCGCAAGTTCCGCGCTGCCTACGGCGAGACTCCCTACTCCTATCTGATGACGCGACGCATCGAGCGCGCCAAGGCTCTTCTGCGTCAAGGGATGTCCGTCTCTGATGCGTGCGTCACCGTCGGGTGCACCTCACTCGGATCGTTCAGCTCCCGCTTCTCCGAGATCGTCGGTATGACCCCGTCGCAGTACCGGAGCCGCGACCACCGCGACCTCGAGGGCCTTCCCTCCTGCGTGAGCAGGTTCGCCACACGACCACAGCGTTTGGCCACGGTCTGAGCGCGCCCGGCGCGCCCTCGGCACCAACGCTCCGGCCGCCGTCATGGGGAGTCAGGTCACCGATACCGAGCAGGATCGGAGAAGCAAATCGCCGATGGGTCCTGTTACGGTTTTCCTATGACAATCTCCGTCTCCGCCATGTTCGTCCCGGTACACGATCCCGATGCTGCGCTGGGCTTCTATCGTGACGCTCTCGGTCTCGAGGTCCGTGCTGACGTGGCGTCCGACGGCTTCCGCTGGGTCACCGTCGGTGCTCCCGGTCAGGACGTTGACATCGTCCTGTTCCAGCCGCACGGGGGTCGTTCACAGGCCGAAGGGGACGCCCTGTTGTCCCTGGTGACCCAGGGTTCGATCCAGGCTGCCATCTTCCGCTCCGACGATCTCGACACCACCTTCGAAAAAGTGCGGGCCTCGGGGGCCGAAGTGCTCCAGGAGCCTGCGTCCCAGCCCTGGGGGGTACGCGATTGCGCCTTTCGCGACCCCTCGGGCAATATGGTCCGCATCGCCCAGGCCTGAGCCACATGAACGCGGGGAGCCAGCTGGTGAGGACATCGAAGCAGACAACCGCCTGAGAAACATGAAGGTCGATCGCAAGTCGACTGCTCGGCACGCGGCCGACAGTCATGATCTGATCCGGGTCCACGGCGCCCGTGAGAACAACCTCAAAGGCGTCAGCTTCGAGATCCCGAAGCGCCGGCTGACGGTGTTCACCGGCGTTTCCGGCTCGGGCAAGAGTTCTCTGGTCTTCGGTACCATCGCCGCTGAATCGCAACGGCTGATCAACGAGACCTACAGCGCGTTCGTGCAGGGCTTCATGCCGACGCTGGGGCGGCCCGAAGTCGACGTACTCGAGGGACTGACAACTGCCATCATCGTCGACCAGCACCGGATGGGGGCCGACCCCCGCTCCACGGTCGGCACGGCCACCGACGCCAATGCCATGCTGCGGATCCTCTTCAGCCGGCTCGGTCGGCCGCACATCGGCCCACCCAACGCCTTCTCCTTCAACGTGGCCTCGGTGCGCGCCAGCGGTGCCATCACCGTTGAACGCGGGGCCGCCAAGACCGTGAGGCGGACCTACACCCGGGCCGGGGGCATGTGCCCCCGCTGCGAAGGCCGCGGCGCGGTCTCCGATATCGACCTCACCCAACTCTTCGACGAGTCGAAGTCGCTCAACGAGGGAGCGATCTCCGTGCCGGGGTACACCGGAGGGGGCTGGAACTCCCGTCTCTACAGCGCTTCGGGCTTCTTCGATCCCGACAAGCCGATCAAGAAGTTCACCAAAAAGGAGCGACAGGACTTCCTCCACCGCGAGCCCACCCGGATGAAGATCGAGGGCATCAACATGACCTACGAGGGGTTGATCCCCCGGATCCAGAGGTCCATGCTCTCCAAGGACATCGAGGCCCTTCAGCCCCACGTCCGGGCGTTCGTGGAACGGGCGGTCACCTTCGCCACCTGTCCGGAGTGCGACGGCACCCGGCTCAGCGAGGGAGCCCGGTCATCCCGGATCGGCAAACTCAACATCGCCGACGCCTGGGCCATGCAGATCAGCGACCTGGTCGAGTGGGTGCGCGGCCTCGATGAGCCGTCGGTGGCCCCCTTACTGGCCACGCTGCAACAGACCCTCGACTCGTTCGTCGAGATCGGGCTGGGCTACCTCTCGCTCGACAGACCGTCGGGGACTCTCTCAGGCGGCGAGTCGCAGCGGGTCAAGATGATCGGTCACCTCAGCTCCTCGCTGACCGACGTCACCTATGTCTTCGATGAGCCCACCGCGGGACTGCACCCCCATGACATCCAGCCGATGAACGATCTGTTGCTCCGCCTGCGGGACAAGGGCAACACGGTGTTGGTGGTGGAGCACGAGCCGGAGACCATCGCCATTGCCGACCACGTCGTGGACCTGGGCCCGGGCGCCGGAGCGGCCGGTGGCGACGTGGTGTTCGAAGGCACCGTCGACAAGCTGCGGACCAGCGGCACGCTCACCGGCCGCCACCTCGATGACCGGGCCTCCCTGAAACCCTCGGTGCGAGAGCCTTCGGGGGTGTTGGAGGTGCGCGGTGCCGACCTTCACAACCTGGTGGACGTCGATGTCGACGTTCCGCTCGGGGTGCTGGTGGTGGTCACCGGCGTGGCGGGGTCGGGGAAGAGCTCGTTGATCCGTGGCTCGCTGTCGGGGCTGGAGGGAATGGTGTCGGTCGACCAGACCCCCATCCGTGGCTCGCGTCGCAGCAACCCCGCCACCTACACCGACCTGTTGGAGCCGATCCGCAAGGCCTTCGCCAAGGCCAACGGCGTGAAACCCGCTCTGTTCAGTGCCAACTCCGAGGGCGCCTGCCCCGCCTGCAACGGTGCCGGGGTGATCTACACCGATCTGACCATGATGGCCGGCGTCTCCTCCATCTGCGAGGAGTGCGAGGGCCGACGGTTTCAGTCGGCGGTGTTGGAGTACCGCCTCGGAGGGCTCGACATCGCCGAGGTGCTGGACCTGCCGGTCAGCGGCGCGGCCGAGTTCTTCGCCGCCGGCGAGGCCCGCACGCCGGCCGCCCTTGTCATCCTGGAGCGACTGATCGACGTGGGACTGGGCTATCTCCGCCTCGGTCAACCCCTCACCACCCTGTCCGGTGGCGAGCGGCAACGACTGAAGCTGGCTACCCGCATGGCGGACAAGGGCCAGGTCTACCTGCTCGACGAACCGACCAACGGCTTGCACCCGGCCGACGTCGATCAGCTGCTGGGCCTGCTCGACCGGCTGGTCGACTCCGGCAAGTCGGTGATCGTGGTCGAGCATCACCAGGCGGTCATGGCCCACGCCGACTGGATCATCGACCTCGGCCCCGGTGCCGGTCACGACGGAGGGCGGATCGTGTTCGAAGGCCCACCTGCGGCCCTGGTCGACGCCCACTCCACCCTCACCGGCCAGCACCTGGCCGACTACGTCACCCCCTGATCGACCCTCAGGCGTTCGAAATCGAACCCAGACTCGTAAGCTGGCGCTGATGGTCGAACCGACCTACGAGATCCGGGCCCTGGACGAATCCACCTGGCCTGCGTTTGCCGCTCTGGTGGAGTGCAACAACGGGATCTTCGGCGGCTGCTGGTGCATGGGATTCCATCCCAAGGACACCACGGAGGGAACAGTCCCGATTCCCAAGCGCCAGCAGAAGCTCGATCGGGTTCGCGCCGGAACGGCTCACGCCGCCCTGGTCTTCGAGGGAGGCGAGTGCGTGGGCTGGTGCCAGTTCGGATCACCCGACGAGGTGCCCCGCATCAAGAATCGCGCCGCCTACGAGCAGGGCCGGATGGAATCACCGGATTGGCGGATCGCCTGTTGCTACGTGGGTAAGGGCCATCGGCGTCAGGGTGTGGCCGCCGCCGCGCTCGCCGGGGCCATCGAGCTCATAGCGTCACTCGGCGGGGGGACCGTCGAGGGCTACCCGGAGAGCGCCGAGTCGGTGTCGGCCGGCTTCCTCTACCACGGAGCGCTTTCCACCTACGAGAAGACCGGGTTCGTCCGGGACCGCAAGATCGGCAAGCACCGGTGGGTAGTGACCAGGTTTGTCGAACCGGGAGCCTAGGACGCCGGGCGTTCCACATCCGTCCTCCGACACCACCGTCGGCGTCCGTCAGTCCATGTCCGCCAAGTCCACTCTGGCCAGCGGGCTGTGCTCCACCCACTCGTCGAGGGTGGCCTCGGGCCACTGACTGTCCGGGCCGTGGCGGCGGTTGAACTCGTCGACGAAGACGGCGAGTACCCGCCGACGCTCCGCCGGGTCCACGATGACCGTGGCCGTGGCCGGCAGGTCGACCACCAGGTTGTGCTTGAGGTGGAAGGTGAACTCCGGGTGGGCGGCCAGATTGGCCAGCCAGTGGCGGGTCGTGGGCGCGGGAATGCCGCTCAGGTAGATGTCGTCGCCCAACCGGTAGAAGACGATCTCGATCCGCCGGGGCAAACCCGAACGCCGACCCGTGGTGGTGATGTCGATGGTGCGATCTTCCATGGTCGAGGAATCATCGATGGCCAGGGCTCGTCGGACGTCGTCTCTCATCAACAGCCTCCCTCGGAAGTCATCACGTCTGGCGGTAGTAGTGGTCCTGATCGAGGTCTTCGAGCAGGCTGGGCCCGGTCGGCTCCCATTCCAGCAGCTCCCGGGTGACCAGGGCTGTGGCAGGACTGTCCACCCCGGCGAAGTGGGCCAGGGGGCCGAAACGGTCGGGCGCATCGGCTGGGGTCAACGACTTGGCGGGCACGTCGAGGTGACGGCCTAGGGCCTCGGCGATCTCCCGGAAACGCACACCCTCGTCGCCCACGGCGTGCAGGACCGAGCCGGCGGGGGCGGACTCGACGGCCAGGCGGGCCAGACGGGCGGCGTCAGAACGGTGGACCGCCGGCCAGCGGTTGGCACCGTCACCCACGTACCCGGACTCGCCCGCCTGACGGGCGATGGCCACGAAGGTGGCCACGAACCCGTGGTCGCCGTCGCCGTGGACCGTCGGGGGGAGGCGCAGCACGGACGAACGAACACCAACGCCCCGGAGAGACAACGTGAACAGCCCGGTGGCGGCCCGAAGCCCGGCCGGGTTGGCCCGAATGAGGGCGCCGGGCACCAGCCCATCGTCCTCAGTGGCAACCCGCCCGACGACCAAGCCGAGCAGGCCCGAGGCCAGCACGAAGGGCCGGTCGGAGTGGGCCAGGGCGGCACCCATGGCCTCCACCGCCCGCCGGTCGGCCGCCGCCGCCGCCGGGAAGTCTCCCCCGAAGGCCACCTCGTGCTGGAAGGCCAGATGGATCACCCCGTCCGAGTCGGCCGCCGCCTTGGCCAGGCCTTCGGGGTCGTCGAGGTCTCCCCGTTGAAACGTGGCGCCGGCCGCTTCCAGCCGCTCGGCCGCAGCGTCAGAGCGCGCCAGGCCGACCACTTCGTGACCGGCTCCCAGCAGCTCGGGCACGACGGCCGAGCCGATCCAACCTGATGCGCCGGTGACAAAGATCTTCATGATGGTTCCTCCACGGAGTAGTGATGTCAGTGACTGCTATCACCAACATAGACCCCGATGACAGTGACTGTCAACGGTAAGGTGGAGGTTATGGGACGATGGCAGCCGGACAGTCGCGGGCGGCTGCAAGAAGCGGCGCTGGCTCTCTACTCCGAGCGCGGCTTCGATCAGACCACTGCGGCCCAGATCGCCGCCCGGGCGGGACTGACCGAACGGACCTTCTTCCGGCACTTCGCCGACAAGCGGGAAGTGCTGTTCGGTGCTTCTTCTCTGCTCCAAGAGCGGATCGTGGCCGGGGTGACCGGGGCGCCGGCGACCGACGGGCCTCTCGACGCTGTGGCCCGAGGACTCGATGCCGCCGCCGCCATGCTCGGCGAGGCCCGTCGGGACCTGACCAACCAGCGCCTAGCCGTCATCGCCGCCAACCCCGAACTGCGCGAGCGCGAACTAACCAAGCTGGCCGACTACGCCGCGGCGGTGGCGGAGTCCCTGCGCCAACGCGGCGTAAGCGAACCGCAGGCCACCTTCGCCGCAGAGCTGGGCATGACGGTGTTGGGCGTGGCCCTCCGGCGGTGGGCCAGCGGGGAGGACGATGGCGATCTCACCGCCATCATGCGCGATTCGGTCGCCGAACTGCGCACGGTGGCAACCACCGACTGAGTCTTCCTCCGGTCACGCACGAGGATCGGCAGCTCGACCTACGAACTCGCCGGTGTCGGGATCGTGGATGAGGTCTTCCTGCGCCTGGTGCGGCCCCACGGGTAATCTCGGACAAAACGAAGTCCAGTCGGCCGCTCAACAAAGCACCGGCCGGGGTGGAGGAAGGCTTGCGATGAGTTTGGCAGACCCCTCCCGTCTGTACTCGTAGGGGGGCGTACCCGTGACCGAGTTCAGAGGAGGACAGAGTGGCGAAACCCAGTGTGGTGGCGAACGAGGAGTGGGAGCAGGCCCGCACCGAGCTACTGGTGGCGGAAAAAGAGGCCACTCGGGCGCTGGATGCCCTGGCGGCCAGGCGTCGCCGGCTGCCTATGGTCAAGTTCGGCGGCGACTACCACTTTGATACTCCGACAGGACCGAAGTCTCTGATGGACCTGTTCGAAGGACGGGATCAGCTGGTGGTCTACCAGTTCATGGACAATGGGCCCGACAACTTCTGCCCTGGCTGCACCGCCTTCACCAACAACGTCACCGACCTGGACCATCTGGCCCGGAACGGAGTCAGCTGGGCAACGGTTTCGAACATGCCTCTTCCCCAGATCGAGGGGTACAAAGCCAAGATGGGCTGGACCCTCCCCTTCGTGTCGTCACACGGGACATCGTTTGCCAAGGACTGCGGAGGAGGGGAGGGCTTCATGCTCTCCGTCTTCCTGCGCCATGGCAGTGATATCTATCTGACCTACTCCACCACGGCGCGCGGTGTGGACCGGGTCATGTTCTTCCACAACATCTTGGACCTGTGTCCGTACGGCCGGCAGCAGGACTGGGAGGACTCGCCGGCTGGTTGGCCCCAACGACCTACCTACGGATAGCCGGCCCGCGCCCCGGCGGCGCGCTAGACATGTCCGGTGAGCGTGCCGCTCGTTGTCCCGGACTTGGTGCAGCAGTGCGCCATGTCCAACGGGATACCTGGTCGACGATGGCTCAAAGACTTGCCCGACCTGGTGGCTACCATGATCGACCGGTGGGGCCTGGAGCTGGGCCGTTCCTTCCAAGGCGGCACCGCCTCCTTCGTGGCGGCGGCACGAGACGCTTCGGGGCAGGCGTGCGTGCTGAAACTGGCCATGCCACTTCAGTATGAGGCACCTGAATCGTTCGAACAGAGCGTGGCGGCGCATCAGCTCGCCCGAGGTCGTGGTTGCGCCCGACTCCTCGATGTCGACGAGGCGGCGCGGGCCATGCTGCTCGAGCGCCTGGGGCCCAACCTCGAGCAACTCGGAATGCCACTTCCGATCATGTTGGAGACCATCGCCACGACCCTCCGGAGCTTCTGGCGACCCGTCGATGAATCCTCCGGCCTGGCCACGGGATCGGAGAAAGCTGTGTGGCTGGGCTACTACATCGCCACGACGTGGGAAGAGCTCGGCCGACCCTGCCCCCGGCTGGTGATCGATCAGGCCCTTCACTACTGCGAAGAACGGGCGCTGGCGTTCGATCCAGCTCTCGCCGTCCTGGTCCACGGGGATGCCCACGGCTGGAACACCTTGGCGGCCGGTGACGGAGCCTTCAAGTTCGTGGACCCCGAGGGATTGCGATCAGAGCGCGCCCACGACCTCGGCATCCCGATGCGGGAGTACAACCGCCCCCTGCTTGGCGGCGACACCCGTCGATTGACCCGCCAACGCTCCGAGCTTCTGGCCAGTTGGTGTGACGTCGACCCCGAGGCCGTATGGCAGTGGGGCTACATCGAGCGGGTCTCCACCGGCTTGGCCAACCTGCGCGACTTCGAGGGTGACGAAAGCCTGGCCTTCCTCGAAGTGGCGCGACGTTGCGCATAAGTCGGCCAGACCGGCGACCGACCTACCCTCGGATCAGCCGGCAGCCGCCCGGGTGGCCGTTACCACCACGGCTGAGTAACCCATCACGAGGCTACCGCCGGCGGCGTCGATCACATCCCCGATTCCGGTCAACAAGTCGGCCAGAGCCTCGGGGGCAATGAGACTGTGCCCTCCGAAAGTGGGCACCTGCTCCACCCACTCATGGCGGGAGTAGGACCGTTCCCAGTCGAAGGTCCACTGTTCGGGCTCATCGAACTCTCCGCGCTGTCGGAGAGCGTCGATGGCTTTGTCGAACAGCGGTGCGTAGGACGTTGCTCCGCCGGGCGCGCCGGTCTGGAAGAAGGGGAACTCCGGCACCACCTGTCGGTAGACCGCCGAGAAGCTCTCGGCGAAGTCGGGTGGGAAGCTCATGACGTTCCAGAAGAGGGCGATACGACCGCCGGGCCGTAGCACCTCGACGGCCTTGGCCGCGCCGGCCACGGGATCCACCCAATGCCAGGCCTGTCCGGCGGTGAGGACGTCGAACGTTCGACCACCGGCGTCCCACTCCTCGAACTTGGCGATCTCGACCTCGAGGCCGCGGGCCCGGGCCAACTCGGCCATCCGCGGGTCCGGCTCGACGCCGAGAACACGGCAGCCCTCCTGCTGGAAAGGCCACGCGGAGATGCCGGTGCCGATCCCCACATCGAGGAAGTCACGTCCTTCGCTGGCGGCGAGGACCGCGTCCACCATGGCTTGCGGGTACGTCGGTCGGGTTCGCTGGTAACGCTCGGCATCGCTCCCGAACGACTCGGCCACCGGTCGATCACGATGCGACTCGCCGCTAACGGAGGAGGTTTCCGGCGGTAGAGTGGTCATGTGCCCACTTTAGTGGGCAGGCGCCCACTACGATAGATCGCGAGCCTCGAACAGCTCCGTGCCAACCGGAATTGCCTACCCCAACGCCCGTGAGCTCCTCTTCGAGGCCGCCGAGCGGGTGCTACGCCAAGACGGTGCCAGCGGCCTCACCAGTCGCGCCATCACCACCGAAGCAGGCGTGGCCAAGGGGGTGATGCACCGCCACTTCGCCGACTTCGATGCCTTCCTCGCCGAGCTGATTCTCGATCGCGCCGCCCAGCTCGATGCTCCGGCCACCGCCCTGTACGAGGCGGTGGGGACGGGAACCGTGGTGGACAATGTGGTGGCGGCCCTAACAGAGGTGTTCAGCCCTCTGGCCGTGGCCATGGTCGCTCTCGTCATCACCCGCGACGGCCTGCGGGCCCGCTTGGACCAAGCCGGGGCGCCGCGCTTCCCCTCCTCGCCGAGGGGTCGGCCATGATAAGTGCGTATCTGACGGACGAGCAGGTCTCCGGTCGGGTATCCGTCGATGCCGACATCCCGACGGTCTCATACACGCTCATCGGTGCGACCCACCTGTTGTTCGCCGACCGCGAGGTTGGCCCTCCGGATGCCAGGACCCTGCACGGCGTGGTCTCTCACGTACTGGACGGCATGGTGTAACTGCACACGGCTGCCGTACGCCGTGGTGGGGCGGCAGTCGGTGAGCGACAACTCACCCCGGCCGGCTACACGGGAGATCCATGCCCCGTGCATCGTGGCTACACCACCACGACGATGGGCATTCAAGCGAAGCGTTCCATAGGTCGTGGCGGATTTCGATGACGGCCCCTCCCCAATCGCCGGGAGCGTGCACCCGCCGCTCCGAGGGTTACTCAGGCGCTGGAGACCGCCTGGCCGTGGCGCTCTGCCGTCGGGCTTCAGCAGTGAGCAGTGCAGCAGTGCGGTCAAAGGGCTCGCGACTTCGCTGGGCCCTACTCATGATGACGGCACCTTCACTGGCGGAGATGAGCAGAGTGGCGAAGTCCAGGGCGGGGTCCTCGGCCAGCCCTGCGGTCTGCAGCAGGTCGGCGAGATGGGACGTCCACCGGCGAAAGACCTCTCCGGCGTGATTCAGGAGATCACCGGTAGCGGCGACGCTGACCGCTGCCACCGCGCAACCGGCACTCAGCTTGGCCTGATCCAGCAAGTCGCTCCAAAGGCCGAGGAACCCTTGGGTGATGGCTATGGGATCGCTTTCGAGCTGGGTCAGTCGCAGGAGAGCGGCGTCGGAAACCGCATCGAGGGCCGCACCGACCAGTTCGTCCTTGCCGTTGGGGAAGTGGTGGTAGATCGAGCCCCGCGGCGCCCCGGTGAGGGCGAGGACCTCAGCGAACGATGCCCCTTGCAGGCCTCGTTGTGCCAGCAACTGGGCTGCGCCGTTGATCATCCGCGGTCGGACGTCCTTCACGGGGCGCCCCTTCGGACTATGCAGGTCGTCATATCCATGTTACTATGCCAATCATCATACTCGTCGGAGGTGAGGAGAGCCGAAATGCCCATGGTCGATGTATACGCCCGAGCCGGGACCTTCTCGGACAAGCACCGATTGGCGATGGACCTCGCCTCGGCGGTGATGAAGGTGGAGCAGGTCCCAGACATTCCGATGTTCCGACAGAACACCGCAGCGTTCGTACACGACTTGGCGGATGACTCGTTGTCCAATGTTGATGGAGATTCCAACTACGTGCGGGTGCAGGTACTCACCAACTCTGGCGCGCTCGACCGGGACAAGCAGCTGGCGCTGGTCACGAGCCTCACCGAGGTCGTGGCGTCCGCAGGAGACGACGCAACGCTGGTAGAGCGCACCTGGGTGCTCCTCACGGAAGCGCCCGAAGGTGGCTGGGGATTGGCCGGACATGCCAACACCAACGACGAACTGGTGGCCGCGGCCCGAGCCCAGATCGCCGCTCTGCAGAAGCCTTCCCTCTAGCTCCGGTGCTCCATGCGTCCGGAGCAGGCCACTGCGCCACGGACAGGCCCCATTTCTTGACTCTGTCATTTGATCTGTCTGGCGCGTATCCCCATTCCGTAGGGGTGCACGCGGCTGTCCCGTTGTTACGATGATACCGGCGTTCCATACCTGGGCTCGAGCGTGTCGGTCGTACAAGCCGGTATCGCCGTAGCCAACGGCGGGGGGCTCGTCACCACCGCCTATGTGTACGGATCAGCCGTCATCGGACTCGCCCTACTCACCACCACCGACCTGCTCCCGGCACGCAAGGAGATCAGCCATGACCGACACCCGCCCCCGCCTCGAGCCCGGGCCCGACCACCCCATCACCATCGACCCCAACCCGGGTCACGTCACCGTCCGCCGCGGGTCAGCGGTCATCGCCGAGACCGACCAGGCTCTCGAGCTCAGAGAGGCCGACTATCCACCGGTGCTCTACATCCCCCTCAGCGACGTCGACCGGCAACTGTTGGGGGCCAGCGACGAGCACACCTACTGCCCCTACAAGGGGGAAGCCTCCTACTACGACGTCGTGAGTGGTGACGGCGACACCCTGGCTGGCGCTGTGTGGTACTACCCGGAGCCCTACGACGCAGTCGGACCCATCCGCGACCACGTCGCCTTCTACGCCGATCGCGTCACCATCACCCGGGAGTCTTAGGACACGCTTGACGTACTACTCGACGTCACCATGCCGAGCCAAGAGAGTCAAGACCCAGAAGCTCGTTTCTTGAGGGTGGACAAGTCCTGGGGACCTCCGGACCGCACACCAAGCCACTGGCCGATATCAAATGGGTCGGCTGGAGCGACCAGACGTCACCGGACTTGGCCCGAAACGCCGAAGCCACCGATCTGGCGGAGTGGTTATGGAAGCACGGTGCCTTCTCTGCGGTGGAAATGCCGCGAATTCGAGGTGGTTCTGGTGCCGGGCTGATTTACGAGGACGGCATCTCGAAGGGCTGAGTCAGGCTGATCATATTGCCGGAGTCGTCCCGCATGGTGGCCTCAATGCCATAGGGCCGTTCGGTGGGCGGCGAGAGAAAGGCCACGCCCTTAGCCGATAGCTCCTGGTAGGTGCGATGGCAATCCTCGGTGGCCAGCACCCCGACGCCCATGGCCCCGCTGGCCACGAGCTCCCGAAGCCTCTCTGCGTCCTGAGGCGAACGGCCCATCGTGCACGATGACAGGATGAGCTGGAGGTCAGGTTGATTGGGTGGCGACACGGTCAGCCAGCGGAACCCGGCTCCTGATCCCTCGAAGTCGTCCCCCATGGTGAAGTCGACGCGGAGCTCGAATCCCAACTTTTCGGTGTAGAAGGCTTTCGCCGAGTCCTGATCCAGGACGAAGACGCTGGTGTGGGATTGGTGAGTGATCATCAATTCGCTCCTTGTTGCCGTGTTCGAGTGCGATGTGGCCAACTTACGACGGAGCCTCCTCACTCGGCTTCTCCGAGATTGCGGAATCCGGGCGAGGCCGGCTCCAGTCCATGAGAAAACATCCGGGGACGGGTGGTGGCCCACCACCTTCAGCCTGACGGCGCCGGTAGGCCGAAGGCGACATACCGACCAGCTCGGTAAAGCGGCTGCTGAACGAGCCCAGACTCGAGAAGCCGACCAACATGCAGATCTCCGTCACCGTGAGGTTGGCGTGGCGCAGAAGATCCTTAGCCCGCTCCACCCGCCGCCTCGTGAGATATTGCGTCGGCGTCTCTCCGTAAGCGATCTTGAAGGACCGAGCGAAGTGGAACTTGGAGAAGCCGCTCTCCGCGGCCACCCGATCGAGGTCCAAAGGCTGCGCGAACTGCCGGTCCATGAGATCACGAGCCTGGCGCAGGGACCCGGCCCGCTCTGTGGTCGACACGGACGCGCTCAGACAGCGCGTCCGGCAAAGGACAGGAACTTACGCTGCGGGTCGGCATCGGCCGGGCAATCGACGGGTGGACCGAAGCCGCCCGGACGACGCATGGACTCCCCGAACCGGGCAATCACCCCGGCGCAGTGTTCGACCGCACCCACATCAAGCGTCTGTGGTTGACCAGTGGCCCGGGCCAGGTCCCAGGTGTGGACCACCGTGTCCGCACAGGCCAAATCGCCAACCACGTTGCTGAAACGTGTGGGTCCGGCAAAGGCTTGCACCTCGATGTCAGACCGGGCCGGGTCACGTACGGCGTCGAGCAGGGCGGTACTGGCTTCGGTCCACTGGGCCAGCAGGTCACCATCGGGATCGGCCGGGGTCACCGGGTCCCCTAGCAGTCCCAGCACACGCCGCTGGGTATCGATGACGTGTGCGGCCAAGGTCCGCACGGTCCATTCCTCGCAGGGCGTGGGTAGCGTCCACTGGTCCGGCCCCACCCCCTCCAGACGCTGGGTGAAACCGCTGGAGACCCGGGCATAGCGATCGGCGTCCTCGGACATGCACCGCACAGTAGTAGCCGAGCACCACTGGGGCACGGCCCAATCCATGGACCGGGAACAGGCCATGTGGACGGTCCCCTCGCCTTTCTGACCATAGTGATCGGCTGCCCGGACTCCCACAGGATCTGCCGGCCACCGTGACCGCCAAGCTCCTCGCCCCACCCCACCCGAGGATCTCCGGCGTTGCCGGCGGCTGCGGCCTCACTCCCACAGCGAAACCGGACGCAATTGACCGTTAGGCCAAGATCTCCACGTATCCATCGGTTCCATTCATGCGGATCCGCTGCCCATCGGGGATCAGCCGGGTGGCTTGGTCCACACCCACCACGGCCGGCAGGCCGTACTCCCGGGCGATCACCGCCCCGTGAGTCATCATGCCCCCCACCTCGGTCACCAGGCCCGCGATCGTCGGGAATACCGGCGTCCAGCTGGGGTCGGTGTAGGCCGTCACCAGGATGTCGCCCACCTCGAGACGGGCCTCCGCCATGTCCAGGATGACCCGGGCCCGCCCCTCGACGGTTCCGGCCGATACGGGTAGGCCAATCAAGGCACCACTCGGTACGTTGTCACGCCGGTACGTTCCGGTGACGGCCTCGCCATCCGAGGTCACCACCGGGGGCGGCGTCAATGCTTGATACGACCTGAACGCCTCCTTGCGCTGAGGAATGAGTTGATCGTCGATGTGGTTTGTGCGCACCACCTCGTGAAGCTCCTGGAGCCGGAGGTAGAAGATGTCCTCCTTCTCCGCCAGCACCTGGGCCTGCACCAGGCGCTCGGCCTCTTGCAGCAACGCCTGCTTGTAGACGAAGTAGCGGCTGACCATGCCGTACTTCGGATACTCGCGGTAGCCGATGAACGTCCGGACACGGTCGATCATCCGCTTGGTCTCTTCGGCTTTGCTCTCTCCGTCCGGCAACGCCCGCAAGCGCTCCAGTAGTTCCTGTTCCTTCGCCTCACGCCTCCTGCCGTCCTTGTTCGAAGCGCCGCTCGCCGGCACCGGGTTCGAAGTTCTTGATGTTCCCGAGGATTAGGGGCACCAGCGTGGTGGGGCGTTCGCTCCAACGCGGCCTGGTGATGTCGATCTCGCCGACGCAGCGCATGCCGTACCTGTCGAGGAAGGCCTCGATAGCGTCACGCGCCTCCTGGCCGCCCGCCTGCCCTGCCATCTCGTCCAGGAACCCCTCGTCGTCAACGTGTTCCAAAAAGTCCACCAGCTCCGGAAACGGACGGATGGCGTCGGCGACGTCGAGGAGCGCCAGCCCCATCTCCGACGTGATGTTGTGGGGGACGGACTGGGTGAGGGTGTCGGCCGCACTCTTCTCCCCCAGCCAGGCCAGCAGGTGCTCGTTGAGCCACCACGAGGCCTCCATCGCCGACATGAACACCTGATGGCTCCGCGGGTCGAACAGGATCCGCTTCAGTTCCTGGAAGTCGGCCAGGATGAACTCGAAGAGTACCGATCCGGACTGCGACCGGATGTTGTGCTTGAGGGTGGCGATCGAGTCCTGGGTTTGGCCTATCAACTCGGTGACGACGGCGGGATCGGTCTCGATCGGGGTCGGTGCCACAGCTGGCGGAACTTCGGCGGCATCCTCGTCCGGCGGCGACGAGATGAAGTCGCCGCGTTCGACAATGGTCTTCAGTGCCTCGCCGATGAGGGGTTGCCCCTTACCAAAAGTCTCCAGGAGGCCGGCCCGGCTGGCCGGTGACGCCAAACCCATGGCGACATCGACGAACAGCCTCCCGCCGGACTCGTACATCGGCCGAGGAGTCGTCAGCTGCCACACGGAGAGGCCCAGGGGCTTCATGGCGTCGGTCATCATCTGCGCATGACCGACCGACACGTAGACGTGGTTCTCTTGGTCACCGGCAGAAGGAATGGGGAACAGCGTGGTGATGGGGCGGCTCTGGACGATCTGGAAGTCCTCACCGACCAGACACCATTCGATGTCCTGGGGGTGGGCGAAGTGCGCTTCGATCCGTCGGCCCAGCTCTGCGAGTCGCACGACCTGTGTATCGGTCAATGCTGGCTGCTCCTGCTGCCCCGGATCGATCGCTTCCTCCCGCGTCCCACCAGCCGGCAATGCCCGGATGGCCACTCGCTTGGTGGTGATCACCCTGGAGACGATCCCGCCATCTCGGACCTGGTACAGATCGGTATTCACCAGGCCCGAGACCAGAGCCTCGCCGAGGCCGAAGGTGGCCTCCACGGAAGCGACCTTCCGGTTCGACGTCACCGGGTCGGCAGTGAACAACACGCCGGACGCCTCCGGAAAGACCATCTGCTGCACGACCACGGCCATGTGGACCGTTCGCTGATCGAACCCGTTCCGTATGCGGTAGGTCACGGCCCGCTCGTTGAACAGGGACGCCCAACACCGGCTGACGTGCTCGAGGATGGCCGCCGAACCCACCACATTCAGGTACGAGTCCTGCTGACCGGCGAAGGAAGCAGTCGGCAGGTCCTCGGCAGTCGCACTCGATCGGACCGCATAGGCGGCCTGCTCGTCGAGCGCGGCAATCGAGCGGGTGATCGCCGCGGCCAGATCGTCGGGGATGACAACTTCTTCGAGCATCCGACGGATCTCCGCGCTGATCCGGCCGATCGCCTCCCGGTCATCTGGATCCAGGAGCGATAGCCGGTCAAGCCCATCGTCGATCGATGGTGCTTCCGTCACGATCCGCCGGAAGGCATCCGTCGTCACACAACATCCAGCCGGCACACGGACGCCTTCGATCCGCGAGAGCTCCGCCAGTTGAGCGCCCTTGCCACCGACGAGCGCCACCTGTGACTGGTCGATCTCCTGAAATCCCAGGACGTAGTTGTCCACCCGATCCCCTCTCCTCAAGCCCTTCAGCCCTCTGCGATTCCTGTGGCCGACCGCCGGGACACCCGTAACTCGGCATGTGGCGTGCATTGTCAGCACACTTGGGGTCCTTGCAGCAAGACCCCCACCCCGGTGTACTCTTACAATGGCGGAAAGGTTCACTGGCTCGGTGGTCGCTCGGGCGGCCCGGTTGGGAACTCCTTCACTCTCAGCGTCGGCGGGCTATTTGGTTCCTCCCATGTTCTGCCAGAACACTTCCGCTACGACCAACAGGCATGGTCGGGCCCGTGGCGAGTGGCATCCGGCGAGCGAAGCCCACCCATAGGCCCGGCGATCAACCAGTTGACGTGGCGCTCCTGGTCATGGTGCCTCCAGCAGACCGAGATCCCTCAGGCTGTCCGCGGTCTCGGTGATGGTGGTCTCAGCTGGACGGGGACGCCAACCGAGCTCCTGCTTGGCCCGTTCGTTGTGGATCGTCAGTGGCGACGGGTCCTCGCCGGGTACCTCCTCGGTGGTGATTCGCTCGCCGGCGGGACCGAGATGGTTGCGGAGGATCTCTGCCACCGATACCCAAGTCAGGGTGGGGCCGTCCGCCAAGAGCAGGAAGCGCTTCCCAGCAGCGGCAGGAGTGGCCATCGCCGTGATGTGGGCGTCGGCCACGTCACGAACATCGACGATACCGAAGCGCTGGCGTGGCAGTGCCGGCACCGTGCCCTCGATGATCGCCTTGAACAGGTTCAGCGTCGACCGCAGTGTTGGCACCAACGACGGCCCTGCAATAAAGGTCGGATTCAGCACCACCAGCTGGGTGTCGCCCCCTTCGGCACTGACGAAGTCCCAGGCCGCACGCTCGGCGACGGCCTTGGAGCGCGGGTAGGGTGCCAGACCTGGCGTTTCGGGATCGGTCCAGTCCGCTTCCGTGAACTCGCGGACCGGCTTGGGCGAGTAGCCCACCGCCGCGAACGAGGAAGTCAGCACGACCCTGCGTGCACCGACATCCCGGGCTGCCTTCAGCACACGCAATGTGCCCTCGCGAGCGGGGACGATCAGCTCGTCCGGGTCCTTCGGCTGAGTCGATGGGATCGGCGATGCCACATGGTGGACTTCCTCCACTCCCTCGAGGGCGGCTGACCAGCCCACGTCAGACGTCAGATCGGCTGCCACCACCTCGAGGTCGGCATCGTTCTCACCTCCACGATCCACGGCCTGGCGCACATCGGCCTCGGCGTCCGATGAGCGCACGGTGGTGCGCACCTCACGTCCGTCACGCAGCAGTGTCGCGATCAATTGCGTGGCCAGATATCCGGACCCTCCCGTCACCAGCACCTTGGAACTCATCGGAGCACCACCTTTTCCAGTCGTGGGAGCATGGTCTCGACTTTCAAGAACGCCTCGGCTTCGGCACCGGTATCCGAACGGTCGCGGGCGTCCCAGAGCGCCGCCTTCGCCCGTAGATAGTCCAGGTGGACGTGCAGCGTCTCGATCTCGGCCTTGACCCGATCGGCATGCCGCAATAGCAGGTCACGCTGCTCACCCGCTTTGGCGTGCCCAAGGGCCCGGTTGGCCTGGTAGGTCCGCATCTCCTCGATCCCCACACCCATCGAGCGCAGGCAAGCCAGCGCCTGCAAGGCGTCGACTTCCTCTTCGCGGTAACGACGGTGTCCGCTTTTCGGATCACGGGCGATGGGGCCGATCAGCCCGATGTCCTCGTAGTAGCGCAGTGTCGGTTCACTCAGCCCACTGCGCCGGGACACATCTTGGATGGTGAGAGCTGTCATACCGGTAGCAAAACACACTTCAAGCGCTTGAAGTCAAGGCGCAGATCACTCGATCGGACAGGGGGTAGGGCTGACACATAAGGCACTTGGCCTGGGCTTTTGCTCTCGCCGGACCCCTCAGCTCTATGCCCCGCTAAGAATGTGTTCCGGCACTCGGCGGTGTGCGCACCACCGTGCGACCGATGGTCTCCCGACGCTCGAGCGCCTCCAGTGCCTCGGGAACTTCGGCGAACTCGATCGTCTTACCGATGACGGGGCGAATCGTTCCGGCCCGGGCCAGCTGCAACATCCGGTTCCAGATGTCGATACCTTGCGCGGTCGAGAGAAAGTTCATGCCAAACGGTCGGGCCGGTCGAGGCGAATCGACGTAGGCGAAGCAGATCCCCACCAGGTCAAAGTTCCCATAAATGCTGGGCTGGATCGGCAACGGGTGTTCCTCCGCCTCGATACCTGAGGCGAACCCGATGATCAGGTGGCGTCCGTTGAACGCCATGGCTCGAAACGTCTCTGTCGTCACCTCGCCGCCCACGGTGTCGAATGCCACGTCGACACCGCGTCCGTTGGTCACGTCATTGACGAAAGAGACGAAGTCTCCGCTTCGGTAGTTCACCGCATAGTCCGCACCGAGGGATAGGCAGAACCCCACCTTCTCGTCGGTCCCCGCCGTACCAATCACCGTCGCACCGGCCGCCTTGGCCAGCTGCACGGCGGCCGATCCGACTCCACCGGCCGCGGCATGAATGAGCACGACGTCACCCGGGGCCACACGCCCGCGGATCCGAAGCGCCAGGTCGCTCAGCTGATAGGGAAAGTACATCGCTACCCCATCGGCCGCGCTGAGCCATGCCGGCAGCTGTTGGAGCATGGCTCCGTCGAGCAGTGCCGCAGATGCGTAGGCGCCCTGCACCCCTACGGTCGTGCCCACTACCCGTTGGCCAAGCAACCCTTCGCAACCAGGGCCGGCAGCTTCGACCGTTCCTGCTGCCGCCATACCGATGACGAACGGTGGTTCGAATTTCAGTAGACCGTATCGGCCACGAATGGTGTCCGTGTCGTTGAAGTCAAGACAAAAGGCCTCCACCTTGATCCTGACCTGGTTGGCGGCAGGCTCGCTCACCTCCACCGTCTGTATAGCCAAGGATTCGGTCGGTGCGCCCAGCCGGGTCACCATCCAGGCCGTGGCTTCCATCGTCACCAGGACCCTCCGTAGTGGACCGGCAGGTGCTTGATCCCGTTGAGCCACGACGAGCGGAGTCGACTGGGCGGCCCGAGCAGGGTCACGTCGGTCAACTCATCGGCGATCACGTCGAACATCACCTTCAGCTCCAGTCGGGTCAAGTTGGCCCCTATGCAGAAGTGCGAGCCGCCTCCGCCAAAGGTGACATGCGGATTGGGAGACCGGCCGATGTCGAAACGCCCAGGATCGTCGAAGACGTCCTCATCAAAGTTGGCTGAGGCGAAGTACAAGCCCACCCGCTCACCTTTGCGCACCAGTCTGTCTTCGACTTCGGTGTCCTCTGTGGCCGTGCGCTGGAGAACCACGGCGGGAGAGGCCCAGCGCAAGATTTCATCGATTGCCGTCGGGGGGCGCTCGGACCGCCACCGCTCCCACTGGTCCGGGTGTTGCAGGAAGGCCAACATGCCATGGGTGATGGCCTGGCGGGTCGTCTCGTTGCCGGCGACGGCGAGAATCATGAAGAAGAATCCGAACTCCTCACTGGACAGACGTTGGCCCTCCGCATCGGGCTGGACCAGTCGACTGGTGACGTCGCCCAGGTCATGTTCGGCCCGAGCCTCGGCGGCCGCATGGGCGTACATGAACATCTCCACGGTGCCCGAGAGGTCGGCCGTGGCATACTCCGGATCCTCGCTCCCCGCCATCTGGTCGCTCCAGTGGAAGAACTGCTGTTGATCGGCGGGAGGAATTCCCATGAGGTTGGCGATGGCCTGCAGGGGCAGGTGACGAGCTACGTCCAGAACGAAATCGCCCGTGCCTTCACGCTTGGCCGCCCAAACGATCCGATGAGCTTGTTCTCGAAGTTCATCCTCCAGGCCGGCCAGGGCGCGCGGGGTGAAACATCGATTTCCCACCCTGCGGACACGCGTGTGCCGGGGTGGGTCCATGCAGAGCAGCAGATTCTTGGTGGACTCGCCGGTTGGGTCGGAAGCATCCAGCCGGCGAACGAATGCCGAGTTCACTTCGACCGACCACCCGAGACTTCTGGTTACCGCCGAGACGTCAGCGTGGCGGGTCAGCGCCCAAAACCCGGCATCGCCATAGGCCGCCACGGAATCCTGCGGGTTCCACCGGACCGGCTGGTTCTGACGCAGCCAGGCGAATTCGCCGAGAGGCAGATGGTCAGCCAGAAGGTCAGGATCGCTCAGATCGAGTTGATCGTCGACAGGCGTCACGGGCACGACAGCGCACCTCCTCACTCGGCACCACGGAGTGCGACCGACCGTAGGCTTTGATACTGGCCAGTGTCAACTAGGCTGGTCTCTGATGGAGTACCAGGTCACGATGCCCTTCAGGGGGGTGAGTGCCGACGACCGGCGGATCGAGCGGCGGAACCGACTGGTGGCAGCCGCCTTCGACATCGCGGGTTCCGAAGGAGCGGGGGCCTTGGGCGTTGGGCGCGTGTGCCTGGCCGCAGGGCTGACCAAGCGATACTTCTACGAGAACTTCGCGTCACTCCCAGAGCTCCAGAGCGCAGTTGTTGATTACACCATTGCGCTGATGTCCGAACGAGTCGATCCCTTCCGGCCCAATGAGCCCGGCGGACCGCCACAAGCATGGCTCGATGCCTTCGTGGGCGCCTTGGTGGACGACCAACGCATTGCTCGGGTGTTGCTCACGGAGACCCACGGCGGAACGCTCAGTCCGTTCCGGCATCAGATCATCGATGTGGCCATCGCCGGGATGGCACCGCCCGGTTCTGATCCGCGCTCAGACCTTCATGCCCGCCTGGTGGCCTATGCGCAGATAGGTGTCTTGAGCGAGCTCTGCCTGGCATGGCACAAAGGGCAGTTGCCGATGGAGCGGTCGACGTTGGTCACCGTGCTGACTGACCTGTTTGCCAGAATTGAAAGCGGCGGGCCGCTCATCGGACCTCGCCCGGCAGGCACCGATGGGATTGGCGCCCACGGATCCGATGACGCCCGATGACCGATTCTCGCCCTCTGCCCGGCAGTTGGCTCCAGCCCGCTGGCCGCAGTTGCTTCAGGCAGATCACATGAAACGGTCATGCACGCATTCGAGGAAGCTCTTCGGTGGCAGCTGTCAACTCGAGGATCCCGTTGAACCGGCTGTCCATGAAAAGTGGGGCGACCGTCTTTCCACATAGGCAGCGATGCCTTCCGAGGAATCCGGCCCAAGGTCCATCTCTGCGAACCACTTTTCCGAAATCTTCGGATCAACGGGGCCAGTCAACGCGGCATTGATGATCTCCTTGCTGGCCATCTGGGTGAGCAGAGATCGTTGGTGGGCCAAGAGGTCGATCAGCACACTGACTCGATGAGCGAGGTCAGGGGTATCTACCAGCTCGTCAATCGAGTCCGATGCGCAGGGCCCGGTCACAGTCAATGAGTTCGGCGCTGTAGAGGAGGTGCTTTGTCGCAGATGGTCCAATGATGCGCACAACTCGTTCAGTGGCCCCTACCGGGTACACCAAGCCAAGGCGAGCTGGAGTGATGCCAAACCTTGCCGTGGTGTCGGCGATGCGAAGATCGCAGGCAGCAGCGATCTCGGTCCCTCCCCCGACACAGGAGCCCGTGATGACGGCGATGGTCGGTTTGGGGAAGGTGGCGAGGGCACGGTCGGCAGCCTCGTTTGTAGCCCTGTAGTCGCCAGGGTCGACGTCGGCCAGACCTGCAATGTCAGCTCCGGCGCAGAAGTGGCCTCCTGTGCCCCGGATGACAAGGAGTCGAACAGTGGGATCCTCGGCTAGGCGTGCACAGGCATCACCGATGGCCCGCCACATGTCATAGGTGACAGCGTTGCGCTTTTCGGGCCGGTTAAGGGTGAGGGTGGCCACGCCGGCCTCGACCTGCAATAGAACCATTTCGTCCATTGACTGAACTTAAGCGAGGATGGACCGGGCGTGTTCCGCCCAGCAAGAACTTCGGGTTCGTCACCCGAAGGTCAACCGAACCCCAACGAGCTCAACTGATCTGCTGGAGAGCAGAGGAGGTAATCGTTCTGGCGGTCTTCTCGGCGCTGTCGATGGCGTCTTCGACACTGAGACCGCAAAGATCGGTGAGACAAAACAGCGCTTCCGCGCTCACTACCACGGCGAGATCGAGCCGCAGCTGAGCGAGAAGCTCGGGATCGGCCGCCTCGAAGAGCTCGAAAAAGGGAGCCAGGGCACATTCGATCAGCCCAAATCGGATCCCTGGTCGGGCTTTACCAGAAAGTTCTGGCTGAACGATGGTCGCCGAGATCATCGACCGGACCACTGCTTGGCGTTCAGCGACTCCCTGGAGGAGGAAGCGGGTGGCGAAGGCCACTCGCTCGACGGGATCGTTTGACGTTTCTACCGGCGCGAGGGCCTCAGCTGGGGAAGGCCAGTCTTCGGCGAGCGCATTGGCCAGTAGAGAAGTCAGGTCGGGAAAATATCGATAGGCGGTAGCTTCGGACACCATCGCCGCCTTTGCCACCCCGGGCATGGTCACCGGCTGGCGCAGCCGTATCAGTTCGATGCACGCCTCGACGATGGCCCGCCGGGTACGCGCCTTCTGATTGCTTCGTCCTCTGCTCTCAGCGATGGCCACCGCAATCCTCCAATGATGGCAAGCTCTCTTAATGAGAGTTTACTTGCATAACGGTGCCAGGCGAGTTACCTTGTCGATGAGAGTCAGCTCTCATGAATAGGAGGTAGGGCCGTGGACGTAGCGATCATCGGTCCCGAGGGTGGGGACGCCATTCAGCTGGGTCCGATCCTGATGCGGATCCTGGAGGACGGCAGCACGACCGGCCACCGCTTGGGGGTGGGCGAGATCACCCTCCCCCCCCATACCGACGGGCCGCCCCAACACCGTCACGCCCGTCACGACGAGGGCTTCTACGTCGTGTCCGGCACCGCCAGCTTCACCGTGGGAGACACGACCTATGACGCACCGGCGGGCACGTTGGTCATGGTCCCGCCTGGCGCTCCGCACACCTTCGCCAACCCTGGCGATGAGCCCGCGGTACTGCTCAATACGTTTACGCCAGACCTCTACGTTCAGTACTTCACGGACCTCCGCGACATGATCGCCGCCGGTCGGTCCTTCACGCCCGAAGCGACTGTCGAGGTGATGGCCCGTTACGCCACGGTCCCCGCCACCGAGTACGCCGACTGACAGCCGAACACCCCGTGGGCCAGAACCTCAGGGCAGCGAGGCGTCACCGAAGGACGGGACACAAGGAGCACAAACATGACAAACACTGCGATATCGACCACCAGGACCATCAATGTCGCGGGCATCGGCCCGGTTGAGCTGACCGTAGATGAGCGAGGCGACGGACGTCCCTATCTGGTGCTGCACGGCGGCGCCGGTCCGCAGTCCGTCGCCCAGTTCGCCCAGCTGCTCGCCGAAAAAGGCCACAAGCGGGTACTCACGCCCATTCATCCCGGCTTCGGCGGCACACCCCGGCCGGAGGAGTTGGACAGCGTGGCCAAGCTTGCCGCCCTCTACGCCAGCTTGCTGGAGCACCTCGGGCTGGATGATGTAACTGTCGTCGGGAACTCCGTTGGCGGCTGGATCGCCGCCGAGATGGCCCTACTGGGAACGGGGCGCATCGGCGGCATCGTGCTCCTCGATGCGGTGGGCATCGAGGTGGAAGACCACCCGGTCGCCGACGTCTCCGGGATGTCCGTGCCCGAGATCCAGACACTCTCGTTCCACGACCCGACGCCGTTCCGTGTCGACCCCACCACCATCCCCGACGCCCAGAAAGCACTAATGGCGGCCAACGGCACCGCCTTGGCGATCTATGCCGGCTCTCCGGCAATGGCTGACCCGACGCTGCTCAGGCGCCTCAGCGGCATCGCTCTCCCGACCCTGGTGTTTTGGGGCGAGAGCGATCAGATCGTCCCGCCCGCTTACGGCCAGGCCTATGCCGCTGCCATCCCCGGAGCGCGGTTCGAGGTGCTGCAGGCCACCGGGCACATGCCCCAGATGGAGACTCCCGATCTGGTTCTCGCGGCATTGGCCGTGGAGTAACGCGCTGAGGCCCGGCAGCGTCGCCGTGGCGCTGCCCTGTATGTTGCCGCCGGAGTGAACTATGAGCCCCAACGGATCAGATGCGCTGGCGCTGTTCACTGTCCTCCCGGAAGCGGGCGACCCAGTCCCTGGAGCGTTCGTCAGCCTGGCGCCTCATGGGCTTATTCCTTCGGGAGCGGGCGGGTCGATCCCGAGCGCATCGAGCACACGGCCGATTGTGGCGGCCCGGGAGACCGTGAACTCGTCGTAGAAGACCCGGATCGGTTCCCGACCCGTGGCGTGGAACCAATCCTCCCAGTTGGCATCCCACCGGTGCAGCTCGTTGAGCAGATACTCGATGGCCTGGTAGTCGTACTCGACGCCGGGTGGTTCGTCGGCTTCGACCGGCTCTGATCCGATTCAGATTCGGTGCGCCACTGCTGGGTTTGAATGGCCTTCCAGAGAGAGACGGCCTGCGCCACCTTGTCACGCCGCCTCATGAAGATGATCTTCAGTCCGGGAAAGACGGCCTCGAGCCTCTCGTTGAACGACAGACCGCTCAGACCAGGCAGCTCCGCCATTCTCAGCTTGAAGTCGTCGAGGTAGTTCCACATCATTTTGGCGCCGAAGACACCGTTGAGCGTGGTGCCCCGTTGGAGCACGTAGCGGAACCAGTGTTCGAATTCGCCTGGCTGCTCCGGGTGTCCCGGCACCGTCGGCGGCAGTCGCTCGGCGATGTCCTGCACCGACGGATCCTCGAAGTACTGCCGCGGTTGGCGGGGCAGGCCGGTCTCGCGCAGCCTCTCGAAGTACTCGTCCGGCACTCCGGCCACATCGGTCGCCCTCAGGAGCTCGCACAGCAGGGTGCTCCCGCTGCGCTGCGTGGCAGCAGACCAGGTAGGAGATGCCCTCAACGCGCCAGCGCTCGTTCCCCATCTCCATATCCTATCTTTCCGAGCGAAGACAGTCGAGATTGCTACCATCGCGACGAAATGAGACCGAACGTCCTCTATCTGCACTCGCACGACACCGGCCGCTATGTGCAGCCCTACGGGTACCCGGTCCCGACGCCAAACATTCAGCACCTGGCCGACCAGGGTGTGCTCTTCCGCCAGGCCTTCTGTGCCGCCCCGGTCTGCTCGGGCTCGCGGGCCGCCTTGCTCACCGGCCAGTGCACCCATGCGACAGGGATGCTCGGCCTGGCGCACCGCGGCTATCGGCTCCACCATCCGGAGCGGCACATCGTCAACGTTCTTCGGCGAGGCCGGCTACTGGACCGGCCTGGTGGGCGAGCAGCACGTCTCGGCGGATCCGGGCGACCTCGGGTACGACCAGGTCGTCGATCTCGACTCGACGCGGGTGAGCGACGTCGCTCCCGCGGCCACGAAGCTCATCGGCATCGCGGGCCCAAGAGGCCGACGCCGTTCTTCCTCTCGGTCGGCTTCTTCGAGACGCACCGGGAGTTCTTCGAGCCGTCATCCATCCGCGACGTCCTGTACTCCCGACCCCCCGAGAACATCCCGGACAACGCTCAGACCCGCCGGGACATGGCGTCGTTCCGGGCCAGTGCCAGAGCGCTCGACCAAGGGGTCGGCACCGTGCTGAATGCCCTGGAGGAGAACGGGCTGGCGGACAACACTCTGGTGTTCTTGACGACCGACCACGGCCTCGCGTTCCCGGACGCCAAGTGCACCATGTACGACCGGGGTATCGGCGTCATGCTTCTGATGCGGGGCCCGGGGGGCTTCGAGCGTGGTCGCGTGTACGACGCGCCGGTGAGCCAACTCGACCTGTATCCGACGATCTGTGACGTTGTGGGACTGGAGCACCCGTCGTGGCTCGAGGGAACGTCGCTGCTCCCGCTCGTGCGTGGCGACGTCACCGAGGTCCACGAGGAGATCTTCGCCGAGGTGACCTACCACGCCGCCTACGAGCCGCAACGAGCCGTTCGTACATCCAGGTACAAGTACATGCGCCGCTACGACGACCAGCATCCCGGGAAGGTGCTGGCCAACCTGGACGACAGCTTGACCAAGGACGTTCTGTTGGCGGCGGGGTGGGCCGACGTGGACCCGCCGTGGGAGGCACTCTTCGACTTGTGGCTCGATCCCTCGGAGGGGAACAACCGCATCGACGACCCGACCTTGGCCGCGGTCGCCGAGGACCTCCGCCAGCGGCTGCATGACTGGATGGTGCGGACCGGGGACCCCCTCATCGATGGACCGGTGCCTCCAGCAGAGGGCACCGTCGTAACACGGTCGACCAGGTCTCGGCCAGCGAACCCACGACACCGCCATCAATCCGCAGTCTCACGCACCCGGGGCAAGCTCGGAAATCGACCGAGGCGCCGGACTGAGGCGAATACTTGGGTCTGAATAGGGGCAACGAGTCCCCACGGGTTCGAAGGACTGTCTCTACAATCGGACCGGAGTGAGGAATTGCGGTTTTCTCAGGGCGGTGTTCTCGCACGTTCCACCAAGCACGCGTTGTGGGCCACGGTGGACAGGCGCGGCGGCCGGAAGGCGAATGGGGACTGGCTGTTGGTAGTGGGCGGTACCGGGTTCGGACCGATGACCTGCTGCTTGTAAGGCGGATTCGTTATGAGGCATCGAGTCACAGGGCGTCGCCGCCCATGTCCGTTTTCCGGCTTGACCATGACTATCCAGCCAGGCCGAAAAAACTGCTGTGACTGGATGCGACACCCGGACACAGATTTGTTGGGGCATGGGTTGGGATTTAAATGCACGTCGTGCAAGTCCGGGGGTTCCAGATGGCCGAGTCATGGCCGATGTAAACCCGCAGCTCCCAGACCCCGTTCTGCCGTTCGCGATTCGTACCTCGTATGGCGGCCCGTTATCCCCGCTTGGATGTCAGTAGGGACGGGTCTCCAGCAACAGCAGAGCCCTCCCGGCTGGGAGGGCTCTGACCTGGTGTTTCTTTGGTGGCGGGGGTGGGATTTGAACCCACGACCTTCGGGTTATGAGCCCGACGAGCTACCAGACTGCTCCACCCCGCGGCGAGGCAGACAACTTATCACTTCACCAGCCGCTGTCGATCAGCCCGCCCGGCCGGGCGCCGCCGGGGACGGAACGGAGGGCGGGCCGGACGGTCCCGCCCCCCGTGTCCGCTATTTCGAGGCCGACGTGGTCGACGTGTCGAGTGGCGACGTGGCGACGTGGTGGAGGTCGTGGAGGTGGTGGAGGTCGAAGCGGCGGTGGCGCCGGTCAGCTGCTGTACCTGCTGGAGATAGGACTCCAGGGTGTTGATATCGGTCTGATAGGCGCCCAGATTGCCGGACTTCAAGTCCTTTTGGGACTGGAGGTAGGCGGCCTGGGCTTCGACGAGCAACGCACGGACCTGCGGCGACAATGTGCCGCTGGTGCTGTTGCCCGGTGCCGTCGACACCGGTGCCGCAAACACCTGGGTCAGGGCCGAAGCCAGCGTCGACCCGATCGCCGCCGGGTCATTTCCGTAGACCGCTACGACATCTTGCAGCGCAGGGATGGCGTTGCGGGAGGACTCGACATAGACGGGCTGGATGTACAGCAGGGAGTCCGCGATCGGGATCATGAGGACGTTCCCCAACAGGACGGATGATCCCTCCTGGTTCAACAAGGACACCGTCTTCGAGACCTGCGCCTGGGCGTCGATCTTCGCCGCCACGATGGCGGGCCCGTTCACCGGATTGTCCCGCGGCGTCACGAACATCTCCAACTTCCCGTACTGGTCGGGGTCGGAGCCGGCGATCATGAACCCGGACAGAGTTTGGATCTGGCTCTGCCCCGATATGGGCACAAAGGCGTCGAGGAGGTTGAACGACTGGCTCTTCTGGCCCGGCACTTTCAGGACCTGGTAGATGGGTGCCATCCGCACCAGCTGTCCGGTGGAGACCTCCTCGCCCTGGGCGTTGGTGGTGAGGGTGGTTTGTAGGGCCTGGGACGGTGAGCCCGCACCCGGCGAAGGCGACACGGCCCAGGCGTCGGCACCGCTGTAGAAGGTGGCGGCGTTGGTCACGTGGTACTTGCCGTACGTTGCGGTCTGCACGGTGAAGATGTCCTCGGGATACCGGAGATGGTTCACCAGTTCGGGACTCATCTTCGATTTCGAGGTGAACATCCCCGGGAAGGCCTTCTCGTAGGTCTGGATGATCGGATCGCTCGGGTCCATCACGTAGAACGTCATCTTGCCGGTGTAGGCGTTGATGAGCACCTTCACCGAATTGCGGACGTAGTTGAAGTTCTGGTTGAGCCCGCTGGTCGCCGGTAGCGAGCTGGTGTCGGCATTCTGCGCATAGGGGTAGTTGTCCGTAGTGGTGTAGGCGTCCTGAACCCAGTAGATCCCCCCGTGGAGCAGGACAGGGTACGGATCGGAGTCGAGGCTGAGGAACGGGGCGGCCTTGGCCACCCGGGCCTGTACCCCCCGATCGAACATCAGGCGCGACTGACTGGTGATCTGGTTGGAGATGAGCAGGTTGAAATCGCTGAACCGGATGGCGAACATGGCCTGGTCGAAGAAGTTCGAGAGCTGAACCCCCCCGTCCCCGGTGTAGTGGGTCTGGATCGGGGTCCCGTTGGGCAGCTGGTAGTCGTACTCCTGCACCTTGGTGTTGGCCACCACGTAACCGGTGTTGTTGAGCCCGAAGTACACCGATGGCTGGGTGATGGTCAGGTCGGGACTGTTCGACACGGGGGGAACACCCCCGACGGAAAACTCCGGTTGGCCGTTATCGCTGGCTACATCGGCCGGCGAGATGATCATGCCGTAGCCGTGGGTGTACTGGAGGGTGGAGTTCACCCAGGAGTTCGAGGGCAGGTCGTTCTCGTTGATCTCGCGGACGCCCACGACGACCGGGGTCTCTCGCCCGCTGATCTCGTAGCGGTCCACTGCCAGGGTGTTGAACTGGTACTGGGTCCGGATGTCCTGCAACTTGTCGAACGTCTGCTGGGTCTGGGTCGGGTCCCACAGCCGGACGTTGGCCAGGGTGTCGCTGTTGGCCGACAATTCCGCGGCGGTCAGATTGGACGACGCCGGATACTGGACGCTCTTGACATTGTTGACCCCCATGGCCACCCGGGTGGCGTTGATGTTTCGCTGGATGTAGGGCCGCTCCAGCGTGTTCTGAGCCGGGTTGACCTTGAGGGCCTGCACCGCGGCCGGGTAGATGGTGCCCGCGGTGAGAGCCACCAGAAACCACAGCCCGACCCCCAGGATGGGTAGGGCCCATCCCTGGCGGCGAATGTTGTAGATCAGGAGGATGGCCGCGGCCAACGACACCAGGATGAGTAGTTCGAGGGCCGGTAGCCGGGCGTGGACGTCGGTGTAGTCCGCACCCTGGGAGTAGCCGTTCTGAGACAGGTCCAGATTGAAGCGGGCCAGGTAGTAGCCGACCGCCTTGACCAGGGCCAGAAGTCCGAGGATGACCGAAATGTGGGCTTTGACCGCCGGGCGCACCCGCGGGCGCGAGCCCTGCATCCGTATCCCACCGTTCAAGTAGTGGCTGAGCACCGTGACCAAGAGGACCAGGAACAGTGCCACCAGGGCCCAGTGCACCAGGAACTGCTCGAAGGGCAGCGTCATCACGAAGTACGACACGTTGCGGTGGAACTGCGGGTCCACGGCATCGAACGGGGTGCTGTGGCGGAACAGGATCCAGTTGTTCCACTGGCCGATGGCCTGGGAGCCCACGATGAGCGAGAGCACCACGACCACGGCGGCACGGAGCCAACGCGAATAGGGACCGATGATCTCCTGGTAACGCTTCACGAACTCGTCTTCGGCGTCGAGGGACGGTCCCTTGGGCGCCAGACGCTCCGCCACCATGAGGCTGGCCAGGAGCAGGACGGCGAAGATGACGGCGAAGGTCACCATCAGCCCGGCCTTGATCTCGAAGAGCTTCGCCCAGACCGAGTGCAGGTCGACCGATGAGAACCACAGAGCGTCGGTGTAGAAGACGGCGAAGGTCCGTAGGGAGGCGAACAGGACTACCAGAATGATGAGAATGACGATGATCCAGCGGCGCCGGCGGTTCGGCGTACGCGGAATCTGGGGGATGTCACTGGGGGGACGCACCGCTGCAGCCTAGACAGCAGAGGGCGTGAGGAGGCATCGACACCCGGAGTGGGCCGGCGGGTGCCGGTGCCCGGTGGGGAACTCCTCCCCCGGCTGTTGTGAGCCGCTGAGGCTGTTGTCCTCGCAATCGGGGCACGGGGCGTCACCCGAGCCGGCCACGGCCACCCACTCCAGCGGGGCATCGGCTGCAGTGGCGATGGTCCCGGCCGAAAAGGCCGCCACGACGTGGTCGCCGGCCAGTCGTTCGATCCGTTCGCCCTTCCACTCCCTGAAGGCCGACCCCACGTGCTCAGCCACCACCGCCTCATCGGCGTCGGTCAGCTCTCCGTCGTCGGCGGTCAACCGGCGACGGAGGGGCCCGACCACCGACTCGGAGAGATCGTGGGCGATGTGGATCAGGACATCGGCGGCGGGTCCTCCCTTTGACCCGTCTCCAGCCAGCGAGCCACCGGCGGCGGCGGCCTGTTCCAGGGCCGGCAGCGCCGCGGTGGCATATCCGTCCACCTGCTCGGTCTCATCGGGGAGGAGGTCGACCGACCACTTCGACCCGTTCGATCGGAGCTGGTCGAGCAGCTCGTTCTGGCTGTCCTGGAGGGTCCGCTTGAGGCGACGCGACAGGGTGGTGACGATGGGAGCGATGAGCTCGTCCCGCCGGATGGCCACCGGGTTCCGGTCTTCAGGTGGCCCGTCCTGGTCCTCGTCGGCCGGCTCCTCCTGCTCGGAGGCCACCACCCGAGGAGCGCCTTCGGCCTGGTCGGTTCGGCCTTCCGACCCGTCGTCGGGCTCGGGCTCGGGAGCGCCCTCCTCGGACTGGTTGGAAGCGCGGATCTTGGCGAACAGGGCCTCGACCGGCGATTCGTCGGGCACCCCGGTGGGCTCGGAGTCGGGCTCGGGCCCCGTCGACTCGTCGGAGGACCCCACGGTCGTGTCCTCCTGCTCCGGCTCGGTCCTTCCGGGTGGTTCGGTGGCGGCCTCTGAGGCCGATCCATCCTCGGGCGAGTCCTCACCGGGCGGAGCAGCCTCCTCCTCGGCCAGCAACAGTGCGGCCAGCTCCTCGGGGGTTCCCTCATCGGGTCTGGCCGCGGCCTGCCGTCCAGCGGCCTCAGCGGCCAGGCGGGCGTTGTCCTCGGCGGCGAACAACTCATCGGCGATGGTGTCCACCGACCGCCGGACGTCCTGAACGGTCTCCGACAGCCGCTCGCGGCCGGCGCGCAGCTGTTCGATCTGGGCGTGGAGCACCTTGCGCCGCTTCGACAGGTCGGCCAGCACCCGGGCCCGCAGGCCCTGGGCCTCCTCCACCATCTGACGGCACTCCTCGCGCGCCTGGGCCAGCAGCTCTTCGGACTCGAGGCGGGCGGTCTCCAGGCTCGCCGCCACCTGCTGGTCGGTCTGTTGGCGGAGATCGGCCGCCGCCGCCTCGGCCGCCGCGGTCAGCTCGGCCAGCTCCGCGCCGGTGCGGGACAGGTCCCCTTCGATCTGCTCCTGGGCCTCGGTGAGCCGGCGATGGGACTCGGCCTCGGCTTTGGCCACGATCTCTGCCGCGGCCTCGTGGGCGCTGCGGAGCACCCGGGCCGTCTCGGTGCCCAGGGCCTCGGTCAGCGAGGCGTCGTCGAGGACCGGGTTGGCCGCCCGGTGCTCGGCGTCGGCCAGCTGTTGGAGCAGCTGATTCTCCCGTTCGGCGACCCCCCGCAGGCCCACGGCCAGCGACTCCAGATAGGCCCGTACCTCATTGGGATCGAAACCCCGTCGCACCGAGCCGAACGTGTGGCGGGCCACATCGTCCGGCGCCAGGTGGGACGAAGAAGTAATGGACTTCAGGCGTTCCTCGGGCATTGCCGAAAGCCTACGACGGTCGGTCCTCCAAACTGGTCATCCCGCGTCCCCTAAGGGGTTGCGGGGCTCTTGGGAACCGAACCTCCGTGGGCGGCCAGGATCTTGAGCACCTGGTCGAGGTTGGAGACGGCGTAGACCTTCAGACCGGGCCGGTCCTCGGACATGGCTGCTTTGTACTCCTGAGGTGGGACGAAGAAGATGGTGGCGCCGGCGTTCTCGACGGCGATGGTCTTCTGGGCCACCCCCCCGACGTCGCCCACGTCGCCCTGGGCGTCGATGGTGCCGGTAGCCGCCACGGTATGACCGCCGGTCAACGAGCCCGAGTCCAGAACGTCGATGACCCCGAGGGTCATGGCCAGGCCGGCCGAAGGGCCACCGATGTTGGTCACATTGATCGAGACCGGGAAGGGATAGGTGAAATCGACCTGGTCCTGCGCATCAACTCCCAGAGTGACCGTGCTGGTCTGGCCGGCGACGTCGATCACCGTTCGTTTCAGCGCCACCGACACCGGTACCGGCCGGCCGGTACCCCCTCGGAGCACGGTGAGCGTGACGGTCTGTCCCGAGTGGTGGTGGTCCAACGCCGTGGTCAGGGCGGCTGCGGTCGGCGTGGCCGCGCCATCGACGTCGGTGATCACGTCCCCCACATTGAGCAACGGATAGGCCGGCGTCCCCGGGAAGGTGGCGAAGATCACCGCGCCGCCGGCGGTAGCGGGGACCTTGTACCCCAGGTGCCTCAGGGCCGCGGCCTTGGCCGCCGTCTCGGCTTGGGACATCTCGAGGTTGCCCTGGGCGTTGAGCTGTGCGGGGGGCGTGCCCCCGGTTACGTCATCCACCTGTTCGAGGCTGGTGTTGCCCTGCAGTTTGAACCAGAGATACGAGAGGGCGTTGACCCGTCCGAGTTCGACATCGGTGAGCAGGACCGGGTGGGTGACCGGGTGGCTCTTGTCAGCCGGCACGGTGATGAACTGCTGCACCGACTGGGCCGTACCGGGTTGGAGGAAGTAGTAGTTGAGGTTGATCCGCGAGGCCACGGCGATGGCCACCACCAGGACGATGAAGATGGCCCAGGGCCATACACGCCGCTTCTTCGCCCGGCCCGGCGTGCTCGGGCCAGGGAGGCCGCCCGACCCTCCCACCAGTCCCGACTCCGGCCCGGGGGGTCTGGTGCCGCTCCCATCGGTCGGGACTTGCGGGCCGGGGACGGATGCTGCCGGTTCCACATGGTCATCGTCCACGGTCATAGTGGTTGGGTGATCACTCCTCGAGCTTCGGATCCATTGGCGTCCGGCCACGCCGACGACTCCGGGGAACAGCCTGCCATGGAACCCGGCCGTTTGGAGGTCACCGAACGCCGGCGGGCGGTGGCCCTGGCCGGCCATCTGGGCGATCTCGCCGGCGCCCGTGCCGGGGTGGCCGATGACGACCCGACTGTCCGGGTCACCGCCCTGGGTGCCCTCGACCGGCTGGGCGTCCTCACCGGTGACGACCTTCGAACGGCGCTGGCCGATCCGACTCCCCCGGTGCGTCGGCGGGCCTGCGAACTCGCCGCCAAGGTTCCGGCCGTGGACCTGGCCCCCAGCCTCGCCGACCCCGACCCGTCGGTGGTGGAGATGGCGGCGTGGTCGGTGGGTGAACGGAGGGACGCCGCAGCGGTGCCGGCCCTCATCGAGCTGGCATCGAGCGCGTCGGGCCACCGCGATCCGCTGTGCCGGGAGGCTGCGGTGGCCGCTCTGGGAGCCATCGGCGACCATGCCGGGCTGGCCGCGGTGATCGCCGCCCTCGAGGACAAGCCGGCCATCCGGCGACGGGCGGCGGTGGCCCTGGCCGCCTTCGACGATCCCGCCGTGGAGCCGGCCCTCCGTCGTTGCCTGGACGACCGCGACTGGCAGGTCCGCCAGGTGGCCGAGGACCTACTCGAGGTGGAGTGAGCGGGTCGGCGTCACGCCTCGGCCGCGGCGAAGATGGGGCGCAGGCTGTCGAAGGAGTCGAGGCAGAGTCCGGCTCCTATGACCACGCACTCGAGTGGCGTGGCCACCAGGTGGACCGGCACCTCGGTCTCGTCGGCCAGCCGGTTGGCCAACCCCCGCAACATGGCCCCGCCACCCACCAGATGGATGCCCTCGTAGATGATGTCCTGGGCCAACTCGGGAGGTGACTCGGCCAGACACCCCACCACGGTGTCCACGATGAGCTCGACCTGGTCGCGCACGGCGTACCGCACCTCCTCGGGAGAGAGGACCACCGTCTTGGGCATACCGGTCCGGATCTCGCGACCGCGCACTTCCGCCTTGACCTCGTCGGCGTAGGGCAGGGCTGAGCCGATGGCCAACTTGAGCTCTTCCCCCGTCCGTTCGCCGATGGCCACGCCGTGCTCGTGACGGACGTACTGCTGGATGGCGGCATCCATGTCGAAGCCGCCGCACCGGATGGCTTGGGAGGCCACCACGCCGCCCAGCGAGATCACCGCGGTCTCCGTGGTGCCACCCCCGACATCGACCACCATGTTGCCCACCGGCTCATGGATGTCGAGGCCGGCCCCGATGGCTGCAGCCATGGGTTGCTCGATGAGATGGGCGGCCGACGCTCCGGCCCGCCGGGCCGCCTCCTTCACCGCCCGGCGCTCCACGGAGGTGATGGCCGAGGGCACGCAGATCAGTACCCGGGGCCGGTTCAACTTGGTCACCCCGGCCCGCCGGAGCAACAGGCGGATCATCCGCTCGGTGATGTCGAAGTCGGTGATGGCCCCTTCCCTCAGAGGTCGGACCGCCACGATGTACCCGGGCGTCCTCCCGATCATCTTCCACGCCTCGTTCCCGACGGCCAGCACCTCATGGGTCCGGGTGTTGAGGGCGATCACCGTCGGCTGGTTCAGGACGATGCCGACACCCTTGGCGTAGACCAGGGTATTGGCCGTCCCCAGATCGATCGCCAGGTCCCGAGCCACGCCGTCATCGTAGGGCCAGGTGGCCCACCCCCGGTTTTCGACGCACCCCGGGAGGCCGCCGGGCGCCTGGCGGCGCCGAGCCGACGCCCCAAGCGACGCTTCCCTCACTAACCTCAGGAGCGTGCACGAAGACGACCTGGGGGCGTCAGGCCGTGATCCTCACGACGACGGCGGGGAAGAACTCGAAGGCGGTGGCCTGCGGGGATGGATCCCTCCTGACGACCGGCTGTGGCGTCACCCCTCCGAGTCCGGGGGGTCGGCCCCCCTGTCCTCGGTGCCCCTACCGACCTTGGATCGGACCACGGGCGGGATGCGCACCGGCCCGTGGATCATCGGAGGGACAGCGGCGTGCCTGGTCGCCGTGCTGGTGGTGGCCGGCCTGGTCATGGTCAATGCCGGCAGCGGGTCGGGCAGCTCGCCCACGGCAGGACAAGAGACACTGGTCGGAGAACCGACCACCGAGCCCGGCCTGGACTCCACCGTCTCGGGGAACATCGACGCCATGGTGGACTCCATCCGTCCCTCGACCGTGGCCCTGAGCATCCGGGGGGCGCACGGCGTCTCGACCACCACCGGTCTGGTGGCCGAGGCCGGAGGCATCATCGTGACTGCGGCCCGGGGCCTAGCCGGGGCCAAGTCCATCACCGCCATCGAGCCCGACGGGACCCGCCAGGCGGCCCAGTTGGTCGGGGTCGATCAGCCCTCCGGCTTGGCCGTGGTCCGGATCGACGACGACCTGCCGGCCGCCACCTTCGACGACAGCGATCCCTCCGTCGGCGCCATCGCCGTCGCCGCCGCCCTGGAGCCCGGCTCGACCCGTCACCCCGCTCCCTCCTCCCTGGCCTATGCCGGCAAAGTGCTCTCCATCGGTCAACCGCTGGACGCCGATCCCGCCACCACAACCTTCTCCGCCACTGCGGTGCGGGCGCCGCTCGGCCAGGGCGACCTCGGCTGCGCCCTCCTCGATGACAGCGGGCACGTGGCCGGCATGCTGGAGACGGTCCAAGGTCACGGCGCCTCGACCACCGCGGACTTCCTACCCGCCCAACTGGTACTGGGGGTGACACTCCAGCTGGTGGCGTCGGGCACCGTCGACCACGGCTGGATGGGCATCGAGGTCTCCGACGCCGAGAGCGCCGTCCCGCCCTCGGACGGTGACGTGGTGACTTCCACCTCGGCCGTCGACGGTGCCCGGGTGGATCTGGTCGACGCCGACGGGCCGGCGGCGCCCGCCGGCCTGATGGAGGGTGATGTGATCACGGCCATCGACGGCTACCGGGTTCTCTCCACGGCCGAGCTCCGGACCAGGCTGTACGCCGATCCGCCGGGCATGGACCTGACGGTGACCTACGAGCGCGCCGGGACTACCTACAACACCTCGGTGGTGCTGGCCCAGCCTGACGGCGATGCTCCGGCCGGGGGTTCTGAGCCGTAGCATGTGAGCTATGGCACCGCCTGAACCCGGGGACGCGGGAAACCCGTTCCAGTCATTGCTCGGCGACCTGATGAACATGCTGGGAACCAGCGCTCCGAACCAGTGGGAGATGACCCGGTCCTTCGCTCTCAACGTGGCCACCGGCGGAGAAGCCGAGCCCAATGTGGACCCGGTGCAGCGGATCCGTCTCGAGCAGCTGGCCCGGGTGGCCGAGCTCAATGTGATCGAGGCCACCGGTATGCCCGTATCGCCGGACGGCCGCCGGCTGACCTGCGTGCCGGTGGGCCGCGGGGACTGGACCCTTCGGGCCCTCGAGTCCTGGCGCCCCATCCTCTCGGCCATGGCGCCGACTCCGGGGAGTGCGCCGGCACCACCGGTCGATCCGGCGGACCCGTTGGACGACGACGATCCCATGGGAGGTTTCGGGAACCTCCTCGGTCAGTGGGCCACGGCCATCGGCCCGATGTTCTTCGGACTGCAGGTGGGATCGGTGGTGGGTCACCTCTCCCAGCGGGCCCTGGGCCAGTACCCACTGGCCATCCCGTGGGCCCCGTCGGACGAGCTGGTCCTCATCACCTCCAACATCGCCGCCTTCGCCGAAGACTGGAGCCTGCCCGAAGAGGAGGCCATGGTGTGGGTCTGTGCCCGCGAGCTGGCCTCCAATTCGGTGCTCACCCGTCCCGTGGTCCGCGGTCATCTGGAGCGGTTGCTCACGGAGTTGGCCGAGTCCACGGCGGCGGCCCAACAGAACCTGGCCGGACGGATCGGAGAGATCGGTGGAGCTGAGGGCCTGGGCGGTGCCGCCGGCATGGACCTCGAGTCGCTGCAGGGGATGCTCGGCGATCCCGACGCCCTCCTCGGCGAGCTGCTCACCCCCGAATCCCGCCGCTCCTCTGATCAACTCACCGCTCTGGCCGTAGTCATCGACGCCTACGCCGACCACATCGCCGACCGGGTCGGGCAGAAACTGGTGGGGTCGCACGCCCAACTCACCGAGGCCTGGTATCGGCGCCGGATCGAACGGGGCAAGGGGGAAGAGGCCGCCGGCGCTCTGTTCGGCCTGGACCTCGATCAGGAGCAGGTCGATCGGGGTCGGTCGTTCATCAGCGGCGTGATGGAGCGGGCCGGTGAGGACGGCTTGGCCCGGTTGTGGTCATCGGAGCGCAACCTCCCCACCCCGTCGGAGGTCGACGCCCCGGGTCTGTGGTTGGAGCGGATCAGCCTGCCCGAACTCGAGGACCCGACACCGGACTGACATCTACGGTCGGCCCCGGTCGATAGGGGCGGAGCGAGAGGCGTTCAGCTTCCGGTGACCGGTGTCTCCACCACTTCGACGAGAGCTTCAGCCGGTTCGGCCGTCACCACCTCTTCCTCGGGGACTCCGAGGTCCCACTCGAGCTCGATGTTCTCGCGCTCGGCGTCGCGGATCACCCGCTCGCGGTTGCGACGGTACTGGGGGTCGTGAGGAGGCAGCAGGACCAGGCGGGCCATGGTCCGCCGACGGAACTCCTCGATGAGGGCGGGGTCCCCGTAGTCCGATCGGACCTCCCAGTGGGGGGCCACCGGACCGAGGTACACCACCCGGACGTGACCCACCGGGGGCAGCGGCTCTCCACTCTCCTCCGGCAGAATCGGATCGTCGGTGACCGGGGTCATGGCAGTGGTTCCTCCTGGGTAGCAGCGCGGGCCATCCTACCCGCCGCCCGGTCGGGCCCCGAGCGTCACCTCCACATGCAACGAGGCAGTACCCCGGTAGATGCCGATCGAGACACGATCGCCGGGTTTGAGGGGGTGGATGGCGGCGGTCAGGTCGTCGGGGCTCTGGATGTTGGTGCCGTTGAACGACACGATGACGTCGTTCACCTGCAGAGCCGCCCGCTGGGCCGGGCTGCCCGACTCCACCGAGATGATCAGGGCACCGGTCGAGGGGGTGAGGTGGTCCTGGCGCTTCAGGGCGGGCGTCACCGGCCCCACGGTGACCCCCATGTACGCCGAGTTGTCCACCGGATTGAGGGTGGGCCCGGTGGCCCCGGCCCCGGCCGTTCCTCCCGCCCGCAAACTGGCCAACAGGGGCTTGACCGAGTCGACGGCGATGGCGAATCCGATGTTCTGGGTCGGGGCGTTGCCGGTGGTGGTGGAAGCCACGGCGGTGTTCATGCCCACTACCTGCCCTTGGGCGTTCACCAGCGGTCCCCCGGAGTTGCCCGGGTTGATGGGGGCGTCGGTCTGGATGAGACCGGTGAGGTTCTCGGTCTGGCCCTCGTCGTTCTCGGCGGTCAGTGACCGGTTCAACGCCGAGATGATGCCCTCGGTGACTGACGGGCCGCCGGCCAGGGCCAGGGCGTTGCCGATGGCCAGCACCGAGTCGCCCACCCGGGTCTGGGCCGAGTTGGCGAACTGGACGGTAGGGAGATTGGAGGCATGGTCGATCTGGACCAGGGCCAGATCGACGGCAGGATCGGCGCCGATCACGTGGGCCGGTAACGCCACCGTCTGGCCGAACAGGGTGACGGTGACCGAGGTGGAGCCGGCGATGACGTGGTTGTTGGTCAGGACCTCGCCGGTGGGGGTGAGGATCATCCCGCTCCCGGCCGACTCCACGAAGTCCCCGCCGGACGAGCCCGAACCGTCGCTGTCGATGGCCACCACCGCCGGCTCCACCTTGGCCAGGACCTCTTGGATGTCCTGCGGCTTGGTCAAGGCGCTGGTATTCGGGAAGAACTTCTCGATGATGGTCTGCTGGCTGTTGGCCCCGACCGTGGCCCCCACCAGTCCGCCGACCAGCGCCGCCACCAACGCCGTGGCCACCACCACCCACACCCAGCTTCTCCTCTCCAGGGTGTGGCGCACCACCTGCGGCGCCGGCAGACCCTGATAGGGAAGGATGGGCCCCATCGGTCCGGGCGGCCCGTACCCCCCGCCATAGGCGCCGTAGCCCGAATAGGGCGGGTAGTTGCTGTAGGCCGGATAACCGTTGAACACCGGGTAGGCGGGGGGTGGTGCGTTGGACGGCGGAGGCCCCACTACCGGTGCCGGAACCGGCGGGGCCACATGGGTGGCGGGGGGCATGGGCCCGGGGCCCGCCACCTCGTCGGGGATCGGGAACGAAGGCACGCTCTGCGGGGCCGGTGGGGGTGATGTTCCATCGTCCGGTGGTGGGATGGGGACTCCCCCGGCCGGGCTTTCATAAGAAGGCCCTGGTGCCTCATAAGAAAATTGTGAGGATTCCATCAATACCGGCTCATTTCGCACTACGGCCCAGTTCAGAATGCGAGACTAGTTGTGCAACGGACGGCGACGGCACCAGGGTTCGGAGAGCCCACCGCAGCCTCCCTGAGTCCGACGGAGGGACCATGGATACGGATTGGATGAGCGTGGGAAAGTGCAAAGACCTTTCTCCCACCATTTTCTTTCCGAGCGATGGAGTGGGCGTGCAAGCAGCCCAACGCATCTGCGCCGAGTGCCCGGTGGCCGACGCCTGCCTCCAGTATGCCCTCGACGAGCGGGTGGATCACGGAGTGTGGGGTGGCAAGTCCGAACGTGAACGGCGGCGCATGCTCCGTCGTCGCCGGATCGGTCACACCGTCAGCGTCTGAGCCCCGACCGACACCAGGTCGTGTCCGGCGGGGCACCGGCCGAGTGCGTCATCAACATCTCTGAGGGCCGGGACCCGTCGATCATCGACGCCGTAGGTCGGACCGGGGGCCGCGCCGTTCTCGATATCCACTCCGATCCGGAGCACCACCGGTCGGTGTTGACCCTGGGTGGGCCCCTGGAGGCGGTCGAGGCCGCGGCTCGTCTGGTGGTGAGCTCGGCGGTGAACCTCATCGATCTGCGCCACCACGAGGGCGCCCATCCCCGCTTCGGCGCCGCTGACGTGGTGCCGTTCGTCCCGCTGCCCGGACCACTCCCCGGCTCGGGGCCGGAGACGTCCTCCGCTGACGGCGGGCTCCGGGTCGACGTGCTCGAGGCCAGACACCGGTTCGCCCGGTGGGCCGGAGCCGAGTTGGCCCTTCCCTGCTTCTACTACGGGCCCGAACGCTCGTTGCCCGAGGTCCGACGTCTGGCCTTCCGCTCACTGGCGCCGGACACCGGGCCCCCCAAGCCCCACCCCACCGCCGGAGCATCAGCGGTGGGCGCCCGGGACCTCCTGGTGGCCTACAACGTGTGGATCACCGCCGCCGACCGGGGGGACCCCGCCGCGGAGCGGGAGGAAGCGTTGTCGGTGGCCCGCACCCTGGCCCGCCGGCTACGAACCCCGACCCGGCGGAGCCTGGGCCTCCCGGTCGGCCCCGGGGCCCAGGTCAGCTTCAACCTGATCGACCCGGCCTCGGCCCGGGTGGCCGACCTCTACGACGCCGTAGCCACCGGGGCGGCGTCCCACGGCTGTTCGGTGCTCCGGGCCGAGCTGGTCGGCCTGGTCCCCGCGGTGGTGCTCCACCGGGTGCCCCGCCGGCGGTGGGCGGAGCTGGACCTCGATCCCGACCGAACCATCGAGGGCCTCATCGAAGAGGCCTGGTGAACGGCCGGATCGGCCGGCGGATCAGGAAGCGCTGCCGACCGCCCGGCGCTGCATGGCCCGTTGACGTCGCAGCCGACGGCGCTCCCGCTCGGACAGTCCCCCCCAGATACCGAACTTCTCCCCATTGGCGAGGGCGTACTCGAGGCAGTCCTCACGAACCACGCAGCCCCGGCAGACCTCTTTGGCCTCGCGGGTCGACGCCCCACGCTCGGGGAAGAACAGGTCAGGGTCCACTCCCATGCAGTTGGCCTTGGTCTGCCAGCTTCGTTCTTGGGGCCCGTACATCAATGACACCATGTCCATTGACAGGTCTCCCTCCCAGTCATCCACACGATTCCGGGTGGAACCGCATAGCACGGATGTAACTACAGATATGTCATCATTCACTATCCGTGGGGGAAACGCAAGAAAACCTGGGGGGAAGCAAGAAAAAGGTGCTTGTGAACACGATCCCAAGGCCCCCGTGGGGGACTCGCATCTCCCTCCATCTGCCCCGTGACAGGCACCCGGAGGGCCGTGTCAGCCCCCTGCGGGACTGGTCCCTGGCCTCAGCCGGCCCGCCGGCCCCGGTTACGCAGGGTGGTCTTGTGGGCCAGGAAGTCGACCAGCACGTAGTCGCCCAGTTCGTCCGGCGAGGTGGCGAAGGTGCGGCCCTTGTTGATCCGGGACAGCTGCTCCACAAAGCCCTGGAGGCCACGGTCCGGGTCCAACAGGAAGGTGTTGATGGTGATCCCCGCCTTGGTGCAGCGCATCACCTCGGCCAGCGTCACTTCGAGGGTCTCGGGTACCGGCGGGTAGTTGAAGTAGACGTCGTAGCCCACGCCCCCGTCGTAGGGGATCACGTGGGCGGTGGGCTCCCCGTCGGTGACCAGAATGATCTGCTTGGTCCCCTGCTGGTGGGCCAGCATCTTGCGGGCCAGGATCAGGCCGTGCTGCAGGTTGGTCCCGTAGACGTAGTCCCAACTGACCGTGGGCAGGTCCTCGGGCTCGATGACCCGGGCCACCTCGGAGAAGCCCACCAGGCCCAGATAGTCGCGGGGGAACCGGGTGGCGATCAGGGTGTGGAGGGCCAGGGCCATCTTCTTCGCCGGCACGAAGTTGTCGCGCATGGGCATCGACAAGGAGAGGTCGAGGAGCAGCACCGTGGCCGAGCGGGTCAGGGCCTCGGTCTCGATGACCTCGAAGTCATTGGGGGACAGCCGGACCGGCACGCCACTCCCACCCCGGCGGACGGCGTTGTGGACCGTGCGGGACAGGTCCAGGTTGAACGGATCGCCGAACTCGTAGGGCTTGGTGGTCTCCTCGCGGTCGTGCCCCATGCCCATCGCCGTGGTGTGGTGATTGCCCACCCGGTCCTTGTCCAGCTGGTCGAAGAGATCGGACAGGGCCTGTTGACCGATTCGGCGGATGCCCTTGGGGGTCAACTCGAAGCGGCCCTCCCGCTGGTCGATGAGCCCGGCGTCGGCCAGCTGCTTGGCCAGCTTGGAGAGCCGGTCGAGCGAGCGAGCCGCGTCGTCACCCAGGTGCCGGCGCACTTTGTCGAGGTCGACCTCGCTGAGCGACGCCGGTGAGTTGGCCGAGCGGAGGAAGTCCTCCAGCTCGTCGAGGTCCCGCAGGGTTCCGGCGGCATCGGTGCCCTCCCCCATCCCCATGGGCTGGTCGCCGCTGAACCGGTAGCGCTGGTCCCAACCGGCCTCGGGGAAGGCCCGCTGCAGGTTGCCGGCCAGCCGGTCCACCTGCCAGCGCAGGTCGAGGTCCTCCAGCAGGGACTCGGCCAGGCCTTGGAGCTGCGAGCGCTGCTCGGGAGACATCGAATTCCACATGGCCTGGGCCGCGGCCATCCGGGCGGCCAACTGCTCCAACAGCTCGTCGAGGTCGGCCGGGTCCCCCGGGAAGAGGTCCCCGTACTGCTCCATGAACGACTCGAACGACGGGTCGATGGCCTCGCCGGCCTCGCGCTGCTCGATCATCCGGTTGAGGGCGTCGAAGGCCTCACGCATGTGGGCCAACTGGGCCGGGTCGGGGTTGGCCAACGCCTCCGACATCTGCTCGAAGTAGGTACGGGCCACCTCTTCGCGCAGCCGCTCGACCAACTCTTCGAAGTGCTGGCGGGCCTCCGAGGATACGAACTCGTAATTCTGCAGCCCGCGCACCATGCCGGCCAGGTCGCTCGGGAGCAGGTCGAGCTGCATCCGGCGTTCCGTGGCCACCTCCTCGGTGACCTCCTGACGGCGACTGTCCCCGGAGTTGCGGGCGCCCTCTTCGAGCTGCTCGATGCCCAGTGCGCTCCTCGGCCAGAACCTGATGGAGCTCCTCGGCCACCTCGCTGTAGGCGCCCCCCAGATCTCCACGGTCCAGCTGCTCCTCGCGCTCCAGCCGCAACTGGTCCAAGAGGTCGCGCAACCCCTGGACCTGCTCACCGTCCGGTGTCCTCCACCCGCGGTTGAGCATCCTCTGCAACGCCTCGTGGAGGTCGCCGTTGGCCAACAGGTCGTCGGTCAGCTGCGACAGCACCGAGTCGGTGTCGTCGATGAGCGAGTCCTGACTACCGTCCCAACGGCGGTAGTCGAAGCGCCAGGTCACCCGCGTCCCCGGTAGGTGGCCCGCGACCCGGCCGCTTCTTTGTTGAGGCGTTTGGTGAGGTGCAGTCCCTCCAGGAGGAACTCCACGGCACTGGCCACCACACCGGGGTCCTCGGACCCACCGGTCAGCCCCAGCACCGGTGCGGAGAGGGCCGGCATCTGGGCCAGCGTGGTGGCGTAGGCCGACGCAGGCAGATCGTCACCGGCGTGGACCACGGTGTCGGTGGTGAAGGCCCCCACCACGGCCTGGGGGTCAGCCAGCACCACCCGGCGGCGGAAGACCAACAAGACCGCGGCGGACACCAGCTGGGAGAGCAGAACCTGCTCGCGGCCCTCCTCCAGCGACTCGATCTCCACCTTGCCCTGGGTCGAGGACACCAGGGCCTGGAGGTCCGACACCCGGGGCACCGCTTCGGACTCGCCGTTGCGGAGGGCCCGTCGGGTGGCGTTGGCCACCAGCGTCTCGTAGTTGGCGATGGTCAGGCGGACCGAGACCCCCGAGCGCTGGTTGAGATGGGGGCTCTGGCGGGCCAGTTGGCTCAGCTCCGCCACCACCTCGGCCATGAAGTCGGGCACCTCCACCGTCACGGCGGCCCCGCCGTCGGCACCGGGGCCCGACCCGTTCCGGCCGGGAAGGTCGGCCTCCAGCTCGGCGATGCGGAGCTCGGTGGCGGCGTCAGGGGGATAGTGGGTGCGGATCTGGGCACCGAAGCGGTCCTTCAGTGGCGTGATGATCCGGCCGCGGTTGGTGTAGTCCTCGGGGTTGGCCGTAGCCACCAGCACGATGTCCAAGGGGAGACGGACCCGGTGGCCCCGGATCTGCACGTCCCGCTCCTCGAGCACGTTCAACAGACCGACCTGGATGCGCTCGGCCAGGTCGGGGAGCTCGTTGACGGCGAAGATGCCGCGGTTGAGCCGGGGGACCAGGCCGTAGTGGATGGTCAGTTCGTCGGAGAGGTACCGCCCCTCGGCCACCCGGATGGGGTCGACCTCACCGATGAGGTCGGCGATGGAGGTGTCCGGGGTGGCCAGCTTCTCGCCGTAGCGGTCGCTCCGGTGCACCCACGAGATGGGGAGGTCGTCTCCCGCCTCAGCCAGGAGGTCCTTGGCGAACCGGGAGATCGGGTGGTACGGGTCGTCGTTGATCTCCGAGTGGGCCACGATGGGCAGCCACTCGTCGAGCAGGCCCACCAGCGACCGGATGATCCTGGTCTTGGCCTGGCCCCGCTCGCCGAGGAGGATGACGTCATGCCCGGCCAGGACGGCGTTCTCCAGCTGGGGCAGGACGGTGTCCTGGAACCCGAGCACTCCGGTCACCAGGGGCTGGCCGTCGGCGATGCGGGCCGAGGCGTTGCGCCGGATCTCTTCGGCCACCGGTATGGACTTCCATCCCGAATCACGCAGCCGGCCCAGGGTGGTGATGTCCGGTGGCGGGGTCGACCTCACCGAGAGGTCCAGGTTGGGTTGGATGTCTTCGGTGGCTTCAGAAGGGTCCGACGGAGTCATGGGGGCGAGCCTACGCGGGGAAATCGCCGACCGATGCGGCGACCCATCTGGCCTGGGAGCACCCCCCGGCTCACCGGAGGAGGCGCATCCCCTCAGGCATGGTCCCGGGCCAGCCCGCGGCAGTGATCCCTTCGGTGAACGCCGTGGCCAGGGCCTCGGCGGCCCGGGAAGGGACACGATCGCCCCCTCGCACCAGGGCGATGGTCCGGGTGGGCGCCGGCGTGCGGAACCGGGTGACCCGAAGCCGGGTCTCGCCGGTGGTCACGATGCCCGGCACCACCGCCGCCCCGAGTCCCGCCGCCACCAGGGCCAGGACGCTCCCCATCTCACCGCCCTCCACGGCCACCAGGGGCTCCACGCCGTGCTCGGCAAAGGTGGCCAGGGTCGAGGTGCGCAGGTCGTAGCCGGGCCGGAACATCACCATGGGGTACTCGGCCAACTGGGGAACGGTCACCGAGCGCCGCCCGACCAGGGGATGGTCGGGGGTGGTGACCACCACCAGCTCCTCTTCGGCCAGGGCCTCGCTGACCAGCCCGCGCAGTTGGACCGGGGCGATGGCCAGGGCCAGGTCCAAGGTGCCGGCGTGCAGTTCGTCCACCAGCTGGGGCGACCCCTGCTCGGACACCCGGATGGCCACGCCCGGGTGCTGGCGGTGGAAGCGGCCCAGCACGCTGGGCAGCAGCGTGGCGCTCAGGCTGGGGGTGGCACCCACCGCCACGTGCCCCCGGAGCAGTTTCTCGAGCCCGGAGATCTCGTCCTCGATCGAGGCCAGCTCGGCCACCACCCTCCGGGCGATGGGCAACAACGTGGCGCCGGCGGCGGTCAGCGTCACCGGGCCGGGGCCGCGGTGGAAGAGCGGCGTGCCCAGCAGCTTCTCCAGCCGACGGATCTGGGCGCTCACCGAGGGCTGGGCCACCTCCAGGCGCTCGGCAGCCCGGGTGAACTGGCCGTCTTCGGCCACGGCCAGGAAGTACCGGAGCTGATGGACGGCGGGGAGCATAGCTAGATCCTATGAGAACGAGACGAAATATGTCTTCGACTTCTGCCGGTGGACTCGATACCCTGTGCGCGGCCGCCTTGGTGGGCACCGTGCTCATCACCGCCCAGTTGGCGGCGGCCGGACCATAGACACGAGAAGGACGGGGACACGGCGTGACTACCTTGGACGATGCCTCACCAGCCCCACCGGCGCCACCAGCCCTTCCGGCCTCGGTAACCCCGGTTGTTCTGGGAGGGGCCCGAGGCGGCCCGAAGGTTCCGACCCTCCGACAGGACCGGTGGTGGATCCAGCCGGTGGTCACGGTCACCGTGCTGACAGCGTTCGTGGGCTACTCGGCCTGGGCCGCCTTCGTGAACAAGGACTACTTCACCAGTGCGAGCCTGCACCGGAACCTGCTCTCGCCGTTCTATTCGCCGTGCCTGGTGGAGAGTTGCGTCCCCGGCAGCCACCCCACCACCGTCATCACCTGGTGGACCATCACGCCGGCCTTGTTGATCCTGATCTTCCCGCTCGGATTCCGCATGACCTGCTACTACTACCGCAAGGCCTACTACCGCTCGTTCTGGCTCTCGCCTCCGGGGTGCGCGGTCTCCGACGCCCACGGCTCCTACAGCGGTGAGACCCGTTTCCCCCTGTTGCTGCAGAACGTCCACCGGTACTTCTTCTACTTCGGCCTCATCTTCAACGTGATCCTGACTGCCGACGCCGTCGAGGCCTTCCGTCAGCCCGGCATCGGCATCGGATTCAGCGTGGGCACCGCGGTGCTGTGCATCAACGCCACCCTGCTCTGGCTCTACACGTTGAGCTGTCATGCGTGCCGCCACCTGTGCGGCGGGGGCGTCAAACAGTTCTCCGCCTCTCCCATACGGCACCGGATCTGGAAGACGCTGACCCCGCTCAACGCCAAGCACATGGTGTTCGCCTGGATGAGCCTGGTCTTCGTGGCCTTCACCGATTTCTACGTGCGGCTGGTGGCGAGCGGGACCATCCACGACTACGGCTTCCACTTCTAAGGGGATTCGGACCGATGACTGAGTACGAGACCCACGACTTCGACGTGATCATCGTGGGGGCGGGCGGTGCCGGACTGCGGGCCGCCATCGAAGCACGCTCCCGCGGACTGCGCACCGCCCTGGTCTGCAAGTCGCTGCTGGGCAAGGCCCATACGGTCATGGCCGAGGGCGGCGTGGCCGCAGCCCTGGGCAACGTCTACGCCGAAGACAGTTGGCAGGTGCACTTCCGCGACACCATGCGGGGCGGCAAGATGCTCAACAACTGGCGCATGGCCCAGCTCCACGCCCAAGAGGCGCCGGCCCGGGTGCGTGAGCTCGAGGACTGGGGCGCCCTGTTCGACCGGACCAAGGACGGGCTGATCCTCCAGCGCGACTTCGGGGGCCACCGCTTCGCCCGTCTGGCCCACATCGGTGACCGGACCGGCCTCGAGCTGATCCGGACCCTGCAGCAGAAGGCCGTGGCCGACGGCATCGAAGTGTTCATGGAGCTCAAGGTGCTCCGCCTCCTCCACGACGCCGACGGCACGGTCTCGGGTCTGGTCGGGTACTGGCGCCCGTCCGGGGAGTTCGTGGTGTTCACGGCCAAGGCGGTGGTGATGGCCACCGGGGGCGTGGGCAAGAGCTGGATGTACACCTCCAACTCCTGGGAGTCCACCGGGGACGGGCACGCCATGTCGCTGTGGGCCGGAGCCGACCTCATCGACATGGAGTCGGTGCAGTTCCACCCCACCGGGATGGTGTGGCCTCTCTCCGTGCGGGGCATCCTGGTGACCGAAGGGGTGCGTGGCGACGGTGGGGTGCTCCGCAACTCAGAGGGCAAGCGGTTCATGTTCGACTACATCCCGCCCATGTTCGCGGCGGAGACCGCCGACTCCGAGGACGAGGCCGACAAGTGGTACGACGACCACTCGGCGGGCCGGAGACCCCCCGAGCTGCTCCCCCGCGACGAGGTGGCCCGGTCGATCAACAGCGAGGTCAAAGCGGGCCGGGGCAGCCCCCACGGCGGCGTGTTCTTGGACATCGCCACCCGGCGCAGCGCCGAGGACATCCGCCGCCGGCTCCCCTCCATGTACCACCAGTTCAAGGAGCTGGCCGGCGTGGACATCACGGCCGAGGCCATGGAAGTCGGCCCGACCTGCCACTACATCATGGGAGGGGTCCGGGTCGAAGCCGACACCGAGGCCACCACCGTCCCCGGGCTGTTCGCCGCCGGTGAAGTGGCCGGGGGGATGCACGGGGCCAACCGACTGGGCGGGAACTCCCTCTCGGACCTGTTGGTGTTCGGTCGCCGGGCCGGCATCGGTGCCGTGGAGTTCGCCTCGGGCCGGAGCGGCAAGGTGCGTGTCGACGAGGGTCAGGTCTCCGAGGCCATCGAGGGCGCAGTGGCCCCGTTCACCAACGAAGGGGGCGAGAACCCCTACGACATCCAGCACGACCTCCAGGCCACCATGCAGAGCCTGGTGGGCATCATCCGGACCGCTTCCGAACTGGAGGAGGCCATGGGCAAGCTCGAGGAGCTCGAGGATCGGGCCAAGCGCATCTCGGTGGGCGGGGATCGCCGCTACAACCCCGGATGGAACCTGACCACCGACCTGCCGGCCATGCTCACCGTGTCGCGGTGCACCACCCAGGGCGCCATCAACCGCAAGGAGAGCCGGGGCGGGCACACCCGCGACGACTTCCCCAAGCCGGTACCCGAGATGGGCTCGGTCAACTTCGTCCAGAGGATCCCCGGAGACGGCACGGGCCACGACGGCGTGGGCGGCACCCCGTCCATCCTGTCCATCACGGTCCAACCCGAACCCCTCCCGGTGATGCCCGACGATCTCAAAGCGCTGCTCGAGGAGGCGAACTGATGGCCGACGACCCTGCGACCAGCAACCAGAGCGGCGAAGTCACCATGCGGCTGTGGCGCGGCGACGACACCGGGGGTGAGTTCCTCGACTACGAGATGCCGGCCCAGGAGGGGGAGGTGGTTCTCGATGTCATCCACCGGGTGCAAGCCACCAAAGCTCCCGATCTGGCCTGCCGGTGGAACTGCAAGGCCGGCAAGTGCGGCTCCTGTTCGGCGGAGATCAACGGCCGCCCGGCCCTGATGTGCATGACCCGGATGGACACCCTGCCGCCCGGCGAGCCGGTGACGGTGGCGCCCATGCGCACCTTTCCCATTATGCGGGACCTGGTCACCGATGTCTCGTACAACTACGAGGTAGCCAAGCGGATCCCACCGTTCAATCCCCGGCCCAAGACCGCCGACGAGGAGGAGGCCGGCGGCTACCGGATGCAGCAGATCGACGTGGAGCGGAGCCAGGAGTTCCGCAAGTGCATCGAGTGCTACCTGTGCCAGGACGTGTGCCACGTCATCCGGGACCACGAGGAGAACAAGACCTCCTACGCCGGCCCGCGCTTCTTCGCCCGGTCGGCAGAGTTGGAGATGCACCCGCTGGACGTGAACGACCGCCGCGAGCTGCTCCAACAAGAGCAGGGTCTGGGCAAGTGCAACATCACCAAGTGCTGCACCGAGGTGTGTCCCGAACACATCAAGATCACCGACAACGCCATCATCCCGCTGAAGGAGCGGGTGGTCGACGCCTCCTACGACCCCGTGGCGTGGCTGGGTCGCAAGATCAGGAGCCGCAAGAAGAACACCCCGGCCGAGGCGTCGGCCCTGTCACCGGCTACCGGGCCGGCCGCGGTGCAACCCCCGGCGCCGGTGCACGGGATCCCCGCTCCCCACCCCCAGGCGGTGGCGGTGGCCCCGATCACCACGGTGCCGGCCGCAGATCCGGCCAACGACCCGGACCTGACGGAGAACTCGGCTCCCACCCCGACTGCGGCCGTCGAACCACCGGCCGTCACTGACCCCGGTGGGGATGCGCCTGCCGAGTGAGCAGGCTCCGATCCGACCGGGTCACGGCTGAGGCCCGACGACGCGGGCGGACCTCCTGACGTGGTCCAGTTCCTGAGCCCGTCGTGGGCCGAGGAGTTCAATGCCGCCCTCGAGGGGGTGGAACTTCCCGGACCCGGCCCGGAGGCCGGCCTGGCCGCCGTCGATGGCCGCTTTACCGTGGTCCAAGAGGTCCACGGTGGTCCTGACGGGGACGTATCGGTGGTGCTCCGGGTCGACGACGGCTCGCTCCGGTTCCGGGTCGAGCAGGCCTCGCAACACGGGACCACCGACGCCGGCGCAGCCGACGAGTGGCGGGCGGATGTGACCATCGTCATCTCCTACGAGGACGCCGCGGCCCTGTCCAAGGGTGAGATGGCTCCGGCTGAGGCCCTCAATGCCGGCCGGATCCGTGTGCGGGGAGACCTCTCGGTGCTGGTGGCCGCCCAGGAGATGCTGGTGGCCGCCCGCTCCGCCACCCAGGCGCTGGCGGCATCGACCACCTACTGAAGGCTCGGCCTTTGGCGTGAGCCGTGGTGGCAGGGGACCCCGGTGACGTGGCAGCGTGGGGTTGGACCACGGAGGTTGACGGTGTGCACGTACTGACCAGTAGGACCATCATCCATCCCTCGGACCTCGAGGCGTCCCTGGCCTTCTACGGTTCGTCGCTGGACCTGCCGGTGGCCCGGGAGTTCGGCGCCGGGGCGGGACGCGGCGTGGTCTTCTTCGCCGGGGGCGGCCTGATCGAAGTAGTGGGCCCGCACGACCCATCGCATCCTCGAGACCCATCGGGGTCGCCGGCGGACCAGGTGGTGGCCTTGTGGTTGCAAGTCCGTTCGGTGGCCGACACCGTGGACGAACTGGCCCGCCGAGGAGTGGAGTTGGCGCGGGGCGCCACCCTCGAGCCGTGGGGCCTGATCGAAGCCTGGGTCGACGACCCCGACGGGATCAGGATCCATCTTGTCGAAGTGCCCGCCGATCATCCGCTGCGACGAGATCAACGTGATCTGGCCATCGGCGGAGGACGGCCGTGACCCGGTCCGACTACCGGATCGAGGGCCTCGACCACGTGCAGCTGGCCATGCCCGCTGGGCCGGAGGCCGAAGCCCGGGCCGAGGCGTTCTTCACCGGACTGCTGGGCCTACCCCGGGTACCCAAGCCCCCGGAACTGGCGGCCCGGGGTGGGTGCTGGTTCGAGCGGGGGCCGGTCAAGCTCCACCTCGGGGTGGAAGAGGACTTCCGACCGGCCCGCAAGGCCCATCCCGGCCTGACGGTGTCGGGACTCGAGGAGCTGTGCCGGGCGCTCGACGAGGCCGGCCACCCGACCCGGCGGGCCGAAGACGTCCCGGGGCGGCCCCAGTGGTACGTGGACGACCCCTTCGGCAACCGGATCGAGTTGATCCCGGCCTGAAGGTTGTGACGATCGGAGGTCTCGCTCCGGCCGGGGCGAGAGAGCACAGAAAGGGGCAGGAATGCCGGAACTACAGCTGGACGAGGTCACCATCGCCTACAACGTGTTCGGGTCCGGCGAGCCGGTGGTGTTGGTGTGCGGATGCAGCCAGCCCGCCGTGGCCTGGGAGCTGAACCTGGTCCCCGAGCTGGTCGGGGCGGGCTACCAGGTGATCACCTTCGACAATCGCGGCGTGGCCCCGTCGTCCTCGCCCCCGGCGCCCTACTCGGTTGGAGAGCTCACCAACGACGCCCTGGCCCTCATCGACCACCTGGGGATGGCATCGGTCCGGATCGCCGGACACTCGATGGGTGGATGGGTGGCCGAGACCATGGCCATCCGCCATCCGGACCGGGTGCGGGGAGCCGCCTTCATGGGCAGCTGCAACGTGGCCACCGCCTGGGAGAAGGCCATCACCACCGTGGAGCGCGACCTGGCCCGGCTGGACGCTCCCCTGCCCCCGCTGTTCTACGCCACCGAGACGCTGCGGTACCTCGCCAACCGCGAGCTACAGGACGACGCCGTGGTGGACGGCTGGCTGTCCCTCATCGCCGACCTGCCACCGTGGCCCAATCCGGGCCGGCTGGGCCAGTACGAGGCCTGCCTGGCCTGGTCCCTGGACCTGGAGCGGACCCGGGCCTGGCCGGAGATCTCCGTTCCGTGCCTGGTGCTGGCGTTCGAGGAGGACGTGGACTCCCCACCGGCCCGGGCCCGGGAGGCCGCCGCGGCCATACCCGGGGCCCGCTACGAGGAGATCCCCGAGGCCAGCCACCTCGGAATCTTCACCCACGGCCCGGCGGTCGGCGCGGTGCTGGCCGACTTCTTCTCGCAGGTCTGACCGCCCTCCGACTCAGGAGGTCGGCGAAGCCAGGATGTGGACCAGGGCCTCGACCTTGGGGTGCTCTTCCCGGTAGAGCGGCCCGGTGGTGAGGCCACCGTCGACGGCCAGGGCCTGGCCGGTGACGAAGCCCGATCCCTCGCCGGCCAGCCACAGGGCCACTTCGGCCACATCGACGGGCCGACCAGCCCGACGGATCGGGGCCAGGTCACTGAGCACCTGGGACATGGCCTCCACCGTGGCTTGGGCCTCGTCGCCGTCGAGCCCGGCGGCCCGGGCGAAGATGGAGGTGGCGACGGCACCCGGCAAGATGGCATTGACCCGGATCCCGCTCTCGCCCAGCTCGTTGGCCGTGGTGCGGGTCAGTTGGGCCACCGCCGCCTTGCAGGCGCTGTAGTCGTGCCCGGCGTAGTTGGCACCCAGGGCGGCCACGCTGGCGGTGTTGATGATGCTGCCGCCGCCCTGGGTGCGCATGACCCGGGCCGCGGCCCGGATACCGAGGAACACCCCACGCAGGTGGACCCCCACCGTCCGGTCGAACGTGGCCAGGTCGATCTCTTCGATGCCGCCGACCGAACCGGGGGTGCCGGCGTTGTTGAACATGCAGTCGAGCCCGCCGAAGCGGTCCACGGCCACAGCCACGGCGGCGTCGACGTCGGCCTCCTCGGAGACGTCGGTGCGCACGAACAGGGCCCGCTCCCCGCACTCGTCGGCGATCCGCGGGCCACGGACATCGTCGACATCGGCCACGACCACCCACGCCCCTTCGTCGGTGAAGAGCCGGGCGGTGGCCTCACCGATGCCACTGGCGGCCCCGGTGATCACGGCGCGTGTTCCCTCGAGTCGGCCCACGGTCTCTCCCTCAGTTGACGGTCCCGGCGATGGTGGCACCCCGCATGGCCTCAGTCAACGATGGTCGCCGGGCCGTCGGGGTGTGTGCCCGGCCCGAATGGAGCCCCCAGCTGCGGGGCGAGGCCCGACCTGTGGCCTCCGCCCGAGGCCGGTAGTGTGGGTGTCAGGCACGGTCCGCTGATACAGCCGGTACGGCTCTGCCCCTACCGGCGCCTCGGCGCTACCGGAGGTTTCCGTGTCCAGCTCGCCCGACCCGTCCGGGCCGATGGCTGCCCGCGACCCCGCCCTGGGGGCGGAACAAGAGCAGCCTGTGGTGCATCCCGCCCAGAAACTCGTCACCGTGGCCATCGTGGCCGGCCCGGTCCTGGCCCTGGCTCTGGTCATCCCATGGCTGTGGGGTCACGCCATCAACCTGACCGATGTGCTCATCGCCCTCGCCCTCTACGGCTTCACCGGCTTCGGGATCACCATCGGCTTCCACCGGTTGTTCTCCCACCGCGCCTTCACCCCGCGGCGACCACTCAAGATCATGCTGGCGGTGCTGGGCTCCATGGCGGTGGAGGGCTCGGTGACCAGTTGGGTGGCCACCCACCGGCGCCACCACATGTTCAGCGACCACGTCGGCGACCCCCACTCCCCCCACCGCTACGGAGACCGGGGCGGGGCCCTGTTGCGCGGCCTGGCCTTCTCCCATGTCGGCTGGCTGTTCGTCTCCGATGCCTCCGATGCCTCCCGTTACGCCCCCGACATGCTGAAGGACCGGGACATGCAACGGATCGATCGCCTCTTCCCGCTCCTGGCCCTGGGATCGCTGGCCATACCCTTCGGCATCGGGTGGGCGTTGTCGGGCACCGTGGTCGGTGCCCTGACCGCCCTGTTGTGGGCCGGACTGGTGAGGATGGCCCTCCTCCACCACGTCACCTGGTCGGTGAACTCGCTGTGCCACACCTTCGGCCGTCGGCCGGAGGGGACCACCGACCGCAGCACCAACTTGTGGCCCCTGGCCGTCATCTCCCTCGGAGACAACTGGCACAACATCCACCATGCCCACCCTTCGTGGGCCCGACACGGGGCGCGCCCGGGGATGGTCGACCCGTCGGCCTGGCTCATCCGCCGGTTCGAACAGTGGGGATGGGCCACCCGGGTCCGGTGGCCGTCGCTACCGGATCAGGCGTTGCCCCGTCAGCCGGTGGGCGCCGCCCGCTGAGGCCGGCCGGGGAGCTACGGCAGCAGGTCGACCACGTCGGCCCGCTCGCCCTCCAGCTCCTCGGTGGTGATGCGGATCCGATCGGTGGCGAACGGGTCGTGGGTCAGGCCCTCGACCACCGACCAACCGCCGGCGCCGTCGCTGCGCACCGGAAAGCCGAACTGCAACCCGGGGGGGATCCCGTACTCGCCGTTGGACACCACGGCCAGGGAGGTGAAGTCCCCGTCGGGCGTGGCGCTCCGGATGCTGACCACCGAGTCCACCGCGGCACTGGCCGCCGATGCCGCCGAGGACAGGCCCCGGGCGTCGATGATGGCGGCGCCCCGCTTCTGCACCGTGGTGAGGAAGTCGCCCTGTAGCCACTCGATGTCGTCGATGGCCTTGACCGCCGGCTCACCGTCGATGAGGGCATTGGCATAGTCGGGGAACTGGGTGGCGGAGTGGTTGCCCCAGATGGCCACGTTGGAAACCGACGCCACCGGCGCCCCGGCCTTCTTGGCCAGCTGGGCCTTGGCCCGGTTCTCGTCGAGCCGGGTCATGGCGAACCAGCGGTCGTCAGGCACGTCAGGGGCGTTGGACCGGGCGATGAGGCAGTTGGTGTTGCAGGGGTTGCCGACCACCAGAACCCGCACGTCGGAGGCGGCGTTGGCGGCGATGGCCCGACCCTGGGGGCCGAAGATGCCCCCGTTGACGGTGAGCAGGTCGCCCCGCTCCATCCCGGCCTTGCGGGGGATCGAGCCAACCAACAGGGCCCAGGAGGTGCCGTCGAACGCCGTGTCGAGGTCGGTGGTGGTGACGATGTCGCTGACCAAGGGGAAGGCGCAGTCGTCGATCTCCATCACCACCCCCTCGAGGGCTTTCATGCCCGGCTCGATCTCGAGCAGGCGCAGGACCAGGGGCTGATCGGGGCCGAGCATCTGACCTGAGGCGATCCGGAACAAGAGGGAGTAGCCGATCTGTCCCGCGGCCCCGGTCACCGTGACGTGAATCGGTGGTTTGGCTGCCATGGGGGTGAGGCTAATCGGACCCGTCCGACCTGGTCTAACCAGGGACCGACTTTGGTGCCCCGGGGGGCCGGGGTCACCCGGCACGGTAGTAGGGAGTGGTCAGGGAGTGATCAGGGCAGGGCCAGATCCAGCGCCGAGTAGATCTCCCGGGTGGCACTGGACCGGTTGAGTGTGTAGAAGTGCAGTCCGGGCACGCCGGCCTCCAGCAGCTGCTGGCACAGCTCGGTGGCGATGGCGATCCCTTCGCTGCGGACCGCCTCGGCTCCCCCACGGTGGTCGGCCCGTTCGAGACGCTCCACCATCCACCCGGGCACAGCGGCTCCCATGGCCGCCATGCGGGGCACCGATTTGAGCGTGGTGACCGGCATGATCCCCGGCAGCACCGGCTTGTCCACGCCCCGGTCGGCCAGGTCGGACACCAGGCCGGTGTAGGCGGAGGCCTCGAAGAAGAACTGGGTCACGGCGAAGTCGGCCCGGGCCAACTTGGCGGCCAGGTGGTCGCGGTCCGAAGCCAGGTCGGCCGAGAGTGGATGGCCGTCGGGCTGGGCCGCCACCCCCACCGAGAAGCCCCCGATGGCCGAGGCCAGCTCGACCAGGTCCAATGCGTGGAGCAACTCCCCCGGTCCCTCGTCGGGATCGTCGGGGGGATCGCCTCCGAGCGCCATCAGATTCTCGACCCCGGCCGAGCGGTAGGCCACCAGGATCTCGGCCAGCTCCAGCCGGCTGTGGGCCACGCAGATCAGATGGGCCATCGGCACCAGGGTGGTGGTGCGCAGCATCCCGGTGACCAGGTCGAAGGTGCGCTTGCGGGACTCGGCACCCCCGCGGTAGGTCACCGAGACGAACGACGGAGCCAACGGTTCGAGATCGCGGAGCGTCTTGACCAGGGTGGCCTGTTCGGCGTCGGTCTTGGGGGGAAAGAACTCGAACGAGTAGGTGCGCCCCTTGGCCAGTAGATCGGAGATCCTGGTCATAGGCCTACCAGCCTATCGGCGGGGGGCGCACCGTTCCCAGGGCGGCGGTGGCCCGTTCACCGCGAGGGGCGGCCCGGCGGGGAGCCGATGCGGGCGGACAGGCCGGCCAGGGCCGAATTCAATTCGACGGTGCGGGCCCGGCGGGCCTCGTCGGCCTGGGCCAGCTGGGTGCCCGTCGGGGCCGAGGCCCCGTGTCGCAGCAGGCGGTCGGCCTCGATGGCGAAGGCCAGTCCCCGCAGGGCAGTGGCGGCGTTGGTGGCCAGGCTTCCGGCATCGAGGTCGGGGGCGCCCGGCACGGCGCGCTCCAAGGCCGCCGAGGCTCGCTCCACCTGAACCTCGACCGAGGCCCGCAACTCGGGATCGTCGGACATGGCGTTGGCCGACTGCAGCGAGTCCCGGGCCAACTGGGCGTCGCTCAGAGCCGGCACCACCAGCCGGCGCCAACGGGTCTCAGCGCCCTTCCTCTTCCGGGCCGCCAGCAGGATGGCCACCAGGGCGATGGCGATGACCAGCACCACGATGAGCACGATGAGTCCCCACGGGGTCTTGGACGACGTGGTCCTGGTGGTCGGTTTCGGTGGTGGTGGTCGTGGTGGGCTTGGTGGTGGTCGTGGTGGGCTTGGTGGTGGTCGACGGAACCGTGGTCGTCGTGGTGGAGGGGACGGTGGTGGTGGTCGGTGGCACCGTGGAGGTGGTTGTCGGTGGCTCGGTGGAGGTGGTGGACGCCACCGGACCAGCCGGGGACACCACAGCTGATGCCGGGGCGGTCAGCCCCCATCCCCAGGCCACGCTGCCCAGGATGACCATCACCACCGTGGTGGCCACCCGCCTGCCGGTCCCGTGGATCATGGGTCGCTCCTCCCGAAGTCGTCGTCAAGCCGCACGATGTCATCCTCCCCGAAGTACTCGCCGTGTTGGACCTCGATGAAGACCAGGTCGGACTCCCCGGGGTTCTCCATCCGGTGATCGGTTCCCGCCGCGATGTCGATGGAGTCGCCGGCCGACACCCCGATGGGCACGGCGTCCACGGTGACCAGCCCGGATCCCTCCACGATGAACCAGTGTTCGGACCGTCGGTCGTGGCGCTGGTAGCTCAGGCGCTTGTGCGGCGACACCACGATCCGCTTGACCTTGTGGGTCTGGTCGTCGGCCAGCACCGTGTAGTTGCCCCAGGGACGCTCGTCGTACTCCAGACCGGGCGGGCTCATGTGGCCCGCTCGGCGGCCCGCACGGCGTTGCGCAACAGCATGGCCCGGGTCATCGGGCCCACCCCCCGAGCCGCGGGGTCATCCATCCGGCCACTTCGGCCACGGCCTCGTCCACATCGGAGAGGAGCTTCCTGCCCTCCCAGGAGGTGCCGGCGCCGACCACGGCCGCACCGGGCTTGACCATCGAAGGGGTGACCAGTCCGGCCCGGCCCGCCGCCGCCACCACCACGTCGCCCTGGCGCACCAACCCGGCGAAGTCGTCGACCCCGGTGTGCACCACCGTCACGGCGGCGTTGCAGCCGGGTCGCTTCATGGCCAGCAGTAAGGCCAGCGGTCGGCCGATGGTCAGGCCACGCCCGATCACCACCACGTGGCGTCCTTCCACGGGGACGTCGTTGGCCGACAGCAGCTCGACGATGCCGGCCGGGGTGCACGGGAGCGGTCCGTCAGCCCCCATGACCAGGCGACCCAGGTTGACCGGGTGGAGACCGTCGACATCCTTGTCGGGGTCCACCGCCATCAGGACCCGCTCCTCGTCGAGGCCGGGCGGCAACGGCAGCTGGACCAGATAGGCGTGAATGGCCGGGTCGGCGTTGAACCGGGCCACCACGGCCTCCAGCTCGGCTTGGGTCACATCAGCCGGCAGGTGCTCGTGCGCCGAGTTCATCCCCACCTCGGCGCAGTCGGCGTGCTTCATGGCCACATAGCGGGCGCTGGGCCCGTCCTCCCCCACCAGGATGGTTCCGAGCCCGGCCACCACCCCGGCGGCGCGCAGTCGGGCCACCCGGTCGGTGACCTCCGACCTGATCTTCGCCGCCAGCAGCTCGCCGTCGAGCACCGTTGCCGTCATGGCCGTCCCGGCCCTCAGTGACGGAAGTGGCGTTCGCCACCCGCCAGCACCACGGCGATGCCGGCTTCGTCGGCCGCCGCCATGACCTCGCCGTCGCGGATGGAGCCACCGGGTTGGACCACCGCGGCCACCCCCGCCTCGGCCAGGACCAACAGCCCGTCCGGAAACGGGAAGAAGGCATCGCTGGCGGCGGAACCGCCCTGGGCCCGGGTCCCGGCCTTGGCCACGGCGATCTCCGCCGCCACCACCCGCGACTGCTGGCCGGCCCCCACCCCGACGGCCTGTCCGTCGGTGACCACGGCGATGGCGTTGGAGGTGGTGCGGGCACAGACCTTCCAAGCCAGGGCCAGGTCCCGCCACTGGTCCTCGGTCGGCTGGGCTTTGGTGGCCACCTCCCAACGCGACGGAGCCACCAAAAACCTATCGGCGTCCTGGACCAGCACGCTGGCCCCGAGGCTCCGCAGCTGTCGGACCAACGGCTCGGGGGCGGGAGCCGAGAGCAGGCGGGTGGCCTTGCGCTTGGACGTCAGCAGGGCCAGGGACTCCTCGTCGTAGGACGGGGCGATGATCACGTCGGCCTGCGGACCGGCCGCTATGGCCTCGGCCACCGACCGGGTGACCGGCCCCCCGATGGCCACGATCCCACCGAACGCCGACTGCGGGTCGCACTCCAGGGCCCGCTCGTAGGCCACCGTCAGATCGTGATGGAGCGCCACCCCGCACGGGTTGGCGTGTTTGATGATGGCCACGGCCCGGTCCGTACCGCCATCGCCGACGAGCTCGTGGACCAGCCGCCAGGCAGCATCGGCGTCGAAGATGTTGAGGTAGGAGAGCTCCTTGCCGCCGTGCTGGACCACCTCGTCCCACCACGACTGCTGGCCGGCGATCCGGTAGCGGGCCCCGTGCTGGTGGGGGTTCTCCCCGTACCGCATGGAGGCGGCCCGCTCCAGGGTCAGGTGGAGGCTGGGTGGGAGCAGGGCCGCGGTGTCGAAGACCTCGGCGGCTTCTTCCGCCTCGTCCTCGGGCGGTGGGACCTGCCGCTCGTCGAGCCACTCCACGATGGCGGCGTCGTAGCCGGCCGTGTGGGCGAAGGCGTCGCGAGCCAGTCGTCGGCGGGTGGCCTCGGAGAGCGTTCCGTGCTCCCGCAGCTCGGCCAGGACCGCCGGGTAGTCAGCCGGTGAGACCACCACACCTACGTGGTCGTGGTTTTTGGCCGCGGCCCGCACCATGGTGGGCCCTCCGACATCGATGAGCTCCACCGAGGGATCGGAGGGGAACGGATAGAGGTTGCACACCACCAGGTCGATGAGGCCGATGCCGTAACGCTCCACCTCGGCCAGGTGCCCGGGCTCCGACCGGTTGGCCAGGATGCCCCCGTGGATGGTGGGGTGCAGGGTCTTGACCCGGCCGCCCAGCATCTCCGGCGCCCCGGTGAGCTCGCTCACCTCGATGTGGTCGATGCCGGCCCCGGCCAGAGCGGCCGACGTGCCCCCGCTCGAGACCAGCTCCCAGCCCAGGTCGGTGAGCCCCGCGGCCAGCTCGATCAACCCGCTCTTGTCGTACACCGACAGCAATGCCCTCATGGCGCAACCTCCGAAGGTGATCCTGTCCCATCGGCGCCCACCGCCGCCAACCCGTCGACGAAGCGCCGGATGGTGTCCGGGTACAGCTGCCGCTCGACTCGTTTGATCCGCTCGTGGAGCGAAGCTTCGGTGTCATCGGGGAGTACCGGCACCGCCTCCTGGGCCAGTATCGGGCCGGCGTCCATCTCCAAGGTGGCCAGATGGACGGTGGTCCCGGTCTGGCTGACCCCGGCGGCCAGGGCCTCGGCCACGGCGTGCCAACCGGGGAATGCCGGCAACAGGGCGGGGTGGGTGTTGAGGATCCGGCCCGGATAGGCGTCGTGGACCGCCTGGGCCAGCACGGTACCGAACCCCGCCATCACCACCACGTCGATGCCCGCACTCCAACAGCACGTCGGTGAGGGCCACGGTGTAGGCCTCGCGGTCGAAGGCCGCTCCGAACCCACCGAAGGCGGACCGGTCCACCACCACCGCCGGGACCGAGGCCGCCTCGGCCACCTCGACGGCCGGGCACGGCCGGTCCACCACCACCAAACGGACCGGGAGATCGGCGGCCACGATGGCCTCCAGGATGGATCCGGTGCCTGACGCCAGCACCCCGATACTCACGTCGGACGGGGCTCTACGGGATGCACCAGCGCTCACGGCCGCACGCTACCAGCGGGCCTGCAGCCGGTCGCCGACCTGCCGGCTCCCCGCTGCAGGCGCGGCCTTACAGGCCCGACCGGGCGCGCTCGGTCACCGGGCGGTCCCGCGGCCACCCAGGGTGCCTCCCCGGGTAAGGACCGGAGCGACGTGGCCCAACCGGCCTGCCTCCGGTATGGGCCAACGTCGCTCGGCCTCCCCTGCCCAGGGAATGCCCCTCGTGCATGACTTATCGGCACCGATCCGGCGTTACCGAAGTGAAATTTCTACCGATCCGACCCGGCCCGGAGGCCGACCGTCAGGAAGTCCGGCCCTCGAGCGACCGGATCAGGGCCTGGTCGAATCCGGCCAGCGAGCGGAGGCGGGCGTCACAGAATCCCCAGCGCGGCGAGTCGAAGGCCTCGGGCTCGGGGACCACCACCACCCGCATGCGGGCAGCCTTGGCCGCGATGGCCCCGTTGAACGAGTCCTCGACGGCCAGGCAGCCGGTGGCCGCCACCCCCAGTTTTGCTGCGGTGGAGAGGTACGCCCCGGGGTGCGGCTTGCCCAGGGGCTCCCACTCGCACGAGTACCGGACCGAGACCGCCGACCCGATGCCCAGCCGATCGATGGCGGCGTCGATGACCCGGGCGTAGGACCCGGAGCACACCGCCACCGGTAGGGACATCCGGGCGCAGAGGCTCAGCGCCTCCAGTGCTCCGGGCATGGGCTCCCCGCTCTGGTGGACCAGTTCGGCCACCCGGTCGGTCACCGCCCGTTCGACCTGGCGCGGGGCCATCCCGACCCAGGGGAACCGTTCCCACCAGTGGCGCACGGCATCATCGATGCGCAGGCCCATGGTCTGGCGCACGTCGGCCTCGGTCAGCTCGAGCCCGAGCGCGCCGAACACCTCGATCTCCGCCTGGCGCCAGAAGGGCTCCGAGTCGATGAGCAGGCCGTCGAGATCGAAGATGACCGCTTCGACCGGAAGGCCGGCCAGGGCGTCGGCTGAGGGGACCCCGATGGTCAGCCCAGCTTCCGGACCACGTCGACCATGGCCTCGCCGGCCTCGGTCGGGTTGAGGGCCACCGTGACGCCGGCCGCGGCCAGAGCATCCATCTTGGCCTGGGCCGTGCCCTTGGAGCCCGAGATGATGGCGCCGGCGTGGCCCATCTTGCGGCCCGGGAGGTGCGGTGACGCCGGCCACGTAGGAGACCACCGGCTTGGACACCGAGGTACCGATGAACACCGCAGCCTCTTCTTCGGCTGAGCCACCGATCTCGCCGATCATCATGATGGCCTTGGTGTCGGGATCGTCCTCGAAGGCGGCCAGGCAGTCGATGAAGCTGGTCCCGGGGACCGGGTCGCCCCCGATGCCCACGCAGGTGGTCTGGCCCACGCCCTGTTGGGAGAGCTCGTGCAGCGCCTGGTAGGTCAGGGTTCCCGACCGGCTGACGATGCCCACCGGGCCACCGGGCAGGGCGATGTCACCCGAGGTGATCCCGATGTTGCACTTCCCCGGGGAGATGATCCCCGGGCAGTTGGGGCCGAGCAGGCGGGTGGCGGGGAACTCCCGGACCAACCGGTTGTAGGCCAGGGCCTCGTCGATGGCCGGGATCCCCTCGGTGATGCACACCACGAAGGGCACACCGGCCGCGGCGGCCTCCACGATGGCGTCAGCGGCGAACTTGGGTGGCACCGAGATGAACGAGGCGTTGGCGCCGGTGGCGGCCACGGCCTCGGCCACCGTGGCGAACACCGGGATGCCCTCGATCTCCTCGCCGCCGCGGTTGGGGTTGGTGCCGGCCACGACCTGGGTGCCGTAGGCCCGGTTGCGCAGCCCGTGGTACAGGCCCTGGCTGGTGGGGCTGATGCCCTGGACCACGACCTTGGTGTTCTCGTCGACGAAGATGCTCATGAGTTGCCTCCTGCAAGGGCCACCGCGCGGCGGGCGGCATCGAGCATGGTCGGCTCGGCGACCAGGCGATCGGATAGTCGGTCGGCCAGAATCTCCCGGCCGGCCACGGCGTTGGTCCCGTCGAGGCGGAGCACGATGGGCGAGTTGATCTCCACGCGCTCCAGAGCCTCGAGGACTCCCTTGGCCACCTCGTCCACCCGGGTGATGCCACCGAAGATGTTGACGAAGATGGAGCGGACGGCGGGGTCCGAGTTGATGACCTCGAGGGCCGCGGCCATCACGTCGGCGTTGGCCCCGCCCCCGATGTCGAGGAAGTTCGCCGCCGAGCCCCCGCACTGGTTGACCACGTCGAGGGTGCTCATGGCCAGGCCGGCCCCGTTGGCGATGATGCCCACCGAGCCGTCCAGTCCGATGTAGTTGAGGCCGCGGGCCTTGGCCCGGGCCTCCCGCTCGTCCTCCACGTCACTGCCGGCGAACTCCTCCCACTCGGGATGGCGGAAGGCGGCGTTGTCGTCCAGGGTGACCTTGGCGTCGAGGCAGTGCACCCTCCCGTCGGGCGTGTAGATCAACGGGTTGATCTCGGCCAGGTCGCAGTCACCTTCGGTGTAGCAGCGGTACAGCTTGACCAGGATCACCGCCGCCTGCTCCCGGGCTTCCTGGTCGAGGCCGGCCCGCTCCACCCAGGCCCGGGCCTGGTCGAGGCTGAGACCGTCCACGGGGTCGACATGGAGCATGGCGATGGCGTCGGGGTTGGTGACGGCCACCTCTTCGATCTCCACCCCGCCCTCGGCCGACAGCATGCCCAGGTGCTTCTTGGCGCTGCGGTCCAAGGTGAAGCTGGCGTAGTACTCCTTGTCGATGTCCGAGGAGTGCTCGATCCACAGCCGCTTGACCACGTGGCCTTTGATGTCGAGCCCGAGGATGTTGCCGGCGTGGAAGCGCACCTCTTCCTCGTTGTCGGCCAGTTTGACGCCGCCGGCCTTGCCCCGGCCCCCCACCTTGACCTGTGCCTTGACCGTGACCGGGTAACCGGCCCAGGCCGCCACCCGGACGGCATCCTCCACGGTGTCGGCGATGTCCCCTTTGGAGACGGGCAGGTCGAACCGGGCGAAGTACTGCTTGCCCTGGTACTCGAAGAGATCCACGGGATCTGTTCCTCTCTGTTCTTCTGTCGTGTGTTGTTTGTCTGATCGTGTTGTTCAGCGGTGGGGAGCGCCGGTCATACGGCCCGGTCGGCCGATGGCCACGCACAACCGGCCGGTGGCCTCCGACCCGGGGCCAGGGGCGCCCCTGGTCCGCGGCCGGTCCCTGCCCCGGAGGTCTGTCAGTGGGTCAGGCGACCTCACCATCTTCGCGTTGGTCGAGGGCGTCGCCCAGCCAGGCCCCGATGGCCGGCAGGGGGGCGCCGGGGGTGAACACCTCGGCCACCCCCATGTCCTTCAGGACCGGTATGTCGTCTGCGGGGATGATGCCGCCCACCAGGACCAGTACGTCGCCGCGCCCCTGGTCGCGCAGACCCTCGATGACCCGCGGGACCAAGGTGAGGTGAGCCCCCGAGAGCAGGGAGAGGCCGACAGCGTCGGCGTCCTCCTGGATGACCGCCTGGACCACCTGCTCGGCGGTCTGGTGCAGACCGGTGTAGATGACCTCGAAGCCGGCGTCGCGCAGGGCCCGGGCGATGACTTTGGCCCCGCGGTCGTGCCCGTCCAGTCCGGGCTTGGCCACCACCACTCGATACGGGCGTTTCACGGAGGCCGATACTAAGCGCTCGTGGGGACCAGGCCCAGACGGGCGGGCTCGGCCGGGCGCGAAGACAGACCATCGGCGCCACCAGGACCTACTGTGGGGGGTCCGTGCAACCTTCCCACCGGCGCCCCGACCCGTCCTGATTGGCGCAAGGACGCCTTGACCACTCCGGCTGAAGCTGTGAACCGACCCGACGAAGACGCTGGTGGCCCGCCCGGACGGGCCCGGCGGAGCCTGGCCGTCGGGCTGCTGGTCCTGGCCCGGCCCCGCCAGTGGACCAAGAACGTGCTGGTCTTCGTGGCCCCCGCCGCGGCCGGCGTGCTGCTCCACGGGAGCGCCTTTTGGCACAGCCTGGCCGCCTTCGGGATCTTCTGCGTGGCGGCGTCGGGCACCTACTACCTCAACGACGCCCTCGACGCCGAGGCCGACCGGAACCATCCGACCAAGCGCTACCGGCCGGTGGCCGCGGGCGTGGTGCCGGTACCGCTGGCCATCACGGTCGGCCTGGTGCTGATGGCGGCGGCGGCCATCCTGGGCGAGTTGGTGGCCGGATGGCACCTGGCCCTGGTGATGGTGCTCTACGCCCTGGTCAACGTGGCCTACTCCCTGGGCATGAAGAACGAACCCATCCTCGACCTGGCCGGGGTCTGCGCCGGCTTCGTGTTGCGGGCGGTAGCCGGAGGGGTGGCCACCGGCATCGTCTTGTCCAACTGGTTCCTCATCGTGGCGTCCTTCGGATCGCTGCTGGTGGTGACCGGCAAGCGCTCAGGGGAGAAGCAGCTACTGGGCGAGCAGAACACCGACGAGAGCAACATCCGGGCCACCCTGGGCTCCTACACCCCGTCCTTCCTGCGGTCCGTCCGGACCTTGTCGGCGGCGGTGACGGTGACGGCTTACTGCCTGTGGGCCTTCGAGCGGGCCGCTCAGGTCCACCCCGGTCGCGACCCCATCTGGTTCCAGCTGACCATCGTCCCCTTCACCCTGGCCCTGCTGCACGTCATCCGGCTCTTCGACATGGGGGCCGGTGCCGAGCCGGAGGAGCTGGCCCTGAGGGACCACCGCCTGCAGCTCTACGGAGCATGCTGGATCGCCCTGTTCGCCATCGGCATCTACGCGGCGTGAGCCGGCCACCCGTCCTGCCGACCCAGTTGACCGGGTGGGGTCGCACCGCGCCCACCGCGGCCGGGGTCACCCGGGCGGTCGATCCCGCCGTGGTGGACCGGGCCATGGCCGAGGCCGTGGGGTCCGTTCCGGGCCCCGGCCGGGGCATCATCGCCCGGGGGCTGGGGCGGAGCTACGGCGACGCCGCCCAAAACGCCGGCGGGTCGGTGGTCGACACCACCTGGCTGGACTCCTTCCACCACGTGGACCTGGACTCCGGGGTGGTCACGGTGGCGGCCGGGGTCAGCCTGCAGTCCCTCATGGAGCGGTTGGTGCCCCTGGGGTGGTTCGTTCCGGTGACCCCGGGGACCCGGCTGGTCACCGTGGGGGGCGCCATAGCGGCCGACATCCACGGCAAGAACCACCACGTCGACGGGAGCTTCTGCTCCCACGTGCTCGAGCTCACCCTGGTCACGCCCACCGGCACCCACACGGTGTCGCCGGCGTCGGATCCCGATCTCTTCTGGGCCACCGCCGGGGGAATGGGCCTGACCGGCATCATCACCCGGGCCACCCTCCAGATGATCCCGGTGGAGACCAGCTACCTGCTGGTGGACACCGAGCGGGCCACCGACCTCGACGCGGCCATGGACAAGATGCTCACCGGGGACGACGCCTACCGGTACTCGGTGGCCTGGATCGACTGCCAGTCCACCGGGAGCCGACTGGGCCGGTCCGTCCTGACCCGGGGCAACCACGCCCGCATGGAAGACCTGCCAGAGCGGCTCCGTCGCCGCCCCGACCGGGCCCGGGCCTTCGCTCCCCGCACCCTGGCCCGGGTCCCGATCACCCCTCCCGGCGGACTGCTCAACCCGATCACCGTGGGAGCGTTCAACGAGTTCTGGTACCGCAAGGCCCCCGTACACCAGGAGGCCCGGCCCCATCACATGGCGGGCTTCTTCCATCCCCTCGACGGGGTGGGGGCCTGGAACCGCCTCTACGGCCGGCGGGGCTTCCTGCAGTACCAGTTCGTGGTGCCCGACGACCATGGGGAGACGGTCCGCCAGGTCATCGAACGTCTGGCCACCCTCAAGCTGGCGTCGTTTCTGGCCGTGCTCAAGCGGTTCGGCCCGGGTGATCCGGGGCCGCTCTCGTTCCCCATGCCGGGGTGGACCCTGGCCCTGGACCTGCCGGTCGGGCACCTCGGGCTGGACGCCCTGCTCGACTCGCTGGACTCCGAGGTCATGGCGGCCGGGGGCCGTGTCTACCTGGCCAAGGACTCACGGGTGGACCCCGCCGCCTTCCGTTCCATGTACCCGAAGGTCGACCAGTGGCTGGCCGTCAAGGAGCGGGTGGACCCGGACGGGGTCCTGCGGTCGGACCTCGGGCGGCGCCTCGGCCTGTGCACCGACAAGCAGCCGTCGGCTCCGGCCAGGACCCGGGCCCGGGCGAGCACGACCAAACGGAGCGCCACCAAGGCGGCCAAGGCCCCGGCCAGGGCCCGGGCCCGCCGCACCACCCAGAAGCCGGACCCGGCTCCGGACACCCCCTCCCCAGAACGGACCCCCTCATGATCGACGCCGTCGGGCGACCCCAGTCAGTCCTCGTACTCGGAGGCTCCTCCCAGATCGCCCGGGCCATCGTGGCCCGACTGGTCCCGGCCCGGTGCCGGACGGTGATCCTGGCCGGGAGGGAGGGCCCCCGGCTGTCGGAGGCCGCCGAGGCGGCCCGGTCGGCCGGGGCCGAGGTGGTGGAGACCGTGGCCTTCGACGCCGCCGACGTGGAGCACCACCAGGCCTTGGCCGACCAGGTCTTCGACCGGTTCGGGGATATGGACCTGGTGATCGTGGCGGCAGGGGTCCTCGGCGACCAGGCCGTGGACGAACAGGACCCGGTGGCCACGGCCTCGGTCATCACCACCAACTTCACCGGCCTGGCCTCGGCCATGGTGGCGGTGGCGGGTCGACTTCGCCACCAGGGCCACGGGCGCCTGGTGGTGCTGTCGTCGGTGGCCGGCGAGCGGCCCCGCCGGGCCAACTTCATCTACGGGTCGTCCAAGTCCGGGCTCGACGCCTTCGCTCAGGGCCTGGCCGACTCGCTGGTGGGCACCGGGGTGGGCGTGACCATCGTGCGGCCGGGCTTCGTGGTCGGGAGGATGACCGAGGGCATGACCCCGGCCCCCTTCTCCACCACGCCCGACGCCGTGGCCGACGCCGTGGTGGCCGGCATCGGATCCGGGGCCTCGGTGGTGTACGTCCCGCCCCTGCTGCGCTGGGTCTTCGGAGTCATGCGCCATCTCCCCCGGGAGGTCTGGCGCCGCATGCCCGGCTAGGCGCAGGCCCGACCGATGGTGTCGGGACCGGACTCAGGCCCGTTTGATCGGGGCCATCCGCAACAGCAGCTTCTTGCGGCCGACCGATCCGAACTGCACCACCGCCTCGGCGTCCTCCCCGGCGCCTGCCGTCTCGGTGACCGTGCCCTCGCCCCACGTGCCGTGCACCACCCGGTCGCCGGTGACCAGGCCCAGTTGCTCGGCGCCGGAGGACCCCGAGGTCACCCGGCGCCGACGCCCGTTGGCGTCGAACTCGCCGTCGGCCCGGGCCACCCCCCGGCCGAACACACTGCGGCCCGGCGTCCCGGCGTCGTCGTCGGCGCCGGACCGGCCCATCGACCAGCTCCGATCGGTGCCGTCCCGGTCCCCGAACCGCGACCGGGAGCTGCCGGCCACGTCGCGCACCAACTCGGTGGGGATCTCGTTGAGGAACCGGCTCGGGATGTTGCTGGAGGTGCTGCCGAACAACATCCGGCTCCAGGCGTGGGAGAGGTACAGGTGCCGCTCGGCCCGGGTGATGCCGACGTAGCAGAGCCTCCGCTCCTCCTCCAGCTCGACCGGGTCCCCGAGGGCCCGCAAGTGGGGGAAGATCCCGTCCTCCATCCCCACCAGGAACACCGCCGGGAACTCCAGGCCCTTGGCGATGTGCATGGTCATCAACGAGACCTTGGTCCCGTCCCCCTCCAACTCGTCGGAGTCGGCCACCAGTGAGGCCGCCTCGAGGAACTCGGCCAGCGTGCGGTACTCGTCGGCCACCCCGACCAGTTCGTCGATGTTCTCGACCCGTCCCAACGCCTCGATGCTGCCCTCGGAGAGCAACTCACTCCGATAGCCGGTGCCCTCGACTACAGCCGACACCAACTCCCCGGGTCCGAGCTTGCCCGGCGGCGGGGGCTCCTCGCCGACCGGCCGGAACTCCTCGTCGACCGGAGGGAGGGCATCACCGTTCTCGTCGACCAGTGGGGGCAGGGCCATCAGCCCGCGCCACCGCTCGAGCATGGCCGACAGCTGGACCAGAGCCGGGGCGGCCTTGCCGGCGATGCCGGCCTCGTCGGCGTGGGCCACGGCCTCGCCGAAGGACATCCCGTGCAGGCCGGCCCAGCCGGCCAGCTTGGCCACCGAGGTCTCCCCCACCCCGCGTTTGGGAACGTTGACGATCCGGCGCCAACTCACCTCGTCGTCCGGGTTGACCAGCACCCGGAGGTAGGCCATGACGTCCTTGATCTCCCGGCGGTCGTAGAACTTGGTACCGCCCACCACCTTGTAGGGCACCTCGGCCCGCACCATGGCCTCTTCCAGGGCCCGGCTCTGGGCGTTGGTCCGGTAGAAGACGGCGGTGTCACCCCAGCGCAGATCCTGCTCGGCGTGGAGCCGGAGGATCTCGTGGGCCACCCAGGCGGCCTCGTCGTACTCGTCCTCGGCCCGGTACCGGACGATCTTCTCGCCGTCCCCGACATCGGTCCACAGGGTCTTCGGCTTGCGGGAGACGTTGTTGGCGATGACCGCATTGGCGGCGTCCAGGATGGTCTGGGAGGAGCGGAAGTTCTGATCCAGGGTGATGGCGGTGGCATCGGGGAAGGCCTGCTCGAAGTCGAGGATGTTGGAGATGTCCGCCCCCCGGAACCGGTAGACCGACTGGTCGCTGTCCCCCACCACCACGATGTTGCGGTGCTCGCCGGCCAGCAGCACGGCCAGGGCGTTCTGGACCGAGTTGGTGTCCTGGTACTCGTCGATCAGAACGTGGGTGAAGCGGGTCCGGTAGTGCTGGAGGATGTCCGGGTTCTGCTCGAAGAGCACCACGGTGTTGAGCAGGAGGTCGTCGAAGTCCATGGCGTTGGCCGCCACCATCCGCCTCTGGTACTCGTCGAAGACGTCGGCCACCCGCCGGTCGAAGATGGTGACGGCGGCAGCCCGGTATTCGAGCGGGCCCTGCTGGCGCGACTTGGCCTGGCTGATCTGTCCCAGGATGGAGCGCGGCGACAGCTTTTTGGTGTCGATGTCCAGCTCACGACAGACGATCTCGATCAGCCGGCGCGAGTCGGCGTCGTCGTAGATGGTGAACGACCCCTTGTAACCCAGCCGGTCCCCGTGGGCCCGGAGGATGCGGACGCACGCCGAGTGGAAGGTCGAGACCCACATCCGTCCGGCCCGCGGCCCCACCAGCTCGGCCACCCGGCGGCGCATCTCATCGGCCGCCTTGTTGGTGAAGGTGATGGCCAGGATCTGCCAGGGCGCGGCATCACCGCTGGCGATGAGATGGGCGATGCGCCGGGTGAGCACCCGGGTCTTGCCCGATCCGGCCCCGGCCACGATGAGCAAGGGGCCCCCGCGATGGACCACCGACGCCCGTTGTGGTCCGGTGAGCCCTTCGACCAGGTCGTCCACACCCGACCGCCCGGAGGTGGCGGGCGCAGAGGTCAATGCCCCATGCCGACACCCTGGGAGCGCTGCAGGTCCTTGCCCTCGGTCTGGAGGGCCGGGGCCACCATGACCTCGGCCTTCTGGAACTCCTTGACCGTCTGGTAGCCACAGGTGGCCATGGCCGTGCGCAGGGCTCCGAACAGGTTCATCCGGCCGTCGTTCTCGTGCGCGGGCCCGAGGAGGATCTCGCGCAGGGTGCCTCGCGTGGTGGTCTGCACCCGGGCGCCCCGGGGCAGGGTGGGGTGGAAGGTGGCCATGCCCCAGTGGAAGCCCCGGGCCGGCGCTTCCACCGCCGACGACAGGGGCGAGCCCAGCATCACGGCGTCGGCGCCACAGGCCACGGCCTTGGCGATGTCCCCGCCCTTGGACATGCCCCCGTCGGCGATCACCTGGCAGTAGACACCGGTCTCGTCGAGGTGGCGCATCCGGGCTCCGGCCACGTCGGCGATGGCGGTGGCCTGGGGCACTCCGATGCCCAACACCCCGCGGGTGGTGCAGGCGTTGCCCGGGCCCACGCCGACCAGCACCCCGACGGCACCGGTGCGCATCAGGTGCAGGCCGGCCTGGTAGGACGCGCAGCCCCCCACGATCACCGGGATCTCGAACTCGCGGATGAAGCGCTTGAGGTTGAGGGGCTCCGAGGTCTTCGACACGTGCTCGGCCGAGACCACCGTGCCCTGGATGACCAGCAGGTCCAACTCCGCGGCCAGCAGGGCCGGGGCGAACTTCTCCGTCTTCTGCGGCGTGACCGACGCCGCCGTGGTGATGCCGGCCGCCTTCATCTCCCGCACCCGTTCGGTGACCAGCTCCAGCTGCACCGGTTCGGCGTACATCTGCTGCATGCGGGCGGTGGCCTTCTCCGCCGGGAGCTCCCGGATCTCATCGAACAACGGGGTGGGATCCTCGTAGCGGGTCCAGAGTCCTTCGAGGTTGAGGACCCCGAGGCCGCCCAGACGACCGATCTCCACCGCAGTGGAGGGGCTTACGACGCCGTCCATGGCCGAGGCCATCAAGGGGAGCTCGAACCGGTAGGCATCGATCTCCCAGCTGATGTCGACGTCTTCGGGGTCACGGGTTCGACGGCTCGGAACGATGGCGATGTCGTCGAGCCCGTAGGCCTTCCGACCCGACTTGAAGATGCCGATCTCTAGCTCAGCCACGTGCATGCCCTCCGGACTTGGTCGTCGTTATCAGAACCCTCCGGTCGGCGGCGACCCGACAATGTGCCGGCCGACTGCCCTCAACGATACCGCCTGGGCCCGGTGGGCTGGTCCCTAATCGGCGGCTTTCTCCGCAGCCCGTTGGCCATCGGGCCGGGGCTCGGGCGGCCGGGAGGCTCACGGTGACGATCGGAGGGAGGCCGGGAACGTCCACCCCGAGGACCAGGCAGATCAGCTCGACCAGGGTCCGGGCGGTGGCACCCCACACGGTCTCGCCCGCCACCTCGAAGAACCACATGGGGAACTCGCCGAGGGGAAAGCCCTGAGGCCCGGTCCGCCCCGGCGCCGACCACCACTCCTCGTGGAAGACGCCGTCGGCCACCAGCTCGCTGAGGGCCACGTCGAAGACCCGCTCCACCTCCCCGGGGTTGGCGGTCAGTGACGGACGGGCCGCCAGGGTGGCCACCACCGGTGTCATCAGGGTGTCGGAGGAGACCGTCGGCAGTGCGGTCAGCTGTCCTATGACCGTGGCCAGCCCGGGCTGCAGGCCGACCTCTTCGAAGGCCTCACGCAGGGCGCCTTGGACCACGCTTTCGTCACCGTCGAGCCGCCCGCCCGGGAAGGCCACTTCACCCTGGTGGGAACGGAGCAGATCGGACCGGACGGTCAGGATCACCCGGGCCTCACCGTCCTCTTCGAACAGCGACACCAGACGGCGGCGGGCCGGTCGGCGTAGACCGGGCCAACGGCTGAGGGCCAGGGCTCCCGGGCTGAACCCCCGGCCGGCGCCCGGCGCACGGCGAGAGCGTTCCGGACCCGCTCCAGGGTGATGTGGCGGCGCTCGGCGTCCGGCAGCGCGGCCCAGGGGGCGGGCGAACCGGGGCGGGTGTCCGGCGGCCGGGGCAACGGCCTTCTGACCGCATCGGCCTGGAACCGCTCGGGCGCCGTCGGCGCGGAGGTCGACGACTGCGTGGTCGGTGACGGCGTGGTCGGTGAAGGGGTGGTCGAAGGGGACATGGTCAAGTACAGGTTACGGCCCACGGGGGTGGGCCCGACCGGCGCCCGGACAGCACATCGGCCGGGCCCGAAGGCCCGGCCGATGCTCAGAGCATGGCGCCGAGGTGGCGCCGGTGGCCCGGACCGGAGCCCGAGCCGGCTGACTACATCATGCCGCCCATGCCACCCATGCCGCCCATGCCGCCACCCATGGCTGCGGCGGCGGCCGCCGCTGCGGCGGGGTCGGCCTTTTCGGGCTTGTCGGCCACCAACGCTTCGGTGGTCAGGAGCAGACCGGCGATGGAGGCGGCGTTCTGCAGCGCCGACCGGGTCACCTTGGCCGGGTCGATGACGCCGGCCTTGACCAGGTCGACCAGCTCGCCGGTGTTGGCATTGAGCCCGATGGAGCCGGTCTCCGACTCCACCTGGCGCACGTAGACCGAGCCCTCGAGCCCGGCGTTACTGGCGATGCAGTGCAGCGGAGCGGCCAGAGCCTTGGCCACGATGGAGGCACCGGTGGCCTCGTCCCCCTTGAGGGAGTCGACGACCTTCTGCACGGCGGCACGCGAACGCACCAGTGCCGTTCCCCCTCCGGCCACGATGCCCTCCTCGACGGCGGCCCGGGTGGCGGAGAGTGCATCCTCGATGCGGTGCTTCTTCTCCTTGAGCTCCACCTCGGTGGCGGCGCCCACCTTGACCACGGCCACGCCACCGGCCAGCTTGGCCAGGCGCTCCTGGAGCTTCTCGCGATCCCAGTCGGAGTCGGTGTCGTCGATCTCACGCTTGATCTGGGCGATGCGACCCTTGACGTCGGAGTCGGAGCCACCACCTTCGACGATGGTGGTGTCGTCCTTGGTCACGATGACCCGGCGGGCCTTGCCCAGCAGGTCCACGGTGGTGGTGTCCAGCTTGAGGCCGATCTCCTCGGAGATGACCTGGGCGCCGGTCAGGACCGCCATGTCCTGGAGCATGGCCTTGCGGCGCTCACCGAAACCGGGGGCCTTGACGGCCACCGAGGTGAAGGTGCCACGGATCTTGTTGACCACCAGGGTCGCCAGGGCCTCGCCCTCGACGTCCTCGGCCACGATCAGCAACGGCTTGCCGGTCTGCATGACCTTCTCGAGCACCGGAACCAGATCGTGGACCGCGCTGACCTTCTGGTTGACGAAGAGGATCAGCGGGTCGTCGAGGACGGCCTCCTGGCGCTCGGCGTCGGTCACGAAGTACGGCGACAGGTAGCCCTTGTCGAACTGCATGCCCTCGGTGAACTCGAGGTCGATGCCGAAGGTGTTGGACTCCTCGACGGTAACGGTGCCGTCCTTGCCCACCCGGTCGATGGCGTCGGCCAGGACCTCACCGATGGCCGAGTCGGCCGCGGAGATGGAGGCCACCTGGGCGATCTCGGTCTTCGAGTCGATCTCTTTGGACTGGTCCTTGATGGAGGCCACGGCGGCGGTGACGGCCTTGTCGATGCCCTTGCGCAGGCCGAGCGGGTTGGCCCCGGCGGCCACGTTGCGCAGGCCCTCTTTGATCAGGGCCTGGGCCAGGACGGTGGCGGTGGTGGTGCCGTCGCCGGCCACGTCGTTGGTCTTGGTGGCGACCTCTTTGACCAGCTGGGCGCCCATGTTCTCGAAGACGTCGTCCAACTCCACCTCACGGGCGATGGACACACCGTCGTTGGTGATGGTGGGAGCGCCGAACTTCTTCTCGATCACCACGTTGCGGCCTTTGGGCCCCAGGGTCACCTTGACCGTGTCGGCCAACTTGTTGACGCCGGCTTCGAGGCCGCGGCGGGCCGCCTCATCGAACTTCAGGATCTTGGGCATTACTTGGTCACCTTGGCCAGCACGTCACGGCTGGACAGGATCAGCAGGTCCTCGCCCTCCGTGGTGATCTCGGTGCCTCCGTACTTGGAGTACACGACGGTGTCGCCGACGGCGATCCCGAGGGGGATCAGCTCACCGGACGTCTCGGCGCGGCGGCCGGGTCCGACTGCCAGTACTTCGCCCTGCTGGGGCTTCTCCTTGGCGGTGTCCGGAATGACCAGGCCAGACGCGGTGGTCTCCTCGGATTCGCCGGGACGGACGACGATTCGGTCGTCAAGGGGTTGCAGACTCATGTGTTCGGGCCTCCTGTGGCACGCATTTAGCAGTCGAGGGTTGAGAGTGCTAACGATACCGGGAACGGACGCCGTTGGCAACCGGGTCCTTCGAGTGCCAGCCGCTCAGCCCGGGGCCACCAGAGCCAGATTGGGATCGGCGCCCAGGTCCAGGGGGCTCGGATCCCCGTGCCGAAGGCGCCACCACCCGGCCGCGGCGACCATGGCGGCGTTGTCGGTGCACAGGGCCCGGCTGGGCAGGAAGGCCCCGATCCCGTCCTCGGCGCACACCTCGGCCACCCGTTGGCGCAACAGGGCGTTGGCGGCCACCCCGCCGGCCAGGCACAGGGCGGTGGCCCCGACATCGGCGGCGGCCCGGCGGGCCCGGGTGACCAGGACGTCCACCACGGCCTGGCGGAAGGAGGCCGCCACGTCGGCCGTGGAGGCGTCGGGGTGCTTGCGGACCGTGTTGACCACCGAGGTCTTGAGCCCGCTGAAGGAGAAGTCGTAGCCGTCGCCGGGCAACGAACGGGGGAAGGCGAAGGCCGAGGGGTCACCGAGGTCGGCGATCTTGTCGATGGCCGGTCCCCCCGGGTAGCCCAGGCCGAGGAACCGGGCCACCTTGTCGAAGGCCTCACCGGCGGCGTCATCGATGGTGCCGCCGAGCAGGCGGTAGCGGCCGGGCTCGGTGACCTCGATCAACTGGGTGTGGCCCCCCGACACCAGCAGCACGGCCAGGGGCCAGCCCAGATCGGGCTGCTCCAGCAACGAGGCGAACAGGTGGGCCTCGAGATGGTTGACCCCGACGAAGGGCACCCCCCAGGCCATGGCCAGGGCCTTGGCCTCAGCCACCCCGACCAGCAGTGAGCCGATGAGCCCGGGTCCGTAGGTCACGGCCACGGCGTCGATCCCCGCGCCCGAGGCGTCCGAGCCCGCCAGGGCCAGGGCCTCGGCCAGCACCGGGGTCAACAGCTCCACGTGGGCCCGGCCGGCCAGCTCGGGCACCACCCCTCCGTAGCGGGCGTGGAGGTCGATCTGGCTGCTGACCACGGAAGAGACGATGGCCGAGCCGTCGTCGACCACCGAGGCCGCCGTCTCGTCGCACGACGTCTCGATGCCGAGGACCCGGTGGACACCCGGTGTGGTCATGGACGGGACTCTACCGGGGGCGGCGGACCCCGAGGCCCCGTCGGGGGGGGTCCGGGGTGGCGAACTACAGGTGCGGCACGGCTCGGCATGGTGCGGCTCGGTGCCAGGGGACGCGATGGATACACCCCGGTGACCAGCATCTTTCTCTCGAATTTCTAGGGACGCGTCATGTCGCCGTCAGGAACGGTCCTTAGCCTTGTGGGTATGCCGAGGACCGACCGGAGCGCCTATCGGACCGCCACGACCGAACGCCCGGACCGCCACGCCCTGGCCCGGCGCGACGCCGCGGTCCGTCGGGTGGGGTCCGTCACCAGGACCATCGGGCTCGGACTGGTCGCCGCCGTGGCTGCCGTGGGCATCTATGTGAGCCGGGCGGTTCCCGGACACAGCACGAGCACCCGGGAAACGACCGGAACGACAACCGCACCGACGACCACACCGACGTCGGGCGGAGAACCTCCGTCGGCCCCGACCACCGGTGCCACCTCCGGGTCCTCGCCCACCCCGTCGACAGGGACGCCCTCGTCCACCCCGACCGCCGGCGCCACCTCCGGGTCGTCGCCGGCACCGTCGGGATCGCTGACCCCGCCGACCTCGCCCCCCGTGCGGACCCAGCAACAGGCCCCTGTGGTGAGCGGCTCGACATGACCGGGACGATGCCGACGACCGGGCGCCACGACCGGACGGCCGTCTACCGCTCGTCGGTGTGGTCAACCCGGGTGGACCTGGTGGTGACCGACCCGGGCGTGGTGGTGGAGGCCGCCCGGCTGCTCCATGCCTTCGTGGACCGGGTCGATGCGGTGGCCAGCCGGTTCCGGGCCGACTCCGAGGTACGGCAGTTGCAGCGATCTTCGGACGGTCGCACGCCGGTCCCGGTGAGCGACCAACTCGGGGAGCTGGTGGCGGTGTCCCTGCGGGCGGCCCGCCTGACCGACGGGGCCGTGGATCCCACCGTCGGCGCCGCCATGTGCCGCATCGGGTACGACCGGGACTTCGCCCTGGTGGGCGACGGCGGTCGCCGGCGCGGGCGACGGCCCCGTCCCTGTCGTGGGCTGGCAGGCGGTCCACCTCGACCGTGGGCGGTCGATGGTGACCATGCCCGCCGGCACGCTGTTGGACTTCGGGGCCACGGCCAAGGCGTGGGCCGCCGACCGGGCCGCGGCGATGATCGCCGTCCGGACCGGCAGCGGCATCCTGGTGTCCCTGGGCGGCGACGTGGCGGTGGCCGGGACGCCACCCACGGGGGGCTTCTGCGTGGGGATCGCCGACGTCTGCGGGGATCCGAGCCCTGACGTGACGGTCACCATCGAGTCGGGTGGCCTCGCCACCTCCGGAATCGGCAGGCGTCACTGGACAGTGGACGGTGAGCCCGTGCACCACCTCATCGACCCGTCCACCGGGCGACCCGCCGACGGTCCATGGCGGACCGTCACTGCGGCCGCAGGCTCCTGCACCGACGCCAACACCGCGGCCACCGCGGCCGTGGTCATCGGGGATGCGGCCCCCCGATGGCTCGAGGACCGGCACCTACCCGCCCGGTTGGTGCGCAGGGACGGCTCGACCACCACCGTCGGCGACTGGCCGGCCGAGCCGACCCCTGCCGGCATGCCCCTCGCCGTCGGTGCAGGGAGCACCGTCGTGACCGCCTCGATGCTCCCGCTGGTCGCCGCGGCCGGCAACGGACGGGCCCTGTGGTACCTCACCAGGGCCACCGGCCTCGTGGCGCTGGTGGCCCTCACCGCCACCCTGGTCATGGGGGTGGTGGCGTCGGTGGGGTGGACCACGGAGCGGTGGCCCCGCTTCTTGTCCCAGGCCGTGCACCGGAACCTCTCCCTGTTCTGCGTGGGCCTGGTGGCCGTCCATGTGCTCACCACGGTGAGCGACGGTTACGTGCCCATCGGCCTGACCGACGCCTTCGTGCCCTTCGTCAGCCCCTACCGACCGGTCTGGATCGGCTTGGGGGCTCTCTGTTTCGATCTCTTGTTGGTGGTGATGGCCACCAGCGCCCTGCGTCACCGCATCGGCTTCGCCTCGTGGCGGTACATCCACTGGACGGCGTATGCGTGCTGGCCCATCGCCATGCTCCACAGCCTGGGCAGCGGTTCGGACGCCCGCCTCCCCTTCGCCCTGGCCGTCGACGCCCTGTGTGCTGCGGCTCTGGTCGCCGCGGTGGCCTGGCGCCTGGCCACCGGGCGATCATTCCGGGTGGGCCCGCGGGTGGTGGCGGCGGTGGGAACCGGGGTGGTGGTGGTGGGTCTCATCGCCTTCGCCGCGGCCGGACCGCTCCGGCCGGGATGGTCCCGGCGAGCCGGCACCTCGACGGCTCTGCTCGAGAAGCTGGCCGCGTCGACCACCGCCGGATCCACCGGTGCCCCGTCGTCCCCGCTGTCTCCGTCTACCGGGGCCACGTCGGCCACCGACGGCGTTCCCTCGGCGCCGTTCACCTACGACCTCACCGGCACCCAGACCACCGCCGCCACCGGCCAGGGGACAACGCAGGTGACCCTGTCGATGACGCTGAACGACCCGGCGTCCACCCCGTTGACGGTCCACCTGATCGGCGCCCCCGACCGACAGGGTGGGATCGACATGTCGTCGGGCTCGGTGGACTTCGGGCCCTATCGCGGCACCGTGTCCGAGCTCAGCGGTGACACCGTGGTGCTGGTGGTGCAGGCGCCGGTGCCCGAGCAGCTGACCCTGTCGCTCCGGGTCGGCGCGGGCACCGGCCCGGTGTCGGGGACCGTGACCGGGACCGGCCGATGACCACCCTGGGCCCCCCGCCAGCGCGGCACCGTTCGTCGACGCCCACCCAATCGGTGGTGTCCCCACCCACCGGACCGCTCCGCCTGCTGTCCGGACTGGGTCCCACCGGCGATCCCGTCGACCTGCACCGGCACCTCGAGCAGTGGGGACCGCTCCCCTTGTCGGATGGTGCCGTCCTGCTGGACGAGATCGACCACAGTGGACTCCGGGGTCGTGGCGGAGGCTGGTTCCCGGTCGGGACCAAGTGGCGGTCGGTGCACCGGGTGGGCCTGCGCCGACCGGTGGTGGTGGCCAACGGATCCGAGAGCGAGCCGGCCAGCGCCAAGGACCGCCTGCTCCTCGGCCAGCTGCCCCATCTGGTACTCGATGGCGCCATGGTGGCTGCCAGGGCCACCGGCGCCACCGAGGTGGTCGTCCATCTGCCTGCCTCCTCCCGGGGGCCCATGGGACGGGCCATCGACGAGCGCCGGCGATGGGGCGTCGACCCGTTGCCCGTCGAAATGGTCACGGCGCCGCACCGGTTCGTGGCGGGCCAGGAGTCCGCCGTGGTCAACACGGTCAACGGCCACAAGGTCGGAATCCCGTCGTTCGTCGGCCTGCGGCCGGTCCGGCAGCGGGGCGTCGACGGACGCCCCACGCTGGTGCAGAACGTGGAGACCCTGGCGCAGGTGTCGCTCATCGCCCGCTTCGGGTCCGACTGGTTCCGACTGCTCGGTACCGAGCAGTCGCCGGGCACCACCCTGCTGACCGTGACGGGTCGCTGGGCCGAGCCGCGCATCCTCGAATCCCCGCTGGGCCTTCCCCTGGGGGAGATCCTGGGGCTGGGGCCCGAGGCCGTCCGTGACGTGCAGGGGGTCCTCCTCGGCGGTTACGGGGGCGGTTGGATCCGCGCCGACGAGGCGCTGTCATTGCCGATGACCGCCGAGGCGGCCCGGCGGTCAGGCTCATCCATCGGAGCGGGGGTGGTGGTCCTGCTCCCGAACGACGTGTGCCCACTGGCCGAGGTGGCCCGGGTGGTCCGCTATCTCCAGAGCGAGGGTGCCGGCCAGTGCGGGCCCTGTGTGAACGGTCTGGGCGCCCTGGCCACAGCCATGGAACGCCTGGCCGTTGAGCCCCACACCCTGTCGGCGGGCCTCACGGGGATCACCGTCCTGAGTCAACTGGTCGACGGGCGGGGAGCGTGCGCCCACCCCGACGGCGTGGCGCGATTCGTCACCACCGCCCTCCGGGTGTTCGAGAACCACGCCGACCTCCACCTCCGCCGGGGCCGCTGCACGGAGGTCGACCGCCGCATTCTTCCCCTTCCGTCCGTCCGGCGCAGTCCGACCCGATGACGTCACCACGGTTCGCCCTGGTGGTCGACCCGGTCTCGTGCGACGGAGCCGGCGTGTGCGCCGAGCTGTTCCCCGAGTGCATCGACCTGGACCCCTGGGGATTCCCCATCGTCCGACCCGGCGGGATCCCGGCCCACCTTGTCGACCATGCCCGGCGGGCCGTCGCCAGCTGTCCACGGATGGCCCTGATCCTGGCCAGGATGGAGTCGTAGCCACACCGGGGCCAGAGCCGGTGGCGTCGGTGCCGGTCCGCGCCTTCATCGAGATGTCAGTGTCGGTCACTACCGTGGGGTGCATGGACACGACCGCTCGAGGAGTTGAGCTGCTCCGATGAGGGTGCTCGTGGCCGAGGACGACCCGGCCCTCCGTTCCGTGCTCCAACGCGGCCTGCGCGAGAACGGCTACACCGTGGACGCAGTGGACGATGGCGACGCCGCCCTCTTCCACCTGCGCACCTACGAGTACGACGTCGCCGTGGTGGACTGGCGGATGCCCGGCACCAGCGGGATCGAGGTCATCGCCGGGGCCCGCCGGCTGCGCGTCCACGTACCCGTGCTCATGCTCACGGCCCGCGACACCACCTCGGACCGGATTGCCGGGCTGAACAGTGGAGCCGACGACTACCTGGTCAAACCGTTCGACTTCGGTGAGTTACTGGCGCGTCTCCGGGCCCTCCAGCGGAGACCGGCGGTGGCCATCGGGCCCCGGCTGGAGTGCGCCGACCTGATCTTCGATCCGGACCTCCGCCAGGTCACCGTCGACGGTCAGCCGGTTTCGCTCACCGCCACCGAGATGGGCCTGCTCGAGGTGCTCCTGCGCCGGTCGCCCTCGGTGGTGACCAGGCGGGCCATGGCCGTCCACGTGTGGGACGACGAGGCCGATGCCGTGGGGTCCAACACCATCGACGTGCACGTCGGAAGATTGCGGACCAAGCTCCAGGCGTCACAGGCCCGCATCGAGACCGTCCGGGGTTCCGGCTACCGCATCATGGCGGCATGACCGACCTTCGCTCCATGATCGGCCCGCGCCGTGCGTAGCCCCCGCCGGAGCCGCCGGCTCCATGCAGCACGGGTGGCCACTGTCGCCACCGTGGTGGTGATGGCGGCCTACCTCCTCGGGGCGGTGGCCCTCAACCTGGTGGTGGTGAACCGGTTGACGGCCCAGGCGGACGCCCGACTGTCCCAGAGGCTGGCCGAAGCCGAACATCCCACACCCTCGACCGGTGAGGCGCCGCCCACCACCGACAGCGACCACGACATCGACGACGCACCCCGCTTCGTGTGGATCGTGACCGGCCGCGGCAGGCCGATCGCCCTCACCCCCCAGTCCCCCACTCTGCCCGACCACACCTGGAGTGCCGGGGCGTCCACGATCGACGTCGACGGGCGCGCCGTTCCGCTTCGTGGCCCAACCCGACGGGTCCGGGTGGCTGGTGGCCGGTGAGAGCCTGAGTCAGCTGGACCGGGTCCAGAGCGCTCTCACCGGACCGGAGCTGCTCTTCGGGGTCATCCTGGTCATCGTCACGTTCATCGGCTCGTTGATCATCGGGCTCCGGGCCTCGGCCCCCCTCGAACTGGTCCACCGGCGCCAGGTGGAGTTCACCGCCGATGCGTCCCACGAGCTGCGCACCCCGCTCAGCGTGATCGAGGCCGAGGTGGAGCTGGCCCTCAGCCGGCCCCGTGATGCGGACGAGTACCGGGCCGTGCTGGGCCGGATCGCCGGCGAGGGGCACCGTCTGCGTCACATCGTCGACGACCTGCTGTGGCTGGCCCGGATCGACGATGAGCGCACCACTAAGGCCTCGGTGGCCGAAGCCGACGTCTCCGCCATCGCCGTCACCTCCGTCGATCGGTTCCAGCCGCTCGCCGCGGCACGCTCGACCTCTCTTCAGGTCGACGTCACCGTGGACCGGCCGACCCGGATCCACGCCGATCCCGAATGGATCGACCGCCTCATCGGCGTGCTGGTGGACAACGCCTGCAAGTTCGCCGGCGCCGGCGGCCAGGTGGTCGTGACGGTCCGGCCCGCGGGCAACCGCGTGGTGCTCCAGGTCGATGACAGTGGCCCGGGCATCCCCCCGGACCAGCGCCAACTGGTGCTCGACCGGTTCCACCGGGCGGTGCGGCACGAGGAAGGGACCGGCCTGGGTCTGGCCATCGCCGACTCGGTCGTCCGGGTCACCGACGGCTCCTGGCTCATCGCCGAAGCCCCGCTCGGAGGGGCCCGGATGGAGATCTCGTGGCGTGGGCCATCACCCGTGCCAAGCCGGCCAGGCCTCCCGGCGACCGACCAGGCGTCAACTCGCGTCGCTACACCCAACCCGTCCAGCTCCCGGTGGCCGGCTCGACCGACTGAGCGCCACAGCGGGAACCTGCCTCACCCGACACGCCTCCGTCACCTGAACGACCGGGGGGATCGGCATCGGGACCCTGGAATCGCCGGATCTTCACGGGAACTTCAGGGGCGGTCCGTACCGTGATCCCCGTGAGCCTTCTGCCCCGGACCCGCCGGTCCACCGACCGCCGGTGGGGCCGCTCGGCCTCGTCGTCATCCGATACGGAGGATGGTCGTGGTGATCATGGTGGTCATGGTGGCGTGGCTGGCCGTGTCGGTCGGGAGTGCGCTCACCAACCCGGCCCTCGGCAGTTCGGCCGGCGGCCGCTTGGCTGAGTGGGCCCGCAGCCACGGGGGCGCCAGTCGCGTGGTCAACTGGATCGGAGACGAGTGGTACTCGCACCATCCACCGCCGGTCGGGGGGAAGCCACCGGCAGGGCGCCATCCGACGGCCCGGGGACCCAGCTGGTGCACGACGGTCGTGACGGACCGGTCCATCTCGCACCGCCGCCGCCGATCGCGCCAGTGGTGACGCCGGCCATTCCCGGGTGAGGGCCAGTGGTCGCCCGCCGGACGGCCGGTCGGTGGGATCCCGGCCGTCTACACCACCACCCTCCGACCCGACGCCGTGCACACCAGCTACGTGGTCGGCGTGGCCTGGATGGACACCAAGCTGCTCCAGGCCACCCTCTACTCCGGCAGTCAGATCCCCGGGGGCGGGCCCTTCACCCACACGGCGCCGGTGCCGCCGCCGGCCACCAGCCCTGGTGGCGGCCTTCAACGCCGGCTTCCTCATGTCCGGCGCCCAGGGCGGTTACTACACCGACGGCCGAACGGTCGTCCCGCTGCGGACCGGCGCGGCCTCCTTCGTGGTGTACGCCGACGGCACGGCCACCGTGGGCGCGTGGGGGAGTGACGTGACCATGACGCCGGGCGTGGTGTCGGTGCGACAGAACCTCGACCTGCTGGTGGACAACGGCCAGCCTGTCGCCGGTCTCCAGGCCAACGACACCACCCAGTGGGGATTCACACTCGGCGAACGCCGTCTACGTCTGGCGTTCCGGGTGGGGGTCACCGCCGACGGCGCGCTCGTCTACGTCGGCGGGCCCGGGCCTCGAACATCACCGATCTGGCCGATCTGCTGGCCCAGGCCGGCGCGGTGCGGGCCATGGAGCTGGACATCAACACCGACTGGGTGGACTACGCCTACTACGACCCGTCCACCGCCGGCGGTCCGGCCGTCCCGGCCAACGGGACCGATCTGCTGCCCGACATGGCCGGGACACCCGGCCGGTACTTCGAATCGTGGTGGGCACGCGACTTCATCACCATGTCGGCGTGCCGTCAGCCCGCCGACGTAGGTCGCTACATCGTCGCTACAGCGACGTCAGCGCCGTAGCATGCACCGCCAGGTCCGGCGCTCACCACCCATGACCCGGGAACACCGGCCGAAAGGAGCCCGTCCATGGGACCAAGGCAGACACCGTCCTCGACCAGGCCTGTGCATTTGGTCAGCGTCGACATGGCCCCCCGGCACCGCCCCCGGGGGCGTTGGCAGTGGTGGTGGCCACGGTGGCGTCTTGGTGGGGTCGCTGGCCGCCGATGCCATCCTGGTGGCGATCGGGACAGCGGTCTTCCCGTCGACCAAGGGATTCGTGCACTTCCAGTTCTCCGACTACGCCAAGCTGACCGTCATCGGCGTGGTGGTCGCTTGTGCGGCCTGGCCGGTGGTGACCCGGATCAGCTCGGCGCCACGATGGCTCTATCTCCGGATGGCCATCGTGGTCACCGTGGTCCTGCTGCTCCCCGACGTCTGGATCTTGCTCCAGGGAGAGCCGGCCAAGGCAGTCGGGGTGCTGATGGCCATGCACCTGGCCATCGCCGTCGTGACCTACAACTGCATGGTCCATATCGCCAGGGTCCGGCGGCTTCGTTCGGTCAAGCCATGAGCACGCAGTTGAGCGGCGCCGGTCGGGCCGCCGGGGTGATCCCACAACCGATCTTCGGACCACCACCGGGTGACTGAGGGCGAACGCCGTCGGGCCGAGCGGGCCCGGCGCATCCGGCGCCAACGGCGTCGTGCCGCCGCAGTGGCCCTCGGCGCGGCCGCTCTCGTCGTCGGGGCGGTGGCGATTCTCGCCAGTGGAAGTCCTCCCGCCACGCCACACGCCCGGACCGCCGCCCGTGCCGCCACCGTCCGTCGAGCCGGCCCGGACTCCCTCGAGGCGGGCATCGAGCCATGGCCCTTACCCTCTCCCGTCTCCCGCCAGGCCGTGGTCACCACAGGGTCCGGGCTCACCGCCCTCGGAGGCATCACCCCGTCGGGGGTGTCGCTCGCCTCCGTCTCGTCCATCGACCCGGTGACCGGCAGGATCGAGCCGACCGGGTCGCTGTCCCAACCGGTGCACGACGCCGCTGCCGCGGTGATCGGCTCGCGGACATTCCTGTTCGGCGGGGGCTCGCCCGACACGGTATCCACCGTCGAGTCCTACACGCCCGCCAGCAGCTCGGGAGCCCCCGGGGCCGCGGGGTCCGGTAGCGGCGAGGTGGTCGGCAACCTACCTCAGCCCCGCTCGGACCTGGCCGTGGCCACGGTCTCCCATCGGGTGCGGGGTCACCAGGTGACCACCGCCTACCTGGTGGGCGGCTACGACGGGACCCGGTACCTCCCGGACGTGCTGGGCACGGAGGACGGCACCCACTTCACCACGGTGGGGACCCTGCCGGCCCCGGTTCGCTATCCGGCCGTGGTGGCCGATGCCGGGCGGCTCTACGCCTTCGGCGGCGAGGTCCCGTCCCCGGGAGCCTCCCCCGAGGCCACCGCCGACATCCAGATGATCGATCCGTCCAACCGCCGGGCTGTAGTGGTCGGCCATCTCCCCCAACCGCTCTACGGAGCCTCGGCATTCCTCATCGGGGGAACGGTCTACATCGCCGGGGGCCAGGTCCCCGGGGGTCAGACGCTCACCCAGATCGACGCCTTCATCCCGCGCACCGGCCAGGTCCTCGACGCCGGGCTCCTGCCCCAGGCGGACGCCTTCGCCGGTTCAGCCATCGTGACGTCGGCCCAGGGGACCATCGGCTACCTGATCGGGGGCGAGGTGTCCGCGCAGTCCGGCCCCGACCAGGCCGGCGTGGCCTCGGGGTCCTTGACCACGGTCATCTCCCTCCGTCTGAGTCCCTACGGGGGCCCGGCCGGCCGGCCGGGGGCCGGCTCGCCCTACGCCGGCACCCTGCTCATCGCCGACCGGGGCAACAACCGGCTGGTGGCCCTCACTGTGGAACGGGCCGTGACCTGGCTGTACCCGTCGGCGGGGATGCCCCCACCGCCAGGCGGCTTCTACTTCCCCGACGACGCCTTCTTCATCAGGCACGGCACCGGGATCATCTCCAATCAGGAGGACAACCACACCATCGTGGAGATCGGGTACCCGTCGGGCAAGATCCTGTGGCAGTACGGGCACCCGGGCCAACCGGGCTCGGCTCCGGGTTATCTCGACCAGCCCGACGACGCCTACCTGCTCCGGTCCGGGACCATCACCGTCGCCGACGCCTCCAACAACCGCATCCTGTTCATCTCGCCGGGGGGCCAGGTGACCGGCCAGATCGGCAACGGTGCCGACGCCCACGACCCGCCGGACTCGATCGCCTATCCCAACGGCGACACCCCGCTGGCCGACGGTGATGTCCTGGTGTCGGAGATCAACGGGTCGTGGATCGACGAGTACACCCAGGCCGGCAAGCTGGTGTGGTCAACCCACTTCCCCTCGGTCGACTACCCCTCCGATCCCCAGCAGATCGGGACGGACCGGTATCTGATGACGGACTACGACCCGCCGGCCGAAGGCCGGGTACTCGAGTTCGCCCGGAGCGGCCGGATCACCTGGCTCTACGATGCCCGCTCCGGTGATGCCGCACTGAAGAAGCCTTCGCTGGCCGAGCGACTGCCCAACGGGCTGATCATGGTCAACGACGACTACCGCGACCGGGTGGTGGTCATCGACCCCGTGACCTACTCGATCGTGTGGCAGTACGGGCTCACCGACGTGCCCGGCACCGCTCCGGGGCTGGTCTCGATCCCCGACGGGTTCGACGATCTGCTCCCGGATGGGACCACCCCCACCCATCCCGTCACCGGCTAGGTGGGCGGCCCGGGCCACGACGTCGGCAAGGGGGTCCGGTACCCGCTCCGGCACGGGCGCCGGCTCCCACGCCCGACAGCGGGTCCCCATCAGCGGCGGGAGCTCACCTCGAAGTCGGAGGCCAGCGAGGACTCGATGTCGGCCAGCCGCTCACCGTAGGAGTCGGTGTCGATGTCCCGGGCCCACATGATCAGGGCGTCGTCACCGGTCACCGGGTAGTAGTTGCGCCGGACCCCGACCGGGGCCATGCCGAAGCGGTGGTAGAGGGCCAGGGCCGGCTGGTTGCCCACCCGCACCTCCAAGGTCAGGTGGCGGGCCCCCCGGTCGAGGGCCGTGCGCACCAGGTCGGCCAGCAGCACGTTGCCGAGGCCCCGACCCTGCCACTCCGGCGCCACCGCCACGTTGTTCACGTGGGCCTCGTCGTCGATGAACATCTGGCCGGCGAACCCCACGATGGTGGTCCCGACCCAGGCGGCCCGGTAGGCCCTGGACCTGCGCTGGGCCAGCTCCTCGACGAAGAGCCGGTGGGACCAGGGCTGGGGGAAGACGGCCTCTTCGATGGCCAGCACCCCCCGGAGGTCCTTGGTGCGCATGGGGGCCACCACCACCGGCACGGGGCCGGTGGCCGCCGGGCCCGGATCGCCCGGTCGGGCCGGTGGCGAGGGCCGCGACGGCGGGGAGGGTGCGCTCAACGCGGGCCTCCCGGAGTGGCCGCGGCGGCCGGCCCGCCCTGTCGGGGGTTCCGCTGCTCCCAGTTGATGCGGGCATCGGCCTGGCGCCGGTAGTCGGGCACCAGGTCCAGCGGCGGGACCGGGGGAACCCCCCGGTCCAGCCGGCGCAGGGCCAGGTGGGCCAGCGCTAGCGGCGGGGGGGACGACAGGGTCTCCGCCCACCCCAGGTCCACCCCGGGCACCGGCCCCAGGAGCTGGTGGTAGCGGACCACGCCGTCGCCCACCAGGGTGACCGGGCCGGCCTGGCCCACCAGCTCCTCCACCCAGGCCACCAGGCCCTCGGGGGCCAGGGGCTCGAGCCGGTCGGAGCGGACCGACTCGGGATCCACCGGCGGGCCGTCCCCCGTGGTCGGGGCCCGGTCGAAACGGTAGGCGGCGGCGAACACCTCTCCCCGGCGGGCATCGACCACCGCCACCACCGGGCGGGCCTGACCGGGGTCGAACCGGGTGGCGGTGGCCGCGGCCAGGATGTCGAGGCTGGTGACCCCGAGGACCGCCACCCCCAGGGCCTGGGCCAGGGCCTTGGCGGTGGCCACCCCCACCCGCAGCCCGGTGAAGAGCCCGGGGCCGATGTCGACGGCGATCCGGTCGATGTCACCGACCGTGCACCCCGAGACCACGCAGACCTCCTCGATGGACGGGGCCAGCAGCTCGGCATGGGCCCGGCCTCCCTGGTGGACGCGCTCCGCCGAGCCTCCGTCGTCCCGGATGAGGGCCACCCCCACCGAGTCGGTGGCCGACTCGATGGCCAGCAAGGTCACGGTCGGTCCGCCCAGGGGGCCAGGGCTGCGGCCAACCGGTCCCAGCGGTCGGACCAGGCGTCGTCGGTGGGAGCGACCACCACCGCCCGGCGTTGGTCGTCGTCCTCGTCACCAGCGGCCAGTCGGACCACCAGGGCCCCGGACCCGAGGACGGGCTCAGCGGCGTCGCCCCATTCGACCAGGGCCACCCCACCGTCCTCGACCAGCTCGGCCAGGCCCAGGTCGGCGATCTCGTGGAGATGGTCCAGGCGGTAGACGTCGGCATGGAGCAGCACCCGGACCGGCAGTCGTCCCTCCACCGGGTACTGGTGGACCAGGACGAAGGTAGGACTGGTGACGGCGCCGGCGATGCCCAGCCCGGCGGCGAAGCCCTGGGCGAAGGTGGTCTTCCCGGCCCCCAGGTCCCCGGCCAGCAGCAGGACGTCGCCGGGCCGGCACACCGGTGCCAGGGATGCGGCCAGCTGCCGGGTGGCGTCGGCCGAGCCCGTGGTGAGCGTCAGGGTGTCGGCCCCGGCGGACAGGCCGGCAGCCGGCCCGGTCACGAGCTCCACCCGAGCAGCTGCTTGGCCCGGATCAGGTCGGCCCGCATCTCGGCCACCACCACCCCGCCGGAGCGCAGGGCCGCGGCCGGGTGGTACGTGGGCACCAGCTGGAACTCCCCCACCGGGTACGCCTTCCCCCGCACCTTGGTGATGCCCTGATCGGTCTCGAGGAGCAGCTTGGTGGCGAAGTTGCCCAGGCTGACCACCACCACCGGACGGATCAGCTCCACCTGGGACGCCAGGTACGGGCGGCAGGCGGCGATCTCCGCCGCCGTGGGGTCCCGGTTGTCCGGTGGCCGGCACTTGACCACGTTGGCGATGTAGAGGCGGGACCGGTCGACCCCGAGCTCCTCGGCCACCAGGCGGTCGAGGAGCTTGCCCGACCGTCCCACGAACGGCTCCCCCTGGAGGTCCTCGTCGCGACCGGGGGCCTCGCCCACGAACATGAGGTCGGCCGACGGGTCGCCCACGCCGAACACCACCTGGGTCCGGTGGGCCGAGAGCGGGCACTTCGTGCAGCCGGCGGCCTCCCGCCCGAGGGCGGCCAGATCGGTCAGGGACGTCATGGCCCACCCGGCGCATCGACGACCGGCCCGGTGGACCGCCCCACCGACAGGCGGGGGACCCGGGGACCGATGTCGCACAGCACCTCGTAGCTGATGGTGCCGAGCAGGCCGGCCCACTCGTCGGCGGTGATCTCCTCATCCCCCTGGCGCCCGATCAGCACCACCTCGTCACCGACCTCCACCGAGGCCGAGTCAGCCGGGCCGCAGTCCACCACGATCTGGTCCATGGTCACCGAGCCGGCCAGGGGACGGCGGACCCCCCGGATCAACACCTCACCGCCGGCGTCGAACAGGCGGCGGGGGACACCGTCGGCGTACCCCACGGGCATGGTGGCCACCCGGGAGCGCTGCTCCAGCGGCCGGCGCCGGCCGTAGGAGGGACGCGCCCCGCCGTCGAGGTCCCGGACGTAGGTGACCCGGGTCCGCAGCGAGAGGACCGGCTCCAGCCGCCCCCCGCCGGTGGCGTCGGCGATGGCCGCGGCCAGGGCCGGGGTGGGGGCCACCCCGTACAGGGCGATCCCGCACCGCACCAGGTCGTGGCGGGCCGAGGGGATGCCGATGGCCCCGGCCGAGTTGGCCACATGGACCATGGGGGGCCGGTGCCCGGCCTCAGCCAGCTCGGCCAGCACGGCGTCGAAGCGCTCCAGTTGGGTGGCGGTGAAGGCCACGTCGACGGGATCGGCGCCCTCGGCCACGGCCAGATGGGTCCACACCGCGCCCAGGGTGAGGCGGGGGTCGGCCGCCGTGGCGGCGGCCAGGCCCCGGGCGTCGGCGGCGTCGGCTCCCACCCGGTGCATACCGGTGTCCACCTTGAGATGGACCTCGAGGGGCGGGTGGCCGCCGTCGGACACCGCGGCGGCCAGTCGGCTGAGGCCCCCGTAGGTGTACACGGTGGGGGTCAACCGTTGGGCCACCGCTTCCTCCACCGCCTCGTCGGGGGGCTCGGACAGCAGGAGGATCGGGGCCCCGATGCCGGCTTGGCGTAGCGCCACCCCCTCTTCCACCAGGGCCACGGCCAGCCAGCTGGCCCCACCCTCCAGGGCGGCCCGGGCCACCGGCAGGGCCCCGTGCCCGTAGCCGTCGGCCTTGACCACCGCGCACAGGGCGGCGGGGCGGCACAACGCCACCAGCAGGGCGGCGTTGTGACGCACGGCGTCGAGGTCGATGTCGGCCCAGGCCGGACGCCACCGGTCAGCCACGGCGACCCGTCGCCGGAAGCTGTGCCCGCACTCCCGAGAGGAGCTCGGCCACCAGGTCGGGTAGGTCCCCGGCCACCAGCCCCTCCGACCGGCCGGCGGCTCCGGCCCGGCCGTGCACGTGGGCGCCCAGGGCCGCACCTTCCAGAGGGGGAACGCCCCGGGCCACCATGGCCCCGATGATGCCCGACAACACGTCCCCGGTGCCGGCGGTGGCCAGGGCCGTGGTGCCCGACATCCCGAGGAGCACCCGCCCGCTGGGATCGGCCACCGCGGTGGTGGGGCCCTTGACCAGCGCCACCGCACCGCTGGCCGCGGCCAGGCGGCGGGAGGCGTCGACCCGGTCGGGCCCGGGGTCCGAACCCATCAGTCGGGCGTACTCGCCGTCGTGCGGTGTGAGCACCACCCGGGAGCGGGCCTGGAGCGAGTCGTCCCCGCCGACCCGGCCCAAGGCGTAGAGGCCGTCAGCGTCCACCACCACCGGCACGGGCGACTCCGCCACCAGCCGGCGGACCTCGGAGGCTGCCGCCGGGTCACGACCCAGGCCCGGCCCGACCACCACGGTGGCGCAGCGCGAGGCGGCCTCCAGAGCGTCGCTTGACCACTCCTGCGCCGGCAGGGCCACGCTCACCGCCTCGGAGGCCGGCGCCTCGGACAGCTCCCCACCCGGGACCCCCAGGCGGACCATCCCCGCTCCGGCCCGGTAGGCCGAGCGGGCGCACAGGGCGGCGGCCCCGGTCATCCCCGGCGACCCCGCCACCACCAGCACGGCAGCCGACCACTTGTTGCCCCCGTAACGGCGAGCCGGAAAGAGGTCCTCCAGGTCACCGTCGTCCATGACCCCGATGGCCGCCGGCCCCGGGGGCAGCCCGATGTCAGCCACCGTCACCGCGCCGCTCAGGCGGGCGCCGTCCCCCTGGATCAGCCCGGGTTTGAGAGCCACGAAGGTCACGGTCCTCGAGGCCGGGCACGGGGAGCCCGAGGCCGCTCCGGTGTCGCCCTGGACCCCCGACGGGATGTCGACGGCCAGCACCGGCGTGCCCGGAGCCACCGCCGGGAAGCGGTACTCACCGCGGAACCCGGTCCCGTAGGCGGCGTCGATGACCAGGTCGGCCGGCCCCAGGGCCTCGGCCTCGGCCGCCTCCACCACGGAGATCCGGGCCCCCCGGCGGTGGAGGATCGATGCCGCCACCCGGCCGTCGGCCCCGTTGTTGCCGGGGCCGGCCACCACCACCACCCGGCGGCCGTAGGCCCCTCCCAGCATCTCCAGGGCGGCCAGGGCCACGGCCAGACCGGCCCGGCCCACCAGCTCCTCGAGTGGGGTGGACTCGGCCGCGGCGGCGTCGACGGCGTTCATCTCCGCCACGGTCAGGACCGGCAACATGCCCGCGACGCTACGGCTTCGGGGCGGGCCCTGTGGACCGCAGAGCCGGTGCCACAGGCTCGGAGGCGGGAGCGCCGCCCTCGGCCACCACCAGGGCCATGGCCACCCGGTCGGTGTGGGTCAGCGAGAGGTGCCAGCGCCACACCCCGGCGGCTCCGGCCCGCTCCAGAGCCGAACCGTGCAGGACCAGCCACGGCGCCCCGAGCCCGGACCGGACCACTTCCACCTCGGCGAAGGCGAAGGCCCCCAGGCCCACGCCGAGGGCCTTCATGGTGGCCTCTTTGGCTGCGAACCGGGTGGAAAGCCGGGGACCGGGTCCGAGGCCGCGGCGGCGTAGGCCTGCTCCCCGGCGGTGAAGAGCCGGTCGGCCAGGTGCACGCGCCGGTCCAGCACCCGGCGGAACCGGTCGAGATCCACGGCGTCCACGCCCACGCCGACCACCGCCCCCGAGAGCCCGCTGGTACTGATCGAGCTCCCCGACCGCCCCGGTGAGCACCGCGGCCAGCGGCGGGGAGCCACCCGGGCTCACTCGACGGTGACCACCTTGGCCAGATTGCGGGGTCGGTCGACGTCGTGCCCGTGCAGGCGGGCCAGCGAGTAGGCGAACATCTGCAACGGGACCACATCGACGATGGGGGCGAACAGGGGCCGGGTGGCCGGCACCCACAGGACGGCGTCCGCCTGGCGGGCGGTCTCCTCGTCCCCGTCGTTGGCCACCAGCACCACGGTGGCGCCGCGGCTCTTGACCTCGGCCACATTGCTCATCATCTTCTCCCACACCGGCGTGCGGGTGGCCACCCCGATCACCACGGTGCCCGGTTCGACCAGGGCGATGGGCCCATGCTTGAGCTCGCCGCCCGGGAACCCCTCGGCCCTCAGATAGGAGAGCTCCTTCAGCTTGAGGGCACCTTCGAGGGCCACCGGATAGCCCACCTGGCGGCCCAGGAAGATGAAGGACGGCGAGTCGCGGTAGCGGGCCGCCACCGCGGCCACGTCGTCGGAACGCCCGATGGCCTCGGCCACCTGGTCGGGGAGGGCCCCCATGGCCGCGAACAGGGAGCGCGCCTCCTCGGGGGCCAGGGTGCCGCGGACCTGGCCCAGGTACAGGGCCAGGATCTCGAGGGCGGTGATCTGGGCCAGGTGGGTTTTGGTGGCGGCCACCCCGATCTCCGGCCCGGCCCGGGTGTAGAGGACGGCATCGGCCTTGCGGGCCATGGACGAGTCCACCACGTTGGAGATGACCAGCACCTTGGCCCCCAACCGGCGGGCCTCTTCCACCGCCTCCATGGTGTCGACGGTCTCACCCGACTGGCTGACCCCGATGACCAGGGTGTGGGTGTCGAGGACCGGATCGCGGTAACGGAACTCGCTGGCGATGTCGATCTCCACCGGCAGCCGGGCCCAGTGCTCGATGGCGTACTTGGCCATCAGGCCGGCGTGGTAGCTGCTGCCGCAGGCCACGATGAAGACCTTGTTGAAGGCCCGGAACTCCTCGGCGGTGATGTGGACCTCGTCGAGGTCCAGCGTCCCGTCGGGCAGGAGCCGGTCGAGCATGGTGTCGGCCACCGCCTTGGGCTGCTCCCGGATCTCCTTGCTCATGTAGTCGTCGAAGCCGTCCTTGCGGGCCGAGTCGAGATCCCAGTCGACGCTCAGCCGGTCGGGCTGCACCTCGGAACCGTCCAGCGTGGTGACCCGGATCGAGCCCGGGCGCAACTCGGCCACCTGGTCGTCGTCCAACACGAAGAAGTCGTGGGTCAGCCCCAAGATGGCCGGGACGTCCGAGGCCAGAAAGGCCGCGGTGTCGCTGACCCCCATCAGCAGCGGGGACACCCGCCGGGCCGCCACGATGAGGTCGGGCTCGTCGGAGTGGACCACCGCCACCGAGAAGGTGCCGCGGATCCGGGCCAGGGCCTGGCGCACCGCCCCGACCAGGCCGTCCTCAGGCCGGGCGGTCAGGGCCGACTCGACCAGGTGGGCCAGGACCTCGGTATCGGTGTCCGAGGCGAAGCCGTGCCCGGCCGCCACCAACTCGTCGGTCAGCTCGACGTGGTTCTCGATGATGCCGTTGTGGACCAGGGCCAACCGGCCGGTGCAGTCGATGTGGGGATGGGCGTTGCCCTCGGTGGGGCCTCCGTGGGTGGCCCATCGGGTGTGCCCCAGGCCGGAGGCCGCGCCCTCGGGGGCCTCTTCGGCCCGCTTGACCAGATCGTCGAGGGAGCGGGTCCCGTTGGCGGCCCGGGCCCGCCAGATGCCCGGCTCCCCGGTGGCCCCGACCAGGGCCAGGCCGGCCGAGTCGTAGCCCCGGTACTCGAGACGGCTCAACCCTTCGAGCAGGACCCCCAGCACCTCAGCCTCATCGGGTCCGCCGCCGCTCCCCGCCCCGGTCTCATCGGCGGATAGCCCGGCTCCATAGGTGATCCCGATGATTCCGCACATGGAGCGAGGCTAGCGGTCCGGGTCAGCCGCTTCAAAGGGGGCCGGCCCGGGCACGTCAGCCGTGGGTGGCCGCCGCCGTCTGCAGCTCGAACTCCACCAGGGTGCCCAGCCGCTGGGCGATCTCCTCGGCCACCCCGTCACCGACGGCCTCGACCATGACCCTGACCAGGGGCTCGGTCCCGCTCGGCCGCAGCAGCACCCGGCCTCCGTCCCCCAGCCGCTCCTCCTCTTCGGCCACCGCCGACCACACCGCCTCGGCTCCGTCCAGCAGCTCGGTATTGGGCACCGGCACGTTGACCAGCACCTGGGGCACCCGGTCGACCAGCCCGTCCAGCAGCTCGGCCAGGGGCTTGCCGTTCCGGGCTACCAGGTCGGCCAGGATGAGGCCGGTGAGCAGGCCGTCGCCGGTGGTGGCCAGGCGCCGGAAGACGATGTGGCCCGACTGCTCACCCCCGAGGGCGAACCCGTCCTTGTCCAGGGCCGCCAGCACGTAGCGGTCCCCGACCGGCGTCTCCTTGACGATGATGCCCCGCTCCTGCATGGCCAGACGGAAGCCCAGGTTGGTCATCACCGTGACCACCACGGTGTTGCCGGCCAGTTGGCCGCGGTCGGCCAGGTCAAGGGCGAACAGGGCCAGCAGCTCGTCCCCGTTGGCCACCCGGCCCGAGGCATCCACGGCCAGCAGCCGGTCGGCGTCCCCGTCGAGGGCCAGGCCCAGGTCGGCGTGGTGCTCCACCACCGCCGCGGCCAGGGCCTCGGTCGAGGTGGAGCCGCAGCCGTCGTTGATGTTGGTGCCGTCGGGATCACAGCCGATGGCGATGACCTCGGCCCCCAGGCGTTGGTAGGCATGGGCGGCCAGGGCCGAAGCGGCCCCGTTGGCGCTGTCGACCACCAGCCGCAGGCCGTCGAGGGTGCGGCCGTCCACCAGGGTGCCGAGGTGGTCGAGGTAGGAGTCGCCGACTCCGGGTTCGGCGCCCAGTGAGCCGATGCTGTGGCCCTCCAGCGGCGCGGGGGCCCTTGACCGAGGGGTCGAGGATCCGGTCCAGCTCTTCCTCGATGGCCGCCTCCACCTCGGCGCTGAGCTTGAGGCCGCCGGCGGCGAACAGCTTGATGCCGTTGTCGGCGAAGGGGTTGTGGGAGGCCGAGATGACCACGGCCGGCACGCCCCGCTGGGCCGACAGCCAGGCCAGGGCCGGGGTGGGCAGCACGCCCATGTCGATGACGTCGGCGCCCTCGCTGGCCAGTCCGGCCGACAGGGCGGCCTGGAGCATGGGGCCCGAGCGGCGGGTGTCCCGTCCGACCAGAAAGGTGGTGGCGGTGATGGTCCGGGCCACGGCCCGGCCGAGAGCCAGGACCAGATCGGTGCTCAACTCGGACGTTGGCGACGCCCCGGACACCGTCGGTGCCGAAACGGGTTTTGGCCATGCCCCTACCGCTTGGAGTACTGCGGAGCCTTGCGGGCCTTCTTCAGTCCGTACTTCTTCGACTCCTTCTCCCGCGAGTCCCGGGTGAGGAAGCCGGCCCGCTTGAGGGGGGCCCGCAGCTCGGGGTCCAGCTGGCACAGGGCCCGGGCGATGCCCAGGCGGAAGGCGCCGGCCTGGCCCGAGACCCCGCCCCCGTCGATGGTCACGTCGATGGCCCACGACTCGGTGGTGTCGGTCAAGCGCAGCGGCTCGGTGACGATCATCCGGTGGGTGGCCGAGGTGAAGTACTCCTCGAACTTGTGGCCGTTGACGGTGATGGCCCCCTCGCCTGGCCGGATGCGGACGCGGGCCACGGCCCGCTTGCGACGGCCGGTGGTGCTGCAGATGGGGACGGTGTTGGCCACGGGGTGCTCCTCGCGCTGGGTCGGTACGGGGGCCTGGTCGGCGACGGTGCTCACGCGCCGCTCCGGGCCGACGCCGTGCGGCGGGCGTCCGGAAGCTCCAGGGGTTCGGGGGACTGGGCGGCGTGCGGGTGCTCGGCGCCGTTGTAGACCTTCAACTTGGTGGCCATCTGGCGGCCCAGGCGGTTCTTCGGGAGCATGCCGGTGATGGCGTTCCTCACCACCTGGTCGGCCCGGTCGATCATCAGATCGCTGTAGCGGGTGGCGGTGAGGCCCCCGGGGTAGCCGCTGTGGCGGTACGACAACTTGGCCTCGGCCTTGCCCGAGGTCAGCACGACCTTGTCGGCGTTGATGACGATGACATGGTCACCGGTGTCGAGGTTGGGGGAGAAGATGGGCTTGTGCTTGCCCCGCAGCACCGAGGCCACCTCGGTGGCCAGGCGGCCGAGCACCAGTCCATCGGCGTCGACGATGCGCCAGGCGCGGGTGATGTCGGCAGGCTTGGGGGTGTACGTGCGCACGAGAGATCCTTGGTTCAGTGGTACTGGGCCCCGGTGATCCTCGGGTTCGAGGCTCGGTGGGGACGGCGGCCCGGGCTGTCAGCGGTGTCCCCACTCGCGGAACACCGCACCTGGGAAACCGGGCGAGTCCCTACGATACGACCAAATGGCCCTGGCAGGCAAGCCGGTCAGCGGCCGTAGCGGACGGTCATGAGGGTCAGTCCGTGGGGCGGGGCCGGCTGGGAGGCCTGCTGGCGGTCCCCGGACCGGAGGATCCACAACATGTCCGAGGGCCGCTTCCGGCCCCGGCCCACGTCCACCAGGGTTCCCACCAGGGATCGGACCATCTGGTGGCAGAAGGCCCCGGCCTCGATCTCGAAGGCCAGCAGGCTCCCCACCGCCGGCACCAGGGCCGGGAACTCCGCCCCGGAACCTTGCGCTCCGCCCCCTTCCACCCGGGAGGGCCCGAAGGGCCCGAGGGGCCTCCCCACCGGGACCACCGGACCTGGTCCACCCGCCGGGTGATGGGGTCGTCGGCGGTGGTGCCGGGCACCCGGCGGCAGAAGGCCCGGAAGTCGTGTTGGCCGAGGAGGGTGTCCGAGGCCGCCTGCATCGACCGCAGCTCCAGAGGATCGGCCACCTGCCAGGCCAACCGGGCCAGCAGGGGGTCGGGCACCGGGGCGTTCACCACCAGGTAGCGGTAGCGGCGGGCGGTGGCCGAGTGGCGGGCGTCGAACCCCTCGGGGGCGATGGCCGCCTCCCGCACCACGATGGCCGGTCCCAGCTGGCTGTTGCACGACTTGACCAGGGAGTCACCGTCGAGGCGGTCGGAGGCCCCGGGCGGCAGGTCGAAGTGGACCACCTGACCGAGGGCGTGCACGCCGGCGTCGGTGCGACCGGCGCAGGTCAAAGAGACCGGGGTGCGGGTGATCCGGGTGAGCGCCCCGCACAGCTCTCCGGCCACGGTGCGCTGGCCCTCTTGGGCTGCGAACCCGTGGAAGCCGGTCCCGTCGTAGGCCAACGTCAGCCGCCACCGGACCGACCGGTCATCCTCCCCCCCGGCCAGGGGGGGCGTGCTCACACCAGTTCGATTTTGGCCATGGGGGCGTTGTCACCCAGCCGGTTGCCCAGCTTGAGGATCCGGGTGTAGCCGCCCGGCCGCTCGGCGTAGCGGGGGCCGATCTCGGAGAACAGCTTGTTGGCCATGTCCTTGTCCCGGATGAACGCCACCACGTGCCGTTGCCGGGCCACGCCGCCCTTGGCCGCCGCGGTGATGACCTTCTCCGCCACCGGGCGCAGGGCCTTGGCCTTGGCCTCGGTCGTGACCAGGTACTCAGCGGCGATCAATGACGCCACCAGGTTCCCCATCATGGCCTTCTGGTGGGCGGAGCTCCCGCCGAACCGGCGGCCCTTCTTCGGAGTGCCGAGCATGGTGTGACCTCAGTCCTTGACCCGCAGGGACAGGCCCCGCTCGTCGAGCTTCTGGAGCACCTCGTCGAGCGACTTCTGCCCGAAGTTGGTGATGTTGAGCAGGTCGTCGAGGGTGCGGTCGACCAGCTCGCCGATGGTGTTGATCTGGGCCCGCTTGAGGCAGTTGCGAGGCCGCTCGGTGAGGTCGAGGTCCTCGATCCGGAGGTCGAGGTCGGGTGAGCCGGTGCCCACCGTGCCGACTTCGCCCAGCTCCAAGCCCATGGGCTCGTCCTCGAGGTCGGCCACCAGGCCCACCAGGGTCCGGAGGGTGTCGCCGGCCGAGGCCAGGGCCTCCCGGGGGGTCAGGGACCCGTCGGTCTCGATGTCGAGCACCAGTCGGTCGAAGTCGGTGGACTGCTCCACCCGGACCGGCTCGACGGTGAAGGCCACCCGGCGCACCGGCGAGAAGATGGCGTCGACCGGGATGACCCCGATGGTGGCCGAGCGCTTGGACTTGTCCGCCGACAGGTAGCCGCGGCCGCGCTCCACGGTCAGGTCGACCGCCAGGCGGCCCTTGCCGTTGAGCGAGGCGATGTGCTGGGAGGGGTTCAGGACCTCGACGTCGGCGGTGACCTGGAGGTCGCCGGCGGTGGCGTCGCCGGGGCCCCGCTGGTCCAGGCGGATGGTGACCGGCTCGTCGCTGTGCACCCGGAACAAGAGGTCCTTGAGGTTGAGGATGAGGTCGGTCACATCCTCTTTGACCCCCGGCAGGGTGGTGAACTCGTGCAGGGCGTCGTCGAAGCGGACCTGGGTGATCGAGGCGCCCGGGATGGACGACAACAGGGTCCGGCGCAGCGAGTTGCCCAGGGTGTGCCCGAAGCCCGGGTCGAGCGGTCCGACCGCGAACCGCTGGCGGTTGTCCTCTTCTTCACCGATGGCTTCGACGGTGGGGCGTTGGATGATGAGCATGCTGATCGTGACTCCTCGGCAGTGTGATGCGAAGTGTGGGTCTGGGTGGGGCTGGGGTGGCTGGTGGTTAGGAGATCGGTCGGACTACTTGGAGTACAGCTCGACGATGAGCTGCTCCTGCACGGGCTCGTCGATGTGCTCGCGGAGCGGGAGGGAGAACACCCGTACCTCGAAGCGGTCACCGACGGCCTCGAGCCAGGGCGGCAGCTGGCGGTCGAGGGTGTCCATGTTGCGGCGGACGTGGAACAGCTCGCGGGAGGACGGCTTGAGGGCCACCACGTCGCCCTGGCGCACCCGGTAGCTGGGGATGGTGACCCGCTTGCCGTTGACCAGGACGTGCCCGTGGCGCACGAACTGGCGGGCCTGGGAACGACTGGCGCCCCAGCCGGCCCGGAAGGCCACGTTGTCGAGGCGCAGCTCCAGCATGCGCAGCAGGTTCTCGCCGGTGATGCCGGGGGCCCGGCTGGCCTCCACGTACAGGTTGTGGAACTGGCGCTCCAAGAGCCCGTAGATCCGGCGGGCCTTCTGCTTCTCCCGCAGCTGCCCGAGGTACTCGGACCCCTGGCGCATCCGGTCGCGGCCGTGCTCACCGGGGGGATAGGCCCGGCTGTGCCGGTCGGTCACCGCCTCGGAGACCGGGCACTTCATCGAATAGCACCGCTCGCCCTTCAAGAAGAGCTTGGTGCGCTCCCGGCGGCAGAGCCGGCAGACGGGTCCTGTGTATCGAGCCATGGCTTCCTTAGCTTCCTTTGGTTCCCGGCCCTAGACCCGACGCCGCTTTTTCGGGCGGCATCCGTTGTGGGGGATGGGAGTCACGTCTTTGATGCCGGCCACCTCGATGCCGGCCGCGGCCAGCGAGCGGATGGCCGTCTCCCGTCCCGAGCCCGGGCCGCGGACCAGCACGTCGACCCGGCGCACGCCGTGCTCCATGGCCCGCTTGGCACACTGCTCGGCGGCCAGCTGGGCGGCGAAGGGGGTGGACTTGCGCGAGCCCTTGAACCCGACATTGCCGGCGGACGCCCAGGCCAACACGTTCCCTTCCGGGTCGGCGATGGACACGATGGTGTTGTTGAACGAGCTCTTGATGTGAGCCACCCCGAAGGTGATGTTCTTGCGCTCCCGCTTGCGGGGGCGCCGGGCGGTCGGTGCCGACTTGGGGGTCTTGGCCATTACTTGCGAACCTTCTTCTTTCCGGCGACGGTCTTCTTCGGTCCCTTGCGGGTGCGGGCGTTGGTATGGGTGCGCTGGCCGTGGACCGGCAGGCCCTTGCGGTGGCGGATGCCCTGGTAGCAGCCGATCTCCATCTTGCGCTTGATGTCCTGGGAGACGTCGCGGCGCAGGTCCCCTTCCACCTGGAGGTTGGCGTCGATGTAGTTGCGGAGGCGGGTCACCTCTTCGTCGGTCAGGTCACGGACCCGGGTGTCGGGGTTGGTCTCGGTGGCCGTGCAGATCTGCTTGGAGGTGGTCCGGCCGATGCCGAAGATGTAGGTGAGGGAGATCTCCAACCGCTTCTCGCGGGGGATGTCCACGCCTGAAATGCGGGCCACGTGTTCCTCTTTCTTCTCTCTACGCCATGTCCGCGAGCATCAACCCTGGCGCTGCTTGTGGCGCGGGTTCTCGCAGATCACGAAGACCCGCCGGTGCCGGCGGATCACTTTGCACTTCTCACACATCGGCTTGACGCTGGGTCGAACCTTCACGTTCTCTTTCCTTGTCTCCTGCTGCTGACTGCCTACTGCTGACACTGCCCACCGGCCGATGCCGGCTCCCACCGGATCCTGCCGTTCCATCCCGCCCCCGGTGGCCGTCAGCCCGGCCGGAGCGGGACGTCGGGATCACTTGTAGCGGTAGGTGATCCGTCCCCGGGCCAGGTCGTAGGGAGTGATCTCCACCTGCACCTTGTCGCCGGGAAGGATCCGGATGCGGTGCATCCTCATCTTTCCGGAGCTGTGGGCCAACACTTTGTGACCGTTCTCCAGCTCCACCCGGAACATGGCGTTCGGTAGTGGCTCCACGACCGTGCCCTCCAGCACGATGGCATCTTCTTTGGGCTTGGGCAGGTGAATCTCCTCGGTACTCTGTCGTTCTTGTCCGCTCGACCCGGGGGTCGACGTGCGTCACGAACCACGAGGTCGTCGTTCGTCCGCACCGTGTTCGGGGGCACACCCAAGGAGCACCACCGGGAACGGGAATCGGCACGCCACAGCACACCCGTGGTCAGCCGAAGGAATAGTTTAGCTGGTCACCGCCAAATTGCCAGTTCGACCCCCGAATTGGGCGGGACGACCTGGTCGGAGCGGTCTCACAGGACGGTGAACACCTCCGGGCCGTCGTCGGTCACGGCAATGGTGTGCTCGAAATGGGCCGAGAGGCGGCCGTCGGAGGTGACCACGCTCCACCCGTCGTCGAGCTGGACGGTGCCCGGCCCCCCGGCGTTGACCATGGGCTCGACGGCGAAGACCATCCCGGTCTTGAGGGTGGGCCCCGGGGTCCCGGGCCAGTAGTTGGGCACCTGGGGCTCCTCGTGCATGGCGGTGCCGATGGCGTGGCCCACGTACTCCCGGACCACCGAGTAGCCGGCGGCCTCGGCCACCTGCTGGACCGCCCTTCCCACCTCGTAGAGGCGGTTCCCGGCCTGCAGCTGGTCGATCCCGGCGAACAGGCTGGCCTCGGTGACCTCCATCAACCGGGTGGCCTCGCCCGACACCTGGCCCACCCCGGCGGTGTAGGCGGCGTCCCCGTGGTAGCCCTCGATGATGGCCCCGCAGTCCACCGAGATGATGTCCCCCTCCTCGAGGATCACCGACTCGCTGGGGATCCCGTGCACGATCATGGAATTGGGAGAGGTGCAGATCACGGCCGGAAAGCCGTGGTAGTTGAGGAAGTTCGACCCGGCCCCCCGGCGGTCCAGGACCTCACGGGCCACCCGGTCCAGCTCGGCGGTCGAGACCCCCGGCCGGATGGCGGCCCGGGTGGCCTCGTGCATCTCGGCCACCACCCGCCCGGCCTTGCGCATCTTGGCCAGCTCGTCAGCGTTGCGCCTCATGCGAACCCACTGCCCCTCTGGCGCCGGATCTCGATGACCTTGACCATCCGGCGGGTCACGGCGTCGGGCGATCCGGTGCCCGGGACCGACTCCAGCTGGTTGCGCGACCGGTACCACTCGATGAGCGGGGCGGTCTGGATCTCGTACAGCTCCAGGCGGCGGGAGATGGCCTCTTCGGTGTCGTCCTGGCGTTGGACCACCTCACCGCCGCAGACATCGCAGGTCCAGTTGATGAGGGGCGGGGAGGACAGCGAGTAGTTGGCCCCGCAGTCGACACAGACCCGGCGGGCGGCCAGCCGGCGGAGGACCTGGGTGGTGTGGATCTCGATGTCGATGGCCAGGTCCAGGTCGAAGGGGGCCAGGATGCCGGCCAGCTCCTCGGCCTGGGCCACGGTGCGCGGGCACCCGTCGAGCACGAAGCCCCGGGCCCGGACGTCGCTCTCCTGCAGCCGCTCGGCCACCATCTCCATGATCAGTTCGTCCCCCAACAGCTCACCCCGGTCCATCAGGTCCTTGGCCTTCTGCCCGATCGGGGTGCCCTGCTTGACCGCGGCCCGCAGCATGTCCCCGGTGGAGACATGGGGCACCACGTAGTGGTGGGAGAGGCGCACACACTGCGTTCCCTTGCCTGCCCCCTGTTTGCCGAGGACCACGAGCCTGGCTCCGGGTACCACTTACTTGAGGAAGCCCTCGTAGTTTCGCATCATGAGCTGGCTGTCGATCTGCTTCATGGTCTCGAGTGCCACGCCCGTTGCGATCAGAAGAGTCGTTCCGTAGAAGGGATAGCTGGTGATGTTCCAGGCCGCCATGAGCAGCGACGGGGTGATGGCCACCCCACCCAGGAACAGGGCGCCGGGCCAGGTGATCCGGTTCAGGATATGGGCCAGGTACCGCTCGGTCGGCTGACCGGGCCGGATACCGGGGATGTAGCCGCCCTGCTTCCGGATGATGTCGGCCTGCTGATGGGGGTCGAAGGCCACATAGACGTAGAAGAAGGTGAACAAGAGGATGAAGATGAAGTAGGTGAGGATGTAGAAGAGGCTGGTCGGGGTGACGTTGGCGTTCACCCAGGTGCGGAAGGCCTCCGACGGGATGATGTTGGACAGCAGGACCGGGATGTACAGCACGGAGCTGGCGAAGATGATCGGGATCACGCCGGCCTGATTGACCTTGAGCGGTATGTAGGTGCTCGACCCTCCGTACATCTTGCGGCCCACCACCCGTTTGGCGAAGGTCACCGGAATCCGTCGCTGGCCCTGGTCGACGAAGACGATCAGCACCAGGAGGGCCAGGGAGACCACCAAGATGGTGGTGAACTTGACCCGGCCCCCCTCCTGGAGGACCGTGTTGAGGCCGGAGGGGATGCCGGCCACCACATTGGCGAAGATCAGGATGGACATCCCCTGGCCGATGCCGCGCTGGGTGATCAGCTCGGCCAGCCACATCACGAAGGCCGTGCCGGCGGTCAGGGTCATGACGATGAACGCCGCCCGCCAGATGGAGTAGTTGAGGATGAGGTCGATGCTCTGGGTGGAGCCGAAGAGCCCTCCACCGCCCTTGTGGAACAGGTAGACCAGGCCGGTCGACTGCATCAGGGCCAGGGCCACGGTGAGGTACCGGGTGGTCTGGGTCAGCTTCTTCTGGCCCACCGCCCCCTGGTCACGCCACTCCTCCAGCTTGGGGATGACCGTGGCCAGCAGCTGGATGATGATGCTGGAGGTGATGTAGGGCATGATCCCCAGCCCGAACACCGCCATGCGGGTCAGGGCGCCACCGGAGAACAGGTTGAGGAAGCCGAGCACCCCGGAGGACTTGGAGGCCGCCTCCAGCTGCTGGACCTTCGAGAAGTTGACGAAGGGGACCGGCACATTGGCCCCGAACTGGTACAGGGCGATGATGGTCAGCGTGAAGACAACCTTCTTGCGAAGGTCGGGGATGCGAAAGATGTTGGCCAAACTGGCGAGCATGGGACTCCTCGACGCCGCAGGGGGCCGATGCTACCGGTTGGTGAGGGCGTTGCCCTGCGCCGGCGGGCGGTCGTGGCCGAACGGGAGAGGGACCACGGTGATCGAGCCCCCGGCGGCGGTGATGGCCGCCTCGGCGGACTTGGAGAAGGCGTGGGCCTCCACCCGGAGGGAGCGCGACAGCGTCCCGCCCCCCAGGACTTTGACCAGGTCGGACTTCTGGGCCAGACCCAGGGCCACGAACCCGGCCAGGTCGATGGAGTCGCCCTCGATGGCCTCGAGGGCCCCGAGGTTGACCGGGGTGTAATCGATCCGGAAGGGGTTCTTGAAGCCGCGCAGCTTGGGGATCCGCTGCATCAGCGGCAGCTGGCCACCCTCGAACCCCATGGGGATGGTGTCCCGGGCGCCCTGTCCCTTGGTGCCGCGACCCGCGGTCTTGCCCCCCTTGCCGGCGATGCCTCGTCCCACCCGGCGTCGGGGCCGGGTCGAACCGGCCGGCGGGCGGAGCTCATGGACCTTCATGGTCGACCTTCCTCGTCTCGGTCAGTGGGGGTCACGTCCACCAGGTGGGGGACACGAGCCAGCATCCCACGGATCTCGGGTCGATCGGGTAGCACGTTGGTGCGCCCGATACCCCGGAGACCGAGGGCCCGGAGGGTGCCCCGGTGCTTGGGCTTGGTGCCGATGGCCGAGCGCACCTGGGTGACCCGCAACCAGGCGGTGGGGCCGGAGCCCGACGATGACGCCGCACTCATCTCAGCTCACCTCCGTGAACAGGTCGGCCTCGCGCCGGCGCTCGCGGTAGGCGCGGAGCAGGGCGGCCGGCACCACTTCTTCCACCGGCTTGCCCCGGAGGGCGGCGATCTCGTCGGGGCGCTTGAGCCCCTTGAGCCCGGCGATGGTGGCATGGGCCACGTTGATGCCGTTGGACGAACCCAGCGACTTGGCCAGGATGTCGCGGATGCCGGCCATCTCGAGGATGGCCCGGGCCGCTCCGCCGGCGATGACCCCGGTACCGGGGGCGGCCGGCTTGAGCATGACCCGGCCGGCACCGCTCTCCCCCACGATGGGGTGGGTGATGGTCGAACCGGCCAGCGGCACGTCGAACATGTTCTTGCGGGCCTCTTCGATGCCCTTCTGCACGGCCAGGCCGGCCTCTTTGGCCTTGCCGTAGCCCAGGCCCACCTTGCCGTTGCCGTCGCCCACCACCATCAGGGCGGCGAAGGAGAACCGACGGCCCCCCTTGACCACCTTGGACACCCGGTTGACCCGGATGGTCCGCTCTTCGAATTGCAGTTCGTTCATGGCCATGGCGCTAGAACTCCAGTCCTTCGGTACGGGCGGCGTCGGCCAGGGCGGCCACCCGCCCGTGATAGGCGAATCCGCCACGGTCGAAGACCACGGTGGTGATGCCGGCGGCCTTGCCCCGGGAGGCCACCAGTCGGCCCACCGTTCCTGCCGCGTCGATGTTGCCTCCACTGGACCCGCGCAGCTCGCTCTCGGTGGAGGAGGCGGCGGCCAGGGTCACACCGGCGTCATCGTCGATGAGCTGGGCGGAGATGTGCTTGTTGGAGCGGAACACGGCCAGACGGGGGCGCCCGGCCGTGCCGTGCACCCGTCGACGGACCCGGGAGTGCCGGCGGCGCCGGAGCTCCAGCTTGTGATCGGTTCGAGCCATTACTTCGCTGCCTTCCCGGCCTTGCGCACGACCCGTTCGCCGGCGTAACGGACGCCCTTGCCCTTGTAGGGCTCGGGCTTGCGCAACTTACGGATGTCCGCGGCCACCTGGCCGACTTTTTCCTTGTCGATCCCCCGCACGATGATCCGGGTGGCCGACGGCACCTCGAAGGTCACCCCGTCGGGAGCCTTCACGTTGACCGGATGGGAGAACCCCAGGGCCAGCTCGAGAGCGGACGGGCCCTTGGCCACGGCCCGGTAGCCCACGCCGACGATCTCGAGCTCCTTGGAGAAGCCGTCGGTGACCCCGGCCACCATGTTGGCCACCAGGGAGCGGGTCAGCCCGTGCAGGGCCCGGTTCTGGCGCTGGTCGTCGGGGCGCTCGACCAACAGGACGTCGCCGTCCTGGCGTATGGAGATGGCGGCCGGCACGGTGCGGGCCAACTCACCCTGGGGTCCCTTCACCGTCACCGTGTTCTCGGAGCCCAGGGCCACCGTGACCCCGGAGGGCACGGGGATGGGAGAACGTCCGATGCGCGACATCAGCAGCCACCGCCGACGATGGTCCCACGTGGGGCGGAACGACTACCAGACATAGCAGAGCACCTCTCCGCCCATGCGGCGCTTGCGGGCCTCACGGTCGGTCATCAGGCCCTTGGACGTCGAGACCACGGCTACGCCGAGGCCCCCGAGGACCCGGGGCATCTTGTCGGCCCGGGCATAGATGCGCAGGCCGGGCTTGGACACCCGCTTGATGCCCGAGATGGTCCGGGCCCGGTCGGGTGAGTACTTCATGGTGATCTCCAGGGTCTTACCCGGCTTGGTGGGGTCATCGTTCACCTGGTAGCCCACGATGTAGCCCTCGTCCACCAAGATGGCGGCCAGGGACTCCTTCAGCTTCGAGCCCGGCATCTTCACCGTGTCGAAGTGGGCGGTATTGGCGTTCCGGATGCGGGTCAGCATGTCGGCGATCGGGTCGGTCATGGTCATCGTCGGTAGCCTCCTCTCACCAGCTGGCCTTGGTAACGCCGGGGATCTCCCCGGCGTGGACCATCACCCGCAGGCAGATCCGGCACAGGCCGAACTTGCGGTACACCGACTTGGGTCGGCCACACCGACGGCATCGGGTGTACCCGCGCACCTTGAACTTGGGTGTGCGCTGCTGCTTTTGAATCAAGGCCTTCTTCGCCATGGGGTTACTGGTTCTCCTGTCGGAACGGGAAGCCGAAGGCGGACAGAAGCGCCCGGCCCTCTTCGTTGGTGCGTGCGGTGGTGGCGATGGTGATGTCCATGCCCCTGGTGGTGTCGATGCGGTCGTAGTCGATCTCGGGGAAGATGAGCTGCTCGGTAACCCCGAAGGTGTAGTTGCCGTGGCCGTCGAACGAGCGGGGCGAAAGGCCCCGGAAGTCACGGATGCGGGGGATGGCCATGGCCAGCAGGCGGTCGAAGAACTCCCAGGCCCGGTCGCCGCGCAGGGTGACCTTGGCCCCGATCTCCTGGCCCTCCCGGAGCTTGAACGAGGCGATCGACTTCTTCGCCCGGGTGACCACCGGCTTCTGGCCGGCGATGATCTCGAGGTCGCGCATGGCCCCTTCGATGAGGGACTTCTGCTGGGTGGCCCGGCCCACGCCCATGTTGATGACGATCTTGTCGAGCCGGGGGACCTCCATGATGTTGCTCAGGCCCAGGGACTCTTTGAGCTCGGCCCGGACCTGGCGGTCGTAGCGCTCCTTCAGGCGGGGGCGGGTACCGGCGGTGGCGGTGGCCATCACAGATCCGTCCCGCACTTGCGGCAGACCCGGATCTTGCGGCCCTGGTCGTCGATCCTCATCCCGATGCGGGTGGGGCCACAGGAACCACACACGATGGCCACCGAGGACACCGAGACCGGCATGAACTTGTCGATCACGCCGCCCTGCATGGTGGCGCGGGTGGGCTTGGCGTGGCGCTTGGCCACGTGGACGCCCTCCACGATGACCCGGCCCTCGGCCGGAATGGCCCGGACCACGCTGGCCTGCTTGCCCTTGTCCTTGCCCGTCATGACCTGCACGGTGTCACCTTTTTTGATGCGCATCTACAACACCTCCGGCGCCAGCGAGATGATCCGCATGAAGCGCTTGTCGCGCAGCTCACGGCCCACCGGTCCGAAGATCCGGGTGCCCCGGGGCTGCTGCTGGTCATTGATGAGGACGGCGGCGTTCTCGTCGAAGCGGATGTAGCTGCCGTCGGGACGGCGCTTCTCCTTCTTCGTCCGGACCACCACGCACTTGACGACCTCGCCCTTCTTGACGGCGGCACCGGGGATGGCGTCCTTCACCGTGGCCACGAAGATGTCCCCGATCGAGGCGTAGCGGCGGCGTGAGCCGCCCAGCACCTTGATGCACAGAACCTCTTTGGCCCCCGAGTTGTCGGCCACCCGTAGTCGTGACTCCTGCTGGATCATCGGGCACGCTCCAGAACCTCGGACAACCGCCACCGCTTGAGCTTGGAGAGCGGCCTGGTCTCGACCACCCGGACCCGGTCCCCGACCTTGGCCGAGTTGTCGGCGTCGTGGACGTAGAGGCGCTTGGTCCGCTGGACGGTCTTGCCGTAGCGGGGATGGCGGACCCGTTCGATGACCGCCACCACCACGGTCAGGTCCATGGAATCCGACACCACCAGGCCCTCGCGGACCTTGCGGCGGTTGATCCGCTCGGTGGGCTCCCCGACGATCTGCTCGTCAGCCATCAGCTCTTCTCCTCCGGGTCCTCTTCGACCTCATCCTCATCGGCGTCCTGGTCGACGCGGTCCCCCACCGGGGCGTCCTCGGTGTCCACCGGGGCCATGCCGTCGTCGTCGGCTACCTCTTCGGCCAACTCGTCCTCGTCCACCCCGTCGTCCGTGTCGTCGACGTCATCGGTGAGCGGCCCTGCTTCGGCCGCCTTGGCCGCGGCCCGGCGCTCGGAGGCCGTGGTCTGGTCCCGGCCCAGAGCCTCGTCCTCGGCGTGGCGACGGGCCGCCGCCACGTGGGCCGGCAGCTCGTCGAGGGCCATGCCCTCGGCCTCGGCGATCTCACGGTTCCGCAGCTCGGTCAACATGCGGGCCACGTCCTTGCGCACGTGGTTGAGCCGCGAGAAGTTGTCCAGCTGGCCGGTGGCCAGTTGGAACCGGAGGTTGAACAGCTCGCGCCGGGTGTCCCCGAGCTGACGCTCGAGCTCTTCGGTGTCGTAGTCGGCGATCTCGGAGGCGGTGACCATCAGACCTGGACCTCCGGCGTGCCGTGGGTGCCGGGACGGATCACGAAGCGGGCCTTGAACGGCAGCTTCTGGATGGCCCGGTCCATGGCCTCACGGGCCAGATCGGGCTCCACCCCGGCCAGCTCGAAGAGGATCCGGCCGGGCTTGACCACAGCCACCCAGTGCTCGGGGTTGCCCTTGCCCGAGCCCATGCGGGTCTCGGCGGGCTTCTGGGTCACCGGCCGGTCCGGGAAGACCCGGATCCACACCTTGCCACCACGCTTCACGTGACGGGTCATGGCGATACGGGCGGCTTCGATCTGGCGGGCGGTGAGCCAGGCCGGCTCCAGCGCCTGGATCCCGAAGTCGCCGAAGGTGACATCGCTGCCACCCTTGGCCTTGCCGCTCATGCGGCCGCGCTGCTGCTTGCGGTGCTTGACCTTCCGGGGCATCAACATGTCAGTCGACCTCCTTGCGGAAGTGCGGCGTCTCGTGGTGCTCGCGGGTGCGCCGTTCGATCTCTTCGTCCTCGGTGAGGATGCGCTCGAGCTCGTCGGGGACCGCCGGGGCGGCGGCGATGTCGGCGGTGGACCGGTCCACCAGGCCTTCGGGGATCTCCGTCTCGGCACCGGAGTCGGCGTCGACGGTGACCACGCTGCCCGGTGCGCCCTGCTCGGCCCGGCGGCGGCCACCACCGGCGGTGATCAGGCGGCGGGGGGCCTCGCCACCCTGGCCCGAGGTCTCGCCCACGGCCATGGCGGCCTCACGGGTGATCTTGTCCTCGGTGGAGATCTTGTAGGGGAGGATGTCGCCCTTGTAGATCCATACCTTGACCCCGATCCGCCCGAAGGTGGTCTTGGCCTCGCGGAATCCGTAGTCGATGTCGGCGCGCAGGGTGTGCAGCGGGACCCGGCCCTCGCGGTAGGACTCCTTGCGGGACATCTCCGAGCCGCCCAGGCGTCCGGAGCACTGCACCCGCACGCCCAGGGCGCCGGCCTTCTGCACCGTCTGGATGGACCGCTTCATGGCCCGTCGGAAGGCCACCCGGCGGGCCAGCTGGTCACAGATGCCCTGGGCGATGAGAGCGGCGTCGAGCTCGGGCTGCTTGATCTCTTGGATGTTGAGCTGGATCCGGTTGTTGAGGCCGGTGATCTCCTCGATCCTCTTCTTCAGCCGGTCGGCCTCGGCGCCGCGGCGGCCGATGACGATGCCGGGACGGGCAGTGTGGATGTCCACCCGCAACCGGTCACGGGTCCGTTCGATTTCGATCCGGCTCACCGCGGCCGACTCCAGCTGTGACATCAGGTAGTCGCGGATCTCCCAGTCCTCGATCACGCAGTTCTGGTAGTTGCGCTCTTCGAACCAACGCGACTTCCAGTCGGTGGTGACGCCGAGCCGAAACCCGTAGGGGTTGACTTTCTGGCCCATCTACTTGCCCTTCTCTTCGGCGGTCTCGCCGCCGGTTTCGTCATCGGTCGCCCCGGTTGCCTCATCGTCGGACTCGAGATCGGACTCCTCGAGCGGGCCGGCCTCGGTCTCGGTGACCACGTCGTCAGCCTGGTCCGTCTGCTCGACGCCATCGGTGTCGAGATCGGACTCCTCGAGCGGGCCGGCTTCGGTCTCGGTGACCACATCGTCGGCCCGGACGGCATCCTCGGACCATGCTTCGGATCCGGTGTCGTGCCCACCGGCGGCCGGTGCGGAGGACTCGACCCGTTGGCGCCGGCGGGAGCCGGCCACCCGGCGCGAACGCTGCGAGGTGTTGGCGGCGCTCTTGGCCCGGCGGCGGGCGATCCGGTCCTCGGGCAGCCTGCTCACGATGATGGTGATGTGCGAGGTCCGCTTGCGGATACGGGTGGCCCGGCCCCGGGCCCGCGGCCGCCACCGCTTGAGCGTGCTGCCCTCGTCGGCGTAGCACGCCGACACGTAGAGCTCCTCGGCGTCGAGGCCGTCGTTGTGGACGGCGTTGGCCACCGCGGAGGCCAGGACCTTGCCCACGGTGATGGCGGCCTCGCGGTCGCCGAGCGACAGGGTCTCTGCGGCCCGATCCACATCCTGGCCCCGGATCTGGTCCAGCACCTGGCGCACCTTGTAGGCCGAGACCCGGCTGTGCCGCAGTACGGCCCGGGTGCCCTCACGCTCGTTGGTCTTCACTCCGGGCACCTCAGCGCCTCCCCGCACGTTCTTGACCGGCGTGGAACTTGAAGGTCCGGGTGGGGGCGAACTCGCCCAGCTTGTGGCCGACCATGGACTCGGTCACGTACACCGGAATGTGCTTGCGGCCGTCGTGGACGGCGATGGTGTGGCCGACCATGTCCGGGATGATGGTGGAACGGCGGGACCACGTCTTGATGACCTTCTTGTCACCGGCGGCGTTGAGGACGTCCACCTTCTTGAGGAGGTGGTCATCGACGAACGGACCTTTTTTGAGGCTGCGAGGCATAGCGTGACGTTCTTTCTGTCTTGCCTACCGCCGGGCACCGCGGGTGCGGCGCCTTCGGACGATCATCTTGTCGGATTCCTTCTTGCGGGAGCGGGTGCGGCCCTCTGGCTGACCCCACGGCGACACCGGATGGCGCCCACCCGAGGTCTTGCCCTCGCCACCACCGAGCGGGTGGTCGACGGGGTTCATGGCCACGCCACGGGTCTGGGGGCGGATCCCCTTCCAGCGGTTACGGCCGGCCTTGCCGATCTTGATCAGCTCGGCTTCGGAGTTACCCACCGTACCGAGCGTGCCCCGGCAGTCGATCGGCACCCGGCGCATTTCGGTGGAGGGGAGGCGGAGGGTGGCGAAGGCCCCTTCCTTGGCCACCAGCTGCACGCTCATCCCCGCACCGCGGGCCATCTTGCCGCCGCCACCGGGCCGGAGCTCGACGTTGTGGATGACCGAGCCCACCGGGATGAACCGGAGGGGCAGGGCGTTGCCGGGTCGGATCTCTGCTCCCTGGCCCGACTGCAGGCGGTCCCCCACCTTCACCTGGGAGGGGGCGAGGATGTAGCGCTTCTCGCCGTCGAGGTAGTGAAGCAGGGCGATGCGGGCGTTGCGGTTGGGGTCGTACTCGATGGCGGCCACCTTGGCCGGAATCCCGTCCTTGTTCCGTTTGAAGTCGATGATCCGGTACTGCTGCTTGTGGCCCCCACCGCGGTGCCGGGAGGTCTTGCGGCCGTGGCTGTTGCGCCCACCGGTCGAGGGCTTGGGGGCGAGGAGCGACTTCTCCGGGCGATCCCTGGTGATCTCGGCGAAGTCCGAGACGGTCTGGAACCGGCGTCCGGCGCTGGTGGGCTTTCGTGAGCGGAGTGGCATGGCTGGTCCGGGTCTCTCAGTTCTCGAACAGGTCGATCGAGTCACCCTCGTGCAGGGTGACGATGGCCCGCTTGGTGTCCGGGCGGTGGCCGAGGGAGTTGTTCTTCCGGTTGCGCTTGGCCTTGCCCTTGCGGTTGAGGGTGTTCACGCTGTCCACCCGGACGTTGAAGGCCTGCTCCACGGCATGGCGCACGTCGATCTTGGTGGCCGACGGGTCGACCACGAAGACATAGACGTTGTTGTCCATCAGCATGTAGGACTTCTCCGACACCACCGGCCGGATGAGCACGTTGTGGGGATCCCTCATGACCCGCTTCCTTCTTCCTCGGTGTCGGCGCCCTCGGTGTCGGTCTCGCCGCTGGCCCCGGCGTTCGTGTCGGCCCCGACGGCAGCATCGCTCGAGGCTGGGTCGGCGGCCGTGTCGGCCTCGACGGCGATCGACTCGACCTCCCCGGGGAGGGTGTCGTCGGTGAACACCACCCAGTCGTTGACCAGGATGTCGTAGGCGTTCAGCTCACCGGCCACCATGGTCTGGACCTCGGGCAGGTTGCCGAACGACCGGTCGGCGTAACCGTCCTCCTCGCCCAGGACCACCAGCACCCGACCCGACAGGCCCAGGGCCCGGAGCGAGGCCACGGCGGCCTTGGTGCTGGGCACCTCGAAGGGCCAGGCATCGACCAGGGCCACCCGGCCCAGGGCGGCGCGGTCCGACAGGGCCGACCGCAGCGCCAACTGGATCATCTTCTTCGGGGTCTTTTGGGCGTACGAGCGGGGCTTGGGCCCGAGGGCCACCCCTCCCCCCACCCACTGGGGCGAGCGGGTCGATCCCTGGCGGGCCCGTCCGGTCCCCTTCTGGCGGAAGGGCTTGGCCCCACCACCCCGGACCTCGGCCCGGGTCTTGGTCGACTGGGTGCCGGACCGGGCCGCGGCCAGCTGAGCCGTCACCACCTGGTGCAGTACGGCCAGATTGGGCTGGATCCCGAAGATCGAGGGGTCGAGGACCACCTGGCTGAGGACCTTCCCGTCGGTCGAGCGGCGCTCCACCGTCCGCTCCAGGGGGGCGGGACGCAGAAAGCGGCGGATCTCGGCGGGGCTGGCCGATTCCAGGTCGATGGTCACCGTGACCGGTTCCGCGCTCATCAGGCCTTGCCTCCCTTGACCAGCGGCGCCTTGATGGCGTCCCGCAGGACCACCATCCCGCCCCGGGGCCCGGGCACGGCCCCTTTGACCAGGATGAGCTCACGCTCCGAGTCGGCCTGGACGATCTCCAGGTTGAGGGTGGTCACCTGGTGGCCACCCATCCGTCCGGCCATCCGGGTCCCCTTGAACACCCGGGACGGGGTGGCGCAGGCCCCGATGGAGCCGGGTGAGCGGTGCTTCTTGTGGTTACCGTGGGAGGCGCCCTGGCCCTTGAAGTTGTGGCGCTTCATCCCCCCGGCGAAGCCCTTGCCCTTGGATACGGCGATGGCATCGACCAGGTCACCGGCCTGGAGCAGGTCGGCGGTCAGCTGCTGGCCCACCTCGTACTCGGAGGCGTCGTCCAGCCGGAGCTCGACCAGCTTGCGCCCCGGGTCCACCCCGGCATGGTCGTAGTGGCCCTGCTCGGGCTTGGTCAGGGTGGAGGCCCGACGATGGCCCCAGGTCACCTGGAGGGCCGAGTAGCCCTCCCGTTCCGGGGATTTGATCTGGACCACCCGGACCGGGGACACGCGGACCACCGTCACCGGTATGGCCCGGTTCTGTTCGTCCCAAATCTGGGTCATGCCCACTTTTTCGCCCACGATCGCCTTGGTGGCCACTGGAGCTTCTCCATCTCGACTTAATCGTTCTGATCGACGCCGGCCGGCGTCAATCGTCTGCTGCAACCTGTATGACCTGCTCTCGACCGGGCTCTGCAGGCACCCTCGATGCCCGCGGAGGCAACGGCTTGCACGCAGACGCTCCGCTCGGAGGAACCCGAGCGGAGCGCTCGCCTGGTTTGGTCCAAGGTCCCCGCCGTCCAACCGCGGGCGCTCGAACACGTAACTACTCTGACGAATTGACCCGGAATCGGGCCGACTGGTGACTATATACCAACATCACCGGGCATTACAACGGCGGGCCGGGCGAACCCGGCCCGACGCTCAGACGGTCTGGATCTTGATCTCGATGTCCACGCCGGCCGGGAGGTCGAGCCGCTGGAGCGAGTCCACCGTCTTCGGGGTGTGCTCCACGATGTCGACCAGCCGCTTGTGGACCCGCATCTCGAAATGCTCCCGGCTGTCCTTGTACTTGTGGGGCGACCGGATCACGGTGTAGCGGTGCTTCTCCGTAGGCAGGGGCACCGGCCCGAGCACTTTGGCCTGGGTGCGGAGCACCGTCTGGACGATCTTCTCTGTGGACTGATCGAGAATTTCGTGATCGTAGGCCTTGAGACGGATCCTGATCTTCTGGCGGGGGCCTTCTGCGGCCATGGGAACGGTGTCCTCTCCTGGGTGGTTTCGCTGCAGCCGGACTATTCGAGGATCTTCGTGACCCGGCCCGAAGCCACCGTTCGCCCACCCTCACGGATGGCGAACCGCAGACCCTGGTCCATGGCGATGGGCTTGCCCAGCTCCACGGTCATGTCGGTGTTGTCACCGGGCATGACCATTTCGGTGCCCTCGGGGAGGGTGATGGTGCCGGTCACGTCGGTGGTCCGGAAGTAGAACTGGGGCCGGTAGTTGGTGAAGAAGGGCTTGTGGCGACCGCCCTCGTCCTTGTTCAGCACGTACACCGTGGCCTCGAACTTGGTGTGGGGGGTGATGGACCCGGGCTTGCACAGCACCTGACCCCGCTCCACCTCCTCCTTCTTCGTACCCCGCAGGAGGGCGCCGATGTTGTCGCCGGCCCGACCCTCGTCGAGCAGCTTGCGGAACATCTCGATGCCGGTGACCGTGGTCTTTTGCGTGTCACGCAACCCGACGATCTCCACTTCCTCGCCGACCTTGACGATGCCCTGCTCCACCTTGCCGGTCACCACGGTGCCACGTCCGGTGATGGACATGACGTCCTCCACCGACATCAGGAAGGGCTTCTCCACGTCGCGCTCGGGCTCGGGGATGTAGGAGTCGACGGCGGCCATCAACTCCAGGATGGCCGGGGTCCACTCGGCGTCGCCCTCGAGGGCCTTGAGGGCGCTCACCCGCACGATGGGGGTGTCGTCACCGGGGAACTCGTACTCGTTGAGCAGCTCGCGGACCTCCAGCTCGACCAGGTCGAGGAGCTCCTCGTCGTCCACCGTGTCGGCCTTGTTGAGGGCCACCACGATGTAGGGCACGCCCACCTGGCGGGCCAGCAGCACGTGCTCACGGGTCTGAGGCATGGGCCCGTCGGCGGCCGAGACCACCAGGATGGCCCCGTCCACCTGGGCCGCGCCGGTGATCATGTTCTTGATGTAGTCGGCGTGCCCGGGCATGTCGACGTGGGCGTAGTGACGGTTCTCCGTCTCGTACTCCACGTGGGCGATCTGGATGGTGATGCCCCGCTGCTTCTCTTCGGGTGCCTTGTCGATCTGGTCGAACGGTGTGAACGACGTGGTCGGATCGTTTTCGGACAACACCTTGGTGATGGCCGCGGTGAGCGTGGTCTTACCGTGGTCGATGTGTCCCATCGTTCCCACGTTCACATGGGGCTTCGTGCGCTCGAACTTCTGCTTGGCCATAACTGGGGTAATGCTCCTGATCTCGGGCGGTACCCCCTCGGGCCCGCCACGACGCAGGCGGTTGCCTGGCGTCATTCCTCGTCTATCGGTGGTACTGCGTGTAGTGGTGCGTTGGGTTGGTACTGACTGGTGATGGTGTGAATCGGTACATCTTCCGGCGGCCGGCTCGGGTCATCCCCGGGTTGAACGCCGCCTACTCTCCGCGCGCCTTGGCGATGATCTCCTTGGCGATCGACTCAGGGACTTCGTTGTAGGCGTGAAACTGCATCGAGTACGTGGCTCGGCCCTGAGTGCGCGAGCGCAGGTCGGTAGCGTAGCCGAACATGTCGCTCAGCGGTACCTGCGCCCGGACGATGTGGCTGTTCCCCCGCTGTTCCATGCCCTCGACCTTGCCCCGGCGGGCCGACAGGTCGCCGATGACGTCGCCCATGTAGTCCTCGGGCGTGGTCACCTCGACGGCCATGACCGGCTCCAGCAGGACGGGGTCGGCCAGGTTGGCGGCCTTCTTGATGGCCATGGAACCGGCGATCTTGAAGGCCATCTCCGAGGAGTCCACGTCGTGGTAGGAGCCGTAGGTCAGGGTCACCTTGATGTCGACCGTGGGATAGCCGGCCAGCACCCCTGAGGTGATCGACTCCTGAATGCCCTGGTTGACCGAGGGGATGTACTCCTTGGGGATGACCCCCCCGGTGATCTTGTCCACGAACTCGTAGCCGCCACCGGGCCCGGTGGGCTCCAGGGTGATCACCACGTGCCCGTACTGGCCCTTACCGCCGGTCTGGCGGATATAGCGCAGCTCGACCTTCTCCACCTTCTTGCGCACCGTCTCGCGGTACGCCACCTGGGGCTTGCCCACGTTGGCGTCGACGTTGAACTCGCGGAGCATCCGGTCCACCAGCACCTCGAGGTGCAGCTCGCCCATGCCGGAGATGACCGTCTGGCCGGTCTCCTCGTCGGACTGGACCCGGAAGGTCGGGTCCTCCTCGGACAGCGAGTACAGGGCCTTGGACAGTTTGTCCTGGTCAGCCTTGGTCTTTGGCTCCACAGCCACGTGGATGACCGGCTCGGGGAAGGTCAGCGACTCGAGGATCACCTGGTCGTCGGGATCGCACAGGGTGTCGCCGGTGGTGGTCTGCTTGAGGCCCACCGCGGCGATGATGTCACCGGCGTAGGTGGCGTCGAGGTCCTCGCGGGTGTTGGCGTGCATCTGGAGGATGCGGCCCACCCGCTCCTTGCGGTCCTTGGTGGAGTTGATGACCCCCGAGCCCTTGGTCAGGGTCCCCGAGTACACCCGCAGGTAGGTGAGCTTGCCCACATAGGGGTCCGTCATGATCTTGAAGGCCAGGGCGGCGAAGGGGGCGGTGTCGTCGGGGGCGCGCTCGACGGTCACTCCCTCCTTGCGGGGGACCAGGCCCATGGTGGGCGGGATGTCGAGGGGGCTGGGCAGGTAGTCGACCACGGCGTCCAGCATGGGCTGGACACCCTTGTTCTTGAAGGCCGAGCCGCACAGGATGGGCACGGCGTGGCTCCCCAGGGTGACCGTCCGGATGGCCCGCTGGAGGTCCTCGGGGAGGATCTCCTCGTCACCCAGGTACTTCTCCATGATGGTGTCGTCGTGGTTGGACACGATGTCGATGAGCTGGTGGTGAGCCTCTTCGGCGGCGGCCTTCATCTCGACGGGGATCTCTTCCTCGGACCACTCCTCGCCCATCCCGTCGTCCCATACCAGGGCCCGCATGTGCACCAGGTCGACCACGCCCCGGAACCCGCCCTCGGAGCCGATGGGCAGCTGCACCACCGCCACCTGGGCGTCGAGCCGGTCCTTGATCATCTCGACGCACTGCTCGAAGTTGGCTCCGGTCCGGTCCATCTTGTTGATGAAGCAGATCCGGGGGACCTCGTACTTGTTGGCCTGTCGCCACACCGTCTCGGTCTGGGGCTCGACCCCGGCGACGGCGTCAAAGACAGCTACCGCTCCGTCCAGTACCCGTAGCGACCGCTCCACCTCGACGGTGAAGTCCACGTGGCCCGGGGTGTCGATGATGTTGATCACCGTGTCCCGCCACATGCAGGTGGTGGCGGCCGAGGTGATGGTGATCCCGCGCTCTTGCTCCTGGACCATCCAGTCCATGGTGGCGGCGCCCTCGTGGACCTCACCGATCTTGTAGTTCTTGCCGGTGTAGTAGAGGATCCGCTCGGTGGTGGTGGTCTTGCCCGCGTCGATATGGGCCATGATCCCGATGTTGCGGGTCTTGGCCAGGGGATGGTGGCGGGTGCTTGCTTCAGCCATGATTAGTCAGCTCTCGGGTAGTACGTGTTGGTCGTGCCCGCTGCCAGAACGGGGGCCGCAGGGGCTCCCTGCTACCAGCGGTAGTGGGCGAAGGCCTTGTTGGACTCGGCCATCTTGTGTAGATCCTCGCGGCGCTTGGCCGCGGCTCCGATGCCATTGGCGGCGTCGCGGATCTCGTTGGACAGCCGCTCGGCCATGGTCTTCTCGCGGCGCTGCTGGGAGTAACCCACCAGCCACCGGATGGACAGGGTGGTGGCCCGGCGGGGACGGACCTCGACCGGGACCTGGTAGGTGGCGCCACCGACCCGACGGCTGCGGACCTCGAGCTCGGGCCGGGTGTTCTCCACGGCCTTCTTGAGGACGGCGACCGGATCGTTCCCCGACTTCTCCGCCACGTCGGACAGGGCGTCGTAGACGATGCGCTCGGCCAGGGTGCGCTTGCCCCGGCTCAGGACCCGGTTCACCACCTGGGTGACGAGCACCGAGTGGTACACCGGATCGGGCATGAGCTCACGGCGGACGGCAGGGCCTTTGCGGGGCATATCAGGACTCCTTCTTGGCGCCGTAGCGGCTACGGGCCTGGTTCCGCTCGCGGACTCCCGATGCGTCGAGGGTCCCCCGGATCACCTTGTAGCGGACGCCGGGGAGGTCCTTCACACGGCCGCCGCGCACCAGCACGATGGAGTGCTCCTGCAGATTGTGACCCTCACCGGGGATGTAGGCGGTCACCTCCAGCCCACTGGTGAGCCTGACCCTGGCCACCTTGCGGAGAGCCGAGTTGGGCTTCTTCGGGGTGTGGGTATAGACGCGGGTGCACACGCCCCGTCGCTGGGGTGCGCCCCGGAGGGCCGGGGTCTTGGACTTGGTCGGCTTGGTAGCCCGACCTTTGCGGACGAGCTGGGAGATCGTGGGCACGCGTTACCTCTACGTTGTGAACTGCAGGGATACTTCAGGACTTACTCAGGTGCGCTGCGGGCGGGCAAGACAAGCCTTTCGGCGCGCAGCCGCAAACAGCCAATGGTACGACATCCGTGCCTGACCAGCAAGCGCGGACCCGCACAGGACAGCTTACCGGGACGGGGTCGAATCGGGAACGTCACCCACCCGGGCCCCGAACAGCAGGGCCGGGTGGGCGGCGCCCCCTTCGATCAGGCCCCGGCCTCGAGCGGACCGTCCACGACGGCCTGGTCCGCGGCCCCGAGGTCCGGAGCGCCTTCGATCAGCTCCTCGGTGGCGGGCACCGCGCCCAGCCAGCTGGCGTCGATCTCCGAGCTGAAGCTGCCCAGCGAGGCGTCGCCCCCGGTGTCCCGTAGCCATGCGGCCAGGTCCTCGGTGCCGGCATCGCCCTCGGAGCCCAGGGCCCAGAACGGCATGGCCTCGGCCCCGGGCATCTCCAACTTGATGTCCCGGTAGCGCTCCATGCCCGAACCGGCCGGGATGAGCTTGCCGATGATGATGTTCTCCTTGAGCCCGAACAGCTGGTCCGACTTGCCTTCGATGGCGGCCTCGGTCAGCACCCGGGTGGTCTCCTGGAAGGAGGCGGCCGACAACCAGCTCTCCGTGGCCAGTGAGGCCTTGGTGATCCCCATCAGCTCGGGCCGGCCCTCGGCGGGACGCTTCCCGTCCTGGACCAACTGGCGGTTGACCTCGGCGTAGGAGCGACTGTCCACCCGCTCGCCGGGGAGGAACGACGCATCGCCGGGCTCGGCCACCAGCACCCGACGGAGCATCTGGCGCACGATGAGCTCGATGTGCTTGTCGTGGATGGACACACCCTGGTCCCGATAGACCTTCTGGACCTCTTCGACCAGGTACTGCTGGGTCTCACGGATCCCCTTGACCTCCAAGAGCTCCTTGGGGTCCTTGGGTCCCTCGACCAGAGCGTCCCCGGCACCGACCTCCTGGCCGTCGACCACTTCGAGGTGGGCCCGCTGGGCCACCAGCATGGTGTGCTCCTCGCCGTCGTCGGCCACCACGGTGATGTGGCGACCCGACTCGTCCTCTTCGACCCGGGCCACTCCGGAGTGGCGGGCCAGGACGGCGGCGCCCTTGGGCGTGCGAGCTTCGAACAGCTCGACCACCCGGGGCAGGCCGTGGGTGATGTCCTCACCGACGATGCCGCCGGTGTGGAAGGTCCGCATGGTCAGCTGGGTCCCGGGCTCACCGATGGACTGGGCCGCGATGACCCCGACCGCTTCGCCGAGCTCGATCATCTCGCCGGTGGCCAGTGACTGGCCGTAGCAGGCGGCACAGATGCCCTGTTCGGCCTCGCAGGTCAGCACCGAGCGGGTGCGGACCCGGTCCACGGACGGGTCGTCCCGGAGCCGGTTGACGATCTCTTCGGTGAGAACGGTGCCGGCTTCGATCTTCGACTTGTCCGACAAGGTCACGGCCTCGGCGGTGATCCGGCCGTTCACCCGGGTCTCGAGGTACGAGCGGGTGCCCGCACCGTCAGGCACGATGCCCTCGATCCAGATGCCGCGGACCGAGCCGCAGTCGTCCTCGCGGACGATGAGCTCCTGGGCCACGTCGACCAGCCGGCGGGTCAGGTACCCCGAGTCTGCGGTACGCAGAGCGGTGTCGGCCAGACCCTTGCGGGCGCCGTGGGTCGAGATGAAGTACTCGAGGACCGAGAGGCCCTCGCGGAACGAGGACTTGATGGGCCTCGGGATCATCTCGCCTCTCGGGTTGGAGACCAGGCCCTTCATGCCGGCGATCTGGCGGATCTGCTGGCTGTTACCGCGGGCACCGGAGTCCACCATCATGTCGATGGGGTTGAACTTGATCGAGGACATGGTCTTCTCCATGGCCTTCCCGACCTCGGAGTTGGCCGAGGTCCAGATCTCGATCTCCTTCTGGCGGCGTTCGTCGTCGGTGATGATGCCCCGCTTGAACTGGGCTTCGGCCTTTTCCGCCTCCTTCTCGTAGCGGTCGAGGATGGCCCCCTTTTCGGGCGGGGTGACCACGTCGCTGATGGAGATGGTCAGGCCGGACTGGGCGCCGTAACGGAACCCGAGGTCCTTGATCCGGTCGAGGCTGGCTGCCACTTCCCGCTTGGGGAAGCCCGCGGCCACCTCTTCCACGATGGTCCCGATGGAGGTGTTCCGCTTACCCACGATGTCGTTGATGTAGCGGTACCCGTCGGGCAGGGCGGTGTTGAAGAACAGGCGCCCGGCCGTGGTCTCGATCTCGACCCGCTCGTCAGGGTCCACGCCGACCAGGTTGCCCTCGCCGTCGGCCTCGGCCCCATTGGCCAGGGCGATGGACTTGGCCAGGTGGGAGCCGACCTCGGGGCGCAGGACGATCTTGGCCTGGAGATCGATGTCCCCGGCGTCGAAGGCCGTCTCGACCTCGTAGGCATGGCGGAAGATCCGGCCCTCGCCCTTGGCCCCGTCGACCGGGAGGGTGACGTAGTAGATGCCGAAGACCATGTCCTGGGTGGGCACGGTGATCGGGCGACCGGTGGCCGGCGACAGGATGTTGTTGGCCGACAGCATCAGCACCCGGGCTTCGGCCTGGGCCTCGGCGGACAGGGGCAGGTGCACGGCCATCTGGTCGCCGTCGAAGTCGGCGTTGAACGCCGTGCACACCAACGGGTGGACCTGGATGGCCTTGCCCTCGACCAGGACCGGCTCGAAGGCCTGGATGCCCAGGCGGTGGAGGGTGGGGGCCCGGTTCAACAGCACCGGGTGCTCCTTGATCACTCCTTCGAGGACGTCCCAGACCTGGGGACGGCGACGCTCCACCATGCGCTTGGCCGACTTGATGTTCTGGGCGTACTCCCCGTCGACCAACCGCTTCATGACGAAGGGCTTGAACAGCTCCAGGGCCATCAGCTTGGGCAGTCCGCACTGGTGGAGCTGGAGGGTGGGGCCGATCACGATGACCGACCGGCCGGAGTAGTCGACCCGCTTGCCCAACAGGTTCTGGCGGAACCGACCCTGCTTGCCCTTCAACATGTCCGAGAGGCTCTTCAGCGGGCGGTTGCCCGGCCCGGTGACCGGACGGCCACGACGGCCGTTGTCGAAGAGGGCGTCTACGGCCTCTTGCAGCATCCGCTTCTCGTTGTTGATGATGATCTCGGGGGCACCCAGGTCGAGCAGGCGCTTGAGCCGGTTGTTCCGGTTGATGACCCGGCGGTACAGGTCGTTCAGGTCGGAGGTGGCGAACCGACCACCGTCGAGCTGGACCATGGGGCGCAGGTCGGGCGGGATGACCGGGACCGAGTCCAGGATCATGGCCCGCGGGTCGTTGGCCCGGCGCCCGTTCTCGTCACGCCGGTTGAAGGCGGTCACGATCTTGAGGCGCTTGATGACCTTCTGGCGGCGCTGGGCCGACAGGGGCTTGCGCCCGTCGGCGGCGTCGATCATCTCGCGGAGCTTGACCTCTTCGACATCGAGGTCGATCCGGTCGATCAGCCGGGAGATGGTCTCGGCGCCCATGCCACCTTCGAAGTAGTCCTCGTAGCGGATGCGCAGCTCGCGCCAGAGCATCTCGTCCTCGAGGATCTTGCGGGAGTGGAGGCTCTTGAACTCGTCGAAGGACCGCTGGGCCAGCTCGATCTCGGTCTGGTACCGCTCGCGGACCCCGGCGATCTCCTTCTCCACGTTGCGCTGGCGGGCCTTGATCTCGGTGTCCTTGGCCCCGCCCTTCTCCAGCTCGGCCAACTCGGCCTCGAGGGCCTTGAACCGACGGTCGATCTCGACGTCGCGCTTCTTCTCGATGTCGGCGATCTCCACGCCGAGCTCGACCTCCAGGTCAGGCAGGTCCTCGTGGCGCTTGGCCTCGTCGACCCAGGTGACCAGGTTGGCGGCGAAGTAGATGACCTTCTCCAGCTGCTTGGCCTTGAGCTCCTCGCGGGCCTCGGTGCCCATGAGCAGGTAGGCCAGCCAGCTGCGGGTACCCCGCAGATACCAGATGTGCACCACCGGAGCGGCCAGCTCGATGTGGCCCATGCGCTCGCGCCGGACCTTCGAACGGGTCACCTCGACGCCACAGCGCTCGCAGATGATGCCCCGGAAGCGCACCCGCTTGTACTTCCCGCAGTAGCACTCCCAGTCCTTGGTGGGACCGAAGATCTTCTCGCAGAAGAGACCGTCCTTCTCCGGGCGGAGGGTGCGGTAGTTGATGGTCTCGGGCTTCTTCACCTCACCGTTGGACCACCCACGGATGGAATCAGCCGTAGCCAGTCCGATCCTCAGTTGATCGAAGTCGTTGACATCTAGCATCAGAAACCCCTTTCCGCGGCGCGGCGTGCGTCTTCTTCGTCCGACCCGCGTTCGGGCCGGCTGATGTCGATACCGAGCTCTTCGGCCGTGCGGAACACGTCCTCGTCCAACTCACGCATCTCGATCTCTTCTCCGCCCGGGGCCAGGACCTCGACGTCCAGGCACAGGGACTGCATTTCCTTGATGAGCACCTTGAAGCTCTCGGGGATCCCCGGCTCGGGGATGTTCTCGCCCTTCACGATGGCCTCGTACACCTTCACCCGTCCGAGGACGTCGTCCGACTTGATGGTCAAGAGCTCCTGGAGGGCGTAGGCCGCCCCGAAGGCCTCGAGGGCCCACACCTCCATCTCCCCGAAGCGCTGGCCACCGAACTGGGCCTTACCACCCAACGGCTGCTGGGTGATCATGGAGTACGGACCGGTCGAGCGGGCGTGAATCTTGTCGTCCACCAGGTGGTGGAGTTTGAGGATGTACACGTAGCCGACCGAGATCGGGTTGTCGTACTTCTCACCGGTACGCCCGTTCCACAGCTCGCTCTTCCCGTCGTCATTGACCTGGACCACGCCATCGACACCGTCGGGGTTGAGGCGGCGGAAGATCTGCTGGATGGTCGGGTGGCGGCCGGCATCGGCCTCCTCGTCCCAGTGGGCGCCGTCGAAGACCGGGGTGGACACCCACACCGCAGGATCGGTACGGGGCCGGGTCTTGGTCTCGGTGCCGCGCAGCGGCGGCCGGGCCGCGTCGCCGGCACCCTCCCAGCCCCAGCGGGCCGCGTAGCCCAGGTGCGACTCCAGCACCTGTCCCACGTTCATCCGGCTGGGCACGCCCAGCGGGTTGAGGATGATGTCGACCGGGGTGCCGTCAGCCTGGAACGGCATGTCCTCGATGGGGAGGATCTTCGAGATGACGCCCTTGTTGCCGTGGCGGCCGGCCAGCTTGTCGCCCTCGGAGATCTTGCGCTTCTGGGCCACATATACCCTGACCAGCTGCTCGACCCCCGGGGGAAGCTCGTGGGCGTCGTCGCGGGAGAACACCCGCACGTCGATGACGGTCCCCTGTTCCCCGTGGGGAACCTTGAGCGAGGTGTCACGGACCTCACGGGCCTTCTCACCGAAGATGGCCCGCAACAGGCGCTCCTCGGGGGTCTGCTCGGTCTCGCCCTTGGGGGTGACCTTCCCGACCAGGACGTCGCCCGGGCCGACCTCGGCCCCGATCCGGATGATGCCGCGCTCGTCCAGGTCGGCGAGGATCTCCTCGGAGAGATTCGGGATGTCCCGGGTGATCTCCTCGGCACCCAACTTGGTGTCGCGGGCGTCCACCTCGTGCTCCTCGATGTGGATCGACGTCAGCACGTCGTCCTTCACCAGGCGCTCCGACAGGATGATGGCGTCCTCGTAGTTGTAGCCCTCCCAGGGCATGAAGGCCACCAAGAGGTTCTTGCCCAGAGCCAGCTCCCCGTTGTGGGTGGCCGGTCCGTCGGCCAGCACGTCGCCGGCGGAGACCTTCTGGCCCTCCTCCACGATGACCTTCTGGTTGATGGCGGTGTTCTGGTTGGAGCGGCGGAACTTGGCCAGGCGGTAGATCTTCTTGCCCAGCACCGTCCCATGGCGGTCCTTGGCCCCGGCCTTGTACTCCACGGTGATCTGGTCACCGGACAGGTCGACCACGGTTCCCTCGGCCTCGGCCAGCACCACGTCGCCGGCGTCGCGGGCGGCACGGGCCTCGACCCCGGTTCCGATGTAGGGGGCCTCGGGTACCACCAGCGGCACCGCCTGCTTCTGCATGTTGGCGCCCATCAGGGCCCGGTTGGCATCGTCGTGCTCCACGAAGGGGATCAGGGCGGTCGAGACCGACACGATCTGCTTCGGGGACACGTCCATCAGGTCCACTTCGGCGGGAGGCACGAAGTCGATCTCCGACGTGGTCCCGTACGAGGTGGTGGTGGCGCCCACCCGCACGCCGGTCCCCTGAGGACCCCTGCGGACCAGGACCTTCTCCTCGGTGAACCGGCCGTCGTCGCCGAGGGCGGCCGAGGCCTGGGCGATGACGTGCTCTTCTTCCTCGTCTGCGGCCAGGTAGGTGATCTCCTTGGTGACCTGGCCATCGACCACCTTGCGGTACGGGGTCTCGATGAAGCCGTACTCGTTGACCCGGGCGTAGGTGGCCAGGGAGCCGATGAGGCCGATGTTGGGGCCTTCGGGGGTCTCGATGGGGCACATCCGGCCGTAGTGGGAGGTGTGCACGTCACGAACCTCGAAACCGGCCCGCTCACGCGACAGGCCGCCGGGCCCGAGGGCCGAGAGGCGACGCTTGTGGGCCAGGCCCGAGAGCGGGTTGTTCTGGTCCATGAACTGGCTCAGCTGGCTGGTCCCGAAGAACTCCTTGACCGCCGCCACCACCGGGCGGATGTTGATCAGGGTCTGCGGGGTGATGGCCTCCACGTCCTGGGTGGTCATCCGCTCGCGGACCACCCGCTCCATCCTCGAGAGGCCCACCCGGACCTGGTTCTGAATGAGCTCGCCGACCGAACGGATCCGGCGGTTGGCGAAGTGGTCCTGATCGTCGATCCGGTAGGTGGACTCGCCGTCGGCCATGTGCTTGGCCAGGTGGAGCATGTAGGTGGCCGAGGCCAGGATCTCCGACGGGCTGAGTACGCCCTGGGTCGGGGTCGGACGCTCCAGGTCGATCTGGAAGATGTCGGCGATGCGCTCGATCTCCGGTCCCAGCTTGCGGTTCAGCTTGTACCGGCCCACCCGGGTCAGGTCATACCGCTTGGGGTTGAAGAAGGCGTTTTCGAAGTACTGGCGGGCAGCCTCGACGGAGAGGGGCTCACCGGGACGGGCCCGCTTGTAGATCTCCAGCAGGGCCTCCTCACGGGTGGGAGCCAGATTCTGCTCTTTCTCCCACTGGCCCTCGAGGAAGTCGAAGTGGCGGACGAAGCGCTCCAGGAAGGCCTGGTCCTCGTAGCCGAGGGCGCGCAGCAGTACGAAGAGGGACAGCCGGCGCTTGCGGGCCACCCGGCAGCCGGCGGTGACGTCCTTGGACGGCTTGGCCTCGACGTCGAACTCGATCCACTCGCCCCGGTAGGGGTGGATGGTGCCGGTGAACACGGTTTTGGCGTCGCGGCCGGGCTGGAAGATGACCCCGGGGGAACGGACCAGCTGGCTCACCACGACCCGCTCGGTGCCGTTGACGATGAAGGTGCCCTTGTCGGTCATCACCGGGAAGTCCCCCATGAAGACCGTCTGCTCCTTGATCTCACCGGTGCCGGCGTTCATGAACCGGGCGCGCACGAAGACCGGAGCGGCGTAGGTCATGTCCTTTTCCTTGCACTCCTCGACCGAGAATTTCGGCGGTGGGCGCAGGTCGGGATCGGTGGGATCGAACTCCAGCTCCAGGCTCAGCTGGCCGGTGAAGTCCTCGATCGGACTGATGTCATTGAAGGTCTCGGCCAGTCCCCGATCCAGGAACCACTGGAACGAGTCACGTTGGATGGCGACGAGGTCCGGCAAAGGCAGGGCCTCATCGATGTTGGCAAATGAAAAACGTTCCGGGCTGTTGGACCGTGTAGGCAACGGCCTACTCCTCCCAGTTGCAGGGTGAATGGGGCGACGACGGGGTGTTGCGGTGGATCAAAGGGTTGTTGCGGTGGATCAATTTCTCGAACCGGTACTTCTCGGGCACTTCGGGCACATACGGGGACTTCTCAGGGGTCGACAACTACCGCCGGAGCGGTGGTCAGAGGGAGCCAGGGCGCGCGTCAATCAGCCAAAACACTGAGGAAGGCAAAAGGAGCAGGCACGGCAACCAGTTATCCTAACCGGACGCGCAGAGGAACACAAGCCCATGGACGCGGTCCCCCGATCCAGGCTTGCACACGGTAGAAGACCCGCCGCCGCCCGTCAAGGAATCCGTTGGCCGGGGCCCGGTCATATCCGGTCCCCGGCCTCTGATGACCGCCTCGGAGAGGCTGCCCGGAGACCGGGCTGCTACTTGAGCTCCACCGTGGCTCCAGCCCCTTCGAGCTGGGCCTTGGCCTTCTCGGCGTCTTCCTTGTTGGCCCGCTCGAGGACGGGCTTGGGAGCCCCGTCCACCAGGTCCTTGGCCTCTTTCAGGCCCAGGCTGGTGAGGGAGCGGACTTCCTTGATCACCTGGATCTTCTTGTCGCCGGCGGCAGTGAGGATGACGTCGTACTCGGTCTTCTCCTCTTCGCCGTCCCCGGCATCGGCCCCGCCGCCGGCCGGTGCGGCCGCGGCCACGGCCACGGGGGCGGCGGCGGTCACGCCGAAGCGCTCCTCGAACTCCTTGAGCAGCTCGCTCAGCTCGAGCACGGACAGCTCGGAGATGCCGTCCAGAATCTGGTCTTTGGTGAGGGTGCCTGCCATTGTCGTAACTCCTTGTTTCCTGTTGTTCCTGGTCTCGGTGGTGCTTAGGTGGTGTTTCGGTCGGTACTACTCGGCCGGGGCCTCGGCTCCGGCTTCGGGGGTCTCGGGCTCGGGCACGGCCTCGGCCTCGGGCTCGGGCACACTGTCGGCTGCGGCGCCTTCCGTGGCCTCTGCGCCCTCGGCGGTATCCGTGGCTTCGGCGGCCTCGGCAGCGGGAGCCTCGGCGGTGGGCGGGAGCCTCGGCGGTGGGAGCCTCGGCCCGTCGGCGGGAGCCTCGGGGGCCCCTTCGCCGGCAGCCTGGCGCTGGTCGATCAGCGCCGATAGCCCGTAGGCCAGATTCCGGGGCAGGGCCTGGACCAGGCCGGCCAGCTGCTGCAGCGGTGCAGCCAGGGCCCCGGCCAGCTGGGCCAGCAGGGTGTCCCGGGGCGGGAGGTCGGCGAGCACGTTGATGTCCGACGCCGACAGCACGCCGGCACCGACCATGCCGCCCTTGACCACCAGGTTGGGATTGGCCCGGGCGAAATCACGCAGGGTCTTGGCCACCGCACTGACATCACCCTTGACGAAGGCAATGGCCGTAGGACCCGTGAGCAGGTCGGTGATCGGAGCCTGGGGACCGTCGGCCACCGCCAACTTCACCAGGGTGTTCTTGTAGACCTTGTAATCCCCTCCGGCGGCGCTGAGTCCCTGGCGCAACTCGGCCAGCTCGGCGACGGTCAGGCCCCGGTACTCGGTGAGCACGGCCCCGTCGGCGTCGGCCAGGCGCGACCGCACCTCATCGACGACGGCGACCTTGTCGGCTCTCGGATTGTCCATGGTCCCTCCGCTGAGCGCTCAGCTCAGATCCGGGCCGTAGACACCGACAGGTGGTTTCGCGTGAGCACGTTGGGGCTCATCGCGGAACGCCTCATCAGGCGGACCCATCGGGGTCCCTTCGGTACCGGGCGAGCGGTACACCGGAGGTCTACGGCAGTTCAGTCACAACTGGAAAAAAGAAACTCTAGCGCGCCCCAGCCGACCCGGCCAGCCGGCGTGGGTCACTGCGCCGGGCTCAGGCGCTGGCGGCGGCCAGCTCCTCGTCGCTCTTGCGGGCCAACAACGGGTCGATGTGGACGCCGGGGCCCATGGTGGACGACAACGTCACCGCCTTGACATAGCGCCCCTTGGAGGAGGCCGGCTTGGCCCGGTGGATCTCCTCCATCACCGCATGCAGGTTCTCGAGGATCTGGGCTCGATCGAAGGAGGCCTTGCCCACCCGGATGTGGATGTTCCCCACCTTGTCGGTCCGGTACTCGACCCGGCCGCCCTTGAATTCGGCCACGGCCCGCTCGACGTCGTCGGTCACGGTTCCGGTCTTCGGGTTGGGCATCAGGCCCCGGGGGCCGAGCACCCGGCCCAAGCGTCCCGACCTGGCCCATCAGGTCGGGGGTGGCGATGGCCACATCGAAGTCGAGGAAGCCGTCGTTGGCCACCCGGGCCACCAGGTCATCGGCCCCGACCACGTCAGCTCCGGCAGCACGGGCCTCGGCGGCCTTCTCACCGGCGGCGAAGACAGCCACCCTGGCCGTCCGTCCGGTACCAGCCGGGAGCGAAAGGGTGCCCCGGACGATCTGATCGGCCTTGCGGGGATCGACTCCCAGGCGCACCGCCAGCTCCACCGTCTCGTCGAACTTGGCCTTGGCCGAGGCCTTGACCAGGTCCACCGCTTCGGCCGGCGTGTACAGGTGCTGCCGGTCGAGCTGGGCGATGCTCGCCTTGTACTTCTTTCCCCTTGACATGTAATTCTCCGTTTCCTAAGAAGTTCCGGTGGGCCGGCCTCAGCCGGCGACGGCGATGCCCATCGACCGGGCGGTGCCCTCCACCTGGCGTTTGGCCGCCTCGATGTCGGCGGTATTCAGGTCGGGGAGCTTGATGGCGGCAATCTCTGCCACCTGGGCCCCGGTGACCGTTCCCACCTGCTCACGACCGGAGGTCGAGGCGCCCTTCTCCAGGCCGGCCGCCTGCCGGAGCAGGGCCGGGGTGGGAGGGGTCTTGAGGATGAACGTGAAGGTCCGGTCCTCGTAGATGGTGATCTCGACCGGCACGATCGAGCCCCGCTGGCTCTCGGTGGCTGCGTTGTACTGCTTGCAGAAATCCATCGTCTGGACGCCGTGGGGGCCCAGGGCCGTCCCGACGGGCGGCGCGGGTGTGGCGCCCCCGGCAGGGAGCTGGATCTTCACGACCGCTAGGACGCGCTTCTTCGGTGGCATTGGTTACGTCTCCTTACCTATCTCCGCCGGGTTACAGCTTTGCGACCTGGCTGAATTCCAGCTCCACGGGGGTCTCTCGCCCGAAGATATTGACCAGGACCTTGAGCTTGAGCTGGTCCTCGTTGATTTCGGCGATCTGGCCCGAGAAGTCGGCGAACGGCCCTTCCTTCACCCGGACCGTCTCTCCCACCTCGTGCTCGAGGCGGGGGCGGCTGCGCTTGGAAGGTGCCTCGGTCCCCTCGGCCTTGACCTGGAGGATCCCCTCGACCTCCCGGCGTGACAGCGGGGTGGGCTTGGTGCCGGGACCCACGAATCCGGTGACCCCGGGGGTGTTGCGGATGACCGACCAGCTGTCGTCATCGAGCTCGCAGCGGCACAGGAGGTAGCCGGGGAACACCTTCTTCTGGACGACCACCTTCTTGCCGTTCTTGAACTCGACGACGTCCTCCATGGGGATGACCACCTCGTAGATGCGGTCCTCCATGTTCATCGAGACCGCCCGGCTGTGGAGGTTCGACTTCACCTTGTTCTCGTAGCCGGCGTAGGTGTGCACCACGAACCACCGGCCGGGCTGGTCGTAGGGACTGACGACGAAGGGCTCGTCGTCCTCGTCCTCGTCGAACTCGTCCTCGACCCCGGCGTCGGCGTCGAGGTCCGCGGCCGCCTCTACCTCTTCCACTTGTTCCGCCAGATCGGCGGGGGCCGTGGCGGGGTCGGCCTCGGCGGTTAAAGCCTCGTCGCGGCCCAGGGGGGCATTCGTATCGTCTTGAGCCACAGTCACACCGATCACGTCTTGAACAGCCAGAGAACGCCTTTGGCAAAGGCGTAGTTGAGAATAAAGATGAGAACCATCAGCGACAGCAGGGTCACCAGCGTCACCGTGGTGTAGTTGATGACCTCGGACCGGTTGGGCCAGGCCACCTGCCGCAACTCAGATCGTACCTCGCGGAGGAACTGACCCGGACGGAAGGGCTCGCGCTTGGGCGGCCGGCGAGGCTGGGCGGCCGTGCGCTTGGGCGCGGCCTCCCCATCGGGGTCCTGGCCCTGACGCTGCGCCATCCGCTTCTGTTCTCGGTTCACGTGCCGCTTCCTTCGACTGTCTCAATGTGGTGCAGAGCAGGGCAGGAGGGACTCGAACCCCCAACCTTCGGTTTTGGAGACCGGTGCTCTACCAGTTGAGCTACTGCCCTCTGTCGATCGCCATGCCGCGAGCGGCCAGCCGATCGCAGGGGCGGTTCGCTACGTTATCACCGGGAACGCCGGAGATCACAGGCGGTCGGCCAAGCCCGGAGGAGGTGTGCCTCCCCGGCCGGCCAAGCCCTACCGGGTCTCCTTGTGCAGCGTGTGCTGGCGGTCCCACCGGCAGAACTTCTTCATCTCGATCCGCTCGCGGTCGTTCAGCTTGTTCTTCGTGGTGATGTAGTTCCTGCGCTTGCACACCTCACAGGCCAGCGTGACCTGGATGCGCTTCTCGTTCTTGGCCATGGTGACTCCTCCTGTGCGGCCCGGCGCCCTGGCCCCAGGGCGCCTCCGACGCTTGTCGGGGCGGTGAACTGTCCTCTAACTGCTTCTTGTACTGCGTCAACGAATGGGTAGCGGCGGCGGGACTCGAACCCGCGACAACACGATTATGAGCCGTGTGCTCTGACCAACTGAGCTACGCCGCCATGGGCGAGCCCCCTGTCGGAATCGAACCGACGACACCAGCCTTACCATGGCTGTGCTCTGCCGACTGAGCTAAGGGGGCAGTGCGGCTCGAGCGAGCAGCAAAAGTGCAAGCATAGCCAAACCCCGGCCCTACCGAGACCAGCCCAGCTCCTCGCTACCATCGGCGGATGCACGTCCGCCTGGCCAGGCCCGCAGATGCCGAGGCCATCCGCTCGATCTACAACGCCGAGGTCACCGGGTCGACCGCCACCTTCGACCTGGTGCCCCGCACGGCCGAGGAGCAGCTGGCCTGGCTGGCCGACCACCGCGGCCCCTACCCGGCCGTGGTGGCGGTGGACGAGCACGAGTCCACCTTGGGCTTCGGCTCGCTCTCGGAGTACAAGAACCGCCCGGCCTACGCCACCACCGTGGAGAACTCGGTGTACATAGCCCCCGAACACCGGGGTGAGGGGATCGGGCGGGCCCTCCTCGAGCACCTCATCGGTCTGGCCACCCAGCACGGGTTCCACTCGGTGATCGCCCGGGTCGGTGGCGACAACGTGGCGTCCATCAGCCTCCATGAGGCCTGCGGCTTCACCCTGGTGGGGGTGGAGCGCGAGGTGGGCCGGAAGTTCAACCGGTGGCTGGACGTCACCGTCCTCCAACGCCTGCTCTGATCGACCCCGGGGCGGGCCGATCCGGGCCCGGACCGCCGACTACGACGCAGCCCGGAGCGACATCCGTTCGACCGGGGCCACCGCCACCGACGGGCGGCGTTCCCAGGCGGCCAAGGGCACAGTCAGGACGAAGAGGATCCACAGCAGGGTCAGCACGATCTCCAGGGGGTCGCCGTGGATGAGGCTGTGCACCAGGTCGGTGCCACCGGGCAGCTCGATGAAGGCCGTCACCATGGACAGCCCGACGATCAGGGAGCGGAGCCGGCCCAGAGCCACCGGGGCCAGTAGCAGCAGGCCCCAGGACAGGTACCACGGTTGGACCACCGGGCCCAGGGCCACCACCAGCAGCAAGGTGATGCCCAAGGCCTTGAGCGTCCCGATCCGGTCACTGTTGAACAGCAGCCAGCCTGCGGCGATGGCCGCGGCCAACAGCCCGAGGAAGCGGGCCACCGACAGCACCCCTCCCAAGCCCACCCCGATGTCCAAGAAGTGGGCCATCCCGGTGAAGACCAGGGCCACCGATGTGGTCGGCGCGGTCCAGGACCGGACAGCCCCAGGTGTCCCGAGGATGGTCACCCAACCCCAGCCCAGCCCGCTGACATAGGAGAAGAAGCCCAGAACCCCGGCTCCGAGGAGTCCGGCCGTCACAACGGGCCGTATTCGGTCCCGCACCGAAGCTTGTGGCCCCAGCCAGCTCCAGCCCACGTAGACGATCCCGAAGGCCGCCGGGGCCTTGATGGCTGTGGCCAGGGCGCACAGCACAACGGCCACGATGGGTCTCTTCTCCTTGGCCGCCACCAGGCCGCTGAGGAGCAACCCCAGCATCAGGGCGTCGTTGTGGGCGCCGCCGATGAAGTGGAGGAGGACCACCGGGTTGAGCACCATGAGGGTGAACAGCTCGGCCCCGTCCCGATGGTAGAGACGAGCCAGTTTGGGGACACACCGGGCGATGAGCAGCACGCCGACCAGGGCCAGCAGCCGGAGCAGGACGATCGTGGCCAGCTCGTTGTGGAAGGTGATCCGGGCGAAGAACCCGTCGATCTGCAGAAACAGCGGCCCGTAGGGGGCCGGGGCGTTGGCCCACAGCGGGTCGACCGGAGCCGTGTAGGAGTTGTTCCCCAGCTGGGCGGGTCCGTAGAGATACGGGCTCATGTGATGGCTGACCATCTCGCCCTGGGCCGCATACGAGTAGACGTCACGGCTGAAGAGCGGGGCGATGACCAGCATGGGCATGGCCCACAGGGCGAACACCCACATCATCCGCTTGATCGGTACCCCGGGGCAGCGGGCGTAGAGGCGGGTCATTCCCCACCACACCCGCATCAGCAGGAGCAGTCCGCCGTACACCGCGGCCAGGGTGAAGAAGACCGCCCAGGTGCTGGGGGTGTCGGTGTGGGGGACGCCGAAGAACCAGGCTCCGGGCATCTCCAGCTTGAAGGGAGAGCTGGGCAGCGATGTCCCGATGGCGATGGCCACCATGGCCACAAAGCCCAAGAGGGCCGGCCTCCACACCAGACCCCGGGGCGGCACCGCTCCCTGGTCAGGCGCTACCTCACCAGCGGGCCCTTCACCCCGGGCCAGGCGGGCCCGCACCCCGGCGAACCGGTCGAGGTAGGAGAGCCCGGCCTTGAGGGCCTCGGCCACCAGCGAGGGGTCACCCGGGCGGCGCACCGGCGGAGACTGGACATCCGGCCCCTGTGCTCCGGCGATCTCGGATGGCATGAAGTGTGGAGCCTTCTCCTCGGTCGACCCGGCGGTTGCCGGGCAGTTGCAGCTGGTGCGCCAGGAACTGGTGGGTCCTGCGCTGTCATCTCATGCGAGTGGCCGACCGGCGCCGCCCCGGGTCGGGAGCACCCTTACCGCAATCAATCCGTAACGGCATTGTAACCAAGCGGGAGTACCGATCAAGTCACCTGATCAGAGGTTTAAGCATTCTGCCAGGGACCAGGCACGAACCGATGGCACCGGAGCCGGACTGGAGCACCGAGCATCTACCTGGCCCGTACCTTCGGCGATCGGGTCCTCACGCTCCACGACCGCCGGATCCCCCGCAGCCGGGCCAACATCGACCACCTCATGGTGGCTGCCTCGGGCGTCTGGATGGTCGACGCCCAGTCCTGCCAGGGCCAGGTCGAGCAGCGAGACGTGGGCAAGTGGCAGAGAAGCGACCACCGGATGTACGCGAACGGCCGCCACCAGTCCAAGCTCGCTCATGGACTGTTCGAGCAGATCAATGCGGCGACTGCGAGTCGTCTGGGAGTAGGCCTCCGTGCCACGACTCGGAATTCTCGGACAAAGCTGTGCCCTGGTCAGAACGCCCCTTTGGCATTCTGACCAGGGCACTTACTGCGGTGGGCCGGGAAGGATTTGAACCTTCGAAGCTTGCGCGGCAGATTTACAGTCTGCTCCCTTTGGCCACTCGGGCACCGACCCGCAGGCCGGAAGGATATCGTCTGGCGCGGCGCTACTGTTTCGGCATGCCCAGCTTTGACGTGGTCTCCGAGGTCGACATGCAAGAAGTCCGTAACGCGGTTGACCAGGCCAACCGCGAGGCCACCACCCGTTTCGACTTCAAAGGGACCGACTCCTCCATCGAGCTCACCGACAAGGAACTCCTCCTGGCCTCCTCCACCGAGGACCGCCTACGGGCCCTCTACCAGGTGCTGCAGGAGAAGCTGGTCAAGCGCGAGGTCTCGCTCAAGTCGTTCGATGTCGGCAAGATCGAAGAGGCGTCGCGGGGGTCGGCCCGTCAGAAGCTGACCATCCAGGCCGGCATCTCCAGCGACCACGCCAAAAAGATCAACAAGTTCATCAAGGACCTGGGTCTCAAAGGGGTCACCTCACAGACCCAGGGCGATCAGCTGCGGGTCAACGGGAAGAAGCGCGACGATCTGCAGGCCGTGATCGCGGCGTGCAAGGCCGAGGACTTCGGTATCCCGCTGCAGTTCAACAACTTCCGGGACTGAGCGCTCCGCATCCGGACTCCCTGACGGGCGATCCCGATCGCCGAGGGCATCAGGCCGCCCGGGGCTCAGGCCGCCTCGACCATCTCGTCCAGTTCCTCCAGAGGGTGCACCCGGAACAGCCGGTTGAAGGCCAGGTACTTGAGGAACCAGAAGATGGCGAAGGACAGCACATTGGCGGCCAGGACCACCACGGTCTCCTCGAAGTGGCTGAGGTGGTGTTCCACGGCCACATGCTTGGCCACGGCCGCCCCGACGAGTGAGAAGGCGATCCCGAGGCCCGACATCACCCAGAAGGGGATGATCTCCTTGGTGACATGGGACCGTCCGCCCTTGCCCCACACCCACTTGCGGTTGAGGTAGTAGTTCGGAATCACCGCCGCCACGTTGGCGATGAGTGTGCTGACCACGGCGTCGGCCAGGTGGAGCACGCCGAACACCAGGCCCAGCACGGCGAACGACACCACCGTCGATATCACCGAGACCATGGTGTAGCGGAAGAGCTTCCTCGCCTCGGGGGTATCCCGCTTCTGCCACAGGTGGACCACACGGGTGGAGAAGCCGCTCATCGGGCCAACACTAGTGGTGAGGGGCGAAATGGATCGGGCAGGCACACCCTGGACCCGGGGCGGCTCAGAGCCCATTGGCCCGGGCCACGGTGCCCAGCCACGACGCACTGGGCTTGGGAGTGCGGGCGAAGGTCTGGCGGTCCACAGCCACCATGCCAAACGTGGGGCCGTAGCCCAGCACCCACTCGAAGTTGTCCAGGAGGCTCCAGTAGAAGTAGCCCCGCACGTCGAGGCCGTCGTCGAGGCAGCGGCTGACTCCGTGCAGGGCCCGCCGGACGTACTCGATCCTGGCGGCGTCGTCCCCGGTGCCGATGCCGTTCTCCGTCACGAAGACCGGTAGCCCCCCGGTCTTGTCCCACGCCCGCCGGATGGTGCCCTCGAGGGCTTCGGGCCAGAACTCGTAGCCCATCTGGGTCGTGGGAACGCCCTCCTCCCCGCCCAGAGCCCCGTCGGGTCCCACCCGCATGCGGGTGTAGGTCTGGACCCCGATGAAGTCGTCCCCTCCGGTGGCCTCGAGGAAGACATCCTCCGACGGGCGTCTGATCCGCTCCAGCCACTCCTCCCCACCTGGCTGCAGCTGGTAGTCGGTCATCGACAGGGTCAGGCCCACGGGTGGGTCGCCAGGGCCCGAGCGGATGGCCTCGACCCCGGCCCGGTGGGCGGCCACCAGGGTGTCGTTGACCGCCTGGCGCCGGGCCCGGTCCCGCACCCGAGGGGGGAAGATCCCGAGTCGCCAGCCCATGGTGGCCACCACGTTGGGCTCGTTGAGGGTCCCGGCCATCCCGATGAGGTCCCCCAGATGGGCGGTGGCCCGCTCGCAGTACCGGGCGAACCGGTCGACGGCGTGGGGGGCCTCCCAGGTCCCGGCGGCGGCCAGCCACCGCGGATGGGTGAAGTGGTGGAAGGTGACCACCGGGGTGATGCCCCGCTCGTGACAGGCGGCCGCCACCCGCCGGTAGTGGTCGAGGGCAGCCAGGGAGAACTCCCCCTCCTCCGGCTCGATCCGGCTCCACTCGAGGGAGAAGCGGTAGGCAGAAAGGCCCAGGCCCGCCACCAGGGCGATGTCCTCCCCGTAGCGGTGGTAGGAGTCACAGGCGTCCCCGCTCACGTCGACACATCCCGACGTGGGGTCGTGCTCGAACTGCCACCAGTCGTTGTTGACGTTGCCCCCTTCGATCTGGTGAGCGGCGGTGGCCGTTCCCCAGACGAAGCGGTCGGGAAAGGTGACGTCGGGCATGGTGGGCAACCGTAGCGGGCAGCTCCACCGGCCGGCGGTCCCCGGGGTCGGAGGGGCGTCCGGACCCGACTCCACCTGGCAGGATGGAGCGGTGAGCGAAGACCTCGATTTTCTCGTCGACCTGCTCGATCTCGAACCGATCGAAGTCAACATCTTCCGCGGCATCAGCCCCAACGAGGAGCGCCAACGGGTATTCGGGGGCCAGGTGGCGGCGCAGTCGCTGATGGCGGCGGGGCGGACCGTCGAGACCGGACGGCCGCACTCCCTCCACGCCTACTTCCTCCGGCCCGGCGACACCACCGCGCCCATCCTCTACGAGGTCGACCGCATCCGTGACGGCCGCTCGTTCACCACCCGCCGGGTGGTGGCCATCCAGCACGGCCGGGCCATCTTCAACATGTCGGCCTCGTTCCATGTGGACGAGACCGGCCTGTCCCACCAGTTTCCCATGCCCGACGTGCCCCCTCCCGAGGAGCTCGACACCCTGGAGACCCGACTCGAGCCCTTTCGGGAGACCCTGGGGGACTGGTTCGCCAAGCCCCACCCCATCGACCAGCGCCACATCGGCGACCTGCCCTTCACCCACGGTGCGGGCAAGGCGCCGGTGCAGCGCCTCTGGATCAGGGCCGACGGCACCCTTCCGGACGACCCCCTGCTCCACACCTGCATCGCCGCCTACGCCTCGGACATGTCGCTGTTCGACACCATGCTGGCCCCCCACGACGTGCGATGGGACGACACCGACTTCATGGGCGCCAGCCTCGACCACTGCATGTGGTTCCACCGCCCGTTCCGGGCCGACGAGTGGCTCCTCTACGACATGGACAGTCCCAACGCCGCGGGTGCCCGGGGGTTGGCCCGGGGATTCCTGTTCACCCGGGAAGGCGAGCTGGTGGTGTCGATGGTGCAAGAGGGCCTGATGCGGCTCTCCAGCCGTTCGCACCCGGAAGGCGGCTGACCCCCACCACTACCGATCGGCTCCGCTCGGGAGCCCGATCCACTACCGGGCGGAGCGGGGCCTCATCGGGCGGTCATCGGGACGTAGTCGCGGGCGTCGTCGCCGATGTAGAGCTGACGGGGGCGGGCGATCTTCGAGTCCTGATCGAGCATCTCCTGCCAGTGGGCCAGCCATCCGGCGGTGCGGGGGATGGCGAACAGCACCGGGAACATCTCGAGGGGGAAGCCCATGGCCTGGTAGATCAGTCCGGAGTAGAAGTCCACGTTGGGGTAGAGCTTGCGGGAGAGGAAGTAGTCGTCGGACAGGGCTATCTCTTCCAGCTTGAGGGCAATGTCCAGCAACGGGTTCTTGCCGGTGATGGTGAAGACCTCGTCGGCGATCCGCTTGATGATGGTGGCCCGGGGGTCGTAGTTCTTGTAGACCCGATGGCCGAAGCCCTGCAGCCGTCCGCCCGATCCTTCCTTGACCGAGGCGATGAAGGGCTCCACGTTGTCGAGACTTCCGATATCGGTGAGCATGCGGATGACCGCCTCGTTGGCCCCACCGTGCCGGGGCCCGTAGAGCGCAGCCGCGGCCGCAGCGCAGGCCGAGTAGGGATCGGCATGCGACGAGCCCACCACCCTCATAGCGGTGGTCGAGCAGTTCTGCTCGTGGTCGGCGTGGAGGATGAAGAGCACGTCGAGGGCCCGGGCCAGGACGGGGTCGGCTTCGAACCGGGGCTCGGCGATCTTCCACATCATGGACAAGAAGTTGGAGGTGAACGGAAGGGAGTTGTCCGGGTAGACGAAGGGCATGCCCACGCTGAAACGGTGGGCCGCCGCGGCCAGGGTGGGCATCTTGGCGATCAGCCGGATGATCTGCTTATGCCGGGACTCGATGTTGAAGATGTCCTTGGCATCGCTGTAGAAGGTGGACAGGGCGGCTACCGCCGACACCAGCATGCCCATGGGATGGGCGTCGTAGTGGAATCCCTCGAGGAAGCGCTTGCGCACGTTCTCGTGGATGAAGGTGTGCTGGGTGATGTCCCGGTCCCAGACCTCGTACTCGGCGGCGTTGGGCAGCTCGCCGTGGAGCAGCAGGTAGGCCACCTCCAGATACGTCGAACTTTCAGCCAGTTGCTCGATGGGATAGCCCCGGTAGCGCAGGATGCCGGCGTCGCCATCCAGATAGGTGATGGCGCTCTCACACGCCGCAGTCGATACGAAACCCGGGTCGTAGAACCAGACCCCGGGGAGGAGTTTTGACCACTGCGCCGCGGAGATGCCCCCATGTTCGAAGGGGATCTCAAGGGACTCGCCGCTGCGGTTGTCGATGATCGTGATGCTCTCGGCCACTGATCCCGTTACCCTTCTGTCGTTTCACTCATCGCCGTCCGGGGCCAATCCTAGATCGACCAGGGGCGACCCTGACCAACCGGGGACGTCAAAAGTGCTCCGCCATCGCCACCCCGGGCGCTTGGGAACCAGCTCCATGGCGCCCGGTCGGACGCCCCGGGCTCACGCCGAGATCTGGAGAAGAAACGTCTGGGTGGCGCCGAGGGGGTTGGCGGTCGGAGGCACGGCCACGGCCACGGTCAGCTGGTAGAGGTGACCGGCGGCCACGGGAAGCGGGGGGAGGGAGATGGCCGACGAAGCCCCCGAGTTCAGCGTGATGGTGGTGTCGGTGGTCTTGCCGCGATCGTGGGACGGCGGTGGGGCGGTGCCCGGTGGATCGGCCAGGACGAGGGTCTGGGTCACCCTCACCCCGGACTCCACCACCGTGCCGCAGTTGGTCACGGTCACGGCCACGCTCATGACGCCGGTGGGGGGCAGGAGCGTCGGAGCGGGACCGGGCACCGTGGACTGCGGGGCCGCACAGCTGTCCCCGACGACTCCGGGGCCGCCGGTGGTCACCGCCGGAGGAGAGAAGCCCACCGACGTGATCACCAGCTGGTGGATGGGGGCCAGCGCCGGATTTTGGGTGAGCAAGGTGGCGGCGGCGCCCAGGCGGGTGGGGCCCAGCGGGGCGTCAGCCGTGGGCCGGGGCACCCACTCGGAACCGGGCAGGTGGACGGAGAGGTGCTGGGCACGGATGGAGGTGAGCAGGCTCCGGTAGTTGAAGTCGGCCTGCAGGAGCAGGGCCCCTATGGCGGTCAAGGTCGAGGCCGCTGCGGTTACCGAGATGGGCGGGCCCTGGGCCACCGGCACCGGGGTCGATGGAGCACCGGCCACCGTGAGGGGGGCCATGCCGAGCAGCCGGTCGATGACGTTCCGGAGCGACGCCGTCGCCTTGGCCCGTTGGGACAGGACCTGGGTGAAGCGGGCACTGATCTGACCCGTCGGGTAGGGAGGGACGAGGGAGGCCGCCTGGTTGGCCTCCTCACTGGTCTGGTTGACCGCCTGATCCAGGCCCTGTTGAATTTCGGCCCGGGCCGTGCGGGGGACGGCCCCGTTGGCCATCTGGGGTGCCTGATCCATCAGGTGGCCCAACTCGCTTCCGGTTTCGTTGGAGGCGTCGACCACCCGGGCCGCCAGGGCGCCGTAGCCGGCGTCGATCGAACTCCGGTAGCCACCCGATTGGGCCTTGATCTCCGCCACCGAGCCCACGATCAGTCCTACCGTCACCGCGATCAGGAGGCCGTAGAGGACCGTTCTGCCCATTCCACGCCTGTTCGAGGCGCGGCTGCGCCTCCGTCGGTCCCTCGGCATCACGTGGACGATAGTGCCGTGGTCGGACCGCGACCCCGGCGGGAGTGCCGGACCTAGGCCGTGTGGTGATCGTCGAGTGCCCCTCCATAGGGGATCTCCCGCAACCCCTCCGCCGGGTCGATGGCCCCTTCTGTCCCCTCCTCGTCATCAGCGCTGTACAGCCGGGGACGATCCAACGTCGAGGCCAACAGCTCGGGCGCCTGGAGGGCCCGGGTGACGGCATCGACCGGGGCGGGACGGGGCAGTTCCTTCTCCCCCGCCGCCACCACACCGTTGTCGACGAAGCGGCGGGCGGTCACCAGGACCCGACCCTCCAGCGATCCGACCGCCTTGTTGTAGGCCGCCACGGCGTTGTTCAACCCCTTGCCCACCCCGGAGAAGTGGTCACCCAACACCGACAGGCGTTGATAGAGCAGCGCTCCGTCCCGCTGGATCTCCCGGGCGTTCTCTGCCAACGAGTCCTGCTGCCACCCGTAGGCCACCGCCCGCAGCAAGGCGATGAGCGACGTGGGCGTGGCCAACAGCACGTGGTTGGCCACGGCGTGCTCCATCAACCCCGGCTCGTGCTCCAGTGCGGCGGTGAGGAGCGGGTCGCCCGGTATGAACGCCACCACGAACTCGGGCGACGGGTCCACCCGCTTCCAGTACTCCTTTTTGGACAGTGCGTCGACGTGGGCCTTCATCTGGCGCCCGTGGCTGGCCAGGTGGGTGCGGCGGACGGTCTCGTCGTCGGCTTCGTTGGCGTCCAGAAAGGCCTGCATGGGCACCTTGGCATCGACCGCCACGTTCTTGCCTCCGGGCAGGTGCACCACCATGTCCGGTCGCATGCGACCGGTGTCGGCGTCGGAGGTGACCTGCTCGTCGAAGTCGCAGTGCTCGAGCATCCCGGCCATCTCGACCACCCGACGGAGCTGCAGCTCGCCCCATCGGCCCCGGGTCTGGGGCGACCGGAGGGCCGTGACCAGGTTGCGGGTCTCCTTCTGCAACTGGTCGTGCGACGTCGACAGGTGCTTCATCTGCTCGGTCAGGGTCGTATAGGCCCGTTGTCGTTCGACCTCCAGACGCTGGATGCCGGCCTCGTACTTGCCCAACTGTTCGCCGATGGGCTTGAGCAGCTGTTCGATGGCCTCCTGGCGCTTGGCCAGCTCGCCGTCGGCCGCCTGACGGGTCTGGTTGAGCTTGGTGTCGGCCAGCTGGAGGAACTGCTCGTTGTTCTGCTGGAGAGCCAGCGTCGAGAGGCGGGCGAACTCCCCGGTCAGCTGCTCGCGGGTCTCCGCCAGGCCGGCGGCGCGCTCCTCACTGGTCCGCTGCTCGTGCTGGAGTTCGGCCTCGAGCCGGGCAGCATCGGCCCGCGTCGACATCAGCTGCTCCTGCTGCTCGTCCAGCTGGGTCCTCAGGCGTTGGAGATCGGCGGTCAGAGCCTGGTTATGGGCCTCGGCATCGCTCAACCGGGCTTCCGCCGTGCTGGCCGCCGTCACCTGACCGGAGCGGACCAACAGGCCCACCACCACGCCCAGGGCCACGCCGACGAGCAGTCCGACAATCACTCCGGTAACCATGATCAGTCCTCCTCGGGGGCGCCATCGGCCCTCGTCGGCCAGCGTACAGAGGGGCTGTAACAACCCCGGGGACCGCCCACCCGGTGCCGGCCCTGGGCTCCCCGGTCACCCCTGGTGCCGGCCCTTGGCCCCACCCATGGAGTCGTGCCAGCATGGCCCCATGCACAAGGTGGTCATCGTGGGGGCCGGCTTTGGTGGACTGTCGGCGGCGAAAGCCCTGGTCGGCAAGCCGGTCGAGGTGACCATCGTGGACCAGAGGAACTTCCACACCTTTCAACCCCTGTTGTACGAAGTAGCCACCGCCGGCCTCGATTCCGGCGATGTGGCCTACCCGGTACGGGCCATCTTCGGCAGAAGTAGCAACGTGACCTTTCACTTCGCCACCGCTACCGGGGTCGACTGGGAGCGCCACCAGCTCCTGTTGGAAGAGGGTGAGACGATCCCCTTCGACTCCCTCATCGTGTCCAGTGGCGCCACCGCCAAGTTCTTCGGGATCCCGGGAGCCAGCGAGCTCAGCTTCCCGCTCTACACCCTCACCGACGCCCGTGCCCTCCGCGACCACATCTTGCGGCGGCTCGAACTGGCCGACGCCGATCCCACCCCTGCCGCGGCCGGGGCTCTGACCTTTGTGGTGGTCGGAGGAGGCCCCACCGGGGTGGAGGTGTCCGGGGCCCTGGCCGAACTGCTCGACGTGGCCGTCAGCCACGATGGATTCCGGTTCTCACGGGAGGACACCCGGATCATCATGGTGGACGGGGTGGATCGACTGCTGACGACGTTCAAGCCCTCATCCTCGGCCTATACGGCCGACACGCTCCAGGGCCGGGGCATCGAACTGAAGCTGGGCAAGATGGTCAAGTCGATCACCTCCACCTGCGTAGTGCTCGACGATGACAGTGAGATCCCGACCCAGACGGTGGTGTGGGCCGGCGGCATCACGGTGGAGAACACGGTGGCCTCCCGGTTGGGAGCGACCACCGGGGCCGGCGGACGGATCGTGGTCGAATCGGACCTCTCGATCACCGGTCGACCCGACGCCTTCGCCATCGGAGACGCCGCCGCCGTGCCCTGGGGACCGGATGCCGACGAGCCCGGGAAGATCTGTCCCCAGCTGGCCCAGGTGGCCATCCAGTCGGGGGCCCACGCCGCCCATCAGATCCTCAACCGGATGGAGGGCCGTCCCACCCGGACCTTCCGCTACCACGACAAGGGGACCATGGCCACCATCGGGCGACGGGCGGCCATCACCCAGTTCCCCAACGGTCTGTCGGTCAGGGGGACGCTCGGTTGGTTCTCCTGGCTCGGTCTCCATCTCGTCTACCTCATCGGCTTCCGGAACCGGCTCATCGTGCTGGTCAACTGGTCGTGGAGGTATCTGTCGTGGGGCTCGGGCCCCCGGCTCATCGTGGGCGACGACTTCGAGAAGCGAGAGGTGGCCAGGGGTAGCGGGTCCGGAAGGCCCGAATCGGGCTGACCGCCGCGGCCGACCGGGAGCGCTCGCGGGGGCGGGAGTACGGTGATCGGGATGGAGGATGTACTCGACCAGATCGACCGGAAGGTCCTTCAGCTGTTCGCTCTGGTGGGCGAGTCGGTGTCCGGGGCCACTGACGCCCTACTCTCCGGTGACCGCGAAGCGGCCAAGGCCTTGGCCGACCGGGACGAGGTGGTGGACACCCTCTATCACGAGATCGAGCAGCTGACCCTGCAGCAGCTCACGGTGGCCGGCATCACCTCGCCCAAAGACCTGAGGTTCCTGGTCACCGTGATCAGGATGCTCCCGGACCTCGAGCGCAACGGTGACCTGGCCGAGCATGTGGCGCGACGGGCCGCCCGGGGCCTGGGGGGCGAACTGTCGGCCCGGAGCCGGGGCCTGGTGGAGCGGATGGGCGAGGTGGCCATCCACATGTGGCGGGCCACCACCGACTGCTACGCCGAGCGTCAGCCCATGGCCGCATCGCTGGTGGACACCCTGGACGACGAGATGGACGACCTCCATGTCAGCCTGACCGTGGAGGTGGTGGCCGGGACCATGCCCCTCCCGGTGGCCGTGGAGCTGGCCATGGTGGCCCGCTTCTACGAGCGGTTCGGCGATCATGCCGTCAACCTGGCCAAGCGGGTGGCCGTGCTGGCGCCGACCGTGATTCCGACACTCTGAGGCCAAGGTCCCGGCCCGGCGGCCCGAGCCCCAGCCCGATTCGGACCGGGTCAGGTCAGCCGACGACGCCCGAGGCCACCAGGGCCTCGGCGATCTGCACGGCGTTGAGGGCGGCGCCCTTGCGCAGGTTGTCGCCGCTCACGAACAGGGCCAGTCGTCGGGGATCTTCGTCGGCCCGGCGCAACCGGCCCACCAGGGAGGGGTCCTTCCCTGCGGCCTGCAGGGGGGTGGGAACGTCGGACAGCTCCACCCCGGGTGCACCGGTCAGGAGCTCGGTGGCCCGCTCGGGGCTCAACTCGTCGGCGAACTCGGCCACGATGGCATGGGAGTGCCCGGTGAACACCGGCACCCGGACACAGGTACAGGTCACCGCCAGATTCGGGAGGTCCAGGATCTTCCGGCTCTCATTGCGGAACTTCTGCTCCTCGCTCGATTCGAGGGAGCCGTCCTCCACCAGATGGCCGGCCATGGGAAGCACGTTGTGGGCGATGACGTCGGGGAAGACCGAAGGGCGGGGAAAGTCCACGGCCCCTCCATCGAAGGTGAGAGCCCCGGCACCGTCGACCGTTTTGACCAGCTGCTCCTCGAGCTCGGCCACCCCGGCCAGGCCCGAGCCCGAAACGGCCTGGTAGGTGGCCACGATCAACCGTTCGAGGCCGGCGGCGTCATGGAGCGGCTTCAATACCGGCATGGCCACCATGGTGGTGCAGTTGGGGTTGGCCACGATGCCCTTGGGTATCGAGTCCAGGGCGGCGCCGTTGACCTCGGGCACCACCAGCGGGACCTCGGGATCCATCCGCCAGGCCGACGAATTGTCGATCACGATGGCGCCGGCGGCGGCGAACCTCGGGGCCAGCTCGAGCGAGGCGGTGGCGCCGCTGGAGAACAGAGCCAGGTCCAGATCACTGACGTCGGCGGTGGCGGCATCTTCCACCACCAGCTCGCCACCTTGGAACCCGATCCGACGACCGGCCGACCGCGACGAGGCGAACAGCCGCAGCTCATCGACCGGGAACCCCCGCTCACCGAGGATGGCCAACATGACGGTCCCGACCTGACCGGTTGCTCCCACCACTCCCACGCGCACGCCCGCCATTGTAGGGCTCAGGCCAGCTCGAAGGCCGCGTGCAGCGCCCGGACCGCCTCCTCGGCCGAGTCCGACCGGATCATGCACGAGATGCGGATCGACGACGTGGAGATCATCTCGATGTTGATGCCGGCAGCAGCCAGCGTCTCGAAGGTCAGGGCCGTCACCCCCGGATGGGTCTTCATCCCGGCTCCCACCAGGGAGACCCGGGCCACGTCGGAGTCGCTGTTGACGCCGATGGCGCCGAGCTCGGGGACCAGCGCCTCGCACACCTCGGTGCTGACGGCCAGGTCGTAGCCGGGCACGGTGAAGGAGATGTCGGTGGTCCCGTGCAGGGAGGTGTTCTGGACGATCATGTCCACGTTGACGTGTCGCTCGGCCAACCCCCGGAACAGCTGGGCGGCCAGGCCCGGTCGGTCCGGCACGCCGATGACCGTCACCTTGGCCTCCGTCACATCGTGGGTGACGGCGGTGACGATTGCCTGCTCCATGGTTTCATCCTCCTCGACGACCCAGGTTCCCGGCTCCCAGGTGAAACTCGAACGTACATGTAGGGGCACGCCGTGGTTACGGGCGAACTCCACCGACCGCAGATTGAGCACCCGACCCCCGGTGGCGGCGATCTCCAACATCTCCTCGAAGCTGACCCGGGACAGCTTGCGGGCCTCGGGCACGATACGGGGGTCGGCGCTGAACACGCCGGACACGTCGGTATAGATCTCGCACACCCCGGCCGAGAGCACCGCGGCCAGGGCCACCGCCGTGGTGTCGGATCCACCGCGGCCGAGCGTGGTCACGTCCCGCTCGACCGACACCCCCTGGAACCCGGCCACCACCGGGACGCCGCCGCCCTCCAGGGTGGCCCGCAACCGGTCGGCCCTGATCTCGAGGATCTTGGCCCGGGTGTGGACGGCGTCGGTGATGATGCCGGCCTGACTCCCGGTGAACGAGGTGGCCTCCACCCCCAGCTCGGCCAGGGCCATGCAGAGGAGGGACATGGAGATGCGCTCCCCCGAGCTCAGCAGCATGTCCACCTCACGCATAGGCTGGACCGAGCTCACGTCCGCCGCCACCCGGATCAGCTCGTCGGTGGTGTGGCCCATGGCACTCACCACCACCACCACGTCATCGCCCGAGCGCCGGGTGCGGGCCACATGGTCGGCCACGGCGCGGATCCTCTCCGCGTCGGCAACCGAGGTCCCACCGAACTTCTGCACCACCAGAGACATGGTCGCTAAGGCTACAGGGACCCGTCCGGCACCTCCGTCGGAGGAATGAGGGGCGACGCCAGCGGGCCAGCCCGGAGCGAGTACCCTGAGGCCCCGTGTCCACCGAGAAACGCCAACGCCAAAAGGCCGGCCGGCAAGCCCGTCTGGCCGCCGAGCAGAAGACTCAGAAGCGCAAGAGGACCCTCCGGCGGGTCATCACCGTGGTCATCGTGGCCGGTGTGGTGTTCGGAATCTCCTACGCCATCTTCGGCAATTCGTCCAAGTCGAAGAACGCCGACGCCACCACCACGACCACCAAGCCCACCTCCACCACCACCACCACGCCGGCCCCCGCCGGTGGCTCCGGCAACACCAGCCTGGCCGCCGTCACCACGTCGGCGGACTGCCCCTCCAACTTCAAGGCCACGCTCAACAAGCCGTCGTGGAAGACCGCGCCGCCGATGACCATCGACACGTCGAAGACCTACACGGCCACGGTCACCACCGATGTCGGCCCGTTCACCATCCAGTTGGACCCCCAGGAAGCACCCAAGTCGGTGAACAACTTCGTCTTCCTGGCCGAACACCACTTCTACGACTGCGTCATCTTCCACCGGGTCATCCAGACCTTCATGGACCAGACCGGCGACCCCACCGGAACGGGGACCGGGGGGCCGGGCTACCAGTACACCGAAGCAGGCCCGAAGACCGCCAGTCCCCAGTACCCCATCGGCTCGGTGGCCATGGCCAACTCCAACAGCCCGGCCACCACCGATCCCTCCACCAACGGGAGCCAGTTCTTCATCGTGACCGGGGCCGAGGGCGAGGACCTCTCCCCCGACTACACCCTCTTCGGCAAGGTGACCTCGGGGATGAGCGTGGTGGACAGGATCAACGCCGGCGGCTCCACGTCGAGCAGCGAGACCGGGACGCCGGTCACCCTCCACCGGATGATCTCGGTGACCATCTCCGAGTCCTAGTTCCACGGTCGCCTCGGCCGGCACCATCGCCGATGGCGGATCGCCGCCGCCGACACCCACGTCCCCAACCATCATCCAACTAGAGGAGAAGGCGCAATGGCCCCAGACGCTCCGGCAACCGACGGTTCGAGCCCGAAGACCCAACGATTCGACGGCCCACCCCCGATGGTCATCGACCCCACCAAGCAGTACCAGGCCGAGGTGGCGACGTCCAAGGGCACCATGACCATCGTCCTCGATGCGGTGGGCGCCCCCAAGACGGTCAACAACTTCGTGTTCCTGGCCCGGTGGCACTACTACGACGGCATCGTCTTCCACCGGATCATCCCGGGGTTCATGCTGCAGGGCGGGGACCCCGAAGGATCGGGGCGGGGAGGGCCCGGGTACCGCTTCGACGACGAGCTGCCGGCACCGGGGCGTTACGAGATCGGTTCCCTGGCCATGGCCAACGCCGGGCCCAACACCAACGGGAGCCAGTTCTTCATCGTGAGCGGTCCGGACGGGACCTCGCTGCCCCCCAGCTACTCGCTCTTCGGCAAAGTGGTCGGCGGGCTCGACGTGGTCAAGGCCATCGAGTCGGTGGGCAGCCGCTCGGGTGCCCCTTCCGAAGAGGTGGTCATCGAGTCGGTGACCATCACCGAGTCCGACTGAGCGATCCGACCAGGGGTCAGGCCGGGAGCGCTCCCAGCCCGGCCGCGGCCCGGGCCCTGTCGAGGAACACCGTCACCGTCCCCACGCCTTCCGAGCGCCACTGACCTCCGGGGTCGCGGATGAGGGCGGTCCGTTCGGGTATGCCCGCCACCGGGGTGCCGGCCGGGGCCAGGTGCACCGACCGGTGGAGCTTCTCGCCGTGCTCGTCCTCGTGGACGTCGCCGAAGTGGGGAACCACCGCCAGCCCGCTCAACAGGCCGAGCCCGATGGTCAGGCCCCCACCCCGGGCATCGACCATGGGGTCGGTGAGGGCCATGGCCGCCCCGGACGAGCCCACCACCACCGCTCCGCTGTTCCAGGCCGCCACCAGGGCGTCCCACACCTTCGAATGCTTGAGCACGCTCCGCAGGTGCATCGGGGAGCTGCCACTCAGGTAGATGAACCGCGCCCGACCCATCACCGTGGCGGCGCCGGGGTCTTCGGCGTCGGCCCGGGACAGGACCATCAGCCCCTCCACCTTGGCGCCGAGGGGCTCGAACCATTGGGCCGCGCCCAGCACCAGGCGCTCAGGATGCTCGTAAGCGGCCGCCGTCGGCAGGACCAGGACTTCGTCCGATCCCGACGCCGCCAGCAACCCGGCGTCGAACGAGCAGCCGGGCTGCCATTCGCCGCCGCCGACCAGAGCGAGAATTCCGGGGGAGCCGTCCATTGGGGTCACTGTAGAGCGCCGGATCGGTGACCTCGCCCCACCGACCCGCCGCCGTTCGGGTACGGGCGGACTACGCCTCGGCCCCGGCGGTGGCGGACCGACGCATCAACTGCCCCATGGCCTCACACACCTCGGTGGCCAGAGCCAGGGAGTCGGGCAGGAATCCCATGCTCATGAACCCGTGGACCTGATCGTCGTAGCAGCGGTACTCGACCTCGACCCCGGACTTGGCCAGGACCTCGGAGTAGTGGGCGCCGTCGTCCCTCAGCGGATCGAACCCCGCCGTGACCACCAGCGCCGGGGCCAGTCCGTGGTGGTCGTCGGCCAGCAACGGGGAGACCCGGCCGGTCTCCCAGTCCGAGCGGTCGGGCAGGTAGCTGGCCCGGAAGTTCTCCATGCTCTCCCGGGTGAGGAAGAAGCCGCTGGCCATGGTCCGGTTGGAGGCCGAGTCGAGCCGGGCATCGAGGGCCGGGTAGATCAACCCCTGGGCCACCGGGGGCGGGACATCGAGAGCCCCGCTCCCGTGGTCGGCCCGGGTCTCCAGGGCCACCACCGCGGCCAGATTGCCTCCGGCACTGTCTCCCACCACGCCGACCTGACCCTCGGCATGACCGACCTCGTCGCTGTGGCGGTGGACCCAGGCGTAAGCGGCCAGGGCATCGTCCACGGCGGCGGGGTACGGCTCCTCGGGGGCCAGGCGGTAGTCCACCGCCACCACGATGCACCGGCTGACTGCGGCCAGCAGGCGGCACAGGGCGTCGTGGGAGTCCAGGCCGCCCGTCACCCAGCCTCCGCCATGGAAGAACACCAGGGCCGGAGGGCGCTTCTGGTCGGTCGGGCCGGCCCCGATCCCCATCCCGTACTGGCGGTAGATCCGGATCGGGATGCCCGGCGACTCCGGATCGTGGCGGATGACCCGCCCGGTGACGTGGACATCGGTTCGGACCGGCATGGCCAGGCGGGCCGCCCGGTTCAGCTCGGAACGCATGGCCTCCGGGTCCACCGACGCCGGGTCCCGGTCGAAGCCCGGTAGGCGACCACTGACCTCCAGCACCGCCTGGACCCCCCGGTTGAGCACCCGGCCCTCGACCTCCACCGGCTCACGGGAGCCCAGGACCGCCAGCACCGCGTCTGGATGGGAGAACAACCCGGTCAGAAGCCGGGTGACCACCGGCCAGTGCTCGTAGGCCCCCTGGATACGGCGGTTGTACAGGGCCCGGCTCCGGGATCCCCCCGAGGAGCGACGGCCCGACGGGTCCTCGAGCGGACCGGTGGTGGCCTCGTTCGGCCCGCGGGCCACGGAACCGGCTTTCGCCCCCCGTTTCCGGGCCGGGGCCCGTGTGACTGCGGCCTTGGTGGCTGCGGCCTTGGTGGCCGGTTTGGACTTGGTGGCTCCGGAGCCGGGCCGGGTGCCACGGGTCTTCGGGGCGGGCTCGTCCGCGGTGGACCCGACGGTACCGGTGGTGTCATCCATGCTCTCCATGGTGTCGGGAGGGTGCCCCTAAGGCAAGCATGGAGGCCAGGAGGGCCGCCCGGTAGGCCCAGAGCGGCGCCCACCTACTCTCCAGTAACATCGGTTCCCATGTCCATCAAGCGAGTGGGAATTGTCGGTTCGGGGATCATGGGAGCCGGTATCGCCGAAACCGCCGCCGTCAGCGGGTTCGAGGTGGTGCTCCGGTCACGGAGCCAGTCCACCGCCGATGCCACCCTGGCCGCCCTCGAGAAGTCGCTCAACCGTCAGGTGGAAAAAGAGAAGATCACCGAGGGCGATCGGGACGCGGCCCTGGGCCGGGTGACCGGAACCTCAGATCTGAGCGCCCTGAAAGGCGTCGACCTGGTCATCGAGTCGGTGGTGGAGGACCTGGAGGTCAAAAAGGAGCTGTTCAACGAGTTGGACCGGATCACTGCCGACGGCACCATCCTGGCCACCAACACGTCGACCCTCCCGGTGATCGAGTTGGCCATGCAGACCGGGCGCCCCGACAAGGTCTGCGGGGTCCACTTCTTCAACCCCGCGCCGGTGATGGCCCTGGTCGAGGTGGTGCGGCCGCTGACCGCCAGCGACGAGACGGTGGCCGCGGCCCGTCAGTTCGCCGAGGCCTGCGGCAAGACCCCGGTCGAGGTCAAGGACCAGGCCGGCTTCATCGTCAACGCCCTCTTGTTCCCCTACCTCAACAACGCCGTCCGGATGTGCGAGGGCGGCGTGGCGTCGGTGGCGGACATCGACACCGCCATGAAGGGCGGCTGTGGCTTTCCCATGGGGCCGTTCGCCCTGCTCGACCTCGTCGGCCTGGACACCTCGGTGGCTATCCTGGATGCGTTGTACGACGAGTACCGGGATCCGAACTACGCCACCGTGCCGCTGTTGCGCCGGATGGTTGCGGCGGAGCTGCTGGGGCGCAAGTCAGGTCGGGGGTTCTTCGACTACCGCAAGTAGCCGGATGTGCCGCACAAAGGCGGCTCGCCCAGAACGAGAGCGCGTTCTAGTCATCGGGGCGACAGTCCGGAGCAACAATGGAGGGATGAGCAACGTGGAGCCTGAGCAGTCGGGGGTGGACCCGAGCGGCGAACCACACCATGCCCCCACCGTCCGTGACAAGCCGTGGGTCATGCGAACCTATTCGGGCCACTCGACGGCCAAGGCCTCCAACGAGCTGTACCGGACGAACTTGGCCAAGGGCCAGACCGGGCTGTCCATCGCCTTCGATCTGCCCACCCAGATCGGCTACGACCCCGATGCTCCCGAGGCCGTGGGCGAAGTCGGCAAGGTGGGCGTACCGGTGGCTCACCTCGGTCATATGTCCCAGCTGATGGATCAGATTCCCGTCGAGTCCATGAACACCTCGATGACCATCAACGCCACCGCGGCCTGGCTGCTCGGCCTGTACATCGCCAATGCCGAGGACCACGGGGTGGATCCGCTGGTGTTGTCGGGTACCACCCAGAACGACATCGTGAAGGAGTACCTCTCGCGGGGCACCTTCATCTTCCCTCCGCTGCCCAGCCGGCGCCTGACCGTCGACACCATCGCCTACACCGTCCGCCACGTGCCGAGGTGGAACCCCATCAACGTCTGCAGCTACCACCTGCAAGAGGCTGGAGCCAGCCCCTTCCAGGAGGTGGCCTACGCCCTGGCCACCGCCATCGGGGTCCTCGACGCCGTTCGCCAATCCGGCCAGATCCCCGATGAGGAGTTCCCCGAGGTGGTCGGTCGGATCTCGTTCTTCGTCAATGCGGGTGTGCGCTTCGTCGAGGAGACCTGCAAGATGCGGGCCTTCACCGCACTGTGGGAGCGGGTGTGCAGTGAGCGGTACGGGGTCACCGACCCCAAGCTCAAGCGGTTCCGTTACGGCGTGCAGGTCAACTCGCTCGGCCTCACCGAGGCCCAACCGGAGAACAACGTGCCGCGCATCGTCCTCGAATCCCTGGGGGTGACCCTGTCCAAGCGGGCCCGGGCCCGGGCCCTGCAGCTCCCGGCCTGGAACGAGGCACTCGGACTGCCCCGTCCTTGGGACCAGCAGTGGTCGCTCCGCATCCAACAGATCCTGGCCTTCGAGTCGGACCTGCTCGAATACGGCGACATCTTCGACGGTTCGGTGGTCATCGAGGCCAAGACTGCCGAGTTGGCCGAGGCGTCGTGGGCCGAGCTGCAGGATGTACTGGGCCTGGGTGGGGCCTTCGAGGCCATCGACGAGCTGAAGGCCCGCCTGGTAGGGAGCCAGGCCGACCGGGTCCGACGGATCGAGACCGGCGAGCTGAAGGTGGTCGGGGTCAACTGCTTCACCGAGACGGCCGAATCACCCCTGGAGACGGCGGGGAACCGGTCCGGCGAGGGCGGGCCCCACATCGAGTCCATCCTGCGGGTGGACCCGGCAGTCGAGTCCGAGCTCCGGGTGGACGTGGAGACCTGGCGGGCCCGGCGGCGACCCGGCTCCGGTGCGTCAGGCCCTCGACGATCTGAAGCGGGCTGCCGAGGGCACCGACAACATCATGCCGGCCACCATCGCCCTGGCCCACGCCGGCGGGACCACCGGCGAGTGGGCCGGCGCCCTCCGCCAGGTGTTCGGTGAGTACCGGGCCCCCACCGGAGTCCGGGGCGGGGTTGGGCATCGGGGCACCGAGTTCCGGACCGTGAGGTCACGCGTGCGGGCCTGGTCTGAACGGGCCGGTGGTCCACCGAAGCTGCTGGTGGCCAAGCCCGGGCTGGACGGTCACTCCAACGGGGCCGAGCAGATCGCCGTGGCCGCCCGCGATGCCGGCTTCGAGGTCATCTACCAGGGGATCCGGCTGTCGCCGGCGGAGATCGCCGCCGCAGCCCGGGACGAGGACGTCGACGTGGTGGGGATCTCCATCCTGTCGGGCAGCCACCTCGAACTGGTGCCCGAAGTGGTCGACCGCCTCCGGGCCGCCGGGGTCGAGGCCCCGGTGGTGGTGGGCGGGATCATCCCCCCCGAGGACGCCGAGATCCTGCTGGGCAAGGGGGTGGCCCGGGTGTACACCCCCAAGGACTTCGAGATCGGGCCGATGATGGACGACATGCTGCGACTGGCTGAGGAGTACCGGGCCGGCGCCCCGGTCTGAGGGCACCCCCGGCACCTCCGACGCTCCGCCCCTTCGCCACCACCACCGGGTAGCTTCGCCCAGTGCCCACCCGCCGCAACCCCATGGCCGGCATCCTCTCGGGGCCCATCGACGCGCCGCCGGAGGACAAGTTGGCCCGGGTGTACCCCAAGGTCGAGGCCGTCCCCGGCATGGCCCTCCGCCACCGGGCCAGCGGGTTCGGCGGGGCGCTGGTTCGGGTCGAGGGCGGAGGCGTGGAGATCCGGGGGCACACCGGACTCGAACGGGTCTTCCGCCTGGCCCCCGGGGCCTTCATCGTGGACGGTCGGGCCGTCTCCCTGGTTCGGCCGGCGGCCAACAGCTCGTCGGGGACGGCGTCCTTCACCGCCTCGGGGTCGGTGGCCGTCACCGGAGCGCCGGCCCGGGTGGCCCGGGCCGGACGGCTGTGGGTGGAGGGCGTCCACGACGCCGAGCTGGTCGAGCGGGTGTGGGGTGACGACCTCCGGGTCGAGGGCGTGGTGGTGGAGCGGCTCGACGGGATCGACCACCTGGGAGCGGCCATCAAGGAGTTCCGACCGGGCCCGGCCCGCAAGCTCGGGGTGCTGGTCGACCACCTGGTCGAGGGCAGCAAGGAGTGGCGCATCGCCGCCGACGTCCGACATCCCCAGGTGCTGGTCACCGGAACCCCCTTCGTCGACGTATGGGAGGCGGTGAAGCCGTCGGTGCTGGGCATCGAGGGGTGGCCCCGGATCCCCCGGGGAGTGGATTGGAAGTCCGGGATCTGCCAGGCGCTCGGGTTCGGGGATCCTCCCACCACCTGGAGGCGCATCGTGGCGTCGGTCAGCTCCTACGCCGACCTGGAGCCGGCCCTGGTGGGAGCGGTGGAGCAGCTCATCGACTTCGTGACCGACCCCACCTGACCCGGTCGGGCGCCGCCAGGGACCCGACCGTCTCGAGCTGGCGCTCAGCCCCCGGCCCAGGGTCGGTCCCGCCGGGCGGTGGCCGGACGGGACCACCACCTCCCGCTGAACCGCCACGCCGGCGGACGTTGGCGGCTGGTCGGCCAGGACCAGGCGGGGTCGGGGCCAGGCCTGGTCCACCGCCGCGGCCAGGACGGCCAGCACCTCGGGGTCGATCTCCGGCCGCCGGGCGATGCCGGTCGGTGAGGTGGCCGGTGTCGTTCCCGGGTGTCACAGGGGCATGTTCCCGTGCTTGCGCTTGGGCAGGTCCTCGCGCTTGGACACCAGCAGGGCCAGGCTCCGCACCAGGATGCGCCGGGTCTCGGCGGGGTCGATGACATCGTCCACGTAGCCGCGCTCGGCAGCGGCATAGGGATTGGCGTAGCGCTCGGTGTACTCCTCGACCAGCTCCTTGCGCCGGCCGACCGGATCCACGGCCTCGGCCAGGTCCCGCCGGTAGACGATCTCGACCGCACCCTCGGGCCCCATCACGGCCAGCTCGGCCGAGGGCCAGGCGTAGGCCAGGTCGGCCCCGATGGACTTGGAGTTCATGACCACGTAGGCCCCGCCGTAGGCCTTGCGGGTGATGATCTGCACCCGGGGCACGGTGGACTCGCAGTAGGCATAGAGCAGCTTGGCCCCGTGGCGGATGATGCCTCCGTACTCCTGATCGGTGCCGGGCATGAAGCCGGGGACGTCCACGAAGGTGATCAGCGGGACGTTGAAGGCGTCGCAGGTGCGCACGAAGCGGGCACCCTTCTCCGAGGCGTCGATGTTGAGCACCCCGGCCAGCATCTGGGGCTGGTTCCCCACGATGCCCACGGACCGGCCGTCGATGCGGGCGAACCCGCACACCAGGTTCATGGCCCAGTGGTGGTTGACCTCGAAGAACTCACCGTCGTCGACCACCGCCTCGATGACCTTCTTCATGTCGTAGGGCTGGTTGGGCGAGGCCGGCATGAGGTCGGTCAGCTCGGGGGTGAGCCGTTCGGGATCGTCGGCGGAGCGCCAGCAGCGGGGCCTCCTCCAGGTTGTTGGAGGGCAGGAAGCTCAACAGGTACCGGACGTCGTCGAGGCAGGACTTCTCGTCGGGGGCCACGAAGGCGGCCACCCCGGACTTGGTGGCGTGGCTCATGGCCCCACCCAGCTCCTCCAGGGTCACGTCCTCGCCGGTCACCGTCTTGACCACGTCGGGCCCGGTGATGAACATGTGGCTGGTGCCCTGGACCATGAAGATGAAGTCGGTCATGGCCGGGCTGTAGACCGCTCCCCCGGCGCACGGGCCCGAGGATCACGCTGATCTGGGGGATCACCCCGGAGGCCTCGGCATTGCGGTGGAAGATGCCCCCGTAGGAGTGCAGTGAGACCACGCCCTCCTGAATGCGGGCGCCGGCCCCGTCGTTGAGGCCGATCATGGGCACGCCGATCGAGGTGGCCAGGTCCATGACCTTGTGGATCTTCTCGGCGAACACCTCGCCCAGGGCCCCGCCGAACACCGTGAAGTCCTGGCTGAACACGCAGACCCGGCGGCCGTCGATGGTGCCGAACCCGGTGATGACGCCGTCGGTGTAGGGGCGGTTCTCCTCGAGGCCCATGCCGTGGGCCCGGTGGCGGGCCAGCATGTCCAGCTCCTGGAAGGAGCCGTCGTCGAGCAGGTAGTCGATGCGCTCGCGGGCGGTCATCTTCCCCTTGGCGTGGTGCTTCTCCACAGCCCGGGGGGAGCCGGCATTGCGGGCCTGCTCGCGGCGCTCGGCCAGTTCTTCGAGTCGTTGGGTCATCGGGTGATCCATGGACAGTGAGGCTATCGGAACCGCAGTTGGGGTCCCGCCCGCCGGCCGTCTTTTCAGGCCGGGGCGTTGACCCAGTGGGGCCCGCACCACACGTAGGTCACCGGGTTGGCGGGCCGGCCGCCCAGGTAGGGCTCCACGCTCTTGCCCACGTACCGCTTCTCGAGCTCCGGATCGGGTGATCCCGACGAAGGAGAACCGGTCGGGCGGTCGGCTGCCCCGGGGTCAGCGACCGGACCGTCCCGGCCCGGGCCGGCCGGGGCCGGCTCCCACCCTCGATCCGGTAGACCCCGACCACCACCTCGCCGGCCACGGTGGCCGCCCACCGGGGAGCGCGGGGGGAGTCCAGGTCGATCCATCGGCGCCCCACCCGCCACTCGTGACGGACCCGCTCGTAGGAGGCATCGGCGCCGACACGCCCCTATCCGCAACAGCACCAGCTGGTGGGCCCGCTTGATCTTGGCCCGCTTGGTCAACAGGGCGTTGACCTCGCTGGCGCTGCGGCGCTGGCGTTCGAGGGTGGGAGCACCGTGGAGCCCCAGGGCCTCGTGGGTGGCCGCTTCGACCAGCAGGGCCTCCTCCGGGGAGAGGCCGTGACGGAGGATGTCGATGCGGACGGCACGGTCACCGGACTCCACCTGGCGTATGCGCTCGAGCACCGGATCCTCCCCCGGGGGGACCGGTCGCCCCGCCGACTCCCGAGCTGACTGGACCAGGCGGAAGCAGCGGTCCTTCCGGCCCCGGCCCACGTAGAAGGGCCGTCCGGTCCGGGGATCGACCAACAGGTAGACGTACGACCCCAGCTTGGACCACACCCCGGGCGAGAACCCCGGCTCGGGTTCACCGGCAGCCGGGGCCCCCCGGGGCGGCTGTCGGGCTTCGACCAGCGGTTCCAGAGGACCGTCGGCGGCTTCCGCCGACCCGGGAGGCAGGACCACGGCGGCCTCGGGCACCGCTACCGAGGGGACAGGTGCCGGCGGGCGCTCCTGGTCGGTCGGGGCGGGAAGGCTGGCCACGCCGATCGGAGGCACCTCCGCCACCACAGAGTGATAGGGCGGGCCGGCCGGCGCCTCGGTGGCGGGGTCGATCGATGCGATCGCTTACTCCTGCACCAGCTCGATCAGCGTGCCGAAGGCACCCTTGGGATGGATGAAGGCCACCGTGGTCCCCCGCGACCCGGGCCGGGGCTCCTGGTCGATGACCCGGCCCCCGTGATCCTTGACCGACTGGAGAGCAGCGGCACAGTCAGCCACCCGGTAGCCCACGTGGTGGAGCCCCTCTCCCTTCTTCTCCAGGTACACCGCCACCGGCGAGTCCTCGCGGATGGGGGTGAGCAGTTGGATGTAACTGTCCGCCACTTTCAGCAGCGCCTCTTCGACACCATCGGACTCCACCCGCTCGCGGTGGTCGACCGTGGCCCCGAAGGTCTCGGCGTAGTAGGCGATGGCCGCCTCGAGGTCCTGGACGGCGATGGCCACATGGTCGATCTCCGTGAGCAAGGGCTCGGTCACCGGCACGTCCTCCTCATCCTTCGTGTCTCCGGAACAAGGTGATCCGGTCCTCTCCCACCTCGGCCCGGAACTCGGGGTCGTCGATGCCCTGGCCGGTCTCGATCGGCCAGGCACAGCACCCCGATCTTGCCCTCGTGGAGGTTCCGGTGCACCTGGTAGGTGGCCTCGCCCACGTGCTCCAACGGGTGGACGGCCGACAGGGCCGGTTGGATCTTTCCCTCGCAGACCAGCTGGTTGGCGTCCCAGGCCTCCCGGTAGTTGGCGAAGTGCGACCCCTTGATGGTCTTGAGCTTCATCCACAGGTGCCGGTTGTCGTACTCGATCATGTAGCCCGAGGTGGCGGCACAGGTCACGATGATGCCGCCCTCGCTTGGCCGCGAACACCGACGCCCCCATGGTCTGGCGGCCCGGATGCTCGAACACGATGTCCACGTCGTCGCCGACCAGGCCCCGGATGTCCTTGCCCAGCCGCCGCCACTCCGACTCGTCCTGGGTGTTCTGGTCCTTCCAGAACCGGTAGTTGGCCACCTTGCGGTCGATCACCGCCTCCACGCCGAGGTCGTGGAGGAGTTCCACCTTCGAAGGCGAGGACACCACGCCGACCGGGGTCCCGCCCCCGTTGAGCACGTACTGGACGGCGTAAGCCCCGAGACCACCCGACGCCCCCCACACCAGCACCTTGTCGCCCTGGGTCATCTTGGCCCCGTTCTTCGACACCAGCATCCGGTAGGACGTGGAGTTGCACAGGGCGTTGACGGCGGCCTCCTCCCAGGTCAGGTGGGTGGGCTTGGGCATCAGCTGGTTGGCCTTGACCACCGCCAGGTCGGCCAGGCCGCCGAAGTTGGTCTCGTACCCCCAGATGCGCTGGTTGTCAGCCAGCATCGAGTCGTCGTGGGCACTCGGGCTCTGGTCGTCCACATAGTTGCAGTGCACGGTGACCTTGTCCCCGGGCTTCCACTTGCGTACCGCCGACCCCACCCTGAGCACCACGCCGGCGGCGTCCGAGCCGACCACGTGGTAGTCGAGGGCGTGACGCTTACCCCAGCTGCTCTCCTTGCCCAACCGGTCGAGGAAACCGAAGGTGGGCAACGGTTCGAAGATGGAGGTCCACACGGTGTTGAAGTTGATGGAGCTGGCCATGACGGCGATGTAGGCCTCGTCCGGGGCCAGCTCGGGAACGGCCACCTCGTCCACATGGAGCGACTTCCTGGGGTCCTTGTCCTCGGAGGCCAGGCCCTCGAACATCCCCACCTCGTCACGGCGGACGAACGCCGCCCGGTAGGTCTCGGGGAGCGGGATCTCCGCCAACTCCTCCCCTGGGACGCCTGCTTGGATGGCTGAGAGGAACTCCTGCATGGGCAGTGAGGATAGTCCCATCGTCGGCTGCGGTCCTTGGACGTCGGCGGGCCCGATCCGGGGAGCGGCCCGGGGGCAGCCGGTGCCGGGTGGTGGTCCGAGCCGAGGACGCCGTATCATGGGGCGGTCGTAGCGGGCCCGTGGGGGGCCGCCACCTGAACTGGCCACCAGGCCGCGGAGGACGTCATGCCCGGAACCGTCATCGTCACTGGGGCCCGGACCCCGATCGGCAAGCTATCGGGGGCCCTCGGGCGGCTTCGCCGCCACCGAGCTCGGAGGATTCGCCATCGCCGGGGCCCTCGAGCGGGCCGGCCTCAAGCCGGAGCAGGTGGATTACGTCTTTATGGGACAGGTGATCCTGGCCGGGACGGGACAGATCACCGCCCGCCAGGCTGCGGTCAACGCCGGCATCCCGATGTCGGTCCCCGCCACCACCGTCAACAAGGTCTGCCTCTCCGGCCTCAACGCCATCTACCTGGCCGACCTCATGATCAATGCCGGCGACGCCGACATCGTGGTGGCCGGCGGGATGGAGTCGATGACCCAGGCTCCCTACCTGCTGCCGGGGGCCCGCGGCGGCTACCGGCTCGGGGATGCCACCGTGGTCGACTCCATGATGTACGACGGGCTGTTCTGCGCCTTCGACCAGCGGGCCATGGGGCTCTCCACCGAGGTGTACAACGGGGCCGACGGCGTGTCCCGGGACCGACAGGACGCCTTTGCCGCCCAGTCCCACGAGCGGGCGGCCGCGGCCATCAAGGACGGGAAGTTCGCCGACGAGATCGTCCCGGTGAGCGTGCCCCAGCGCAAGGGGGACCCCCTGATCGTGGACACCGACGAGGGCGTCCGTCCCGAGACCACCGCCGAATCACTGGGCAAGCTGCGGCCGGCCTTCGACAAGTCGGGGACCATCACCGCCGGCAACGCCTCCCAGATCTCCGACGGCGGCGCCGCCGTCATCGTGATGTCCAAGGCCAAGGCCGAAGAGCTGGGGCTCTCCCCACTCGGTGAGCTGGTCAGCTACGGCCAGGTGGCCGGTCCCGACCCCTCCCTGCTGCACCAACCGTCCAATGCCACCTCGGTGGCCCTGGCCAAGGCCGGCCTCACCACCAAGGACATCGACATCTTCGAGATCAACGAGGCCTTTGCCGCCGTGGGGTGCGCCTCCAGCCAGCAGCTGGGCGTCAGCGACGACGTGGTCAACGTCAACGGCGGTGCCATCGCCCTGGGCCACCCGGTCGGGATGTCCGGTACCCGACTGGCCCTGACCTCGCTGTTCGAGTTGAAGCGCCGTGGTGGCGGCACGGCCGCCGTCAGCCTGTGCGGTGGTGGTGGCCAAGGCGACGCGGCCATCCTGCGCACCCTCTGAGCGGGGCCGCCCCGCCGGCCTGGCTCGAATCAGTACGGGGGCTTGAACAACCCGACCAACCGCCCGCATCCGGGGGTGATGTCCTCCCATGCCCCGACGGACAGGGCCAGGACAGCCAGGGCGCAGGTCGGGAAGCCGTGGAGTTCGAGGGCGGCCCGGTCTCCGAGCGGCCCCTCGTCATCCCGGTTGGCCAGCAGGTCCCACACCAACTGATAGGTGGTCGGGTTGTGACCCACCACCAGCAGGCTGTTCACTCCCCCGTCCATCTCGCGCACGTACTGGAGCACCAGGTCGGGTTGGGCCTCGTAGAGGGACTTGTAGGCCTCCAAAGGCACCGGAGCGCCCATGCCCTGGACCACCAGATCTGCCGTCTGGCGGGTCCGCACCGCGGCTGAGCAGACGATCTGCTCCGGCGCCGGGAGATCCTCCACCCCGGGCAACGGGCTGCCCCCGGTGGCCAGGCGCTGGCCCAGTGCCGTGGCGTCGCGTCGGCCCCTCCCGGTGAGTGGGCGCTCGCGGTCACTTCCGCCCCAGGGGGCGTCGGATGCCGCTTTGGCATGCCGGAGCAGCCACAGGTGCCGAACAGGACCGCTTGGTGGGCTCGGCATCTCCCCATGGTGCCCCAAGTGGAAGAGCAGTGCCCAGGCGACGACCGGGGAAGGGGTGCTTCAGGCGTCCACCTCGCGCCGCCCCTCCAGGGCCCTCCCGAGGGTGAGTTCGTCGGCGTACTCCAGGTCGCCACCCACCGGAAGACCACTGGCGATGCGGGTGACGGTGAGGCCCAGGGGCTTCAACAGGCGGGCCAGGTACATGGCGGTGGCTTCGCCCTCGAGGTTGGGATTGGTGCACAGGATCACCTCGGTGATGCCCTCGGCCTCCACCCGCACCAACAGCTCACGGACCCGCAGTTGGTCGGGCCCGATCCCCTCGATGGGGTTGAGCGCCCCCTGGAGCACGTGGTATTTGCCGGAGAACTCGCCGGTCTTCTCCACCGAGACGATGTCCCGGGGATCCTCGACCACGCAGACCGAGGTCTGGTCCCGCCGGTCGTCGAGGCAGATGGCGCAGAGGCCACCCTCGGCCACGTTGAAGCAACGGGTGCACAAGGTGATGCGCTCCTTGACGGCGATGATGGCGTCGGCCAGTCGGAGGGCGTCCTCGGGGGCCACCTTGAGGAGATGGAAGGTGATCCGCTGGGCCGACTTCGGCCCGACGCCGGGGAGACGGCCCAACTCGTCGATGAGCGACTGCAGGGGGCCGGAGAAGATGGCCATCTACCCGACCTCCTCGGCGCCCGGGAACGCCTTCAGCACCCGGGACTCGGGCGAATTGTCGAACGAAGCCACCTCGCCGAGCTCGGACTCGTCGAAGGCCGAGAGATCATCCAGGTCCTCGGGGCCGGGGTCGGGTGCGCGGCTGACGGGAGCGGGAGGTGGTTCCGGTGTGGTGGGGGTCTCGGCTCCGGAGCCGGGCCCGACTGCCGCCCGCTGTTCGGCGTCCGGCGGGTCGGACGGGTCGGCCGCTCGGTCCGGAGGAGGACCATCGCCGGCACCGGTGGCGGCCTCGACCACCAGGACCAACCCCACCGGACGGCCGAAATGCTCCGCCAGCGCCGACTCCACCTCGCCCCGGACCTCCTCGCACCGTCCCCGATGGATCTCGTTGGGCAGCCCGAAGACGGCTTTGTCCTCCTCCACCCGTACGAACCGTCCCGCCTGGAACAGGGCCTTGGCCTTGGGTCGGAGCCGACCGATGACGTGGTCGCCCCAGGCCTGGACCAGCTCGTCCCTGGTGGGCATGGGGGCCGGGTCACCGGCGGCCGCCACCGGGGCAGGTGGGTCGGGAGCAGGCTCGGGGGCCGGGGCCGGGGCCGGGGCCGGGGTCGGGGTCGGCGGCGATGGCGCCACCGCCGCCGGTGGAGGAGCCGACTCGCGGCGGACGGCACCGAGGGTCTTGCGGGGGGGCCCAGCTGGCGGGGCAGAGCCGGCATCCCCGGCCGGGGCGGCCGGCCTGACCGGTTCGGGGACCGGGACATGACGGGTGCTGTCAGCCGGGGCTGAGGCCGGGGCCGGTGTGGCGGGGGCCGCAGGAGCGGGTCGGGATCCGGAGGACTCGAGGCGCTCGATGCGGGCCAGGAGGGCGGCGGGCGAATCATCGGCGTCGGGGTGGGCCAGCCGGACCAGGGCCACCTCGAGGGCCACCCGGGGATCGGGTGCCTCCCGCATGGCGATCTGGGCCTGGCCCAGCACCTCCATGGCCCGGACCAGCGTGGCCAGCCCGACCCGCTCGGCCTGGGAGGACAACTCGTCCCGCTCCGAGCCGGACACCCCCACCACGTCCGGCGCCACCAGGGCCAGAAACCCCTGTCGGAGATGGTCGACCAGGTCACCGGCCAGCTGCTGGGGGCTGTATCCGGCCGAGGCCAGATGGGCCACGGCCACCAGGGTCCGGGCCACATCGCGTTGGGCCAGGCCTTCGACCACCTCATCCAGCTCGGGCAGGTCGTCATCGACGGTGTCCGAGGCGGCCACCTGGTCGAGGACCGACAGGGCGTCACGAGCCGACCCCCGGCCGCGGCGGACCGCCATGTCCAGGGCCTCATCGGGCACGTCGAGGTGGGCCTGGCGACGGACGTCACCCAACAGGTCGGCCAGGGTCTCGGGGCCGAGGAGCCGGAACTCGAAGTGCTGGGTCCGGCTGCGGATGGTGGGCAGGACCTTCTGCGGATCGGTGGTGGCCAGCACGAAGACCACGTGGGCCGGAGGCTCCTCGAGCGTCTTCAGCAGGGCGTTCGACGCCGGCGTCGACAGCATGTGGACCTCGTCGACGATGTAGACCTTCTGGCGGCCCGGCGTGCCGAGGGCGGCCCGTGACACCAGGTCGCGCATGGCTTCCACCCCGTTGTTGGACGCCGCATCGAGCTCGTGCACGTCGAGCGATGTCCCCTTGGCGATCTCCACACACGAGGTGCAGACGCCACAGGGCTCGCCGTCCTGCAGGTCGGTGCAGTTGAGGGCCTTGGCCAGAATGCGGGCGGTGGAGGTCTTGCCGGTGCCACGGGGCCCGCTGAAGAGGTAGGCGTGGCCCACCCGTTGGTCGCGGACGGCATTGCGGAGGGCCAGAACCACATGGTCCTGGCCCCGGACCTCGCCGAAGGTGGACGGCCGGAATCGGCGATAGAGCGACTGGTAAGGCGTCTCGTCGGGTCCGTCGGGTGCGTCAGCCACGTCGGGTGAGCCTACCGGCCACCGGGCTCGGTCTTTCCGGAGATGCCGGCGACCCCGGCGTTCGGTGCGACGGCCAGGTTGACTGCGGCACACGGCCTGACCCGCTGAGAGCTGCTGCCTTCCGACCCTGACTCGATTCACGGAAGAACGTTGCGCAGGACCCAGCCGTCGCACCCAACGTCGGGGCGCGGAGCGATGTTAGTCGCCGCCGGAACGAGGCGAACATCGTGGCGGAGTAGCCTGTCTGGGCTGTCGGCCACCCCTGGCCTGTCCGGAGGGGGTCGACGATCCGGAGGCGTGCGAGAGCGGCCGAATCGGCACGACTGGAAATCGTGTGTGGGGAAACTCACCGTGGGTTCAAATCCCACCGCCTCCGCCATGGGAATCCGCCTGAGCTGGGAGGATTCCCGATGTGGCTCCCACCTCGGAGCCAGGGGTTGGTTAACATCCGGCCGCATGAGCACCGGCGCGGTTCCTTCTCCGCCGGCCCCCAGCCTCGACGATGGTGCCGCCATGGGACTGGCCCTGACCGAAGCGGCATTGGCGCCACGGCACGGCGACGTACCGGTAGGAGCGGTGGCGCTGTGGGAGGGACGGGTCATCGCCTCCCGCCACAACGAACGGGAGAAACTCGGTGACCCGGCGGCCCACGCCGAGTTATTGGCCCTCTCGGATGCTGCCACCACTGTCGGCAGTTGGCGCCTGTCGGCGATCACCTTGGTGGTGACCCTGGAGCCGTGCACCATGTGCGCCGGGGGCCTGGTGGCGGCCAGGGTGGGCCGGCTCATCTTCGGGGCTGCCGACCTGAAGGCCGGGGCCTGCGGCTCCCTCTACAACTTGTGCGATGACCCCCGCCTGAACCACCAGGTCTCCATCACCGCAGGCATCCGGGCTGCCGAGGCCTCGGCTCTGCTCTCGGAGTTCTTCGCCGGGCGGCGCGCCGAACAGTAAGCGTCGTCCTGCGGAAGCGCTCCGTGGTTAGCCGCGAGGAAGGCCGAGGCCGCGTTGGGCGATGATGTTCCGCTGTACTTCACTGGTGCCGCCGTAGATGGTGGTCCCGAGAGAGAAGCGGTAGGAGTATTCGGCCAGGCCGTCAGCGATGGCCGTGGGCTCGCCTTCGCTGCGCAAACCGTCGGGGCCGAGCATGTCCACGAAGTCGGCCGACTGCCTGGTCAGGGCTTCCGACGCAAAGAGCTTGGCCATGGACCCTTCGACACCGGGAAGGCCCCCGGCATGCTGGACCCAGGCGGCACGGCGAGCGAAGAGCACACTGATCTCGTTCTCCGCCGCGGCCCGACCGAGGCGAGCCAGGACGTCGGGGTCCTCTGCCACCGGCCGGCCGGCAGCATCCACTGCCGTCGAGGCCCACTGCTCCATGGCATCGAGGAGCCGGTTCGAGTCTCCACCCTGGGGTCCGGATCGCTCGAAGGTGAGACTGACCGTCATGACGTGCCAACCGCCGTCGACCTCTCCGATCCGCAACGAGTCGTCCACCCGGACATCGGAGTAGAAGGTCAGATTGGTGCGCTCGCCGGACAAGGTGAACACCGGCTGGATCTCGACTCCGGACTGGCGGAGGGGCACGAGGAAGGTGGTGAGGCCCTTGTGCTTGGCCACGTCGGGATTGGTGCGGGTGAGGAGGAAGACGTAGTCGGCCTCCTGGGCGTTGGTGGTGAACATCTTCTGCCCGTTGATGACCCACTCATCCCCGTCGCGAGTAGCCCGGGTCTGGGCCGCGGCCACGTCGGAGCCCGACTCGGGCTCGGTGAAGCCGAGCACGATGATGATCTCTCCGGTCAGCGCTTTGGGCAGGATGAGTCGCTTCTGCTCCTCGGTCCCGATGTGGCGGATGATGTTGGCCACCATCAGGGTGGTGCCGAGGCCGTAGGTGGGCGCCGCGGCCCGTTGGAACTCCTCGGCGGCGGCCAGGACCTCGAGGGCATCGCGCCCCTGTCCGCCGTACTCTTCGGGCCAACCCGGGGCCAGCATCCCGTGTTCCACCCGGGCCCGGTGGAAGTCCCAGTTGTGGCGCACCCCGGTGGCCTGCATCTGGTCACGCACGGCCCCGGTGAGGTGCTCGTCGAGAAACTCCCGGGCTTCCTGGCGGAAGGCCTCGCTGTCTTCGCCCAGACGGAAGTCCATTACCGAACCTCCGAGCCCAAGGTCGACAACCGGTCGGCGGCGGCCCGTGCGTACATGACGGCCGGCTCCCCGAACAGGGCGGGCCAGGCTTTGGCCCGCCGGAAGTAGAGCTGGATGTCGAACTCGAGCATGAAGCCATAGCCCCCGTGGTAGTGGAGGCTCCGGTAGCTCGCCTCTCGGGCCGCTTCGGCGCTGAAGGCGCAGGCCAGCGCAGCGAGTTGGGTGGCACGCCCGCCATCTTCGCTGGCGGCCCAGGCCGCCTCCCGGGCCAGCAGGAGACTTCCGTCGACGCCGGTGGCGGCGTCCGCCAATCCGTGGGCCACGGCCTGGAACGACCCGATGGGTACTCCGAAGGCGTGACGTTCCTTGGCGTACTCGACCCCGATCTCGAGCGACCTGCTTCCGATGCCGACCATGGCGTTGGCTGTGAGGGCCAGCCACTCATCGAGGGCCTGTTCGAAGTTCGACCGGGCCTGCCCCCCGACCTCCAGCTCCACTGGCGAACCGACCCCGATGTCCGCCACCGGCATGGAGCCAATGGTGGAGACCGGGCGTCGATCGGAGATTTCCATGCACAGCAACCGGTCACCGTCCATGAACACCACCTCATCAGCGACCGCCCCGGCTGGAACCAGTGACAGCGTGCCGTGGCCCGGCGGGTGGAGGGCCAGCGTGGTGAGACGATCCGGCAACCGGGCCCGGTCGAGTGCCGCCACCGAGGGACCACTTCCAGACCTCGCCAGTAGGCGAGCGGCCACCTGGGCTTCGATGAGAGGTGCCGGTGCGAGGTGACGACCGTGCTGCTCGGCCACCAGGGCCAGATCCAGCAACGACGCCCCCCAACCCCCCGACGCCTCGTCCACGGCCATATCCAGAGCGCCCATGGCCCGCAGGCGCCCCCACAACTCCGCGTGATATCCCGAGGGCTCGGCGGAGCGAACCAACTCGATGGGGCACTCCTTGGCGTAGAACGCCGAAAAGGCCTCGATGAGCTGCTGTTGCTCCTCCGTCGGATTCAGATCCATTTCCCCAAATTCTCCTCGTTCGAGAACAACGGCAGGCTACGTGCTCTACGTTCCGACCGAAAACCGTCAGCCATCCGACCCGACGCCCCTACGACAGCTCATCTTCGCACTCCTGTCGCCAGCGAGGGAAGCCCAGCTCGGAGGGGGATATCGCCGTCGATGGATCGGTGCACTCTCGACGTGCGTGTATCATCGCCGGTTGTCGTCAGTGGCTCAGCCAGTCCTTCTGGAGGGATGCGAGAGCGGACGAATCGGACGGTCTCGAAAACCGTTGTGTCGCAAGGCACCGTGGGTTCGAATCCCACTCCCTCCGCTCACAGACATCGTGGATAATTCTGTCAATCACTCCCTGGCGGCAACCTCTTTTGATGTCCGTCCCCGAAGCACGGCGAGTAGTGCACTTTCAAACGCCGCCCGGTTTCGATGTCTGGCACACACGAGCGCCGTTAGCGCTCCTGTCGAGTGGCCTCCGCTGTGGATCAGTTCTCAGGCACGGGGCTGCATGGCGGCTGCCAACCGGGTGGTCATTCGGGCAAGCTCGGCTATCTCAGCTTGGCTCCACCCATCGAGGGTCTCACTCATGACTGACCTGCGGGCACGGTCGATCTTTTTGACGGTGTTCTTGCCCGTTGCGGTCACGCTGAGCAAGCGCTGGCGGCGGTCGGTCTCGGATAGTTCGGTGTGGACGAGTCCGAGGGCTTGGAGGCGAGTGACCTGGCGGCTGACGGTGGAGTAGTCGCGCCCGACCTGATCGGCGAGTGCGCCAATGGTGAGGTTGCGCTGCATCGAGACGCGGACAAGCAGCGGGAAAAGCGCAGTGTCCAGCGATACGCCGGCGCGGTTCAGGATCACGTTGTCGCCCTGTGGCCGGTTGAGCACGCTGACGATCTGCAGTAGGGCCTCGTGCAGCGCCTTTAGCGGGTCGCCTTGTTGCATCATGCCTCCAACGATAACATGTGTGTACCATGCACATATTGGCCCAGTACGTCGCCACGGATATTCGTCGTGATCCGCAGCAATCGCCCACAGCGGATCTGTCCATAGATCGGGGCGTGGGTCCAGATGCTCACGGGCGGCTGCATTTCTGCGGCGTCGGTGCGGCGTTCGCCGACCGTCTCCCGAGATGACCTCGCTCGCCATCGAACTCGACCACTTGGTGAACGGCCGTCCCGGGCCAAGCCGAGCAAACCCACGTAAACAGAACCGGACTCTCAAGGAGACCTCGTGATCGTTATAACAACCCCTACCGGCGATGTTGGCAGTCAAGTTCTGGCAAGAATTCTGGACGCCGGGAGTGAGCCGCTGCGGGTGATCGTCCGCGACCCGTCTCGACTCCACGACACCGTCCGAGATCGCGTACAGGTGATCGTCGGAAGTCACAGTGACCCGGCTGTCCTCAATCAGGCGCTAGATGGAGCGCGGAGCCTGTTCTGGCTGATCCCACCGAGCATGCGGGCGAATTCCGCCGAGGAGTATTACCTCTCGTTCACGCGCCCGGCAGTGGAGGCGATCCGTTGCCACCAGATCGGTCATGTAGTCGGAATCTCCAGTGCAGGATGGGACTGGCCACATTCCGCGGGCCTGCTCTCCGCAGCACACGCGATGGACGCCGAGCTCGAAAGCTGTGGCGCGGCCTACCGTTCGCTTGGAATGGGCTTCTACATGGAGAACCTGCTCAGGCCGCTACCCCAGATGACCTCCGAGGGAGTTCTTTCCCTACCGCTCAACCCGGACCGTCGGCTGGCCACAATTGCGACCCGAGACATCGCCGCCATCGCCGCCAGACTCCTGCTGGACCGCACCTGGCAGGGAACAGACCGGATTCCGGTCTTCGGCGACAACCTTACGCCGAACGAAATGGCGGCCACCATCAGCGACGTCCTCGGGTTGCAGGTCACATTCGAGCAGGCCGACCTTGAGCAGGTCACCGCGTCCACGATCCAGCGCGGGGTCCCCGAAGGAATGGCACGCGACTTTACGGCGATGTATTGGGCCCAGCAGAACGGGATCTACGACGAAGACTGCTCCCACGGCACCACCGCACCCACCAGCTTCCGGACGTGGTGTGAGACCGTGCTCGCCCCAGCAGCCCGCTGAAGTCGGATCAGGGGCAACGGAGGGTTTGAAAAGAAGTCTCACGCTCTCCGCCAATGTGATGATGTCCCAACTCATCGAGAGACCGGTGTCTGGCGTCAAGCGCCGAGGCTGAACGGTGGCGCCGCGAGGGAGGCGAGCACGCCCCCCGAAGACGTCTACCCGGGCCTATTGGCGCACCGCGTCGGCAACGCGGTGTTCCAGCGGCGAATCATCAGCACGACGCACCTACCCGCCCACCTTGTACTCATAGGGCAGGGCCGCCACCTGGGCCCCGCCTTGGAACCAGTCCTGAGCGGGCTGGTAGTTCTCGGCGTTGGCCGCCAAGCTGGGCAACTCGCTCAGTTCGTCCACGTACAGGGTTCCAGAGACGAGGTTCCCGGCCCGAGCGGTCGGCGTAATGGTCACCCGGATCTCCGCTTCCTGACCGGCCTGGACGACCACCGCTTTCACCTGGGCCGAGGGGTCGACCGACTGGAGCCACATGTCGCCCGTCCGGGAGGTCACGGACGGGTCGAACGGTTGGGTCTGGACCGTGGCCGCCATCGTCGCCTTCACCGTCGGCGGCGGTTTGTCACCAAACGGGGCGATTTCGGCCGGGTCGGCCAGCCACACACCCGAAGTGACCGGCGCAGCCGACCAGTCGCCGACGGCGTTGTCACCCGCCGTGGTGGCCCCCAGGTCGGGGTCGCCGATCCCCGGACCCCAGTCGAAGGTGACCGGTACGGTTGCCTCGGCGCTGAGGGTGATGCTCGTGGTTTCGGTGGGAACCAGCCACGACGGCGACGACTGGTCGGCCGACATCGGGACGTCGATGACCGTGGCCGACTGCGGGGCCAGGGTGACCGTGGCCTCCGTATCCAACCGTGCGTCGAGGAAGTAGGCCTCCGGCCCGTTGCTGGTGTTCTTGACGGGCACGTCCACGGTGACCGGCTTGCCGGGCACCAGCACGGCCTTGGCGCTGTCGGGCAGTGCCAGCCCGCTTGCCGGCGCGGGGCCGAGGGTGATCGCCCCGGAGTACGGGGTGGAGAGCTGGGTGCCGGTGATGACCGGGGTGAAGCTGAGGATCAGCGTCCACAGCCCCGCGGGAGGATCGGTGGTGGCCACCTCGGCGGCGCCGGTGGCCGTCTCCTCGGGGTCGGATCTGGTGAAACCGGTGACCACCGAGTTGTTGGCCATGGAGAGGGTCTGGCCGTCGGGATCGACCAGGTAGGCGAGGACCGGGTCGGTCTGATGTCCTGGCAGCTGAAGGTCGGCCCGCAGGGTGTCGGTGGATGTGCCCTGGGGCACCTCGAACTGGTAGTAGTCGGTCTGACCGAGATCCGACTGGCGACCGTTGCCTCCGGTGAGGTCACCGGAGAACCTCCCACCGTCGGCGATGTCCACCAGGCTGCGGAGGGACACCACGGCCGAGGAGACCTGGCCCGCGGTGTTGGCGACGACCACCGAGATGCCCTCGTCGCCCGGCTGGGCCGGAGTGGTCTCGTGGATCTGCACGGTGGCCGACCGGCCGGCGGGGATGGTCACCCGGGCCGGACTCACCGCCCCCACCGGGGTGAAGTCGAATGTCTGGGCCGACAGGAGTACCGGTCCGACGGTCCCGCCGTCCTTGGGGATGGCCGAGAACACGAGAGCGGTCCACTTGCCGGCCGCCGGATAGCGGACCTCGGTCTGCGCGGCGTTGCCGTCACCCTGTGGCACGGCATCGGATGCGAAGTTCCCCTCCGGATCGATCAGCACCACGTCGACATTTCCCAGAAAGCCACCGGCGGTGTCGCCCCGATAGGCCAGGCTGACCTCCAGCCGGTCCCGCCCGGGAGCGACATCGAATGTCGTACTCCGGTAGTCGACCGGAAGGTCGTAGTAGTTGTTGAAGAAGCGGGGTCCCGAGGCGCTGAGCGTCACCTCCCGGGTTTGGGTGTCGAGCGGCGCTCCAAGTGCCCGGGTGCCCAGGTTGAGGGTGGTGGGTCCCACCCCCAGGTTCGTGACGGTGAGCGGGAGCGTCTCGGGCGTGCCCGGCAGGGCGGTGGCGTGCATCTGCGGGGTGCCGAGCAGGATCTGTGCTCCGTGGGCGGGACCTTTGCGCCCGGCCGGGATGGACTCGGCGGCCAGCACCGCCCGGTAGGCGTCGACGATACCGCTGCCCTGCTCGTCGGCCGGGTGGCCCAGATCGTCGGCGGAGCTGACAATGATCTGCTTGATGAGTGCCGGGGTGGGGGTGGCCCCGTGGTGGCTCTGGCGGTACGCCTGGATCACCAACGCCGCGGTCCCCGCGGTCAGGGGAGAGGACTCGCTGGTTCCACCGGAGGTCTCCACCGACGAGGGTTGGTCCTTCAGGTTGGTGCAATCGGCGTACACCTTGAGGTCTGGGGTACACGCGGCAAAGCTGGTGTCGCCGGGTGCCACCACGTCATCGGTCGGCCCCGTCTGGGCGAATCCTCCCGAGCTGAGACCACTGATGTTGTCGCTGATCCAGCCCTTGGAGGCGAACCGTGGGATGTAGCCGTCGGCGCCGGTCTCGGCATAGAAGCGGAAGTCGGTGCTGGCGCCGACGTTGATGACCAGAGGGTCGGTGTCCGGGGATCCGATGGTGTCCGCCGGGCCGGCATCGCCGGCGGCCACGGTGACCGAGGTGCCGGCCGCGATGGCGGCGTTGTTGAACTCCTCCACGATGTCCTGACTCTGGGTGGTCGGGAAGGGGTTGTAGCCGAGTGACTCGTTGAGGACGTTGACGTGGTCCACCTCGACGGCGTAGTTGACCGCTTCGATCAGGCCCGCTGTGGTCGAGTACCCGTTCTGAGCGAACACCTTCAATCCCACGAGCGACGCGCCCGGCGCCACCCCCTCCACCCGGATCAGGCAAGGGCCGTCGAGGGGTACCTGGCTGAAGTGGCCCACGTCGTAGGTCTTGCCTTGCGAGGCGATGGCACTGGCGTCGAGGAAGGCCTCACCGCCGGAGGTCGGGGCGTTGAGCCCGTCACCACTGAAGTCCCGGTAGTCGACGAAGACGTGGCTACCGTTCGGGCGGATGAAGTCGGGGTTGTCGGTGTCGATTCCCTCGGCCATGTAGGCCACCTTGACCCCGGCCCCGGTGAACCCGAGGGACCGCGCCGTCGGTTCCGACGAGGAGTTGCTGTCGGCGTGGATGAGCGACAACTCCTCCCCGAGGTAGCCCGGTCGGCCCTTGGCCGGGCAAGCCCCCGGCGGGATCGGATCGGATGAGGAACCGGACGTGGCGGTGCCCCTGGCGTTCCCCGGAGCTGGTGCTCCGACATCGGGACCCTTGATGGGAGTGTCGGCCGCCACTTCCGACACCGCGGGGTTGACGGCCAGGCGGGCGGCCTCACCGGGCGAAACGGTAGCCGTGATGGCATTGACCAGGCTCAGGCTGTGCACCTTGGCGGCGTGCACCTGACCGAGTTCGGAGAGAATGGGCGCCTGGGTGGCCTCCACCGTCCGCATCCGCCCGGCCGCCTCGGCGCCGCTCATCGGGGCTGTCGAGGGCTGGTCTTTGAGGATCACGATCACCGGATCGGTCACGTCCTTGGACAGCGCCGCCGCCTGTGCCCCGCCGAGCTGCCCTGCGACCGTGCCGGCGCGGGCGCTGCGGCAACGATGGACGGGCTGAAGGCATACAGAATCGGCACCAATAGGGCGGACGCCATCACGGCGCGGCCAGCAGCCCCTCGCATCAGCGCACTCCCTCTCCGCCACGAGAGCCGGCATCTTCACGACGGTGGTTTGCACCGCCGCTCAACCCTCGCCGACTCGCCGACCTTCGCTTCTCGAGCACAGTATTGGTGGCCTCCGGGGCTGTCAAAAAGATTGGATCACGCTCTCGATGAGCGACCTAGGACTCACCTCGGAAGTCCATGGCCCAGGACGGCCAGAGGAACCGACGGCACCCGACGCTTCGACGACGGGGTGGCAGGTGCTCGCCACCGATAGGCCAACGACGGCTTCAAACAGACTGGGCCACCTCGGCCTGATAGCGGAGGCCGTCAAGGATCATCGACACCAGGCGCTCGACCTGCTCGGTGGGAATGGCCGGGTTGGTGCATACCGGGCTCACCAGTTGGGTCACATCGGAGCCATCGACATCATCACGGATTACCCCAGCTTCTTTGGCCCGATCAATGACCAGGTCGAAGGCACCATTGATCAGCTCACGCGAGTGCGAGCGCAGTTCCGGATTCTTCTCGAACGCCTGCTGCAACTCGCCGAGCAGGGTCTGCTTGGTCCGGGCGTAGCGCACGAAGGCCTCGAAGAAGGCCACCACCGCGGGCCATGGCTCGAGGGTGGCGACCGCCGTCTTGGCCGCCTCGGACAACTCCAGGACGTCACTGCTGTACACCGCCTCCACGAGGTCGATCCGCTGCGGAAAGTTTCGATAGAGGGTGCCGACACCCACGCCCGCTTGGCGGGCGATGGCCTCCATGGCGGCTCCCACCCCGGCGTCAGCGAACACCTGGCGGGCGGCGGCGATGAGGCGCTCCTGATTGCGGCGAGCGTCAGCCCTTTTGGGCCGCAGTGTGGAACCGCTCTCGATGTCGGGACCCGGAGCGGTGGACTCACTAACTGACTGACTCATAGTTCAGACCTCGACGAACAAATGGCTTGCTAAACGGAAGGACCCTCCGTATACTAACGGAAGCACCCTCCGCTTTTATCCTACCAGCGGGAAGGAAGTAGTCAATGCCCTCTCTATCCCTTAGCAGCACGCGCCCTATGGCCGACCGCCCTACCTCCGGACGGTCTCCCGGCACCCTCCGGCACCGCCTGAGCCACCCTTCGGTCTTCCTCTTCGTGATCCTGGCCGCCCAGATGATGGTGGTCCTCGACACCACCATCGTCAACGTGGCCCTGCCCCACATCCAGGAGAGCCTGGGCTTCTCGAGTAGCTCCCTGTCGTGGGTGCTGAACGCCTACATCCTGGCCTTCGGCGGCCTGCTGCTACTCGGAGCCCGGGCCGGCGACCTGTTCGGTCGTCGACGCACGTTCCTGGTGGGCATCGGCATTTTCACCCTGAGCTCCCTGGTCGGGGGCCTGGCCCCGGTGGGATGGATGCTCCTGGCCGCCCGGGCCACCCAGGGGATCGGAGCCGCTTTGGCCGCTCCGTCGGCGCTTTCCCTCCTCACCACGGTGTTCGCCGAGGGCCAGGAGCGGATCCGGGCCATCGGCCTGTACACCACGGTGTCGGCCGCCGGTGGGGCGACCGGACTGGTGGCCGGCGGGCTCCTCACCCAGCTGGTTTCGTGGCGCTGGGTGATGTTCGTGAACGTCCCCATCGGTCTGACCGTCTGGCTGCTCGGTCGGATTGTCATCGTCGAGACCGAGCGGCGCCGAGGGCGATTCGACCTGATCGGTGCCCTGACCTGCACCCTCGGAGTGTCGGCCATCGTGTTCGGGCTGGTTGAGGCCGGCTCGACCGGATGGACCAGTGCGGTGACCGTTGCCGCGCTGGCCATCGGACTGATCCTGCTCGGGCTGTTCCTCCGTCAGGAGCAGCGGGTGGAGGAACCGATCCTGCCGCTCCGGCTCCTGACCCACCGCACGAGGAGCGCGGCCAACGTCAGCCGGGCCCTGCTCTACGCCGGCTTCTACGGCCTCTTCTATTTCATGGCGCAGTTCCTCCAGGATGTCCAGGGCTACTCCCCCCTGGTCACCGGGCTGGCCTTCCTCCCGATGCCGATTTCCGTGTTCCTGTCGTCACAACTCACCAGCCGGGTCCTGCTCCGCCATCTTCCCCAAAAGTCCGTCACGGCCCTCGGGACCGCAGTGGCCACGGTGGGACTCCTCTTGGCCACGCAGGTCGACGGCAGCACCGGCTACCTCCAGATCGTGGTGTCGCTGGTACTCATCGGAGCAGGCAGTGGCACGGCCTTTGTCGCCCTGACCTCGGCATCCCTGGCCGACGTTGCTCCGGCGGACGCCGGCGCAGCCTCGGGGCTGGTCAATGTCTCCCAGCAGATCGGCGCCGCTCTCGGCCTGGCCGTCTTGGTCACCATCTTCGACGCCCTGTCCGGTCATGTGCAGCTCGAGCCAGGCGTCCTCGGCCCACTCGGCCTCGGTGGTGCACGCCCTCGACGCCGTATTCGGCTTCGGCGCCCTCTTCGCTCTTGTGGCCCTGGTGACCATACTGGTCGGTATCCAGCGTGAGCGGACCGAAGGTGCGGCGCTGACAGCTCCTCTCGAATACGACAGCGACGCACTGGAGCCAGCTGCAGGTGGTGGTGGCCATCGGGGACACCTCCTCCCCCGCTCCGGACTACGTCGAAGCTGAACTCGATGGCACCCGGGTTTGACCTTGCTCCAACCGGTCGCCGACAGTGCAGCGGCTGATCGGCCATTGCCCCCGTCAGCTACCGAACGAGATCCCCGTAAGTTCCTCGGAGCGCTCCCACAGGCTCACGGCACTATCGATGTTCCGAGCCCGACGGCTGGGGGTTTCAATCCTCGGACTGCCGCGGATCAGCCACCGCGGCCCATAGAACTCGCCGCCCCGGGCTTCGGGATCCACGGCTGCTCGGAGGGCCGGTAGAGCGCCGAGCCGGGCCGACTGGGCCAGAGGGATGATCGGTTGGATTCGCTGCGCCGCCACTCGGAACGCCCCGTTGGCCAGGCCGCTGCCCCCGGTGGAGATGTCGGTATCGCTGGCGCCGGGGTGGGCGCTGACCCCGATCGTTGATGCCCCGACGTTGGACAGACGACGTTGCAGCTCCGAGGTGAAGAGAAGGTTGGCCAGCTTGCTCTGAAAGTAGGGCCGCCATCGGTCGTAACCCCGCTGATCGAAGAACAGATCGTCGAGCCGTAGCCGACCCACTCGGTGGCCCATGCTGGACATGGTCACGATGCGAGACCCGGACGTCGAGAGCAGCAACGGCAACAGCTGGCAGGTAAGGGCGAAGTGGCCCAGGTGATTGACGCCGAACTGCATCTCGAATCCATCCTCGGTTTTGGATTGGTCGACAGCCATGAGACCGGCGTTGTTGACAACAACATCGAGGCGCGCCTCGTTGGAGCGGAGTACGTCCGCCGCCGCCCTGATCGATTCCAGGCTGGCCAGGTCGAGCATCACCATCTCGACGTCCACCGGCCCGGCGGCTTCGGCACGAATTTCGTCCGCCGCAGCCTGGGCCTTGGAGGCGTTGCGGCAGGCCAGCAGGACCCGCGCCCCGTGGTGCGCAAAGGTCTTGGCCAGGGCCAGGCCTATGCCCGAATTGGCTCCCGTGACAAGCACCACCTTGCCGTCGAGGGGCGGGATATCGGCTTCCCCCCAACCATCTCTCGCTCCGGGCTCATCTCGAACCGAGCTTCTCCCGCCACTCGGTGAGATCGAGCTCCGGGTAGCGCTTGGCCGTCTCGACCAGAAGGTCCTCACTCCAAATCGGGTGGCCCGGTTCCGGAAATCCGAACAGGGCCAACTGGCGGGGCGTCGACCCCTCGACGAATCGGGTCCAGGGGGCACCCGTCGATCGGGACTGCTGGGTGTCGTAGCCGATCCAATCCTGTCCGGCCTGCTTGAACGCCAACGCCAAGGTGAAGCGGGCCGCCTTAGGCACGCTGAACGGGGCACCTCGGTGCCAGACATCAGACCGGTAAGCCAGGTACGAGCCGCGCACACCCGGGGCCGGACGCTCTGCCGCGTACAGCTCCCGATCCATCCGGGGCAGGATCACCGGGTAGGGAGAGTTGACGTCTGCCGAGTCCCTCACCGATACCAGCCTGGTGGGATTTTCGTCCGGGGTGACGTCCGTCAGATAGAGGAACCCGGTGAGGTTCCACCACGGTGCCTGGCCCACGGCCGGGAGCCACGAGTGGTTGCGGTCGGTGTGCATGGGCTGCTCGTAGTTGGTCAGCCCGGCGTACTTGGCACTGGCCTGGGCTTGGTAAAGACGAATATCGCCGGTGCCGAGGGCTCGCTCGGCGAAGTCGATCAGTGAGGAGTGGACGCAGAGGCGGTTGAGAGCACCGGAGCCATCAAAGGGGAACGAACCCGCCCACTGTTGTTGCTCACTCCGGAATCCCGGGCCGTCCTCCGGCCAGACGTAGTCCGGCTTGGGCTTCAGCGGTCGGCCCCGTCGGCGGACGGTCACCTCTTCGGGGTCGGCGTAGTACTCGTCGATGCTCGGGAAGAGCAGCCCCACATCCTCGGAGGTGGCGTCGATCTCCTCTGTCCCGATGAGACCATCAAGCAGGACCCACCCCTCGTCGCGCCACCGGTCCACCTCGGCATCGGTCGCAACTCTCGAACTCATGGGGGATCCTGGTGCCCTCTCCGGCCGTGCCTCTGCTGCCACTGTCCTCGTCGTCTCCTCGACCAACGAGACCAGGTTACTCAGGGCCATCATCACCCTGAAAAGTCGGCAGTGGCGGCCCGGGCGCTCGAGGCGGGGCCGATGGAGCGGGCTCCACCGCACGGTCGCCGCGGTTTGGCGCTCACAAAGCCCTCACAGTTCAACCACTGATCCATCACGATTGGCTCCGATGATGGGCTTCAGTCAGGTCTCATAACCCCCCCCCAAAGGAGCACTCCATGTTGCAGAAGAAAGTCATCCTCCCGGTCGTTATCGTCGGTTCGCTGCTCGGTGGCGTGGCCGCTGGAACCGCGGCCTACGCTTCGTCGCCGTCCACACCGACGGCCGCGGCCACCCATGCTCCATCCGGCCAGCACCCGCTGCACGCCTGGCTTCGGGCCCACCGCGCCGAGCTCCGACGTGAAGGGGTGGCCGTCAGTGCCAAGACCATCGGCATCACGCCCAAGGCCCTGGTCACCGACCTCCGGTCCGGCCAGTCGATCGCCCAGGTCGCCAGTGAGCACAACGTGACGGCCCAGACCGTGGTGACTGCCTTGACCGACGCCGCGGACTCGGCGATCAACCAGGCCGTGACCGATCACAAGTTGACATCGACCCAGGCCCAAAAGATCGAGGCCCGGCTGCCGGCCCGTCTGTCCAAGGCGGTCAATCGGGTTCGCTGACCCCGGGCGAATCCTCAGAGAGCGGCGGGCAGGTCAACCCTGCCCGCCGCTTTCGCGCCTCAGATCGGTGACCCTCTGCCCGGCGATCCGGGTCGGCTCAGCACGACCCGGCGGTGAGCGACACCGACACCACCGTGGCCGTCCTGCTCATCAGGTCGATGCGAGTGGCATCCGGGCGGGAGAGGTTGTGCGCCCCCGATACCCGGACGCAGTAGCCGTGGGGGTAGTGGGTCGACTCCGGCACCACGATCACCGTCGGGGCGGTGATGGTCGGGTTCGAACGGTAGCGAAGCTCGAAGGACCCCGTGGTGGGGTCGAAGGACGTGGACAACGGGGTACCGGCAATGGCCGAGGCGTAGGTCTGAGCGAGCACCTGTAGTTGGGATGCGGTGGCCGCCCGGGGAGGCCACAGGGCCGACGAGTGCGACCCGGTCGGGTCGGCGTAGTTGATCCACTGCCAGTAGACCCACCCCACCAAACTGGCGTCGGCGTCGGCGGTGATCCGGGCCAGGTCGGCGGTGTCGGTGGTGGCACCGAACTCGGTGAGCAGCCAACCGGGTCCCCCGGATTGGTCGGGCGTCGAGTCGTTGGCCCGCTCTTGCGCATGCTGGGTGAGGACGTAGCGCTCGAGAGGCCCACAGATCGAGGCGAAGTGCGGCGGCTCCGGCCCGTTGGGCACGTGCAGGAAGCAGTAGTCGTGGAAGTTGAGCACCAGGCGGGGGTAGTCCATGGCCCCGATGTGGTTGGGCACTCCGGAGTCGGTGCCGTAGTTGCCCTCGTACGCCACCAGGTGGGTGGGGTCGGCCGCTTCGATCTGCGGGATCAATCCCTCCTCAGGATCGTCGGCGGGGCAGGTGACCCGCTGGCCACTCTGGTTCAGCCCGGGGTGGGCCCGGCCGGTGTAGAAGCACTCCAGCAGGGCGTCGAACGCCGGGTTGTCGGGCTGTTGGTCCAGGCCGCCTCCGTACGGCTCGTTGAAGGGGTCGTAGCCGATCACCCACGGGTCGCCGCGGAAGCGGGCGGCGACCTTGGTCCACACCGCGTCGAACTGCCCCTGGAGGTTCCCCACCACGTTGTTCTCCCAGAAGTGACCGTAGGCCTGGGCCACCCCCGGCCCGGTGTAGTTGACACTCCAGTTGGCCACGTTCCGTTGCGGTTTGGGGGTGACTCCGTCGGTGCACACCGCCCAGTTCGGTGCCCCTTCGCCGCCAAAGGCCTCGTTGTAGACGTCCTGGTGCATGTCGATGAGCGAGAAGATCCCGTACCGGGCCAACAGCGAGACGGTGGCCCGGAGCCGCGACAGATAGGCGTCGAGGACCCGGGCGTTGGACTGACCGGACCCTGATGACCGGGGAGCACCGGGCGCGCAGACAGCAGGGTCGTCAATGGGGTCGGTGCCCGGCTCCAACCCCTTCCAGATGATCCCGAGGCGGACCACGGTGAAGCCCAGTTGGGCCATGCGCTGGGCCTCGGCCGGAGTCAGCACGTTCCGACCGGAACCGTTCACGTCGACCTCGTAGGGCGGGATCTTGTACACCAGGTCCACCCCGTGGAGCAGAACGGTGCGCCCGGTCTGGTCCACCAGGAAGGGACCGCCGGGCGCCCGCAGTGGCCCTACCGGCCCGGCAGCAGGGTGGGCCGCAGGGTGCGGAGGCGACGTGACCGGGGCCGACCCGCCACACGCAGTGAGGGTGATGCCCACCAGAACCACCACCACGACGAAGGCCCGTGCACCGGTGGATTTGGAGTTTCGACGCCGTCCCATCACGTTGAGTCTGCCGCAGCCCGGAGCGCTGTTCATCGAGCCTGGAGCGGACCGCTGATCGGCACCAGGGTGTCCGCTGATACCCCGGCGTATCGCAGCCGACCACCGGCTCCTCCATCGGGCAGAGTAGGGGGCATGGCTGCCACCGGAGTCATCGTCGACCGGCTCCGCGACATCCTCGGCGACCAGGTGATCGTCGATGCCGACATGGTGGCGTCGTACACCACCGACTGGACCGGGAGATTCGCCGGACACACCATGGCCGTGGTCCGGCCGGCCTCCACCGATCAGGTGGCCGGGGTGGTCTCGGCCTGCCGGGAGCTGGGTGTTCCTCTGGTACCCCAGGGAGGCAACACCGGGCTGGTGGGCGGCAGCGTTCCCCTCCACGGCGAGGTGGTCCTGAGCCTCTCCCGCCTGGACACCCTGGGCACGGTGGACGCGGCCGCCGGCCAGGTCACCGCGGCCGCCGGGGTGGCCCTGTCCGCGGTGCACCAAGCAGCCCGGTCAGCGGGCTGGGCCTACGGGGTCGACCTGGCCAGCCGCGATTCGGCCACGGTGGGCGGGACCATCGCCACCAACGCCGGGGGCACCCGGGTGCTCCGCTACGGCGACACCCGGGCGCAGGTCCTCGGGGTGGAGGCGGTACTGGGCACCGGTGCGGTGGTTTCGCACCTGGGTGGGCTGCTCAAGGACAACACCGGGTACCACCTGCCCAGCCTGCTGTGCGGCAGCGAAGGGACCTTGGCCGTGGTGACCGCAGCCCGGCTGCGGCTGGTGCCGGCTCTCTCGCACCGGACCGTGGCCATCCTGGCCTTCGCCGAGGTGTCGAAGGCGGTCGAGGCCTCGGTCCACCTCCGGCGGTCCCTGACCACCCTGGAGGCGGCCGAGCTCTTCCTCACCCCCGGGCTCGAGCTGGTGTGCGCGGTGGCCGGCCTGCGGACGCCTTTTGCCGCGCCCCACCCGGTGTACCTGTTGGTCGAGGTGGCCGACCGCACCGATCCCACCGACGCCCTGGCCGAGGCCACCGGCTCGCTGGATGGCCTGGTCGACGTGGTGGTGGCCACCGATGCCAACCGCCGCTCGGAGTTGTGGCGCTACCGCGAAGCCCACACCGAGTCCATCAACACCCTGGGGCCGCCACACAAACTGGACGTGACGCTGCCGCACGGGTCCCTGGCCGCCTTCGTCGACCAGGTGCCCGACACCGTGCGGGCCATCGCCCCGACCGCCCGGACCTTTCTGTTCGGTCACGTCGGCGACGGCAACATCCACGTGAACGTGACCGGGCTGGCTCCCGATGACGACCGGGTCGACGACGCCGTGGTGCACATGGTGGCCGACGCCGGGGGGAGCATCAGCGCCGAGCACGGCATCGGGTCGGCCAAGCGCCAGTGGCTCGGCCTGTCCCGGACCGCCGAGGAGATCTCCGCCTTCCGGGACATCAAGCGGGCCCTCGATCCGGATGGGATCCTCAACCCCCACGTGCTGTTCCCCGAGCGCTGAGTGTCAGCCCGGCTCAGGTGCCGCAGGGAAGCGTGGTGTACCAGCTCGGCGCGGCGGGCTGGGAAGGCAGCGGGGGCCGGCGGGCCAGCAGGGCCACATTGGCATGGGACTTCCCGAGGGACACCAGCTCGGGCAGCAGGTGCTCCCCGACCCACTCTCCACCCGGCACGGTGAAGTGGACCCCGTCGGTGCAGCGCAGTGGCACACCGTCCACGTCGGTGGTGTACTGGCCCGAGGGGTCCACCAGGGCTCCCAGGCCCACCAGTGTGGTGGTGGTGGGATCAGTCTGGGCCGCCCGGGCCAAAAGCTGGTTGACGTCGACCACCCTGGTCGGGTTGTTCTCGGGCCACGGCTGACCATCACCCTGCTCACCGCTGTCATAGAAGGGCGAGGTCATCAGGACCACGTGGGCGCCACCGGAGCCCAGTACCGCCATGGCCTGCTGGTAGCGGGAGAGGGCCCACCGGTCGAACGACGACTGGCCCACGTTCTGCCAGCTCCCGTTGAGATCGGTGTCGAAGGTGTCACTCCGGGCCAGGTACACCACCACGTCGGGATTGAACGACTGCACCTCCGAGCGGTACACGTCCAACAGGTGTTGGGGATTGCCGGCGCACGGCGGACCGGGGGCCACGGTGTACCAGAGCACCCGTACCTGGGTCCCCTCGGCCAGGGAGCAGCCCGGGGATCCTTCGTTGATCACCTGGGCCCCGAAGTGGGCCGCCACCTTGGACAGGCCCACCCCGAGGGAGCCCGCCATCGAATCGCCCACCAGGAGGATCCGCACCTGCGGGCCGGCCGGCGCCGACGGGGCGGTGAAGGGCAGGGAGGACCCCGTTTGGGTCACGGCGGCGGCGTCAGCCACCGGGACCAGTCCCCCCAGGGTGGGTACGAACACGGGCAGGAGGGACACCGTGGCCGCGGCCACCGGAATGGCCACCCAGGTCCTCCACCCGGCCAGGGCGCCCCGTCGGATGGGGGTCTCGACGAAGTGGAAGGAGGCGGCGGCGATGACCACGATGACCGCTACCCGGGCGGCCAGCAGCGTCACCCCGTCGAGGTGGGTGCGTGCGGCCGTCATGACCAGGAGCACCGGCAGGTACCAGAGGTACATGCCGTAGGAGATCCGTCCGATGTAGGGCAGCGGGCGGAAGCACAGGACCCGGGCCACCGGATGCCCCGAGGTCTGGGTGACGCAGGCGATCACCCCGGCGGTGGCCACCGATACCAGGAAGAACCCGCCTTGGAAGGTGAAGGCCGAGGTCTCCTGCACCGTCCGCCACATCACCACCACCGCCACCGCTCCGACCAAGCCCGGCCACCCACAGGGCCCGACGACCCCAGGCGGTGCGGACCGGTCCCCAGGCCAGGCACACCGCGGCCAGGGCCGCACCCACCAGGATGCTCTGGGCCCTGGTGTCACTGCCGTAGTAGGAACGGTTCACCGAGAGGGTGCCCACCGGGGTGACCACGGCCATGAGCACCGCCGAGGCCACCGCCCCCACGGCCGCCACCGCCGCCACCAGAACCAGTCGCCTCCTGACGTCGTCGGGGCCTGGCGACGTGCGGCCCCGGTGGCGGAGCCCACCCACCAGGACCAGGACCACCAGGGGCCACACCAGGTAGAACTGCTCCTCGATGGCCAACGACCAGGTGTGCAGGAGCGGGGACTGGTTGGCCACCAGGTCGAAGTAGCTGGTGTGGCTGGCCAACAGGTGCCAGTTGGAGACATAGAACACCGTGGCGATGGTGTCCCCGAGGAGGCCCGGAGATCCGAGCACCTGGGGTAGGGCGATGGCCACCGCCCCCACCACGGCCAGCATGAGGAACAACGCCGGGAGGAGCCGTCGGGCCCGCCGGGCCCAGAACGACCGGAGCCCCACCCCGCCGGTGCCCCGCCACTCATTGAGGAGCAGGGTGGTGATCAGGTACCCGGACAGGACGAAGAACACGTCGACCCCGAAGTAGCCGCCGTTGGCCCAGGTGGAGGCGTGATAGAGGATCACCGCGGTCACGGCGAACGCCCGCATCCCGTCCAGGGGGGTGATCCGCTTCCCATCCGTTGAGACAGATGCCCCGGTGCTCACGTGCTCCCCCTGATGGCGTCCGGTGCCTGGCAAGACCACGGACCGTCTCTCCGGCACGCCCCCTGGTGTGCCCCCACCGACCAGTATGCCAGGTCGCCTCCCCCGCCAGTCCCTGGCGGCACCGCGGTCAACTCCCCCGTCGGGTGGCCGCGGCCAACCGCACGGTCGGTGTCAACGTCGGTCATGGCGAGCCTCGGGCTCGATCAGAAGCCGGTGAAGATCCGACGCAGGACATCGATATCGAGGTCGCCACCCACCGACTCCGGGGTGTGCCCCGGATCCAGTCGACCGTAGAACAAGCGGATGAGCGCCTCCGCCGGCAGCTCCACCGCGGGGTCGGCGTCCGGGTCGGTGCCCTCGGCCACCTGTAAGAACTCGGCGCCATCCCCTCCGACCACCAGCAGGAAGTGACGATCCGGATCGTCGGTGTGCAGTTGCACCCGCAGCGCATCCGTCGTCGAAGCGCCCACCCGGGCCACCAGCGGAGCGAGGGTGTCGATCAGGAGGGCGGAGGCGTCGGGAGCGATGGCCGCACGCTCATCGGCCATCACCACCACGTCCCAGGTGTGGACGGCGTGCTCGCTCAGCCGGAACTGCATCAGGTCGACCAGCTTCTGGTCCGCCCCGAAGAGGGCCATGGTCCAGTTCCGCCGGTCGTGCTCGTCGAGGGCGTGCATCTCGTCGAGGAACTTGGCGTCAGCCACCAGTGCGTCGGCCACCTGGTCCTCGGGAGGCTTGGCGTTCCAACGGTCCCACAGCGGGTTGAACTCGTCCATGCCCGGGCCGGGCTCGTGGCGCCGTCCGGCCCGGAGGAACAGCGAGAAGATCTCCGCACCCGAGCCGAGGTGCGAGAGGACCTGGGCGATGGACCACTCGTCGTTATAGGACGGTTCGCGGACCTGCTCCGCGGTCAGGGGCCCGACGGCGTCAACCAGCCGGCGGTGCGAACGGTTGGCGGCGGACAGCCAGACATCCAACGGCGGTCGGTCCGGGGTCATGTCGGGCCCACCGTCATCAGTGGGAGCTCGGTCAAGTGGAGGGTCATAGTGGGCGTGCCGTCACCAGGAGCCCGGTCATCACGGTACGTAGGCGAAGGTGTCAGGGTCCGGTCCGGTGCGCTCATTGCGGTTGAGTGCCGTGATCCGATCCATGTCCTCGGGGCCCAACTCGAAGTCGAAGATGCCGAAGTTCTCCCGCATCCGGGAGGGGGTGACCGACTTCGGGAACACCACGTCCCCCCGCTGGATGTGCCACCGCAGCACCACCTGGGCCGGCGTCTTGCCCACCGCCGAGGCCACGCCGACGATGGTGGGGTCGTCGAGGACCCGGCCCTGGGCGATCGGTGACCAGGCCTCGGTGACGATGTGGTGGCTGGCGTCGTACCGGCGCAGGTCGTCCTGGGTGAGGTACGGGTGGATCTCGATCTGGTTGACGGCCGGCACCACCTCGGTGTCGGTCGCCAACTTGTCCAGGTGGGCCGGTTGGAAGTTCGAGACGCCAATGGACCGGGCCCGCCCATCGGCGCGGAACTCCTCCAGCACGTTCCAGGTCGAGACGAAGTCCCCGCCGTACAGGGTGGGGAGCGGCCAGTGGATGAGGAACAGGTCGACGTACTCGAAGCCCAGCGCCTCGAGGGTCCGGGCGAACGCCGGGCGGGCGTCCTCGGGGCGGTGGAAGCCGTTGTTCAGCTTGCTGGTCACGAAGACCTCGGACCGGTCGAGGCCCGAAGAGGCCACGGCCCGCCCCACCCCTTGCTCGTTCCCGTACATTTCGGCGGTGTCGATGTGGCGGTACCCGATCTCGAGGGCCGCGGTGGTGGCGGCCTCGGTGTCCGGCGGCGGGATCTGGAACACCCCGAAGCCCAACTGCGGGATGGTCCGGCCGTCGTTCAGAGTCAGCTCCGGGACCGATCCTGTGGCGGAGTCAGCGGCGGCCATGGGCGGCTCCTCTCGTGGGCAGGACCTTGGGGTCCCGGCGGATCGGGCTACCCGCGGTGGATGTGCCGCGGGAGCCCGGGTCAGCTGTAATCGACCGTTCCGGCACCGGGGGTACCGATGGCGAAGGCCAGGCCCCGGAGGGGGGCGTTCTTGCTGGCCGGCCAGATGCTGTGGGTGGTGTCCGGTGGCGTGTAGACGAGGTCACCGGTGTGCACCTCGCGCTCCTCGTCGGCGATCTTCATGATCCCGTGCCCCGCCAGGATGTAATAGAACTCGTGGGTCGGATGGGAGTGGGCCTCGACCTCCCCACCGCCGGCGATCTCCCACTCGCTGACCAGCTCCAAGAAGCCCCCTTCGGTGGCCGCTCTCATCTCCTGGGGCGGAACCAGCCACCACACCGGCGTGGTGCCGTTGTGCTCGATGACCGGGGCCACGTCCTCGTTCGAACGGATGTCCATGCTCAGGATCTCCTTTGCCGACCTGGACAGAACTGTAGCGGCGTGCTCCCGGCCCGGGCCAACGGCCCGATGGCTCAACCGTGCTGCCAGAACCGGCTCTGGAGGCTCCGGATACCGGGCAGGGCCACCCGGTCCAGCCGGGCCAGATCGTCCTCGTCGATGCTCCACCCCAGGGCCCCGGCGTTCTCTTCGGCCTGCTTGGCGTTCTTGGCGCCGGGGATGGGCACCGCGCCCTTGGCCATGACCCAGTTGAGGGCCACCTGGCTCGGGACCTTCCCCCCGTACTTCTCACCGATCCGGCGCAGCTCGGCCACCACGCCGTCCACCACCTCCATCGGGTGGTTGGAGAAGTTCCGCTTGCCCGGGGGAGGGTTGGACGCCGTGTACTTGCCGGTCAGCCGGCCCTGTCCGATGGGTGAGTAGGCCAGGGGTACCACCCCCAGCTCCGCGCAGGTGGCCAGCAACCCACCGGTCTCGGGCACCCGCCGCAGTAGGGAGAACTCGATCTGATTGGTGGCCAGGCGCATACCGTGCTCCTGCAGGGCTGCGGCCATGGACCGGGTCTCTTTGGCGGAGTAGTTGGACACCCCCACCGCCTTGACCAGACCTTCCTGATGGGCCCGGGCCAAGGCGTCGGCCAGCACGGCGTGGGAACGCAGGCTGACCGGCCCGTGGATCTGGTAGAGGTCGACCGACGGCAGGCCGAGGCGGCTCAGCGAGGCCCGCAGGGCCTTCAACAGAGCGCCGCGGACCTCCAGCTTCCACGGTGACGGCATGAACTTGGTGGCCACCACCACCGAGGCCGCCCGGGCCGGATCCTCGGCCAGCAGCCGGCCCACGATCCGCTCGCTCTCGCCCCCGCCGTAGACCTCGGCCGTGTCGAACAGGTACACCCCGGCGTCCACCGAGGTCTCGAAGGCCTCTTTGATGGTGTCCCGGGTAAGGGCGGCGTCGTACCCTCCCATTCCCCAGGTGGAACGGTCTCCCCAGGCCCAGGTACCCACCCCGAGCGGGGTGATGGATACGTCGGATCCGCTGAGGGTGTAGCGATCGGGGATCATCGACGTACGGTAACCGGTGGCGCCCCGAGGGGTCGGCTCAGGCCGGTTCCCTATGGGCCAGGTACTCGGCCACCGCCACTTCGATGCAGGCCAGGGTGTCGCCCAGGGCCCGTTCCGGGCCGAACCGGTCGGTCAACGACACCACCGAGGCCCCCATGGCCGAGGCGGCCCCGGCCGCTTCGGGTTCCACCCGGCCCGCCACCACCAGCACCGGGAGGCCGCGGGCGGAGGCATCATCCAGAACCGAGCCCACCACCTTGCCCATCAGCGAGGTGGCGTCGAAGGCCCCCTCGCCGGTCAGCACCAGCTGGCACCGCTCCAGCTCGGCGGCCAGACCAAGCAGCTCGGCCACCACCCCATAACCGGACCGGAGCCGACCACCCAGGGCCACGATGGCCCCCCCGAAGCCACCGGCCGCTCCGGCTCCGGCCACCGGGCGCACGTCCACCCCGTAGGTCTCCTGGTACCGCCGGGCCACCTGCTCCAGTCGGGCCTCGAGGGCAGGTATCTGGGTCGGGCCGGCCCCCTTCTGTGGCCCGAAGCGGGCGGCGGCCTCGATGAAGGTCACGTCCACATCGCAGGCCCCGATCAGCTCCACCGGGCCCAGGCCCCCGGCCTCCTCGATGGCGTCGACGGCGCCAGCTCCCCCGTCGGTGGTGGCGGAGCCTCCCAGACCCACCACGATGGTGGTCCGGGGCGTGGATCCGGACCGGGCCGCGGCCACGATGAGCTCCCCGGTGCCCCGCGAGGTCGCCCCCATCGGGTCGTTGCCCTCGGCTCCGCCCGCCAGCATCAGGCCGGATGCCGTGGCCATCTCCACCACCGCCACCGGGCCCAGGTCCAGCCAGGTGGCCTCCACCGGCTGGCCCAGCGGGCCCGTCACCTCAGTGGGCCGGCGGACTCCTCCGAGCTGGTCCAAGGCCTCGAGCAGCCCCTCGCCTCCGTCGGCCAGCGGCAGCTGGCGCACCGTCCACCCGAGAGGCTCGGCCGCCCGGGCCATGGCCTCTGCCACCTCCCGGGCCGTGGCGGTGCCGCGGAACTTGTCCGGGGCCGCCAGAAGCAGCCCGGGGCCGCCTGCCGACACGGAGCCGGGACCCGGTCAGCCGTAAACCGAGCTGACCAGAGCCAGCACGCACACCGAGATGGCGATCCACACGGCGAACTGGCGGATCAGGCGCACCTGGAAGTACTTCCCACCGTCGTAGCGCCCCAGCCGGGCCCGGTTCCACAGGCCGAACCCGATGAGGGCCAGCAGGATCAGGTGGACCAGGCTGGAGCCGATGAAGAACTCATAGCTCGAGGCGTAGGCCCCCTGGGTGGTGACGAAGGGAAGGTGCTGGAACTGGTAGAAGCCCACCGCCACCGAGGCCAGCAGAACAATGAGGGCCAACCCGCCCAGGGACGAGACCACCCGCCGCTGCTCGGAGTTGCGGGCGCCCCGCTCCATCAGCCAGATGAGCACGGCGGCCACCACGGCCAGCGCCGCCACCACCACCGAGTACCACGGGTTGGCCTTGGCGATCTCCTGGGTCAAGGGGTTGCCCAGGCCGTCGGTGCAGGGGTTGGCCTTGGAGCAGTCGACGCCCCTCCACATCCCGTTGGTGTTGAGGGCCCGGAGGTAGAACCAGCCGAAGAGCTCCAACAACAAGAACAGGGCGTCGCCCCCGATGAACAGCCAGATGGCCAGGCGCTCTTTGAGGTCGCGGTGCTCGGGGCTCTCGTGCTCGCCCTCAACGTGTAGGAAGGGACCCCGGTCGGCCTCTTCGTCGTGGCCGCCGTCGGGGTGGGTGGTGGTGACGGCCATCAGCCACCACCCTTACCGATGGGCTCGGCTGAGCCGCTCGGGACCAACTCCGGCTCCCGCTCCGGCGCCACCTCCGGCTGGGGGGCCACGGCCGGCTCGCCGTAGCCGTAGGGATCCGATGTCACCACGGGGTCGACGGTGAAGTTCTCCAACGGCGGTGGCGAAGGCACCATCCACTCGAGGCTCTTGGCGTGCCAGGGGTTGGGCGGCGCCTGCTTCCCGTGACGCCAGGAGTGGATGATGTCGTACAGGAGCACCAACCATCCGATCATGAGCAGGTAGGCACCTCCGGTGGCCACCTGGTTGGCGTGCAGGAAGATGGGGTCGTAGTACGCCACCCGTCGGGGCATGCCCTGGAATCCTTCGTAGAACATGGCGATGTAGGTGACCTGGATGCCCACGGCGATGATCCAGAACGACGTCTTGCCCAACCGCTCGTTGAGCATGCGACCGGTGATCTTCGGGTACCAGTAGCACAGCCCGGCGGTGGCGGCGATCATGGCTCCGCCCAGCAGGGTGTAGTGGAAGTGGGCGGTCACGAACATGTCACCGTGGAAGAACTGGTCGGCCGGGGCGTCGGACAGGTAGATGCCGGTCACGCCACCGATGATGAAGTTCCACAGGAACAGGTACACGAAGTACATCGGTAATCGGGTCCAGATGCGCCCTCGCCACAAGGTCCCGACGACGGTCAGGAAGATGATGCCGGTCGGTATGGAGATGAGCTCGGTGGTCAGCATGAACGGACCGGTCAGGTCCGGGGCCCAGCCGGTGGTGAACATGTGGTGGGCCCACACCATGATGGACAGGGCGGCGATGGCCACCATCGAGGCCAGGGTGACGTTGTAGCCGAACACCGGTTTTCGGGAGAAGGTGCTGGCCACCTCCAGCATGGCCGCCACCGGAGGGAGGAGGATCACGTACACCTCGGGATGGCCCATGATCCAGAAGAGGTTCTCGTACAGCCAGCCGTTGCCGCCCTGGCCGGCCACGAAGAACGAGGTCCCGGTGGCCCGGTCGGTGATCATCATGCTCATGACGGCGAGGAAGGCCGGCATGGCGTAGAGGCCCAGGGCGCTACCGATGATCGCCCCCCAGGTGAAGATGGGCAGGCGGTTCATGGACATGCCCTTGGCCCGCATGGTGATGACGGTGACGATGGTGTTGATGGCGGCGATGGTCACCGAGATGGCGAAGGTGATGATGCCGATGGCGAAGGCGTCCATGGCCACCGGGGCCTGCACCGACAGCGGGGCGTAGGTGGTCCAACCGGCGTTGACCCCGCCCAGGGCGAAGGTGGCCAGAAAGCACGGGACGGCGGAGGCGATGACCCAGAAGCTGGTGGCGTTCAGCCGGGGGAAGGCCATGTCCTTGGCCCCGATCATGATCGGCACGATGAAGTTGGCGAAGGGCCCGGTCACCATGATGATGGTGGCGATGATCATGATCATGCCGTGGATGGTGACAATGGCGTTGTAGGTCTGGGGATCGAGGAAGGAGCTGTGCGGGGTGATCAGCTGGGTGCGCATCATCATGGCCAGCACCCCGCCGGTGGCGAAGAGCACGAAGACCAGGACCAGGTACTGGGTCCCCACCACCTTGTGGTCGGTGCAGAACTTCCAGTAGCGCTTGCTCCCCTGGCCCACCCCGGCGGCGTACAGCTCGTCGTCGTGGGTCTGGTCGTGCCCCAGCGCCCACCGGATGGGGGCGTTGAAGGTCCCCATCCCGACGTTGAAGCCGACGATCCAGGCCACCATGGTCACCGTGGTCACCATGTCGCTGCCCCAGTTGGATCCCTCCAGCAGGGAGTGGGAGATCAGATAGGCCACAAAGCCGGCGACGATGCCCATGGCCAGGCCGGTCCAGATGTTCTGTCTGCGGTAGAAGCCACCGGCCCGGGGCCCGAGCGGGGTGTCCTCCAACAGGATGGGGGTGGCGGTAGTGGTCATGTGGTCGTCCCCCTGCGGTTCGAGGTCGGGGCGCCCACTGCTGGCGTGCCACGATCAACCCGTCTGTTCATCGGCACGTCGCTTCCCCTCCTCACGTCGACACGTTGGCGGTGCGGTTGGCCACGGCCCGACTGGCCCCTTGGGCCTGGAGCCAGTGGGAGAAGCTGGCCGGGGTCACCACGGCCCCGGACGCGTACATGAAGGCGTGGTAGAGGCCGCACAGCTGGCTGCAGCGGACCTCGAAGCTCCCGAGCTTGTCCGGTGTGGACCGGATGACGGTGACCTCGTTGGGATTGGCGTCCACCTGTACCCCGAGGGCGGCCGGCCAGAACCCGTGGGTGACGTCGACCGAGGTCACGTTGAACTCGACCGGCCGGTTGAGCGGGAGCACCAGGGACCGCGTCTCCACGTTGGTGCCGGGGTAGGAGAACGTCCACAGCCACTGCTGGCCGGTCACGTCGACCTGGAGGGTGTCGGGGTGGGCGTACTGCTGGGCGTTGTAGACCCCGAGGCCCCAGACCAGCAGCACCAGGACCAGCACGAACGAGATGGTCAGCCACAGGATGGTCATGGGCCCGTTGCCCCGCATGGGCACCCCGTCCTCCGGCGGTTCGTCCTGGGAGCCGCTGCCCTTGGGCCGCCAGGCGAAGAGGCTGTAGATGGGGACGGCGAAGACGAAGGCGGCCACCGGGGCGGCCAGCACGGTGAACAGGACAATGGTCCGGAACACGTCGGTGCCCTCGGTGGACAAGAAGGTGGGCATGATGTGGTGGGGGACGTAGAAGCCGATCAGCACGCCGATGGCCGTGAGGACCAGCCAGATCAGGAAGATCTTGCCGGCCGGCCGCGAGAAGAACGGCTTGCCGCTCAGGATCGACTCGTCGAGGTCCTCTTTGAGCTCGTGCTCAAGCGCCATGGATGCGCCCCCGCTCACACGACATGCAGGAATCCTGACATGTATCCGAAGTTGCTCATCGGCCCTCCGAAGCCGGCGACCATGGTGCCGCAGGGAAACTCACAGTTCCACACGTAGGTCCCCTTGCTACCGGAGATGAAGCTGAAGGTCACCGTGTTGTACTGGCCGTTGTCCGCCTGGTTGTTGCCGCCGACGGCCGGGAGGGGAACGTTGAGGAAGAACCCGGGGTCGGTTCCCGGCACGCCCCGGACAGTGAAGGTGTGGCCCACGTTGTTGGGGTCGATGGACCTCACCCTCTTGCCGTTGATGACGGCGGTCCCGCCGATGGTGCCCCGGATGGTGGCGAACCACGGGTCGTTGAGCGCCCCTCCCGAGTCGTACTGCCGGGCGTACACCGTCACCAGCGCATGGGCCGGCACCTGGAACTGGTTGGTCAGGCCGTAGGCCGGCCAGCTCGGGTTGCCCCCGGGGTGGATGGCCACACCCTTCACGAAGCCGCTGGCATCAGGGTAGGTCTGGAACCGGATGATGTAGTGGGGCAGGGCCACCCCGTTCACCACTGCGGTACCGGCCGGCGTGGCCACCTCGGTGCCCGAGGGCGACTGGTAGGTCCGGGTGGTGAAGAAAATGGCGGCGCCGGCGATGACCACCGCCGCCACCACCAAGGTGGCGATCAGGCCAAAACTCTTGGGCGGCGCCTCCACTGCAGGCTGTGGCTCCGGCTCTTCCCCCATCAGCACTCCCGTTCGGTTACGACCACTACAGATTCGCCCCGACTCTTACCCCGTTTTTACTTCGCTATGCGCACCGTAGCAACCCGTTTCGGCTCGCGCTGGTCTTTTTGTCGCGGTCGGTCGGCGCCGTGTGAAGCCCGGGGGTCGTCAGTAGGGTGGATCGGGTGGAAACCCCACGCCCCCCCGGGCCGACAGAGCGGCCATCGGACCGGCTGCGGGGAGCGCCCGCCGTCAAGCTGCACCTCACCTTGGCCCTGGGCCTGGCGGTGTGCACCGGTGCGTTCATCATCGAGGTGCTCCGGGCCCTGGGCGGGAACGAGCTGAGTTGGTGCTACGTCTTCGAATGGCCCATCTTCGCCACCTTCGCCGTCTACATGTGGTGGAACCTGCTCCACGGGAGGGACCGGCGACCCCGGGCCGGCGGGCGGACCAAACCGGCCCCGGCCGGAGCGAAGCCGGCTCCCGACGGCGGTGCCGATCCCGACCTCGAGGCCTGGAACCGTTACCTGCAAGAGCTCGATGAGGCCGGCAGCGAGGGACCCGCCGGAGCCCGATAGGCCGCCGGTCCCCCGACGAGCTCAGATCCGGCCCAGGGCCCGCTCGAACGAGGCCGATGCCCCGCCCTCTTGGCCGTAGAGCCGGTAGGCCACCAGCACCAGGGCCGGGATGGCCCAGAAATCACCGCATACCCACAAGATCCCGGCCGCCCACCGCTGGTCCCTCAGGGCCGCGGCCGGTCCGTCCATGATCACGTTCATCGTGTACCACGGGGTTTTGGTGAAGATGGCCATGGACATGGCCAGGATCAACATCTCGAAGGCGGTGACCACGATGGCCACGATCTGGACCCGGGTGGAGCCCCGCGAGGGTGAGGGATGGGACGGGAGGATGATCCTCCAGAACAGGTACCCCGAGACCACGAAGCTGGGGGCCATGAGCCAGGGCATCACCCACTGGTGCCAGGAGGCCCAGTCGTAGACCCTCGGGATGTGCCAGACCACCATCACCCCGTTGAACAGCACGATGGCCACCCAGGGACTACGGGCCACCGAGGCCGCTCCCCGCAGCCAGGACCACCAGGGCGACAGGTAGTAGGACCGCAGGACCCGACGTCGTAGCGCCACGGGCAAGCCGAACAGCAACGGCACCCACGGCCCTCCGATGATCAACAGGGGCGGAAGGTAGAACATCTCGAGAACGTGGGTGACCATGTGGATGCTCAACCACGGCATGGCCCACCGCTCCAGGGGGCCGGACACCACGGCGATCAGCCCGGCCAGACCCCCGTAGAAGGCCAGGCTCCTCCGGCGGGTCCGGCGACGGTGCTCGGTGCTCTGGCGCCGGGCCAGGCGCCGCACCCCGACCTCGTGCACGACGGCCACCACCAGCGCGACCACGGCCACCGGGGTGACCTGCCACATCGGCGGGATCGGCATGGACTCATCCTTCCAGCTACCAGTGCTGGGTTAGTTCTACCGCGCTCGGGCGCCACCGCACCTGTCGCCGTCCAGACACGCCCGAACCCCGTCCGATCGACGTCCGGGGTCAGCTGGACGAGCCGTACTGGAGCGGCACGTAGATGGAGGCGGCCCGTTGCCACCGGCTCGAGCCCGTGGCCAGGGACCACACCGTGAGCTTGGTTCCCGAGGCCACCAAGGCATCGGTCTGCGAGCCCACCACGGCCACCGCGCCGGTGTCGGAGGGCACGGCCGGCACCGTGGTCCAGGGCCGTCCGGGCCCGGCGATCTCCTCCATCTTCCGTCGGGCCCCCGACCCGAACAGGACGGTCTGGCCCTGGCCCGCTCCTCCCCCCGTCCCGGTGGCCATGACCCGCCAACCCGATGGCACCGCCAGCGCACCCGACTCGGTCCATCGGGCCGCACCGCCCGGCCCCCAGAAGGCCACCAACGAAGCCGTGGACCCGGACGTCACCCGGACCAGCCCGGAGATCCCCGCCACGCTGTCCTCCAACCGGATCACCGTGGTGGCCACATCGGCGTCACCGCCGATCGACGGTCCCACCGACTGCCAGGATCGGGCTCCCGGGGACGATGCGGGGCTCCCGACTCCGGCCAGCACACCCACCCGATGCCCACCGGAACACGACACCCCGACCAGCAGCCGGCCTCCCGACGGGGCGGCCACCGCGGTGACGGCAGACAGGTGGCAGGACGGAGCGGCCAGGGCCAGCGTCCGTTGGCTGACCACCGGGGCCCACGAGCTCAGGCCCGAAGCCGCTGACCACACGGCGCGTCCGTCGCTGGCCACCACGGCGTACCGCACACCATTCGGTCCGGTGGCCAGGGCATCGGGGACCGGGGCCAGTGCCGTCGGGAGCTGCCCCTGCGACCAGGTCCGGCCCTGATCCGAACTATCGGCCAACGGCGAGAAGGTCAGGTCCTGGGAGGGGAGGAACCCCACGGTCAGGGGCCCGGCGGCCGGCTGGGCCACCACCAGGCCGGCGTTGTCGGCCACCCCTGGCGGGGTGCGGAGCAGCCATGTGGTCGCTCCGGCCGGGCGGGCCACCAGCTGCCAGAAGGTATTGGCCGGATCGTCGAGGTGGCCCATGGGGATCAGCACCGAGGCCAACGAGGAGGTGGACACCGCCGAGGCCAGTGGCACGGCCGCTACCCCGTCGGTACCCGACCCCCCGGATCCGGCCGACCCGTCCGACGACCTCGCGACCACCAGCACCACCGCCACCACCACCAGGGCCACGGCGATCACCAGCCCCAGGGTCCGGCCCCTCACGAGTTGATGACTTGGGTGATCTGCTGGGCCAGCAAAGCCGAGAAGGACGACTCGCTCTGAGCGGTGCCCGCTCCGGGGTCGGCGTTCAGGACCCGTCGGGTGGAGCCGTGGTCATCGATCACATAGGCCACGTCGGTATGGGCCACCATGCCTCCGGCCGGCGCCGTCACCGCGGCCACGCCGTAGTGGTCCCACACCTGTTCCAGGGTGGCCCGTGGGCCGGTGAGGAAGAGCCAGTTGGGTTGGGAGCTCAGCCCCTCCTGGCGATCGAAGGCCTCGATCACTGCGACCGAGTAGTACTCCGGGTTGGCGTCGATGGCCACGAAGCGGACGTGCTGGGCCGTGGACCCCAGCAGCTGGCTGGCCGCCCGGAACTCCTGGGCGATGATGGGACAGTCGCTGGTGCACACCGGGTCGAGGAAGGTCAGGGCCACGGTGTAACCGCGGAGGTCGCTGAGCGAGACCGGTGTCCCGTGCTGATCCACCAGATGGAACTGGGGTGCCGGCCCGTTCACGTCCACCGGGGCCCCGTCGACGGAGATGGCCAGGGACGTGTCCGAGCGGGGGCTGACCGATGCCGCCACCATGGGGGCGGCCCCCACCACCACGATGGCGACGGCGGCCAGAGCCGCGGCCAGCCGTCCGGCGTAGCCCGGGTCGAGACGGTCCCACCACGGCCGACGGGGGGCAGGGACGTCCGGCCCCTCCCCGTCGGGCACCGCCGGCCCCCCTGCCGGGACGACTTCGGATGCCGGAGCCACCTCGGTGACCGGGACCGGATCGCCGGCGGGCACCCGGGTCATCGCCAGGTAACCGCCCACGGCCAGCAGGAGCAGGGGTAGGAGGGAGTTGGGATCGGTCCCGGTACCACCCCAGATCCCCATGTCCTGGAACAACACCCAGGCGGCCAACCCCAGCACCACCAACGCCACCACCGCGGCGTGGACGTAACGGTCCACGATGAGGGCCAGGCCGATGGCGCCCACGGCCACCACCACCACCAGGTTGACCTCCCACCCGTGGGCCTCGACAAAGGAGCCGAACGACGAGAGCAGTGACGACAGGGCGTGGGGTTGGGGGGTGGCGGCCATCTGGTCGATCATCGAGGCCAGGGTGCCGGGCTTCCCGCCACCGGTGGTGCCCTGCCAGAAGCCGCGACCCGGCCAGGCCTGCAGCACCGCCATCACCACCAGGAACACCCCCAGCGAGGCGGTCATGACCCGGCCCAACTGCCGGGTGGCCCAGGCCCGGTCGGGAAGGGCGATCAGCCCTCCGGCCACCACGTACAACAGAGCCGCGCCGGGCGCGCCGAACAACAGGCTGAGCCCCGGGGTGAACACCCCGCCGAACCCTTCGCCGAACACCCACACCACCAGGCCCCAGCCCACGGCCACCACGCCGGCCCCCCGGGACCACCGGCCCCGGGGGGCCACCAGCAGCAGCATCCCGATACCCAGTTGGATCCACACCGCCGAAGCCGCGGCCTCACTGGGATGGTGGGACCAGGTGGTGACGGCAAAGCCGACCAGCCTCTGCACGAACCCCGGCGACCCCGCCGCCGCCGGTTGCAGCACGTTGGCGGGCATCCCGAGTGGCATGCCCGGTTGCACCTGCAGCAGGCCGTCGATGAGCCACAGGACCCCGAAGCCCATCCGGAGGACCCGCCGGGCGTACGGCTCGGCCGCCATGACCATACGGGGCCCCGGATAGCGCTCGCCCCGGGCCACGGCCCGGCGGTACTGGAGGGAGCGCAGCAGGTTCCAGCCCAGCACCAGGAGCAACAGGATCACCAGGATCAACGCCCCCTGCAGGACCAGAGCGGTGTGGAAATCGCCCACCACGCTGGCATTTCCCGTGCTCGACGTGGAGGCACCCATGCCCGACATCAGCGGCGCCCTCCTGCTCTCACGTCGTTGACGCTACCGTCACCCCGGCACCGGCATCGTTCAGCCGCCGGTGCCTACTGGCCGAAAAGCAGCCCGTAGTTGGCTCCGCGCCGCAGATGGTGGCCGCCGTCGACCCCCAGGTTCTCCCCGGTGATCCAGGCCGACTCCGGACCGGCCAGGAACCGCACGGCCTCGGCGATGTCCTCGACGGTCCCCAGACGGCTGATGGGCATCTGCTCCAGATAGTCGTCGAGGAGGGGACCGCCGGCGGTGATGGGGGCCATCAGCTCGTCATCGATGATCCCGGGTTGCACGGTATTGACCCGCACGCCGGTGGGACCGAGCTCTTCGGCGGCACACCGGCACAGCATGTCGATGCCGGCCTTGGCCGAGCCGTAGGCCCACAGGTACCGGTGGGGGAAGGCGCCGGCCCCCGAGGACATGCCGATGATGGAGCCACCACCGGCTTCGCCCCCATCCACGCCGGTGCCCACTCCCGCCGCCATGAGCGGCACGCCGTGCTTGATGCACAAGAAGGTCCCGATGAGGTTGAGATCGACGGTGGCCCGCACCTGGTCGAGATCGGCCCCGGTGATCGGGCCCATGTGCATGGCCCCGCCGGCATTGGCCAACAGGATGTCCAGCCGACCACGGGCGGCCGAGGCCACGGCCACCGCTTCGGCCACCTGCTCCTCGACGGTCACGTCGGCCACCACGTAGGAGGCCGTTCCTCCGGCCACCCCACCGGCCGCCGTCGCCGTTGCCGCCACCTCCTCCAGCGAGGTCACGGCCGACCGCAGCCGGTCCTCGGTCCGGCCGCAGATGGTCACGTGGGCGCCGTCGCGCACCAAGCGGGAGGCGGCCCCCAACCCGATGCCGCTGCCCCCGCCGGTGACCAGGGCACTCCGTCCGGCGATTCCGGTTGGTCGAGGGGGCCCAGCGCTCACGGTCGGTTCTCCTTGGGATCGGCGCCGGGCGTCTGGCGTCGGCGTGCGGGTCACGACATGCTACGCAGTGACACGGAAGAGGGGGTGTGGTGTGAGCAGCACCAGAACGTTCAATCTGGCCGACCTGTTCGAGGTCGTAGTCGACACGGTGCCGGACCGGCTGGCCCTGGTGGCCGGATGGCGACGGCTCACCTACCGCCAGCTCGACGAGCGGGCCAACCGGTTCGCCCACCACCTGGCCGACATGGGCATCGAGCGTGGAGCCCACGTGGGCATCCTGGCCCACAACTGCGCCGAGTGGGCCGAGGCCATGATCGGCTGCTACAAGGCCAGGACCGTTCCGGTCAATCTCAACTTCCGCTATGTGGCCGCCGAGCTGTCCTATGTCATCGACAACGCCGACCTGGAGGCCCTGGTCTACGAGCGGGCCCTCTCGCCGCTGGTGGCCAAGTCGCTGGGCGAATCCGAGCTCACCCGAACGCTCCACCTGATGGTCATCGACGACGGATCGGCGGTGGAGGAGGGCTTCGGGTACGAAGCGGTCTCCTACGAGGCGGCCCTGGCCTCGGCCTCGCCCGCCCGTGAGTTCGGACCCCGCTCCCCGGACGACCGCTACGTGCTCTACACCGGTGGGACCACCGGCATGCCCAAGGGGGTCATCTGGCGTCAGGAGGACATCTTCTTCGCCGCCATGGGCGGAGGGGGATGGGGGGCAGAACCCATCACCGAGGCCGACGAGCTGGCCGGCCGGCTCGACCCCGACGACACCCGGGCCGTGGTCATGCTGGTGGTGGCGCCGCTGATGCACGGAAACGCCCAGTGGGTCATGTGGAACGGGTTCATGATGGCCGCCACCTCGGTCCTCTACACCAACCACCGTTACGACCCCGACGAGCTGTGGCGGTTGGTGGGCGACGAGGGCGTGGTCTCGATGGGCCTGGTCGGTGACGCCATGGCCCGTCCCCTGGCCGATGCCCTGGCGTCGGCTCCGGCGGGAACCTACGACACCTCGACCTTGGCCGTGGTGGGCTCGGGCGGAGCCATGCTGTCCGCCACGGTCAAGGCCGAGCTGGGCCGGCAGCTACCCAACGTCTTGATCATGGACCGGTTCGGATCGAGCGAGAGCGGGGCTCAGGGGGCGGTCGACGACGCGGCCGATGGGCCCCGATTCGTGATGAGTGCCGACACCTCGGTCCTCGACGACGACCTGCGCCCACTCCGGCCGGGCGACGGGAGGATCGGGCGGTTGGCCCGGACCGGGCGCATCCCGGTCGGCTACTACAAGGACCCGGTCAAGACCGAGGCCACCTTCCCGGTGGACCCCGAGGGGGTGAGGTGGTCGATCCCCGGGGATCTGGCCTCCGTCGAACCCGACGGCACCATCACCGTGCACGGCCGGGGGTCGGCGTCGATCAACTCGGGTGGCGAGAAGATCTTTCCCGAAGAGGTCGAAGCGGCGGTCAAGACCCATCCCGGGGTGTACGACGCCATCGTGGTGGGCCTCCCCGACGATCGGTTCGGGGAGCGGGTGGTGGTGGTGGTCCGTCCCCGACGACCGGACGAGCCGCCGGCCCTGGAGGACCTGCAAGAGCACTGCCGGGAACTGATCGCCGGCTACAAGCTCCCCCGCCAGCTGTTGGTGGTGGAGGAGATCCCGCTGACCGCGGCGGGGAAGCCCGACACCAAGGCGGCCAAGGCCTTGTTCCTCGTGGCGGAGTGATTCCCATCGGTTGAGTGGCCGACAGCCGTCACCGCACCCCTTGACGCTTACCGCACCCCTTGACCGGCGGCGCGGGCGGCGACCACCGACTCCACCGTGGCCACCACCCGGTCCACCGCCACCGAAAGGGTGTCGGCGTCGAGGTCCACCACGGCGTACCCGCCGGCATCGGGCCACAGCCCCATCACCCGGGCGGGAAGTGGTCTCGACGGGGAGCGCAGCCCGGCCACCAACGCCACGAAGGCCAGCTCCTCGACCCGACCGGGGTCCGGACAGCCGCCCGACACCGAGACCAGAGCGGTCGGACGTTGGGACCCATGGGCACCGTCCGTCCCGCCATCACCGGGTAGTGGCACCCGGAGCTCGCTGCGGGCCTTCAATCGGACCGACCGGGGAACCGGGCAGCTCCACTGGTCGTAGGCCCCGCCCAGCTCCACCGGTTGGGGCAACGCCTTCCAGTCGAAGGACGACCACAACGAAGTGGCCCAGGTGACGGCGTCGGCCAACACCGCGGCCCTGGCCCCGGGACCGAGACCGGCGAACCACGGCTCCCAGTGAAAGGTGCGCCATCCGGTTCGCTCCCACTCCGCCACGGCCTCGGACGACACCGGTGCCACCGCCTCCATCGGAGTGGCGAACCGTCCGGTCAGACAGGCATCGACAACGGCCAGGCCCAGCGATCGGCGGACGAAGACCGGCTTCCACACAAAGCTCTCCTCGGTCGACGTCAGCGACCCGGGTCGGGTGCGGGCCAACCGGAGCAGGTTGGACGTGACCACGACGTGATCGCCCCGGGGCATGCGGTCGGCAACCGAAGCGATGCCCGAGATCAGTCGGTCGCGGAGCCGGGCCCGGATCCCGTCTCCGAGGGGGGTCGGGCCGTCAGCGGTGAGCGCCCGGGTCAACACGTCGGGAGTAGTCACCGGTCCTCCGGTGGCGGGCTTCCCCCGGACCCGGGGAACGGAGTGGTTGCCCATCGGGAGGGCAGTCGGTCTGCAGGGCGCACCAGCTGCACCGGTCACCGGGCCGGGAGGGAGCGCCCTCGGCCAGCTGACGCATCCGGCCCATCCCCACGGCGGTGCGCCGGGCCGACTCCACCAGCAGCTCCGTGCTGACCGGGTCGACATCCAACTCGCCGGTCCGCGTGTAGTACGTGGCCACCACGAATGGGGGGGCCGGGCTGCGCACCGCCTCGACCAGGGCATCGAAGTGACGGTCGTCACGGTGCTCGGGCCGGCGGGCCCCGGACTTCACTTCGATCAGGGCCACCGATGCTTTGTGCGGTAGCGGTCTTCCGATGGCCAGGTCCACCCGGGCCGAGAGCTCGACGGCCCCGCCGGCCAGCCCGGCTCGCAACGACTGGTGGGTGCGCGGCAACCACGCCGGCTCCAGTGACGGCCACCGCCGACGTAGGCCCTCGGCCTGACGCTCGACCTCCCGGGCCAGCTCGTCCCGTTCGGCCGCCGCCAGTTGTGCGATCCAGCTGACCAGGTCACCCTGGCGATCGTCGACCGACAGAGCGGCCAGGCCGTCGGCCATGGGGTCGTCGATGGCTCCCACCGTCACCAGCTGTCGGAACAGGGCACCCATGAGGGCCCCGCAGGCCAGGGCCACCGTCGGTGGGCGGGGGGCGAAGTGGCTGTCGACGGCGTGGGACGCACAGGCCAAGGCCTGGGTCAACCGGTCCTTGGTCACCACCAGCGGCTCGCCCGCCAGATCAGGGCCGGTGGCCTGCTCCAGCCACCCCCGAAGCCGGGCCACCAGAGAGGGATCGGGGTGGAGACGGGGCCGGCCGGTGTGGCGGAGTCGATCGAGGAGCGCCGTCCCGGCCAGCGGCATCCACTCGGGAACGTCCGCACCGGACCGGATCGGAACGACGGCCGGGGCGGGCCGGACGGCGTGCTCCGTTGACAGGGCGGCGGCCGGAGCGGGGCCGCGGTCCGACCACGGGATCCCACCGGGTTCCTCCCGGGTCCGTTCGATGTCCATCACCACCATGGAGTGAGTGTGGACCATAGGTGTGACACCGGGGTCGGAGGGGAGCCTCCCACCCCTGCCGCCGGTAGCCTCTCCAGCGATGATGACCGCCGCTTCGGACACCGCGTTCGCCGTGGTCTTCGGGATATTCGTCGTGGTCAGCCTGGTCCTGTTGGTGCTGGTCCTCCGGTTCATCCTCCAGCGGGCCAAGGTGGACCGGGCCCGTTGGATGGACGGATCATCCGACGACGCCGATGAGGGTGGCGACACCGGCGAAGGCGAAGGCGACGACGAGGACGAGGGCGACCGTCAGATCACCGCCCTGGTCCTGGGCGGAGGAGGAACCAGGGGGGCGGTGCAGATCGGGATGCTGCAGGTGCTGAGCGAGCACGGCTTCGTCCCCGACCGGATCTACGGCTCCTCGGTGGGCGCGGTAAACGGGGTGGCCTTCGCCGGCGACCCCACCCGGGGCGGGGTCGAGCGCATGACGGAGATCTGGAACCGGCTCACCCGCGACGACGTGTACCCCCAGGGCCGCCTGCACGGCCCCTGGCTGTACCTCCAGCAGCGGGACTCGGTGTACCCCAACACCGGGCTGCGCAAGGTGATCGAGGACGGTGTCGACTTCGAGCGGCTGGAGGACGCCGCCGTGCCCGTGGAGGTGGTGGCCACCTCGCTGACCGACGGACAGGAGCGATGGTTCACCTACGGCCCGGCCCTGGAGGCCGTGCTGGCGTCCACCGCGGTTCCGGCCATCTTCCCGCCGGTGGAGATCGACGGCGAGCGCTTCATCGACGGCGGAGTGGTCAACAACGTTCCCATCACCCGGGCCATCAACGCCGGGGCCACCCGCATCGTGGTGCTGCTGTGCGGACCGCCGGCTTACGCCCCGGTATCGCCGCGGCGTCCGGTGGAGGCCATGTTCAACGCCCTGATGATCTCGGTGCACGCCCGTTTCGTGCGAGACGTGGGCCAGCTGCCCGCCGGGGTGGAGGTCATCGTGTGCAGCGGGAGCCCGTCGGGCTTCCGCGACTTCGACGACTTCTCCTCGACCCAGGAGCTGATCGACCTGGGGCGGGCGGAAGCATCCGAAGTGGTCAGGCGCTACAGCCTGGGTGGACCCGGGGCCGCCGTGCCCACCTCGACGGCGGGCGGTATCGATCCACTACCCATTCCGCCCGTCTTCTTCTCCGGTTCCGGTCCGGTCGACGGGGTAGACGAGCGCGGGCCGGATGCCACCGAACCGGTCGAGTCACTCCCGTTGACCCACCCCGAGCCGGGCACGTAGCGCCGCACCACCCGGGCCGGCACCCCGGCGATCACGCAGTGGTCGGGGAAGGTGCCGCGCACCACCGCTCCCGCTCCCACCACCACATTCCGGCCCAGCACGGTGCCGGGCAGGATCACCACGCCGGTGCCGAGCCAGCTGCCGTTGCCGATGAGGACCGGGACGTCGCTGGGCCACTGGGCGTGCACCACCTCGTCAGGGTCCTCGTAGCCATGGTTCTGATCGGTGATGTACACGTACGGCCCGGTATGGACGTCGTCGCCCACCTCGACCTGGAAGTGACCGACGATGTGGCTGCCCCGGCCGATCATGCAGCGGTCACCGATCCGCACCACCGGGTCGGTGACCATCTTCTGGCCCGGCACCATGCCGGCCGAGATGCTCACGTGGGGGCCCACCAGCGTGTCGCGTCCCACGTGGATCCAGCGTTCGCCGAAGATGGCTCCCGACGGGAAGGCCAGGCAACTGCCGGACCCGAAGAAGCCGAAGCGGGAAGCCAACCGGTCGCCGGGCCCGACAGCGCCGTGCCGGGCCACCCAGGCCCATGTCCCGTTGATCAGCGAGCTGAGCCATCGGCGCCGCATCGGAGGGTGCCGGCCGTCGCGGCCTGGGCTGGGATCGCTCACCCCTCGAAGCTAGCTGACGCCGAGCACCGATCACGAGAGCACCGGATCAACCGGGAATCGCACCGCCCATAGAGTGATCGCATGTCCACGGGCCAACCGCCGGCACCGCGAGATCGGGCCACCCTGGGACGGGTGGGATTCGAGACCGGATCCGACGCCTACGAGCGGGCCCGGCCGACCTATCCCGAGGACGCGGTGGCCCACCTCGAGGCCACCGCCGGGATCACCCCGGGGTCCCGGGTCCTCGACCTGGCCGCCGGCACCGGCAAGCTCACCCGGCAACTGGTCGCCGACGGTGCCGAATGTGTGGCCATCGAGCCCTCGGCGTCCATGCGGGAGGTGTTCCGCCGGGTGCTGCCCGAGGTGCCCCTGGCCGGAGCGACCGCCGAGTCCATCCCGGTGGCTTCGAACACCATGGACGTGGTGACCGTGGCTCAGGCCTTCCACTGGTTCGACCCACCCCGGGCTCTTCCCGAGATCCGCCGCACGTTGCGGGACCGGGGGTGGCTGGTGCTCATCTGGAACGAGCGGGACGAATCGGATCCGGTCATGGCCGAACTGGTCCGGATCAGCAAGTGGGATCTCTGCCAGCCGTATCCGGTGGGGACGGATTTCGGGCAGGACATCGATCGGAGCGGGCTGTTCGGACCGGTGGAACGGAGCAAGTTCTCCTTCGTGCAGTGGCTGGAGCTCGATGCCTTCGTGGACCAGGTGGCGTCGCGCAGCTACGTCCAGGTGCTACCCGAGGACGAGCGCCGGGCCCTGTTGGACAAGGTGGCCGGGTTCGGGGCGTCGTTGGGGTCGCCCATCGCCATGCCCTACGTGACCGACCTGTTCTGCGCCCCGGTGGCCGCCTGACCTCTCGCCTGCCACAGCTCGGCGGGACCGGTCGATCCCTACGCCGCGGCCCCGGTTTGCCAAGCCGGGCCCCCGAGGGGGAGCCTCTGGTTCCGAGGCGCTCTTCCGGGCGCCGTCGACACCCGGAGATCCGGGCGACATGGGGAGAGCGAGCACGCCGATGATCAAGCTGACCTGTCTACTGAAGCGCAAGGAAGGGATGACCCCGGCGGAGTTCCAGGCCTACTGGAAGGACCACCATGCCGCCCTGATCGCCAACACCCGGTGCGGGAGCCACGTCATCCGCTACGAGCAGAATCCCCGTCCGCTCAGCGACTACCGCGGTGATGACGACCGCTCCGGGTACGACGGGGTGACCGTCCAGTGGTTCGCCTCCATGGACGAGTACAACGCCCACATGAATGAGGTGGACTCCCCCCAGATGTTCGAGGACATCCCCAAGTTCCTCGACACCGATCACCTCGACTTCGTGCTGACCGAGGAGCCCCGGGTCATCATCGACGGCACGGTCGACTGGACCCTCTGACCCGGTCGGGGCGGTCCGGCCGGCACCGGAACCGGGCCTCCGAACAAGGCCCCGCCGGAGGGGTGCATTGACAGTCCGTCCTTCCGGACGTACGATCCGACATATCGGACACTCTGTCCGATCGACCGGAGGGACCATCCGACATGGCTGACAGTCAGTTCGATCTGAGCGGTATCGACTTCGACGACATCGATCTCACCGACTCCAAGCCCTTCGTCGACGGGGTCCCCCACGAGTGGTTCGCCTTCCTGAGGAAGAACGCCCCGGTCTGGTGGCAGAAAGAAGCGGACGGGCCGGGCTTTTGGGCCGTGACCTCCCATGCCGCCTGCACCCAGGTCAACCGGGACTACGAGCACTTCTCCTCGGCCAAGAAGGCCACCTTCCTGTGGGAGTTGGGCGAGGACGACCTGGCCCAGCAACAGATGCTCATGTTGAACATGGACCCACCGCTCCACACCCGGTACCGCCGGCTGGTCAACAAGGGGTTCACCCCCAAGATGGTCAACCAGCTGCACGATCGGATCAACGCCGCCGCCGACAACATCATCGATTCGGTCATCGAGCGGGGCAGTGCCGACTTCGTGACCGAAATGGCCGCCGAGCTGCCCCTGGTGGTGATCGCCGAGCTGTTGGGCGTGCCCCACGAGGACCGGCACCGGATGTTCGATTGGTCCAACAAGATGATCGGCAATCAGGACCCCGAGTACATGACCGGCGAGGAGGTGCCGGCCCAGGCGGCCATGGAGCTCTACGCCTACGCCTCCCAGCTGTTCGCCACCAAGCGCGCCGACCCCCACGACGACCTGATGAGCGTCCTGACCGAGGTGGACATCGACGGGGAGAAGCTCTCCGAGCTCGAACTCGAGCTGTTCTTCCTCCTGCTCACGGTGGCCGGCAACGAGACCACCAGAAATCTGATCTCCGGGGGGATGGCTGCCTTCTTCGAGCACCCCGACCAGTGGGAACTGCTCCGTAATGACCGCTCGCTCCTGCCGTCGGCCGTCGAGGAGATGTTGCGGTACGTGACCCCGGTCATGAACTTCAGGCGCCAGACCACCTCGGCCTTCGAGCTCGAGGGCCAGGCCATCGAGGCCGACACCAAGGTGGTGTTCTTCCATATCTCGGCCAACCGGGACGAGTCGGTCTTCGACGATCCCCAGGCCTTTGACATCACCCGCGACCCCAATCCCCACATGGCCTTCGGTGGGGGCGGGCCCCACTTCTGCCTGGGCGCCAACCTGGCCCGCATGGAGATCCGGGTGATGTTCGAGCACCTGTTGGACCGGATGCCCGAGATCCGGCTCGACGGCGAGGTGCAGCGGCTCCAGTCCCAGTTCATCAGCGGCGTGAAGCACATTCCGGTGGCCTTCCCGCCCGCAGCCCGCCTGTCGGCCTAGATGGCCGGGCGCCGATCGGCCGACGACCTCAAAGAGGTCATCCGCGACTTCCGGCGTGACCAGGTGATCGAAGTGGCCCGACGGCTCTTCGGTGAGCGGGGGACCACCGATGTGCCCATGGACGAGATCGCCGCCGAGGCCGGGGTGTCCCGCTCCACCGTCTACGTCTACTTCGCCAACCGGGACGAACTGCTGCGGGCCTGTCTCAAGGGCATGCACGACCAGCTACTCGAGGACATCGCCGAAAGTTGGGAGGCGGACGCCGAACCGGCCCACCGGCTCGAGCGGCTCATCGAAGGGATGCTCGAGCGCATCGACGACGACCCGGGGTTCTTCCGCCTGGCCCTCACCCAGGGGTCCGCGGCCCAGGGCGGGGAGGCCGTGGGCTCCGAGCTGGCCCTGATCAGCCTCAACATCGCCCGGCTGGTGCGCGATCTGTTCGTCGACGGCGTCTCGGCCGGAACCTTCCGGGAGCTCGATGCCGATCTGGCGCTGAGCCTCATCGGCCAGCAGATCTACGGGGCCATGGCCGTCCGGGCCGGCGAGACGCTCCCCCAGCCGGCCGCAACGGCTGCCGCCCAGATCACCACCTTCATCCTCCGGGGGCTGGGAGCCTGAGGCCTCAACCCAGCTCGGTCCGGAGGGCGGTCAGCCTCCGGCTACCGCCGGGACGATGGACAGGGTCTGGCCGTCCGACACCGGGGTGGCCAGGCCGTCGAGGAAGCGGACGTCCTCGTCGGCCAGGAACACGTTGACGAACCGCCGGAGACCGCCGCTCTCGTCGAACAGCCGGTCGCCGAAACCGGCGTAGGCCGTGTCGAGGGCCTTGAGGGCCTCGCCGACCGATGTCCCCTCCACGGTCACCACACCCTCGCCGGCGGTGAGCGTGCGCAGCTGGGTCGGGATCCGGACGCTGACGCTCATCGTGTGCTCCTGTCCACGGCGTGTTTCATCGGTCTGACTCTAATGCCGTGGCGAAGGCTTCGAGCGTGGGAGCGATGGTGGCGGTCGGGCCCACCACCCCGGACAGGGCCTCGACGGTCTTCAAACCGTGGCCGGTGACCATGGCCACCACCCGCTCGTCGGAGCGGACCACCCCTTGGCCTGCCAGCTTGGCCAGGGTGGCGATGGTGACACCGCCCGCCGTCTCGGCGAAGATGCCCTCGGTGCGAGCCAGGAGTCGGATGCCCTCGACCACTTCGGCATCGGTGACCGAGGCACACGACCCCCCCGAGGACCGGATGGTGTCGAGGGCGTACCAACCGTCGGCGGGGTTGCCGATGGCCAGCGATTTGGCGATGGTGTCCGGCTTGACCGGGCGGATGGCGTCGGTCCCCTCGGCGAAGGCCGTGGCCACCGGGGAGCAACCTTCGGCCTGGGCTCCCGAGACCCGGACCGACGGCTCCTCGTCGAGCAGCCCCACCTGCCACAGCTCGCGGAATCCCTTGGCCACCTTGGTCAGCTGGCTGCCCGATCCGATCGGCACCACCACATGGTCCGGCGCACTCCACCCCAACTGCTCTGCCACCTCGAAGGCCAGGGTCTTCGAGCCCTCGGCGTAGTAGGTGCGGACGTTGACGTTGACGAAGGCCCAGGTGGGTTGCTCACTGGTCAGCTCGGCACAGAGCCGGTTCACGTCGTCGTAGCTGCCCTCCACCGAGAAGACCTTTCCCCCGTAGACCGACGTCATGGTGACCTTGGCCTGTTCGAGGTCGTGGGGGATGAGGACCACGGAGTCCATCCCGGCCCGGGCGGCATGAGCCGCCACCGAGTTGGCCAGGTTGCCGGTGGAGGCACAGGCGGCGATCTTGAACCCCAGCTGGCGGGCCTTGGTCAGAGCCACCGAAACCACCCGGTCCTTGAACGAGCCGGTCGGATTGGCGGTGTCGTCCTTGATCCACAGCTCGCCCAGTCCCAACTCGGCGGCCAGCCGGTCGGCCCGGACCAGAGGGGTGAAGCCGGCCCCGAGGTCCACCGGGGCGGCATCGGCCACCGGCAACAGGTCGGCGTAGCGCCAGATGGACCGGGGCCCGGCAGCGATGCTCTCCCTGGTCATGGAGGCCGCCACCCGCTCGTAGTCGTAGGTCACCTCGAGCGGGCCGAAGCAGAAGTCGCACACGTGCAACGCCTCGGCAGGGTAGGTACGTCCACACTCACGGCATCGCAGCCCGGAAACAAAGTCCACGTCAATCTCCTCATCGCTCGGGCATTGGCACCTGGTGTGGACCCGTTCTCGCCTGATCAGGCTCGGATCACATTCTGGTTGCCGCGACGTCGCAGGGCCCGGTCCCTCAGTCGCTCTGGATGATCCCTACATTTTGGACGACATTGGCCACCGCCGTCAATGCCGGCACCCCGGTGCGTCCCGTCGGGGCCGTCGGGTGCCGCCCACGCTTCCACACCGTGGTGCCGTTGAGCGATGATGGCGGCATGCCGATCACCGTTCCGTCCGGTGAGGACCAGGGCCGATTCCGACACAGCCAGTTCGACCCGTCCGTCCTCGCCGAGTCCAAAGGGGAGCGCACCGTCTCGGTGTGCATCCCGGCCCGGAACGAGGCCGCCACCGTGGGCCCGGTGGTCCACGCCATCGTGACCGCCCTTACCGGCCAGGTCGGCGGCGTCCCTCTGGTCGACGAGGTCGTGGTGGTCGACGACGGATCGACGGACCGCACCGCCGAGGTGGCCCGGCAGGCCGGGGCCCGGGTCATCGCCTCCGAAGCCGTCCACGGTGGGAAGGGGCAGGCCATGCGCTCGGCCGTCAAGGAGACCGAGGGGGACCTGGTGGCCTTCGTCGATGCCGATGTGACCAACTTCGAGCCCCACTTCGTGGTCGGGCTGCTCGGTCCGCTGCTCGGTGACGACTCGGTCAGCCTGGTCAAGGGGTTCTACCGGCGACCGCTCCAAGGGGCTCCCGACGGCGGGGGCCGGGTCACCGAACTGATGGCCAAGCCCGTCATCGACGTGCTCTTCCCCTTTTTGGCCTCCATCGAGCAACCCCTGGCCGGCGAGACGGCCGCCCCCCGCTCCGTGCTGGAGAAGTGCGGGCTGGCTGACGGCTACGCCGTGGAGCTGGCCCTCCTGATCGATGTGGCCGGCCTGTTGGGTGTGGACTCCATCGCCCAGGTCGACCTGGGGGTCCGGGTCCATCGCAACCGGCCATTGGCCGAACTGCGTCCCCAGGCCACCGACATCCTGCGCGCCGCTCTGGCCCGGGCCCCCCTGATCACCCCCGACTGAGATCGGAGGCCGGCAAGGCCCGAGCCAGGTGTCGGGTCCTACGCCGGGACACACACCCCTTCGGGCTCGGGAGCATCCTCGAACCCACCCGGCTCCGCCGGGGCCGAGGCCGGGTGCGTGCCCACAACTGCGGGCACCTGCTCCGCCCCCGGAGCCCGGCGGCGGCGCCGACCCGGGATGACCAGGGCGGCCAGGGCACCGATGGCCACCACTCCGGCCCCGGCGTACACCGCCGGAATCAGCCCGTTCACATAGTCCTGACCGGAGCGGTAGCCGCCGTGGGCGCTGAACACCGCGCCGAGGACGGCGATGCCCAGCACGCCGCCCAACTCCCGGAAGGCGCTGTTGGCCCCGGAGGCCACGCCCTCCAGGGACGTGGGCACGGACCCGAGCACCACCGAGGCCAGGGGCACGAAGAACAGGGTCATCCCCATCCCGCAGATGATGAAGGGCACGATCAGCTGGGAGTACGGGGTCGACGGCGTGACGACCGTGGCCAACCAGGTCAGACCGACGGTCTGGAACACCAGGCCCGTGACCACCAGTGGCTTGCCGCCCCAGCGCTCGGCCAGCACCCCGACCACCGGCGCCAGCACCATGACCATGGCCGTCCAGGGCAGGATCCGGATGCCGGCATCCAGGGGCGACAGGCCCTGGACGGTCTGGAGGAACTGGGTGAGGAAGAACACCGAGCCGAACATCCCGAAGCTGAACAGCATGGCCGTGACGTTCACGGCGGAGAAGGCCCGGTTGCGGAAGAGCCGGATGTCCAACATGGGGTGGTCGGAGCGCAGCTCCCAGGCCAAGAAGCCGGCCAGGGCCACCACCCCGACAACGAAGGAGCCCAGCACCGTGGAACTGCTCCAGCCGTTGGAGTTGCCCCGGACCAGGCCCAGCACCACCCCGAACAGCCCCAGGCTGACCAGGCCCACTCCGACCAGGTCGAGGCGGGAGCGCTTCCCGTAGGACTCCGAGAGCTTCCACCAGGCCAGGGGCATCAGCACCAGGCCCACCGGCACGTTGAGCCAGAAGATGTACTGCCACGACCATCCGGTGGTGACGGCCCCACCGACCAGGGGGCCGATGGCCACGGCGGCGCCACCGATGGCCCCCCAGATGCCCAGGGCGAAGTTCCGGCGCTCGGGAGGGACCGCCGCGCTGAGCAGGGTCAGTGACAACGGCATGATCATGGCCCCGCCGGCCCCCTGGAGGGCCCGGGCCGCCACCAGCACGCCGATGCTGGGGGCCAGGGCGGCCACGGCGGAAGCCCCGGTGAACAAGGCGATGCCCAGCACGAAGATGCGGCGACGGCCGAAACGCTCACCCACGGCCGCGGCCGAGAGCAGCAGCACGGCGAAGGTCAGGGTGTAGGCGTTGACCGTCCACTCCAGGCCGGCCAGGCCGGCGTGCAGGTGGACCCGGATGACCGGGAGGGCGGTCGAGACCACCAGGTTGTCGAGGCTGGACATGAACAGGGCCAGCCCGGTCACCACCACGGCCCAGACGGCCCGGGAGCGGACCCGGGACGAGGGATCGGTCCCACCGACCGGCGTGGACACCGACGACAGGGACTCTGCATCCGGTTGGGACCGGTCGGCCGGCTCGGCCAGGTCCACCTGCCGGGCCTCGGATCTCCGCCCGACAGAGTCCCGCCAGCGGTGGAGGAGGCTCCGTCCCGGGCGGACGGTGCGCCAGCCCTTTAGTTGTGAGTAGTCACTAGATTGCCGGGACAAAAAGAGAGGGAGTGCGGGCTGACTCATGCGGGAACCTCCGTGTTCACGGCCTCGTCACCATGGTTGTGTGCTTTGAGGGCCTCGGATACTGCTCTGATGGCTTGGATTTTCTCCGGCTCCGGGCACAGATTCTGGGCCCAGGGATCGGGGACGGACAGGAGATCGATGGCGGACATCACGTTGAGCAACATCCCCATGGCGAAGAATTGGCGGAGCTCGTCGTCGGAGAGGTCGGTGCGCTCTTTGACCATCTCGGCCAGGACCTCGAAGGTCCGCCGACAGCTCTGAGCGATGTCCGGGTCGCCGGGGGCGGCGGCGAATCCGTGCAGTTGGACCTGGAGCAGCTCGGGATCCTGCATCAACTCCACGTAGGCCACGCCCATGGCCTCGAGGGCCTCCTCACCGGACAGCCCCTCGCTGGCCGAGGTCAGACCACGGATGATCCGGTCCCCCACCAGGTCGTAGGTGGCCACGAACAGGTCCTTTTTGGTGCCGAACAGCCGGAAGAGGTAGGGCTGGGAGATCCCGGCCCGGCGGGCGATGGCTTCGGTGGAGGTCCCGGCGTAGCCGGAGCGGGCGAACTCGGAGATGGCCGCGGCCAGCACGGCGGTGCGGCGCTCCTCGGCGGTCTGGCGGGTCGAAACCATCATGGGTCCATTGTGAGTGGTCACTCACTAACTTGTCAAGTGGGGACGCTTGGTGGACGTCCCCGCTGTACGGGTAGCGTCCCTGCATGCCCACCGACGCTTCCCAGCGTGACGGGGACGGCCGTCTCGCCAACACCGTGCTGGTGTCGAACCGGGGACCGCTGGCCTTCGGGATGGAGGACGGCCGGCCCGTACCGGTCAACGCGGGCGGGGGGCTGGCCGGATCGCTTCGCCCCGTTGTGGTGGGTTCGGGGGCCACCTGGGTGGCGTGCGCGCTGGACGAGGCCGATCGGGCCGCGGCTGCAGCGGGCCTCATGGCCGACGAGGGTCTCAGGATCGAGCTGATCGAGCCGGATCCGGAGATGTACAGCATGGCGTACAACGTGGTGTCCAACGCCACCTTGTGGTTCTGTCATCACCATCTGTTCGACTCCGCCCGGCGGCCCCGCACCGACGGCCACTGGATGACGGCGTGGGAGGCCTACCGGGAGCTGAACCACCTGTTCGCCCGACGGGTGGCCGAGGTGGCACCCGAGGGAGGCACGGTCCTGGTGCAGGACTACCACCTGGCCCTGATGGGCACGACCCTCAGCGCGCTCCGACCGGACCTGCGCACGGCTCACTTCACCCACACCCCGTTCGCCGACCCCTCGGTGTTGCGCATGCTGCCCACTTCGGTGGGAACCGAGCTCTTGTCGGCCATGGAAGGGTTCGGTTCGTGCGGCTTCCATACCGAACGGTGGGCCGCCGCCTACCGGCAGGGGCTCACGCTCCTCGGTCCCGCCGGCGGTTCTCCTTCCGGCTCCACGTTCGTCTCTCCCCTGTCCACCGATCCGGACCAACTGCGGGCTTCGGTGGCCCAGCCGGCGGTGGGGAAGGCCCTGACCCGCATCGAAGAGCGGATCGGAGGAGCGGACCGACAGGTGATCGTGCGGGTGGACCGGATGGAGCTGTCGAAGAACCTGCTCCGGGGATTCTGGGCCTTCGACGAGTTACTGGAGCAGCAGCCGCACCGGCGGGAGCGGGTGGTGTTCGTGGCCCTGGCCTATCCCACCCGGCAGGGACTGGCCGAGTACCTGGCCTACCAGAACGAGGTGGAGAGCACAGTGTCCCGCATCAACCAGCGGTGGGAACGACCCGGATGGACGCCGATCGTGCTCGAGGTCGACGACGACTACCCGCGGTCGCTGGCCGCCCTGTCCCGTTACGACGTGCTGCTGGTGAATCCGGTGCGGGACGGGATGAACCTGGTGGCCAAAGAAGGTCCACTGGTCAACACCCGCAACGGAGCGCTGGCTCTGTCCCGCGAGGCCGGCGCCTTCGACGAGCTGGGGTCAGCGTCGGTCGAGGTGAACCCGTTCGACGTGTCCGGCACGGCGGCGGTGCTGGCCGAGGCCCTCGACATGGAGATGGGCCAGCGGTCGGCCCAGGCCGGCGAGCTCCGGAAGCTCATCCTGGCCCGTACTCCCTCCGATTGGCTGAACGACCAGCTCGACGCGGCCCGCTGATCGGTCGGCTGACAGCCCCGGCGCTATCGGACCTCGGTCAGCCCTCGGCCAGCCACGCCAACACCTGCAGGGCTTCGGCGGGGCCGTACACGGTCAGGTCGGCGGCCTCGAGCACCTCGGGAGCACTCTCGTCGTCGACCACCGCGATCGACACGGTGGCCATACCGTCGTGGCGGGCCAGGTCCGACAGCGCGGCGAAGGCGGGGAGATCGCCGAGGTCGTCACCCAGATAGCAGGCCGCCGAACATCCGGCGGTCAGTTCGCGGGTCACCGTTCCTTTGTCGATGTCCACGTCGGGTCGCAGCTCGACGGACATCCGGCCCAGGTGGGCCCGCAGCCCGGTGCGGACGGCCTCGGCGGTGGCCGCAGCCTGGGCCCACTCTCCGGCGTCGGGGGCCTGGCGCCAGTGGACGGTGACAGTCAGTCCCTTGGGCTCCACCACCACGCCGGTCGGAGCTGCGGACGCCAGGCGCCGGGCCGCGGCCTCCACGGCCGAGCGCCACCGTTCTGCCGCCCGCTCGGGCTTGATGGTGCCGTCCGGGCCGGACCGCTCGAGACCGTACAGCCCCACCAACTCCACGCCCCGGCCGCCATGGTGCGGACCAGGTGAACCCTGGGCGCCGGAACGGGAGGTGGGCGCCAGCTGCTCCACCAGAAACGACACCGGCCGGCCCGACACCACGGCCGCCACACCGAAACGGTCGGCCAGCCGGGCCAGGACCGCGGCCGTTCCCGGCACGGCACGGGCCCCGGCGGGGTTGTCGACGATCGGCGACAAGGTGCCATCGAAATCACTCACGATGGCGGTGTGGGCCGGATCCACCAGCAACGGGGCCAGGGCCCGCCGCATCCCGGGGGTCGGCGGTCCGTCGGTCGGACCGTCCGAGGCCATCGGCTTGGTGTCGATCAAGCGGCGGTGGTGGTCGTGGTGGTGGAGGCCTTGTCGGCCAGATCCGGACCGACCACCACCGCTACCAGGGCTGAACCGATCGAAGTGATGGGGGCGGCCGTGGTGTACGGGGCCACCACCGAAATCGGCAGTTGCAACGATGTGGCGATGGCCTCGGCCGACTTCTGGTAACCGGCTACGTAGTAGATCTGGGTGGCGGTGACCGATGTGGCGGCATTGGTCGGAGTGAGCAGGTCCCATCCGCCCGGCCTCAGCACTGCAGTGACGGCAGCGGCGGCGCCGTTGACCTCCGAGCCGTTGGCCACCATCACCACGACCTTGGACGGGGGAACGGTGGTCGTGGTGGTACTCGCCGAGTGCTTCGCCGCCGGTTTGGTGGTGGCGGTCGGGGCGGTAGTGGTCGGAGTGGAGGTGGCCTTGGTGGCGGCAGTGCCGCCGGGATGGATCTCTCCGAGGATCAGCACGGTGGCCGCCACAAAGAGGATGAGGACGATTAGAGCGCGAAAGACAGGGAACCCCCCGTTGCGCCCTCCACGTCCCCCGGACTGCTGTCGGTCGTGCTCAGAAGGGTCGGCCACTGCATGCAGCCTGCCAACCAGGGGATGCAGAAGCAAGCGTTTCGAAAAGGGACACTGACCGGGACCGCTTCGAGACGTTGTCCCGACACCCCGAAAGGGGCGGGAAAGACCGTAGGATGGCCGGGGAGCCGGCAGATCCGGTACCTGGCCGGTGTGGCGCAGTTGGTAGCGCAGACGACTTGTAATCGTCAGGTCGTGGGTTCGATTCCCACCGCCGGCTCCAAAGAATTCTTCAAATCGGGATCATGGGCGGCCAGGGCCCGAGCAAGGTCGGATAGCGATCCAGGGTCGTTGGATCCAACGGTGCGCGGAGTTCAAATGAGAGGAACGAGCCGCCGATCCCGACGGCTACCCCCGTCGGGTAGCGGTGATCAGGACGGTCTCGAAGCTCATGATGAACGACCCGCCATGGTCGTCGATGACCGCTCCGATGGCTTCGAACAGCCGGTCTCGGACTGCTGGTTCGAGGGCGGCGTGGTCGCTCCGTGAGACCAGCTGGCCCAGCCACTCATCCCGCTGGTAGGCCCGCTCCCAAGGGAACCACCTCTCTGTCAACGCACCGAACGTCAGGCGCGGCCGAGATGGCGTCGATCTCCGGGCCGAGGCCGGTCTTCATGTCGGATGGCCGATCGGCCGCATACCCACGGAACAGTCGGTGGCTGCCGCTGGGCACGACACTGGCGTACACGCCCTCCAGAGCATCGGCCAGATCGTCGGGCTGACAACCCGCATTCCAGATCAGACCAAGCCTGCCCCCCGGTCGCAGCGCCAAGGCCGCTTTCGCCGTGGCGATAGGGAGGTTGAGCCAGTGCCAGGCCTGCGCCGAAGTCACCCGGTCGAACGTGCGACCGGCAGCGTCCCAGCCCTCGAAGGCGGCGATCTCTACTTCGATCCCGCGGTCGCGGGCGATCTCCGCCATTCGTGGAGCGAGTTCGACCCCAAGCACCTTGGCGCCGCGCCGGGCCATCTGCCTCGAAGCGATCCCGGTGCCACAGCCAACGTCGAGAACGTCCAGGCCGGCGGGCTCCGGACCGAGGAGCTCGTCGAACACCGCATCGGGATAGGTCGGCCGAAACAGGTCGTAGGCCTCGGCTTGCTGGTCGAACAACCTCGAACGTTCCTGGGCCAGAGGTCGTGCGGCCAGACGGTCGCATTCCTCGCCGTCGTCCACAGACACCAGCCTGCCCCAGATCACCGGCCGGGTGGGGAGATGGACCAACGTGCAAGCATTGGTGGGTGACCGGCTTCAAGCCAGGCGAGAAACCATGGATAGATCGTTTGGGAAATCTTCGCAACGTCGTCCGACAAGAAATGGTCGCCCGTCAGATCGCTCCCTTGGCCGGACCAGGAGTCGCCGTGCTCGATGTCGGCTGTGGCCAGGGCACCCAGGCACTTCGACTTTCGTCGGCTGGATGCAGCGTGACCGGTATTGATCCCTCGGCTGAACTGCTCGGCCTGTGCTCAGAAGCAGCTATCGCTGGCCGGCTCGACATCGAGCTGCTGCAAGGGCGGATCGAAGATCTCGGTCAACTGTGCGGGGACCGGGTGTTCGATCTCATCTGCTGTCACGGTGTGATGATGTATTTGGACGACTGGGTGCAAGCAGTCAGGGAACTGTCGGCACGGTTGGCCACCGCGGGGAAATTGTCCCTCACATTCCGCAATGGGCATGCACTCGCCATGCGGCCCGGGCTGAGGGGCGACTGGGCGGCGGCCCTTTCAGCGTTCCATTCGACGGCATACCTCAACGAGCTCGGCCTCCCCGCTCGCGCCGATCGGACCGAGGAAATAGAGGTGGCGCTCACATCGGCCGGCTTGCGTCCCATCACCTGGTACGGCGTGCGGGTGTTCACCGATGCCATCGCGGTTGATGCTCCTCCTCCCGATCCGGATTCACTCGCCCTTCTGCTCGATGCAGAAGAACAGGCGGGTGCGACTGAACCGTACAAATGGATGGCCTCCCAACTACACGTGATCGCCGAGCCGACCGCCGCTACTCACAAGCGATAGAGGCGCCCGAGCAGGCTGCCTCGGTCTCGTCGCTCAGCCGGCAAGGGGCAACAACCATCCAGTGCACCAGGTAACGGTGGTACGTCTAGAGGGACGAATCGGTCCGACGCTGCCAGGCATCAAGGAGGTCGGCCTTGGCTGTCTCGCCCATAGCCCGATAGGCCTGCTCCCAAACACCCGGATCAGCTAGCGGGAGGGAACGCCAGGTCCCAGTCCCCGGGTGGGCAGTTCGATCCTTCGACCTTCGATTCGAACAGCGAATCCAACGATGACATCGACCTCGTGAGTTTCGGCATCGACAATGTAGAGAGCAGCGCTGGCCAAGGTCCCTACGCCAACGGGTCCGCACCGGTAGGGGTAACCGACCTCAACCAACGCCCGCTCGACGGAAGATGGGGTGCCGTCGGTTGTGATATCCCAGTCGCGGACTACCTGTGTCAGTCCCAGGGCTGCCAACAGCCCAGAACCGCCTATGGCCCCGACAATCCCGTGGTCATCAAGGCAGCTGAGGATTTCTCGAACCACGGTCAGGTCGGGAATGGTATCCACGGTCCCATTCTTGCTGAATGCGATCTCCGGCAGCAGAAGCTCAAACGGCCCGAAGGATTTACCGAATGCACGGCGTTGCCGTGGCGTAGGCCGATTTACACTGGCCGGGCCGGGCCGGATCTGGAGGTGGAGTGACGAAGGTCGACTACGACGAGCACCAGCACACCGTCTACGCCTCGGTCAGGCAGATGTCGTCCACTCCCCTGCAAGACCTGGAGGAGGCGTTCCCCGCCAGCCGTGCTCCGGATATTCGACCAATGGCCTGGCTGGACATCGGGTCGGGCAGATGGCCGACATGAGCATTTCACTTGCCGAAAGCCTTCGGCGGCCCCGTCCACGGCGATGAGCCGGCGGACAAGATGCGAGCTTCATGCCGTGGCCCACGCTGGCTCATCCCCGCGTCAGCTATGAGCCTGGGACACGCCGAGCACATCGGCCGCTGCCAGATGCTTCATCGTTGACGCGGCATTACTGTTCTTCGTCTCGCACCATGTTGGCGTCCGGGCTCGGCGCGGTCGCAGGAGCTGCGGCGGATGCTGATGCCCGGCGGCACCTTTCGTGCTGGCGAATGTCTCGACAGGACGCCTGATGCCTGGTGGTTACACGTCGTTCCCTAAGTGGAGCTGACATGACCAGGGAGGATCCGTCGGAGGAACGAGATCCAGCGGAGTTCACCGGCGTCGGGCGACACTTGCCTACGTGACCAGGTCCGTACGTTCGCCGGCCGCCTGGCCAAGGGCTACATAGGGCTGCGACTTTATCCCGCTCGCTCTTCAACGATGAGAAGGGTCCAGTCCCGGACGTCCAGATCATGGTGCGGGTCGACTCACAGAGGGAACATATCTGTACGCCAGGCCATGTGGTGTTCCGTGGCCCAGTGGAGTAACTGCGTCAACGGTACGTTTCGGGGCGAGGCGACTCTTTTGGAAGGTCCGTCAACCCCGGTCGAACGAATCCGAAATGGTCGGATGGACCATGGACGCTGACGGACTAGACACGGCCATAACGATCTTCGAGCCGCACGACGTCGTCGAGCTCGGTGGTGCTGGCCTCAAGGATGACGGAGTCCTCCAGAGCGGTTATGCGGTGCCGAGTACCAGGCCGGAGATGCACGGCCTCTCCGGGGAGCAGCTCGAATGACTCCAGCGGGGCGTCGGGCTCACCTACTTCGAAGAGAAGACGGCCCGACTGCACGGCGACCGTCTCCTCCTTCTGCTCGTGATACTGGAGCGAGAGGGCCTGACCACCGTTGACGTACAGCGCCTTTCCGCAGTAGCGGCCGTCGACCAGGGCGAAATGCTCCTCGTGTCCCCAGGGCTTCTCCACCCGAGGGACAGTCGACACCCACGAGGACTTGGTCATTCGCACTCTCCCGAAGTAGTAGGCCGCACCGATCGACGGCGACACTACCAAGCGCCATGAATCAGTGACGTGGCCCCGAGCACTACACAGTAAGCAACTCGCTCGGGGTGGCAACTGGGCGCCCGCTGAGCATCTCGTCCGCTCTCCGAAGCCGGGCGCCCAGTTCGACCAGCATCTTGTTCATCACCGAAGGGTACGAGCGGCAAAGCTCCTTGAACTCGGCTCGGGACAAGACGAGAAGCCGGAGGTCCGTCTCAGCAACGACCGTGGCGGTTCGTTCCCCTCCGTCAAGGAGGGCGAGCTCACCGAAGAAGGCGGTGGGTGAAAGAGTGGCGAGGGTGACCCCGTTCCTCGAGGCCTTGGCCTGGCCGGACACGATGATGAAGAACTCGTTCCCCGGCTCGCCCTCTCGAGCCAGGACCGTACCCGAGGGAGCGTCAATCTCCGTGCTCAGTGATGCCAGCTGCCGGAGTTCTTGCCCACTGCACCCCGAAAGGAGGTCTACACCCTTGAGTAGAGCGACCCGCTCATCCTTGCGCATCCGCACCTGCACCATCGGCTGGGCCTCCCGTCTTGGTCCGTTGAATCTGTCGCCTCGCCGCCGAGGGCCCGACCGTTCAGGCCTTCGCACCTGTTCGCCACGGTCGACGCCATCCGACTGAGGCTCATCATTCGGTACCCCCCACTGGAAGTCAAGCGAATTTCCGGGTTAAGCCACTGCCGCCCTCCCCGGCTTGGCCGCACGCAGCACTGATCCCGCCTCACCGAAACCCACATCGGCTTTGCCGAGCAGCCGGTTCTCACCTTCTCGCCCATATCCTGTGTCGGGTGGACCAGGAGGAGTATGCCCGGCTGGCTGCAACAGCCCCCAGGATGACTGACTCTGAGGCGGCTGAGCGAGTGGGCCTGGCTCAGGCCGGCAATCTTCGGGCCCGCTCCGAGCTGATGGCCTCAGGTCGCCCACTACTGGCGAAGCTGGCCAAAGCGTATACACGAACCGGTCTCTCCTTCGACGAGCGGATCCGGCTCGGAGAACAAGGGCTCCTGATCGCTATCGACAGGTTCACTCTGGCCAAAGGATTCTCGTTCTCCACCTATGCCACATGGTGGGTTCGACAATCCATCACCAGGGGCCTCGGTGGCCCGGACGGCCACGCCGGGGTGCGAGAACCGAGAACCCCCCGACCATCCTCCGGATCCGAGTCAGCCGCTCTCTCACCATCCTGACCGGCCGGATTCATACACTGGGCCGACATGGCCTGGCGACGCCAGCTGTTGCAGGATTTGGAGCGCCTCAACGCCACCACCGTGGCCCTGCAGCGGGCTCGATTGACTGAACCGCTGAGCGGCATGTGGGAGGCCGCCGACGTCCAGTGGTGGTGGCGCCGTCCTCGGTCCACCGACAGTCTGGCACTCCCGGTCTGGTTTGACGAAGCCGGACCTGTGGCGGCCGCGGGCCTGACGGACTGGAACGACACCTGGCAGATAGACGTCTTTGCCGTGCCTTCGGCCGTCGCTGACGAAGACCTGTGGGCCGCGACCTTGGAGGTTGGCACAGAGCATCAGGGCGCGGATCTCTCGATGCTGGTACGCGGGGACGATGCACCGCTAGTGGACCTGGCCATCCAGAGCGGATTCACGATGACCGACGAGTTGTCCGGCACGGCATGGATGGACGCCGAGCAACGCCCGTCCGTCGAGCAGGTCGAGGGCTTTGCCATTACTGATCGGCTGGGCCGCCCGGATCGACCTCATCCGATGACCGCTCGCAACGGCGAACTGGTCGAGTCTCGGCTGCGTCAGTGCTCGCTCTACGACCCGACGCTAGATCTGGCGGTAGAGGACGAGAACGGCACGATTGCCGGCTATGCCCTGTTCTGGTTCGACCACACCACGTTGGTAGGACTCCTTGAACCGATGCGCGTTGAGAAAGACTTTCAACGCAGAGGACTGGCCCGCATGTTGCTGACCCACGGACTGGACCGGCTGGCCCGCCAAGGCGCCCGCCGCCTGAAGGTGGGTTTCGAGACCGACACAGCCCGCAACCTCTACCTCGGCGTTGGCTTCGTTCAGACGTCCATTGATCGGCTGCTGATTCGACGGTGACCATACGAATAGCCACTCAGGATTGTGTGGACCCAGAGCTGTTCCGTCAGGGCTGGACAGCCAGCGGCCGACCGGCGATCTCCCCACGTAGAACGTTGAGCTGCTCGAGCGAGCCCTGGGATTCGTCAGGTTGGCTGGCGGCCATCGAAAGGGCCAAGGCCTCGACCAGGACGATGGTGGTGGCGTGCGAGGCGAACATTCCCTGACGTCCCCGTCCGCTCAACAGACGCACCGGGGTCTGCCCCTCGGTCGGCACCGCCACCGAATCGGTGACAAAGACCACCTCGCATCCGATCTCGTCGGCTCTCTCGAGGAGCACCCGAACGTGGCGGTGCAGCCTCCCGTAGGAGAAAATGACCACGGCGTGACCTTGCTTCACACTCAGCAGTTCGTCGGCACCGTCAAACCCTGCGTGGGTCAACGCCCCGGACTGTTTGCCCAGTCGCCGGAAGAGGAAGGCCGCGTACCCGGCGAGAAATGCGGAGGGTCCGACCCCGCTCCACCAGACGTATGGGGCCTGGGCGATGATCCGATTGGCCTCTCGAAACTCTGACTCGGCGATCCTCCCAGCCATGGCCGTCAGATCCCCGCCCTGACGCTCGATGGCGGCGCGCAACTCGTCGTCGGGATCGTGAACGGCATCGAGGCTCTTGCGCAGTCGCTCTCCGATGGGCACCTCGGCGGTCTGGCCGGCGACGAATCGCCGCAGATCCCGATAGCCCTCAAAGCCGAGGGACCGCGAGGTCCGGATCACGGTGGCATCGCTGGTGCCGACCGCCTGGGCCACCTCGCGAGCCGACATCGCTCCCGCCCGGGGTCCGGCGGTCAACAGGAAATCGGCCACCGATCGCTCGATCGGGCTGCTCAGGGCAGCCGTCCTCGCCGCCATGGTGGACAATGTAGTGTTCTCGTCAGAGGCTGTGGTCATCTGTAGCGAATGCTACACCGTGCGACAAGGTTGAAACGTGAAGAGCGAGATCCTGCTCATTCTGGCGGTGGTGCTGGCCACCGCCGTCGAGATGGTCGAGGCGTTGACCATCGTGCTGGCCGTCGGGGTGACCCGAGGGTGGCGGGCCACGTTGACTGGCGTGGGAGTGGCTCTGATGGCACTGGTCGTGGTGGTGGCAGCCTTGGGCCCGGCCATCACCCACCTGTCACTCACGCCGCTGCGCCTCATCGTCGGCGGCCTGCTCCTGCTGTTCGGCATGCAGTGGGTCCGGAAAGCAGTTCTTCGCTCCAGTGGCTTCAAGGCCCTCCACGATGAGGAGGTCATCTACGACACGACCCGGGGATCCGCTCTGGAGGCGCCTCAGGGAGGATCCTTCGACGGCTACGCCTTCACCGTTGCGTTCAAGGGCATGTTCCTCGAGGGACTCGAGGTCGTCTTCATCGTTCTCACCTTCGGGACCTCGCAACATCGCCTTGCCCTCAGTGTCGTGGCCGCATCGTTGACCGTGGTGGCCGTGGCCGGGGTTGGAGCCCTTGTGCACCGGCCGCTGAGCCGCATGCCCGAGAACACCCTCAAGTTCATCGTCGGCATACTCCTGACGTCGTTCGGGTTGTTCTGGTCGGGTGAAGGAGCAGGGGTTGCCTGGCCGGGCAACGAGAGTGCCATCCCCGTACTGATCGCCCTGATCGCCGGCACAGCCGTTCTGCTCAGCGCAGCCCTGAAGCGACAACACACACGAATCGCCGCCTCCCAGGAGGCGTTGTGAGCTATCTCCGTCGCTTCGGCCACTTCTGGTACGACTTCGTGGTCGGCGACGACTGGGTCGTGGCGATCGGAGTGGTGGTGGCACTGGCCATCACCTGGTTCGTGACCCACCACGGTCGGAACTGGTATTGGCTCCTGCCCGGCGTGGTGGTCATTCTCCTGGTGGTGTCGGTCGGCCGGGTGAGCCGCAGGTCGGGATCGTAGTGGTCAGGAGCGGTCGGGCCGAGTCCGGACTCCCACCATCGGAGACCTCGGCTATGGGAACAGGAGCATGAGGACATGAGCTCTCCACGCCTTCCCCGAAGGAAGCTCGGACGATCAGGCCAGGTCCCGCTGCTGGGTTCGATCTTTCCAGCGCCGGTAGCGGCCAAGGTGCCCGAGGTCATCCTGGTCTTCTGGGTCGTCAAGATCCTCACCACCGCCGGCGGCGAAGCCACCTCCGACTACCTCAAGACCTGGGGCAACATCCGCGGTGGCGGGACCGAAATCGTCCTCTTCCTGGCCGGGCTGGTCGTCCAGTTCTCAACCCGCCGGTATCGAGCCTTCGCCTACTGGTTCTTGGCCTATTCGATCGCCATCTTCGGCACCGGGGTCTCGGACTTCCTTCACCTCGACGTCGGCATCCCCTACGCCGGCACCACGCTGTTGTGGGCCGTCGTACTGGCTGTCATCTTCGCCATCTGGCACTTCCGCGAAGGCACGCTGTCCATCCACAGCATCACCACGCAACGACGTGAGGCCTTCTACTGGGCCACGGTCTTTGCCACCTTCGCCCTGGGCACGGCCCTCGGGGACTTCACCGCCACCTCGCTGGGGCTGGGTTACCCGGCCTCGAGCATTCTCTTCGGGGTGGTGATTCTGATTCCAGCCCTGGCCTGGTGGCGTCTCGGCCTGAACAGCATCGCGGCCTTCTGGGCCGCGTATGTCATCACGCGCCCACTCGGTGCTTCCATTGCCGACTACATCAGCAAGCCGGCCAATACCAGCGGACTTGGCTTCGGTGACGGTCCCACCGCCCTGGTATTCACCCTGGCGGTACTGGCCTTCGTCGCCTATCTGACCGTCGCCCGGCCTGACATCCAAAAGGCTGTCCCTTCGGAGGAATCTCCCTAGTCCGGTCGTCACCGTCGGGCCCGGTCTATTGGGACCCGATCACTGCTGCCCAGTCCCCCTCGGCGCTCTGGGAGAGCCATCGACGCTTCGAGTTGGCCTTGATGGCGGCTACCGAGAGTCGGGTGTGGACATTCAGGGGTCTATTGGGTACGATACTCAGTATGCTATCCAATTCGAGGCCGAGATGAGTGTCCGTCACGCCCTGCTGGCCCTACTGAGCGAAGGCCCGAAGTACGGACTCCAGCTGCGACAGGAGTTCGAAGCGAGGACCGGCGAGGTCTGGCCCCTCAACGTCGGCCAGGTGTATACGACCCTGCAGCGGCTGGAGCGAGACGGGCTCGTTGAATCGGAGGATGAGGCCGAAGACGGCCCGCAAAAGGGCTTCCACCTCACGCCGGAGGGCCAGGAGGAGCTGACCCGTTGGCTCCGCACGCCTCCCGACCTCAGCTCGCCGCCCCGGGACGAACTGGTGATCAAGGTCATGGTGGCGCTGCGGATGCCCGGTACCAACGTGCACGAGGTGATCCAGGTGCATCGCCGGTACCTGGTCGAGCTCATGCAGCAGTGGACGCGCCTGAAAGAGGACGAGGCCGAGTTGGACCTGGGGTTCGCTCTGGTCGTCGACGCCGAGCTGTTTCGCCTCGATGCCCTGGTCCGGTGGCTGGACGCCGCGGACGGTCGGATCAAGCGCGCGGCGTCCGAACCCCCCCGAACCGAGTCCTTTCCCCTGCCGAAGCTGCGACGACGAGTTGGAGGAGTGCGACCATGACCATGCTCGAACTGCGAAACGTGTCGAAGGTCTACGGAGACGGTCCGGCCCAGGTCCAGGCCCTCAGTGAGGTGGACCTGTGGGTCGATCCCGGATCCTTGGTGGCGGTCATGGGCGCCAGCGGATCAGGCAAGAGCACCTTGTTGACCATCGCCGGAAGCCTCGAAGCCCCGACCGCCGGGGAGGTGTTGGTGGGAGGGGCAGCCCTTTCGAAGATGGGACGCAACGACCAGGCCCGGCTCCGCCGTCGCTCGATCGGTTACGTCTTTCAGGATTACAACCTCTTGGCCGGGCTGAGCGCCGTGGAGAACGTTTCCCTTCCGCTCGAGCTCGACGGCGTCTCGGCCAGGAAGGCACGCCAGGCGGGAATGGCCGTCCTCGAAGAGCTCGGCCTCTCCGATCGGGCCTCCCACTTCCCCGACGAGTTGTCGGGCGGTGAGCGCCAGCGGGTGTCCATCGCCCGTGCCATCGTCGGCGATCGACACCTGCTGTTGGCCGATGAGCCATCGGGGGCGCTCGATTCGGCCAACGGTGAGGCGGTCATGCGGCTGATCCTGGCGGCCTGCAAGCGAGGTGTGGCTGCAGTCATTGTCACCCACGACGCCCAACTGGCCTCGTGGGCCGATCGGGTGGTCTTCCTCCGGGACGGGCGCGTGGTCGACCAGACCATGGCCCCACCGAGTCCCGAGTCGCTCCTTCAGCCTGCTCCCCATTCATGACCGCCACCCTCGATCGGCCGCCCACCCGGGCCCTTCCCTCCAACGGCGGGCTGCCGGCCCGACGGGCCGTGGTGCGGTGGGCTTGGCGACTGTTCTGGCGTGAGTGGCGCCAGCAGTTTCTGATCCTCGCTCTGATCACCGTTGCGGTGGCGGCGACGATCGTGGGCTCGGCCGTGGCCATGAACAATCCCTCACCGAAGGATGCCGGGTTCGGAACGGCGCGCTATTCGGCCTCCTTCAGCACCTACGATGCCCTGGCCGCCAGCACCATCGCCAGGCTGGACCGGGTGGGCCCGGTGGATGTCATCGAGAACAGAACGCTGACCATCCCCGGCTCCATCGATACCTATCAACTTCGGGCCCAGAACCCCCACGGGCCTTTCGGCGGTCCGATGCTCTCCCTGGTCTCCGGTCGTTTTCCGTCCGGCGCCGACGAGGTGGCCGTGACCAGCGGAGTGGCATCGGCCTTCCACCTCTCGCTTGGTGATACCTGGCGGGTCGGCGGGGTCGAGCGCCAGGTTGTGGGCATCGTGGAAAATCCCCAGAGCCTGCTGGACGAGTTCGCCCTGGTTGCTCCGGGCCAAGTCACCGGGGCCACCGGAGTCACCGTGCTCTTCGACCAGCCCGGCGCCGCGCCGAGCTCGTTCAAGGGCGTACAGATAGAGACACCGGCGTCGGTGGCCCAGTCGAATCCCCTCAACCCCGAGACCATCTCCCTCGTCGCACTGGCTCTCGGGATGCTGCTCATCGCCCTGGTCTCGATCGGCGGCTTTACCGTGCTGGCTCAGCGCAGGATGCGCTCTATCGGGATGTTGGAGTCGATCGGGGCCACCGACCGCCATGTCAGCCTGGTGGTCAGCGCCAACGGCACCATCGTCGGAGCGCTCGGTGCCGTTCTCGGGTTCATCATCGGCCTCATCATCTGGCTCCTCTACCGTCCGAGGCTCGAGCAGAGTTCGCACCACCTCATCGGGACGTTGGCACTCCCCTGGGGCGTGATCATCGCCGCCATGGTGCTGGCGGTGGTGGCGACGCTCTTCGCAGCCTCACGCCCGGCGCGGGCCATAACCAAGGTGCCGATCGTCCAGGCGTTGTCCGGCCGACCAGCGCCCCCTCGTCAGATTCACCGATCCGCGCTCCCTGGCATCGTCTTCCTCGTGGCGGCCTTCTTGCTACTGGGGTACGCCGGTGGCACCCATAACGGAAATGGGGGTGGCGGTTCGCCAGAGCTTCTCCTCGGGATCATCCTGCTCATCCCCGGACTGATCCTGTTCGCGCCGTTCTTCTTGTCCCTGGCCGCCGGCCTGGGTCGACGTGCGCCGATCGCCGCTCGCCTGGCATTGCGCGATCTGGCCCGGTATCGAGCCCGCTCGGGCTCTGCGCTGGCCGCCATCAGCATCGGCGTGCTGGTCGCCGTGATCGTGATCCTGGCCGCCGCGGCCCGTTACGGGAACGTTCTCGACTACGCCGGCCCCAACCTCGCCTCCAATGAACTGGCCCTCCATGCCAATGTGCCACCACCGGCAGGTCCGAGATTCAATCCCCGAACGGCGCCGTCCACACGCAAGGAGCCGAGTCGAGTGCGCTGGCGGCAACCCTCCGACAGGCCCCCACCCACGCCGAGGCCATCGCCCGGGGCCTCGGTGCACGGCTGGTCGCTCTCCAGACCCCCACTGCCAATCTCAACGCTACCGAGGGTGGCCGGAACTGGGACGGACAGATCTATGTCGCCACCCCGCAGTTGCTGCAGGCCTTCGGAATCCCCGCTTCGGAGATCAACCCGAATGCCGACGTATTGAGCGCACGCCCTGGTCTGTCCGGCGTCTCGGGCATGACGTTCACCTACGGATCGAGCAGCGACAGCGCCCTTCAGAAAGGGGGGTCAGGCCCTCCTTCGTCTTCCCAGTGCAACGCGGCCTCCGACTGCCTGGCCAATCCGGTCATCCAGGAGATCGGAGCGCTACCGACGGGCACCTCGGCACCGAACACGGTGATCACCGAGCACGCCATGCACGAGTTCCACATCCAGTCGGCCACCAACGACTGGCTGGTCCAGGGCTCACACCCGTTCACTGCAGCCCAGATCAGCACAGCCGAACTAGCCGCGTCGACCACCCAGATCTCCGTGGAGTCGAAGAACGATCAGCCCACGTCGTCTGCGGTCATCGGCTGGGCCACCATCTTCGGGATCACCGTCGCTCTCGCCGTGCTCGGCATGTCCGTCGGACTGGTTCGGAGCGAGACGGCCAACGACCTCCGCACCTTGACCGCAGCCGGTGCCTCCAGTTACACCCGGCGCACACTGACGGCGGTGACAGCCGGAGCACTCGGGTTCTCCGGGGCACTCCTCGGCGTAGTGGGGGGCTACATCGGGATGATCGGATGGCTACGGAGCAATTCGTTGAACGGGGGTGTCTCCGCCCTCGGCAATGTTCCCGTAGCCGACCTACTTCTGATTCTCCTCGGCATGCCGGCCCTGGCCACCGTCGTCGGGTGGCTGTTCGCCGGCCGCCAACCATCGGCGTTGGCACACCAGGCCATCGACTGAACCGGAAAACCTGCGGAGTCAGGCCGACCGCGGTGTTCGGTAGGGGAAGGGCATTCGCCAGGGTAGGCGCCCCATCGACGCCCACCCTGGCGAACCGCTAACCCTTAGGCCAGCAACTTGGCCTTCTGCGACTCGAACTCGGCGTCGGTGATCACACCCTGGTTCTTCAGGTCGGCGAGCTTCGAGAGCTGATCGGCGGTGCTGTCACCACCACTCGTCCCCGCGGCCTGCTTGACATAGGCATCAAAGGCCTTTTGTTGCTGTTGCATCTGGGCCGCGGCCCGCTCGTGCATGCTTCCGCCCCGGGCGATGAGGTACACCAGGACACCGATGTACGGAAGGATGATGATGAAGAGGACCCAGAGGGCCTTGGCCCATCCGCCCATGTCGTGACTCCGGAAGATGTCGCTGAATACCACGATGAGGAGCCAGATCCAGATGACGAAGATGAAGATCTCGAACATCGTCCAAAAGATGTCGAGGAGGGGGTAGCTGCTAGCCAACATGCTGATAAAACTCCTTCTGTGTGGTCATTCGATTAGTTGGTCGCACTGTCCGCCGGAAGTAGCGCCTTTTCGGGCCCCCTCCGGGGAGTGTACGCCTCACCGCAGTCAGGATGTCGGGTAAGACGACCCGGCCACGACGGCTGGAACCGTAGCGGGTCCGGGGACACCGGCGCTCGCTCTGTGCACCACCGCCGCCGAACTATCCCTGGTGCGCCACCACGTCGGCCTGGTACTGCGCCACCAACTCCTGCTCGAAGTGGTCCGGATCGGTCTGGTCGATGAGCTTGGCCGTCCACTTCTCCTCCACCCGCCCGTACTTCCAGATCAGAAGAGCACCCAGCCAGGTGGCCACGAACAGGCCCACGATCACGAACCCGGCGGTATTGATGTTGAAGCCGGCCATGAAGGCCCAGAATCCCCCCTTCAGGTGCAGCTCCGTGGGGAGCAGGCCGAGCACCTCGACCGTGCCGATGAAGAAGCAGATGAACACGGACAGGCCGGTGATGGCCAGGTTGTAATAGACCTTGCGGACCGGATTGAAGAAGGCCCATCCGTAGGCCACGTTCATGAACACGCCGTCTGCCGTGTCCATCAGGCTCATTCCGGCCATGAACAGGACGGGCAGGCACATGATGGAGTACCAGGGAAGGGACTGGGTGGCCAGGAGGGCCGTGGTGGCCAGCAGGGCAACCTCGGTGGCGGTGTCGAAGCCCAGGCCGAAGACCACCCCCACCGGGTACATCTGCCACTCCTTGGTGATCGACTTCATCCACTTGCCGAAGATCCGGAACATCAGCCCACGGTTCTCCAGCTGCCGCTCGAGCTCCTCCTCGTTGAAGTCACCGTGGCGCATCTTCCGGAACACGGCCACGATGCCGGCCAGGATGACGATGTTGAGGAAGGCGATGAGATAGAGGAACGAAGCAGAGACGACGGTGCCGAAGATCCCACCGAACTGTTCGAGCCCTGATCGGTTGGAGGAGACTGCGGCGTAGACGGTCTTCTCCGCTATGACGATGCCGGCCCCGATGGCCACGACGATGGTCGAGTGGCCCAGCGAGAAGAAATAGCCCACACTGACCGGCTTCTTGCCCTCGTTCATGAGCTTGCGGGTGGTGTTGTCGATGGCCGAGATGTGGTCGGCGTCGAAGGCGTGACGGAGCCCGAGGGTGTAGGCCAGAACGCAGACGCCGATGCCCAGCCCCTTGTAGTGGTTGGGCACCACGAAGATGATGAACACCCCGAACCCCACGACATGGAGCACCAGGATGGACAGGAACATCAGCTTGGTCTGCAGCCACTGCCCGGGGGTCATCCCCCGCCGGAACTCCTTGATCTTCCCAAGGGGGCCGGACCCGGTCCGGCTCTCGCTGGTGGCGACCACGGGCTCCTCTTCCACTTGGGATCTTCGGGGGCGGGACTCCGTGCGACTGTATCCGAAGTGCGAATGGTTCGCAACTACATCCGGACCTCATCTGGATCACCGACCGCCCCGGGAGTGTGGCAGGGCCGCCGGTAAGATGTGGACGTGACCAGGCCCGCCAGCACCACGGGGGACAAGGCCGTCGATGCCGCCACCTTCGAAGGGGCTCTGGCCCTGGTCCGGGAGCATGGCGGGCGGATCACCCCTTCCAGGCGTCTCCTGTTGCAGGCCCTGTTCGCCTCCGACGGCCACACCACCGTGGAGGAGTTGGCCACCCAGGTGCAGGCCCAGGCCCCCGACGTCCACCTCTCGACGATCTATCGCAACGTCGACGAGCTGGAGAAGCTGGGAGTCATCGTCCACTCCCACCTGGGCCACGGTCCGGCCACCTATCACCTGGCCCAAGGGGCGCACTCCCATTTCGTGTGCGAGGAGTGCGGGGTCACCTTCGAGGCGCCGGACGAGCTGTTCCGCAGCCTGTCCCGAAGCGCCCGGGCCCAGTTCGGATTCGAGATCGACCCCCACCACTTCGCGGTCTTCGGCCGCTGCAAGGACTGCCAGACGCTCACGTCCTAGAGGTCCGGCCGCCCGGGGTGGATGGGCCCTTGGTTCAAGTCAGCTTGAGTGCCGGGGGGTCTTCGGCCATGCTGACCCGAGATGGTCCCGACCCAATCGAAGGAGGGAGCGGTGGACGGACCGACGGATCTGGTGCCGATCGACGAGGTGGCCCGCCGACTCGGCCTCCGGGCCTCGGCCATCCGCTACTACGAGGAGCGGGGACTGGTTGAACCGGCTTCGCGTCACTCCGGACGCCGCTGGTACGGCCCGGTGGAGATCCGGCGACTGGCCATCATCCGATTCTGGCAGCAGTCGGCTCTGATGAGCCTGGACGAGATCGGGGAGATCCTGGGGGGCTCCGCCACCAACCGGGGTTGGGCCCAGATCGTCGAGGCCCGCCTGGAGGAGCTCCGGGGCCGGATCCAGCGCATGGAGAGCGCCCGGGACTTCCTCGAGCACGTCCGTTCCAAGCACGATGAGTCGCCGGACGGTTGCCCCCACTTCGAAGCTCACATCTGGGAGGGCCTCGCCTGAGCCTCCTGCTCCAGCCGGCCGAGGCGGGTTGTCGCCGACTACTACACCTAGTAGTAATAGACGCAGGTGGAAGCAGGGCGCGGTACGGGAGGTGGGGAGTGGTGGTGGCCGGCGTAGAGAAGAGGACCGCGCCGGAGCCCCCCGATGCCCAAGCCCGGACCGGACCCGGTGCGGAGCGCCCACCGAGGGATCTGCAGCGGACCTTTCAACTGGTGTTGGCCACCGTGTGGCTGCTCGACGCCGTCCTACAGCTCCAGCCCTTCATGTTCACCCGCGGAGCCAACGGATTCAGCGGCATGTTGAACGGTGTGGCCCAGGGGAACCCGGCCTGGATCGCCCACACCATCACCTGGAACGCCTCCAACGTGTACCACCATCCGATTCTGGCCAACACCATCTTCGCCGGCATCCAGTTCCTCATCGCCCTGGGCATCATCTGGCGCCGGACCTGTCAACCGGCACTGGCGCTCTCGATCGTGTGGTCACTCGGAGTGTGGTGGTTCGGCGAAGGCCTGGGGGGCGTCTTCGCCGGGCTGGGCACACCGTTGGCCGGCGGGCCCGGCGGCGTGCTCTTCTACAGCCTGCTGGCCGTGCTGCTGTGGCCCCGCGGCGGTTCCGACCGACCCTTTGTGGCCGCCCGGACGGTGGGGGTCAAGGCGGCCCGGGTCATCTGGGTGGTCATGTGGGTGCTCATGGCGGTGCTGGCGGTCACCGGATCCGGCCGTTCCCCCGGCGCTCTTCGTGATCTGGTGGCCGGCATGGAGCAGGGGCAACCCGGGTGGCTGGCCCACGTCGACCGGTCCACCGCCTCACTCTTCCTCCACGACGGGACCACGGTCGCTGTCCTGTTGGCCCTGGTCTGTCTGGCCATCGCCGCCGGCATCTTCTGGTCCCCGGCGGTCACCCAGGTGACCGTGGCCGTGGCCGTGGTGGTGTTCACCCTGATCTCGGTGGCGGTGCAGAACGTCGGTGGAATTCTGGCCGGCGGTGCCACCGACCCCAACGCCGCCCCGCTGGTGGTACTGATCGCCTTGACCTACTGGCCACTGATCGACGGCCCGGCAACATCGTCCGGTCGGGGCCTGTCGCCACTGACCAAGGAGGCGTGACACCGTGGCCGTGTCGACTCCGTCGTGGCTCTACTACCTCTTCGGTGGGCTCATGCTGGCCGTGGCGGCCTACTGCCTGATCCTGTTGGCCCTGGGGGCCGCCACCAACCGACCGGCCGGCCGGGACGTGGAGATCTCCCACGTCTTCATGGGGGTGGCCATGGCCGGCATGTTCGTCGGGTCATGGTCGTTCGGTCGACGGGCGGTATGGGAGGTCATCTTCTCGGTGCTGCTGATCTGGTTCCTGGTGGCCACCATCCAGTCGATCCAACGTTGGGGCCTTCACCTTCCGCACGCCTTGATCCATGCGGTGATGAACTTCTCCATGCTCCTCATGTACTGGTTTCCCATGAGTGCCTCGTCCACCTCAGGCTCCATGTCCATGTCCGGGGCTTCGTCGGGACCGAGGCTCGATGGAGGGTTGGCCCTGGTGGTGGCCTTCGTCCTCCTGGCCTCGGCCATCTTCACCTTGGCCTCGCCGGTCAAGGGTCGCTCGCACTTCGGCAGTCACGCCCCGGCCTACGCCCTCCAAGGGGCCGGCGCCGAACTTCGGGGACCGGCACGGGACGGCGCATCCGGGGCCCTGGTGGAGATGGATGAGGCGGTGGCGGCTCCGTGGCTGGTCGACGTGAGTCACGTGGTCATGTGCATCGCCATGGCCTTCATGCTCGTCTTGTTGGCCTAGTAGCCGGACCTCAGTGGGCTGCGCCGTCCGGTTCGAATTCGAGGGCCTCGAGTGAGTGACGGAGGACGGCCACCTCCTCGGGCGACAGGATCTCCGCGAAGTGGAGGAGGGCCGAGTCGATGTCGTTGCTCTCGGCCAGCGCCTCACGCATCAGCACCGCGGTATGGGCGCCGCCGGTGCCCACGGCGGCAAAGCGAATGGGTCGCCCGGTGCTGCTCCGTCGGACCAGACCTTTGTGAACCAGACGGTCGAGGATGGTGGCCACCGTGGTGTAGGCGTACCCGGGGAGCAGGTCGGCCACGTGACGTCCGGTCAACTCCCCTTCCCCGTGCTCCCAGAGGATGTCCATGACCCGCCGCTCCAGCTCCCCCAGTCGGGCCACCCCGCAGGCACAGGTGTCACAGCTGCACGGATCGCAGGAGCACATGGGGTTGTCGCAGGCCATGCTCACGCCGGCACCGTCTCTGTCATCCCGGGTCCGTGCACCACGTCACCATGGTACGGCCTGGGTCCCGGCGGGGCGACGGGCCGCCGGTGAGTGCCCGGACGACCGGGTGGACAGGGGCGAGCCTAAAGTCTCGTGATTCCATCCTCCCTGTCCGGCCCCTTCACCCATCTGATCTCATGAACCGGTTCCGATCCTCCGGCACCCGGCCCGACCCGGGCCGCGCCGTGGACGCGGAGGGGGAGTTGGTGACATCCCCGCCCGGTCTGGGTTACGTGTGGCTGGCCCTGGCCACGCTCACCGCCCTCGAGATCGCCTACGAGGTGGGCCTGCTGGGCGGACCGTCGTCCCTTTACAACGTGTGGCTCCAGGACATCGTCCTGGTCGCTGCGGCGGTGCTGATGCTGGCCCGTGGGTTCTTCGAGCCCACGGCCCGACGGGCCTGGCTGGCCTTCGGCGCGGCCATGAGCGTGTGGTGCCTCGGGAACATCACCTGGAGCCTGGTCTACGGCGGTCAGGCCCACCCGCCCTACCCGACCTTCGCCGACGTGCTCTGGCTGCTGTGGTATCCGCTGATGATCGCCGGCATCGTGTTCCTGATCCGGGTCCGCTTCCAGCAGTTCGATCTGCACCGCTGGATGGACGGGATCGCCGTCACCCTCATCGCCCTGGTGGCCGGCTTCGCCCTCATCGTGCAACCGGTGGTCGAGCACTCGTCACAGAGCTGGCTGGCCGTGATCGTCGACTTCAGCTACCCCGTGCTCGACGTCTTGTTGATCGGAGCCATCCTCGGGGTGTACGGCCTGCTGGGGTGGAAGCCCGACGCCATGTGGCTCCTCATAGGCGTGGGCATTCTGGCCTCGACCATCGGCGACGCGGCCTTCGCGGTTCAGGAGGCCCAGGGCGTCAACCGGAACGGTCACTACGACTTCGTCTGGACGGTGGGCGCACTGCTGCTGGCCTATGCCGCCTGGGTGCCGTCGTCGATGGACCAGTCCGGTCGGGAGGAGGTGACCGGCATGCGGGCCGTGGCCCTGGCCCTGGTGGCCCAGGCGCTGGCCATCGGGATCCAGATCTACGCCGTGTTCGAAGAGGTCGGCCGGAGCGAGCGGGTGGTCACCATCGTGGTCCTCTTGGTGGCCTCGGTGCAGATCGTCCTGACCCGGCCCCGGGCTGGTCCGGACCCCTCGGAAGCGTCCGGGCCGACACCGGCACCGTAGGCCCACCGGATCGAGCCGCCACCGGGCCGCGAAGGCCCAGGTGGCAGGGTTGGCAGCTCAGCGCGCTCGGCTCCGGGCACATCCCACTAACGTGTTTCGTCACGGCGCGTCGGGCCTGCCGGCGGGCTGGCTCAACCAAATCGACCTGGGGCAAACCGGAGGAACGGGCATGACGGATCTCTTGATGACCGTGGGTGACCTGTCCATTACCGACCGCTTCGTGGCCACCCGGTCCCTCACCGAGTCACTGGCCTCCCCGTTGTCGGCTGAGGACCAGACGGTCCAGTCGATGCCGGACGTGAGCCCGACCAAATGGCACCGGGCCCACACCACCTGGTTCTTCGAGACCTTTCTGCTGATACCGGGGCTAAAGGGCTATCGGCCCTTCCACCCCGACTTCGGGTACCTGTTCAACTCGTACTACGAGGGGGTCGGAGCCCGGTACCCCCGCAACGACCGGGGGCTGCTGTCCCGGCCCGGCATCGGGGAGATCGCCGAGTACCGCTCCCACGTCGACGGGGCCATGACCACCCTCCTCGAGGGGCCTTCGGCCGAGTCCTCAGCCGGCCTGGTGGAGCTGGGGATCCAACACGAACAGCAGCACCAGGAGCTCTTGTTGATGGACATCAAGCACGTGCTCTCCCACAATCCGATGCTTCCGGAGTATGACGCCGTGCGGATGCCGGCGCCCACCGAGCCCCCGGCGGCCACGTGGACGGGGTATCCCGAGGGAACCCACGAGGTGGGGCACCCGGGCCAGGGGTTCTGCTTCGACAACGAACTGCCGCGGCACCGGAGCTTCCTCGAGGGCTTTGCCCTCTCGGACCATCTGGTCACCTGTGGCGAATGGCTGGCCTTCATGGAGGACGACGGCTACCGCCGGCCGGAGCTGTGGCTGTCCGACGGGTGGGCCACGGTCCAGGCCCAAGGATGGGAGCACCCCCTGTACTGGGCGCAGCCGGACGGCTGCTGGCAGGAGTTCACCCTCGGCGGTGCCACCCCACTCAACCCGGGTCAGCCGGTGTGCCATCTGAGCTACTACGAGGCCGACGCCTTCGCCCGCTGGGCCGGCGCCCGACTGCCCACCGAGGCCGAGTGGGAAGTGGCCGCTACCGGACGAACGGTCCAGGGCCGCTTTTTGGATCAGACCAAGCTCCACCCGGCCGACGACAGCAGTGGTCCCGGCGGGCCCAGCCCGTTCGGCAACGTCTGGCAGTGGACGTCGTCGGCGTACAGCCCCTACCCCGGCTTCGAGCCGGCTCCCGGGGCGGTCGGTGAGTACAACGGGAAGTTCATGGTGAACCAGTACGTCCTGCGGGGTGGATCGTGCGTCACCCCACCCGACCACATACGGGCTTCCTACCGGAACTTCTTCCCCCCGTCCGCCCGTTGGGCCTTCTCCGGCCTACGCCTGGCCCGAAACGTCTGACCCATGAGCACCGTCATCCCCCCGACCATGGACATCCACCTGTCCGGCAGCGACCTGCGCCACGCCATGGAGCTCGACGTGCGCACCGGCCTCACCGCCCAACCCAAGAGCATCCCGCCCGTGTACTTCTACGACGACCGGGGTAGCAAGCTGTTCGACGAGATCACCCGGCTGCCCGAGTACTACCCCACCCGGTCGGAGCGGTCCATCCTCGACGCCCACGCCAAGGACATCGCCGAACGCTCCGAGGCCGACACCCTGGTGGAGCTGGGGGCCGGTACCTGCGAGAAGTCCCGCATCCTGCTCGACGCCATGCAGTCGTCCGGTCGCCTGGTCCGTTTCGTGCCCCTCGATGTGAGCGACACCACGTTGTGGGAGGCGGCCGGGTCCCTCTCCGAGGAGTACCCCGGCGTCGAGGTCCACGCCGTGGTGGCCGATTTCCACCGACACCTGGACCAGCTCCCGACGGACGGGCGGCGGTTGTTCGCCTTCCTCGGCGGCACCATCGGGAACCTCGACCCCGCCCAGCGTCGGGAGTTCTTCATCCAGCTGGCCAAGGTCATGACCGTGGAGGACCGGTTGTTGCTCGGCACGGATCTGGTCAAGGACCGGGCCCGACTGGTCAACGCCTACGACGACGGCGCCGGGGTCACCGCCGAGTTCAACCGGAACGTGCTGGTGGTCCTCAACCGCGAGTTGGGGGCCGACTTCGATCCGGGCATGTTCGAGCACGTGGCCCGGTGGAACGAGGACGACCACCGCATCGAGATGTGGCTCCGGTCACTGGCCGACCAGACCGTCCACGTCGGCGACCTCGGACTGGACGTCGGGTTCGGGTCGGGCGAGGAGATGCTGACCGAGATCAGCACCAAGTTCTCTCCCGACGCCCTCCGGACCGAGTTGAGCGAGTGCGGGTTCGTGGTCGAGTCGGCCTGGGCCTCGGACGGCGACGAGTTCCTCATGACCCTGGCCCGCCCCTCCTCCTGACCGCCCCGTTTGCGGACCGGATCGGGTGCGCCGACTCGGATCTCACTCGCTCCCGAGGTCTTTGACGGCGGACTCCACCGCCCGGTGGAAGGTCGGATAGGCGTAGATCATGTGGGCCAGGCGGGAGGTGGGCACCTCGGCATGGATGGCCAACGTCAACAGGCCCAGCACCTCGCCTCCCCACGGTCCCACCGACGTGGCCCCGACCAGGACCCCCCGGTCGGCGTCCTCCACCACCTTGATGAAGCCCCGGTTGCCGGCCTTGTGGATCCAGCCCCGGGTCGAGGAGGGAACCTCGGCCGTGCCCACCCGGAGTGACAACCCCTGATCACGGGCTTCTTGTTCACTGAGCCCGACCGAGCCGATCTCCGGGTCGGTGAAGGTGACCCGGGGCACGGCCCGGTAGTCGGCCGGCACCACCGGGTTGCCGAGGATGTCGTTGATCACGATCTCCGCCTGGTACATCGACACGTGGGTGAAGGGACCCTTTCCGGTCACGTCTCCCACCGCCCACAGGCCCTCGACCCCGGGTACCCGTAGGCGGTCGTCGACCGGTAGCTCCCGGGCCGAGTCGTCGATCCCGACCGAAGCCACATTGAGTCGGGTCAGGTCGGGGTGTCGGCCGGTGGCCACCAACAAGCGCTCAGCCAGCACCGGTGGCCCGCCCGCAACCGAAATGGTGAAGCGGTCCCCATCGTTATGGACCGACTCCACAGTGACCCCGGTGCGGACGTCGATACCCTCGTCGCCGAAGACCTCGGCCAGTAGTTGACCCACCTCGGCCCCCTCCGGACCCATGAGGTAGGGGCCGGCCTCCAGAACGGTGACCTCGGCTCCGAACCGACGGAACACCTGGGCCAGCTCGACCCCGACGGCGCCGCCACCGAGCACGACCAGCGAGGCTGGCACCTCCTCGGCCTCGACGGCCTCCCGGTTGGTCCAAAAGGGCGTGTCGGACAACCCGGCCACGGGGGGCACCGACGCCCGCGAGCCGATGTTGATCACCACCCCTCGGTCGGCCTCGATGAGCCGGTCCCCCACCGCCACCCGACGGGGCCCCTCCAACCGTCCCCATCCCCGGACCAGCCGACCGCCCTTGCCCTCGAACCGCTCGACGGCCACGGTGTCGTCCCAGTTGTCGGTGCCCTCGTCCCGGATGCGACGGGCGACAGGGGCCCACTCGGGTCGGACCGTCGAGGTACCGGCCATCCCGTCCACCCGGCGGGCCTCGGCCAGTAGGTCGGCGGCCCGGATCATCATCTTCGAGGGGATGCAACCCCAGTACGGGCACTCCCCGCCCACCAGCTCGGCGTCCACCCCGACCACGTCCAGGCCCGCCCGGGCCAGGCGCCCGGCCACCTCCTCCCCACCGGGGCCCATGCCCAACACGATGACGTCCGCTCGTTCGCTCAAGCCTGCTCCTTGGTCGGTCCCCGCCCCGAGGTGGTGGAGATGGTGTGGTCGCTCACCCGGCGGTGGACGGTCGGGCCCGCTGGCGGGCCACGTCGAAGCAGGCGATGGCCCCGGCTGTCGACACATTGAGGGAGGAGAGTGAGCCGTGCTGAGGGATGCTGGCCAGCTCGTGGCAGCGCTTCTTGGTCAAGGTGGCCAAGCCGCTGCCCTCCGAACCGAGGACCAGGGCCACCGGCTGATCCCCGAGGGACAGGTTGTAGAGGGATCCCTTGGCCTCGCCCACCAACCCGACCGTCCACACCCCGAGGTCCGACAGCCGGGCCAGAGCGGAGGGGATGCCGGAGACCAGAGCCATGGGCAGGTACTCGATGGCCCCGGCCGCCACCTTGGCCACGGTGGGTGACAGGTGGGCCGACCGGTGCCGGGGGAGCACCACGCCGGTCACGCCGGCACACTCGGCGCTCCGGAGCAGGGCTCCCAGGTTGTGCGGGTCGGTGATCCCGTCCAGCACCAGCAGGAACGGGACCCGCCCCCGTGGGTTCTGCTCGCACAGCGACTCGAGCGGCGTCTCCTCGACCGGGCGGGCCAGGGCCACCACCCCCTGGGCGGCATCGGTCCGGGCCAGGGAGTCGATGCGCCGCCGGCTCACGTGGTCCACCCGGACCCGCCGGGCGGCCGCCAGGTCCTCGATCTCGTCGAGCACCTGGGCCGCGTCCATGCCCTCGGCCATGAACACCGATCGAACCGGGCGCCGGTTGGCGCTGAGCAGCTCCCTCACCGCCTGACGACCCTCCACCTGATCGCCTCCCAGGCCCGCGGCCCCCGAGCTCCGGCGCCCGTCGCCACCTGCGCCCGGGCGACGGCCGGGTGCACCCCGGCCCGCGGATGGGCGGGGGTTACGTCCGGCGCCGGTGGTCCTCGGTGCGGCCCCGGACCCCCCTCGGCTCTGCCCCGAAGACCGGCCTCCCGCGCTCTGCCGCTGCCCCCGACCGGTACCGCCCCGGCCTCCGGTCGAACCGTTCCGCCCCCGACCCCCGCCCTTCGGTCCCGGGGCCATCAGGACGGACCGTCCCCGTCGTGGTGGGCGCTCAACAGCACCACGGCGGTACAGGCGATCCCCTCGCCCCGCCCCAGCGCCCCCAGTCCCTCGGACGTGGTGGCTTTGACGTTGACCGGACCTCCGAGCACCGCGGCCAGACGCTCCGACATCGCATGGACGAACCGGGCCAGCCGGGGTCGCTCGGCCACCACGGTGCAGTCGGCGTTGACCACCGTCCATCCGGCTGATCGGGCCAGGTCCACCACCCGGGCCAGCAGCTCCATGCTGTCGGCCCCGGACCAGGCCGGGTCGGTGTCGGGGGCGTGACGGCCCAGGTCACCGAGCCCCGCCGCCCCGAGCACGGCATCGGCGATGGCGTGGGCCACGGCATCGGCATCACTGTGGCCCTCCAGGGGCCTGGCGCCCTCACCGGTGATGACCATCCCCCCCAGGATCAACGGACGATCCGGGTCGTCGCAGAATCGGTGGACATCGAGGCCCTGACCGACGCGGATCGCCACCTTGGCCCCGGTCACCGGTCGGACACCCTCAGGAGCGCCTCGGCCAGGACCAGATCCTCGGGCCGGGTCAGCTTCAGGTTGTAGGGCTCTCCTTCCACCGTTCGCACCGTAGCCCCCAAGGCCTCCACCATCGCCGCGTCGTCGGTGGCCTCGGCACCTCCGCGGTGGGCGGTGCGCAGCGTGGCGGCCTCAAAGGCCTGAGGGGTCTGGACCGTCACCAGCCCCTCGCGGTCCACACCCTGCTCGACCCTTCCGTCGGCCACCCGCTTGAGGGTGTCGGCCACCGGGAGCACGGGAATGGCCCCGTCGACCCCGGGGGAGCGAACCGCTTCGACCACCGAGGCGAACAGCTCCCCGGTGGCCAGGGGGCGGGCGGCGTCGTGGACCAGGATGATCGAGGCTTCGCCGGGCACCGCGGCCAGGCCGGCCCGGACCGACCCGGACCGGGTATCCCCACCCGGCACCACCAGGTCGGCGCCCATGGTCTGGGGGTCTGGGCGGCCGGATCCGGCGTCACCCTGGCCGGCCGGGACCACCAGCACCACGCCGTCAGCCACCGTTCGGGCCGCCGCCACCGACCATGCCGCCACCGGCCGCCCGGCCAGCGGGAGGTACTGCTTGGGGCCACCGAACCGGCGACCGGACCCGCCCGCCACCACAATGGCCCACACCGGCCCCGGTCGGCTCAGGGAAGCGCCTCGTTGAGCCGGAGCTCGGCGGTCTCCTCGTCGACCCCCAGGGCAAAGGTCAGCTCGGACACCAGGATCTGGCGGGCCCGGCTGAGCATGCGCTTCTCGCCGGCCGACAGCCCCTTGTCCTTGTCGCGGATCGAGAGGTTCCTCACCACTTCGGCCACCTGGTAGATGTCCCCGGACCGGAGCTTCTCCGAGTGGTTCTTGTACCGACGGGACCAGTTGGTGGGCATCCGGGCCTCCTTCTTGCGAAGGACCGCGAACACCTCTTCCACCTCTTCGTCGTTGATCACTTCCCGTAACCCGACCCCATCGGTGTTGTCGGCCGGGACCATCAAGGTCAGGTCTCCATAGGCCAGCCGAAGCACCAGGTACTCCTGCTTTTTGCCAAAGGCTTCTTTGGTCTCGCGTCGTTCGACCACGGCCGCGCCGTGGTGGGGATAGACGACCTTGTCACCGATATCGAACACCATGCCTCCTGGCGTTGCGTGCACTTCCCGGGCTGGTGAGCGTCATCGGGAGCACGTAAGGCGGAACTAGCAATGATACACGGTGTCGGGTCGGCCTCCGACCGGGCGGCCCGGGCGCCCGCTACTGATAGCGCTCGAAGATGCTGGCCTCGGCCAGTCGGGCCAGCCCGTCCTTGACCGAGTGGGCCCGGGCCTGGCCCACCCCCTCGACCTGTTCCAACTCACCCAACGAGGCCCGCATGATCTGCTGGAGGTTGACGAAGCGGTCGACGATCCGTTCGATGATCACGTCGGAGAACCGCGGCAGCCGGTAGAGCAAGCGGTAGCCCCGGGGCTCGATCCCTGACTCGGTGTCGTTGAACGACTCCGGCAATCCCAGGATCCCGGCCACCCGGCCGGCGTCCCGCAGCTGGTCGGAGGTCAGGTTGGCCAGTTCGTCGACCACCCGGTTGACCACGGTGTCCCGGTCGTCGCTGCCGGCGGGCGGCTGGCCGCAGTAGTCCCGGACCACCAGGTGGAGCACCGGTGCCACCCCGTCGACCAGTTCGGCCGACTGCAGTCCCACCAAACGGCCGTCGTCGCCCAGCTCGACCAGGTAGCCGTCCACCTCCTCGGCGATGCGGAGGAGCATTTCGGCGGCCTGGACCACCCCCACCACATCCCCCACCGACACGGTGTCCTCGACCTCCAGAACCGACAGCCCGTTGAGGGCCACGTCGAAGCGGTTGCGGAACCGCTGCATGGTGGCCAGGGCCTGGTCGGTGCGGTCGTGGAGCCAACCGGTGGGCTGGATGGTGTGCTTGGCCTCGTTGCGGTAGACGGCGATGACCGACATCGCCGCCGATACCGACAGGACCGGGACGTTGATCGACCGGGCCACCCGTTCGGCGGTCCGGTGGCGGGTGCCGGTCTCCGACGTGTGGATGGCGGCGTCCGGCATCAGGTGGACGTTGGCCCGGGCGATCCGGGAGGCGTCGGCGGCCAGAATGATGGCTCCGTCCATTTTGGCCAGCTCGGACAGGCGCTGAGGGCTGAACTCGGCGTCGAGGAGGAACCCTCCCGAGCAGATGGAGAGCACGTCCGGCCCGTCCCCCACCACCACCAGGGCGCCGCGCTTGGCCCGCAGGATCCGATCGAGACCGTCCCGAAGAGGCCGACCCGGGGCCGCCATGGCCAGAGCGTCACTGAGCGGCGAGCTCTGTCGGGCGATCACAGACACGCATGGTACCTGGCGGGGGCGGGACGGTCCCCGGGTCAGGGGGTCGCATCGACAGGAACGGACCGGTGGACCCATGGTCTTCGAGCGTGGGCCGGACCGGCTCAACCGGGGATTCCGCACTTCCAGACCGCTTCGGCCACGGTCTCCACCCGGATCAGCTTGAGGCCCGGAGGCCCGTCCGGGGACGACGCTCCCACGAACACCTGGTCGAATCCCAGTCGGGCCGACTCCTCGAGACGCCGGGGAAGGTTGGTGACCTGGCGGACCTCGCCGGCCAGACCCACCTCGCCCACCGCGGCCAGGTTGGCCGGCAGGGGCACTCCGGAAGCGGCCGAGGCCACGGCCAGGGCCACGGCCAGGTCGGCGGCCGGTTCGGTGACCCGGACACCTCCGGCCACCGAGGCGAACACGTCCAGCTTGAGCACGTCCAGGCCGGCATGGCTGGCCAGGACGGCCAGGGTCATGGCCAGGCGGCTCCCATCGAGGCCCACCACCGCCCGCTTGGGCTGGGCCAGTCCCATGGGCGTGACCAGGGCCTGCAACTCGACCACCAGGGTCCGGCGGCCCTGCAGGGCCGGCAGCACCACCCCGCCCGGGACGCCGGTCAACCGGTCCCCCAGCAGGAGACGGCCGGGGTCATCCACCCGGTTGAGGCCCTGGTCCCCCATCTCGAACAGACCCAACTCCCCGGTGGGGCCGAACCGGTGCTTGACCGCCAGGAGCAGTCGCAGGGCGTGATGGCGGTCACCCTCGAAGCTCAGCACCGTGTCCACCATGTGCTCGAGGGCCCGCGGCCCGGCCAGCGATCCGTCCTTGGTGACGTGTCCGACCAGGACCATGGCCACCTGGCGGGATTTGGCCAGCCCGATCAGCTGGTCGGCACACTCCCGCACCTGGGTGACGCTCCCGGGCACGCCGGTGGGCCGCCGCTCGCCGAGCGTGGCCGGACCCATGGACACCGATTGGATGGAGTCCACCACCACCAGCTCCGGCACCGAATCAACCACGGCTTTGACCACCGTGCCGATGTCGGTGGCCGACAGGATGAGGAGGCTCGGGGGAATCGGGCCCAGCCGCTCGGCCCGCAGGCGGACCTGGTGGGCCGACTCCTCGGCCGAGACCAGCAGCACCCGGTGCCCGGCGGCGGCCCGGGCCAAGAGCACCTGGAGCAGCAGCGTGGACTTGCCGATGCCCGGTTCGCCGCCGAGGAGGGTGACCGACCCCGGGACCAGGCCACCCGAGAGCACCCGGTCGAACTCGCCCACGCCGGTCGGCACCGCTGCGGCCTCGGAGACGTCCACCGACGACAACGGCATCGGCATCAAGGTGAGGTCCAGGGCGTCCACCGCCTGGACCAACGACCCGAGTTGGTCCTCTTCCACCAGCGTGTTCCACTCACCGCAGGCCGGACAGCGCCCGGCCCACCGGGCCGTCGTGCTCCCACAGTCGATGCAACGGTGACGCTTTGCGGTCTTGGCCATGGGACCCGATGGTAGGTATCGGGTGTGACAACCGGTGTGACCGTCGCCGACCTGCGGCCCAGGTCCGCCCGCCCCCACGGCTCAGGCGGAAGGGGCTCGACGGACACGGCGACCTCAACGGCCGCGGTGCGTCAGCTAGAGGCTTGGCGCCGGAACGGCGCCGACCCGGACCTCAGTCGGCCGAAGAGTCCGCTCCGGCCAACTCCACCGGCGGGGGCTCGATGCTCTCGATGGCCGTGAAGGTGAGCTGCTGCTCTCCGGCCACCAGGGGCGGGGCACCTTTCACGTCGTAAGCCTCGGCGGCTTCGGGCGTGATGGTCTCGACGTCCACGATGATGGTCTCCCCGACCCGGAATTCCTTCCACAGGATCCGCTCGGAGAGCGGGTCCTCGATCATCTGCTGGATGGCCCGACGCAGGGGGCGGGCCCCCAGCTGGGGGTCGTAGCCCTTGTCGGCCAGTAGCTGCTTGGCCGGGGGCGTCAGCACCAGGCTCAGTCCCTGGAGCTCCAACTGGTTGGAGACCCTCTGGATCATGAGGTCCACGATCTCGACCACCTCGACCTTGGACAGCTCGTGGAACACCACGACCTCGTCGATCCGGTTGAGGAACTCGGGGCGGAAGTGAGCCTTCAGCGCCTCATTCACCTTGGACTTCATCCGCTCGTAGGTCACGGCCTCGGACGTCTTGGCGAAGCCCACCGACGACTTGCGCAGATCGGCGGTCCCGAGGTTCGACGTCATGATCAGCACGGTGTTCTTGAAGTCCACCGACCGGCCCTGGGCGTCGGTCAGACGACCGTCCTCCAGGATCTGGAGCAAGGTGTTGAACACGTCGGCGTGGGCCTTTTCGACCTCGTCGAAGAGCACCACGGAGAACGGCTTGCGCCGCACCGCCTCGGTCAGCTGGCCACCTTCCTCGTAGCCCACATAACCGGGGGGCGAACCGACCAACCGGCTCACCGTGTGCTTCTCCATGTACTCGGACATGTCCAACTGGATGAGGGCATCCTCGTCATCGAAGAGGAACTCGGCCAGCGTTTTGGCCAGCTCGGTCTTGCCCACACCGGTCGGCCCCAAGAAGATGAACGAGCCGCTCGGGCGCTTGGGATCCTTGAGCCCGGCCCGGGTGCGACGGATCGAACGGGCCAGGGCGGCAATGGCCGGCTCCTGTCCGATGACCCGCTTGTGCAACTCGTCTTCCATGCGCAGGAGCTTGGCCGTCTCCTCTTCGGTGAGCCGGTAGACCGGGATGCCGGTCCAGTTGGCCAACACCTCGGCGATGACCTCCTCGTCGACGACGTCGAAGAGGTCGACTCCCTCGGCCCGCCACTCGGCCTCCATGGCCTCTTTGCTGTCGAGCCGGACCTTCTCCTGCTCGGCGAGCTTCTTCGCCTGGTCGAAGGCCTGCTTCTCGATGGCAGCCTCTTTGTCGGCGCGCAACCGGGTGATCTCTTCTTCGAGCTTCTTGTAAGCAGGTGGCGTGGTCATCCGGCGGATGCGTAGGCGGCTACCGGCCTCATCGATGAGGTCGATGGCCTTGTCCGGCAGGTACCGGTCGGCCAGGTAGCGGTCGGCCAGGTTGGCTGCGGCCACCAGGGCCTGATCGGTGATGGTCACGGCGTGGTGCGACTCGTAGCGGTCGCGCAACCCCTTCAGGATCTCGATGGTGAGGGCCACGTTGGGCTGCTCCACCTTGATGGGCTGGAACCGGCGCTCCAGAGCAGCGTCCTTCTCGAGGTGCTTGCGGTACTCGTCGATGGTGGTGGCACCGATGGTCTGCAGCTCGCCGCGGGCCAACATGGGCTTGAGGATGGAAGCGGCGTCGATGGCCCCTTCGGCTGCGCCGGCCCCGACCAGCGTGTGGAGCTCGTCGATGAACAGGACGATGTCGCCCCGGGTGCGGATCTCTTTGAGCACCTTCTTGAGGCGCTCCTCGAAATCACCGCGGTACCGGCTGCCGGCCACCAGGGCCCCGAGGTCCAGGGTATAGAGCTGCTTGCCGGTAAGGGTTTCGGGGACGTCGTCAGCCACGATGCGCTGGGCCAGACCCTCGACGATGGCGGTCTTGCCCACGCCGGGCTCGCCGATCAGCACCGGATTGTTCTTCGTGCGGCGCGACAGAACCTGCATCACCCGCTCGATCTCTTTCTCGCGACCGATGACCGGGTCCAGTTTGTGGTCCCGGGCCAGAGCGGTCAGGTTGCGGCCGAACTGGTCCAGCACCGGCGATCCGGTGGGAGCGTCCGACGACTGCGAGCCGGGTGCGCCGGCACCGACCGACTCCTTGCCCTGGTAGCCCGAGAGCAGTTGGATGACCTGCTGGCGGACCCGGGGCAGATCGGCACCGAGGCTCTGGAGCACCTGTGCCGCCACGCCCTCGCCCTCGCGGACCAGGCCCAGCAGCATGTGCTCGGTCCCGATGTAGCTGTGGCCGAGCTGGAGCGCCTCGCGCAAGGACAGCTCGAGAACCTTTTTGGCCCGGGGCGTGAAGGGCGGCGAACCGGTCGGGCGCCGTGCCGGCCAGCCCGATGGTCTCTTCGACCTTCTCGCGCACGGCCTCGAGGGATACCCCCAGCGACTCCAGCGCTTTGGCCGCGACCCCTTCACCCTCGTGGATCAGGCCCAGAAGGATGTGCTCGGTGCCGATAAAGCTGTGGTTGAGAAGACGCGCCTCTTCCTGTGCGAGCACAAGAACTCGACGAGCCCGGTCTGTAAATCTTTCGAACACTCCACCGCCTCCATCCGCGGTCGGTAACTGAATACCAAGTCTACAGGCGCCGGTACACCCCGCACCCGCACCGTCCCAAATTCCAAGCTCTTTTCTCAGCCATCGGCATCCTGGCCTATCGTCTGTAGGAAGTGAACGTCGTAGAGCTCCTGGGACTTCCCGCACTCGAAGAACACCTGTTGCGCCTCGAGCCCCTGCTCGTCGAGTCGGTCGTGACCGGCGACAGCTTCCTCGACGAGGTCACCACCCACCTGCTGGCGGCGGGAGGGAAGCGGCTCCGGCCGGTCCTGGCCCTGGCCACCGCCACATCGGGCTCGTCCGAGGGCACCCGGGAGGACCTCTTGGGGGCGGTGGCGGTGGAGCTGGTCCACCTGGCCTCGCTCTACCACGATGACGTGATGGACGAAGCCACGGTCCGGCGCAACGTGGAGAGTGTCAACGCCCGGTTCGGCAACCTGGTGGCCATCGTGGCCGGCGATTTCCTCCTGGCCCGCTCGGCGGAGATCGCCGCCGGGCTGGGCACCGAGATCGCCGGGTTGTTGGCGGCCACGCTCGGTGACCTGTGCCAGGGCCAGGTCGCCGAGGTGCACTCGGCCTTCCAGGTCGGTAGGAGTGAGGAGAGCTACGCCCGGGCCATCGCCGGCAAGACGGCGTCGCTGATGGCCACCTCGTGCCGGATCGGGGCCCTGACCGGGGGCTTGGGACGTGACGAGGTGGATGCCTTTACCCAGTTCGGCCGGTACTTCGGGATGGTGTTCCAGGTCCGCGACGACATCCTGGACGTGGTGGGCACCGAGGCCGAGTTGGGCAAGCCCGCTGGTCAGGACCTGGCTGAGGGCATCTACACCCTCCCGGTGCTCCTGGCCCTGGCCGACCCGGACTCCGGCCCGGAACTGGCGCCCTTGCTGGGCCAACCCCTCGGCCAGCCCGAACGGGACAAGGCCCGCTCCATCGTGGCGGAGTCCGGGGCCATCGCCGGATCGGTGGTGGTGGCCAGGCGTTATGCCGAGCAGGCCGCCGAAGCTGCGGTCACCGGTCGATCGGCGGATCTGGCCCGTGGGTTCGCCCATCTGGCCCACTCGCTGGTCGACGACCTGCCTGCCGACTGAGCCTGGGCCGAATAGCAGGCAACGCTCCGGGGCGAGGGACGTCCGGCCCGCCGATCCCCCTACGTCGTTCCTGTCAGGAGTTGGCCGCGGTGACCGGTGTGGAGCTGGTCGAGGTGGTCGGAGGGCTGGTGGAGGTGGTGGTCGACGGCGTGGTGGTGGTCGACTTGGCCGGGGGGGCGGTGGTGGACGTGGTCGTCGTGGTCTTCGGCGTCGTGGTGGCCTTGCCCTTGGCCGCCTTGGCCTTGGCGGTGGCAGCGGCTTTGGCCTCGGCCGCCTTGGCCTCGGCGGCCTTCAGCCTGGACCTGGCCTCCCGGGCGGCCTTCTTGCTGGCCGGGGTGGCCTTGGAGTGCCGGAGGGCCTCTACGGCCATGACCGCGGACTTGGCCTGGGTGGCTTCGGCCTTCTGGGTTTGGGCCACCACGGACGCGGGGGCCTTCTTTGTCACCAGCGCCTTGCGGGCCTCGACCCGGCGGATGTCCGTCTCCAGGCGGGTCACGCTCTTGGTGGAGCCGTCCGCTTTGGCCTGGGCCTCCCAGCCTTGGAGCTTGACCAACCGCTTCGAGTACCGGGCCTCGAGGCCGCCCTGGCCCCGCAGCCACTTGCGGGCCTGCCGGCAGTCGTAGCGGACTTCACGATCGAGGCGGACCCGTGCGGCCCGGCTCAGGGCGGTGGGCTTGGTGGCGGCGGGCTTGGTGGCGGTGGGCTTGGTGGCGGTGGGCTTGGTCGCCACCGCTCCAGCCGGGGCCGCCACGGCCAAGGTGGACAGAGCCACCATCCCCAGCGCCACGGCGGCGATCACCACTGATCCGGTCACATGGCGAATTGGTTTCATGCTCGGCATGGTTCGGAGGCCTCCTCGTGCGCGCGTCGCCCGTCTTTCCTACTGAACGGTCGGCGTCCGCTGTAGACAACTGTAGTGGTTGGACCTGACAGTTCACCATCGCCATCCGGCCTGACGGGCCCGGGGACGGACGGCAGCGGTTCAGGCATTCGCACCGCCTCGGACGGCGGGCGCCGACACATGGCACTTGGCCTCGATGGCGGCAGAAACCCTGGTCAGACGGGCCCCGAAGGTGGCGCTCTCCAAACGGGAGATCCGTCGTTCAAGACGACGGGCCCGGGCCGGATGTCCGTTCCGGGCCGCTTGGGCCTGGGCCGCGGTCAACTTCGGGAGCCCGGCGGCCACGTGGGCCTCGACCTTTCCGATGCGGGTCAGGACCTTGGTGGCCTCGGCGCAGTTGAACCGGCCCACATCGAAGTGCCGGAGGGACCGAGGGGACGGAAAGGGTGTGGGTAGTGGTCGTCGGGGCGACCGAAGGGGAGGCACTGGCCATGCCGGCCAGGCCCACGGCCAAGAGCCCGGCGGCCACTGCCCCGATGGCTACCGCCTTGAGGTGGGGGAACCTGGTGAACATGCGAGCTACCTCCGGTCAGCCCGGCAGTACGGAGTACCGCCGGCCACTCCTTCAGTTATGCCCGGTAGGCATGTTCGATCGGTGATGTCGATGTTAGGGAAGTGTGATGACCGCCAGCGGTCAGCGGGGCGACAGCTTGGCCGAGTTGCGCTCGAAGATGATCCGCAACCCGTGCAGGGTCAGCCAGGGCTCGACGTACTCGATCTCCTCGGAGTAGGGCGAGATGAGCTCGGACAGCCCTCCGGTGGCCACCACGGTGCACTCGCCCAGCACGGCGGCGAAGCGTCGGCACAGCCCGTCGACCTGGCCGGCGAACCCGTACAGGGCGCCGGACTGGATCGATTCCTTGGTGGACTTGCCGATCACACTCCTCGGCTCCACCAGTTCCACCCGGCCCAGGGCCGCGGCATTGGCGAACAGGGCGTCGAGGCTGATGGCCACCCCCGGGGTGATGGCTCCCCCCAGGTACTCGCCGGCCTCCGAGATGGCGTCGAAGGTGGTGGCCGTGCCCAGATCGACCACCACGCACGGTCCCCCGAACAGGTCGTGGGCCCCGACGGCGTTGGCGATCCGGTCGGCGCCCACCTCCTTGGGATTGTCGTAGAGGATGGGCATTCCGCTCTTGACCCCGGGTTCCAGCACCACCGAGGGGACGTCGAACCAACGGTTGACCATCTGGCGCAGATTGGCCGTCACCAGCGGGACCGACGAGGTCACGGCGATACCCGACACGGCGTCGTCGATGTCCAGTCCGTCCAGGTCGAGCAGTTGGGTCAGCAGCAGGGCGTGCTCGTCCGAGGTGCGCTCGGCCACCGTGGACAGCCGCCAGTGGTGGGCCAGCCCCGTGGGCTCGTTCCCGTCGCGGGGCCCGGTGGCCCCGATGGGTGCGCTCAGGTCGTCGGCGAACAGCCCGACCACGGTTTCGGTGTTTCCCACGTCAATGGCGAGGAGCATGGTCAGCCTTTCCTGCCCGCATCGGCGGGCAGATCGAATCCGAGGTCGAGTACCGGAGCCGAGTGGGTGAGCGCCCCCACCGAGATGAGATCGGCACCGGCCGCGGCCATCTTGGGGGCCACGTCGAGGTCCATCCGGCCCGACACCTCCACCAGGGCCCCGCTGCCCGCCGCCCGTACCCGGGCCACGCACTCGGACACCTGCCCGGGGCCCATGTTGTCCAGCATGACCACGGTGGCCCCGGCGGCAACGGCCTCGTCCACCTGGTCCGTCCGGTCGCACTCCACCTCGACCATCCGGCCCGGCCACAGCCGTCGGGCCCGGGCCACGGCGTCGGCGATGGAAACCCCGCCCAGGTGGTTGTCCTTGACCAGCACGGCCTCGGAGAGGCTGCCCCGGTGGTTGTGCCCCCCGCCGGCCCGCACCGCGGCCTTCTCCAACGCACGGAGGCCCGGGGTGGTCTTGCGGGTGTCGATGACCCGGGTGGCCGGGTTGGCCTGGTGCACGGCGATCACGAACCGACGGGTCAGGGACGCCACCCCCGAGAGGTGGCCGAGGAAGTTCAGGGCGGTGCGCTCGCCGGTCAGGATGGACCGGAGGGGACCACGGACCTGGGCCACCAGGTCGCCGGGCGCCACCTCGGCGCCGTCGGCCCGGGCCCACTCGACGATCACCGCCGGGTCGAGCTGGCGGAAGGTCTCGACCACGCAGGCCCGGCCGGCGATGATCCCGTGGGCACGGCTGACGATGGCCACCGAGGCCACGGCCGACGCCGGGACCAGCGCCGCCGTCAGGTCCCCCAGGGGCAGCAGGTCCTCGGCCAGGGCCCGGGACACCGCCTCGACCACGGCGGTGTGGGGCGGCTCGACCGGGACGGCGGGGTCGTCCCCGCTGACCGCTGTGGGTGGCCCGGTCAACGGCCGGGCGATTCGGGGTCGGAGCCGGGCCGCCGGCCGGTGCCCGGCGGCCTCGGCACCGGCAGGAGGACCACACCCTCACCGGAGCGCACGATCCGGCCGCGCCACCGGTCGACGGCTTCGGGAATGTCGCTGCGGGCATGGGCCCCGCGGGTCTCCCGTCGCAGGGTGGCCGAGGTCAGCACACCGGCCGCCACCGTGACCAGGTTGACCAACTCCCCCTGGGCCCGCTCCCCGGGCGTCCGGTCCGCCACCTCACCGGCGATATCGCCGACCGAGGTGGCGGCGGCGGCCAGTGACTCGGCGCTCCGTACCACCCCGGCGCCGGTCATCATGGTCCGTTGCACCTGGTCCCGGGTCTTGACCAGGTCGGGCCAGGGCGTGCTTTCGTCAGCCCCGGATGGGGATGGAGCCTGTATCGCCGGCGGGCCGGCGGGATCCTCCAGCACCTGGGTGGGCCCGAGAAGGTAGGCGCCCATGGCCCCGGTGGGCGAGGGGCCCTCCTCGCCGGCCACGATGGCCTCGGCCAGCCGGGCCCCGAACACCATTCCCTCCAACAAGGAGTTGGACGCCAGGCGATTGGCTCCGTGCACCCCGGTGCAGGCCACCTCGCCGGCGGCCCACAGGCCGGGAAGGGCGGTAGCCCCGGACAGGTCGGTCAGCACCCCGCCCGACAGGTAGTGGGCGGCCGGGGCGATGGGCAGCCAGTCGCGGGCGGGGTCCAGCCCGATGGCGGTGAGTGAGGCGTTGATGGTGGGGAACCGGGACCCGAAGTCGCTCAGGCCGGTAGCGTCGAGCCACAGGTTCTCGACCCCCTGGAGACGCATGCGGTCGGCCATGGCCCGGCTGACCACGTCCCGCGGGGCCAACTCGTCGACGAACCGCTCCCCTTGGGCGTCGCGCAGCAGGGCACCGTGTCCGCGGAGGGCCTCGGAGAGCAGAGGGCGGGGCATGGCCGGGTGGTGCAAGGCCGTCGGATGGAACTGCATGAACTCCACGTCGGCCACCGGAACCCCGGCCCGCAGGGCCATGGCCAGGCCGTCGGCGGTGGCCTCGGCCGGATTGGTGGTCACGGCGAACAGTTGGCCGGCCCCTCCGGTGGCCAGCACGGTGTGGGTGGCCCGGACCTCCACCAGCTGTCCATCGGCGGCGAGGGCCAGCACCCCGCGGCACCGGCCCCCCTCCACCAGCAGGTCGAGGGCGAACCACTCCTCGAGCACGGCGGCGGCGGTGGCCCGGGTGGCGTCGACCAGGGCCCGCTCGACCTCGGCCCCGGTGGCCGCACCCCCGGCGTGAACCACCCGGGCGGTGGAGTGGCCGCCCTCCCGGGCCAGGTCCAGGGCGCCGCCGGGCTGCCGGTCGAAGACCGCTCCCATGGCGATCAGCTCGTGGACCCGGGAGGGGCCCTCGTCCACCAGGACCCGCACGGCGTCGGTGTCGCACAGGCCGGCCCCGGCGGCCAGGGTGTCAGCCAGATGGAGGTCGGTGGAGTCCTCGTCGCCGCCGAGGACCGCGGCCACTCCCCCCTGGGCCCATCGGGTGGCCGACTGGTAGAGCTCGGCTTTGGTCAGGACGCCGACCCGCAGCCCGGTGAACGCTGCTCCCCCGCGGCCCCCCAGCGAAGGCAGGGGCGCGGCCAGGCGGACCGCGGCCGACAGGCCGGCCACGCCACTGCCCAGCACCAGGACGTCAAGAGGCCCGGTGACCGCCTCCGGGCCGGTCATGCGGGCACCCTCAGACGCTCAGGTGGAGGACGGGGAGTGCGGGGGCCCCGGCCCGGGGGTCGAGATTGTCGATCAGTCGCACCCCGCCGAGGGTGGCCGCCACGATCAGGCGGAGAGGCCGGACGGTGTCACAGGATGCCGCCGGCTCGAGGTCGTCGGCGTAGACCACGGCGGCGTAGTCCACCAGCCACCTCGGACTGGACGGCCAGGATCCGGGCCATCTCGGCCTCCACCGTGGCCACCCGGTCCTCGCCGCCGGCCACCAGGGTGGCCCCGGACATCAGGGCCCGGGACAGGGCCAGAGCGGCCCGCCGTTGTTCGGCCGACAGGCGGACGTTGCGGCTGGACAGGGCCAGCCCGTCGGGGTCGCGGACGGTCTGGCACCCGATGACCTCGGTGGGTAGGCCGTGGTCGGCGGACCACCCTCCGGACCAGGGCCAGCTGCTGGAAGTCCTTCTCGCCGAAGTAGGCCCGGCACGGGCCGGCCGCCGCCAGCAGCTTGACCACCACGGTGGCCACCCCGTCGAAGTGGCCGGGACGTGAGGCCCCCTCCCAGCGGGTGGCCAGCCTCGGTTCCGCCGCCACGCCCGGCTCTGCGCCGGGGCCGTCCGGGTACATCTCCGCCACCGACGGGGCGAAGACCACGTGGCCGCCGGCCGCCGCCACCACCTCCAGGTCCGCCTCCAGGGTCCGGGGGTAGTGGGCCAGATCGGCCGGATCGCCGAACTGGGTGGGGTTCACGAAGATGGACACCGCCACCACGTCGCACTCCTGGGCGGCCCGCTCGATCAGCGACCGGTGGCCGGCGTGGAGAGCGCCCATGGTGGGCACCACGCCCACCGATCGGCCCGAGCTGCGCACCTGGTCCAGCCATTCGGAGTACCCGGCCACGCTCCCGATGACCGCCACGCCGCTGGCCGTGCCGGTGGCGCCGGGGAGAGTGCCGGTGGGCACGAGCACCGCCGACGGGGCCTCGGCCACGACCGTGCTCACGCCACCTGCTCCGAAGCCAGGTCCGCGGGGGCGGGAGCCGGAGCCTGGCCGGGACCGGCCGCACCGGGTCCAGCCGTGGCGCCCTCACCGACCGGGTCGACCTCGAGGGACAGCCTCCGGGCCAGTCCCACCATGGCGTCGTAGCCGGCCAACTCGGTCCGGGGCCCGGCCAGGGTCGACAGGGCCCGCCGGTGCCGCTCCACCGTCTCCCAGTCCCCACGCGACGCCGGACCGGTCAGGGCCTGTCGGGGCCCGAGCTCCAGAGCGTCATCGATGGCGGCATGGATAAGGCCGGAGAAGGCCTCGAGCGGGAGTCCGATCGAGGCAGCCACCCGTTCGACCTGGCCGATGAGGGCCACGGCGTGGTTGGCGGCGATGGAGGCCGCGGCGTGGTAGGTGGTGCGCTGCCGGTCTTCGACGGCCATGGCCCGCCCGCCCAGTGAGGCCACCACGGCCGCGGCCATGGGATCACCGGCCACGGCGAAGGTGACCCCGGACCTCAGGCGCTCGACACCGACGGCCACGGTGGGCAGGGGCACCAGGGGGTGGACCGACCCCCGCCGCGGATGGTTCCCGAGGGCCTCGAGCCCCAACGATCCCGAAAGGTGGATGACCACGGTGGACGGCACCGGCTCGACGGCCTCGGCCACCGCCCGGCACCTGGTCGTCGGGCGTGGCGATCACCAACAGGTCGACCCCGGCGGCGGCGTGGGCCACCGGTCGATCCCCGCCCGAGCGCGCCCCTCGATTCGAAGTCCCCGGCGGCGTCCAGCGCCGCCATCAGTGAGAGGCCGGCCCGGCCCGGCCCGATAACACGGAATGTGGTCACGAGACCCCTTTCGACGTTCCGGCCCCGGTCGGGTGCCGTTCGCATCAGGAAATCTGGGTGCTGCGCTTCACAGTGTACCCACGACCGCCACCTCGCCACCAGCGCCGGCCAGCGCCACCTCGTCGGCCAGGTCGGGGGCCAGCTCGGCCAGCGGCACCAGGACGAATCGCCGCTCCCGCCAGCGCGGGTGGGGCACGGTGAGCTCGGGATCGTCGAGGACCACCCCGTCGATCCAGAGCACGTCGGCATCGAGGGTGCGCGGGCCCCATCGGGCGGCCCGCACCCGCCCGGCCGCGGCCTCCAGCCGGCGGCACTCCTCGAGCAGGCGGTAGGGGTCGGCCTCGGGGGCCAGGGCCAGTTCCACCACCACGTTGAGGTAGGGGTCCTGTCCGTCCGGACCGCCCATGGGCGAGGTCTCGTACACCCGGGACACCGCGGTGACCGGGGCCCGGGTGCCGGCCCGCAGCTGGTCCACGGCCCGACGCAGGTGGCCCCACCGGTCGCCGAGGTTGGATCCCAATCCCAAGAAGCCCCGGACGCTCGGTAGGTCGGTGGTCGGCGCGCTCACCGTGCCGGGTGATCCGGACCCCGACCGAGGAGATGTCCACGGCCAACGGTGCCTGGAGCTTGCGGAGGTTCACGGTGACCGCGGCGATGCGGGGATCGGACGACAGGGCGGCATCGGCCACCGCACCGGCCAGGGCCTCGAGCAGGCGGTAGGAGGGGGACCCGGCAATGATTCCGGCGGCGATGCCGGCGATGCTCCCGTAGTCCACGGTGTCCGCCAGCCGGTCGCTCCGGCCGGCGGGGGCCAGGTCCACATCCAGGTCGATGTCCACCTCGAACGGCTGGGCCCGGGTCTGCTCCTCGGGCAGGACCCCGTGGGTGCCCACCACCCGGAGGCCCCGGAGCTGGATCTGATCGACCCCTCGACTGGTGACGGCGGCCGCCATCGAAGGTCCCGGCAGGGCGGTCACCCGTCGGCGGGTGGGCTGTCGCCGGCTCCGGGGTGGAGTGCGGCGGGCGCCAGCTCACCGGCAAAGGCCACCAGCTCGCGGCCGCTCGGGCCCATGGGGTGGCCGGTCATGTGCTCGAGGACGGTGATGGCCTGCGGGCCGCTGGGCAGGCGCTCCGACCACAGCAGGTAGCCGGCCACCGCCCCGGTCACCCGGTCGCCCAGCTCGTCCTGGTGGATGAGGATGCGCTCGCCCCCGAGGAGGTAGCCGTGTATCTCGCGGTAGGCGTCGGACAGCACGGCGCGGGCATCACCGGAGGCCGGCAGGGGAAAGTGCACGCTGGCCATGGCGCGCTCCTCATAGGCCTGCAGGTTGTAGGACGACGGGAGGAGCGAGATGACCCGGGTGAACCCCTGGACCTGGAGCCAGATGATCTCCTCCTGGCGCCGCACCTTGCGGTGGTTGGGAGCGAAGCCGCCGGGCGCTCGCTCATGGCCAGACGGTCCTTGATGACCCAGGTGAAGTTGCGGGGCGGGATGCCGGCGGCCCACTTGCCCTTCACGACCCCACCCTTCCCACCAGGACGGCCGCCTGGACCGAGGGTGACACGTCGTGGACCCGGACCATCCCGGCACCCTGGGCCATGGCCCAGGTGGCCGTGGCCAGCGAGCCCGGCAGTCGATCGCCAGGCGGGGGTGGTGTCCCGCCATCGGCGCCGGCCAGCGTGCCGAGAAAGCTCTTGCGACTGGTCCCCACCATGACCGGATAGCCCGTGGCCACCAGCTGGTCCAGGGAGCCGAGCAGGGCCAGATTGTGATCGGCGGTCTTGCCGAAGCCGATGCCGGGGTCGATCCACACCTCGTCCACGCCGGCTTCCTTGGCCCGGGCCGCCCGATCGACCAGGAAGGCGGCGACCTCGGCCACCACGTCGTCGTAGCGGGGATCCTGCTGCATGGTGGTCGGGGTCCCCTGCCGGTGCATGGCCACCCAGCCGACCTGACGGCGGGCGGCCACGGGCCACAGAGAGGCCGAGACATCGTTGATCAGTGACGCCCCCGCCTCGGCCGCGGCCTCGGCCACGGCCCCCTTGGTGGTGTCGACGGACACCCGGACCTGGCCGGCCAGCGCCTCGACCACCGGGATCACCCGCCGCAACTCCTCGTCGAGGGCCACGGGAGCGGCCCCGGGCCGGGTGGACTCCCCGCCCACGTCGACGATGTCGGCGCCCTCGTCGATCATCTGGCGACCTCGGGTGATGGCCTGCTCCTGCTGGAACCAGCGTCCGCCGTCGGAGAAGGAGTCGGGCGTGACATTGAGGATGGCCATCACCAAAGGACGGTCCTCGAGGGTCGAGCTGGGCATGACGACACAGAGTAAACCAGGCTGCCGGGCCCCGCGGCCGGGCCGGTGGGCCCGGAGGGACTTCAGCGGCCCCGGACGAACTGCATGGCCTCCATCCGGGTGGCGGCGTCACTGCGGAACAGGCCGCGGACCGCCGAGGTCACGGTGGAGGTCCCTGATTTCTTGACCCCGCGCATCGACATGCACAGGTGCTCGGCGTCCAGCACCACCAGCACCCCTCTCGGGGCCAGGGCGTGCTCGATGGCGTCGGCGATCTCCGAGGTCATCCGCTCCTGGACCTGGAGCCGACGGGCGAAGCCCTCCACCAGGCGGGCCAGCTTGGACAAGCCGGTGATCCGGCCGTCCTGGCCGGGGATGTAGGCCACGTGGGCCTTCCCGATGAACGGGATCAGGTGGTGCTCGCAGAGGGAGGCGAAGGGGATGTCGCGGACCATGACCATCTCATCGTGGTCGGCGGCGAAGGTCACCTCGAGGTGGTCACCGGGGCTCTCGCCGAAGCCCGCCAACAGCTCCTGGTACATGCGGGCCACCCGGACCGGGGTCTTGACCAACCCGTCACGGGTCGGGTCCTCCCCCAGGGCCAGGAGCAGTTCGGTGACAGCCCTCTCGATACGGGCTTCGTCGACGCTCACCCGGCCGTCACGGCCCTAGGGCAGGCCGTCGGCGTGGGCATGGACAGCCCGGAGGTTACGCAGTCGCTCGTCGACATCGAGGCCATATCCCACCACGAACTCGGGGGGGATGTGAAACCCGACGTAGCGCAGGTCGGTCTTGGTGCGTTGTTGACCGTCCTTGACCAGCAGGGCGCAGACCTCGAGAGCTGGCCGGGCTGCGGGCCATCAGGTAGCGCTGCAGGTAGTTGAGGGTCAGGCCGCTGTCGACGATGTCCTCGACCACCAGGACATGACGGTCGACCAGATCCACGTCGAGGTCCTTCACGATCCGCACCACCCCCGAGGTGCGGGTGGCGCTCCCGTAGGAGGAGACCGCCATGAAGTCCACCTCGACCGGGAGGTCGATGGCCCGGGACAGGTCGCTCATGAACATGAAGGCCCCCTTGAGCACCCCGACCAGCAACGGGGCCCGCCCGGCGTAGTCCGCGGTGATCTGCCGGCCCAGTTCGGTGATGCGGGCTTGGAGGTCGGCTTCGGAGACGATCACCGGGCCCACCTCGGGCCCGTCCTCGAGGAGGGGCGGGTCGGGACGGTCCGGAGGCCCGGGCACCTGAGCTCGGTCGGCCATCACCGGCCCGACTGTACCGGAGCGTCCGGCCCTGCCGTGGAGACCGGGTCTGTGGTCGGGATGGCCGGCCGGGCCGGTGTCACCGACAGCCGTCCCGCCGAGCGCCGGACGGTCCGGCCCCCCGGGATCTGGGTGGCCCGCCGGTGCCGGGCCGCCACCTCGAGGACCCGGTCGACGGCGTCGAGCGGCGGGGGGTACGGGCCGTCCCCGGTGAGCCACTCACGGACCGAGCGTCGGCCCACCGCCACCGGGGCCGAGGCCAGGGCGGCGGCGTCGTGGGGATCCACCAGTGAGGCCACCGCCTCGAGGAGGTCGGCGTCCCCGCCGAGCACGCCGGCCTGACGGGCCAGGATCGGGACCACGTCCCGTCCGGCGATCTGGCAGCACAGGGGCACCAGCTCGTGGCGGAGGCGATTACGGACGAAGCGGGGATCGTCGTTGGACGGGTCGTGCACCGGGGTCAGGCCCAGCCGGTCGCAGAGCGCCACGGTCTCGGAGCGCCGGAGGGCCAACAGGGGGTGCTCGGGGCCGGCCCTCATGGCCGACAGGCCCCGCACCCCGGCTCCGCGCAGCAGGTTGGCCAGCACCGTCTCGGCCTGGTCGTCAGCGGTGTGACCGGTGGCAGCTCCCGGGCCCAGGGCGGCCAGGCGCACCTCCCGGGACCGGGCTTCGAGGTTGGGCCCGTCGGCCACCTCCACCCGCTCGGCCCGGAACGAAGCCCCGAACCTCTGGGCCGCCCGGGACACCACCTCGGCCTCCCGGGCCGAGCCGGGACGGAGGCCGTGATCGACGTGCACCGCGGTCACCCGGCACCCGGCCGCCACCGCCAGGGCCAGCAGGGACAGGGAGTCCGCCCCACCCGAGACCCCGCACACCAGGGCGGAGCCCGGATCGGGGAAGGTGCACCGGCTGAGGAGATCCCCGATCAGCTCGCCGGCTCCGGCGTAGGGGTCGGGGTCGGCTCCGGCCGAATCAGCTGGACAGTGCGGTCGAGGCACCGACACGCGAGATCCATTCCGACGGATTGCGGATCTCGACCAGTGAAGGCAGCCACTCCGGGCCCCGCCAGGCCCGGTCGAGGAGCTCGGGCCCGCCGGATCCCTCCACGGCAGCGATGAACCGCTCGCCCTCCTCGTACTGGCGGAGCTTGGCCTCGATCCCGATGAGCTGTTGCAGGAGGCGGGCGGGGCCCCGGGTCTGCTTGCGCCGCTGCCGCAACACCTCGGAGAACCGGGCCGCGCTGGGGATGGCGGCGGCACCGGCGCGGTCCATGGTGACGTCACCGTGCCCCTCCAGCAGGCTCATCAGAGCCTGGATCCGATGGAGCCCTTCGAGCTGCTCGGGGGTGGCCACCAGACCGAGGGCGCCGTTGTCCCGTAAGGGATTGCGTCCGGCCCGGATCTCCTCGGTCATCCGACGGAGGGCCTCGGCGAAACGGGACGGATCGGGCTCGAGGGAGCCGAGCCCCTCCTCCACCAGACTGACGAAGTAGTCGCGCATCCAGGGGATGGCGGTGAACTGGCAGCGGTGGGTCACCTCGTGCAGGGCCAGCCACAGCCGGAACTCGCGGGGCTCGAAGCCGTGGAGCTGCTCCAGGGCCACGATGTTGGGACCGACGAAGTACACCAGGTCCTGATCTTCGACGGCGTCCTCGGTGAGCAACAGGTCGTACTGGCCGAGCACCCGGGTGGAGAGCCATCCGAGCACCACCCCCATCTGGGCTCCGGTGACCACCCGGCCGGCGCTGGCCAGCGGCCCGGCCAGCTGCTCGGTCAACCGGTTGGTGGCCGCCACCCGGGAGGGGTCCAATCTGTCCAGATGCGGTCCGACCAGACGCTGGAAGCTGGCCACGTTGGCATGGACCCATCCGGCCCGGTCGGTGACCCGGGCCCGGGCCGCACCCGAGGCCGACCGGAGCCCGGTGGACGCCGCCACCAACTCCTCGGCCTGGGCCGTGAGCTCCTCGAAGTCGGCTTGGAGCAGATCGGGACGGTACGGAGCGGGGAGATGGCTGCGGCTGCCCACCCACCCGGCCACCCGCTCGGCCGTGTCCCAGCCCACCGCGCCGCTGCTTTCGGCAGGTCCTTCGGTATCGCTCACGAAGACCAGTGTAGGGACCGCACCATCCGGGCGACGATCAGCCCCGGCGGCACTAGTTGCTCTGGCTGCTGGTCTCGTTGTGGAGGGCCTCGGCCACCCGCTTCACCAGGGTGTCGGGCACGTGGTCCTTGCACCGGTTGGCGATGACCCGGCGGAGCTCGGCCTCGAAGCCGTAGGCCCCGACGCACGGCCCGCACAGGTCGAGGTGGCGGGTGATCTCGATCCGCCGCGCCTCGGTGAGCTCACCGTCGAGATAGAAGTACAGCCGCTCGATGGTCTCGTCGCATCCCACGAAGCCCGCGATCCCTCCGCCGCCGTGCCCGCCGGGCGCGGACTCTGCCGCCGGTTCCCCTCGTACTCCCGAATCTCCCACTGGTCCGGCTCTCCTACCTGGCTGTGTCGCCCGCCTCGACAAGGCCTCTTGTGCTCCCACGGTCCACCAACGCCTTCTGCAGCGCTTTTCTTCCTCGATGGATTCTGCTCATCACTGTACCGATGGGCACGTCGGTGATCTCGGCAATCTCCTTGTAGGAGAATCCCTCGACGTCGGCGAGGAGCACGGCCATCCGGAAGGTGTCGGGCAGCGCCTCGATGGCCTCTTTGACGTCGGTGTCGGTGAAGCGGTCGAGCGCCTCGTCCTCGGCGCTGCGGCCGAGCACCGTGCCCTGCTCACCAGAGAGGTGCCGGTAGAGGTAGAGGTCTTCCACGTCCTCGACGTCGGCGATCTCGGGGCGGCGCTTCTTGGCCCGGTAGGTGTTGATGTAGGTGTTGGTGAGGATGCGGTAGAGCCAGGCCTTGAGGTTGGTGCCCAACTCGAAGCTGGCGAAGGCCCGGTAGGCCTTCAGATAGGTCTCCTGCACCAGGTCCTCAGCGTCGGAGGAGTTGCGGGTCATCCGCAGTGCCGCGGTGTAGAGCGCAGGCATGTACTCCATCGCAAGATCGGAGAACACCGCCTGATCGGCCATGCAAGAACCATACAAGGCCGCCAAGGCTGCCGGTACCCGGTACCGGGGCGGTCACGGCCCCCTGGCCCGGTCGATCACCGGGGGCGCGGCCCCCGGTCCAGGTCAGCCCCGACGCACCGGGACGCTGGCGTAGCCGGCCACGTTGGCCATCTGGACCCGGCGGGTGTGGTCCTCGTCCACGGTGAAGTCGGGCCAGCGCCGGACCATCTCCTCGATGGCCACCCGGCTCTCCATCCGGGCCAGGGCCGCCCCCAGGCAGGTGTGGATCCCGAAGCCGAAGCCCAGGGCGTAGCCGGGGGCCCGGGTGATGTCGAACCGGTCCGGATCCACGTACTCCCGCTCGTCGTGGGTGGCCGCCCCGGTCAGCAGCAGGACCGGGAACCCGGCCGGGATGGTGGTTCCGTGCCACTCCGAGTCCTGCACCGAAAAACGGCCCTGGTACTGCGAGGGGGGCCAGAACCTCAGGATCTCCTCGACCGCCCCGGACGCCAGGGCGGGGTCGTCGACCAGGGCCGCCCGCTGGTCCGGGTGCCGCGAGAACAGCACGAAGGCGTTGCTGACCAGTTTGGTCACGGTCTCTGCTCCCGCCCCACCCAGCAGGGCGGCGAACCCGGCGATTTCGGCGTCGCTGAGCCCGGTGGTGGTGCCGTCCTCGCGTTCCATGGTGGCCTGGGTCAGCCGGCTCAACATGTCGTCACCGGGGTGGAGCCGCTTGTCGGCCACCAGGGCGGCGAAGTACACCACGGCCTCCAACATGGCCTCCTGGCCGGCGTCGCTCGGGCCGCTCTGGCCCGGTTCCCGCTCCAGGGTCAGATCGATCCAGTGCCGGATCTTCTGCCGGTCGGCGGCGGGCACCCCGAGCATCCGGGAGATGATCTCCACCGGGAAGGGGGCGGCGAACTCCTCGACGGCGTCGAACTCCGACTCCCCGGTGAGCCGGTCGGCGAAGCCCCGGACCACCTCGGCGACCATGGGCTCCAGGCCCTGGATGGACCGGGGGTGGAAGACCTTGCTGACCAGGCTCCGGAGCCGGTGGTGGTCGGGCGGGTCCTGCATGATCATCATGCCGAGCCCGGCCACCAGGTCCGGGTCGAGCGAGAGCGTGTAGAGGTCGACGCCGTGGGTGCTGGAGAAGGTCTTCCAGTCGTGGCTGGCCGACATGACGTCGGCGTGGCGGACCAGGGCCCAGAACCCGTACTGCTCGTTGAAGGTGACCGGGGCCTCGTCCCGCAGGGCCCGGTACAGCTCGTAGGGGTCCTCGAAGAAGACCTCGGAGAACGGGTCGAAGACCGGGGCGCTCACCGGGCCACCGCTAGGACGACGCCTTGGGAGCCGGCCGCCAGAAGGTGACCAGGAGCAGGGCGCTCCCACCCACGCCGGCGATCAGAGCGATCAGGAGACCGGTCCACCCCCACAGGGAGGTGAGGCCGAAGGCATGGTCGAGGCTCCACTGACCGGGACCCACCGTGGCCAGGAGGAACCCGGAGATGGTCAGCACCATCACGTACTCCCACCCTTCGCCGGGGCGGAAGATGAAGAACCCGTTCTTCAGGTGGTTGGTGATCCAGGCCACCACCATGACGCCGACCACTCCGGCGCCCCCGAACGAGGTCAGGAGCCCCAGCACCAGTAGGGCCCCGGCGCCGATCTCGGTGACGCTGGCCGTCCAGGCGTGGAACCAACCCGGCTTCATCCCCAGGCTCTCGAACCACCGGCCGGTGCCGGCGATCTTCCCGCCGCCGATGATGTGGTTGACCCCGTGGGCGATGAAGACCGCTCCGATGGCCACCCGGAAGACCAGGAGGGCGAGGTCGACGGCATGGACGTTGGCCATTGGCTGGGAACTCCACTTGCTCGGGGCGGACCGTGAACGGCCGGCGCGACGATCAGATACTGGGCACGGAAACCACTCGACACTCTGCCATCCGTGGGGTCACCGGTGCAGGGACGGCCCGGACCCGGCGGCCCGGGCGGGTTCAGTCCGAAGCCGGCAGAGCCTTGGCCGTCTTGACCTCGAGTGGTTCTCCGTCGAGCGACAGGGCGCCGTCGCCGGGTTTGGTGCAGAGGACCTCGACGGTGTCTTCGGCGTCGGTGTACCGCTTCCCGAGGAGGGTGGCACCGGTCCGCTCCGGGGCGATGGCCAGGCCGTCGGCCACCGGGTCGTCCAGGGCCACGACGGCCACACCCCCGCAGGCCAGGTCGTGGTCGCCGGTGCCCTTGATCACCACGATCTCGGTGGTGCCGACCTGGCTCTTGAGTCGCAATCCCGGTTTGAGTATCACGTCGCAACCTCCTTGAGCTGCTCGTCAGAACCCGCAGAGCCTGGACCAACCGGTCGGTCCGACGCCAACTGGTCCCGCACCACCCGGCGGAGGACCTTGCCGCTGGCGGTGAGGGGCAGCTCCTCACAGAACACGAACCGCCCCGGCGTCTTGATCGAGCCCAGCCGCTGGCGGACCCATCCGGTGAGCTGGTCGGCGATCCCGTCGGGGGCCAGGCCTTCCATCGACGGGGCCAGCACCACGGCGGCGGCCACCGACTCGCCCCATTCGGGGTCGGGCACTCCGACCACCGCCACCGAGACCACGGCGTCGTGGCGGAGCAGGGTGTCCTCGATCTCGGAGGGGGAGAGGTTCTCGCCCCCCCGGATGATCACGTCGTCGGCCCGGCCCTCCACGAAGAGATACCCGTCCTCGTCGATGGAGCCCACGTCCCCGGTCACCAGCCATCCCGACTCGTCGAGGCTGGTGGCGCTGTCCAGGTAGGTGCCACTGACCTGGGGCCCGCGCACCCTGATGAAGCCCCTGGTACCCACGGGCGCCATCTCGCCGGACTCCCCGACGATGGCGATCTCCACCCCGGGGAGCGGTTGGCCCACCGAGGCCAGGCGGCGACGGACCTCGGGCTCCTGGCTGGCCAGCGCCCGGCGGTGCTCTTCGGGACCGAGCACGGCGATGGTGGAGGAGGTTTCGGTGAGGCCGTAGGCGTTGACGAACTGCACCTCGGGGAAGAGCTCGAGGGCCCGCTCGAGGACCGGGGCGGCCATCCGGGCGCCTCCGTAGGACAGGGACCGCAGGGTCGGCACCCGCAGGCCCGGATCCTCCTCCATGCACTGGACGATCCGGGCCAGCATGGTCGGGACCACGAAGGCGTGGGTGGCGCCACCGCTCCGGGCCAGCTCCAGCCAGGCCTGGGGGGTGAAGGCGGGCAGGGGCAGGATCCGGCGGCCCGAATAGACCGAGGTCAGGACGGCGGCCACCCCGGCGATGTGGAACGGCGGTGCCGCCAGCAGGAGGGCCTCGTCCTCGTCCGAGCCGGCGAACTCCACCGTGTCCATGACGTAGGAGGTCAGGTTGTCGTGGCTCAGGAGGGCGGCCTTGGGGGTGCCGGACGAGCCACTGGTGAACAGGATGACGGCGGGCCGCTCGGGATCGTCGGCGTAGGGGCTCTCGACGGCACCGGCCTGGCCGAGTCCCTCCCACCACACCGGCGTCGTCAAAACCGGAGTGCTGTCCAACTGGGCGGACAGGGAGGCGGAGGCCACGGTGGATGGAGCGTCGAGCCGCTCGATCTGGGCCTGTAACGACTCGGCCGGCAGCCGGAAATTGAGGGGGGCGTAGGAGGCCCCGACCCAGGCCGCCCCGAACAGCGCGGCCGGAACGGCGGCCGAGTAGAGGTCGGCGAAGGCCAGGGTGGTGAAACTGCCCGAGGTCAACTGGTCGCCGGCGGCCCGGGCCCAGGTTCGCAGGTCGGCGTAGGAGATGGACTCCGCCCCGTCGGACAGGGCTGTGCGATCACCGAACGAGTCGGCCATGAGGTCCAAGAGGATGGCGATGTTCACCGTGGGCGTTCCTGGCGGCTAGCGGGCGGGCCCGATGCTGGGCGACGGGGCCTGTGCGGCCGCGGCCAACCATAACGATCCCGTCCGGCGAGGGAAAATTGGTGCGCGGGCACCTCAGGGCTCCAACTCGTCGACCAGGCCCCAGGTCAGGGCGGTGTCGGCATCGATCGAGGGCAAGGCCAGGGCCAGCAGCATGGTGGCGTGGCGGCCGATGCGGCGGGGCAGGCTGACCGTTCCCCCGGCACCGGGGATGAGCCCGAGATGCAGCTCCGGAAGGGAGATACGGGTGGACCGGGCCGCCACCACCCGGTGGGCGAACGCCGCCAGCTCGATACCGGATCCCACCGTGGCTCCGTGGATGCGGACCGTGGTCTTGTCGGCCACCTCGGCCAGGGATCGGCCGGCGTTTCGCCGCAGGCGCACCAGATGGGCGGTGACCGGATCGGGGCGGGAGCCGAACTCGTTCAGGTCGCCGCCGCTGCAGAAGGCCTCGCCCGAGCCGCGCAGGACGACCGAGGCGACGGTGGGATCGACCGCGGCCACGTGCAAGGCCGCCACCAGGTCGTCCCGCATGGCGGCGGTGAAGGCGTTGAGCACCCGGGGTCGATTGAGGGTGATGGAGAGCTGGTCCCCCTCCCGGGTGGCGATCACCGCCGGGCCCCCGTCGTCGGCCTGGGGCCGGGCCGGATGCCCGCCCCGCCAACGGGTGAACTCCGGGCCGTGTTGGAGCAGCCCGTAGGCCATCGACTCGGCCGCCAACCCCTCGGAGACGGTTCGGCCTCCGCCGGTCCGGAGCAGGACGGCCAGGGTGACCGAGGCCAGCGGGTTGGCCTCCACGGTGGTCCGGGCCGACTCCAGCTCCGGGCTGTGGGGCGGGACGGCCAGATCGGACCAGGCCGGTGGCCCGGTCATCGGCCCCTCCACCACGCCGATCACCACCGCGGCCAGGGTCTGCAGCCGCTCCATGGAGGGTGGGTCGAGGGTGGGAGGCAGGCCGGTCCCTTCGACCAGGACGACCGGGGCCCCTGCGTCCACCACCCGCTCGTGGGCCTCGCCGGCATCGAGGAGCTCGGCGAACTCCGGTCCCGAGAGCCGAAGAGGGTCCATGACGACGATGGTAATGAGGCCACCGGGCCGGCGTAGTGTGAGTGCGGACCAAGGAAGGTGCTGGTGAGGGCGCAGGTGTGTGCGCTGACAGGTGACAGACAGGACCGATCCCCCGATCCCGCCGGGGCCTGGGCGGCGTCGGGGATGATGGACCTGACCGGGCCCTCCGACGGTCCGGGGCTGGCGGCTCCGCCGGGGTTGGTGACCGGGGCCACCAGGCTGGCCGACGACATTGCCCGGCGGTCGGAGCGGCTGGGCCGGCCAGTGGTGGTCGACCCCCTGGGGCTCATGGCCGAGCGGGCCACCATGACCGGGCTCCGCCGACTGGGCCCGGTCAGCTGCGGCGGGGCCTCACACCTCATGCCCACCGGCGATGGGTGGATAGCAGCCACCCTGGCCCGGCCCACCGACTGGGAGCTGGTGCCGGCCCTGCTCGACGTGGATCGGTCGGCCGCCGACGACTGGCCGGCCCTGCACGCCGCGGTGGCTACCCGACCGGGCCACGAGCTGACGGAGCGGGCCGAGCTCCTCGGTCTCCCCCTGGCCGTGCTGGGCGAGCGACAGCCCCTGGTCGGCCACGTCCCGGACTCGGCCGGGAACGTCCACGGCATCCGGTCCCGCCGGGTGCGGTCCGCTCCACCGCTGGCCTCCTGCTCCGGACTGGTGGTGGCCGACCTGTCGGCCCTGTGGGCCGGGCCCCTGGTGGGCAGGCTGCTGGTGGCGGCCGGGGCCCAGGTCATCAAGGTCGAATCCCCCACCCGGATAGACGGGGCCCGACGGGGCGATCCCCGCTTCCACGCCGCCATGAACAGCGGGAAGGCCACGGTGGCCATCGACTTCGACACGGTCCGGGGGAGAGGGCTGCTGGCCCGGCTGGTCTCGCGGGTAGACGTGGTGATCACGGCGTCGCGGCCCCGGGCCCTCGAGCAGCTGGGGCTGGACCCTGGGCGGATCGTCCGACACGAACAACCTCGCCTGTGGCTGATGATCTCGGGCTACGGCAGTGTCGGTGCCACGGGCCACCGGGTGGCCTTCGGCGACGACGCCGCCGTGGCCGGAGGCCTGGTCAGCTGGGACGGCTCCACCCCGTGCTTCTGCGGTGACGCCGTGGCCGACCCCCTGTGCGGATTGGCGGCCACCTCCGCGGTCCTCGGGGCCCTCGGCAGCGACGGGGCGTGGATCATCGACGCCTCCATGGCCGACATCGCCGCCGGGATGGCCGGTCCCGAGACCGGGCCCGACCGGCTCGCTCTCCCCACTCCCTACACGGTCCACCCATGCCGACCAGCGGCCTCCCGCCCCGTCGGTGCCGCCGCTCGGCTCCGACACCGCCGCCGTGCTGCGCCAACTCGGAATCGGGTGATCGACAGCCCCGTTCGGCCCGGTGGACCGGGGGGCGTGGCGCGTAACGGCCGTTCGTTAGGTACTCTTCGATAGGGAACCACGACAAGGGGGACGTCCTATGGAAATCAACGAGATGATCATGGTCAGTGTCGATGACCATGTGGTGGAGCCACCCGACCTCTTCAACGGTCGCCTTCCGGCCAAGTACGTGGACCTGGCCCCCAAGTTCATAACCAATGAGGACGGCACCAACGCCTGGCTCTATGAGGGCCAGATCCTGGCCAACGTGGCGCTCAACGCCGTGGCCGGACGGCCCCGGGAGGAGTACGGCCTCGAGCCCACCTCGTTCGACCAGCTGCGCCCGGGCTGCTTCGACATCGACGAACGGGTCAAGGACATGGACGCCAACGGGGTGGTCGGTTCGTTGTGCTTCCCGTCGTTCCCCCAGTTCTGTGGCCAGCTCTTCGCCCGGACCGAGGACAAGGACGTGGCCCTGGCCATGATCCGGGCCTACAACGACTGGCACATCGACGAGTGGTGCGGGACCCACCCCGGCCGCTTCATCCCCTGTCCCCTCCCCGCCATCTGGGATCCCGAGGTGCTGGCCGCCGAGGTGCGGCGCACCGCGGCCAAGGGCGCCCATGCCGTCACCTTCTCGGAGAACCCTTCCAAGTTGGGCTGGCCCAGCATCCACTCCGACTACTGGGATCCCTTCTGGAAGGCCTGCAGCGACGAGGCCGTGGTGGTGTGCATGCACATCGGCTCGTCCTCGGACATCGTGATCACTTCGGCCGATGCCCCCATCGACTGTCTGATCACCTTGACCCCCATGAACATCGTCCAGGCCGCGGCGGACCTGGTGTGGTCCCCGGTGCTCCGCAAGTTCCCCGACCTCAAGGTGGCCCTGTCCGAGGGCGGGATCGGTTGGATCCCGTACTTCTTGGAGCGGGTCGACTACAACTACGACCGCCACCACGCCTGGACCGGTCAGGACTTCGGGGACATGCTCCCGAGCCAGGTCTTCAACCGCAGCGTCCTCACCTGCTTCATCGATGACCACTTCGGCGTGGCCAGCCGGGAGTTCCTGGACATGGACAACGTCATGTGGGAGTGCGACTACCCCCACTCCGACTCCACCTGGCCCATGGCGCCGGAGACCTTGACCAAGAGCCTGGACGGGGTCAGCGACCACGACATCGATCGCATCACCCACCTGAACGCCATGCGTCACTTCCACTACGACCCCTTCACCGCCCTGGGGGGCAGGGACAACTGCACGGTCGGGGCGCTTCGCCAGCGTGCGGTCGGTCACGACGTCGCCATCAAGTCCCAGACCAGGGCCAGCATCGCCAAAGGTGGGACCCGGTCGATGGACCTGCTCGATATCGCCAAGCGCTGACCACGTCGGCGCCGGGGCACGTCGACCATCCGCGGCGGGTGGTGTCGGCTGAGGCCATGGGTCGCGGCTGATAGCGGCCATGGCATCCCCGGCGATGATTCCACCGGTCATCGATCCACCCGCACCGAGTTCAACCGTACCGATCCACCCGCACTGAATTAACCGCACTGAATCAACCGCACTGATCAAGGACGAGTCACATGGCCAAAGCCCTCGCAGGATTCCGAGTACTCGAAGTTGCCGCCTGGACCTTCGTTCCCGCCGCCGGGGCCGTCCTGGCCGACTGGGGCGCTGACGTCATCAAAGTGGAGCACCCCGAAACCGGCGACCCCCAGCGGGGCCTGGTGTCCATGGGCCTCATCCCCGGTGGCGAGGGGGCGGTGAACTACATCATCGAGCAGCCCAACCGGGGCAAGCGCAGCATCGGGATCGACATCAGCACCGAGTCCGGTCGGGACCTGCTCTACCAGCTGGCCGAGAAGTCCGACGTCTTCCTGACCAGCTTCCTCCCCGCGGTGCGCCAGCGGCTCAAGATCGACGTGGAACACATCAAAGCGGTCAACCCGGGCATCGTCTACGCCCGGGGCTCGGGCCAGGGCCCGCTCGGTCCCGACCGCGAAAAAGGCGGGTACGACGGTTGCTCCTACTGGGGACGCGGAGGGGTGGCCAACGCCCTCACCCCGGGGGACAGCGACTACCCCATCGGTGGACGGCCGGCCTTCGGGGACCTGGCCGGGGGGATGGCCATCGCCGGGGGGATCGCCGCCGGGCTGTTGCAGCGGGCCACCACCGGGGTGGCCCCGGTCATCGACGTATCCCTGCTCGGGCTGGCCATGTGGCAGCTGTCGCCGGACATCGTGGCCTCCGGCCTCTACGGCGGGGACCCCATGCCCAAGTTCGACCGCACCTCGTCCCCCAACCCGCTGGTGGGCAACTACAAGACCAGCGACGACCGGTTCATCACGTTGATGATGCTCCAGTCGGACCGGTTCTGGCCGGACTTCTGCACCCACATCGGTCGGCCCGACCTGATCGAGGATCCGCGCTTTGCCGACGGGGGGGCCCGCTACACCAACTCCGTGGAGTGCGTGGCCATCATCGACGAGGTGTTCGCCTCCAAGACCTTCGCCGAGTGGAAGGAGGCCCTGGCCACCTTGGAAGGGGTGTGGTCACCGGGCCAGATGCCGAGCGAGCTGGTCAACGACCCCCAGGTCGGAGCCAATGGGTACCTGTCCACGGTGGAGCGGGCCGACGGGGTCCGCTTCGACCTGGTGGTGAACCCGGTCCAGATGGACGAACGCGCCGACCAGCTGACGGCCGCCCCCGAGCACGGCCAGCACACCGAGGAGATACTCCTCGAGCTCGGTCTCGACTGGGATCAGATCATCGCCCACAAAGAGGCCGGCGCCATCATCTGACCGGAAGCTCCGTCGAAGCGGAGGCTCCGGCTCTGCGGCTTCACTTCGGGGGGAAGCGCAGGGCCCCGTCGAGGCGGATGTTCTCCCCGTTGAGGTAGGGGTTGGTCACGATGCTCTCGACCAGGCGGGCGAACTCCTCGGGCAGTCCCATGCGCTTGGGGAAGATGATGGACTCCACCAGTTTGGCCTTCAGCTCCTCAGGAGCGCTCTCCATCAACGGAGTGCCCATGGTGCCGGGGGCGATGGCGCAGACCCGGATACCGACCGGCGCCAGGTCGCGGGCCAGCGGCAGGCTCATACCCAGGATGGCGGCCTTGGAAGCGGCATAGGCCACCTGGCCGGTCTGCCCCTCGTAGCCGGCGATGGAGGCGGTGTTCACCACCACCCCCCGTTGCCCCAACTCGTCGGGTTGGTTGGTGGCGATCCGGGCGGCGCACAGCCGGGTGACGTTGAACGAGCCCACCGTGTTGAGCTCGACGGTGGACCGGAAGGCCTCGATGTCCATGGGCGTGTTGTCCCGGGACAGGGTGCGGCCCCCGGCCCCTCCCCCGGCCACGTTCACCACCACAGCCAGGGGAGCGAGCGCCGATGCCGCCTCGATGGCCGCATTGACGTCGGCGTCCTGACCGATGTCCCCGCCCACCGCAGCCCCGCTCCCCAGCTCGCGGGCCAGCTGGGTTCCGGCGTCGATGGCCCGGTCGAAGATCACCACCTGGAGTCCGAGCGCGCTCAGGCGGCGGACGGTAGCGGCCCCGAGGCCGCCGGCGCCTCCGGTGACGATGGCCGATCGTTGGCTCCACTCCATCGGTACTCCTCTGGTTGGTCGTGCCCGGTCAGGTGACCGGGGCCGGGTGTAGTCCGGCAGGATATCTACAACTTCGGTGCAGGGTCCTCACAGCTCCAACCCTGAGGATGTCCGCATGGAAGCGTCTCGACGCCGGCGGTGGTCGATTCCGGTGGTCGTGGCCGGCGTGGCCGTCGTGGCCAAGCTCAGTTGGTGGGGCATCACCAGGATGGAGCCGTCCCAGCGCCAGTACCCGTGGTGAGGTCGCCCCTGACCGGGTGACCCGGCTGGGCCGGCGCCGAGTGCTGCCGCCTACGTGGCGGCCGGGGGTCAGGACTCAGACGAGGCCAGACCTGCCAGACCCGGAAGGAAGACCTGTACGTCGGTGCCCCGCTCCGGATCGGAGTCCAACACCACCCGCCCCCCGTGGGCGGCGACGATGCCCGCCACGATGGGAAGTCCCAATCCGCTCCCGGCCCGGGTCCGGCTGGGCTCCGCCCGCCAGAAGCGGTCAAAGGCCCGTGCCGCGCTCTCGGCGTCCATGCCGGGTCCGGAGTCGCGAACGTCCAGGACCACACTGCCGGGGCGTTCCGACACCGTTACGTCGATGGTGGCCCCGGGTGGGGTGTGCCGGAGGCAGTTGTTGATCAGGTTCACGATCACCTGGCGGAGGGCCACTTCGTCGCCCTCGGTGACCACAGGCCCGTGGCTGTCGACGCGGATCTCACGGGAGGGATTGGTGGCCGAGGCGTCGACCACGGCGTCGTGCACCAGTGCCACCAGGTCGACGGGCGCTCGTTCCAGTGGTCGGCCTTCGTCCAGCCGGGCCAGCAGGAGCAGGTCCTCCACCAGGGTGGCCATCTGGGCGCTGGACTGACCGACGCGACGCATGGCGTCGTCGCGGGACTCCCCGGTACGAAGGTCACCTTGGCGCCACAGCCCGGCGATCCCCATGATCACCGAGACCGGGGTCCGGAGCTCGTGGGAGGCGTCGGCCACAAACTGCCTGAGCCGCCCTTCGATGGCCTGTTGGTCGTCCAGCATGACGTTGAAGGCCCGGGCCAGATGAGCGGCCTCGGTGCCCCCGCCGACCTCCGCCACCCGCCGGGACCGGTCACCGGCGGAGATGGCGTCGGCCACCTCGGTCACCTCGGCGATGGGACGGAGCCCCAACCTCCCGACCCAGAAGCCGGCTGCCACCAGAACCCCGAAGATGACCAGGCCGGCCCCGAGCACCGCCAAGCGGAGCCGGTTGACGGTGGCGTCCTCCTGGACCAGGGACACCGCCACCAACAAGTCGACCTTGGGAGTGCGGGTCCTCATGAGCACGGCCCGCCACCGCCCCGAACCGGAGAGCGACGCCACCGTGGTCACGGTCAGTTGGCGCCCCGGCCCGGTGGAGAGCACCGAAGGGATCTGGGGAGCCTTCCCGTGGGCGCCCAGGGGGTTGACGAGCACATCGCGGTGGCCGCTCGACACGGTGGCTACGTAGAACTCGCTGATGCCGTTGTCGGTAACCGGGCTGTGAGGGTGGCGGAACCGGAGGGGCGAGCCCAGGGGCAGATGGCCGAAGACCCCGACGGCGGGAACGGCGGACTGCAGCTGCTGGTCGATCTGTTGGAACTCCGACGTCTCGATGGCCCGTAGCAACAGGACCCCGAGGACCGACAGCACGGCCAGGAGCACGGCCGCGGCGATATAGAGGCGGAGGCGGAGGGTCACAACCCGTCAGCGCTCGTCCAATCGGTAACCGACACCCCGGACGGTGTGGATGAGCCTGGGCGGCGTGCAGTCGATCTTTCTCCTCAGCAGGGAGATGAAGGTCTCCACGACGGTCGACTCGCCCTCGAAGTCGTAGTTCCACACGTGGTCGAGGATCTGGTCCTTGGACATGACATGTCCGGCGTTGCGCAAGAGGAACCGGAGCAACTTGTACTCGGTCAAGGACAGGGACACCACCTCGCCGTGGCGGGTCACCACGTGGGCGTCATCATCGAGGACCAGATCGGCGCAGGTGAGCAGCTGCGTAGTGGTCAGCGTGCCGGTGCGTCGGAAGATCACCTGCACTCGGGCCACCAGCTCCTCCACGCTGAACGGCTTGGTCAGATAGTCGTCCCCGCCGATGGTGAGGCCCCGGACCCGGTCCTCGACGGCATCGGCGGCGGTCAGGAAGACCACGGGGATGCCGATCCCCTCCGTCCGCATGCGGCGACACACCTCGAATCCATCCAGGTCGGGAAGCATCACGTCAAGGATCATGAGGTCGAAGGCTTCGCCGTCCGAGACCAGGGCCAGGGCATCCCGACCGTTTTTCGTCTCCGCCGTCTCGAAGCCCGCCAGCCTCAGGGCCGTGGCCACCACGTAGGCCACATTCTCTTCATCCTCCACCACGAGGATCCGAGGGGTCATCGCTACACCATCTCAGACTTTCCTTAAGGTCACCTGAGTGTTCACTGTGCCTTTGACGGGCACCTCGCCCGCGGGAGCCGTCCGGGCCCGATTGGTGGGGTCACCAGCAGTCCAAGCGGTAGCCGAGGCCCGAAACGGTATGGATCAGCCGCGGCGGTTTGGTGTCGATCTTCTCGCTGAGCGAGGAGATGAACGTCTCCACCACGGTGGCCTCACCGTGGAACCCGTACTCCCACACATGGTCCCGGATCTGCACCGGGGACACCACCTGGCCGGCGTGGCGGATGAGGAACCGCAGCATCCGGTACTCGGTCGGCGACAGGACGACCTCCTCCTCGCCCCGGGTGACCCGCCGGATGTCATCGTCGAGGACCAGGTCGTCACAGGTGAGCACGGCGGTGGCCGATAGATGGCCGGCCCCTCGCACGATGGTCCGGACCCGGGACACCAGCTGTTCCACCCCGAACGGCTTGGTCAGATAGGCGTCGGCCCCCAAGCTCAATCCCTTGATCCGGTCGTGCAACTCATGGCGAGCGGTGAGGAAGACCACCGGCACCCGGCTCCCGCCGGCGCGCAGCCGGGCGTACACCTCGAACCCATCGAGCTCCGGCACCATCACGTCGAGGATGACCAGATCCAGGGCGGTGTCGGTCTGGGCCAGCCGGAGGCCTTCCCGGCCGTCGAGCGCTTCGACGGTGTCGAACCCGGCGTGCCGGAGGGCCGTGGTGACCACGAAGGCCACGTTCTCCTCGTCTTCGACGACAAGGATGCGAGGGGGCATGCCGGCGATGGTGGCAGTCCTACTTCACGATTTCCTTAAGATTGCTTGATGGTTTGGCCCAAGGCCGCCACCAACCGCGACGCCCCAGTTCGCCGGGTTATGTCCCTTCAGGAAACTCGCAAGTTTCTTGAACTGTCTTCACAGTTCGAACTGTCAATGTGCGTCCATGATGCTCAACTATGTACCTACCCGGTCGCGGGGTCGCGGCCCCCGATACGTCGCGGCGGCGATGGCCATCGGCGCCCTCGGCATTCTGCTGGCCGCCTGCAGCAGCGCCGGATCGGCCTCGACCACCACGTCCACCACGACGGCGTCGGGCTCCAAGGGATCGACCTCGACGGCGTTCGCCGCCTACACCAAGTGCCTTTCACAACACGGGGTGACCCTCCCGAACTTCAAGGGCCGGCGGCCCTCGGGCAGCGGTGGGCCTGAAGGCGGGTTCACGCCGGGGTCGGGTGGCGGTGGTACTCCCGGAAGCGGGTCCTTTCCCGGTCGTGGAGCCGGTGGGTTCGCCAACAACCCCAAGTACGCCGCCGCCGAGAAGGCCTGCGCCAGTCTGAGGCCTAAGGGTGGTAGTGGCTTCGGCTTCGGCGGCAACGGGGCCAACAGCGCGGCCTTCGCCGCGTACACCAACTGCCTCAAGCTGCACGGTGTGACGGTGACCAACGGGGTCCCTGACCGCTCGAGCGCGGCCTTCGCCGCGGCCTCGGCGGCCTGTGCCGCGCTCCGGCCCGCCCCGGGCTCGACCACGTCCACGACTGCGCCCACCGCATCAGGCTGATCGACGAGGGTTCTCCCCTCGACGCCCTGCTCCTCCATCTCTCGAAAGGGACCACCTCCGATGCCGCTGGTTACTGATGACCGTTCCCGACGCAAAGTGATCGGCTATGTCGTGCTGATCGTCGTCGTGGCGGCGGCCGCCACCATCGCCTTGTACTCCATCTACCAGACGCCGTCGTCGGCATCGACCGGAGTGGCCCGCACGGTGTCGGTGACCAAAGGGACGGTGCAGTCGAGCGTGTCGGCGTCGGGCAACATCTCAGCCGCCACGTCGGCCGACGAGGACTTCAACACCGGTGGCACCCTGACCTCGGTCAATGTGGCCGTGGGGGACAAAGTGAAGGCCGGACAGGTCCTGGGCACCATCGACACCACCCAGGCCGCAGGCCAACCTGCAATCGGCCCAGGCGTCGCTCCTCGGGGCCCAGACCACCCTGGAGCACGACCAGGCCGGGGGCACACCGGCCCAGCAGGCTCAGGACCAGGCCACGCTGGTCTCCGCCCAGTCGACCCTGACCTCCGACCAGAATCAGCTGACCAGTGACCAGACCTCCCTGCAGACGGCCCAGTCCACCCTGGCCGCCGACCAGGCGCTGGGCTGTCCGGCGTCGACATCGACGTCGACCGGCAGCTCGGGCACCTCGTCGGATACCGGCTCCGGCGGCACGGGAGGGGGCGGCAGTGGAAGCGGCAACTCCAACTTCGCTTCGGACTCTGCTGTCGATGCCCCCCATGCTGTATCCGCCCCGGTAGTGGCTACCGGCTCGGCCAGCAATGCCGGGACCACGTCGGTGACCCTCAGCGGCACGGTGAACCCCGAGGGCGGTTCGACCACGTACTACTTCGAGTACGGAACCACCAGCTCGTTCGGTTCGACGTCACCTTCGGCCACCATCGGGTCCGGTAGCGCCCAGACCGTCACCACCGCGGTCACCGGTCTCAGCGCCAACACCACCTACCTGTTCATGATCGTGGCCACCAACGCCGCCGGCACGTCGCAGGGGGTCGGGGTGGTCTTCGCCACAGCCCAGAGCTCGTGCGTCACCGACCAGCAGAACATCACCACCTATCAGCAGGCGGTGGCCAAGGACCAGCAGACCATCACGGCCCAGGAGCTGACCGTCCAGTCCGCCCAGGCCAGCCTGTCGGTCACCCCGGCCACCATCGCCCAGGACCAGGCCACCGTGACCCAGGACCAGGCCACCGTGACGGCCGACACCAAGTCCCTGGCCGACTGCACGCTGGTGGCGTCCATCAGCGGCACCGTGACTTCGGTCAACGACTCGGTGGGAGAGACGGTGAGCGGATCGGGGTCCACCACGACCACCACCGCAGCCAGCTCCTCGACCGGCAGCTCCTCGACCGGCAGTTCGTCGACCGGGTCCGGGTCCGGCGGTGCGGGTAGTTCGTCCACCGGGTCTACGGGTAGTTCGTCCACCGGGTCGACGGGCAGTTCCTCCACCGGATCGAGCTCCTCCTCGACCTCCTTCGTCACCATCCAGAGCCTCGGCAGCCTCCAGGTGGTGGCGGACTTCGCCGAAGCCGATGCCGCCAAAATTGCCGTGGGCCAGACCGCCACGGTCACCCTGGCCGCCCTGCCCGACACCGAGGTCTCCGGCGTCGTCACGGCCCTCTCGCCGACCTCGACGGTCGTCAGTGACGTCGTGGAGTACCCGGTCACCATTGCCCTTACTGACGTGCCGTCGGATGTGAAGGACGGAATGACCACCGAGGTGGCGGTCATCGTCCAGAGCGCCAACAACGTGCTCTTGTTGCCCAGCGCCGCCATCACCACCACCGGGGAAACGTCGACGGTGAAGGTGCTCTCGTCGGACAACCAGCAAAAGGTCACCACCGTGACCCTGGGTCTGGTGGGTACCACCGACACCGAGATCACCAGCGGCCTGACCGAGGGCCAGAAGGTGGTGGAGCCCACAGCCAGCGTCAGCGCCGCTACGACCACCGGCGGTACCGGCACCACCGGCACCCGTGGGTTCGGCGGGCTCGGGGGCGGGGGCGGGGGCGGCTTCGGCGGGGGTGCTCCGTGACCTCGACCACCCTCCACCAGCGCCGGTCCCCGCCCGGTGCCCCGGACTTGGACGGGTCCCGCCGGCAATGGCCGGTCATCGCCCTCTCCGACATCGTCAAGCGATATCAGATGGGGGGCAACGAGGTCTTCGCCACCCGCGGGGTATCGATGATCGTCGAGCCGGGTGAGTTCGTGGCCGTCATGGGGGCCTCGGGCTCGGGCAAATCCACCCTGATGAACATCATCGGATGCCTCGATGTCCCCACCAGTGGTCACTATCGGCTCGATGGGGTGAACATCAGAGACCTCGACGACCGCGACATCTCCCGCATCCGGAACCGCAAGATCGGGTTCGTCTTCCAGAACTTCAACCTGCTTTCAAGGATGTCCGCCCTGCAGAACGTGGAGCTCCCGATGGCCTACGCCGGGATCAAGCCGAAGGAGCGTCGGCGACGGGCAGAGATCGCCCTCGATTCGGTCACGCTGGCCGACCGGAAGCACCACTTCCCCAGTGAGCTGTCCGGAGGGCAGCAGCAACGGGTGGCGGTGGCCCGGGCCATTGTCACCAACCCGGCGCTGATCCTGGCCGACGAACCGACCGGAAACCTCGATACGGCCTCGAGCGTCGACGTCATGTCGATGTTCACCAAGCTGCACGGGCAGGGCCGCACCGTGGTCATGATCACCCACGAAGAAGACATCGCGGCCTACGCCACCCGGGTGATCCGGCTGCGAGACGGCGTGATCACCCAGGACGACCGGCAAGAGCCCATCGATGCCCACGGGGAGCACGTGCTCCATGCCCAAGAAGCGGCGCGGCCGCGTGGTGTCCGGGGGGAAGGCCGGTGAGCATCTGGGGGAACGTGGTCATGGCCCTTCGGGGCATCAGCTCGAACTGGCTGCGATCGATGCTAACCATGCTCGGGGTGCTCATCGGGGTGGCGGCCGTCATCGTGCTACTGGCGGTGGGTACCGGGTCGTCCCAAGCCGTCGAGTCCCAAATCGACAAGTTGGGAACGAACACCCTGACCGTCTTCAGCACCGGGCGTTTCGGCGGGGGCACCTCCGAAACCGGTACCCAGACCCGCAACGCCGATCTCACCATCAACGATGTGAACCTCATCTCGAACAGCAACAACGCTCCCGACGTGCAATCGGTGTCACCAGTCATCACCACGTCGCAGACCGCCACCTACGACGGTGCCACCTACACCACCTCGGTGGTGGGAACCAACCCCGCCTACCTGACCGCTTCCAACTACACCGTCTCGGCGGGCCGGGCCATCACCACCGCCGACGTGAAGAGCCATGCCGAAGTGGTCGACATCGGCTCCGATGTGGCCAGCAACCTCTTCCCCACGGGGTCCAACCCCCTGGGCCAGGAGATCCAGATCGGCTCGGCCGAATTCGAGGTGGTCGGACTGCTGGCTTCCAAAGGGAGCAGCGGCTTGACCGACCAGGATGCCGTGGCCATCGCGCCCTACACCGCGGTGCAGGATCAGCTCACCGGCGAGTCCGAGTCCTTTACCGAGCTTCTGGTGCAAGGCAAGTCGTCGGCCACCCTGACCCTGGCTCAGAGCGAGGTCGAGAGCATCCTGGCGGCCCAGAACGACACCACCGTGGCCGACCTTCCCTTCAGCGTGCTCAATCAGGCCAGCCTGTTGTCCACCGCCACCTCGAGTTCGAAGACCTTCACCTCCTTGTTGGGCTGGGTGGCGGCGGTATCGCTGCTGGTCGGCGCCATCGGCGTTATGAACATCATGCTGGTCACGGTGACCGAGCGGACCCGGGAGATCGGCATCCGCAAGGCCATCGGGGCACCCAAATCGGTGGTCCTCGGCCAGTTCCTCATCGAGGCGGTGGTGATCTCCCTCCTCGGCGGCCTGGTCGGAGTCCTGGCCGGGCTGGTGGTGGTCCGATTCAAGATCGCCGGCGTGCAGCCCGTCCTCGCCACGTACTCGGTCCCCCTGGCCTTCGGGGTGGCCCTGCTGGTTGGAATCGTCGCCGGCCTGTACCCCGCCTATCGTGCCGCGTCCCTCCGCCCGATCGACGCATTGAGATTCGAGTAATCGAGAGAGGTGCACGTCCATGTCCACGTCTGATTCAGACAGCATCGTCGAGAGCGGTCCGCCTACCGGGGAGTTGCCGGTCAACACCACCGCCGAGATCCCGGCCGCCCCTTCCCTCGATGCCCCTGTGCCGCCGTCGGACTTTGACTCCCTGTTCGAGGGGGAACAAGACGACTGGCCCAACCGTGGACCGGCCAAGGGGTTCCGGGTGCCCTGGCCCATGGCCGTCCTCCTGGTTCTCTTGGTGGCCTCCGCCGGCATCTGGGGAGGGGCGTACATGCAACGCCACTCCTCGTCGTCATCGTCATCGGCCACGTCAGCGGCCTCGGCCTTCTCCTCGTTCGCCAGTAGGTTTCGCGGCACCGGGGCCGGTGGGTCGACCCCCTCTGCGGCCTCGTCGGACATCACGGCCGGCACCGTCACCGACATCATCGGCAACACCTTGTACGTGACGACCTCCACCGGCAGCCTGGTGGCCGTGGACGTCGGATCCACCACCACCGTGGACCGGAACGCCAAGTCGTCCCTCTCCGCCCTCAAGCCCGGTGACACGGTGACCGTTCAGGGCACCAAGGGATCGAACGGCTCGGTGACGGCCGCTTCGGTGTCGGCCACCCAGGCAGGGGTTACCGCCATCGGAGGGTTCGGCGGGGGTGGCTTCGGCGGAGGCGGAGCCGGCCCCGGCGCCGGTGGAGCCGGCGGATTCGGGGGCTGAACCCGACGGCCTCCCCTCTCATCGGCCACGGTAACCTTCACCCACCGTCACCGGGATCCGGTCGTGGGTGTGGCGCCCGGATCGGACCCTATGATCCGCACCAGGGGCTGGGCACCGGTACCTCAGGTTCATCGGCATCGAGCACGGCTACGACCGTGGTGGAAGGGGAGGCATGGAGCAGGAACTGTATGCACGAGTCAACGAGGACAACCCTGACCCGCGCATCGCAGTGGCTCTCCTCCTGGACACGTCGAGCTCCATGAGCGGCGAGCCGATCCGCCAGCTCAACGAGGGTTTTCAGGTCTTCTGCGACGAGATCAAAGCTGACGACCTGGCCCAGAAGCGCACCGAGGTCTCCGTGATCACCTTCGGGGGCACGGCCCGGGTCCAGATCCCGTTCACCGAGGGGCGGGACCTCCAGCCCCAGACCCTGGTGGCCAAAGGGGCGACGCCGATGGGCGCAGCCCTCAACCTCGGGATCGACGAGTTGGGGGCGCAGAAGCAGGCCTACAAAGAGTCAGGGCTCGAGTACTACCGGCCCTGGTTGTTCCTCATCACCGACGGCACGCCCACCGATCCCGAGCAGTTCGCCACGGCGGCTGAGCGGGTCCGCCAAGCGGAGGCGGCCAAGGCCCTGACCTGCTTCACCGTGGGTGTTGGCGACAAGGCGGACATCAATACGCTGGCTCAGCTCTCCGACGTCCGCGAGCCGGTGCGGCTCCAAGGTCTCAGCTTCAAAGAGATGTTCCTCTGGCTCTCGGCCTCCATGCACGCCGTCTCGGACTCGGGAACCTTCTCGTCCAATGACGAAGGAGTGTCCCAAGCCGAGGCCACCCAGGAGTTCGGCCTGCCCTCCCCGAAAGGCTGGGCCCAGTGGTAGTCCATGGCCCCCGGCCCGGGCACCGGCCCTCCTGAGTTAGCGGCACCCTGGTGACGAAGCCGGTGTGGACGGCCATTGGAAGCGCCGTGACCGGAACGTCGCACGAAGTGGTGGGGCGTGGCTGCGAGGATTCGTTCGGGTGGCAGATCACTGCCGACCGGGTGGCCCTGGCCGTGGCGGACGGGGCCGGATCGAGGTCCCACTCCGACATCGGCTCGCACGCCGCGGTCTCCGCCATCCTCGACTGGGCCCGTACCTCGGTGCCCTCAGCTGACGGCTCGGGCCTCATCCACGGATTCGAACGGGTACGGGAAGTGTTGGGCGACGTGGCCAGCCGGACTCCCTGCGAGTTCGACGACCTGGCCACCACCCTCGGAGTGGTGGTGGTCGGGCCCGAGGCCGTCGAGGTCGCACAGATCGGCGACACCATCATCGTGCTGATGCTGGAGGACGGATCGCTGGTGATGCCGTCACCTCCGGAGTCGTTCGAGTATGTCAACGAGACGGTGTTCGTGACCGCTGACTCCGCCCTGTCACACCTCCGGATCGATGCCTATCCGGCCGCTTCGGTGCAGGCGGCGGCGCTGTCCACGGATGGACTCCGCTTCAAGATCCTGGGCGATCTGACCACCTACGAACCGTTCGCCCCCTTCTTCGACGACATCTTCAACTACGCCCGGACCGAGGGCTCCAACAACGCCGCCGTGGGCCGGTTCCTCTCCGGCCTCGATGACCAGAGTGGGGACGACAAGACCCTGGTCATCGGGGTCAGGGGCGCGGCGGGAGCCCCCGGCCACGACCTTCACCCGGGACAGGCCGTGATCGGACCGGAACGGGCCCTGGCCGGGGCCGACGGTCCGGTCCACGAGCCGAGCCCGGACTGAATCGCGGCCCGGGGTGAGTACCGACTTCGCCGGACCGGTGCTGGCCACACTGCAGGGACAGCGGGTGATCCTGGCCAAACGGCTGGGATCGGGTGGCCAGGGTGAGGTGTTCGCTCTGGTCGAGCCGGACGGCTACGTGCTCAAACGCTATTTCGACGCCGAGATCGGACGGGATCCGTCGTTGGCCGACCGGTTGACGGTCATGGCCAATGCCATGCCGGCCAGGACCCGGAGTGCCGAGTCCGACCACATCCTGCTGGCCTGGCCCACCGATCTGGTGGAGTCCGGAGACCACTTCATCGGGTACCTCATGCCCCTCATCGACCGATCGAAGACCCTGCCGTTGCACCGGGTGGCCAATCCCTCCGACGGCCGCAGATCCTCGTCGACCTCGGCGTCGCGCTGGGCCCGCCACATCGACTGGTCCTACCTGGTCACGGCGGCGGCCAACCTGGCGCTGGCGGTTCAGGTTCTGCACCAGGCCGGCGTGGTCATCGGCGACTTCAACGAGAACAACGTCCTGGTGTGGCGGGACGCCCGGGTGACGCTGCTCGACTGTGACTCCATGCAGATCACGGCGGCGTCAGGTCGTCACTACCTGTGCCGGGTGGGCCGGGCCGAGTTCACGCCCCCCGAGCTGTTCCGGGCCAACTGGGGACACACCGTCCGCGCCCCTTCGTCGGATCTGTTCGCCCTGGCCATCCACATCCATCAGCTGATCATGGAGGGTGAGCACCCGTTTCGGGGGGTGTGGAGCGGGGCCGACGAGAAGCCGACCGGCCAGGACCTGGCCCTCGAGGGGGTGTGGGCCTACGGGGGCGATCCGCGCCTCCGACCTCGACCCCGTGCCGTGTCAAACGAGATCCTGTCGCCGGAGATCCAAGCCTTGTTCGCCCGGGCCTTCGCCGATGGGGCGGTCAACCCCCGGGCGCGACCGTCGGCGCAGGAGTGGAACCAGGCCCTGCTGGCCCTGTTGAAGAGCATGACCATCTGCGAGACGCAGCCGCAGCACCACTACCGACGGGAACTCAAGGAGTGTCCGTGGTGCCACCACGAGAAGAACCGGGCCCGCCAGATGGCGTTGATGCCGTCCCGCCCGCGACTGGCGCCGGCGCCGGTGGCCGCGCCCACCGGCCCCCGGGCCCCCTCCACCCCGGTGCGGAGGGGGCCGGCGGTGACCACCGGTTCACGACGGCGCGGTTCGGGCCTCCGCAACAACCTCTGGGCGGTGGCGGTGGTCTGCCTGGTAGCCCTGGTGGCCCTGACCTACATCGGGGTCCGGACCTCGCAGCTGGACTCCGGCGCCGGCGGCCATGGTCCGATCGCGTCCGGTGCCCGTGGAGCCGGGCACCCGTCGCCGGCGGCGGGAAACGCCCACGCTGCAGCCCCGCCCAGCCCTGCCACCACGGTGGCCTGCCCCACGGAGTCCCCCCAGGCCCAGGTCACGGTGACCGCCAGTAACGGGTCCCAGGGCAGCCAATTCTGGAACGTGACGGCCAAGGGCACGGCTACCAACACCACGGACGCCGCCATCGAGGTGTTCGACGTCTCGGTCCAACTCAACGTGACCGCGGTGTCGGGTGGGCCGGACACGGTGCCGGCCTACCTGTACGGCGAAGGCGGCACCCCGATCATCGTAGGCCCAGGTCAGACGGTGACCCTGAGCGATGACGGCGGCGATCCCGCCGTGGCCTCCACCACCGAGCCCACCGCCGGAGTGGTCACCATCAACTGGAACTGGCCGGCTGACTCTCCCTACCAACGGTGCGCCACCTGAGCCCTGCCCCGATGGGCTGAAGCGGCCCGACTCCAACGTCAGCCGTGCAGCAGAGCCCCCAGGGCCTCGGGATCGCCCAACGTGCGGGGGTCGATCTGGCGACCGTCCAACCAGGCCGCAGGAGTCCCGACGGGATCCTCGGCCTGATAGGCCTCTTCCCGTTGCAGAACCCAGGCCTTGTACCGTCCCTGTTCGACACCGGACACGTACTGGGGGCTGGTCAGCCCCACAGCCTGGCCCAGGGCCAGGAGGTCGGCCGTGGTGAATCCACCACTGCCCTCAGGCGGTTGGGACGCAAACATCTCCGTCCGGAGCTCATCGAATCGGCCCTCCTCGGCGGCCAGGGCCAGAGCATTGTCCGCCCGCACCGACTCGACCCCCAGGAAGCACCGCATCCGGTACTCGACGGTGCAGGTACCGGCTTGCCGGGCCTGGTCGAGCACGCCCCCGCACACCTCTTCGAACTGCCGACAGTAGGGGCACTGCGGATCCTCGAACAGCACCAGCCGCCTACCGGCGCCATCACGGCCGAGCAGCACTCCGCCCTCGGGCGTATGGGAGGTGGGTGACGGTATCGACTGGGAACGCTCCATACGAACAGTTCTATCCCTTGATCCGGTTGCTCTGCTGGCGCCTCCGGTCGGCGGATCCGAGCGTCCGCAGCCCGGCATCGATCAGTTGGGCGGCGCGCTCCACGTCGTCGGTGACGGCCCGGCGGACCTGCCGGAGGCTTCCGTTCTTCTCGAGGTACTTCCCCAAGCTGCGGGACTGGACCTGCCACAACCCGACCATGGCGATGGCCGCCACCTGGGCTCGCGAATCGTGGGGGTCCAGGGCGAAGCGGTCGGCCATGACCTCGGTAGCGATGCTACCAGTTGGTCGGTCATTTCCCGTTGGTGGGCCCGCAACGCCGGTGTGGACCAGATCATGGTGCCGAACCGACGGTAGAGGGCACGCGCCGCCACCGGGTCGGCCTGGGCGCCCAGCCACGTCGTAATGCTCTCCAGCTCGTCGCCGAGGATCCGCAGGGCAGCCTGGACCGGGGAGACCCCGGTATGAGCCAGGCCTACCCGTAGCGAGGTCATCGTGACCTCCCACCGGTCGAGCAGCAGCGACTCCTTGGTCGGGAAGTAGTTGTAGACGGTCTTCTCCGAGACCCCACAGGCCTCGGCCACCTCGACCACCCGCACGGCGTCAAAGCCCCGGTCGAGGAACATCTGCGTGGCCGTGTCGGAGAGCCGCTGGCGCATCTGCCACTTCTTGCGCTCCCGCAGGCCGGCACCATCCGAGGTCTCCGGATGAGGGTCATGCAACCCGGTCCACTCCACCGTCGGGGTGCTCATGTCCACCACGTTAGTATAGTCACTATATAAATACTGCTACAGTATTTTTAACTCCGGCGGCTGAGTCGTCGCAGCATCCGAGCAAGGAAGAGCCCCATGAGCGAGTACCGCATCACACGCCGATATCCGCACCCGCCTGCCGAGGTGTGGCGGGCCGTGACCGACCCCGACTTGGTCCCGCTCTGGACATCGACCGGTCGGGGAGGCCGGCCGGAGGGGTTCTCTCCCACCGTCGGCACCCACTTCAGGTTGGTGGGAAAGCCGGTGCCCGGCTGGCGGGGAGTGGTCGAGTGCGAGGTCCTCGAAGCTCGCCCGCCTTCGTTGTTGCGATACTCGTGGCTCGGTGACGAGAACGGTGAAACCACCCTGGTCGCCTATCGGATCGAGGCCGATGAGGGAGGCACCCGTTTCACCTTTGAGCACACCGGCTTCACCGGCCTCGGAGGATTCATCATGGCCAAGGTGGTGCTGGGCCCCGTGCGGAAGAAGATGCTCGACGTGGGCCTCCCGGCCGTTCTCGACGGCCTCGGGACCGACGGGCGCGGATCCGTGCGCCACTGACCGACCTCGACGGCGTCCATGGCCGCCTGGCCTATGGGGTGGCGAACTTGACCACCAAGAGAGCGCCGTCGTCGATCCGTGGGTCCACGTCCGTCAGGGTGGACATGATGCCTTCGGCGATCTCGTCACTCGACCGGGACCCCGATGCAGTCAGAGCCCGGCCCAACCGTTCCATCCGGACACCGGCACTCGTGTGGCCGACATCGATGAGGCCGTCGGTATAGAAGGCCAGCACGTCAGAGGTGGCGATCCTGACATTGGTCACCGGGTAACGCCCGGGTACCGCGCCGATCCCGAGGGGAGGCCCTGGGGTCACCTCCAAGGAGAACAGGGGCTGTCCCAGACGTTGCAGGACCGGAGGCGGATGGCCGGCGGAAGCCATGGCCATCTCACCCGACGTGGTGTCCAGAACGGCGACCAATGCGGTGGCAAAGCGGCCGGCTTCCTGACCGAGGTGGAACCGATGGGCCAGGCCGAGTACTTCCCCCGGATCTTCGGTGATGAACAGGTAGGCCCGGATGGCGCTTCTCAGCTGTCCCATGATCGTCGCCGCCGTCATGTCATGACCTTCCACGTCGCCGATGGTCAGCGCCAGACGGTCCTGTCCCAGGGGGATCACGTCATAGAAGTCCCCACCCACCTGGGCGCCGCGGGCACAGGCCTCGTAGCGCACCGCCACCTCGGCCCCGCCGAAGTGCGACGGCACCGAGGGAAGCAGGCTCGTCTGCAGATTTCGGGCGATGGTCGACTGCTCGTCAAAGGATCGGGCCCGTTCAACCGCTCGGGCCACCTGACGAGCCAGGCTCTCTGCCAGGTGCAGCTCCCGGTCACCGAACGAGCGGCTCCCATCGGTGGTGATGACGGTGAGGGAACCGATCGACTCGTCACCGGCGATCAACGGCACCGAGACGAACGACCGGAAACCGAGGGCCTGGGTGAGCTCGAAGTGGTCTTGACCTTGGGTCGTGCTGGTCATGAAGTCCGGACCCATGTCGACCGACCACTGCGGTTGCTGGGTCCGGACTGCCAGGGCAGCCGGATGGGACCCGGCCAGGTCGGGAGCGAGATCGAGCAGTCCATCGACCAGAGACTGCAGCTGGGGGTCGGCGTGGCGAGCCACCAGGCGTTCGAGCAGTCCATCGGCACCCACGACATCGATGAGACAGATGTCCCCGAGCGTCGGCACCGCCACCTCCCCCAGTCGATGGACGGCCTCTTCGAAGCTCCGGGCCTGCACCAGTGCCACGTTGGCTTGAAGCAGGAAGGCCAGCTCAGCCCGAGCGGTTTCCAGCTCCAACAAGAGATTGTTCCGCTCGTCCTCCAACTCGAGCCGCTCGATGAAGCTCCCCAGGCTCGCCCCGATCTCAGCCACGGCATCGAACAGGGCCCGGTCCGGCCGCGTTTTGGTCTTGCCAAACAGCTCGACCACCCCAACCAGGTGGTCGTGGGTGCGCACCGGGAAGCTGAAGGCACTCTTCAAGCCATCCTCCACGATGGCATCGTGACGGCGGAGATGCGGGAGTCGGCCAGGTCGCCGAACCATCGCGGCTTGTTGGAGTCGGCCACCAGCCCGGCCAGCCCCTGGCCCGGGCGAGCCGTCATGCCAATTGACGCCTTGAGCAGAGCTTGGCACGACGAGTCCTTACTCCAGGCGTGCTCGCAGGAGAGCTGCTCCTGATCGGCATCCCACCGCCAGGCGATGGCCACATCGAAGTCGAGGCTGCCGGCGATGACCCCCAGGAACTGGGTGACCACCGGCCCGATGTCTCCGGAGGCCTCGGCCAGCAACGCCATCAGATCGTCGGCGACCTGCTGAAACCGGTCGACGTCCACGCGAAGCCTTACGTCCCACAACGCCGCTATGACCAAGCGGGGCCCTTGCTCCGGAGCGACCAGGAAGGTCGCCACGTCCACCGGCATGGCCGAGCCATCGGCGTGGAGCAGTTCGATCCGGGTGGGACCCGGGCTCCGGGGCGGTGGGTCCATCTTCATCCACGTGCTGAACTCCGCCCAATACTGCGTCCGCACCTTCTCGGGGAGGACGTCGGCGAAGGGCATACCGAACAGCCCGCCGATCTCGTACCCCAAGAGGCGGCCCAGGGCCGGATTGGCGTAGAGGACACGTCCGCTGTCCTCGATCACCACTAGCGCATCAACGAGGCTGTCGACGATCCGTGGCGAGAATCCAGCGGCTGATGCGGGCATTCCACAAGGCTCCTGGGTCGTTGCTCAGGTACCCATGGTAGCCACCGTTGCTGTTGTCGGACCCGGGGGTCAACCGCTGCAAACCAGCCCCGACCAGGTAGGACGGCCCTAAGGGGCTCGATGCCGTCGTAAGCCTTTCGCTTCGGACTGGCTCAGGGCCACGGCCGCGCGCACCAGCGTCTTGCATGCTTTCTGTTGAGAGCCGGACGGTTCAAGCGCCTCCACTCAGGCTGGTGGCCAGCGACTCCAGAATGGACCGGGTGCCCTCTTCACGCTGAGCCACCGTGTCGTGGTCGTCGAGAAACACACCCTGTTCGGTGAGAACGAGTCGGGTCGCGGCCCCTTGGCCATAGAACTCGATGGTGGCCACCGAAACAGAGAGCCGAACCTCATCGGCATACATCTCGTAGGTGTAGACGATTCGTGCTTCGGGCACGATGTCGCTGAACCGCGATTCGTAGAGATAGACCGGGCCACCGGGAGGCCCACCCCGGTTGACCTCACGTCCACCGACCCGGAAGTCGAGTTCGTAGCCGGTTCCGATCGCATCGGCGGAGCCGGCGAACCAACGGGCCTTCAGTTGGGGATCGGCCCAGGCCCGGAAGACCTGGCTCACCGGCACGTCGTAGGTCCGCTCAATGACGAAGGTGTCATGGGAAGTGGTGGACAAGGTCATGGTTTCTCCTCACTCGTTGCTACTTGGTCAAGAAGGTCGCCCAGGCGGTCCAAGCGGGTCTCCCAGGTCCGTCGGCGCTCGGTGATCCACTGTTCGGCCGCGGTCATGGCGGCGCTGTCGATCCGACAGGTGCGTGTCCTCCCGACCTTCTCGGTCTTCACGAGGCCACAGGACTCGAGGACCTGCACGTGCTGGAGAACGGCGGCGAGGGACATGGACAGCGGCTCGGCCAGTTCGCTGACCGAGGCGGGTCCCCAGGTGAGCCGTTCCACCATGGTGCGCCTGGTGTGGTCGGCCAGTGCCTGGAAGGTCCGATCCAGGTCCACCGTTTGGTTAAGCATGTACTTGAGTATACGGACGAGTCGGTGATAACTCAAGTGATCACTTAACTAATTCTCCGGTCAGTCGTCGACCATGACGCCGGCTCCGACCTCGGAGGCGGCTGGCGTCACTGGCCGGATGCCAGCTTTCTGTCGGCGTGGGCGCCGGCCGGGCTCGACGGTCGGTGAACGACCAGGAGCGAGTGGGGCCAGCGGTGCAGGAGATGGGTGCAGACCGACCCGTAAGCAATGCCACCGATCACCCCGTGCCGTCGACCAGCGACCACGATGGTGTCGGCATGGCATTCGTCAGCAGCCCGCATCAGCTCCGTTGCCGGATCACCGGTCCGAACCTCGAAGCTCCAGTTGACGCCGGCAGGATCGAGGATGGCGATGCCCTGCGCCTCGGCCAGGCACTGACTGCCGTCCAGTGCTTCCTGCTCAACCGCCACGCCCAGGCTCCCGGCCCCGACGGCACTCAGCCCGGCCAGTCGGGGTTGTCGAACGAAGACCAACATCACCGGCTCTCCGGTCCCCTTGGAGAGCAGGGCCGCCTCTTCGATGGCCAGCCGGCTGGTTTCGGAGCCGTCGGTACCAACCACGATGGGTCCGCGCATCTCCATCTCCTCTCGAACGAAATATGTATGTATGATACAGGTACCTAGGGGACATGTTATCCGTTCCCGTCACGGTTGAAACCCCATGGACAACGACGCCGACCCCATTCCGATCATCGAGCTCGAGCTCCTCACCCTGGTCCGGCTGCTGGAGACCTTCGGCCGTAAGAGCTCCCTGTATGTCCAAGTGGACCGGGCCGGCTACCTGGCCCTCCGGACCCTCGAGCGCCTGGGCGCGGCGCCCACCAACGCCTTGGCCGAGGCACTCCATCTCGACGCCTCAACCGTCACCCGCCAGGTGACCGCACTGGTCGGCAGTGCTCTGGTGGAGCGTCGTCCGAACCCCTCCGACGGGCGCTCGTCAACCCTGTCCCTCACTTCGGAGGGCCGACGAACCATGCACGAGGTCGAGCACGAGCGTCAGCGGATCCTGCGGGAGATCCTCGGCGATTGGGACGAGGCCGAACGGGCCGATGCCGCTCGGGTACTTACCAGGCTCAACGGCTCCCTCGTCGATAAGTTCGCCAGCTCAGGGGCGTCCGAGAAGCCCGAAGGGTAGGCCAGAGCCCCCCATGATCCGCGGACGTCCGTCGCAGACGGTCATCTATTTCGGGTGTGCCGTTTCGAGGCGGGGAAGGGGGCACGAGAGGGACGGGGTCAACCCCACCGGCTACGTAAATCCGTAAAGGACGACGGAGTCCCGTGTGGATCACAGGTTCACAGGGCGGTCGGCGCCTACAAAAACCCCAGGTCGGACTCCGACTGCGGCGGTGTACCAAGAATCACATTCCGTTGTAACGAAATGGCCCGCTCTTTCGTTGTAGGAACGGCATATTGCCGGTGAAGTCACTCGCCTTCGCCGTACAACTAACTCCCAAGGGGGAACTACATGCGTCACACCCTGAACCTTCCCACCCGGCTTCTGGTCTGCGCGGCATTAGCCGGCTCTGCGTCGCTGGCGGCGGTGGCCATCCCGGCCGGCGTGGCGTCGGCCGCTACTGCCGAGACGGTGTCATGCACCAGCGCCACCGGAAGTGCCACGAGCCTGGCGTTCTCCGGATGCACCGGTACGGGTGCCAACGCCACCAATGCCGGTAAGGCCCCGGCCAAGGGGACGTACACCGTCAGCAGCAAGACGCTCAAGTGGAGCACCACCAAGACGTCCATCCTCAAGTTCACCTACAAGAAGGATGCCACGAGCAAGTGCCCCAAAATCTCGGGAGACACCTCCCTCGGGGAGTACACCGCTAGCGGCACGGTCACCGGTGGAACCGCCAAGCAGATGATAAAGGGTGCAGCCGGAGGGAACGCCTGTATCTACTCGAAGGGCAAGACAACCGTCGTCAAGAACCTCGGGGCTTTCAAGGTCTGAGAAGTTCTGACAGCAGCAGGAAATGCCAAGGGGCCCCCGGCATCACCGGGGGCCCCTTGGCGTCCTGTTCCCCAACACGACCCCGGTGCCATAGGGCATGGTGGACAACCCAGGTACGAGGAATACCGGGAAGGTTGGTCTCGTTCACGCCTGCGGCGTCCGATTCCACACATCCAGCACGAAGTCAGGCTCGACGTGATGGACGGCGCTCTCGAACTCGGCGTATGAACCGATCACTTCGTGCACCTGGTCACCGCTCAGTGGATAGTTCGTCCTGCCCCGCCAGTGGACTCCGACGATCGTGGCCCCGGGCACCACGGTGGCCAGCAGGAGGGTCATGACTTCGTCCAGGGTGGGGCGATCGAAGTAGTAAGCGATCTCGCTCAATACCACCAGGTCAAAAGGCCCCGTTGGCCACTGTTCGGGGATCGGTCGCACCTCAAGGGTGACGCCCGGCAGCGTTCGGCATCGTCCGCGAGCACGCTCGACGACCTCGGCCACCAGGTCGGTTGCCAACAGCTCGTCACACCGCTGGGCCAGGAGCGAGGTGAGCACCCCTATGGAGCACCCGGGCTCGAACGCCGACCGATAGCGGGGCTCGGGTAGTGCGGCCATGGTGAGGGCGTACTTCCGTTGCTCGTACCAACTCGATTCAAACTGCCAAGGATCCGGATCGGACGCGTACATCTCGTCGAAGTACGTCCGGTTCATCGACACCTGGCACCCTTGCCTCCCCCTTTGCATGCCCTCTCCCCGCAGATAGGGACATCCTCTTGGGCCGGGCCGATCATCGACGCCCACCCTCCACAGCCAGACGGCCCAGGCTGGCCGCCTCCGCTCCTCCATGGTGCTGAGCCAGGTACACATAAAGGTCGGCCGCTCTGCGGGCTTGGGCCGGATCGTGGCAGAGGGGTCGGGCACCCCCGGCGGCTGCCGTCCGTCTCAGGATTTCCTCACATGCGTCGTGAACGATCTGACGAACGGTGAGTGCCCGCATTCGTGCCCGGCCTCGCTTGTCCTCAGGATCGGCGTCGATGGCCCTCGCCACAGTGCGCAGGGAATCCCGCATGGCCTGAAGTCCGCTCAGGGACTTCCCTATCTCCATCAGGGCGAGCTCACCGGAATCACCGCCCATGGTCTCCATGACGCCAGCCACGAGGCCTCGAGCCCCGCCGTACCAGCAGGCGGCGACACCACAGGCACCAAACCAGAACCCAGGCCGATCCGTGTAGTAACCAGGAGGACCGATGGCGCATTCGTCAGCGACCACCGGCCCTCCGATGGTGAGGGTCTCGCTGAGTGAATCAGCCATGCCGACGGCAGGCCAGGAATCTGGGATCGTATCGATGACCGAGTCAGCAGTGGCAACGTCGAACAATCGGTACCCGTCGGGTGCCTCTGCCGTGATCAGCGCCCGGTCCAGAACTCCGCTACCGGAGCAAAAGGGCTTACGACCCTTGAGGATCCAACCTCCGGACACCGGGGCCGCGGTTACCCCATCCGTTCCACTGCGCGCCGCCCAGACGCCGTAGCCAGATCCGGGATGAGAGGACCCGTGGCCTGACTCATTCAGAATGGCCAAGGCGTCCGCGTGACCCTCCCCGAGGCGAGCCAGAGAGAGGTCCTCCTCGGCGAGCGACGCCAGGATCTCGAAGCGCTCCCACGTGTCCCCGTGGCCCGGGAGCGGCAGGCGGGCCAACGCCGGGATGACCTCAACCAATCGCTCCCGCACCCTGGCGCTCGTTGGACGCTGGCGTTCCACGCTGTGAAGGCTGGTCACGATTGCCGATCTACTTCCCGAGGGCCGTCAGTAGGTCCTGTACGTGCTCCTGGGTTTGCTCGAGAAGCGGCCGGAGCGCCTCACCCACGTCGGCCAATCCCAACTCGTTGGCTTGGCTGAAGCGCTCTCGATACCGTCCCAGTTGCTCCTGCTCGAGGTGGAGGTCGGCCTCAAGGGCTGCCCGCGAATCTGTCGTCACGGGTACCGCCCGAACATCGGTCGTCGGCTCACCACCCAGAAAAGACACTTGGCTGGCGAGGACCCGCGCATGATTGAGCTCCTGGGAGAGATGCTTGGTCAGCTCGTCGATGGTGCTCACGAACTCGGGACCGGTGACGGTGGAGATGTGCAGGTTGTACTGGACGATCGATTGGTACTCGGTGCTGAGGTCCTCGTTGAGCAGTTCGGTGAACTCTTCTTGGTCCATGGATGATTTCCTTTCTGGTGCAGATTCCTCAACCGATGGAGGCAACTTGGGGGTCACTGCGCACAACTCACGACGCATAGCGTTCTCCTTGATCGATGATCGCTAACGTCGTCGGGATGGCGCGTTCAAGTGAGCTGAGGGCATGGGCGAAGCCATGAGGAGCCCGGGCCTTGAGCCGACCGCTGGTGACCACCGGGGCCACAGAGTCACGGCGTATCACGGCGCCTAGCGCTGCAGCTCGCTCAAACAGGTCTCGGTCCTCACCTGTCGGTAACCCCTCGAAACCGCCCGCGGCAAGATACGTTCCGGCTGCAATGCCCAGGTTCGCCCCGTGTATCGGCAGGTACTCAGCCTCGTACTGTCGACGCCAGGCGTCCTCGGTGCCGGGAGGGCGTTCGGACCAGTCGCAGACGCTGACCGCACCCACCCAGAGCTGGCCACCCTCCGCCCGCGCCTTCAGCTGGGACGAGATCCAGTCCGGTGGGACCTCCGAGTCGGCATCGGTAGTGGATAACCAGATGCTGGCTGGGGCCACGTCAGACCAATGCTGGAGTAAGGATCGACAGCCCAGCTTGCGAGCCCGGCCGACATTGCCGGCGCCCGTCTCCAGAATCTCGACCATGCCAGTGTCATCACGGCCAGCGGCGCCTCGTCGCCACTCCTCCACCAGTTCACCGCTCCGGTCGGAACACCGGTCGAGGACGATGGCGATGCCGACTTCCACGGTGAGATCCGCCACGGCTGCCATCGCTCGATCGAGTGCCTCCAGAGATTGCCGAATTAGCAGTTCCTCATCGTGCACAGGGATCACGACGCCGAAGCGGATCAGCTCGGCCTTCCGCCGATAGGTGCTCAGCGACGCCAGGCCTCTGGACCAGGTGTTGAGCCTCATTTCCGTTCAGCCAGTCCGAAATGCTGCGCCAGGCCGGTCAGTTCGAACACTCGCCGGACATTCGCCGAGGGGCTTCGAACCTGAACGCTCTCGACCCGATTCGCCAGTTGAACCAACAGGGCGATGCCAGAGCTGTCCATGAACGAGACCTCTTTGAGGTCAATCACCAGTCTCGATGGTCCATCGACCTCGGCAGCCTCAATGGCCTCACTGATCGATGGGACGGTGGCCACATCGAGCTCACCGTGCAGCCGGACCGTGAGCTCTCGGGAATCGTCACCGACCTGACACTCTGCCCATGCCCCCGGGTTTTGCCATTGCGACTTTACGACCTCCCTCGGCGACTTCACGCGTCCCACCTCAGACCGATGATTGCAATATCGTCCTCGGAATCGGCAGCCACGAGATCTTCGAGAACATGACTCAGCGTGTCGTCGAGCGAGCAGCCAATGTGGGTCCTCGCGGCCTCCTCGAACCTCTTCAAGCCGATGTCGAGAATTTCCGTCCGGCGTTCGACGAGTCCGTCGGTGAAGGCCATAAGCGTCGAACCTGGCCTGAAGGGGACAGTGACGGATTCGTAGCGGTAATCGGAAACACCAACGGGCAGTCCGGGCTGGGTTGCCACAAACCCCACGTGCTCCCGGGATGAGAGGTGCGGCGGCAAATGCCCGGCGTTGGCGATGACGAGCTCTTGGCGGTTCAGATCACCCACTCCGACCAGAACGGTGGCGAAATGCCCGTCAGCGTCTACCGTCAGTTGTCGATTGCACTTGTCGAGGATGAGTTCGGGTGGGTCGCCGTCCAAGGCGTGGGCGCGAACCGTGAAGCGGAGGCGGGCCATGATCGAGGCCGCAGCAAGTCCCCGACCGGACACATCACCGACTACGAAGACGAACTGTCCGTCACCGAGGTACATCACGCTGTACCAGTCCCCGCCGACGTCGACCCCCCTGGCACCGGGCTGGTATCGGGCGGCCACGCCGACCCCGGGGATGGAGGGAAGGGCTTGAGGTAGGAGCGCTCGCTGGAGGGTTTCGGCGATCGTGCGTTGCTCTCCATAGAGTGCCTCGAGTTCCCCGTATAGGCGACGGACCTCTGACTCAGCCCCTTCGGCATCGTTCCGGCGACGAACCAGGCGTTCTGTCAACACCGCGGCACCCAACGTCAGGGCGATGCCGAGGAGGCCGACAATCCACGGGAGATTGGCGGACAGTGCACCACCCAGTGGCACCCGAGCCGCCACCACGGCTGTCAGTTCGGTGTCTCCAAAGGGAATGGTGACGGACGCCGTCTGGTCAGCCACAGGGAAGTGGGCGAAATCTGTGGTGAGAAGACTCGCTGCGTGTTGTCCCGCTCCGAGATAGATGGCGTAGTTCAGGTCGGAGAAGGCCGAGTTTTGGGCGAGGAGCGCCTGGCGGCTGGCCGGAAGAGGACGCTCGGCAAACACGGCAAACCTTCCCCCCGGCCTGGAGGGTGCAAAGGCGTACCCCAGTCCGTGCCCCCCAGGTCCAGACAGTTCGGCCACGACAAATGTCGGACTGCGGAACGCTCGGTCTATGAGGGCAGCGGGCAGGGCTGGCGAGGAAGCCCCTGGCCGCGATGGCGCTCCCAGGGTCGTGACCAGCGCCGTAGTTCCGTCAGTCCTTTCCCACAGCGAAGCGGAGGAGAACCCAGACTCCGTTCCTACTTGGCTGGCCATGTACTTTCGGAACGCAGGGACGTTTCCCTCGCTGGCCTGGGCGATCTCCGTTCCCACCTCCAGCGGAGTCTGAGTGGTTGGGATGGCCGCGGTGAGTACTGACTCCACCTGTTTGGCCTGAAGGTTGAGCAAACGATGTTCATTGTGATTATTCAGCGACCACGACGTCCACGTCAGTAGGGCCGTGATGAGGGCTCCTACCGCCAGTACGGCAGCCGTCGACCGATGGGGCCAATGGCTCGGTGAGGCCAGTGACAAATCCCTCACGAGCAACGGCCCAGGGTCTCGGCCCTCTTGCAGATCTCAGCCATTCCGATGAATCGCTCACCTTCGGTCGACCAGCGCTCCGGTCACGGGACCAGAGCAACCGGATTGAACATCCGTATTTTCGGCGCCGGCCTGCGCAGGCGGGCGCAGGTTTGCCACCACAGCCTTGTTCAACGGGTTCAACTCTTCAATCACCCGTTCGGGTGATTTCCCCGGGTCTGGCCGAGACCGTGGCCTATGGTGAGGACCGTGAAGAAGGCGATTCGGGTGGCCCTCGTCAACGACTACATGATCGTGCTCGAAGGACTCCGTTCCTTGCTCTCCACCGAGGGGCCGGGGATCCGGGTCGTCGAAGTCGATGTTCGCAAGGGGCCCAAGCGGGCGGTCGACGTCACGCTGCTCGACACCTTTGGCGAGATCGACCAACTACCTGACAGGGTTCGGTCTCTGGCTTCCGACTCGGAGAACGGAGCGGTGGTGGTATTCAGCTTCTCCGATCAACCTCAAGTGGTTCGTGAAGCGATGAATGCCGGAGCTCACGGGTTCATCTCCAAGGCGGTACCCGGGCGTGACATCGTTGGTGCCGTCAGGGCCTGCGCTCGTGGCGAGCGCGTCGTCCTTACCCGGAGATCCCAGCATGCCAGCCTCGATGAGGTGTTGAAGTGGCCCGGACGTGACATTGGCCTTACTCATCGTGAGAGCGAACTCCTGGCATTGCTTTCGACAGGAATGACCAATCGCGAACTCGGCGGTCATCTCTTCATCAGCGAGAACACCGTGAAGACGCAGCTACGTCATCTGTACGCCAAGCTCCAAGTCCGCAATCGTGTTCAAGCTGCCACCCTCGCTGAACAGGGGCTTCTAGGAGACCACCGGAGGCAGACCAAGTCGGTCGGATGAATGGACCAGCGAGTCAACGACGATCGTGCCTGTAGACGCCTAGCCGTTGGTGTAGTCGGTCAGTGGTCTTGCATCGGCCAGCGGACTGAAGGCGTTCGGCACCGGATACTGGCCGAGGATGAAGTTGAGGATGGCAGCATGCTGCATCTCCACCGGTTGAATGCTCGCTGCCACCTTTACCGACGAGTTCGCCTTCACGGCGCTGACCGCCGACAGGTACGTGGCGGCGGCGATGTCCTCGAGCATCAGAGCCAACTTGGCCGCCCCCGTGACATTGGTCACCTTGGCAAAGTCCTTCGTCACGACCGGCACCAGCACCGGATCTGGCTTGGTGATGGCAGTGTGGCCGGCGGCCACGATCGCTGAGTTCCAAGCTTGAGCGTGCTGAGCGTGCTGAGCCTTGACGGTCGTGGCAAAATTGGCCACGGCCGGTGGGACCGTGCCGAGCTTGCCGGCAGTTGCCGCTGACAGCACATCGCCATACGCCGCTACGGCGAGGTTCTCCAAGCTGGCGGCCAGTGCTGCTACCGCCAGGTCACCGGTCAGTTTGTTCGACGTGGCAGCGCCGGAAGAACCGGCGGTAGTGGTCGGACTCGACGAGCCAGATGAGCACGCAGCCAGCACCGCCCCTCCGGCGAGAGCCCCGGCTCCGATGAGAAAACCTCGCCGGCTGGTGCGGGAACGCTCGTTCCACTGATTGATGGCTGCGTCCATGGCTGGCACACCTACGTCATGATGGATCTGCTCGAGATCATCGGTCATCAAGCTCAACTCGTGCTCGGAGATGGCCATGACCTCGGGGGTGCGGTTGCGACGCCTCATGAGAGCGCTCCTTCAGTGGCTGGGCGGGCCTGCTTGGTGGGATAGAACGAATCGGGGAAGCCGACGGAACCGGCCGCAGCCGGTAACGCGCTGACATTGGGTGGAAGGGCAATCAGCTGAGGGGCATTTCCGGCCAACAGCGCCTGCACGGCCAGAAGAATCGACGCATGCTGTGCTTCGACCCCCATGATCGATGCGGTGACCTTTTTGGCGTTGGCGTCGGTGAGGGCTGCGACGTCTGCCACATAGGTCTCCGCGGCTCCCTGTTCCAGTTCGAGGGCCAGCGCCACCACCGGTCCGGGCGAAGTGAGCCCGGGTACGGCCGCTTGGACCACTTTGCCCAGCACCGGGTCCGGATTGGTCTGGGCTTTGCCGCCCAGGCCAGCGATCGAGGCGTTGAAGGCTGACAGGTGCTGGCTGTGTTGCTGCATGGTGGTAGTGGCGAATGCCTTGACCACCGGATTGGCTGCGGAGCCTCCGATGAACGGGAGAGTCAACGCCGTCTTGTATGTGGCAACGGCCAATACCTCGATCGAGGAGGCGGTCTGCAGGATCTGGACGTCGGTCGGCGAGTCGGCAAAGGCGGAGGAGGCGAAGAGCGCCTCGAAGGCACCGGCGATTCCTGCTGCCGCCAGAATGCCACCTCCGAATAGGGCCCCGGCCATTAGGCCGGACCGTCGATTGGCCACTCGCCGCGCCTCGTCAGGATCGATGTCGCCCCGAGCCCGGGCCTCGAGGCCGGTCTCAACCATCTCATCGAGTGCGCTATGGGTGGTGATCATGGCGTCGGAATGCAGATCCTCCGAAGCCTCGATCAGCACACCCATAGCCAGCGGATCGATATCGGCGGGATCTCCTTCATGGTCCCGTCGGCTCCACGTGGGCCGTCCTCTCATGGTCTTCCTCCTGTGTCGGGTGTTAAATGTGTGACCGGTGGCGCCATCAGCCTGAGACCACGATCGTCCCGGACATGTACTGATGGATCGAGCAGATGTAGCCGTACTGGCCAGGGACCATCGGAGCAGTAAAGGTTTTGGACTGCCCTGGTGAGATGTCCCCGGTATTGAACTCGCCCTTGCTGGCGGTGAGGGTGTGGGTGACCTGATCCATGTTGGTGACCTTCACCGTCGCACCGGGCGGCACGGTAAGGGTGGCGGGCGAGAACATGAAGTTATGAATGGTGATCGAACGCCCACCAGCAGAATTAGCCCCCGCTTTCGAGCCCGCGGCGGATGTGGCCGTGGCCGAAGTTCCACCAGTGGAGCATGATGCCAACATCACAACGAGCGCAGCCAGTACCACTGGCAAGATGTATTTGCCCAGTGGGCTTCCCCGACGAGTCTGGTCACCGTTCATTGTCTGTAGTTCGTCACCGACGGCACACTGGATGACATCTCCGGCAGTGCACGGCGATTCTGCTGGGATATGTGACGAACGCCGGCCGTGCGCCTGAGAGATCGGGATGGCCATGGGACGGACCGCGGCCCTGGTGTCATGGGGAGCCAGACCTGCGTTTAGGCGGCCTCCCGGCCTGCTCGTGCACGCCCCCGGAGTCACTGTTTCCCGAAATCGATCCACATCATCCGCCTTGAGCTGAAGGCACGGATCCAGATTCGATCCGACCTCTCAAAGGTGTGGGGCGGAACAGACAGAGACCGACAGCCACTCCGAGAACGACGATCGTTGCCAACTCAATGGCCAGCGCCTGATGGGCGAACGGAGCGGACCCCGAGTCCCTGAATCCGAACAGGCCGTGATTGACCGAAATGAGAAATCCCAACATGGTCGCCACAGCGAACCCGATGCCAAGCACCCCTGCCCAGACGCGTCGAACGACGAGAATGTGTCAGACCTATGAGCAAACCAACGATGGATTGCGTGAGAAACAGCCAACCGATCGTAGGGATGTGGCGATAGCCGAGGTCCAGCCAAAGATGGAAATGGAGATAACTCGACCAGACAATAAGGCCCCCGCCTATCAGGAACGCCAGGCCTGGCGCCTTGGCAGGAGGTGAATTCTGGCCAGGTCGGTTGCCAATCTGTTTGTACGTCACTCACTGCATTCGTGAGGAACGCCACATTGGATGACTGCTCCTCACCGGCCTGCCATCTCAGGTCGTCGATCAGCGAACCACGATCCCATCGATTGGATACGGCGGATTGGGCGCAACGGTAACTGAACCGGTCGGTGGCCCCACGATCAATGGTCTTGCAATCGACGATTGCTCCGGACCGATGGCCCGGCCTGTGACGTCAACACACCAATTGAGCTGCCCATCGACGGTTTACCTCAACGGTCCTGGCGCAGTGACGCCGGCACGGCCACATCCCGGCTCAGGTTGGCACCCAAATCGTTCGATGCATAACCTGTGGAAGGAGACAGCACAACGATCGGTCAAGCCCATGAGGGTCATGGCCTTGAGTCGGTGACCGTCCACCGTGATGCCGCTGGGGTCATTATTTTCGTGGGCGCCGAGATGCCGGACGTCCTCGGCTGGCGTCCGGCGGAGCTCATTGGACGGCCATCCACCGACTTCATCCACCCCGAAGACCAGGCCAGTGCCATTGCAGCTTGGTTTGCGATGCTCGATGGTGCTGGTGACGTAGGCGTCTGGCAGGGCCGTTATCGAACCAGTGACGGCAGTTGGAAGTGGATCGAGTCAACGAATACCAATCGGCTCAACGAGAGCAACCCCATGGTGGTCTCCGTAATGAAGCCGGTGACCGTTGAGAAGGTAAGTCTGACCGAGGCTCTACGCGCTCGTGAACAACTTTTGACCAGACTGTCCGATGTGCTGCCGATCGGTGTGTTCCAGATCGACGCCATGCGAAGAGTTACGTTTGCCAATGACCAACTGGCGAGGATTGTCGGTCGTTCGACCTCTGCAACCGTAGAGGCGCAATTCTCCGCCATCGAGGCGAACGACCGTCAGCGGTTCTTTGGGGCGGTCGATCAGGTCCTGGACGATCACCCCATCGACGAACTCGAGCTGCGAATTGCGAAACCGGTGGGCGAAGCCGACGTGGACGACCGGTTCTGCGTGGTCAGCATGCGTCCACTCACCGATGCAGGTGGCCGGATCACCGGCTCCGTCGGCTGTGTCTCGGACGTGACGGAGCAGGTGCGACTCCGTCGGCAGCTCGAACGACGGGCCAACTTCGATGGGCTCACCTCGTGTCTGAATCGATCTGCGATCCTCGACGCCCTGGCGGCGAACCTCAATCGGCCGAGCTCCTCAGGCCAGGGGGTAGCGGCCGTCTTCGTTGACCTCTGCCGGTTCAAGGCGATCAACGATCGCTTCGGCCACACGATCGGCGACGAGATCCTGACCCTGACGGCGTCTCGACTGAGGTCAGTCGTTCGCCATGGTGACCTGGTCGGGCGCTTCGGTGGCGACGAATTCCTAGTCGTGTGCCCCCAGATATCTGGTGAGGATGGCACCCGTGATATTGCCGAACGCATCCGCGAGGCGCTGGCCGACTGCGTCGAGCTCGGGGCGGGACGCGTCGATCTTCGCGCCAGCGTCGGAGGGGCTTACACCGTACGGCCGCTCTCAGTCGATGCATTGGTAGCTCAAGCCGATCGGGCTATGTACGAATCAAAGCGGCTGGGTTCGTCCGTCGCATCGGTCGTAGAGGCCAGAGAGGACTGGGGGCCGGCCGATGTTGTCTAAGTCGGGCGATCCGTCAGCTGCCAACCGCCGATAAAGTGGCCGGATGGCCACGGTCACCGTCGAGCAGTTCCGTGCGATCCCGATCGAACTGTCGCGGGCCTTCGAACTGACCCTGCCGATGCCCCTGACGGCGGTCTTCTCCCAACGGTACGGCCTCCTGCCTCGGGTGAAAGAGGTTCGGGGACACGAGGGGGCCTGGGGCCAGGTGGGCCAGACGCGTACCGTCGTAACGACGGATGGCGGAACGATGCGCGAACTCCTGACTGAAGTCGATGCTCCGCATTCGTTCAGCTATCGACTAGACGAGATCACCGGTCCGATGAGCCCGTTGGTGAAGAGTATCGACGGGCGATGGGAGTTCGCCGCCTACGGCACCGGGACGCTCATTACCTGGCGGTGGACCCTGCACCCCAAAGGTTTGGGCACCGGCGTGCTGCGCCCAATCGTCTGGATGTGGCGGGGCTATGCGAGGCAGGCACTGGAGATCCTGTCCGAGCAACTACACGCCGCAGATTCCAATTAGTCCCGGAACTTGTGCTGGAGCCTTCGGAAGCATAGTTTTTGCGTCTGATGACCAATTTCGAGCGTTTGGATGAGTTGTCTGGAGCGTTTCTTGCGTCTGTGCTCGAGCTACTTGCGGAACGGAAGGTCAATCACCCCGATGCCGCGCTGAACCTCACACCGAACGACCTGACTTCTTCTTGGGACCTGGTTGCTGAGTCGGCTGCACTACCTGATCCTCCTGGGCAGCCAGATGCGGGGGAAGAAGTTGCGAGCACGTACTGGTATGAGCGGGCGCTGGACGATCTCGTCAAGGGAGGGTTCCTCTTGGAGCTCGAGGATCACTCATTTCTTGTACCGGACCTCGAGGCCTTGTTGAAGGATCGAAGCCACTGAGCCGTCGGTAGATCCCGGTGCGGTTCTACTTGTAAATGAAACCCAGAGCACTTTGTTGATAGCCGGCTCGACCATGGCGGCCACCTTTTGACACGAAGAGGACGGATCCAAGCCCCCGTCCGCTTCGCATGCCATCGTTTGGTATCCACCGGGACCACTAGGACCCATGACAGCGTCATGTCGTTACAGGCTGTCGAGAGATTGGTCATCGAAAGCCTGCGGGTGCCGGTCGTATGACGTCCTCGCTCATACCCAGATTTGGCAGTTTCACCCGCCAGGCAGTGCGTCTTGTGACGCGCTGGCGACGCCGGAGCGAGCCGGCCCCCGGCCTACGCCCTCGCCGGCTTGGCGATGCCTACTTTCGGCGTTCAGACACCCGGTGAGCTGAATAGTACGCTGCCGCCGGAACGGTAATTGAATACCCGAATAGCCACTTTCAAGGTGTCAGCAACCAATCGGCGATAGCGTGCCAGGGGTAGGCCACGATAAAGGTGGTTGCCGTGGCAGGAACGAGTGACCAGTCCCGATCGAGTCGGACACGCTGGAGCTTGATCGCGATTTCCGTGCTCGTCCTGGTGGCGGTCACATCTGTAGTCGTAGGGTCCTCGAACCATCGAGAGGGGGTGCGACGGGTCGTCGTCCCATCCTTGATCTCACTGCCCGCTCCTGAGGTTCAACATTCATTGAGGGATGTCGACTTGGTCACTGAGTCGAATCTGCTCGGATGGAAGTCGACAGCCTCGCAGCCCGGGGTAATCGTGAGCCAGACTCCCCCGGCGGGCACATTGGTGGCGGTTGACACTCCTGTGCGAGTCGGCTTCTATCTCGCCGGCCCCGTTGGCGTGGAGCCCGCCAAATTGGCCTTCAGGGGTTATGGGACGACAGACCCAACAGGGCTCGTATGCCAATCCCGCACCAATCGGGTCCCTCATCACCGCGACAGATCTCAGGTACGGGCCGTTGATGTCAAAAAGCCTTGTTGGTCCAGATGGTTACGCACTGGCAACAGTCAACGGCTTCGTCTATCCCGCGGTAACGACGGATGGTGGTACGACCTGGAGGATCGCTGGCCTGTGGTTCGCCGGCCCCTGGGCGGACGGCGCGGCATTCCCGAGCACTATCAAGGCATACAGCATGAGCGTGGCTGCTGCTTTCTACCCGGGGGAGAACCTTTTCTACGTCACGACCGACGGTGGTGCAGAGTGGTTCGCGCTCCGCCCTGCCTGGCGGCGTCGTGGACGTGTCAGGGCCGACCGAAGGATCAGCCACTCCATCGTTCACCGTCATGGTTACCAACCAGGACGGTGCAAAAAGGACAGCAACGTATCGGACCGTGGACTCGGGGCGATCATGGTCACTCATCGGACAGGCCGGGGTCTCTGGGAACGCCAAGGTTCCCAACCTCTCCGGAATGACCATAGATGAGGCATCCACCACTCTTGTGGCGCAGGGCTTCGTCCCGATGATCGACCACCTGTGGGCTACGGGGGATTCACCACAGGTCGTTGTCGATCAGATGCCTTCGCCGGGCGCCACGGCCGAGCTGGGCGCTGACGTCGCAGTCGCCGTTCCACACTGATGCCGCCAGGGGTAGTTGCCGCCGACCGCCGAATCACTCCGACTACGAGGGGTTGGTGCCGGCCATGATCTTCTGCGTTTCGTCCAGCGGGTACCAAGATTATGGGGTGACCTTCCGTCCATGACCAACGACCGCCCAACCCCCCAGATGCACGAGGGTGAGATCCTCGTGGAGGACGACACGGTTCGGGCTCTCCTCAAGGATCAGTTCCCAAAGTGGGCCGACAAGCCATTGCGTCGAATCGCAGATTCTGGGACAGACAATGCGATCTATCGATTGGGTGATGACCTGGGCATACGGCTTCCCCGGATCCAGTGGGCCCTATCCCAAATAGAGAAGGAATATCGGTGGCTCCCCGAGCTGGCGACAGGTCTCCCCACCTCAGTCCCCGTGCCTCTGACCAAAGGCCGTCCCGACCATGGTTATCCGTTCCCATGGCTCGTCTATCCCTGGTTGCAGGGAACCAGCCTGGATCTGACAAGGGTCGACAATTGGGACGCTGTCACAGAAGGCGTCGCCGAGTTCCTACTGGCACTTGAACAGCACTCCCCGGTTGGTGGCCCGCCTCCGACCCGAAGAGGCACACCAATGGCGCAATACGATGAGGCCGTGCAGTGGGGCATCAGCCAACTCGCTGCGATCATTGATGTCGATCGAGCCAGGCATGTCTGGCGGAGCGCCCTGGAGGCAGGCGACTGGACCGGAAACCCCGTCTGGGTTCATGGTGATCTGCTCCCTGGCAACATCCTTATCTGCAACGACATGCTCAGCGGCATCATTGACTGGGGCTGTGCCGGGGTAGGCGATCCGGCATGTGATGCGATGCTGGCCTGGTCACTTCCGTCAGACGCTCGTCGCCGTTATCGAAACCTTCTGGACTTTGACGACGCCACATGGGCGCGTGCCCGGGGCTGGGTCGTGGAACAGACGGTGTTCTACATCCCCTACTACGCCAAAACGCTTCCCGTCTCCGTAGATCAGGCAGTGACAAGACTGAATGAGGCGCTGCTTGCCGACTAGACACGGATGTCCGAACTCCGGACGCAGGCGTCGAATCCCTGATGGCCACCGACGTCTGCGTCGACAGAGCGCCAGCCTCACTTCGACAATGGCTCGGCCCTCAGTCCATGAGGCGTGGGCCAGATGAACATGCCATCCACGGTCACCCCAACAGTGCTCGGTGTTGTTGTGGGAGTGCCGCTGACCGTCGCACCAGTTGACGAGCAGGACCGATAGACGGGTTCGCCGACGCGTTTGCCGCTAAACGATGCGGAGGGCGCCGTGACCACCCGGTAAGTAGGTACCTGCTCGCACCAGAAGACTTCACCGGGGCTTGGGACTGTGCTCGTGCCGGTGAGAACGTCGAGGACAACGCGCTGACCGCCGACGAGCTGAACAACGAGATGATTCCCATCAGCAAAGGCAACATTGGTCCCGATGGACAGACCCTGAGCGTTGAGCACCTGCTTGGACCAAGTGGTCGCACCTGACGCCGCGTCGAGGCCTCGGAGGGTCAGCCCGACTCCGGCCATGGTTATCGACTGCCCGCTCTCCCGGGCACTCCCCGTGTAGCGACAAACCAGATCTGAAGTCAGGAACTGCAAGCCACCGCCGCACTGGAAGTATCCCGGGGTGCTCCAGTCAACAGTTCCGGTGGATGCGGAGATGCCCAACGTCTTGTAGCCCTCCAAGGGCTCGGTCTTCCCGACTGGGGCGACCCCCACGCTACCGACGTCAAGATTGCCCACTACCAGGAAGTCCCAGCCATAGTTGGGATTGAACTGGCTGCCGCCGAACAGGCTGGCCACTGTTTGGGTCCAGAGCAGCTGACCGGAAGTTGAAGTTTGCGCAAACGTAGGTGCCTGCGCCGTGGTCTGCCACAGATCGCCGGAGTTCTCGGTGCCCGGAGGGGCCACGGCCATATTGCGGAGTGGGCCGCGAATCGCACCAGCAACAGCGCCAGACCCGGGGCTGAGAGCTACCAAGTCGGTCTGCGTCTGAGAGACGAAGGTGGGAACACAGAAATAGACCCCACCGGCGCATACCACCGGTGCGTCCGACAACACCCCCGATTGCGGGATGGTCCACGACGCCTTGCCCGTCGTGGCGTTGATGCCCTCGAGAGTAACAACAGGGTTGGTTGGTCCGTCGGCCGGAGCAGAAAGCAACACGGTGTTCCCTATAGCAACCGGAGTGAAGGCCACACCAGGGGTGATCTGGGAGGCGGAGTACGGATGGCTCCACAAGATGGCTCCAGTTGACGGGCGGATGCCGGTCAACTCCAACTCATGACTTGTGTCCACGTTCAAAAGGACTGCTACCCCGTCTACATCGATAGGGCTGCCCACAACCTGCATACTCTGGTCGGCCCACCCACCCGCCCCGACATTCTTGTGGTTTGAGATGACGAAGCCGATCGTTGCAGCCACCAATACTGCGACCAGAGGAACGATCAAATACAGAGGATGGTGCCCGAGAGGCGATTTCCGCTTGTCTGCCGTGGATGGCATGTCCATCGAGGTGAACTCAGTCGCGGGCGAGAACGGCGGGACGGAGGCGGGTTGCTGCTGAAGACCTGCGTGCTGAACCGCACCAGGGGAGACTGGCGGCTGCCACGTATCGGAGAACGTCGGCAACGAACTCGGGGCGCCTTCAGCTGACGGCTGCGCGGAGGGGTGAAGTTCCGGGGGATACCACCGGCCGTCGGCTGCGAGCCACCAGCCCTGGCCTGGCGATGTATCGCTCACCGGGGGCTCGTATTCAATCCGTTCAGCACTGAAGCCACCGGCGCTGAGCCGCGAAGGTACAAATCTGGCACATTGATTGTTTCGGCGACTGGGCCGGTAAACATGAGCGGATTGCCGCGACCGAGGCCAACAACTGACCGTGACCTGGGGTCGAGGAGGATCGAACTCCTGACCTGGGCCTTACGAGGGAGTCCCCCCGTCTGCCGGTATCTGGAGGCACCTCGACCCTGCTGAGAGGTCTTATCAAGTGGTGCGTCGCGCTGTCCCTGCTCTCACTCCGACCAGGATCTGAGTCCCGTCACCTTTACCGAGTTGCTGGAAATCACCGACGCCCCCCGCTCAGAGCCGTATTCCCTCACCCCCCGCCCTCCCTACTGCGGCCCAGCAGTCACCTGCGCCAGCATCTGCTCGAGCGCCACCTGGTCGGGTCCCACGAACGGTCCAGCGTCCGGAACCGCCGCCAACGAGGCAAGGAACTGGCCAATCATGCCACCAGGGGCGGCAGGGAGGTGGCTACTCAAGATCATCGATGGCTTCAACTTGGCGATGGCGTCGAGTTCGCGGTCCAACTTCCCGCGATCGACCTCGTGCATCCACGGTGAATCGATGGTTGCCCAGAACACCTGCCCCTCGCGCAGGTCACCCTCGGAGAGGTCGACAGCGTTCTGTGGGACGTCCTGTAGAAGCGCCCCGAAACAGTCGGCCGGGAAGAGAACTCCCGAGCTGATATCGAAGAAGCCGGTGGTCGATGGGTTATCGAAGGTCGGGGGCCTGAAGGCGGTGAGCGTACGACTCCCGAGGGTGATGCTCTGTCCGGGATTGACGAGGTGGACTCTGTCCATCGGGAGCGGGTCGGACACGCTCATGATACCGACGCCTAGGAACGTGGTGATGACCTGGATGTCGGGGTACTCGGCCAGCAACTGGCCCAGTGCACCGATGTGGTCGCCGTCGGGGTGGGTCAGCCAGATCCAGCGGAGGTCACCCGGGTCGATGACCGACCTGAGTGCGGTCATGAAGCTCTCACGTTCGACGACTGGTCCAGTGTCGACCAGGACGGGGACGTCCCCATGGAGCACGAAGGAGTTGATGGCGAGTTGGCCGAGGCCGGGGATGGGGAAGTTGGTGGTCAGGACGTCAATGTCCGGTGCTGCCTTGTAGGTGGTGATCATGAAGTGCTCCTTTACGTTGATTGATCGGGCATGGCTTCGCCCTCGGTCGGTCCCGCGAGCCGGTTGGACGGGTGACCCAGGCTTACAGCGGAGTGATGTCGATGCCGTGCCGTCGGGCTGCGGCGACGAGTTCTACTTCGCTGTGTGGGAGCAGGTCGGGAGGCGGGAGGTTCCTGGCTGTCGCTGGCCTGCCGCAACTTTGTTCCTGAGCAAGCTGTCTGCAAACCAGATTCCCTCGCCCTCGTCGGAGCCCAACAGGAAGCCCGCGAGTGCCACATCGGTCGTCATGGCGCAGCTTCTGGAGCATTGGCCCCTTCGGCGGCTGTCTTGAGCCGGCCGAGCGTGTGGTCCATGCCGTCCCTCAGCTCGCGGGCCCGATTGGTGGGGACATCCACGATCCGGGCCCACAGGGGAATCCATCGCACCACGTAGGACTCGACGACCCTGGTGCCGCCCTCGGCCGGCTCGAATCGGTAGTGCCACTCGGTTGACTCGCGCCCGCCCTCCTCGGTCACGAAGGCGAACTGGCGGCCGGGGTCGGCGGCCAGCACCCGGCCCTTTCGGGACCACTTCATCAGGTTGGCAGGCCCCCCCTCGTTGTGCCCAATGAACGTGGCCCCTACGACGGGGTCGGTGGAGCCACACGACCACTCGACCCCCTGGCACTCCGGGCTCCACTCGCCCATCCGAGGCATGTCGGCCACCAATGCGTAGATGCGCTCAGGTGGCGCATCGATGATGGTCTCGGCGCTGTCCTGGGTCAGAAACCACCGTGTGCTCTTCTCGGCCATGTCTCCTCCATCGGTCGGGACGTCCCTCACGGAAGTAAAGCTAATACCTTTAGCTAATGCTGTCAACCATCTTTTATGCTACGGTTCAGTGAATGGCGAGGAACTCGGAACCCACCGTCCTGCCGACGGCGGACCGCCGGGCCCGTCGTCGGCAGGAGACCATCGATGAGATCCTCGACATCGCCGTATCCATCATGTCCGAGGAGGGTGTGAACGGGCTGAGCCTGTCGGAGGTGGCCAGGCGACTCGGCGTGCAGCCCCCTTCGATCTACAAGTACTTCCCCTCGCTCATGGCCATCTATGACGAGCTCTTCCTGCGAGGTCAGAACATGCACCTCGAAGTCATGCGTGACGCCATGGCCACGGCCGATCCTGGACTCGATGCGCTCATCGCCGGCCTTGAGGCCAGCGGGCGCTGGTTGCTGGCAAACCGCGCCGTGGCCGAACTGCTGTTCTGGCGCCCGGTACCGAGGTTCGAACCCTCGCCCGGGGCCATGGCCATCAGCCAGCAGATGATCGACATCCAGCGTGCCGCGTTGGTCGACGCAGTTACGATCGGCCAACTCGGGTCTGGTGCCGACTCCGATGAAGCGGTCTTTCTGGTTTCCACACTAATCATCGGGGTCCTCAGTCAGGCGTTCGCCAACGAGCCCGAACTCGAGTGGGGCACGGGGCGCTTTACCCCGCTGTTCCCCAAGCTCATGCGCCTGCTCGTCGCCGCCTACCCCCCTCCGTCGTAGAGGACGGGGTTGGCAAGCCAGGCAGCCCGGTAGGAGAATCGAACTCCTGACCTACGCATTGCGAGTGCGAACAGGGGGGGGCGGAAACGACGCGCAGGCGATCTGGCTTCGACCCTACGGGGTCCGCCTGTTCCGACGTGGAACTTGTCCACGGCGAGGCATCCGAATGGACTCAGTTTTTGGGTCTTTGGACCCTATTTCCTGGCGGCTCGGTTATTTGATGCTGTCGGCATGACCATCGACAGCCAAACCATCCGCTGCGATGCCTACGGGTGCCGCAACGAATCTCAGCTGGACTACGCCTCTGTTGTCTCGCCTGAATACGTCCGAGTACGATTTGCCAGGCGAGGGTGGACAGCGGCAGGTGACGACGGCGAAATGGACTTCTGTCCCGACCACAGTCCGGTTTGATACCGGATCAGGCCCGTCGTCCGACGAGCATCGCCGGCACGGGTGACAACCCGGAGGGGTCAGACACTTGAGGTCGTTAAGACCTTTCGTGCGGAATCCAAACCGGTCTGTGGAACGCAGTCCCTATGAACGGTGACGGTTCGACCGTCTCGGGAGCCGAGGCTCCGACCCATGGTTTCGAGGTCGCAGACACCATCCGCCCCTCCGAGAGCCGCAACCGATGCTCAGTCGTCATGAACCGTGGCCGATATCTTCGCCCGTCAGCAAGTGCGAAGTTCCCGTTGGACGTGCCCCGAACGTACCCCTGCGACGAAGAGAAGCCACCGTCCATACCACTGTTCATGTCACCGTTCGCTCACTACATGAACCACCCGGGACGCGCCACCACAGCTCCGAAGTGGGGCTCGAACCTCGAGTACCCCATCGATGTACTTGGCACTGACTTTCCCCTCATCGACTCCCGGGGGGAGACGAATATCCCTCGAGAATGTGCCGTCTCGAAGGTCTGACTGCGGGACGCAGGCGCCATCGCTTCGTTGAGCACGAATGTGGAGAATGTCAGAGGCGATAGACACAGCAATATCTCGGTCTGCTTCAAGTCCAGGCACATCAGCTACCAGTAGGAACTGTTCATCGTCGCGGAACTCTTCAGCCATCTACATCGTTCTCCTTTTTGAATGGGACCGTTGATACACCCTTGGCGCCGACACCAATCCAGATCTGTCAGCCATCGGGTTCGACGGATCCGCCGGTTTCACTGATGCCCTACTGAAGCGACAGGTCTCACTGGCCGTCACCGGCCGGCAGGCCACCGCGGCCTGCACTAGCGGTACTCGCCTCGCCGGCATCGGTGCTCGAGGTGCTGGCTCCGACCCTCGGCGAACGAATGCGGCTCCGGAACACCCAGAAGTTCCACGCCTGATAGGCGAGGACCACGGGAAAGAACACCGCGGCCACAACGGTCATCACCGTGAGGGTGTACGAGGGGCTGGCGGTGTTGGCCACGGTCAGGTTGTAGGCGGCGCTGGTGGTTGAGACCATGACGTGCGGATAGAGGTCGAAGAAGATCGACCCTACCGCCGAGGCGATAGTGAGGCAGGCGGCCGTGAAGGCCCAACCCTCCTCCTCGATTACAGCTAGCCATGCCGCGGCGAAGGCTGCCATGACCGCCACCGCATCCAGTGGGTTCGGCACGAACCCCTTGCCCAACCCGAGGTGGGCCCAGGTCACAAAGATCCAGACCACCACTGCTGCGGCCCAGCCGATCCTTCCAGATAGGTGGCTGATCCGGTCGTGCAACTCGCCGGTGGTCTTGAGGGTCAGGTAGGTGGAGCCGAGGAAGAGGCAGACCACCGTGAGGGTGACCCCGGTAAAGAGCCCGAAGGGGACCAGGAGCCCGAAGAAGCTGCCGGTGTAGTTGTGGGCCTTGTCGATGGGGAGCCCGTGGAGCAGGTCCCCGAGCGCGGTCCCGAGGAGCAAGGGGATCAAGGCGCTGCCGATGGTCAGCGACCACTGCCAGATCGCCCTCCACCTGGCATCTTCGAGCTTGCGGTGGAACTCGAAGGACACTCCCCGGACGATCAGGGCCACGAGGACTATGACCAGAGGCAGGTAAAAGGTCGAGAACATGGTGGCGTACCAGCCAGGGAAGGCCGCGAAGATGGCCGCGCCCCCCACGATCAGCCACACCTCGTTTCCGTCCCAGAACGGCCCGATGGAATTGATGGCCACTCGACGCTCCACGTCGGTCCTCCCTACGAAGGAATGGAGCATCCCCACCCCGAAGTCGAATCCTTCGAGGACGAAGAACCCCACCCAGAACAGGGCCACGATCAGGTACCAGAGATTGCTGAGATGCATAGCCGACTCCTAGTAGACGAGAGCGGGAAGACGGTCGTCTTCGTGCTGGTCGGATCGATCCAGAGGCTGTTCGTCGCCGTCCTCTGGATGACGGTGGCCCTCCTCCGCATCGGGGGCCAGGTGCTTCCTGCCGTAGTGGATCATCAGGTAACCGTCGGCCGCCCCCAGGGCGATGTAGAGCAGCACGAAGACCACCAGACTGATCCAGAGGTCGGTGGCGGTGACGTTGGGGGAGGCAGCATTGGCCGTCTTCATCAACCCCTGGACGATCCAGGGCTGGCGTCCGCTCTCGGTCAACATCCAGCCCGCGGTATTCATCAAGAAGGGGGCTACCACCACCCAGGGGGCGATGCGCAGGAACCACTTGGCCCGCTCCAGCTTGTGTCGGCGCAACAGCCAGATGCCCCACAGCGAGAACGCCGTCACCAGGGCAGCAAGGTAGGCCATGACCCGCATCGACCAGTACTGGATGAACACGTTGGGGATGTAGTTGCCAGGTCCGTACTTCTTCACGTCCTCGGCCTGGAGCTGGTTGAGGCCCTGGACCTCCCCGTTTAGGTGGTTGGTGGCCAGCACCGACAGCAGGCCGGGTATCGAGAAGATTTGCGTGGGTGTCTGATCGTTCTCACCACCGCCGATCTGGAAGACGGAGAACGAGCAATGAGATGTGCAGGTATTCCACTGGGCTTCGGCGGCGGCGATCTTCATGGGCTGGTAGGTGCCCTCGATGACCCCGAGCTCGCTACCCACGAAGAGTGTCAGTACCACCGTGGGCAGGAGGACGATCATCGAGATCACCGCGGTCCGATGGAACGCCTTCACCTCCCGATCCTTCCGGATCTGCCAGGCCGACACAGCCAGCATGACCAGTGCCCCGGTGACCAGGGAGGCCAACAGGACGTGCACGTATCCCCACAGGAAGACCGGGTTGGTGAACAGGGCCCAGATGTCGGTGAGCACCGGCTGGTGTTTGGTGTTCATCACGTAGCCGACCGGGTGCTGCATCCAGGAGTTGGCGGCCATGATGAACGCGGCCGACAGCATGGTGGCGCCGGCCACCAGCCATATACACGCCAGGTGGACCTTCTTCGGCAGGCGGTCCCAGCCGAAGATCCACAGGCCTAGGAATGTCGACTCGAGGAAGAAGGCCAACAGCCCTTCCATGGCCAAGGGCCCTCCGAAGACATTGCCGACCACCCTCGAGTAGACCGACCAGTTCATCCCGAACTGGAACTCCTGGACCATGCCGGTCACCACACCCACCGCCACGTTGATCAACAGAAGCGTCCCGAAGAACCTGGTCAACCTCCGGTACATCGGGTTGTCGTTGCGATACCAGGTGGTCTGCAACAGAGCCACCAAAAAGGCCAGTCCGATGGTTACCGGGATGAACAGGAAGTGGTAGATGCTGGTGGTGGCGAACTGCCATCTGGCCAGATCGGTGGTCATGATGTGGTGCTCCAGTCGTGGTCTCTGTTGGATGGTGTCTGCTCCAGGGCCGGAAGGTGGCGTGCCACATCACCAGAGTCCGCGTAGCGCTCGGTCCTCATCTCCTCCCACCAGAGGTCCGAGTACCTTGCCCCCGCGGCCAGCAGCTGGTCGTGGGTCCCCTGCTCGATTACCCTGCCGCCGTCGATCACCAGGATCTGATCGACCGACTCCAGGCCGGTCAAGCGGTGGGTGATCAGGACCAGGGAGCGTCCGTCGGTGACCTCCAACAGTTCAGAGGTAAGGGCATCGGCGCCGAGTTGATCAAGGTGCTCGGTGGGCTCATCCAGGACGAGGATGGAGAAGTCGGCCAGAAGGCCCCGGGCCAGGCCCAGTCGCTGACGTTGGCCGCCAGACAGCCGGGCCCCGTGTCGGCCGACTTCGGTGTCCAGCCCGGCGGGGAGGTCGCGGAGCCATCCCGACAAGCCCACCCGTGCGAGCACGTCACGCAGGTCGTCGTCGGTGGACTGGCGCGCTCCGATCCGCAGGTTCTCGGCGACGGTGGTGTCGAAGAGATAGGCCTCTTGGCCCACCAGACCGACGATGGTCCGGACCTCGTCTCCCCTATAGGCGTCGAGGGTCAGTCCGTCGAGCCGGACGGACCCGGCCCGGGTGGGGAGGAAGTGGAGGAGCACTCCGGCCAGCGTGGACTTACCTGCCCCACTCGGACCGACCACGGCCACACGCCGGCCGGGCGGCAACGACAGGTCCAGCCCCCGGAGGACACAGGACTCCCCGTCCGGGTAGCCGGCCCAGATCGATCGGCACTCGAGGCGGTGGGGCGGCTCGGGGACGGTGACGGGGAGCTCGGGGTCGGCGACGGGAGGCCGGGTGTCGAGGACGGCGAACACGCGACCGGCGGCCTGTCGGGCACGCTCGAGGGCCTGGGTGGCCACCGGGAGACCTACCACCAGTTCGAACGCCGCCAATGGAATCAGGGTGATCACCGCCAAGTCGGCACCGCCGAGGCGTCCGGCATGGACGGCGGCCACACCCACGGTGAGGCATCCCCAGCAGGCCAAGCCGGCCAGGAGGGTGTTGAGGGCCAGTCCGAGCCCGGCGGTGCCGGCCGAACGGGCGGCGATGGCAGTGAGCGCAGCATCGTCAGATCGCACGGTCTCCACCTGCGCCCCGGCCGCTCCAAATGCCAGCAGCTCGGCGGCCCCGTCGATCAGGTCCACCACCGACACGGCCAGATCGCCCCGACGCTCGGCGAACCGGCGCTCCCGCCGATGGGTCAGCACCCCGGTCAGCCAGGGCACCATAGTGGCGGACAGCACGAGGGCCACGGCCAAGATCATCCCGGCGGCGGGCAGCAGCCACCACATGACGACCACGGTGGCCGTTCCGGCCAGCGTGGCGGCGGCGAATGGGGGGATCACCCGGATGATCAGGTCCTGCAGGGAGTCGACGTCCTGGACCACCCGGGCCAGCAGGTCGCCACTCCGGAACTCGGCCAGCCCCGACGGCGCCAACTGCTCGAGGTGCTCGTAGGCGCTCACACGGAGGTCGGCGATGAGGCGGAAGGCCGCGTCATGGCCGGTCAGGCGCTCGCCGTAACGGAAGAAGCCCCGGGAGATGCCGAAGAACTGCACCCCGACGATGGCTACTCCGAGTGCCGCTTCGCTCGGATGCTGTGCCGCACGCGAGATCAACCACGCCGCGGTGCCCATCAGGCCGATACTCGCCGCAACCGCGCCGGCACCCAGCAGCGAGGTCAGCAGGATCCCACGGATCGCCGGACGGGTAAGGGCGATAGTCCGGCCCACCGGGGCCAAGGCTGAGCGCCCCCCCTCCGACGGCATGTCCGGTGCATACAGGCTCATGAGTGCACTGCCAGTGCAGGCTCGAGGTGGATGACCCGGTCGGCAAGTGCAAGCAGTGAGGGCCGGTGGGCGGCCATGATCACGGTCCGTCCTTCCATGAGCCTCGAGACCGCGGCCAGTACGCCCTCTTCGGTCTCGCCGTCCAGGTTGGCCGTTGGCTCGTCCAGCAGCAGCAGGGGCGCGTCGCGGACGAAGGCCCGGGCGAGTGCTACTCGCTGCCGCTCCCCGGTCGACAGGCCCGCCCCCCCTTCGCCCAGCCGGGTGGCGAGGCCGTAGGGCAGTCCCGCGATCACCGGTGCCAGACCGGCAGCGGCGACCGCCGCCTCCACTTGTTCGTCGGAGGCATCCGGCCGGCCCAACCGGATGTTGTCGACGATGGAGCGAGCGAACAGGTGGGTGCGCTGGGGCACCCAGGCGATCATCAGCCGCCAGGCATCGGGGTCGAGCGTCGCTACATCGATTCCGCCGATTTTGATCTGGCCGCGGCTGATGGGAGCAAAGCCCAGGAATGCCCCGAGCAGAGTGGACTTGCCGGCACCGCTGGGGCCGGCCACAGCCACCACCTCGCCCGGCTCGATGGAGGCCGACAGACCGTGCAGGGCCGGGAGCAGACGCTTGGGATAGCTGACCTCAAGGTCGGTCATCGAGATGCCCACCGTCGAGGGGTCCGGCACCACGGTCTGGGTCCCACGTGCAGGAAGTGGCCGCTCGAGCACCTCGAAGACCTCCGTTGCGGCCTGCATGCCCTCGGCGCTGGCGTGGTAGCTGGTCCCGAGGAGGCGCAACGGGAGGTAGGCCTCCGGAGCCAGGATGAGGACGAAGAGCGCCGTGTTCAGCGAGAGGTGACCACCGAGCAGCCTCAGCCCTACGGCCACTGCCACCAGTGCAACCGAGATGGTGGCCAACAATTCCAAGATGAGGGCCGAGAGGAAGGCGACGCGGAGGGTGGCCATGGTGGCCTGCCGATAGCGGTTGGTGATGTCGCGGATGGTTGCCGCCTGGGCCTTGGCCCGGCCAAAGACCTTGAGCGTCGGCAGACCCGAAACGACGTCTAGGAAGTGGCCGGCCAGGCGGTGCAGCACGGTGGCCTGCCGGTCCATTCGCTCCTTGGTCGCCGATCCGACCAAGGCCATGAACAGAGGGATGAGCGGCACGGTCAGGGCGATGATCAGAGCCGAGATCCAGTCGATGCGGACCACTACCGCAAGCACGGTGAGCGGCACGATCACGGCCAAAAACACCTGAGGAAGGTATCGGGCGAAGTAGTCGTCGAGGGCGTCCACGCCGCTGGTGGCCAGAACAGCCAACTTCCCCGGTGCCTCCCGGTCGAGTCCGGCCGGTCCGAGGAGTGCGATCCGCTCCACCAGCTCGGTGCGCAGGTCGGACTTGGCCGCAGCCGAAGCCCGGGCGGCGGTGCGCTCGCTCAGCCAACTGAGACCGGCCCGGCCGACGATCACCGCCAGCAGGAGGACCAGTGGGGTGCGTAGGTCGCCCAGCCCGTGGTGCCGGAGGAAGGCGTCGGAGATGACGTTCGCCAGCAGCCAGGCCTGGGCCACCAGCAACACGGCGGTGGCCGCTCCGAACGCCACCGAGGCCACCAGGAAGCGGCGGGTGGCTCGCGTGTACCGGAGCAGCCTCGGGTCCAGCGGGCCTCCGCCGGAACGCGACGGTGGCGGTTGCGCTCCACCGTCTTTAGGCACGCCGGTCGATGCGACATGGGGACACGTTGTCGGTGCCGTCAACGGTCGTTGCCGCACCGTTCGAGGAACCGGAGGATGGTGGCGTGCTTTTTGGTATCGAGGAGCATCAGGTCGATCACCAGGGTCCACAGTGTGGTGTCGGCGAACGGACGAAGGCGCCGCTTGATTCTGTTGAGGGCCCGGAAGTCCTCCTCCTCTGCCTTGCGCAGCCGTTTGGTCTGCTCGAGGAGCGATCCGCTAACCGCACCGGGAAGCCTGGGCACGACATCCACCGGAGGCTGCTCCCTCATCCCCCAGGCCAAGGCGCAGCCGAGCTCGGCAAGCAGCCGATGGTGGCGGTGTTCGTCCTCCAAAATGAGGTTAACCAGATAGCGCACACCAGCATCGGGGGAATCGGCGGCGAGTGACTCGTAGGTGGCGAGCAGCTCGCCTTCCTCGGTCCCGTGCTGAACGATCAGCTCAACCAGTTCCCTCATGCCGACACTGGCACCTGTACTCCGAAGAGCATCGATGGCACCCTCGAATGTAGCTGGAGGCCGAGTCTCCGACTCAGCGGCCATGTCGACTTGTGTGTCCGCAGATGAGACCGTGCCGGTGCCACCCAGGTGAACGCCGCCCTCCTCTCTCAGATCTGCCGCCATCTCACTCTCCTCGTCGTTGACAGCTCTCCCGCCATTTTGACGGCGGAGGTCGGTCGCCAATAGGGCCGAAGGTCACACAGGGCTGAGTGAGCAGTTCACGCCTCACCGAACGAGACGTCGTGCTCATCGCCGTGGCCGACGCCGTCGAGTCCAAATCTCGACATGCTCGCGGCCGCCGAGACCTGGGAGAACGGAATCGGTGCATACGAGCTGGCGGCCGAGTTCCCATTCGCAGCTCGACGAGGTGAACGCGGAGATCGGACCGCTCCAGAACGGTGGGCCCGATGCCCTCTCGTCTTCGACTTCCGCCGAACTCAACGACTCCAGTTTGCCGGCGAGGGGGCCCACGATGTGACCAAGGACCCTGGGACTCGAGTCTGTGGTGGTGCACGATGTCTGCGGGCCGCTCGAGGTCCCACGCCTGCCCAGGTTTGATTCAGGCCGAGTTAAGGAACGAGTGTTATGGCGATACTGGCGCTACCGGGAGTGTGGACGTTCTACTTCTGGATCGACCGAAGATGCCTCCGGCGGCCCGGTGCCGGCATCAAGGGTGGCCGACGCCGACCTCGTATACAGGTTCTTGACACCGTTCCATCCCAGTGGGTTGAGGCATACCGGGGCGGAAATGACATCTGACGTCGCCAGCCCGGCCCGGAAGGCAGAGTGCTGGGCGTCGTCCGGATGTGAAGCTGTTGGGCTCGGTGATCCACCCGATTGTGGCCGACCATGCGAGGAGCGCTTGGCCTGGAAGCGGGATGTTGCACTCCAGATCTCGGTGGACGTCGGACAGGCCCCAGTCATAGTCCGATTTGCGGGGACGCTCGACGAAGAGACACGAATCAACCTAACTGCGCTGTTCGAGGAGCTGATAGGCGAAGGCTTTGCCGACTTCGAGTTGCAGACGTCCTCGCTCTGCGTGCCAGACAAAAAGGGGATGCGTGCGCTGATTGACCTCCAGTACCAGGTGCGAAAGGCGGGGAGCAACCTTGTTTGGGACAGGATCACCTTGAATCACCCGTTTACGGCAGTGATGGTCCCGAAGCACTGAAATGCTTCCACTGTTACGGCGCGCGGATCGTTCGCCAGATCAGACCGACGAGCCAACCGGCCCATGACCAGGCACTGGAAAGCGGTAGCGGTGGGTACGACCCTCTTATTGGGCGCTGTCACCACACTGGCGTTCTTCCAGAGGCCAACGGACCATGCCAATCACAGACCGGACCGAGTGGTGATCTTCGGTGACTCCCTGACCTACCAAGCAGAGCCCTATTTCAATTTTTTGATGAATGCAAACGGGAACATTGCCGTGAGCGATTATGCATTCGGTGGGACTGCGGTGTGCGACTGGTTGCCCAAGATGCGTTCGGTGGCGAATTCGGAGCGTCCCGATGTAGCCGTCCTCGAGTTCGCGGGCAACACGTTCACCTCTTGCATGGACGGCTGCGCGGAAGGTTCCCAGGCCGCGGTGAGCCGGTACTGCTCCAATCTGTCGGCCGCCATTCAGATGTTTGTTGGTGTTGGGACACACGTCTTTCTCGAGGGGACACCAATCGACTATCAGGAATGGGTTGGTCACGATACGCACTGGAACAGTCTCGATGACGCTATCGCCGCCCTAGCGGATGAGCACCCCGGACAGGTGACCTATGTGGATGCGGGCAAATCCGTAGAAGGTCCCGGCCAGTCGTTCGTATGGACCCTGCCGTGCCTGTACTTTGAACCATGCACGGGGCCAGTGATCAATGGCGTTAGGCAAAATGTGATCCGGTCCCCCGACGGAACACACTTCTGTATCGGCCAGAGTGGGAACGCCGTGGGCCAGGTCGACGGATGTCGAACGTACAGCTCAGGTGCCTTCCGATTCGCCGCGGCGATGGCCGGGCCTGTCATAGCATGGCTCCACCATTGACGGAGCACGGGGACGTGATCCCTCTCACCGGGCACGGGAACGATATCTTCGGTCCCGAAGCTGCACCGATCGGCACCACCAGCAGGCCGGAGACAGCCACATGATTCGGCGCCTTGCGCTCAACTGGTCACATAGCGCCCTCACCACGATGGGAGTGGCTCACGCTGTCGCCTTCCGGTAGAGATTCAACGAGATCACCAGGAAGACTACGAAGATCCCGATGCACCAAAGGATCGCCTGCCAGAGCTCGTGGTAGACCGGACCACCCTCGAACAAGGCCCGAACTGAGTTGATGGTGACCGAGGCCGGCTGGTTCTCGGCGAAGGGCTGCAGCCAGCCTGGCATCGTCGCCACGGGGACCAGGGCTGAGCTGGCAAAGAAGAGGATGAACATCGGCAGGATTGATGTCATCTGGGCCGTTTGTGGATCCTTCACGGCCAGACCGATTGCGGCGTAGACCCAGGTGAAGGCGTAGCCGAACGCAATGATGAGCCCGATGCCGGCCAGACAGGCCCCAACGCTGTTATGAAAGCGGAATCCCACCAAAAGGCCCAGGCAGATGATGAAGGCCAGAGCCAGTACCGCCCGACACAGGTCTGCGATCGTGCGAGCGGCCAGAAAGGCAGAACGGGCCATGGGCAGGCTGCGGAAGCGGTCGATCATCCCCGCTTGAAGATCTGTGGCCAAGGCCAGGGCCGTGGTCATGCCCCCGATGAGCACAGCTTCGAGGAAGATCCCCGGTACGACGTAGTTCACGTAGTCGACCCCGGGAACATGGATAGCTCCACCAAGCACATACCGAAACAACAGCAGGATGATCGTCGGCTGAACCAGGGTCATGAAGAGCAGCTGGGGCGTTCGGACGATCCGGAGGAGATTCCGCTTCGTTATCCCTTTCATATCGCGCGCCGCTAGCCCAAGCGTTAGAGACGGTGCACTGCCTTGAAGGCGTTGGGTGGCCAGGTCAGTCATCTGTCGCTCCTGACGATGAAGAAGAGGTGTCGTCCGGGGGCGCCGTTGTGTGACCAGTTAGCGAGAGAAAGACGTCGTCGAGCGATGGGCGCCGGATACCCAGGTCCTCCACGTCGATGCCATTGTCTTCGAGGGCTCTTCCCGCAGCAATCAGCACGTTGGCACCACCCTTGATAGGGCTACTGAGCTGCCTCAGGTCGGAGTCGAGTCGGGGATCTCCGCCGACAAGGCCGGCAAGAAGGGCGGCCGCTCTTTGGAGATCGCTCCGATGGGCCACGCGCACCTCCAAGACGTTGCCGCCCAGATGATTCTTCAGTTGGTCGGCGGTACCATCGGCCACGACCCGTCCACCGTCCATCACAACAATTCGGTTGGCCAGGTGCTCCGCCTCCTCCATGTACTGGGTAGTCAGCAGCACGGTCGTTCCTTCCGCCACGAGTTCTTCGATGAGCACCCAAAGGTCGTTTCTGGTGCGCGGGTCAAGTCCAGTAGTCGGCTCGTCGAGAAAGAGGATTGGAGGCCGACCAATGAGACTGGCGGCCAGGTCGAGGCGTCGCCTCATTCCACCGGAGTAGGTCTTGACCGGCTTGTCACCGGCCTCGACGAGCGTCATGCGTTCGAGAGCCTCGGTGGCCCGCCGTTGGTACTCGACCTTCTCCAGGTGATAGAGCAACCCGACCAATTCGAGGTTCTCCCTCCCGGTCAACAGTTCATCGACTGTGGCGTACTGGCCGGCGAGCCCGATCATCGTCCGGATCGCCTTGGCCTCTTTACTCACGTCAAACCCCGCAACACTGGCTCGCCCGCTGTCGGGCTGCAGCAACGTGGTGAGCACTCGAACCAGGGTCGTCTTGCCAGCACCGTTGGGGCCGAGGAGGGCCAGAACGGCCCCGGCCCCGATTTCGAGCGACACGTCGTCGAGCGCCAGCGTGGTGCCAAACCGCTTGCTCACGTGATCGACCTCTATGGCGGCGTCCACTCTGAGGTCGACCGTCCCTCGGGTGCTGATCGCTAACTGGGTCATCTCATCCTGCTCCTTAGGGTGACACTGCAACGAACGCCGGAACCGAAGCCGCCCGGCCCGCACGATGGCGGGCCGGACGGTCGTTAGCGACGAAGTGCTCGGATCGAGCGCAACAGAGGCTCAGGCGGTGGCGACAGATCCCCCACGGACATGAGCCGTGTGGGTGACCAGCTCGTCAGCTTCGTCCGTGCGACGTGCGTGCCAGAAACCGAATGCCACGAGGATTGCCATCAGGCCGGCCAAGATGAATGCCGAAATCCCTGCGATCAAAGCGATGGTGGCAAACGTCCCGAATGCGTAGGCCTCAAGCAACAGACCTCGGAGCGTGGTGCCCTGAAACACCGTCTGCACCTTGGCCTCGGCCGCGGTGTAGGCCGCAGATCCCTTGGGCAGTGCCATGGCGGCTGCACTCAGCTGGGCATAGGTCTTTCCGCCACCGATCTCGGCGAGGTGTACGGCGATGAAGTCGTTGGCGTAGACCTCGGCCTGTTGACCGGTCACCAGCGGCTGGCCGGCGTACTTGGAAACGGTACCCACCATCGACGGCGTAATCTCCGTTCCCGCTACCGGGTGGGCGAAGGCGGCGGCGGCCGGGAAGACAATCTGCTGTTCGGCCAACTGGTTGTGCACGTTGGAGTTGGCGAAGCTGTAGCCCCACATGAGGAGGGCACCGGCTACCACCAAGACCACCACCATCAGCAGACCGCCGACACTGGCCAGAAGATCAAATACCTTACGTTGCATCGACTTGCTCCCTTTTCAGATGGAACCCTCCCGATGAGGAGCTCTTGTCCCCATGGTGACCTCCGAGTCGGGTGCCCCATAGGGCCGAATGTCACTTCCACCTCCGTTCTCGGACTGCTGATGACCGGTGGCTGGTGCTTCAGATGACCATGGCTGTCTGGCGCCGGCAAGGCGCGCATGCTGCAGGAGGGTTGGTACCGCTACAGGGTTTGGAATGGCCGGCCCTGACTCGTCCGGGCACAGATGGGCAATTCGGCCCTACCCCGGCGTCCGTGTGGTCAATAGTCTCAAACCCAGAGCCAGCTCCGTCCGCCGTCCGGTGGATTCCTGGTCACGCCAATCGCACCGTAGGAGGTCCGTCATGAAAGCTCTCGTATACAAGGGTCCTGGACAGAAGGCCTGGGATGAAGTGCCCAATCCGAAGATCGAACAGCCGACGGACGTCATCGTGAAGATGGTTGCCACGACGATCTGTGGCACGGATCTCCATATTCTCAAAGGGGACGTCCCCGAGGTCGAGGTTGGCCGCATTCTGGGGCATGAGGGAATCGGCGTGATCACGGAGCTCGGGGAAGGGGTCACTCAGTTGGCTGTCGGTGACAAGGTGATTCTTTCCTGTGTCAGTTCCTGCGGACGATGCTCCTATTGCCGCAAAGGTATCTATGGCCACTGTCTTGATCCGGAAGGCACAGCCGGGATCGGGTGGATCTTCGGCTACATGATCGACGGGACGCAAGCCGAGTATGTTCGAGTTCCCTTCGCGGAGAACTCGGTGTACAAACTCCCCGAAGGCATGACCGATGCTGAGGGCATCCTCCTCTCCGACATACTCCCCACCGGATTCGAGATTGGTGTGCAGTACGGGCAGCGTGAGTCCTGGCGATGTCGTTGCGGTGATTGGGTCCGGGCCGGTTGGGCTCTCCGCCGTCATGACTGCACGCCTCTACGGCCCATCGAAGATCATCGCCATCGATCTGGACGACGCCCGTCTGGAACGGGCCAGTGACTTCGGCGCGACCGATACGGTCAACTCGGGGGACCCCAACTGGATGGAGCAGGTCCTGGCACTAACGGACGGCCTCGGCGTCGATGTCGCCATTGAAGCCGTGGGCATTCCCGAGACGTTCACCATGGCCACAGTCCTCGTCCGCCCGGGAGGCAACGTTGCCAATATCGGCGTTCACGGCAAATCCGTGGATCTCGCCCTCAACGAACTGTGGATCAAGAACATCGACATCTCGATGGGCCTGGTGAACACCAACACCCTCGGGATGCTGCTCAAACTAGTAGCCGAGCACAAACTTCCCGTCGAGAAATTCGTGACGCACGAATTCTCGTTCGATCAGATGCTGGAAGCCTATGACGTATTCGGTCATGCGGCCGAGCACCGCACGCTCAAGGTCCTCATCCATTAGAAGGTCATACCCCCGTGGCAAGCGGAGCGGCCGACTCACTCTGTCAGTGTGGCGGGTGCTGTGGCGTCCCCAGGAACTTCCCGGACAAACTGGCGCTCAGGCATCGGATAACTCCATCCCCTCTCCGGTCCCGGTCCGCGGGTGACGGCTCACGACGACGCAGGCAATGACCACGGCCACAGCGAGAATGCCGAGTGCGATAAACGGGAACTCGCTATATGGGGCGGGCTGGCCGGGCTTACACAACTCGACGAACGGAACGAGGAGTGTCAGAGACCCCAGGATCGGAATCGCCACATGCCGGACGAGCGAGAATGAGTTCCGATGGCGGTGCCACATGAAAAACGGCAGGGAAAGCGTCGTCAAGAAGTAGACGAAGAGGATCACGATCGTCCCCATCGTCGAACACTCGGCGTAGAGGCCTACCGGGTTCATCGACCCCGTATTGCCCGTTACCAGGTGTGAGATCCACCAAACGCCGATTATTCCAAGACCGACCGATGCCATGACGAATAGAGCGTTGACCGGAGTGTCGACTCGTCGTCGTAGCCGGCCGAGCCATGCGGGGAGAAGACCGGAACGACCGCCGTCAAACAGCATTCGCGCCTGCGAGTTGGTACCGGCCACCAGGGTGGCAAGGACTGAGGCAATGCCGGCGAGCCAGGCGAGAATAGCGGCTGCGCCTAGGTAGTGGTCGGCGACACTGAGGAAGGGCACGGACGAGCGCCCTATGGAGGATACGTCGTAGTTGAATCCGGTAACTGTCGAATAGGCAAAGAATACGAACAGGGCTCCACCGATCGCCACCGAGATGTACAGAGCTCTTGGAACGGTGCGCCTCGGATCCCGGCACTCCTCCGCTAGCGCAGGACCATTCTCCCATCCGATGAACATGTAGAGAGCCAATGGGAAGCCCGCAGACAAGCCGGCTAGCCCACCAGTGAGGTGGGCCCAAGAGAACGGCGTGGCCGAGAGATGGGCCCGTTGGTCAATCAGGACGATGAGGCAGACAACGAGCATTACGGTCACCTGTATGAGCACGGCAACGCCGACCGCGGTCGTCGACAGCTTGACACCACGCATGGTCAGCCAGATGGCACCGACCGTGAGTACGAGAGTTAGTGGCCCCCAGGCCACATTCCACGACGTGTAGTGAGCGATGGTGAGAGCCACCATCCCACCTGACATAGTGAACACCGCGGCCATGGCAACGGTGTAGCCGACCGTTACCAAGAGCGCTGTGACGACACCGGCCCTCGGTCCGAGACCAGTCTCGACATATGTGATGAAACTCCCAGCGGACGGCTCAACCTTGGTGAACTCGGCCACGGTGAATGCGAGGAGAGAAACAGCCACGCCTGCGGCCAGGATCGTCAATGGGGCGGCGATACCGGCGGTCACGGCAATTACTCCGAAGGCGAAATAGAAGTCGATCCCCGGCCCGATATTGGCAATCGTTGAGGCCGTCACGTCCACCGTGCCGAGCTGACCAGACTTGAGAGTGCTTCCGTCCTGGCTCATAGGCGGGTCACAGTCAGTGAGGACACAAGGCTCGCCACCTCCTCGACCTCAATAGCAAGCCTCCGGACCGGCCGGACCCGGCAACACAACGATCCGTCTGACTCTCGGAGTCCTTGACGGTGTCTGCCACGGTCAAGGACCGGACCCACCTGCTCGACTTCCGAGGTGGACTCAACTCTGTTTCCGGTCGTTTTTGAATAGGTCGCGCCGATTGGTCCCCTCCTTCGAGTTCAGCTCGAGGGGGTTGAGTCTACGGGTCACCAATCCAAGTGCCGGGCGCTAGCCCGCTTTCGAATTATCGAGCAGAGAGTGGATCGCACTCAGGCGCTCTCGACGGCTCTCCAGAACTCTGCGGTAGGCCGGATTGTCGGTGTCGGCGATTTCGCTGCTCATGTCGCCGAGAACCTCCCGGAGGGTGTCGCGGAGTTCCACGGCAAGCGGCTCCGACAGCTCCAAGTTCATCACTCAACCTCCATCTGCGTCCGAATGGTGCATCGCTATCGTCTCGCATCTCCGGCAGGCACAACAGGGCCAAAAGTCCATCCCACCCATCGAGGTGCGCAGGCGATGCCCCTTCGAGTAGGTGCGGGGGCAACCATCGCCCGATCGACTCTTTTAAGGGTGCTAAACCAGGTCCTCCCGTCAGGCCACGCCGTGCGTGCCCGCTCGTCGGAGAACGCCGACGATTCTGTTCATGATGGATTCCGGCGTGACCTCGGACGGAGTCCAAGGGGATGTGGCGCGGCTGGTCCCCTGATTTTTGACCATGTCGCCCTCCCAGACAGTAATCCGCTTGTTCGCCACATCAGCATCGAGTTGGAGAAAGGGATTCAGATCCTGGCGAGGGCTTGCCACCTCACCCTGCATCGACATCCAGAGTGTCACCCGAGGCTTGTGCAATGCATCCAAGTGGTGTTCTTCGATGAGACCATCGCCGCCATCGGTGCGGAGCCGTTCAATGGCCATCTCCATTGTCGGACGTATGACCGAGTCCGTTAGATCTTGAAACTCCTTCAAGAATTGAACTCGTTCGACCTCGACGTGCGCCCGCTCCTCAGCGGACTCTTGAACCAGGTGGGACCAGTTGCCAACGATCTGGTCGATCTGCCGAAGCGAATCGTCATCCACCGTGGAGTGCGAATTCTGGCCCGAGGCCCCTATCTGGCCCTCGGTTGACGGGGCCACGGGGCCATCCGTGGCATCGGAACCTTGACCGTCGCCGTGAGATGCTCCTATCCCGCTCATGGGGTCCACTTCTCCCGCTCTTGGTTGTCAAGGCCGACAATACTCTCGACATCGCCACACCCCTTCGGGGTAGCCAGGATAGGACAACCGTTCACTCCACTCGTCATTGGACACGACGACCTTGGTTGGGAAGGAGGAGCACAACCACTAGGGCGGCCAATGCCACCACCACAGTGGCGATCACCAGAGCCAGATCCATGCCGGACACGAAAGCCCGCCGAGCGAGCAATGCGAGTTCCGCGCCCTGCCTCCCCGGAGCCCGCTGAGCCACGGCTAAGGCTGCCCCCACGGAACCCTCGACGAGTCGTTGGATGGAGACCGGGAGGCCGGCATGGGAGATGATCGGGGCCACAAGGTGTTGGTAGCGCAGGGTCAGTGCCGTGCCGAGGACACCGACCCCCAGCGCTCCACCTATCTGCATGGCAGTGTCGTTGGTGGCAGAGCCAACTCCGGCCTCCTCGATGGGAAGTGACCCCATCACCGACTCGGTGCAAGGGGCAAGAGCCAGTGCGACTCCGACCCCGAGCACTACAAATGGGCCGATGCAATCGCTATAGGTTCCGGTCAATGAGGTTCTGGACAATACGCCAAGCCCTGTGGCGATCAGAGCCAAGCCGGAACCCACCACGAGCTTGGAGCCGAGGCGACGGGCCACGATGACCGACACTGGCGCGATGACCAGCAGAGCGAGGGCAACTGGGGCAATCCGCAAGCCGGCTTCGAGAGGGCTGAATCCGAGGACGAATTGCAGGTACTGGGTCATGAGAAAGAACAGCCCGAGAAGGGCAAATAGTACGAGGGCCAAAGCGGCGATGGCTGCGCTGTAACGACGGTTGGAGAAGAACCGCATCGGCAACATGGGATGGTCGACGCGCCGCTCCCAAATGACGAACAGAGCGATTGTCAACGAGGCTCCCGTCAGAGCGCCAATGATCAGGGGGGATGACCAGCCCCGGCCTGGGGCCTCGATGATTCCCCAAAGCAACAACCCGAGCCCCAGGATGGACAGCCCGGCACCGAGCGGATCGGGGTGGGTTGAGGACGGGTTCTTCGAGTTGGGCACCAACCAGATCGCCGCCATCAGTCCGATCAGGGCAATGGGGACATTGACCAAGAAGACCGATCCCCACCAGAAATGGGCCAACAGGAATCCACCCAAGATTGGGCCGAAAGCGACTCCTAGGCCGGTCGAACCTGACCAGATTCCGATGGCTCGAACCCGGTCCCGCTCCGCGGTAAAGACATTGGTCAGAATCGAAAGCGTGCATGGCATGAGGGCCGCAGCCCCCATTCCCATCACCGCACGGGCGAGCGTCAGACGATCCGGGCTTCCGGACCAGGCGGCGAAGGCCGATCCGGAACCGAAGACGACCAACCCGGCCATGAACACCCACTTCCGCCCGACTCGATCCCCCAGGGCCCCGAAGGAGAGCAGGAGACCGGCAAAGACCACGGCATAGGCGTCGACCATCCACTGCAACTGGCTGGAGCTGGCCCCGATGCTCCGCACGATCGAAGGGAGTGCGACATTGAGGACTGTCGTGTCCAAGCTGATGAGCAGCAACGTGACACATAGCACTGAGAGCGTGGCCCAGCGGTGCCGCGCTCTGGGCCGGCGGGTGGCAGGCCCGGCACTTGGCGGCGTCGAGCCACTCGCGCTCAGAATGTCGTCTTGGAGCTGATGAGCTGCCACAAAATCGGGTTCTCCCTTCAATTCGGATCGGCTCATGAGTATCGCTTCACTCGTGTGTTGCTCGGAAAACGGACCATTCACTGGTGCACCAAGCCATGGCGACGTGGTGGCTCACTGGACGAGGGGCAACCCGCCGGACGTGCTCGACCCGACGAACTACGAGCTCAGCACCACGACCAGCCTGTGCCAGGGCCACCTCTCCCATCGATAGCTTCCTCTCTCCAGCTAGGTCTGGCTGGCGCACGTTTCAGTCATTGTGAAGGAAGGGGGAAGCCGCTAGCAGGGCCAAAGGTCCATGGCTGGGGAAGGCGGCCGGAGATACCTGTCTGAAAGTCACGCCAGCGACGTCGGGACCCGCACCGCCTACAGGTGGGTCCAATGGCCCTAGTTCCTGGTCCGCATCGGTGTCAGGCTTGGCTCCATGTGGACAGATGCCAAGGGTTCAACGGTGCTTCCCGTCCCCGAGTGCAGGCGACTACTGGCCCTTGCTGCGAAGGAGGGGAGGATCGGCCGCCTCGGGATAGCAACTGAACAGGCCCCGATGGTCATCCCCGTCAACTTCACCTTCCATGAAGGACTCGTCCTGGCTCGGGTAGGTGCCGGCTCCTTCTCGCAGGCGGCAGCCGGCCAGCTGGTGGCGTTCGAAGTGGACGAGGTAAGCGAAGGAACGGGAGTGGCGTGGAGTGTCCTCGTCCGCGGTATGGCAACCCTGGTCGATAACCCGACCGAGACCGAACTCGGCTGGGCAGCCGAGCCGCTCGTGCCGGAGCCGGGGGGCATGGTGCTGACCGTTCGCCAGGACAGAATTACCGGCCGCCGCTTCGGTGTTCGACCGGCAAGCTAGCGCTGCGTCAGTGATGGGACAAGAGGCCGAGGGTCCACTGCCGATCTTTGGGCTACCCCTCGGAGCCGCGCCCAATACTTTGATCCTCGGCTGTCAGACTTCCCTATCCGAGCATCATCCGGATGTGGCGGGCGATCTCAAGATCCTCTCGGGCATGGACCAACAGGACGGCCGGCGTGACTCCCTCCACAGATATCCGGCGATCGCCGGTCCCCGAATAGTTGCCCGCATCGTCCAGTCCGATCTGAAGAAATCCGAGCCCGGCACAGACATCAGCCCGAAGGAGAGGGGTCGCTTCACCCGCTCCGCCCGTGAACACCAGTCCGTCGATCCCGCCCATGGCCGCGCTCATGGCGGCCACGCTGGTCTGAATGCGGTACACGTAGACCTCGTAGGCCAGCCGGGCGGCAGGGTCTCCGGCACCCATGGCAGCCAATACCTGCCGAAGATCACCCGAAGTTTCCGAAAGGCCTCGCAGGCCGGATTCGTACTCCAATGCCGCTTGAATATCTTCTACCGACAGGCCTCCGTGTTGCTGGACCCACAGAATGATGCCAGGGTCGACGCTGCCCGAGCGGGTTGCCATCACCAGACCCTCCAGAGGGGTGAACCCCATCGTGGTGTCGACCGACCGTCCGAAGGCCACTGCGGCCAACGACCCGCCGGCACCGAGATGGGCCGTAACCAGGCGCAATTGCTCGGCCGGCCGGCCCAGGAGTTCCCCTGCCCTCCGACTGGCCCTGGCGTGGCTGAGGCCGTGAAAGCCATAGCGCCGGATACCCCACCGATCACGCCACGACCGCGGTATTGCATACGTCGATGCTTTTGCCGGCATGGTGGCGTGGAAGGCTGTGTCGAAGCAGGCAATCTGGGGCAAGGCTGGCCTCAACGATCGCAAGGCGCTGATACCGGCGAGGCTCTGCGGATTGTGCAGGGGAGCCAAATCGGCAAGCGTCTCGAGTATCGCGTCAGTTCGGTCATCAAGCAGAACGGGATCGATGAACGAGGAGCCGCCATGGACCACACGATGGCCCGCCGCGCCGACCTCGGGATTGCCTTCGAGGAATCCGCTCAGCACTCGTTCCAGTTCCGAAGGTTGCGGGCGCGAGAGAACACTCGAGGCGACGAGCTGATCTCTGTCGTCCAACAGACTCAACTTCAAGCTGCTGGATCCGGCGTTGACGACAAGGACGTGCACCTACCCACCTTGCCAGATGGAGCGCCCAGGCGGCGTCGTGTTGAGGACTGGCAGATGGGGACAGAACTTTCGATCTATCGAAGGAGAGGCCGATGACCGGCACCATGCGATCTACCGGACCCTTGGGTCAGGACGAGCTGCTCAAGCTCGACACCTATTTTCGCGCGGCCAACTATCTCACCGCCGGCCAGATCTATCTGATGGACAATGCGCTCTTACGCAGACCCCTCGTTCCTGAGGACATCAAGCCTCGACTGCTCGGTCACTGGGGAACGAGTCCTGGTCTCAACTTCCTCTACGCCCACCTGAGTCGGTGCATCAAAGCGCGGGACCTCAATGCCATCTTCGTCTGCGGACCCGGTCACGGTGGACCGGCGGTCGTGGCCAACACCTGGCTGGAGGGGACCTACAGCGAGCGCTTCCCTCACGTCGCGCGCAACGGTGAGGGTATGGCCAGGCTTTTCCGCCAGTTTTCATTCCCCGGTGGGATACCCAGCCACTGCAGTCCGGATACTCCAGGATCCATCCACGAGGGTGGCGAGCTGGGGTACGCACTGAGCCATGCCTTTGGAGCCGCATTCGACAACCCCGACCTGGTGGTGGCCTGTGTCGTGGGCGACGGGGAGGCGGAGACGGGGCCCGCGGCTACGGGATGGCACTCGAACAAGTTCCTCGACCCCCGGCGCGATGGAGCGGTACTGCCAGTTCTCCATCTCAATGGATACAAAATTGCTGCGCCGACGGTACTGGCCCGAATACCCACATCCGAACTCCTCTCTCTCTTCACCGGTCACGGATATCGTCCGGTGCTCATCGAGGGAGGTTTCGATGGGGAACCACCCTTGGATGTACACCGGCGTATGGCCTCAGCCCTCGATGGAGCGTTTGAGGACATTCGTGAGATCCAGGAGTCAGCCCGCTCCCATGGCGTGCGGTCCCGGCCGGTGTGGCCCATGCTGATCTTGAAGACGCCAAAGGGCTGGACCGGTCCGAAAGTCGTTGACGGACTGCCGGTGGAGGGGACGTTTCGGTCCCACCAGCTCCCCTTGGCCGCGGTACGGACCAATCCCGAGCATCTGGCCCAGCTGGAGACATGGCTGCGCAGCTACCGGCCCGAGGAGCTCTTCGATGCGGACGGCCGGCCCGTCGAAACCATTGGCGACCTGGCGCCTTCAGGTGAGCTACGAATGAGCGCCAATCCGCATGCCAATGGGGGGCTGCTCCTGTCGGACCTGGAGTTGCCCGATTTCTGCGACTACGGAGTCGACGTAGCGAGCCCAGGGGCTGTCATCCGCGAGGCCACACGTGTACTCGGAGACTTCCTCCGGGACACGATCCGTGCCAACCCTTCGAACTTTCGGCTATTCGGGCCTGACGAAACCTCCTCCAATCGACTTCAGGACGTGTTCGAGGTCACCGACCGGACTTGGGAGGCAGAGCTGCAACCTGGTGACGACCACCTTTCCCCGGATGGCCGCGTGATGGAGACCTTGTCCGAGCACCAGTGCGAAGGCTGGTTAGAGGGGTATCTCCTCACCGGTCGTCATGGCCTGTTCAACTGTTACGAAGCATTCATCCACATCATCGACTCGATGTTCAACCAGCATGCGAAGTGGCTGAAAGTCAGCCGCGAGGTCCCTTGGCGCCGACCGGTGGCATCCCTGAACTACCTCCTTTCCAGCCACGTCTGGAGACAGGACAACAACGGCTTCTCGCATCAGGACCCCGGCTTCATCGACCACGTGGTCAACAAGAAGGCAGAAGTCGTCCGGGTCTACTTTCCTCCAGACACGAACTGCCTACTGTCTGTGGCCGACCACTGCCTGCGAAGCCGGAACTACATCAACGTCATCGTCGCCGGCAAACAGCCCCAGCACGACTGGCTCACCATGGACGAAGCGCTTGATCACTGCACCCGTGGATTGGGGATCTGGTCGTTCGCGTCCAACGACGGTGACTCGATGCCTGACGTGGTCATGGCCTGTTGTGGCGACATCCCGACTCTTGAGACGTTGGCCGCAGTTCAATTGCTGCGGCGACGTCTACCCGAGTTGGTCATTCGTGTGGTCAATGTCGTCGACCTGATGCGTCTGGAACCGGACACACAGCACCCTCATGGCCTGCCCGACCGTGAGTTCGACTCACTGTTTACCCCCGACCGCCCAGTGATCTTCGCCTATCACGGCTACCCGACGCTCATTCACAGGCTGACGTACAAGCGAACCAACCATAGCAACTTCCACGTCCATGGATACCGGGAGGAGGGCACCACCACCACACCATTCGACATGGTGATGTTGAATGGACTTGACCGCTTTCGTCTGGTCATTGACGTGCTCGACCGTGTTCCAGACCTCGGGCCACGAACCGCAACCCTGCGCCAGGAGATGGTCGACGCCGGCCTGGACGCTCGACGATACGGCCGCGAACACGGTGAAGACCCACCGGAGATCGCCCAGTGGAGGTGGGGCGGACCGGAGTAACTCGTACACCAGTCCGCGTCGCTCCAGTGCGTTCAGAGCGGGTAGCCGCGATCACGGTGAATCAGTGTGGCCCTTTCGAGCGCCGCCGCGACCCATATGGCGACCGGCATACGCTAACCGAAAAGCGTCGTCGGGTTGGATGGGAAAACGCACGCTCACCGTTCCGTAGCTGGTTGATGAAGTCACATGAAATCCGGACCTCATGAATACCTCGAGCATCTCACGGTTCTCCGACAGGGTCTCAGCGACGAAGGCCGTGATTCCCCTCTTCCAAGCCGCGCCAGCCAATCGTTCGAGCAGAATTGTCCCGATCCCCTGATGTTGGAAGTCGTCAGCAACGATAAACGCCACCTCGGCATCGCCTGTCCCGGGGATTCTCTCGTAGCGGCCGACGGCGACCAGTCGGTCACCGTGCTCGGCCACCAGGGCCAAGCGGTCCACATAGTCGACATGCGTGAACTTATCCGTCTCAGCAGGTGACAACTTCGGATGGGCGAAGAAAAACCGCCGGTACACCGATTGGGGCGACAAATGCTCGTGGAATTCGCTCAAGGGGGAATCGTCGTCGGGGCGAATGGGACGCAGGCGGACGGTGACCCCGGTTGTTGTCTCAACGTCATCCACCAGTTCAGATGGATAGCCGCTGATCCCTTCAGCTTCCCCGGGATCCCCTTTGTCAGGCATCCCCGAATTGCTTTCTGATTCGGCGCCCGGTGATCTTCCGGGGGACTATCCGAACGTAGGTCTCCCGCTCTCCCCCCGCCCAAGGGGTGATGGAAAGCGAGTGGGCACTCTCCAGCTCACCCGGCTCTTCGATCACATGGCTCTTGCCCATGAGCAAGACGCTCCAACCCTCCGTAAGTGCATCGTCGAGATGGTCGACTTCAAACGAGACCTCTCCCGTGGCGATGCTTTCCAAAAACGTGGCCGCAGGCTCCGTACGAAAGACGACATCACCCTCAAGGACGCGGAAAATTCACGGGAAGTGCTGTCGGCCCGCGCCGGCCCGAAAAGACCAATCGACCTATCCCCCCTGCGGCAATCAGCGCCTCACAGTCGTCAACGCTCAGAACCTGGATTACCGGACGGTCGGACGGTTCGGCCCGGCCCGGCGGGGATTCCATTCCGCCGCCGGTGATGGCATCCACTGGCATCTCGAGCGCGGCAGCCAACCTCCACGTTGCCCCGGGAGATGGCTGCGACGATGGGCTCGACTCGACAACGCGGACGTAGGTCGCGCTCATTCCGGCCCGAGTGGCCACCTCCTCAACGGTCAAGCCGAGTTGGCGGCGACGCTCTGCGACCCGTCGTCCGAGATCACCACCTGCACTCATCTTCCATTCCTTTCGATCCTGCCTGCGATCAGACCGTGAGTCCTGTCGGACCGGTACGCGGTCGAAAGCACAGGGCAAACCATGACCACGGTTACCGCACGCTCTGCTCCACGGGTGCCGCTTCATTGAACGTATTTCCCTGCTCGTCGGCGACCGGTGGGCGGGCAATGATCACCACGCACTTGGCATGGCGTGCACACTGATGGGCGACTGATCCAACCAACGCGTCGCTGAAGCGAGCATGGCCCCGGAATCCGACTACGAGGACATCGGCATGTTCCGATGCATCGAGGAGGGCAGGGACAGTCGCCTCAAACCGCCCGATCACCTGGAAGGGAACCTCGGGGGACCACCTTTTTGCGCACTCGGTGGCGGCATCGGCAATTTCTTCGGCGAATATCTGAAACCCGTCCCGAGGGCCCGGGATGAACGTACCAATAGGCGGGTACTGCCATGCGTAGACGGCCTCGACTGAGGCGTCCCGGATCTCTGCCTCCTGAAGCGCCCACCGCAGAGCTCGCGTGGAGCCGAGTGAGCCGTCGATGCCGACGACGATCCGCGACTCCACCGCACGTAGCGGCAGCATGTCCGGGTCGCCATGTACGACAGCCACCGGGCAATGCGCATATTGGATGCATTGATCACTGACCGACCCCAAGACCAGCTCTTTGAATCCACCTTTGCCGCGGGCACCGACGACCAGGAGATCAGCGGACCTACTGGCGACGGTGAGCGTCATTGACGGCGGCCACTCGGCAATCTCGCTGTGAACCAGCAGACCAGGATGCCGGGTCGCTATCAGCCCAACCGCGTCGTCCACGATGGCCTGCCCTGGTGAGAGATCTCCCGAGCCGGACTCGTACCACTCTGGAACATGCTCCGGATCGCTGATTTGGGCGAACAGGATTCTCAGAGTCACATTTCGGTGCTTCGCCTCATCCGAAGCCCATTTCAACGCAAAACGGGAGTGCTCGGATCCGTCGATGCCCACCACGACCTCGCCCATGTCGCTCTCGTTCTGGACCCGGTCGTCATCGCTTGGCATGGCTCTCCCTCTCGGTGGATTCGGGACTAGCGAGGCTCGACGAATACGATCTGGTGACTACGCACCAGGTCCAGTTCGTAGGCGGTGACCGCTGTGTCCTCAAGGAAGAAGGGATGTAGTGCAAGGGTGCTTGAGCGTCGGGCCGCCGAGCTCTGTCGGTGATGGTTGTTCGAACTCGTCATGGCTTCCTCCCTTTGCCGGGCGACGTCGGTGCCGCTACAACCATTGGACCCGGTTTCACGCCGGAGGTGTAGGGCCGAAGGTCCCCCCTTTGATATTTGGCCGAGCCCATTCAGGGTCTGGGCGGCCAAATGCCAGCTCAGGAGCAGGGCTAGGTCCCATGGATAGGGCTGTGCTCGAGTTCGGGGAGCCTCTATCGGAGACGTTCCGAGGGTCCGCCACTCAAAACAAGAGACGGCGCGGCTAGCGGAATCCGATCTGGGCCGGGGTCAGGCGGTCAATGCTCCGAAGGACCGAGGATTCGGATCGTCAGGTTCCTGTGGCGTCCGTTCGACGCACCTGGGCAGCCCGTTCGTTGATCCGTGTGGCGTAGCTGGCAGCTTGAGTACGACGCTCCATGCCCAACTTGGCCAAAAGGTTCGACACATAGTTCTTAACTGTCTTCTCCGCCAAGAATAGTGAGCCAGCGATCTGCCGATTGGTCTGTCCCTCGGCGACAAGGTCAAGAATCCTCCGCTCTTGGGGAGTGAGCTTGGTCAGGAGCACGTCTTCCTCGGAACCCTCACGAAGTCGCTCGATTGCTCGGTCGCTGAGTTTCGGGTCGAGCAGAGACTGGCCATCGGCTACCCGCCGAACGTCGTCCACCAGGCTCGATGCACCTACCTGTTTGAGCACGTAACCGGAGGCACCGGCCAAGGTGGCAGCCAGAATGCCTCATCGTCGGCGTAGGACGTGAGCATCAGGCAAGCGATCTCCGGCGACTTCGAACGAATCTCACGGCAGACCTCGATCCCGCTGCCGTCGGGCAGTCGCACATCAAGTAGGGCCACGTCGAGGGCGGGTGGGTGGGATCCGATCGAGTGCCTCAGCCGCAGTCCCTGCCTCGCCGACTACCACAAAGTCATCGGCGGCTTCGAACAGCGAACGCAGCCCAGTGCGAACGATCTCATGATCATCGAGAAGAAAGACTCTGATGCTCAATTCCACTCCTCGACGCGGCCCTGGCCAACGGTCTCGAACTAGCTGGCCGATAGCGTCGTAGGCTAAGTCACCACCGTAGCAGACAGGTACCTGGTCGAGGTCATCGGAGGCCTCATGCCGTACCACTCGATAGACGATCCAGTCAAGCTTCGCCGGGTGCTCGAGGCCACCCTGCTGCTTGAGGCCGACCTCGACCTGCCAACCTTGCTTCGTCATATCGTCGACGAGGCCTGTTCGATGACCAATGCCCGCTACGGTGCCCTCGGCGTGCTCAACGAGGAAGGGACCGCCCTCTCCGAGTTCATCACCGTCGGACTCGATCCAGACGAGGAGAGAGCGGATCGGCGCCCGTCCCACCGGTCGAGGGCGTACTGGGACTCCTGATTTCCGATCCCAAGCCAAAGCGACTGGCTCTGCTGAGCTCCGACCCCGCGAGCTTCGGCTTTCCGCCCAATCACCCCCCGATGACCTCGTTCCTCGGGGTGCCGATCAAGGTGCGGGACGAGGTCTACGGGAATCTCTACCTCACCGACAAGATCGGCTGGTCCGAGTTCACTTCCGACGATGAGGCATTGATCGGTGCTCTCGCCGTCGCTGCCGGTATCGCCATCGAGAACGCTCGGTTGCACTCGCGGGTCCAAGTAGGCCGCGGTCTACGAGGAGCGGGATCGCCTGGCCAGAGATCTGCACGACACGGTCATCCAGAGGCTCTTCGCCATCGGCCTGTCCCTCCAGAGCTTGGCCGGCAATCCCTCGGCTTCGGGCATCTCGGATCGGTCTGAAAAGGACGATCTCCGACGTCGATGAAACCATCCGCCAGGTCCGGACCAGCATCTTCGAACTCGGATCGGACGGACTCGAACCGGGGAGTTCGAGAGAACGTCCTCAGCCTTTTAGAGGAGCTGAGGCCGGTCGTCGGGTTCGGGGTCTCTGCTTCTTTCGAGGGCCCGGTTGATACCGCCGTTCCCGACACCGTCTGTGAGCACCTCCTGGCCACCATCCGAGAGGCGATCACCAATGTCGGACGGCATGCCCAGGCCACCCGTGCCACTGTCACCTCAGCGTGAGCACGGCCAGTGCCAATTGCGGGTCATCGACGATGGTTGCGGCATAGCCCGGTCCGCAATCGGAAACGGGCGGACTCGGACTGGGCAACCTCCGACGGCGGGCCGAGAAACTCCACGGGACCTTCGACATCGAAAGCCCTGAGGAGCGGTGGAACCATACTGACCTGGCAGGTTCCCTCTCGCCGAGTAGTCGCCGGCTGAGTCCACCGCTGCGAGGCATCGAGCCAGCCAGATCACCTCTGACATTCCGTTATAGGACTTTCTCCCCTACTGCGGGTTCTTCTCTTTCCTTACCGTGCAGGTAGACGGTAACCGCGGAGTCGATCGGACTCCCACGGAAAGGAGTCCCGATGTCACTCATCAGCGATCGACCGCAGGTGGAGCAGACCGGCAACGCCCGCGTGCAGCCCGCGCCACCCGGCCAGCGTTGTCCCGGCGCAACCAGGAAAAGGCCCATGCCCTGGGATTGACTTCGGCCACCGGGCTGGTCATCGGAAGCATCGTCGGTACCGGGGTGTTCACCATGCCTGCCGTCCTGGCCGGCGCCGGCACCATGGGCATCATCGTGCTCGGGGTCATCGCCGTGGGCGCCATGCTGCTCGCCATACTGTTCGGCCAGCTCACCAGGCGGGTCCCCAACAGTGACGGCGGCCTCTACGCCTACTCCCGACACGAGTTCGGTGACTTCGCCGGCTATCTGGTCGGCTGGTGCTACTGGATCCAGGCCTGGGCCGGCAATGCCGCCATCGTCTCGTCGTGGGTGTTCTATGTGGATGCCCTCTTCGGCTGGGCGCACATCAGCGGGATGGAGAACTGGGGCATCGCCATGGTCGGCCTGTGGGTGCCGGCCGTCATCAACCTGGTGGGGATCCGCCAGATGGCGTGGTTCCAGAACATCACCGTGGTGCTCAAGTTCGTGCCCCTGCTCTTCGTCGGCGTCATCGGCTGGTTCTTCGTCCAGAGCGGGCACTTCGGGGCGTTCAACTCGTCCGGCGGCAGCCTCTACAGCGCCATCGGCATCGCCGCCGGGGTGGCCCTCTTCTCCTTCATCGGCGTGGAGGCGGCGGCCATGACGGCCAAGCGGGTGAAGAACCCCCGGATCAACGTCAGCCGGGCCTCGCTGCTCGGCACCGCCCTCAGCGCCATCCTCTACGTGCTGGTCACCGCGGTGGTGATGGGTCTGGTCGCCCACCACACCCTGGTCAACACCGGCTCACCGTTCGTGAACGCCTTCCAGTCGATCTTCCCCCACGAGGCCTGGGCCGGGAAGTTCATCGCCGCCATCGCCGTGATCTCGGGCATCGGTGCCCTCAACGGTTGGACGCTGATCGTCACCGAGACCTCCCGGGCCATGGCCCAGGACGACATGTTCCCCCGGCCCTTCGCCTGGAAGGACAGGAAGGGCACCGCCTGGTTCGGCATCCTGGTCGGGACGGCACTGCCGTCGCTACTCATGCTGTGGCGCTACACCACCACCTCGGGACTCACCGTCTTCACCTACCTGGTGGACCTGACCGTGGTGACCGTGGCCATCCCGTACTTCATGTCGGCCATCGCCCAGCTCACCTACCTGGTGTCCCGCCGCCGCAGGGTCAACGGGTGGCTCCTGGCCCGGGACCTGTCGGTGGCCGGCGCCAGCGTCCTGTTCTCCATGTGGGTGACCTTCGCCTCGGGCTACCAGGTCGTCTACCAGGCCCTGGTGGTCATCCTGGCCGGGCTCATCCTCTACGCCTTCTTGAACGCCCGCCGCCAGCGGCTCGGTGAGTCGGCTGAGCCGGTGGAGCTCCAGTCCGAAGAGCTTGAGGTGGGCACCGCCAATGGCACCGTCCCCGCCGGGGTCGCCGGGCAACACGCCGAGGTGGCGTCATGACGTTCACCGTGGCTTCAGAGGTCGGCCAGCTGCGCCAGGCCATCGTCCACCGACCCGGGCTCGAACTGTCCCGTCTCACCCCGCAGAATATCGGCGAGTTGCTCTTCGACGACGTGATGTGGGCGAAGAAGGCAAAGGAGGAGCACGATGCCTTCGCCGAGGCCCTCCGGGACAAAGGAGTGCAGGTCCACCTCTACGGTCAGCTGTTGGCGGAGACGCTCGAGCTCCCGGAGGGGAGGGCCTTCGTCCTCGACCGGGTATGCACTCCCGAGATCCTGGGCCCGTCCCTGGTCGGTCCGGCTCGACGGCTGTTCGACGATCTCGACGGGCGGCAGTTGGCCGAGTACCTGGTAGGAGGAGTGTTGAAGGCCGACCTGCAACCGCTGCGGACCCGCAGCCTCAAGTGGGAGATGCTGCGCACTGACGACTTCGTGCTCACTCCGCTCCCCAACCACCTGTTCCAACGGGACAACTCGTGCTGGATCTACGGGGGCGTGACGATCAACCCGATGGCCAAGCCGGCACGGCAACGGGAATCGCTCCATACCCGTGCCATCTACCGGTTCCATCCGCTGTTCGCCGAGGCCGATTTCGTCACCTACTACGGCGGCGAAGATCGCTCGTACCAGCCGGCCACCATCGAGGGCGGGGACGTCCACGTGATTGGAAACGGTGCTGTTCTTGATCGGCATGGGCGAGCGCACCACTCCGATGGCCGTCGAGACGGTGTCCCACGCTCTGTTCGACGCCGGACAGGCCACAACCGTCGTCGCTATCGAGCTCCCCCGGTCACATGCCTTCATGCATCTCGACACGGTGATGTCGATGGTGGACAGAGGCACGTTCGTCCTCTATCCCTACTTCGACCAGAATCTGCGCAGTTGGACCGTCAAGGACGGAGAGGGCCCAAGTGAACTGTCCGTCAGCCAGAATGCCAATCTGTGGGGCACCTTGGCGAACCTGCTCCAGATCCCCGAGGTCACCGTACTCACCACTGATGAGGACATCCGGGCGGCCGAACGCGAGCAGTGGGATGACGGCACCAACTACCTGGCCGTGGCACCGGGTGTGGTGATGGGCTACGAGCGCAACGTCGCTACCAACACCATGCTCCGCAAGCACGGCATCGAGGTGGTCTCCATCGCCGGCAGTGAGCTGGGACGGGGTCGCGGCGGGCCCCGGTGCATGACCTGCCCCATCGAACGCGACCCGGCGTAGTCGAACCTCACGAAAGGCAGGATCATGAATCTCAAGGGGAGAAGCCTCCTGAAGGAAGCGGATTTCACCAAGTTCGAATTCCTCTACCTGGTCGACCTGGCCGAGGAACTGCGAAGGGAGAAGCGGCTCGGCACAGAGCGTCAACGGATGATCGGACGCAACATTGCGCTCATCTTCGAAAAGGCTTCCACCCGTACACGCTCTGCGTTCGAGGTCGCCGCCCACGACCAAGGGGCGCACGTCACCTATCTGGGCCCGCAGGAGACCCATATCGGCCACAAGGAAACCACGAAGGACACGGCAAGAGTCCTGGGTCGGATGTTCGATGGCATCGAGTACCGAGGATTCTCTCAGGAGACGGTGGAGGTTCTGGCCCGCTTCTCGGGAGTCCCGGTATGGAATGGCCTGACCGACCAATGGCATCCCACACAGATGTTGGCCGACATCCTCACCATGCGGGACCACTCCGAGAAGCCGCTGGAGCGGGTAGCCCTGTGTTATCTCGGAGACGCCAGCAACAACACCGCCAACTCTCTGCTGGTCACCGGGGCCCTTTTGGGGATGGATATCCGGATCGCCGGACCAGAAGCACTGCTTCCGTCTCCCTTCGTCCGAGCGTTGGCCAACGAGTTGGGGATCAGATCCGATGCCCGGATCACGGTCGGTAAAGATGCTCTCACCTCGGTTGCCGGTGCTGACTTCATCTATACGGACGTCTGGGTCTCGATGGGGGAGCCCCCGGCAGACTGGGATGAGCGGATCGAAGAGATGCTCCCCTATCAGGTGAACGCCAAGCTTATGGCGGCGACCGGGAACTCTGAGGTCAAGTTCATGCACTGCCTTCCCGCAATACACAATTCCGACACCGAATTGGGGAAACAACTCTTCGACAAATGGGGTCTTACCGCCCTCGAGGTGACCGACGAGGTCTTCGAGTCTAAAGCTTCAATCGTATTCGACCAGGCGGAAAATCGACTCCACACCATCAAGGCGGCCATGGTGGCCATGGTCGGCGACTGAAATGCGGCTTGTCGTAGCCCTGGGAGGTAATGCCCTGCTGGAACGAGGGGAGAGCCCACTAGCCGAGGTGCAGGAGAAGCACGTCCTCATGGCCGTTGAAGCCCTGGCCCCGTTGGCCCGCCATCATGATCTGGTCATCACCCACGGCAACGGACCCCAGGTCGGGCTGTTGGCTCTCGAGAGCGCCAGTGACCCCAATCTTCCCCATCCCTACCCGTTCGACGTCCTGGGTGCCCAGACCCAAGGGATGATCGGTTATTTCCTACTGCAAGCATTCGAGAATGCCCTGCCAGGACGACAGGTGGTGAGCCTGATCTGCCAGACGCTGGTGGATGCCGATGACCCCGCGTTCACCCATCCGACCAAGTTCGTCGGTCCCATCTACAAGGAGGAGGAAGGGAAACGCCTCGCGCACGTGCGGGGATGGGAGATCCGGCCGGATGGAGAGGTCTGGCGGAGGGTGGTGGCTTCTCCCGAACCACAGGCTCTCGTCGAGATCGCCACCATCCGGACGCTGTTGGCCGATGGATCCATAGCCATCTGTGCCGGAGGCGGCGGCATACCGGTCTGCCGCAACAAAGACGGTTTGCTGCAAGGCGTCGAGGCAGTGGTGGACAAGGATCTCACGGCTGCCCTGCTGGGGCGTGACATCAATGCTGATGCTCTTGTGCTGCTCACCGATGTAGCCGGTATCGAGCGCGATTTCGGCAGTGAATCGGCTCGGGTAATCGGGAAGACGGATCCCCAAATGCTTCGGGAAATGAACTTCCCAGCCGGGTCGATGGGTCCCAAGGTTGAAGCCGTCTGTCGGTTCGTGGAAGCGACCGGCAGGCAAGCCATGATCGGCCGGCTTGAGGATGCACAAGAGCTGGTCGAAGGGAAAAGAGGAACCCTCGTGGAGCCGACCGGTCACAAGAGCTTTTCACTCGATCATCTATCCGACCACACCGCATCAGAACCAACAAAGGAGAGTCCTATGAGCTCACAACCAAAAGTCACCCACCGGATCGTTGTCGGGGTCGACGGCTCACCATCCTCGATTGACGCAGTGGAGTGGGCCGCCAACCAGGCTCGACTTACCGGCGCCACCCTTGAAGTCCTGATGACATGGGAGTGGCCAAACGGCTACGGATGGTCTCCTATCCCTTCCGAGTACAACCCGGAACACGACAGCGAGATGGCGCTCGACACAATCCTCAAGCCAGTGCGAGACAAGCACCCGGGCATCTCCATCGAAGCCAAGGTTATCGAGGGTCACCCTGCCCCCCTACTGGTAAAGGCCTCGGATGGAGCGGACCTTCTCGTTGTCGGCAGTCGGGGGCACGGTGAATTTGCCGGCATGTTGCTGGGATCGGTCAGTGAGCACTGCGTCACCAATGCCCACTGCCCCGTACTGGTGCTGCGCGATCGCTCCTGACCTCGTCGCTCGTCGACGGTTGCCATATGGTTGACATCAATCACCTTGGCCCGAATGATTACCAAAGAAGCGCGCCATGCCAGGGGAGCCGGGCAATGAGTTGCTTATGGCCAATGGCAGTCTGCATTCCGTCGGGTCTCGCCTTGGGCCATATGACTCGCCGGTGGCATCGTGATCGCCTCGACGCCCGTATTTTGGGACCTTTGACCCTAGATGGTCTTTAACGGATGAGGCACTCTGTCACCATGTGGGAAAGCGAGTTCTCCGGGGCAGCGGTCCTTACTGAATCGGAGTGCTTCGAACACTTAGGAAAGGTGTCGCTCGGTAGGATCGCCGTCAGTATCGATGCGCTTCCGGTGATACTCCCCGTTCACTTCGTGCTCAACGAGAGGTCGGTGTTCTTCCCCGCCGTCACTGGTTCGAAATTCGATGCCGCCACCGCCGGTGCCGTCGTGGCCTTTCAAGCCGACGCCGAAGAGCCTCTCAGCGGAGAGTACTGGAGTGTGTTGCTCCAGGGCATCGCCTCGTCGGCGGGCTACATGCCAGAAGATGCGCAGAGGGGACCTCCCCGATCGAATCCATTGGGGGACCTGCAACAGAACCAACACTTGGTGAGCGTCGAAGCGACCCTTATCAGCGGGCGTATGTTCCGAATCGCCGGTGCAGGTCCTTCGGTGAACCTTCCCGATGCCCCCTCGCTTTAGGCGTCCGCACCGGCCGTAGTCCTGGATCCTTCGCTCTCTTCACCCCTCCTTCACCACCGCGTACCAGATGCGGTGAGCCACCCCCTCGAGGCCATCTCCCATCCGAGCGCAACGTCGATAGAGTTCGCGGCGCCCCATCACCTCCTTGATATCGGAGACCTCGAGAAGCGCCGACATGGCCCGGCGGTAGACATGCTCGATGGACCGTTGCCGGCCAACCGCGGCATCAGCGAACTTGGTGGCCTGATCCGGATGAGCGGAGAGCACGGGGAACGCTCCCACCAGGTCTCGAACACCCAGCGCTATCAGGTCAGCCATTTCTGCCATGGGCGGATCGGGTTCCATGTTCACGAGCTCTGCTTCTCGGATGAGGTTTTTGGCTCCGTTGAGAACCGCGTCAAGACGCTCGGAGAGCTCGTAGATGTCCTCAGGGCTGATCGGGGTTACGAAGGCGTCCCGCACCTGGGTGAACACCTCACGGCTGGCGAGGTCCCCTTCGTGGTCGACGGCGTGAACGATGGCGGCCTGGGAGCGATCACCCTTCGACCATGCGGTGAACGCATCCATGCCCCGGATGGTGATTTCACCCTGGTGCGCCAACATGCCGAGGAGATCGGGAGTCTTGGGCAAGAACCATCTTCTCATCCCAACCACCTCCACAGAACAAAGAACAGAGCGGCCAAGCCTCCACTGATGGGCAGCGTAACCAACCAGGCCAGCCCGATCTCTGCTGCCACGGCCCAGCGTACGTGACGCCACCGTTCGCCAGACCCCACTCCCACCACGGCAGGCGCCACAACATCGGTGGTACTGACCGGAGCGCCGGCGAGCGAGGCGGCCAGGACAATGACCCCCGAGGTGCCCTGGCTGACAATTCCGTCGAGAGACCGGATTCGGTAGATGCGCTTGCCGAGGGTGCGAACCACCTTCCAGCCGCCGAGCATGGTACCGAAGGTCAAGAGCAATGCCGACAAGAGGACCACCCAGAACGGGACAGCAAACCGTGACAGATTCCCACCGGCTACCAGTGCTGCCGTAATCAGCCCCATCGTCTTCTGAGCATCATTGGAGCCATGCGCGAAGGCCAATCCGGCCGAGGTCACCACCTCGCCGTAACGCACGGGCGATTCAACCGCCTTCCGGGCTCGTCGGAGTGAGCGCCGAGCCAGGCGGATGCCCACCATGGCCAAAGGCAGTGCGATGGCCGAGGAAAAGAGAAGCCACAGAAGGGAGCCGAACACTCCCTCCGGTCGCAGGCCATCGAGGCCACCCCAATGCACGGCGCCGATGCCCCCCTCGGCCAGGGCCGCCCCGGCCAACGCTCCAACCAGGCAGTGGCCTGAACTGCAGGGGAGACCCCACAAGAGCGTGACCACGCTCCACACCAGAGCTCCGAGCACTGCGGCTCCCAGGACCTGCAGCATGCGATCTTCCGGGACAATAGCGATGCCGGCGATGGTGGCGGCCACAGCAGTACCCACCACCAGGGCTCCGACCACGTGGAAGACCGCTGCAACGACCACTGCGGGGGCCGGACGCATCGCACGGGTCACGATCGGTGCAGCAATCGCGTTGCCAGCATCGTGGATCCCGTTGACCACGCAGTAGGTCGCAGCGAGGATGACTACCACGAATAGCACCGGGAGATCCTCTCACGACGCTGGCCTTCGGCTGCACCCAAAGAGGTCGAGATGCGGACTTCTATGACCAACGGCCCTACCCTTGTACTTCGGCAGGGACGAGTGTTGGTAAATGGAATCGCGTAAATTCCCGGACAGGTGCCGCTCGAACCGGGCACCAAAGGGCAGTGGCCCAACACTTGGCCTTCGTCCCCGGCCCAACCCTGGACGGATATGGCCCACCGAGATCATCGCTCGGCACGTATGACCCCGTTTTCCGCCACTCAGCTCGACGCCGTTATCTTCGATATGGACGGTGTCGTGAGTGACACAGCTGGCGTCCACGAGCGATGCTGGAAGATGGTCTTCGACGCCTATCTGCGCCACCGATCGGTGCTCACCGGTCAACGTCTGAGCCTGTTCAAGGACGAGGATTACGTCCGCTATGTCGACGGTAAACCCCGCTACGACGGCGTGGCGAGCTTCCTGGCCTCACGTCACATCGCTCTTGAACGCGGTACTCCTTCGGATGCCCCAGGCGAGGACTCCATATGCGCCCTGGGAAACCTCAAGGATCGCCAGTTCGAACGCGCCTTGGCAGCCGACGGAGTGAGCCTTTTCGACCCCACGATTGACTTTGTGCGGGTCCTTCGCTCGCACGGTATTCGGACGGCCCTGATTTCGTCGAGCCGACATGCCAGAGTCATACTCGAGGCGGCTCGCATCACGAACCTGTTCGATGCCATCGTCGATGGAATCGACGCCGAGACCCTCCAGTTGCCAGGCAAACCCGATCCGGCCATTTTCGTGGCCGCGGCGCAACGACTCTCTGCGGATCCTGCCCGAGCCGCGGTGGTGGAAGATGCCCTAGCGGGTGTGGAAGCAGGTCACCGAGGTGGCTTTGCCTCCGTCATCGGCATCGGCATCGGATCCCACGCCCATGAGCTACTGACCCATGGTGCCAGTATCGTGGTCACCGATCTGTCTGAGCTCGAAGTGCAGTTCGATACGCCCAACGAGCCGCTGTGAATGGGGCGCCCACAGACGCTGAGAACCTGGAGCCTGCCATCATCGACGAATGGGTGCTCAGGTACGAGGGGTTTGATCCCGCCTCCGAACGACTACGCGAGGCGCTGTGCACACTCGGTAACGGCTACTTCGCTACTCGGGGTGCAGCTCCTGAAGCTATTGCCGACCAGATCCACTATCCGGGAACGTACGTGGCCGGCCTGTACAACCGGCTGGTCACACGGATCGCCGATCGGACGGTCGAGAACGAGGGCATCGTCAACCTCCCCAACTGGCTGTCGCTCAACTTCCGGATCGATGATTCCAGCTGGTTCGGACTCGGCGACACCGAGATTCTCAACTATTGGCAGGAACTGAACCTTCGTGAGGCCACCCTGACCCGATCGCTGAGAATGCAAGACGCCATGGGGCGTGTGACCTGTGTCGAACAACGCCGCTTCGTGAGCATGGCCGATCCTCATGTTGCCGGGCTGGTCACGTCATTCCGGGCGGAGAATTGGTCGGGATCGCTCACAGTTCGTTCAGGGATCGACGGGAGGGTCTCCAACGCCGGTGTCGCCCGCTACAGCCAGTTCGATGGTGATCACCTTGTCGATGTCAAGACTTGGACCATGAACGGGGCGGTCGGCCTGACCGCTTCTACGAGTCAGTCGGCCGTATGCGTGGCGGAAGTGGCGAGTCAACGGGTGCTTCGTGATGGAGGTCAGGTCCAGCCTCACGTTGATGTGCTTGAAGAGCCTGGCTTCATCGCTCATCAGATGACGATCGAGGTCGAGGCTCCCGAAACGATCACTGTCGAGAAGATCGTCACCCTGTTCACCTCGAGGGACCGCTCGATCAGCGATCCGCTGGCCGAAGCAGGATCGTGGAACAGCCGCCAAGGCACCTTCTCCGTGCTTTTGCACGCTCACATCCGCCAATGGGACAGCCTGTGGAAGCGGTTCTCCCTGGAGGTCGAGGCCGATGGCGGCACGGCTCGGCAAGCCCTCCATCTCCACGTCTTCCACCTGCTGCAGACGACGTCCAGCAATACCGTTGATCTTGACGTCGGCGTACCCGCCCGTGGTCTCCACGGCGAGGCATATCGGGGTCATATCTTTTGGGACGAACTCTTTATCCTTCCTTTCCTCAGCCTCCACCTCCCGGAACTTCCGCGATCGCTGCTCCTCTACCGATACCGGCGATTACCCGAGGCTCGCTGGGCCGCTCACGAGGCTGGCTTCTCTGGTGCCATGTATCCCTGGCAGAGCGGCAGCAACGGGCGTGAGGAAGCACAGGTTGTGCATCTCAACCCCCTGTCGGGCCGGTGGCTACCCGACTCATCGCATCTCCAGCGCCACATCAACGTGGCCATCGCCTACAGCATCTGGCAGTACTACCTGATGACGGGCGACAGTGAGTTTTTGGCCAACTACGGAGCCGAGATGATCCTCGAGATCGGTCGCTTCTGGGCCAGCATGGCCCGATTCAATCCGGCACTCGACCGGTACGAGATCGCCGGTGTGATGGGGCCCGACGAGTATCACGACGGCTACGTCGGAGCCGCCATGCCGGGTCTGAAGAACAATGCCTATACCAACGTGATGGCTGTCTGGGTCCTGTGTCGCGGACTCGAAGTGGTCGATCTCCTGCCAGAGCCCCGGAAGAGTGAACTGTTCACCCGCTTGTCTCTGGACGCACGGGAGCTCGAGCACTGGGATGATGTCAGCCGGAGGATGCGCGTCGTGTTCCACGAAGACGGTGTCATCAGCCAATTCGAGGGCTATGAACAACTGGCGGAGCTGGACTGGAGCGCATACCGGGACCGATACGGTGACATCTCCCGGCTCGACCGAATCCTGGAAGACGAGGGAAACACCCCTAATGCCTATAAGGCGTCCAAACAGGCTGACGTGCTCATGCTCTTCTACCTGCTTTCGACGGAGGCTCTGGGTTCGATTTTCGAGAGGTTGGGATATGCCTTCGACTCAGACACCGTCCCCCGGGCGATCGAGTACTACCTGCGACGGACCTCACATGGGTCGACGCTGAGTCGAGTGGTACACAGCTGGGTTCTGGCTCGCTCCAACCGGCAACGATCGTGGGAGTTTTTCGAGGATGTTTTGCGAAGCGACCTGGAGGACATTCAGGGTGGTACCACGGCCGAGGGCGTCCACTTGGGAGCCATGGCCGGATCGGTGGACCTCGTGCAACGCTGCTACCTGGGTATCGAGACGGGCAATGAAGTGATCTGGTTCAATCCAGTCCTCCCGGCAAAGCTTCGTAGCCTCTCCCTGGACATCTGCTATCGCCAGCACTGGTTGCATGTGACCGTTGCCGACAGTCGATTCACGGTGGAGCTCATGGGGTCGGGCGGTGGGGTGCTGGTGGGCCTGAATGGTGACGTAGTCGAGCTCTCGCCCGGGGACCGCCGTCACTTGGCACTCTGAGGCCAGGTGGCGGACGACCGGTCCCGCGGCACGGTGGTTCTGTTCTCCCCGGACCGCATGGGCTCCGATGAGGCCAGGTTTGGCCTCGACGAGCACCCGCTGGGTGGCCTTGACCCACCGCTGCGGAGTCATCGCCACCTCCGGCTGTTGCTTTGGCTGTTGAAGGCAATCCCTGAGGTCTGGGCCACTTTTGATCACGATGGTCATGGCGGTGACAGCGGCCTGATTCGTCAGGGCCAGGCTCTCCTGTCCGCCGTAGTTGTTGAGGTTCGAGTTCGCCGGGACGACAGAGACCCCATTTGATGGATTGGCCGGGGGACACGGTGCCGCCACATTTAGGGTCGGACCACTGATGCAGATGTCGGTGGCGGTGCCGGTGACGCCACAACCGCCGATACGCCAGCTCAGGGCGCCTGTTCCGGAACCTCCACTGGGAGCTGGATCGGCAGATCGGCCGACGACTCGCCGACTCCGACGACGTAGCTGCCGGCAATCACGGTGGGCGTCCCCCCAGCGTCCGAGGAGAAGGCCGACGCTGGAAGCACAAGGGTTACACGGGCGGTTGCTCCGGGCGGCACGACGACTTTCTTAAAGGCCCGGAGCTGCTCCGGTGGCTCGCCGAGTCCCGAAGGGTAAGAGACGTAAGCCTGCACGACGTCGGCTCCGGACCGGGAGCCGGTGTTGGCCACGTCGACCTGCACGGTGTAGCCCCCGGCCGGCGACGGAGCAATTTGCGCGTCCGAGAGGGCGAACGAGGTGTAATCGAGCCCAAAGCCGAACGGGAACAGCGGAGTAACGTCGTTGGCCTGATACCACCGATAGCCGATATCGAGGCCGGTGCCGAAACTCACCTTGGCGTCGATTCCGGGGAACTCGGCGGCTGTCGATGCTGGCTGTGCCGTGGGCGACTCTGGAAAGGTGATCGGCAGGCGCCCCGACGGATCGACCCGGCCGGTCAGGACCGCGGTCACCGCGGTGCCGTCCACCTCGCCCGGATACCAGGCCTCGAGGACACCGGCCACCTTGGACAGCCACGGCATGTACACCGCCCCACCGCTGTTGATCACCACCACGGTATGGGGGTTAACGGCGGCCACGGCCGCGATTAACTGATTGGCGTCACCCGGGAGCGCCAGGGAACGGTCGGCCCCCTCCTGCTGGAGCTCCCCGGTGAATACGACTGCCACCGAGGCCCGACGGGCGACGGCGACGGCCGCGTCCAATTGGGCAGTCTCGTCGGTGATGCCGAATGCGGGGGCCGGATACCCGTCGACCGAGAACCAGCGGATGGCGAAGGTGTAGTGCGCCCCGGCCCGGAGGGACACCGCGGCAGACAGCAGGTTGGGAGTGTGGAGCCCGGCCGAAGACAGGACCGGGGCGCCGTTCTCCGTCAGCCAGGTGTCGCCGACCTCGTGGAGTCCGACGCGATAGATCCCGGACGAGCGGGGGGTGATCGTCTCGCTCCACGAGCTCCAGTAGTCCCCGGTTCCAGGGGTGGTGGCAGTGGCCACGGCGTCGGTGACGTTCGGGGCCTCGACGACCGAGATGTCGTCCTTCCCGCGCTCTACCCGGTCAGTGTGCAGGCGCGGCTCGTCCGTGTCGAAGTAGCGCTTGGAGATCGTCTGACCGGTGGTGATGTTGCGGAGCGGGATCGAGCGCAACCCACCGGGGGCGTACCGGATGGTGGTCGCCGACCCCAACGCGGACTGCAGGGCCTTGAGCGGAGTCGACACAAACGGCGCCACCACTGCCGAGCTGCCGTCACCGCTGGTGATCGGGTAGGTCGCCCCGGTTCCGATCACTGCGATCGACTTGATTCCTTTCGCCAGTGGGAGCACCGCTCCGGCGTTCTTCAGGAGCACCATGGATGCCTCGGCCGTCGTGGTCGCCACGCGGGTGTGCGCCGGAGTGATGACGTTGGCCAAAGGGTTCCCGCGGACGGGGTGGCCGATCAGCCCGTACCGGAACATCGTGGTGAGCGTCTCGGTGACCGCACGGTTGAGATCGGCCACGGGGATGGCGCCGGACCGCACCAGTTGGACCAGGGCCGGAGGCGATCCGGGCTTGATGAGGGCTAGGCCGGCCCGGAATGCCGCGGCTGTGCCCTGATTCGGGACCGCGGCGAGGTCGGACCGGACGAATCCGGTGAACCCCCACGAGGCAAGGTCGGCGAACACGGTCGGGTTGGAGCAGTCGTTGACGGTGTTGACCGATCCGTACGAGCACATGATGGACGCCACGTGAGCCTGTTGTACGGCTTCTATGTACGGTGGGTTGAACACTTCGGCGAGCGCCCGCGCCGGAACCTGCTGATCGAGGATGTGGCGTGCTGTTTCTTGCGAGTATGCGGTGACGTGTTTTAGGTTCGCCATGGTCCCGGTGGACTGAATGCCCTCGACGTTGGCTACGCCCATGGCGCCGGTCAGCACCGGGTCCTCCCCGAATGCCTCGAAGATGCGGCCGGCCTCCGGTACCCGAGCCAGGTTGAGCTCGGGTCCCTGCGCGGCGTCGATTCCCTTCGCTCGTACCTCCTGGCCCATCACCGTCCCTGTGGCACGCGCCATCGAAGGGTCGAAGGTGGCGGCTACTCCGATGGCGGCCGGCAGCTGCGTGACCCCGCGCATGTTGGCAGCGATGCCGTTCGGCCCGTCAGTGAGGGTCAGCGGCGGGACGCAAAGGGAGGGGATCCCGAGGTTGGTGTTCTCGAGGGGAGGCGCCGTCCGTAGGACGACGAACGACGCCTTCTGCTCGAGCGTCATCCGGGCTAGGACCTCGGCCGCCAAGGACGCTGGGGTGCCATCGTCCTGTCGGGCCTGGGACACCCAAGGGCAACGGGCCGCTGTGACCGACGTCGCAGGCGGGGCCGCGGAACGGTGAGCGCCCACGATGAGGGCCGCTATGACTGACGCGCAGCCGAAAAGCCCGACGATGACGATCCATCTCTGTCTGCGGTGCTCGGGGCTGGCCATGCGACGGGTCGTTGCTCCTTGCTCGTTGGGCGTCGGCGTACCCCGACCTGCCGCAGTCTTCAAGGTTCACCCTACGACGCGTAGGCGACTGCGTGGTGGACTTGGCATTTGCTCCAGCCTTGACCTTTCATCGCTGGAATCCAGCCATTGACGCAATTCGTCAACCTGGCAATCGGCGCGGTGGTCATCACCGGAGCTGCTCTATCAAGCGGTGAGAGCGACAGACGAGGATGGATCTCCGTCCTGCCTCTACCACAATGAGGCCGTCACCCGGTCGGTCGTCGCCGAGCTACGCCGGCTCGGCCGTCGACAAAAAGGTGATCGGCATGCCATACACCGGCGCCAGCATCGCTTCGTCGATGGACAGGCTCCCGTGCTGGCGGTGCTGGCGGTACTCGACCTCGGCTCCGTAACGGTCTGCCACGGCTACTGCGCCATCCACCTCCTCGACGGCCATGACCACGGAGTAGATGCCTTCCCCCCGGTTCTCGAGGAACGTCGTGAATGCCGCCGCCGTTTCACCCGAACCGGGCACGGGTGACACCAGCTCGATGCCGGCGTCCCAGTCGATCAGCACCCGGATCCCGAGGTCGGGAAGGGCGATGTCGGCGAACGTGAGACCGAGGCCTCGCCACAGGTTGGCAGCCCGCTCCTGGTTGCGGTGGTGCACGCAGAACACCACGTGATGGAGCTTCATCGGGGAGCCGCTCACCCGTCGGACCCGAAGCGTCCGGCAAAAGCGCGCAGGGGCAGGTCCGCGCTCGTGACCATTCCGGGCGCTGCGTCGCACACGGCTCTGATGGCGTTCAATGCGGGCATGCCGGTGATGGTCATCCCCAGCGAGGCGAAGTAGCGAGCGTCGAAGATCTTCTGCCCGTCGGCGGGAAAGATCATGTGGCGGTTGACGATGGTCGGGTCGCCTTTGATGGTGGTGATGTAGCACCCCTGGATGTCCCAGTTGGGCACGGTGTTGCGTGCCATCTGCCACTCGAGGTGCACCTCGATCCTCGGGGTCCCGTCAACCATCCCGATGAACTTCGACAGGCTCGCCCCGACTGAGCCACGATCGAGGGTCCACCAGCCGAGGTCGACGTCCTCCTGACAGGCACCGAGTTCGCATTCGTAGACGACCTCGTCCATCTCGACGTCGAGGCAGTCGGCCATCAGGCGGATGGCGTCGCCGAACACGGTGCAGCCCTTCTCGAGCATCTCCGGGACCCGAGGGTCATCCACTGGTAGGCCGTAGCCGCAATTCTTCCAGGTGTCGATGGAGTGGTGGCAGGAGACGTCGACCGACTCAAGCACGGTGAGATGGTCGACCCGTCCCATGCCCGCGGTGCTCACCACCGAGAGGATGTTGGCCAGGCCCGGGTTCATCCCGGTGCCGTAGAAGGTCGAACCGCCCTTTCGACAGGCTTTGTCGATGACCTCGGTGGGCTTCTCGCCGGAGGGGAGCGGATGGTTCCGGTTCCGGTGGTGGCCGGTGATCCAATCCGCCGTCGACACCACATTGATGCCGGCCTGGAGCACTGCGACGAACAGGTCCATGTCGGGCCACACGCCGTTGAAGTTCACGCAGTCCGGCCCGGCGGCGACGATCTCCTCAACCGTGCCGGTCGCCAGCACGCCCAGCGGCTCGATACCCACGACCTCCCCGGCATCCCGACCGATCTTGTCCACCGAGTAGCAGTGCAGCCCTACCAGTTCGAGGTCCGGATGGTCACGTAGTCGGGCGACCATCTCACTCCCCACGTTGCCGGTGGCGACCTGGAACACCCGGCGCTTTGTGCGTTGGCTCATGGGAGCGACCTCCTCTGGTCCTCGGGGACGCTCACAGGAGGTCCGTGATCGTCTTGAGTCCTGACTCGTACAGCACGCCGGGGAGCATGCCCCCGTCGATTTCGATGGTGGTGCCGTTGATGTAGTCGACCTCTCCCGAGCAGAGGAATACGCACGCCCGTCCCACCTCGGACGGCTCGCCGGCCCGGCCGAGTGGCACGTTGTGGAAGTAGTCCGATCCATCGGGGTCGTCGGCAGGCAGCACGAACGCCCGGAAGTTGTCGGTCATCGTCGGACCGAGGGCCAGGCAGTTCACCCGGGCGAACGGACCCCACTCCTCGGCCAGCGACCGGGTCATGTGGTTGAGACCGGCCTTGGCCGCCCCGTAGGAAACCAGGGTGGGTGCCCCGGCCGGGTGCCCGGCCCCACTCGAGATGTTGATGATCGATCCGGTCCCGTCCTGTTCCCGCATCTGGCGGAACACGCGGATGGCGAACCACAGAGGGCTGATCAGGTTCATCTGGATAGCGAAGGAGTGGAAGAGGACGGTCCGCTCGAAGTCGTCAGCGCCGCGCGGCGCACCCTGGATCTTCTGGACCAGCTCCGGTATGTCCTCGGCGTGCGGTGCCGGCACGGTACCGCCAGCGTTGTTGACCAGGATGTCGATCTTGCCGTACGTGTCGACCACCCGATCCACGAACTCGTCGATAACCCGGTAGTCGCCCTGGTCGCACACCCACTGGGACGAGCGGTCGGCGCCGCCGGGGATGGTGTCGGCGCCGGGAAGCGCCGGTAGAGGGTTGCGGGAGCACCCCACCACGGTCGCCCCGGCCCGGAGCAGCTCATGGGCGATGCCGACACCGACACCCCGGCTCGTCCCGGTGACCACCGCCACCTTTCCGTCGAGCACTCCCACGGCGCACCTCCTCAGGGACGGACCGGGCTGCCGGGCCGACAGGAAAAACATAAATCGTTCTATGATTCTGTGCAAGAAGCGGGCAGGCCGCCTCGAGGTCAGGGAGAATCAATGGCTCTGCGTGTGATCCAGTTCTCGACCGGCAACGTGGGGCGCCACGCCCTCCGCCAGCTCGTCGAGCGGCCAGATCTCGAGCTCGTGGGGGTCCACGCCTCCGGTGCCGACAAGATCGGGCGCGATGCCGCCGATCTGTGCGGACTCGGCGAGCCGACCGGCGTGCAGGCCACGGACGACCTCAACGCCCTGGTGGCGCTCGGGGCCGACTGCGTGGTCTACATGAGCCAGGCCGAGACACGTCCGCAGGACGCCATCGATGAGCTGACGGCCTTCCTCGCCGCTGGGACCAATGTCGTGGCCACGTCACTGGTGTGGCTGATCTACCCACCGCACGCCGATGCGTGGCTCACCGAGCCCCTGGCGGCCGCCTGCCGCACTGGTGGGACCACCATGTATGTGAACGGCGTGGACCCCGGATTCTCCGGTGATGTCCTGCCCTTCGCGGCACTGGGTCTGACCGGCCGGGCGGACACCGTCCTCGTCCAGGAGATCTGCGACTACGGCTCCTACGACGACGCCGAGTTCACCGGGGTCAGTTTCGGCTTCGGCACCACGCCAGACAGAGTTCCGATGCTCTTCCTTCCCGGGGTGCTCACCTCGATCTGGGGCGGCCCCGTCCGCCTGTTGGCCGACGAACTCGGGGTTGAGCTCGAAGAACTCCGTGAGCGCTACGAGCCGTGGGTGACCACAGAGCCCATCGATTGCACGATGATGCACGTCGCACCGGGCGAAGTGGCCGCCGTCCGGTTCGGCGTAGAGGGGCTCGTGGGCGGTGAGCCAAGGATCGTGATGGAGCACGTCAACCGTTTGACGTCGGCCGCGGCTCCTGACTGGCCGGTGGCGCCTGAGGGTCGACCCGGCGTTCACCGGGTCGTCGTTACGGGGAGCCCCGGCGTGGAGATCAACGCCCACCTCGGTCTGGACGGCAACGACCACAACGTCGCTGGAGTGATCGCCACCGCGGCCAAGGCCGTCAACGCCATCCCGTCGGTCTGCGCTGCCCTGCCCGGACTCGTCTCGCTGCGCGACCTCCCGGTGTCCCAGGCCCGCGGCCTGATGCGATGATGCCGGCTCGGCGGTCGGGTCCCACACCAGCCCTCCCGACACGCAAGGTCGGACGGGCCCAACGGCGCGGGGACCAGACCCGGGACGCGATCATCGGAGAGACCGTCCGCTGCATCAACGAGGAAGGGTTCGGCGCGGCCAGCGCCAATCATATCGCCGAGCGAGCCGGCGTGACCTGGGGCGTCATCCAGTACCACTTCGGTGAACGCAACGGGCTGCTTTCGGCGGTCATCGCCGACGGCTTCCAGAAATTCCGCCGCGCCATCGAGTCCGTCTCGGTACCAGACGGGCCGTCACTCCAACGGGTCGAGACGGTCGTCGAGGCCGCCTGGGCGGCCTTCTCGAGTCCGGAGTCCCGGGCCAGTTTCGAGATCCTCATCTCGGCCCGGATCGGACAGGACCAGATCCGGGCCGACGAGTTGGAGCACATGGCCCGGGACATGCGGGCGCTCAGCGGTGTCCTCGTCGGGAACCGGGTCGACCTGGGTGGCAAGGAGGTGGTAATCGGTGAGGTTCTCTGGGCGACGCTCCGGGGGCTGGTGATGGCGCAGATGCTCACCTCGAAGGCGATCGACTCGTCCCGCGAGCGGTCACTCCTCGTCAGTCTGATCGCCGGCCTGCTCGACGGGTTCGTGCCCGACACTTACCGCTGATCGCGCCTGGTGATCGGGTGGAACAGGTCGGCTCACCAGAGAGGCCCGGGACCCGACGTCCTCAAGTTGACCGGCTGAGGACTGGTGGGTGCGCAGTTTTATGGGATGAATATGGGATGCGGACCCCAAGGCGGTCCTTCATCGCGACCACTTGTGTAGCTCCGACAGCGCGGCCATCGTGCTCCCGTCCGAGGCCTTCACCCGGCTGCGATCCCGCCCACACCTGGGCAGTTAGCGGTAGCCCGACTCCCCTCGACGCCCGGCGGAGGGCCTTCCCCCGGTTTCTTATTGACCGGCACTCCAGCTTCGAGCAGTCCGGTCCGGTCCCAGGTCGTGGGCACCCGCCAGCAATGGTAGGAAAAGGACCTACAGCCACCCGGTGGTGAGGGTCGTCGGTCGAAACCCACGAAGGAGAGAATCATGGACGAGGGACGTGCCGCAGCATTCCAGTTCGCAGGTCAGGACATCCCCTGGCTGCTGGCGTCGTGGGCGGAAAGCCAGCCCGACAAGACCTTTCTTATCTGGGAGCCCAAGGACGGTACCAACCGCACCTGGACCTATGCGCAGTTCTGGTCCGATGTTCGCGACCTGGCCGCCGGCTTGGCCGCCAAGGGTGTGTCGGTGGACGACAAGGTCCTCATCCATGCCGACAACTGTCCGGAGATGGTGCTGGCCTGGTACGCCTGCGCCACGGTGGGGGCCGTGGGGGTGACCACCAATACCCGCTCGGTCCGCGCCGAGCTGGAGTTCTTCATCCAGAAGACCCGCTGTGTGGGGGCCATCACCCAGCCCCAGTACGCGGGCTTGGTGGCCGAGGCCGGGCCCGACCTCGGATGGACGGTGGTCACCGGGGACAACAGTGGCGAGGTGGCTCCGGCGGAGCAACTCGGCCACGGTGGCGACCGCTTCGACTCACTGGTCGGAGACGGCGCCTCCTTCGAGCTCCGGGACCCCGATCCCATGGCCCCGGCGGGCATCTTGTTCACGTCGGGGACCACATCGCAGCCCAAGGCGGTGGTCCACACCCATGCCAACGCCCTGTGGGCCGGCAAGGTGGGACCGACCAACATCTCCATGGAACGCGACGACATCTACCTCGTCTTCCTGCCGTTCTTCCACGTCAATGCCCAGAGCTGGTCGTTCTGGACCACGTTGGGGGTCGGTGGGACCATCGTGCTCCAGCCGAAGTTCTCCTCGTCCCGCCTGTGGGAGGTGATCCTGAAGCATAAGGTCACCCACGTCTCACTCATCCCATTCGTCTACAACGCCGTGGCCGGAAAGCCGATCCCCGAGCACACGGTCAAGGTCGGGGTATTCGGGCTGATCGTTCCCGAGCTCGAACAGTGGCTCGGGTTCCGGGTGGTCCCCGCCTACGGAATGACCGAGACGGTCATCCACGCCACCAACGACAACCCCGGGCGTCAGGTGCCCAAAGGTTCGATGGGGAAGCCTACGCCCGGCTACGAGTTGCTGGTGGTCGATCGGGATACGGGCGAGATATGCGAGGACGGGCGGCCGGGCGAACTGTGGGTACGGGGCACACGCGGGATACAGCTGTTCCTCGAGTACTACGACAATCCCGAGGCCATGGCCAAGAGCTTCACCACGGACGGCTGGTTCAAGACGGGAGACGTGGTGCGGGTGGCCGAGGGCGGCAACTTCGTCTACTGCGACCGTGACGGCGACGTGCTCAAAGTGGGAGGCGAGAACGTCTCGGCCCGCGAGGTCGAGGACGCCTGTCGGCAGGTCCCGGGTGTGGGCGACGTGGCCGTGGTCGCCCAGTCCCACGAGATGCTCAGCGAGGTGGCGGTGGCCTTCGTGATCAAGGGGCCGATGGCCGAGACGGACGATGCGTGTTCGAGAAGGCGATCATCGAGCGATGCGCGTCCGTACTCGCCGATTTCAAGGTGCCGCGTGCCGTCTATGTGGTCGAAGAGTTCCCCCGGGCCACGCTGGACAAGGTGGCCAAGAACAAGCTCCGGGAGCAGGCCGACGCCCTAGTGGGCCCTGGACTGATCCGATCCGGGTGTGGGGAGCTCGACCCAATCCAAAGCGCACTCCGGGCCTCTTTGACTCTCAGCGCCGAACCAGATGCCAGTTCCGGCGACCCACAAAATGAGGAGAGGAAGAGAAACAAACGCCGTGCCGGCAAGCACATTCCAGAGCAGGAGATAGGCCAGGCCAGAAGTTACTAGAGCGATGCCAGTTATGACCGATGTCCTCCCGAGCCACAGCGGGTAGTTGGACGTTGTCCGAAGAAGAACACCCAACATCACAACGCAGGCGCCCAACAAAAGCTGCTTCCCACCATCGAGACGATTGATCGATTGGTAGATGTCGCCGCTCTGACCCAGATAACCCTTGCTCGCCGCGGAAACGAGAAGCAACCCCAGGAGACATTGCAGGAGGGAAACAGAAACTGCAACCCCTCCCGCCACCGCGGCTCGGGAGGTCCATGTGCGCTCGCACCTACGTATACGCCGTATGCAATAGAACAGAACTATTCCAAGAAGTACGCCAGCGATCCCCTCGACCACTAGGTACTGGGCCGTCGCTTCAGTCTGGTGCGCCGCGTAGAGCGAGACGATCTCACTGTTGGTGGCGTCGATGGTGAGATTCGATGGCCAGGCGGCGAGGCCTCCGGCCCATGCGATGCCATAGCTGATGCCTGCAAGAGCGGGAAGGAACATGAACCAACGTCCAAGACCCTGCACCTTGATCCGTGCGGCTTCTGATCGGCCATCGGTGGCTGGGGTCTGAGATGGGACACTCACGGTTTGTTCAGTCGTCATTGTCGTCGCCCTCGGCTCGATAGTGAATTGAATTGATCCGCTACTTTGAGGAACGGCCCGCACCACAACTCGCCGCTCGAACTGAGCGATAGCTCGCATCCTGCCAATGCACGCATGACCAGCACGGCGCCGGGACTGAATGACGCGCACCGCGTCGAACCTCATCTACAAGTCCTGAACCGTCGCCACCAGTCGGCCGATGCCTCATTCCGCGCTCGTCTCAGCCAGCCTGCGGGCCAGAAATCGTCGTTCGCTGTCCGTGGTCGCCAGGCTCAACGCTTCGTCGTAGTACCGGGCGGCCTCCCCCGAACGGTGTAGCCGGCGCAACAGGTCGGCACGCACGGCAGGCAGCAGGTGGTACCCGGGAAGAGAATTCGTCGCGGTAAGTGATTCGACGATAGCCAGCCCCGCCGCCGGTCCTTGCGCCATGGCCACAGCGACAGCCCGGTTCAACTCGACCACAGGAGAGGGAGCAACGTAGGCAAGTCGGTCATACAGCGCGGCGATCTGGCTCCAATCGGTGGCGGCTGCGCTGGGCGCCGTTGCATGACACGCGACGATGGCCGCTTGGATCTGGTAGGGCCCGGGGCGCGATTGCTCCATCGTGTGACGCAGAATAACGGCGGCTTCGGCGATCTGGTCGGAGTCCCAGCACGTGCGATCTTGATCCTCGAGCGTGATCAGATCGCCCAACTCATCCAGCCGGGCGCCGTGCCGAGCGTCGTGCATCAGCAGCAGCGCCAGCAGCCCGGCCACTTCACATTCCTCAGGCATCAGGGCGCTGAGCAGACGCGCCAGCCGTATCGCCTCCTCCATCAGACCATCCCGGACAAGGATGGCACCGCTGGTGGCGGAATATCCTTCGTTGAAGAGCAGATAGAGGACGCCAAGTACCGCGTTCGTACGCTGAGGCAAGATCACAGCCGGGGGCACGCGGTATGGGATGCGGGCGTTTCGAATCTTCCGCTTGGCTCGGACGAGACGCTGCGCCATGGTCGGCTCAGGTACGAGAAACGCATGCGCGATCTCTGTAGTCGTCAATCCGACAAGCGTCCGCAGCGTCAGTGCAACCTGCGCGTCGAGCGGCAGGGCGGGGTGGCAGCATGTGAAGATCAGTCGCAACCGATCGTCCTGCACCCCGCTCACCGCGACCTCATCGATGTCGTCCGGCCCGTGGGCTTCGACCTCTCCTTCGGGTGAAATCACCGCCACCTCCGTCAGCTTTGCTGCGCCCGATGCTCGCCGCCGCAGCACGTCAGTGGCGCGATTGCGGGCCACCGACGTGAGCCATGCCCCAGGCACATCCGGGACACCCCGTCGGGGCCAGGCCTCCAATGCCGCTGTAAAGGCGTCCTGGGCGCACTCCTCGGCGAGGTCCCAGTCACCGGTCATTCCGATCAGGGTCGCGACAATCTGACCCCAACTCTCCCGGAACGCCCCAGCAACATGCTGTTCGACTTCGCGGGTCATTCGTCCCAGACCGGTCGGATCTCTATAACCCCGTGCGCAGCGTACGGATGTCTGGCCGCGACCTCAATCGCATCGTCGAGGTGCTCACACTCTATGAGCGCGAATCCGCCGATCTGCTCCTTGCTCTCCATGTACGGCCCGTCGCTTATCAAGGTCTCGCCGTTGCGCGACCGCACCTTGGTGGCGTCCGTGCTCGGTCGAAGACGAACCCCGTCGAGGAAACTGATCCCCTGCCGGTCCATGTAGTCGATCCAGGCCACGTGCTCTGTGTCGCGCACCAATTCGAGTGGACCACGATCATCCGACTCGTCGTCGCAAATCATCAACATGTATCGCACTGTTCCTCCGAATCCGTCAATCTTCTCGAGTGAGCATGAACACAGGAATGCTCCGGGTGATCGTCCTCTGGAAATCCCCGGCGGCCGGTGACTGCTCGACGATCGTCGGCCACACCATGGATCGTGCCTCAGAATCCAGCTCTTCTGCCACGACACGAAACCTCTCGGTACCCAGCTCGACGGTCACCTTTGGGTGGGCCTTAAGGTTGTAGTACCAGGCCGGATGGGTGCATGACCCCCCGTTCGAGGCAATGATCATCAAACCCCCGTCCGACCTGGTGAAGTACACCAATGGCATCACGCGCTCGAACTCCCGAGCGCGCGCCGATGTGATGAACGAGTATGAGCCTGAAGTCAGCAAGCGGCCCTGTGACGTACCCGCCCCTCGCTCGAAACTCCTCGACGACCTCGGCGTTGAACTCGACTGGGTTCAGACCGGCCATTTCCGAGTGCTCAGCCGATCCCGTAGACGAGGCTGACACGGCCATCCGGCAGTGCCTCGACGTCGAGCAGGTCGAGCCCGTACCTCTCTGGCGCCGTGAACAGCGGGGTGCCCGCCCCTGCGATCAAGGGGTGGACGATGAAGCGGAGCTCGTCAACGAGTTGCGCTTTGAGGCAGGCCCGCACGATCCCGGCGCCACCCATGAGATAGATGTCCTTGCCAGGTTGCTCGTCCTTCAAAGCTGCGATCTCGTCGAGTCCGCGCAGGAAGGTCGTCTGGGGCCACTTGGCAGAGGTGAGGGTGCGCGACAGTACGTAGTGCGGGGTGACCGCCGCGAAGCGCGCCCACTCGACCTCGGCTTGGGTGGGAATGCCGACGCCCATGGGGTTCGGCTCGCTCGGCGCGTCCTGAATGGCCGTCCAATACTGCTCGTAGTTGGGGTACATGCCGCCGCCAAGGACGCAGGCGTCAATTTGAGGCGTCAGCCCGAAATCATCGGACCACGCGTCTACCCAGTCTGCGTAGCCGTCCGGGCCCTCGGTCTTCCCGTCGAGCGAGATCTTCATCGCACCGATGATCTTGCGCATGGCTGCCTCCTGGCAGAGTCCGTGAACCCGACTCCGTGGCGAGTCCCCTCCGGGCCATCCAAGCCGGCCCAGAAAGGTGGTTCGCCCTACTGACGAATGGGCTCGCCCAAATCGACAGCTGGCCTGAATGTTTTGTGCCTGAGTGATTCGACGTATGCCCGCACATGCCGCTGCAGGAATTCCGGAGACCGGACGAGCACGGTCATTCACAGACACTGTGGGCGCCGAGAATGTCATCCCGTCTGCACAGAGCCCTGGAGGTCCAGTGATCCCTCGTTGCCTGCCACACCGACGTCGTAGGCCCCTATGTAGGCCAACTACGCACGATTTCTCACAAAGCTGGAGCCTGGGAGGAGAATCGAACTCCTGACCTACGCATTACGAGTGCGTTGCTCTACCGACTGAGCTACCCAGGCGAAGTGAGTCAGGCTATCCGACCACGGCGGGCACCCTGAATCTCCGTCCGAACCGGTGACAAGGCGTCACTCCCCTGCAGCCCCGGAGGACCGGGTCGCTCCGGACGAACCACCAGTTCATCCGGACATGCCCGACAACTCGACCATCAACGACTCCATGAGGAGGGACTCGTTGGCGTTCCGCCCGAGCGCCTCCGAAGCCTGACCGATGGCGTCCACGTGCCGAGCCGCTCGACTGCTCTCGCCGGCCCCGCCGTGGGTTCCGGCTACCGGGCCCGATCCCGATGCCGCCACCAGCCGGTCACGGTAGAGGCCGGCCAGTATGGCCAGACCGAAGCGCAGGTCCTCGGTCCGCCACCGCCGCTCCTCCCGCTTGTGCCGGTCCTCGATCTGCTTCCGGCCCTGGACCCCCCGGGCCCCCACCTGCTCGGCCTGCTCGCCCAGGTCGGCCAGCTCTTGGGCCTGCTGCTCACGCAAGGGGGCCAACCCCTCGTTCACCGAGGCCAGCAGCTCGTCGGCCACCACGGCGGCAACGGCGCCGGTGCCGTCGAGACGGGCGGGGACCGATCGCCACTGGTCCTGTCGGGCCACGAACCCGGGGTCACTCACCAGCAGCAGGGCCCGGTCCAGGCGCCCACCCGAGGCCCGGGCCACCGTCTCGGCCCGGGCGCGGTCGGTACCCCGGGCCACGAGCCACTCCACCACGGCGTCATCGGGAACCGGCCCGAACGGCACCTGCACACAGCGGCTGACCACGGTGGCCAGGCTGGCCGGGAGGTCGTCAGCCAGCAGCACGAACACCGTGGCCGGGGGAGGTTCCTCCAAAGTCTTCAACAGAGCCGGGGCGGAATCACCGATGAGATGGGCGTCGGTCACCACCAGCACCTGGCGGGACGCCTCCAGGGGGACCCGCTGGGCGCGGGTGACGATGGTCCGGATATCGCCGACGGCCAGGGTGGCTCCGTTGCGCTCCACCGTCACCAGGTCCGGGTGGGTCCCGGCCAGCGCCCGACGGCACGTGTTGCACACGCCGCATCCGCCCTCAGGGCACAGCAGGGCGGCAGCCAGGGCCCGGGCGCCCGCCCGCTTGCCCGAGCCGGGAGGGCCGTGCAGCAGGTAGGCGTGCACCGGCTTCCGGGCGGCCGCCACCAACTGGGCCACGGCGGAGGGCTGACCCACCACCTCCTCGAACAGCGCCGGCACCGGCACCGACTCAGCCACCGTCGGACTCTCTGGTGACCGCTCCACCGACGCCCGACCACACCCGGGCGGCCACCTCGGCCTCGGTCCCGGTGCCGTCGACCACCACCCAGGCCGGCCCGGCCTCATCAGCCAGGCACCGGTATCCCTCGGCCACTCGACGCAGGAAGTCTCCACCCTCGCCTTCGAAACGGTCCTGGCCGTCGTCACGGCGCCGGCCGATGGCCACCTCCAATGGAACGTCGATGAGCACGGTGAGGTCGGGCTCCAGTCCCCCCGTTGCCCACCGCACCAGCATCTCCAGCTCGGTGCGGTCGAGTCCGCGCCCGTAGCCCTGGTAGGCCAGGGTGGAAGCCGAGAACCGGTCGGTCACCACCCAGGTGCCACTGTCGAGGGCCGGCTGAACCACCTCGGAGACGTGCTGGGCCCGGTCCGCCGCCATCAGCAGGGCCTCGGCCCGTTCCCCCACCGGAGCCTGGTCCCGATCCAAGAGGAGCCTACGGAGTGTCGAGCCCAACCGGGTCGCCCCCGGTTCGAAGGTCAGGAGCGCTCCCAGTCGCTGGGCCAGCAGGTCGGCCTGGGTGGATTTGCCGCAGCCGTCGATGCCCTCCAGGGCGATCAGGCGGCCCGGCCGGCCTCCGGTCACTCGGTGCTGGTGGCGCTCTTTTTGGCCGCGGCCTTGGCAGCCGGCGCCTTCTTCGCCGCGGCTTTCTTCGCCGCGCTCTTCTTGGCGGTGGCTTTTTTGGCCCCGGCCTTCTTCGCCGCGCTCTTCTTGGCGGTGGCCTTTTTCGCTGACTTCTTGACCGAGGGTCCGGCCGCCCGCCGCTCGGCCAGCAACTCGGCGGCCCGCTCCACGGTCAGCGACTCCACGTCATCCCCCCGACGCAGCGAGGCATTGGTGGTGCCGTCGGTGACGTACGGTCCGAACCGTCCGTCCTTGACCAGCATGGCCAGACCGGTGTCGGGGTCGGCGCCCATGTCCCGCAGCGGGCCCTTGGCACTGCGGCCGCCGCGGGTCTTGGGCTGGGCGAACAGGGCCAGGGCCTCATCCACGGAGACCGAGAGGATCTGGTCTTCGGCGGCCAGGCTCCGGGTGTCGGTCCCCTTCTTCAGATAGGGCCCGAACTTGCCGTTGTGGGCCACGATCTCTTCACCGCTGGCCGGATCGGTCCCCACGGTGCGCGGGATGCGCAGAAGCTCGAGGGCCTGCTCGAAGGTGATGGTGGCCGGAGACATCGAGGCGAACAGCGAAGAGGTCCGGGGTTTGGCTCCCCCGTCCACCAACTCACCGAGCTGCACGTACGGACCGAACCGGCCGGCGCGGACCTGGACCGGCAGGCCGGTCTCGGGGTCTTCTCCGAGCACCCGATCCGATGACGGCGCTTCGAGCAGGGTTTCGGCCCGTTCCACGGTGAGCTCGTCGGGAGCCAGGTCGTCAGGGATGGAGACCCGGTCCTCGCCGCGCTGGAGGTACGGGCCGTAGCGCCCCACCCGGGCCACGATGTCCTGCCCGTCGGTACCCGTCCCGATGGGGATGGAGTTGATCTCCCGGGCATCGATCTCACCGAGGTAGGTGCTGACCTCGCGCTTGAGGCCCAGCCCGCTACGTTGGCCCGCCGCCGACGCGGCACCGTTCCCATTGCCGTTGCCATCGATGCCGTTGGCACTCCCGGCCTTGGAAGCCCCGTCGCCTTCTCCGGCGCCGAAGTAGAAGCGGGTCAACCAGGGCAGCGACTCCTCGTTCCCCGAGGCGATGGCATCGAGGTCGTCCTCCATGGAGGCGGTGAACCCGTAGTCGACCAGGTTGGCGAAGTACCGCTCCAACAGCCCGACCACGGCGAAGGCCGTGAACGAGGGGACCAGGGCCGTGCCCTTCTTCCACACGTAGCCCCGGTCGAGGATGGTGGCGATGACGCTGGCGTAGGTGGAGGGGCGGCCCACGCCCAGGTCCTCCATGGCCTTGACCAGCGACGCCTCGGTGTAGCGGGCCGGCGGCTGGGTGGCGTGGGAGCCCGGCTCGAGGTCCTCCACCGAAGCCGGGTCGCCCTCGGCCATGGGGGGCAGGTGGACCTCCCGGTCGGCCAGTTCGGCGTCCGGGTCGTCCTCGCCCTCCACGTAGGCCCGCAGGTACCCGGGGAACTGGATGACCTTTCCTGAGGCGGAGAACTCCGCCTCCCGGGCCGGTTGGTCCCCGGTGGCCACCGACGTCCCCACCAGCCGGACCTGGGCGCTGGTGCCGGTGGCGTCGGCCATCTGGGAGGCCACGGTGCGCTTCCAGATCAGGTCGTAGAGACGGAACTCGTCGCCCGACAGCGAGCGGGCCGCCTCATCGGGGGTCCGGAAGGCCTCGCCGGCCGGCCGGATGGCCTCGTGGGCCTCCTGGGCGTTCTTGACCTTGCGCTCGTACAGCCGGGGCTGGGCCGGCACGTACTCCGGGCCGTAGAGGGTCGAGGCCTGGGCCCGGGCCGCCGACAGGGCCTGGCTCGACAGGGTGGTCGAGTCGGTCCGCATGTAGGTGATCCAACCGTCCTCGTACAGCCGCTGGGCGATCTGCATGGCCCGTTTGGAGCTGAACCGGAGCTTGCGCCCGGCCTCCTGTTGGAGGGTGGAGGTCATGAACGGAGCCGACGGGGACCGGCGGAACGGCTTGTGGGTCATGGACTTGACGGCGAAGGGGGCACCCTCCAACCCGGTGGCCAGGCTCCGGGCCTCGGCCTCGGCCAGCACCACCACCGACCCGGGCGAGCTCAGGTTCCCGGTGTCGTCGAAGTCGCGCCCCGAGGCCAGGGCCGTGCCGTCCACCCCCACCAGGGAGGCGGTGAACGAACGCGGCGTCCCCTCGGGAACCGGCTCGGACCCGGCCACGGTGAACGTGGCGTCGATGCCCCACCAGCCCGCCGACCGGAAGGCCATCCGGGCCCGCTCCCGCTCCACCACCATCCGGGTGGCCACGCTCTGGACCCGGCCCGCCGACAGCCGGGGCATGATCTTCTTCCACAGGACCGGGGACACCTCGTAGCCGTACAGGCGGTCGAGGATCCGCCGGGCCTCCTGGGCGTCGACCAGGCGTCGGTCGAGGTCCCGCCACTCGTTGACGGCCCGCTCGATGGCCGGTCGGGTGATCTCGTGGAAGACCATCCGCTTGACCGGCACCGTGGGCGCCAGCACCTCGAGCAGGTGCCAGGCGATGGACTCGCCCTCGCGGTCTTCGTCCGAGGCCAGGTAGACCTCGCTGGCCTGCTTGACCAGCTGCTTCAACTTCGCCACCTGGGACTTCTTCTCCGTTGAGACCACGTACAGCGGCTTGAAGCCGTTGTCGACGTCCACCCCCAGCCGGGACCACGCCTCACCCTTGAAGGCCGCCGGTACCTCGTCGGCCCGACGGGGCAGGTCCCGGATGTGACCGATGGAGGACTCCACCACGTACCCCGAGCCCAGCAGGCCGGCGATGGTCTTGGCCTTGGCGGGGGATTCTACGATGACCAGGGGTTTTGCCCCACCGCGGGGACGCGTGCCCCTGGCAGCGCCGTTGCTGGCGTCGGCATCGGGGGGCGTCGTCTCTGTCAGGTCGGTGGGTGCCATGGCTTTGGCCTCAGGGTGAACGGTGGGGTGAGGCGTTGTCAACCCCGTGGAGCCACCTCCGGGTCCTCATGACTCGGCAGATGACGGGGCTCAGTCGTGCGAAGACTCCATGGCCACCGTAGCGGCCTCATCGAGGGCCGCGACCTCAGAGGCCGGCAGGTCACCGTCCATGGCATCGGTCTTGCGCTTGGAGAAGGCGATGGCCACCAGCAGGACCACCAGGGCCACCCCGGCGATGGCCAGGCGGGCGCCGGTGTGGTGGCGCAGGGAGATGATGGCCGGGAGGATGAGCAGGGAGACCAGGTTCATGACCTTGATCAGCGGGTTGAGGGCCGGGCCGGCGGTGTCCTTGAAGGGGTCGCCGATGGTGTCCCCGATGACGGCGGCCTTGTGGGCCTCGGACCCCTTGCCCCCCTCGTGGCCGTCCTCGATGTACTTCTTGGCGTTGTCCCAGGCCCCACCGGAGTTGGACAGGAAGTTGGCCATGAGCTGCCCGGTGAGGATGGCCCCGACCAGGAAGGCCCCGAGGGCGAAGTAGTTGATGCCGAAGCCCACGATGACCGGGCTGAGGATGGCCAGCAGGGCCGGGGTGGCCAGCTCCCGCTGGGAGGCCGTCGTACAGATGGCGATGACCTTCCCGTACTCGGGCTTCTCGGTGTAGTCCATGATGCCGGGGTGCTCGCGGAACTGGCGGCGCACCTCTTGGACCACGGTGCCGGCTGATCGGCCCACGGCCCGGATGGCCAGAGCCGAGAAGATGAAGGCGATCGAGCCGCCGATGAGGATGCCGATGAACGTCGTCGGGTGGGACACGTTGATCGAGGTCTCGGGCAGATTGAACAGGGCGTTGCCCACGGCGGGGAGGTGCAGTTGCTCACCGATGGTCTCGATGAACGAGGCGAACAGTGCCACCGAGGCGATGACCGCCGATCCGATGGCCACCCCCTTGGTCACCGCTTTGGTGGTGTTGCCCACGGCGTCCAGGCTGACCATGACCCGCTCGGCCTCGCCGGTGAACTCACCGGACATCTCGGCGATGCCCGCGGCGTTGTCGGACACCGGTCCGAAGCTGTCCTCGGACACGATCATCCCGGCCGTGGAGAGCAGGCCGATGCCGGTCAGGGCCACCAGGTACAGCGAGAGCTCGATGTTGCCCCCGGCCAGACCGATGGAGACGGCGATGGCCAGCACGATGGCGATAATGGCCCACACCGACGACTCGAGGCCCAGGGCCAGGCCGGAGAGGGTGAGCGTGGCCGGGCCGGTACGGGCCGTCTCTGCCACCTCTTTGACCGGGCCCCGCTCGGTGGAGGTGAAGTGCTCGGTGATCTGGCTGGCCACCAACATGAGGATCACGCCGGTGAGTACGGCATAGAACGCCTTCCAGTAGTGGAGGTAGGCCCCGGCCACCACGGCCGAGCCGGCGATGGTCAGGATGGCCGCCGTCCACACGCCCCGGTTGATGGGGGCCATGGCGTTCTTGTCCGTCTTGCTGGCCCGGACCACGAACACACCGACGATGGTGGCCAGGATGCCGATGGCCGGGATGGCGATGGGGAAGATGACCGTCTTGGCCGCGTCGGCGCCACGCCCGATTGAGCTGAAGGCAGTGACACCGAGGATGATGGCGGCGATGATGGTGATCACGTAGGACTCGAAGAGGTCGGCGGCCATGCCGGCGCAGTCACCCACGTTGTCGCCCACGTTGTCGGCGATGGTGGCGGCGTTGCGGGGATCGTCCTCGGGGATGCCGGCCTCGACCTTGCCCACCAGGTCGGCACCGACGTCGGCGGCCTTGGTGAAGATGCCGCCGCCGACCCGCATGAACAGGGCCAGCAGCGAGGCGCCGAAGGCGAAGCCGATGAGCACCGAGGTGGCGGTGTTCTGGAAGATGAGCACGATCACCGTGGCCCCGAGGAGGCCCAGGCCCACGCAGAGCAGGCCGGTGATGGCGCCGGTGCGGTAGGCCACCTTGAGGGCGGGGGCCATCTTGCCCTCGCGGGCGGCGGCGGCGGTGCGGACATTGCCCCGCACGGCCAGGCTCATGCCGATGAAGCCGGTGAGGCCGGAGCACAGGGCACCGGCGAGGAAGCAGATCACCCGGTAGATGCCGGCCTGGGCGAAGGAAAGGTCGGTGACCGTGTGGACGACACAGCCGACGTGGAAGGTCGTGCTGGTAGCCAGGCCGGCGCACAGGTACACGGGGTGAGTGACCTTGGTGGCGGTGAAGAAGATGAGCACGGCCAGTGGGACGATGATGATCCCGATGGTCTTGAACTGGCGGGCCAGGAAGGCCTCGGCGCCCTCCTGGACGGCCTTGGCGATGTCCACCATCGAGGCGGTACCCGAATCGGCGGCCAGCACGCCACGCACCAGAAGCAGCGCCACCACGATGGAGGCCACGGCGCAGAGCATTGCGAAGTAGAGCCATAGCTTCTCCGAGCTGTGCAGCGAGAAGATCTGGTAACCCCCTTCAGCCAGGAGGTGGGTCATCGGTGAGGCTCCCTTCGGTGTACTGCTCGGTCAGCTATCGGACTGGTCGGACATGGCCCGCGGCCCACCGCAGACATCAAGGACAAACGTCCCCCTGCAAGGCCTCGGCCGGTTGGCCGCGTGCCGGGGCGCGCCGTGATGGCCCGCCGATACCGGCAACGGGGGCAGAAGATACCGACAAAAGTGGTCACGGGGCAAGGAAGGCTGGCCGGAAGGGTGTTCTGGCCCCTTCCGAGCTGCTCAGCAGCAGGCCCGGGTGGCCCGATCAGGTCGGCTCAACCCCGGCCTCGGGGCCGGCGATGAGCTCGTAGTCGGGGTTGAGGATGGCCTGGCGACGGGCCCAGTCCCCCACCATGCCCTCGACCACCAGGCGGGCCCCGGGCTGAATGCCGGGGATGCGACGGCGGCCCTGGAACACCAGGAGCAGCTTGCCCGAGTCGTCCACCAGAACACACTCGAGGTTAGAGGTGCCGGCCCGGGGCTGAACCCGCACCGACTTGATCCGACCGGCCACCCGAACCCGGGTCCGCCACTGGGCCTCACCGATCGGTGTGGTCCCGTGGCTCCGCTCCCCGAAGGCAGTTCTGTCGAAGGATGCCCTCACCGCGGCCTCCCGATCCGAGGCCCGGTCAGCGGCGCGGGCGGCTCTCGTGGCCCGGGCCGCCGGCCCCTCGGCGCTGGCATCGACCGTCTTGCGTCGCCATTCGCGCCGGCGGGAGAACCAGCCCCCGGTGAGCTGGTAGGGCACCACGGTGGCATTCACATGAGCCAGCTGACCCACGGCGTCGGCGATGTGGTCGGCGGTGGCGTCGTGGAGCACCCGTTGCCACCCGGCGGCGAATCCTCGCCGGGGCAGGAGGATGGTCAGCTCGGTCTGGCCGTCAGCCACGATCTCAGCGGCCAACTCCAGGGCGGCTCGGGTGAGTCGGCGGTCCTCACACTCGACCACATCAAGCGGGAGCCTGGTCAGCCCGAGCCGGCTCCACTCGGCTTCGAGGGCCGCCGACTCCCGGGGATCGATGGCGAAGTGGACCGCCCGGAGTTCGTCGGGATGCAGGGTCCGGGCGTACTGGAGGGCCCGAGCGGTCGCCATGTCCAACCGGTCCACCAGCACGATCACCGAGTGGCGGTTGAGAACCGGCGCCTCGGCGGCCTCGGCCGCCCCCACCTCGAGCTGTTGCTCCTCGTCGGCGTACTGGCGGTGCAGGGCCAAGAGGGCGAAGACCCCCAGGGGAAGGATGATCAAGATGACCCATGCCCCTTCGGTGAACTTGGACACGGCGATGATGATCAAGACGATGAAGGAGAGCACCGAGGCGGTGCCGTTGATGGCCAGCCGGCGCCGCCAGTGGTCCTCGCGGTGATTGAGGTGGTACTTGGCCATGCCGGCTCCGGCCATGGTGAAGCCGGTGAACACGCCGATGGCGTAGAGCGGGATCAGCTTGTCCACCTTGGCCTGAGTCAGCCACAGCAGGATGATAGACACCACGGTGAGCACGATGATCCCGGTGGAGAAGACCAAACGGTGCCCCCGCTTGGTCAGCTGGCGGGGCAGATAGGAGTCCTCGGCGGCGAAGCTCGCCAGGAACGGAAACCCCGTGAAGCTGGTGTTGGCGGCCAAAACCAGGATGAGCGTGGTTCCCACCTGGAGCATCCCGTAGAAGACATTCCCCAGTCCGCTGGTGCCGTAGACGAATTTGGCGATCTGGGAGATGACCGTGGGCGTACCTGACTGGTAGGGAACCGGGTGGGTGACCGATGCCAGCAAGGACACCCCGAGCACCAGCGAGCCGAGGATTGTCGCCATCAGGATCATGGTGATGCGGGCGTTCCGGGACTCGGGTCGCCGGAAGATGCTCACCCCGTTGGAGATGGCCTCGGTCCCGGTCAGGGCCGAACCCCCCGAAGCAAACGCCCGCAAGACCACGAAGATCGTGGCGCCGTAGAGCAGGCCACTGCCTGCGCTCCCGATGTGAACCGTCGGGTTCCCCGCTGTGCCTTGGCCCACGATGGCGTGGGCGTGCAGGGTGCCGTCGACTGCCTTGTAGAGCCCTGCGGCCATCAGCGCCACCATGTTGGTGATGAAGAAATAGGTGGGGATGGCGAACACCCGGCCCGCCTCCCGGATACCGCGCAGGTTGCCGTAAGCCAATATGACCACCAGTGCGATGGCAATCTGAGTGGTGTGCGGGGTGAGTGCGGGGAACACCGAAGTGATGGCCGACACCCCAGCGGCCACCGACACCGCCACCGTGAGCGTGTAATCGATGAGGAGCGACATGGCTGCGACCTGGGCGACGGTCAGGCCGAAATTCTCGCGGCTCACGACATAGGCGCCGCCAGCCTTGGTGTACACCTTCACCACCTCGAGGTACGAGAGGGTAACGAACAGCAGCACGAAGATGACGGCGATCGTCACTGGGATGACCAACGAGTACGCGGCCGCTCCGATGGCGATGACCAGAGGGATGAGCATCTGCTCGGTGGCATAGGCCGACGAGGAGATGACGTCCGAAGAGAGCACGGCCAGGGCGGTGGGCTTGCCCAGGCGCTCCGACGACTGACGGTCCGAGGCGATGGGAGGGCCGAGAAGGACGTTCTTCAGGCGGTAGCGCAGCGTCTCGGGGAGGTCCACACCGCCGGACGGTGTAGCCACAGGGGCCAGGCGACTCCCGGGAGACACCGTCTTGGCCAGGGCGGGGAGCCCATCGACCGGCCCGCCTCCAGCCGGAACGACCGGATCCACTGGTCCGGTCACCGGTTGGTCCACCCCCTCAGTAAATCATGGGTGCCGGGCCCCGCCGGCCACCGGTCACGCTCGGTGACCCCGGATACCCGGTCCCGTGACCTGGGCCGAGGGAGTCTCGTCGCCCTCGTTTTTTGGGGGGTGAGTTGTGATCCTGCGGCGATGCGTGTTGCATGGTCGGCGTGCACGTCGTCGTCGTTGGTTGTGGTCGGGTCGGTTCGGGCCTCGGAGTGGGGCTGGCCGGACAGGGACATTCGGTGGCCATCATCGACCGCAATGCCAAGGCCTTCCGCAGGCTGCCGACCGACTGGCCGGGAGAGACCATCGTGGGCTCGGGCTTCGACCGGGGGGACCTCGACCGGGCCCGGGCCGGCGAGGCCGGAGCGTTGGCCGCCGTCACCAGCGGCGACAACTCCAACATCCTGACCGCCCGGATCGCCCGCGAGACCTACGAGATCCCCAACGTGGTGGCCCGGATCTACGACCCCCGTCGGGCCCAGATCTATCTGCGCCTGGGCATCCCCACCGTGGCCACCGTGTCGTGGACCATCGACCAGGTCCGCCGGCGGCTGGTCCCCGGCCAGCTGGAGCCGGAGTGGTCCGATCCGACCGGGACCCTCTCCCTCATCGAACGGGAGCTCCCCGAGCGCTGGGCCGGCAAACGCCTGGCCGATCTGTCCCGGACCGGGGAGGTCACGGTGGTGGCGGTGACCCGGGCCGGGGTGGCCCGGCTGGACTTCGCCGATCTGGTGGGCCAGGACGGCGACGTGCTCCACCTCATGGTGTCCGACACCGCCCTCGACCGGTTCCGGGCCCGGCTGGAGGGCTCGGCCGCCGCAGTGGACCCGAGGGCCGGCGAGAGCCCACCCGGCCCCGAGGTCGACGGCGTCGCCGCCACTACGGAGGAAGGCTCATGAAGGTGGCCATCGCCGGGGCCGGCAGCGTGGGGACGGCCATCGCCTCGGACCTCCACGACGGGGGCCACGAGGTGCTGCTGATCGAGCGGGATCCCGACCTGGTGGCCCGGATCCGGGACGACCTCGACGTCACCTGGGTGGTGGCGGACGCCTGCGAGGTGGCCTCGCTGGACGCCGCCGGCCTGGCCACGGTGGACGTGGTGGTGGCGGCCACCGGCGACGACGAGGACAACCTGGTGGTCTCGCTGCTGGCCAAGCAGGAGTTCGCCGTCCCCCGGGTCGTGGCCCGGGTCAACCACCCGAAGAACCAGTGGCTGTTCACCGAGAGTTGGGGGGTGGACGTGTCGGTCTCCACGCCCCAGCTCCTCACCGCTCTGGTGGAAGAGGCGGTCTCGGTGGGGAGCCTGGTGCGCCTACTCCGATTCGAAGGGGGCAACGCCCACCTGGTGGAGGTGACCCTGGCCGAGGACTCGCCGGCGGCCGGGGTGACCCTGGTCGACCTGGGGGTGCCCCGCGACGCCACGGTGGTGGCGGTGGTGCGGGACGACCACCTGATCGTGCCCCGGGGCGATACCCGGCTCGGTGTCGGCGACGAGGTACTGGTGCTGGTGACCTCCGACGCCGAGGACATGGTGCAGCAGCTGCTGGTCGGGCGGTGAGATGAGGGCGGCCTTCTTCGACCTGGACAAGACCGTGATCGCCAAGGCCTCCATACCGGCCTTCGGCCGCCCCCTCTACCGGGGAGGCCTGATCAACCGGCGGCTGGTGGCGCGGGCGCTGGTGTCCCAGATCATCTACCTCCACCTCGGGGCCAGCGAGCAGAAGCTGGCCCGCATACGCGAGTCGATGCTCAGGTTGACCAAGGGGTGGGAGCACGACCAGATCAAAGAGATCGTCCGGGAGGCCCTCGAAGAGACGGTCGAGCCCATCATCTACGCCGAGGCCCTCGACCTCATCGAGGCCCACCGGGCTGCCGGCTACAAGGTGTACCTGGTGTCGGCGTCGCCGGAGGTGATCGTCCAGCCCCTGGCCATGCACCTGGGGGTCGACGGCGCCATCGCCAGCCGGCCGGTGGTCGACGACGACGGTCGCTACACCGGGGAGATGGAGTTCTACGCCTACGGTCCGTTCAAGGCCCAGGCCATCGAGGAGCTGGCCCTGCGGGAGGGACTGGACCTGGCCGCGTCCTCGGCGTACTCGGACTCCTACACCGATCTGCCCATGCTGGAGGTGGTGGGTCACCCGGTAGCGGTGAATCCCGACCGGGTGCTGGCCAAGGTGGCCCGGGAGCGCGAGTGGGAGGTCATGCAGTTCACCAAGCCGGTCCGCCTGCGCGAACAGGGTCAGCGTTCCCAGTTGGTCGATGACCGCGGCGGCGGCCGGGGTGACGGCTGCGGCCTCGGTGGGAGCCCTGGTGGCCTGGCGGGTGGCCCGCAGGCCCCAGGCGCGCGCCTGACCCGCCACGGGGGCGGATCGGGCTACTGGGGAAGGGCGGGGTGGCTCAGGAAGGACGGAGCCGCTTGGCGGCCACGACACCCAGGGCAACGACGATGGCGAGGATCAGAAGCTTCTTCATGAACGCAGATCGTAACCGCTCCATCACTGTCCCGCTCCGACCTCACGGTCAACCGGACCATCTCTGGTCGAAATGGGGTCAGATCGTGTGCCCGTCGGAGGGTCGGACCCTCCGCACGGTGGGCTCAGACGGTCAGGAGGTCCCGTGCGCCGGTATCCGACGACGGATGGCGCAGCTTGGACATGGCCCGGGCCTCGATCTGGCGGATCCGCTCCCGGGTCAGGTTGAAGTGCTCGCCCACTTCCTCCAGCGTCCGGGGCTCCCCGCGATCCAGACCGAAGCGGAGCCGCAGGATCTCGCGCTCCCGCTCGTCCAGTGGCGACAGCAACCGCCCGATCTCCTCGGGCAACAACGAGACCGCCGCCACTTCGAACGGTGACTCGGCCGAGCGGTCCTCGACCACGTCGCCCAGTTCGGCATCGCCGTCCTCACGCAGTGGCTCCGACAGCGACAGCGGCTCGGCCCGGAACCTCAGAGCCTCGACCAGCTTGTCCTCGGGCATCTCGACTTCGGCGCCCAACTCGGCCAGGGTGGCCGGGCGCCCGTACTTGAGCTCCAGGCGGGCCTGGGCCTTCTGCACCCGGGCCAGGGTGTCACCGGCGTGGACGGGCAGGCGAATGGTGCGCCCGGTATTGGCGATACCCCGGGTGATGGCCTGACGGATCCACCAGGTGGCGTAGGTCGAGAACTTGAAGCCCTTCCGCCAGTCGAACTTCTCCACGGCATGCATCAGGCCCAGATTGCCCTCTTGAATGAGGTCCAGCAGGGGCAGGCCCGACGCCTGGTACTTCTTCGCGATGGAGACCACCAACCGCAGGTTGGACTGCACGAACGTCTGCTGGGCGCCCTCGCCCTGCAGGGTGGTCCGCCTCAGCTCCCGCTTCTTCGCCGGGCTCAGGCCCTTGGGCGAGGCGGCCAGCTGGGCATCGGCCTCACGGCCGGCTTCGATAGCCTGGGCCAGCCGGACCTCGTCGTCCTTGGTCAGCAACGGATACTGGCCGATGTCGGTCAGGTACAACCGGACCAGATCTTCGTCGTCCCTCTCGAGGCGCTCCTTTGCCAACTTCACCAGGTCCTTCGTTTTCCCCACCAACGTGGGGGACAGCCGACCCTAAGGCAGCGCAACCGAAAACCGGTGTTCGCTGATTCAGGTCTGGCGTTTTCGGGCGCAACGATTGCTGCTTTCGAAGTTTACCGGACGCGTCAAGCCCTCCGAGCATCATCGGGCCTCTCAGGGCTGCTCCCGGCCGTCGTTCTGCCCGCCGGCCCGGGGCCGACGCCCGGTCAGTCCTCGGGCACGGCGGGCGGAAATACCACCAGCCCGGAGCGGGATTCGACCCCCACCACCGCCGACTCCAGGCGCTCGAGGAACTCGTGGACCGCGGCCACATCGTGGGGTCGGGTCATCAGCCGCTGCACCAGGCGCTCCCCGGCGTGCCAGTCCTCGATCTCGTCGTTGAGCACCAGGCGCAGGGCGCGGGCCACCGGAGCGTCGGTCACCGTACTCACCACCCGCAGGTGCCGCTCGTAACTGGTCACCAGGCGGGGCAGGACCACCCGGTACAGACCGGCCAGGCGGGGAAGGGCCCCGGGGCGGCCCTGCGACTCCTCATCGGCCGGCGGCCAGGTCGAACCGGGCAGGTCGGTGCCCGGGGCCACCCCGTCCAGGGCGGCGAAGAGGGCCGCACTCGAGGGTGACGGCACGGTCAGCCCGGCCGGGTCCACCCCGCTGAGGACGGGTAGGCGATCGGCCCACAGGTCGGCGTGCCAGGCGTGTCGCAGACTCTGGGCGTCGAGGTGGATCTGGACCGCGGCCACCGGCATGTCGGTGACCCACTGGCCCAGCAGGCTGTAGAGGGCGTTCTCGATCCAGCGGTACTCCCCCACCAGCGCCGCGGTGGCTCCCAGGGTCAGCGGCAGGCCGGGGGCGCCCGGAGCGGCCGGAGCGGGGGCCGAGGACGGCAGATCGTCCGAGGTGGCGGGCGACGCCGGGTCGGTGGTCGCCGCCGTCGACGCCACCACCTCGGTGGGTGGGACGGCCTCCGTGGCCGGGACCGGTTGGGCGGCCTGGACCGGTTGGGCGGCCGGGACCGCTTCTATGGCGGAGACCGCTTCGGTGGGCGGAGAAGCCTGTACCGGGATGGCCCGGGTGGGATCGGTGATCTCAGACAACGGCCGGAGCCTCCCCCCGAGGTACCCCGGGCGACGCCGGGGTGGTGGTGCCGCCGGCCCGGTAGTGATTGGTGATGGGCATGCGCCGATCCTTGCCGAAGGCCTTGGCCGAGATCCTCACCCCGGGAGGCATCTGCCGGCGCTTGTACTCGGCCCGGTCGACCAGGCCCACCACCTGGGCCACCGCCTCGGGGTCGAAACCCTCGGCGATGAGGTCGTCCGGTGACCGGTCCCCCTCGACGTAGCCCGCCACCACCGGGTCGAGGACCGAGTAGGGAGGCAGGGACTCGTCGTCCCGCTGGTCGGGACGGAGTTCCGCCGACGGGGCCTTGGTCAGGACGGCGTCGGGGATCAGGTCGAACCGGGCCCGGAGATTGCGGTAGCGGCAGAGGGCGTAGACCAGGGTCTTTGGCACGTCCTTGATCACCGCGAACCCACCGGCCGAGTCCCCGTACAGGGTCGAGTACCCGGTGGCCATCTCGCTCTTGTTGCCGGTGGTCAGCACGATCCACCCGTTGGCATTGGACAGGGCCATGAGCACCACACCCCGGATCCGCGACTGCAGGTTCTCGTCGGTCAACCCGGTCGGTCCGCCGGGAATGGACGGCTCCAGCGAGAGCCCCAAAGCCCGGTGGGCCTCCTCGATGGGCACCTTGGCCACATCGATGCCCAGGTTGGTGGCCAGGGCCTCGGCGTCGGCCACCGACCCCTCGCTCGAGTAGCGCGACGGCATGGTCACCCCGTGCACGTGCTCGGGCCCCAGGGCGTCAACGGCGATGGTGGCCACCAGGGACGAGTCGATGCCGCCGGACAGCCCGATGACTGCATCGGTGAACCCGTTCTTGCCCACGTAGTCACGGGTGCCGACCACCAGGGCCTCGTAGACCTCGGCGTCGGGGTCGAGGGTTCTGGCCACCGACCCCGCCGTGGGGGCGTCAGCCGGTATCCGCGAGGCCCCGCTGACCACGATCATCCGGCCTCCCCCGTCGGGTTGCGAGCCGTCGGCGTCCACCTCCACGTCGGCCACCAGCACCTGCTCTCCGAACTGCTCCGCCGAGGCCAGGACCGTGCCCCCGGACCCCATGACCAGGGAAGCCCCGTCGAACACCAGCTCGTCCTGCCCCCCGATCTGGTTCACGTAGACGATGGGACAGCCGGTCTCCGCCACCCGCTCGCCCAACACGGCCAGGCGCTGCTCCCGCCGGCCTTGTGAGTACGGGGAGGCGTTGAGGTTGACCAGCAGCCGGGCTCCGGCACCGGCCTGGCTGACCATCGGCCCCTCCGAGAACCACATGTCCTCGCAGATGGTGATCCCGACCGGCACCCCGGCCACCACGAAGGGGACCATGGGCCCCACTCCCGGGGTGAACCACCGTTGCTCGTCGAAGACCCCGTAGTTGGGGAGCAGGCGCTTGTGGTACCGACCGAGCACGCGGCCCTCGGCGCAGAGCGCGGCGGCGTTGACCAGGCGTCCGGCCGCATCGACGTCGACGTAGCCGATGACAGCGGCGCACGAACCGCTGGCCGAGGCGATGGTGGCGAAGACCGCCTGGTTGTCGGCCACGAAGGCCGGCCGGCTGAGCAGGTCCTCGGGTGGGTAGCCCGTGACCGTCAGCTCCGGAAAGACGGCCAGGTCGGCCCGGGCCTGTTCGGCGATCTCCAGGGCCGCCGCTATCCGCCGGGCGTTCCCCTCGAGGTCGCCCACCACCGTGTTGATCTGGCACGCGGCGACCCGCACTCGAGACATGCCGTCAGACTACCGGCGCCACTGCCTGGCCTTTCCTGTCCGCTTCGCCGGCCCGCTGGCGGCGAAGCCGGGGGCCTCCCGTACCCGACCGGAACCCCGGGCACCTCGGTGTTCATGCTCCGTTTACAGTTGAGTAACGGAGGAGAAACGGCTCACTGCGATAGTGGGCTGTCCCTGGGATTGTCAGCCGCCACTAGAACGGCACCGATCTGGCCCCCGGCACTCCCCCGGGCCCGGGAGGGGGGCAGGTTGAACAGAGGGCGACCAAGCAGCCCAAGTAGCAGAGCAACCGAGTAACAGAGGAGTTCATGTGCCTTACCAAGCTGAGTACATCTGGATCGACGGAACTGAGCCGTCACCGCTGCTGAGGAGCAAGACCAAGGTCATTGCCGACGGCGAGGAGCCGGGCATCTGGGGCTTCGACGGTTCGAGCACCAACCAGGCGCTCGGCCACGACTCCGACTGCGTCCTCCGACCGGTGTTCATCGTGCCCGACCCCCTGCGGGGCCCCGACGACAAGCTGGTGATGTGCGAGGTCGAACTGACCGACTTCACCCCCCATCCCACCAACACCCGGGCCAAGTTGCGCGCCGTGGTCGAGAAGTACGGGAACCAGGAGCCCATGTTCGGGATCGAGCAGGAGTACACCTTCTTCAAGGACGGTCGGCCCCTCGGATGGCCGGCTATCGGCTACCCGGCCCCCCAGGGCCCGTACTACTGCGGGGTGGGCGGCGACAAGATGCCCGGGCGTGAGATCGTGGAGCTGCACACGGCGGCCTGTATCGACGCCGGCATCGGCATCGAGGGTACTAACGCCGAAGTGATGATGGGGCAGTGGGAGTTCCAGGTTGGGGTGCTCTCCCCGTTGGACGTCTCCGATCACCTGTGGGTGGCCCGCTGGCTGCTCTTCCGCATCGCCGAGGACTTCGGGGTCTACGCCACTCTCGAGCCCAAGCCCATCCTGGGCGACTGGAACGGGGCCGGGGCCCACACCAACTTCTCCACCAAGGCCATGCGCGAGGACGGCGGTTGGGATGCCATCATCGCCGGCTGCGAGGCCATCGGAAAGAGGATCGATGAGCACATCGCGGTCTACGGCGTGGGTATCGAGGGCCGCCTGACCGGCGCCCACGAGACCGCCCACTACACCAAGTTCAGCTACGGAACCTCCGACCGGGGTGCCTCCATCCGCATCCCGTGGGCCGTGGCCAAGGCCAAAAAGGGCTGGTTGGAGGACCGCAGGCCCAATGCCAACATGGATCCGTACCAGGTCACTGCCATCGTTACAGAAACAGTCTGCAGCGACGCGGCGGGCGGCTGACCGGTCGGCGGGCTCGGAGCACGGCCACCCCCCCCAGGTCGGCTCCGACACCACCCGCCGGCTGACGGCTGCGACGAACAGAGCCGGGTCCCTCGGGATCCGGCTTTGTTCGCACCTGACGGGCCCCGTCAAACCACCCTCTCCCGACCTGCGACAATGTCGGCATCGAAAACGACGCCCCCAAACCGACGACCCCGGAACTCCCGGAGGTGCAAGACCCCATGAGGAGTCAAGAGGAGTACGTCCTCCGGACGGTCGAGGAGCGCGGCATCAGGTTCGTGCAGCTGTGGTTCACGGACGTGCTGGGGACCCCCAAGACCTTCAGCATCACCCCCGCTGAGCTGGAGAACGCCCTGGACGAGGGGATGACCTTCGACGGCTCGGCCATCGACGGCTTCAGCCGGGTGCAGGAGAGCGACGTGCTGGCCCGCCCCGACGCCAACACCTTCCAGCTCCTGCCGTGGCACGGACATGCCCAGCCCGGCGGCAACGGCGACACGGTGGCCCAGGTGGCCAGGGTCTTCTGCGACGTGGTGGACCTGGACGGCTCGCCCTTCCAGGGGGATCCCCGGCACGTGCTGCGCCGGACCCTCGACCGGGCCCACGAGCGTGGGTTCACCTTCTACGCCGCGCCGGAGATCGAGTACTTCTACTTCGCCGACTCCGACCCGGCCCACGCCCCGGTGGCCATCGACTCCGGCTCGTACTTCGAGCTGACGGTGGCCGACCGGGCCAGCGACATCCGCCAGCGCACGGTGCTGACCCTCGAGGAGATGGGCATTCCCGTCGAGCACGCCCAGCACGAGGACGCCCCCAGCCAGCACGAGATCGACCTCCGGTACACCGACGCCATGACCATGGCCGACACGGTGATGACCGTCCGGCTGGTGGTCAAGGAGATGGCCCGCCAGCAGGGGGTCTTCGCCAGCTTCATGCCCAAGCCGCTGGCCGGGGTGCAGGGGTCGGGTATGCACACCCACATGTCGCTGTTCCGGGGCGACACCAACGCCTTCGTGGACCTCGAGCGTCCCGGCGGTCTGTCCGAAGTGGCCGAGGGGTTCATCGCCGGCCTGTTGCGCCACGCCCCCGAGATCACGGCGGTGACCAACCAGTGGGTCAACTCCTACAAGCGGCTGGTCGACGGGTACGAGGCCCCCATCCATGTGTCGTGGGCCCGCAACAACCGCTCGGCGCTGGTGCGGGTGCCCGTGGTCAAGCGGGGCAAGTTCGAATCGACCCGGGTGGAGTACCGGTCGCCCGACAGCGCCTGCAACCCCTATCTGGCCTTCGCCGTGATCCTGGCCGCTGGGCTGGAGGGCATCGAAAAGGGCTACGGGCTCCCTCCCGAGGCCGATGCCAACCTGTTCGCCCTGAGCGCGGAGGAGCTGGCCAACAAGGGCATCCTCCACCTGCCGGGCAGCCTCAACGAGGCCCTGGGCCTGATGGAGTCCTCGGAGCTGCTGGCCGAGACCCTCGGTGAGCACGTCTTCGAGTGGTTCATCCGCAACAAGCGCGCCGAATGGGCGGAGTACAAGGCCCATGTCACCCAGTTCGAGCTGGAGCGGTATCTGCCCCTGCTGTAATTAGGAGCCAGGACCACCCGCCGCACCTCCCGCGCCTCGTCGAGAAAGGGGACCGACCGCCATCGAACCGTTGTTGTGCTTCCCCGCTGCGCCCCCCAGCGCCGTCACCGCGGTGCTCGATCGCGCCGGCTATCCCTGGCAGGGCATCGACCAACCGGAGGCGGCCGAGTCCGAGGAGCCCGAGGACGGTTGGTCCGGCGCGGTCATCTGCAGCGGCGACGACCCTCTGGGGGCCTTCCTGCTCTGCCGGCACCTGCGCAAGCGGGAGGTCCCGCTGGCCCCGGTGATGGTGGTGGTCCCGGTCGACCAGCTGGGCGAGCTCGAGCTGCGCGAGGACCTGTTCGACGACCTGTGCCTCCAGCCGGTCAACGCCGAGGAGCTCAGTGCGCGGCTGGCCCACCTGTTCTGGCGGACCGGTCGGGGGCTGCGGCCCGACCTGTTGGAGCACGGCCCCTTGGTGCTCAACCTGGAGACGTACCAGGCCGCGGTAGCGGGCAAGGTCCTCGACCTCACCTACATGGAGTACGAGCTGCTCCGCTTTCTGGCCGCCCGGCCCGGCAAGGTCTTCACCCGGGAGACCCTGCTGAGCAGGGTCTGGGGCTACGAGTACTACGGCGGGGCCCGCACGGTGGACGTCCACGTCCGACGGTTGCGGGCCAAGCTGGGCGAGGAGCACGCCCACCTGATCCAGACGGTGCGGTCGGTGGGCTACCGGTTCGGCCAGACCAACTGGACGCCCTGACCCGTCCCGCCGGTCACCCTTCGGGCGGGAGGGGCGCGTAAGCCCATACCTCGACCTCGACGGCGGCCCCGGCCGGCAGGGCCGACACCGCCACCATGGACCGGGCCGGTCGGTGGGTAGCCGAAGAACGCCACATAGGCCTCGTTGACGACGGGGAAGTGGCCGGCGTCGGTCACGAACACCGTGGTCTTGACCACGTCCTCTTTGGCGGCACCCTGGCCCTGCAGGAGGCCTTCAGCGTTCGACAGGGCCTGGGTCAGCTGGGCCGGAGCGCCCCCCTCCACCAGCGTGGGCGGGGAGTCGGTGCCGGCACCGGGCTGCAGACCGAGCTGACCCGAGCAGATCAGCCAGGGCCCGGCCCGCACGATGGGGGTGTAGGGACCGATGGGGGTGCTCATGGGTGCTCCTTTGCTCCGTGGGTGGCTCGCAGGCTCCGACCGTACACAGGTCGGGGAGTTGGCCGGATCGCCATCGTTGGCCTCAGGGTGATTCCTCGCTGTCCCCATCGCCGACTGCCCAGGAACCACGCCTGCGGCGACGCGTCTGTTTTTGCGAAAGGCCCAAATTATCGGTCTTAGCCGGTACTTGCTCAGTCAAGCTATCGCCTCCAGCCGATGGTTTGGCCCTTTCGGCGAATCGGGTTAGCGGGAGTGGCGATGGCCGGGCCAGAGCCGTGGGAGGCCGTCGGCCAGCCACCGGGCTGCGGCCACCGCCACGAACACCGCATCCGAGGCGTTGACCGGAGGGCCACCGGCCGCGGGACTGGTGCGAACGGTCACCGGCGGCATGTCACGGGCCGACAGGATCCCGAAGGACCGCACCGTCAGGTCATGGACCACCCCGGCTGGATCCACGGCGATCCCCTCGCTTCCCACCCAGCCCAGGGCCTGGTGGGAGGCACCGATGCAGTAGGACCTGAGCACCACCTCGTCGAGCACCTCACCGGCGTCGACCTCCACCTCGAGGGTGTCGTCGGCCAGGCAGCGCACCACGGCCCGGCCGCCGCCGGGAGCGGTGACCTCCACGGGGATGCCCCGTATCGGCTCCGACTGGATCGGCTCTGATTGGATCGGCTCGGATTGGATCGGCTCTGGCGGCGGCCGCGCCGAGGCCCTGACCCGGGCGCAGGTGACCAGCACGGCGGCCTCGGCCCACACCGCGGCCCGCAGGTCGAGGGAGATAGCGGGCCCATGGAGCGGGACCGGCTCCAGCACCAGGCCCGGGGCCACCTGCGCCACGCAGGCCAGCAACGAGTCCCAGTCGTCGGGGGGCAGACCGTCAGGAGGGACCCCGAACCGGAGGATCCCGGTGCCGTCGGCGGAAACGCCACCGGCCACCGGGGGGCGCTTGGGGCCGAAACGCACCACGTCCTCGCGCGACCAGACCACCCGCACCGGGCGTCCGTTGCCGTCGGCCAGTCGGCGGGCGTCGGCGGTCACCGGCGAGCGTCGCTTACCGCCGAAGGCCCCGCCGTTGGCCACCGGGGACGCCGGCCCGCCGCCCGGAGCACACCACGAGGCGTCGGGCTCGACGTAGGCCGGCTCCACCCAGGTGGTCTGCAGGGTGAGGTCCCACTCGCCCGGGGGCACGTCGATGGGATGCTCGAGGGCCAGGCTGGTGCGCCGACCCTGCACCTTGCCGGCCAGAGCCCGGGCCTCCCGCACCGTCTCGGCCACGGCGTACCCGCCGGCACCGTCGGGCACGGCCACCGAGCGCGCCGGCCGGACAGGTGTCATCGGCGAACCCGGCCCGACCGAGGACCGTGGAGGGACCGACCTCCTGGGGTACGCCCCCCTCCAGGGTGGCCCGCTCGCCGGCGCGCTCCAGGTCTCGATGGACCGGGGGGTCGGGCTATCCGACCACCGGGTCGGGCGAGCCGCCCAGGGCCAGGCGAGCGGCTTCCTCGATGCTCTGCCAGCCGGTGCAGCGGCACAGGTGGGCCAGCAGGGAGCGATCGATCTGCTCCGTAGAAGGGGCCGCCTCGGTCACGTCGGTGGGATCGGGCGGATCGCCGGGACGGCGGTCGTGGGCCAGGGCGGCCAACCGCATGACGATGCCCGGGGTACAGAAGCCGCACTGACTGGCCCCGGTGGCCACGAAGGCCTCGGTCCACCGCTTGCGCTCCGCCTCGGGCAGTCCGTCGAGGGTGGTGATCTGTCGGCCCTGGAGCCGCCGGGCCGGTGTCACGCACGCCACCCGGGGAGCGCCGTCCACCCAGACCGTGCAGCACCCACACTGGCCCTGGGGGCTGCAGCCGTCCTTGACCGAGTGGATGGAGAGCTGGTCGCGGAGAACGTCGAGCAGGGACGATCCGTCGTCAGCTATCTCGACGTCGGCGCCGTCGACCCGGAGCTGGATCAGTGGATCAGCTGGATCGGTGCTTCAGCGAATCAGCTGAAGGACGAATCAGCTGAAGGAGGAGCCGCAGCCGCAGGTGCGGGAGGCGTTGGGGTTGGTCACGTGGAACCCGGCCCCCTGAAGCCCGTCGCTGTAGTCGAGCGTCGAGCCCTTCAACAGATCGGCGCTGGTGGGGTCGACCACGACCTTGACGGTCCCGAACTCGCGGATGATGTCGTCCTCGGCCAGGTCGGCGTCGAAGAACATCTCGTAGCTGAATCCGGAGCAGCCACCGGGGCGCACAGCTACCCGGAGGGCCAGCCCGTCGATGTCCTCCTGGGCCAGAAGCTCAGCCACCTTGGACGCGGCCACATCAGTCAGGTTGACCGGATTGGGCTTCTTTCCGATGCTGACGGTCTGCATGGTGGCACTCATGGCGTTCCTCCTGGTTCGACTACCGCCGCACATCGTACCCGAGTGGCGTTGTGGGCGATACATCACGTCGGGTGGCGGACCAGGTGAGACCGGTAGAATTCCCCGGGTGACCCGGTCCGATCGCTCTCCTTCCTCCGGGGCCGTGCCCGACGGTCCACAGGAGGTCACCGAGGATGCGGTCCGTGCCGCCCTCCGTGGCGTGGTCGATCCCGAGCTGGGCGCCGACATCGTCGAACTGGGCATGGTCACCGGTGTCCACCTCCACCCCGGTGGCGCGGTCGGTGTCGAGGTGGCCCTCACCGTGGCCGGCTGCCCCTTGCGGAATCAGATCGAGAGCGACGTGGTGACCCACGTCGGGGCCCTGCCCGGCGTGGAGAGCGTGTCGGTCAGCACCGGAGTCATGGACGCCGGGCAGCGGAAGAAAGTCATGGAGAAGGCCCGGCTGTTGGCCCGGGACCCCGCCCCGGACACCGACATCCCCGACACCACCCGGGTCATCGCCATCGCCTCGGGCAAGGGTGGGGTGGGAAAGAGCTCGGTCACGGTCAACCTGGCGGTGGCCCTGGCCCGTAGGGGCCTGACCATCGGGGTCCTCGACGCCGACATCTGGGGCTTCTCGGTGCCGCGCCTGCTCGGGATGCAGGGCGAGATCGAAGCCCGCGACAAGAAGATGGTCCCGTTGGAGCAAGAGGTCGGCAAGGGCCGCCTCCGGGTGCTGTCCATGGGGTTCCTGGCCGACGAGGACAGCGCCATCATGTGGCGGGGGCTGATCCTCAACCGGGCCGTGCAGCAGTTCCTCGAAGACGTCCACTGGGGTGACCTCGACTACCTGCTCATCGACATGCCCCCCGGGACCGGTGACATCCAGATGGGCCTGGCCCGGATGCTGCCCCGTACCGAGGTCATCGTGGTCACCACTCCCCCGGTGGCGGCGCAGAAGGTGGCGGCCCGGACCGCCGACATGGCCCGCAAGGGCTATCTCCGGGTGGCCGGGGTCATCGAGAACATGAGCGACTTCGTCTGCGAGCACGGCACCTCCTACTCGCTGTTCGGTTCGGGAGGCGGGGCCCGGCTGGCCGCCGACGTCGGCGTCCCGCTCATCGGGCAGATCCCCCTCCACCCGTCGGTGGCGGCCGGAGGCGACGCCGGAACTCCGGTGGCCCTGGACCAGAGCCAGCCCCTGGCTGAGGTGTTCGACCAGATCGCCGAGTCCGTGATCACCACCATCGCCCCGGTGGTCCCCATGGACGGCTGCAGCGTCCGCCTGCTGGAGCGGGTGGAGGCGGCGGTCAGGGCGGGGACGGTGGACCAACCGGATCAGAGCCCGTTGGAGCCGACCGCCCTCTAAAGCCGCTCAGGCGGTGTTCTCCTTCGGGCCCCACAGCATCCGGGCCTGATGGGCCAGCTTCCCGTCGGGGTCGGGGCCAGTGGCCAGACGGTCGGCCAGAGCCTGCTCGTAGCCCTCGTCCCCCGGTCGCAGGATGAGCACGCTGTCGCCCTCCATGAGGACGATGGGCAGCACCGTGATCACGTCGGTGACCTGGCGGGCCCAGGCCATGACCTCGGCGGTGGTCCGGTAGGACTGGATGTTGGCCAGATTGGTGATGGTCGGGGGCAACAGGTCGATCTCGCCGGCGGCCTGGCGGGCCAAGGCCTCGGTGGGCCGGATCCAGATGGCGGCGATGGTCTCCCCGTCGTCGTGGCTGGCCACCTGGCCGGGGGGCGCGGCGGTGATGAAGAAGCGGGTGTCGTACCGCCGGGGGGCCAACTCGGGGGTGATCCAGTGGCTGACGAAGTGGACGTCACCGAGCATCAACTCCAGGCCCTCGGTCCGGCACAGGTCGAGGAAACTGGCGCTCCCGTCGTTGACGGCATCCCGCCAGGTGGCGAAACGGGCGGCTATCACGGAGTCGCTGGTGTCGAGCAGGTCCGAGGGCTCCTCCCCCGACTCCCCGGCATTCCCGGACTCCCCCGAGCCCACCGGCCGGGCCACCAGCACCCCGGCCTCCTCGAAGCACTCCCGCAGGGCGGCCACCCACAGGGCCAGGCCACCCGAGTCCATGCCCAGGATGGCGCTGGCCTCGGCGTCGGTGAGGCCCCGGCACCGGGCGGCGGCCTCCGGTCCGCGGTCCTCGTCGTCGACCGACCCCCCGGGGAACACGTACGCCCCGGCTACGAATTCGGACTCGAGATTGCGCCGGAGCATGCACACTTCGACCGCCGGGTCGCCGTCCTCATCACGAGCGTCCCGGATCAGCATCAGCGTGGCAGCATCACGGGGGGTCACGCTCATCGGCTGCAGGCTACCGCCCACCCGGACGCACCGACCGGTAGAGGGAGCGGGCCCGGCGGGGAGCCGCTCAGGTCAGGGGGTCGCCGGCCACCGAGCGGGTGGTGAGCGCCCCTGAGTCGACCAGGGCGCTGATGGCCAGCTCACGGAATCTGTTGGGGTCGGCGATGAGCCAGGCGTGGGAGCCCTCGACCACCACGCCGTCGACCCCGGCCGCATGGCGCAGGTCGTCGAAGGCCGACCGGGACACCAGACGGTCGCGGTCCGACCAGGCCACGGTGACCGGCACGCCGCGCTCGGCGATGCAGCGGACCTCGCGCACCAGGTCGGCCCGGCGGATGAACTCGCCGGTGCGGAACATGCCCAGCGGATTGCCCACCAGATTGGGGATGAAGTCCTCGGCCAGTGTGGCCAGCAGCCTGACCATGTGCGGGCCGTGGAGCAGGTCGGTGCCGAAGTGGCGCCCCCAGTCCCACACCGGCCGTTGCACGGTGGTGCGGACCTCGTTGGGGAAGAGCGCCCAGGTCGGGCTGCCGATGGCGTTGACCAGCAACAGGGCCGAAGACCTCTGAGGGTATTGGTAGACGAAGGCGGTGGCCACCCCGCCGCCGAACGAGTGGCCGGCCGCCACGGCCACCTGTTCCTGGCCCACGGCATCGAGGAACGTGGCCACCCATCGGGCGTAGCCGGCAAAGGTGCGCTGGTCCGGATCGAGCTCCTTGGTCCCGCCGAAACCGGGCAGGGACGGGGCATAGACCCGGCACCCGGCGCTGCCCATGGCCTCGATGGGCGCCCGGTAGGCGTTGGGCCGCAGACCCCAGCCGTGCATGAACAGGGCCGCCGGTCCGTTGCCGGTCACCCCGTAGCGGACGCGGTGCCCGTCGACCTCCACCGAGCGCCAGCTGATGCCCCGGCCACTGGCGGCCTCGTTGGCCTCGCCGGCCTTCGCCCCGCCGGCCTCGTCGGCCTCGTCGGCCTCGCCCGGCCCCCCATGGCCTCCCCGAGCGCGGCCCCCCGGCGATGCATCCGACACGGCATCTTCCAACATGGCCTGCTAAGTGTAGGCGTGAAATTCCTCCTGTAGCCTGATCCCGCTGCTCTGCGGCGAGGGCCCGACCCGGCATTCCTTGGATCGGGCGACCCGAAAAATCCAGCCTGACCAGCTACGCTCACGGCGGCACGCATACGAATCGGGGAAGTGCGAAGACCATGGCAGACGACAAGCAGAAGCCCGTGACGGGGGGGAACAAGCCCAAACCGCCGGCCGGCGGGGGCGGAAACCCGGCTCAGAGCGCCAAGGACCGGAGCCGGGCCCAGAGCCGTCCGGTCTCCGGCAAGGCCCCGACCGGCAAGTCCGGAAAGGCCACCGGGGCCGCTGGTGGCGGCGGTGGCGGCGGCGGCGGCAACAAGCCGCGCCCCGGAGGACGGCCGGCCGCAGCTCCGCAGCCCCGCCGGTTCTCGGGGGCTGTGATGGCCTGGGGCGCGGTGCTCCTGGTGGTGGTGATCGTGGGGGTGCTGGTCATCGTCAAGGTGGCCACGGACGGATCGAGTCCCGCCTCCCTGGCCTACACGCCGGTGACCGCGGCGCCGGCGACGGTGGTCCACGACGTCACCAACATCCCGGCATCGGTCTTCGACCAGGTCGGGATCAACTTCCCCTCGGCCGCCCAGCCGACTTCGCCGCCCATCCTGTTGCCCAGCAAACTGGGCCCTCTCTCCGTCGACGGCAAGTCGCCGGCCATGCTCTACTACGGGGCCGAGTACTGCCCGTACTGCGCGGCCGAGCGGTGGTCGTTGGTGGCGGCCCTGGCCCGCTTCGGGACCTGGTCCAACCTCAAGATCACCGCCTCGTCCCACACCGACGTCTACGCCCAGACCCATACCTTCAGCTTCAACGGGGCCACCTTCACCAGTCCCTACCTGACTCTGAAGACGGTGGAGCAGTACACCAACGTGCCGTTGGCCGCCGGGGGTTACACGGTCCTCCAGAATCCGACCAAGCAGGAGGAGGCCATCATCGACGCCGGGCAGAAGTACATCCCGGACTCCACAGCCGGCCAGATCGGGTTCCCGTTCATCAACATCGGCAACGTGGCCCTCATCTCGGGGGCCACCTACAACCCGGCCATCCTGACCGGGTTGACGTGGAGCGAGATCGCCGGCGGGCTGGACAACGCCTCCAACCCGGTCACCCAGGCCATCGTGGGCGCGTCCAACTACATCACCGCCGCGGTGTGCAAGGCCACCAAGGGCGCTCCGGCCTCGGTGTGCACCAGCTCGGGGGTCAAGGCCGCCGCCAAGTCCCTCTGAGCAGGCAGAACCGGTAGCGAGGAGTCGGTCCGTGACCACACTTCGATGGCAGCCCCTCACCACGCTGCTCCTGAGCCTCTTCGGCTTCGGGGTGTCGATCTACCTGACCATCACCCACTTCAGCCCCCACGCCCTGGTGTGCGTGAGCAACTCCACCTTCAACTGCGAGAAGGTGACCACCAGCCCACAGTCCGAGGTGTTCGGGATTCCGGTGGCCATCCTGGGACTGTTCTTCTTCGTGCCGATGATCGCCCTGTGCTCGCCCATGGCCTGGCGCTCGACCGACCGGCGGATCCACCTGGCCCGGCTGGCCCTGTCGATCGTCGGAGTCGGGATGATCCTCTACCTGATCATCGCCGAGCTGTTCATCATCAAGGCCATCTGCCTGTGGTGCTCATCGGTCCACATCGTCACCTTCATCCTGTTCGTGATCATCGTGACGGCCTCACCCCTGGTCCTGTCGACCGACTACAGCTCGGACCCGGGCTACGACGAGTCCTACGAAGGGGCGTAGTCGCATCCGCCGGCGTGCGACACCGTGACCGGGGAGGGAAACGGGGGGAGCGAGGAACCCCCGCCGGGTGCCGCTAGACCACCCGGCGGACCGGTTCCGGTCGAGGACAGCCCAGATGACCTGGGGCGAAACAACCGGACGGCTCGATTCGCCTGGGGTGCGGTGGTGGTCATCCTGATCGGCGTGGTGGTGCTGGTGGTCTACGCCCTGACCGGTAACCCGGCCTCGCCCGGGGTGGTTCACCGGGCCCGGACGTCGAACGCCGTGGTGGCCTCGCTGGGCACCGTGCCGGACAAGGTCTTCGACTCGGTCGGGATCAAGGCCGCCTCACCGTTGGTTCCGCCGACCATGCTGAACCGCCAGCCGCCACTGGAGTCGGCCGGCAAGCCCGAGGTGCTGTTCATCGGGGCGGAGTTCTGCCCCTTCTGCGCCGCGGAGCGGTGGCCCCTGATCGTGGCGCTGTCCCGCTTCGGTCGGTTCACCGCCCTCAACAACATGCAGTCGGCACAGGCCTCGGTGTTCCCCGGCGTCCAGACCTTCACCTTCGTGGGAGCCCGCTACGCCAGCCGGTACGTCACCTTCACCGGGGTCGAGCTGTACTCCGACTCGGCCGGCACCAACGGCACCTTCACCAGGATCGCCTCGCTGACCGCCCCCCAGCAGGCCGTGCTGAACCGTTACGCCACCGGCACGGACTCGGGGTCCTTCCCCTTCGTCGACATCGACAACCTCATGGTGGCCTCGACATCCGGATTCAGCCCGGCGGTGATCGAAGGTCGTTCACAGGGCGCCATCGCCTCGGCCCTGGACCAGGCGGGGGACGCGGTGGGGCAGGCCATCGTGGCCTCGGCCAACTACCTGACGGCCGGCATCTGCCGATCCACCGGCCAGCAACCAGGCACGGTCTGCACCAGTAGCGGCGTGCTGGCCGCGGCCCGGGCCCTGGGGTCGGCCTCGACGAACTAGCGCCGAGGTGTGGGCCGGGACGAACCCGGCCCCGGTTCAGCCGACCCGGCGGTCCGTCATCTGCTTGCGCTCCATCTCGTTCAAGCCACCCCAGATCCCGTGCGGCTCATGGATGCGGATGGCGTAATCGAGGCACTCCACCCGCACGGCACACGACCGGCAGATGGACTTGGCCCGGTCCTCGCGCTGGAGTTTCTCGTCCTTGCGTTCGGCGTGGGCGGGCGGAAAGAAGATCTCCGCCTGCGGTCCACGACATGACGCCTTCAGTTGCCATGTATCAAGCGCCTGCTCCACGTTGCCCAGCTCCCCCTTCGCCCCTTACGATCCTCCCGGCCACGAAGGTAGCCTCCCCCCGGTCCGGAAACAAGGGGTCTGACCAGCATTTCTCAACGTCATTCGGCACCGTCCGCCGTCCGGAGCAGCTGCCGGGCCGTGCCGGGTCGACGTGGGTGATGGGCCCGGAAGCGGACACTACGCTCCAGTAGGTCATGGACGTCGCCGCCTTCTGTCGTCAGAGCCGGGTCATGATCGTGGCCGGCAAAGGTGGCGTGGGGAAGACCACCATGACCGCGGCGCTGGCCCATATGGCGGCCCAAGCTGGGCTTTCGGTTCTGGTGGTGGAGCTCGAGGGCCGTCCGGGGGTGGCCACGGCGTTCGGCCGCGAGGTTCCCCTGGACTACGCCGGAGCGGTGCTCAAGGCGGCCGGGGTGGCCCCCGACGGGGGCGCCGACGAGGACCCGACCCGGTCCATACCCCCCGGGACGGTCCGGGCCCGGGTCATCACCCCGGACGACGCCCTGCTCGAGTACCTGGCCGACCACGGCCTCCGCCGGATCTCCAAACGGCTGATGTCCTCGGGCATCGTCGACCTGGTGGCCGGGTCCATTCCGGGTATCCGGGACGTCCTGGTGCTCGGGAAGGTCAAGCAGATCGAACGGAGTGGGATCGCCGACCTGGTCCTGGTGGACGCCCCGGCCACCGGGCACACCATGACGTTCCTCTCTTCGGCCGGGGGGCTGCTCGACGCGGCCCGGAGCGGGCCGATCCGCGCCCAGGCCGCCGAGGTGGTCGACCTGCTGTCGGACCCCTCCCGGTGTCAGGTGGCCCTGGTGACCCTGCCCGAGGAGATGCCGGTGAACGAGGCCATCGAGGCCGCGTACCAGCTGGAGGACAAGGTGGGGATCGCCCTGGGCCCGGTGATCGTCAACGGCTGCTATCCGACGTTGGCCGGGCTCCACACGCCGGCCGCGGAGGCAGCCGAGGCCGCGGGAGTTCCCCTGGACCCCGCGGTGATTTCGGCGCTGGACCAGGCCCGCCAGTTCCGGCTCACCCGACAGGGACTCCAAGAGGAGCAGCTCGAACGGTTGGCCCGTGAGCTCCCCCTGGCCCAGTTGCGGGTTCCCTTCGTCTTCGCCGCTTCGATCGGCCCCGACGAGCTCGAGTCCCTGAGCACGGCGCTGGCGGCCGGGGTGGAGGCCCTCCACGATCCGGCCGGGGTGCCGTCATGAGCCCGGGGTCGTCCATCGACCGGGTGGTGGTGGAGCGGTCCATCATCATCTGCTGTGGCTCCGGGGGCGTGGGAAAGACCACCACGGCAGCGGCCCTGGCCCTGGAAGCGGCCCGCCTGGGCCGCCGGGCCTGCGTGGTGACCATCGACCCGGCGCGTCGGCTGGCCAACTCACTCGGGTTGGACACGCTCTCCAACCGGCCCACCCGCATCGCCGGCCCCTGGCCCGGGGAGCTCCACGCCCTGATGCTCGACCCCAAGGGAACCTTCGACGACCTGATCCAGCGGTACTCCGACAACGCCGAGCAGGTGGAGGACATCAAGGTCAACCGGATCTACCGGAACCTCACCGGCTCACTCTCGGGCACCCAGGAGTACATGGCCATGGAGAAGCTCTACGAGCTGGTCGAGGAAGGGAAGTTCGACCTGGTGGTGGTGGACACCCCGCCGACCCGCAATGCCCTCGACTTCCTCGATGCGCCGCGACGGCTCACCCACTTTCTGGAGAACCGGGTGTTCCAGGCCCTGATGAAGCCGACGCGGGCCGGGCTCAAGTTCATGGGGGTGGCGGCCCAGGCCCTGCTGCGGACCATCTCACGGGTGGCCGGCGCCGAGATCGTGCACGACGCGGTGAGCTTCTTCCAGGCCTTCGAAGGGATGGAGGAGGGATTCCGGAACCGCGCCGCCCGGGTCAAGGAGTTGCTGGTGGACGCCGACACCGCCTTCGTGCTGGTGGCGTCGCCCCGGCCCGACTCGGTGGACGAGGCCGTCCACTTCGCCGGCAAGCTGGCCGAGTCGGACATGGCGGTGACGGCCCTGGTGGTCAACCGGGTGCAGCCCCGGTTCGCCGACGACGCCCAGGTGGCGTCGCTTCCGGCCACCCCGGTCGGGGATCCGGACAGCCCACTGAATCAGTTGATCACCAACCTGCGCGGGTACACCGACGCCTCGGACCGGGAGGAGCAGGCCTACGCCGACCTGGTGTCCAAGGTGTCCCCGGCACCGGTGTACCGGGTCCCCCTGATGAACTCCGATGTCCACGACCTCGAGGGGCTGGGGCGCATCGCCGACCTGCTCTTCGACGGAGCCCGTCCCGTGGCAGTGAGAGGCACCGGGCAGGCAGGCTAACCTGGTGGAGGTGCGAACCATCCTCGTGGGCAGTGATGCCCCCTCGGTGAGAGCAGAGGTCGCTGCCATCGCCGGTACGTCCGAGATCACCATCCGTGAGGCCGACTCCGGTCCGAAGGTGATGGCCGAGGTGGAAGAGGCCCTACCCGACCTGGTGGTGGTGGACCTCCAAATGGGGAACATGGGAGGGATGGCGGTGTGCCTCGAGCTACGCCTCGAGGAGTCCTACGGCAAGCTCGAGCACGTTCCGGTCCTCATGTTGCTGGACCGCCGACCCGATGTCTTTCTGGCCCGACGGTCCGGAGCCGAAGGGTGGGTGGTCAAGCCGCTCGACCCCATCCGGCTGAGGCGGGCCGTCACCTCGCTCCTCGACGGTGGCACCTACTACGACGAGTCCTATCAACCACTCTCCGTCGTGACCACGCCCGTACCTGCCGGCGCCTGACGGTCCGACCCACAGACCGCGTCACTACCGTGTCCGTGTTCCGACGCCACAAACAAGAAGACCAACCTCCACCAGGTGGTCGCGGGCGGGTGGCGGGTCGATCCGGGGAGGTGGCGGCGGGTCAGGCGGGCACCAACGGCCAAGAGCAGTTCATCATCGATGCGCTGAGCGACCTGCACGACATGGCGGTGCGAGAGGTCATGACCCCCCGGGTCGACGTGGTGGCCCTGTCGATCCCGCTGACCGTCGATGCCGTGACCCGGGTGGTACGGGAGTCGGGACACAGTTGCTTCCCGGTCTACGGCGACAATCTCGACGATCTGGTCGGTGTGCTGTTCGTCAACGATCTGTTCCGGGCGGGCTGGAAGGTGAGCGGCACCGGCGACAGTGCAGGTGCTGAGCACGGCGGGGCGCCGTCCCCTGATCCCATCGACATCTCCCGCCGGTTGCGCCAGCCGTTCCTGGTGCCCGAGTCGCGGCTGGTCCTCGACGCCCTGGCGGAGATGAGACAACAACGGCGGGCGTTCGCCGTGGTGGTCGACGAGCACGGCGGGGTCGAGGGGGTGCTGACCATCAAGGACCTGCTGGGGGCCCTGGTGGGCGACCTGCCCGACGAGTTCGACCCTGACGACGAGCCCGACGTGGTCCGGGTGGATGGGAACCGGTGGCTGGTGGACGGCCGGATGAGCGTCGACGACCTGCGGGACAGCCTGGAAATCAACCTTCCCGAGGGGGAGTACGTGACGGTCGGGGGGTTCCTGTTCGACGGGTTCGGGCATATCCCCGAAGAGGGTGAGTCCCTGGCCGTCGACGGGTGGGAGCTCCGGGTCTCCGAGATGGACAAGCACCGTATCGCCAAGGTGGTGGCCAAGCGGCCGGAGCCGGCACCGGAACCGCACCGGTCCTCCGGTGGGGACCAGGGCAACCACCGGACGGCCGTGGGGTAGGCCGGGCACCCCTCCGGGCGTCAGGTAGGCTCTCGCCAGTCAGGGTCGGTGTGAACACCCGATCCCTTCGACGGGCTGTGGCGCAGCTTGGTTAGCGCGCTGCGTTCGGGACGCAGAGGTCCCCGGTTCAAATCCGGGCAGCCCGACCACAGAAGCTGCAGTTCAGAGGGTTGCATCGACGGCCGGCGGGCCCGGCCAGGCGTTATGGGTCGAGGGATCACTCGGTTATGCGTCGGGAGGGTAGAGCTCGCGTGGGTCCGAACTGTGTTGCGCCGGACTCGCCGCTGGAGGCCCCTACGACCGTTATCCCGTCATCGAATCCACCACGTCCATCGCGCCACCACGCCGTGCGCTGTCATTCGGGGCAGTCCGCTATTGAGTTAAAACCCCCTGAATTCCGAAGCCGGCCCCTGCGAGCCTTCCGCCAAGGTGTCGGTCGAGGGAAGGTTAAGCGATGCCCACCCGGCGGTCAGGGGCACCGTCGGCTACGCACCGAAATGGACGCGACGCACCCGACCGCCCTCCACCTCCAGGTTCAGGCGGTTGGGCTGAATCGACATGTCCATCGCCCCAATGAGCCGCTCTCCGACGTACTCCAGCACCCGAACGTTGGTGAATCCAGCTTCTGCTGCGGCGGATTCAGCTTCGTGAACCGGTAGGCCCACAAGAACTAAGAAGTCGAAGTCCGCATGAGGCTGGCCGGGATCCACATCGAAATACTGGCACTGCTTATCGGGTAGCCGCCCACCCGGCGTTAGGTGGCGGGAGCACGTTTGGACTCAATAGTCCGGTTGGATGACCAGACCAGTGCTTGCCAATTGGATTTCCGAAGCCCCGTCCTCCTGACAGCAGATGCGTGCAGGCCGTCATGTCCAGTTGGACGTTGACAGGTAACTGGATTGCGGAGGACAGATGGCGGGGCGTACATGTTCCCGTATTAAACTTCGAATATGGCCCGGTCACCGCACCGGCGTTGACCTTCGGCCGCCAGCTCCAGAGGACCGTCGGCCTTTTGCCAGAACGCTCGTGGAAGGCTCCAATGCTCGGGTAATGAGGAGCCATTCGGTCGAGGTACTGCCTTTCGTGAGCCATCGATGCGTCAATTGACCGCAGCTTCTCCCTGTAAGCCTCCTCGGACTCGTCGACCACGGTCTGACACTACGCCGCCGTGTACGGTCCTAGCCGCTGATATCCGGCGTTTACGGACACATTGGTGGACTTTGAGGCGCTCTGGCTCCTGAACCACAAAGTCGATGGCCAACTTCTCCCAGCACTCGTACACGGGAGACTTTGGCAGTTGCGCCATAGAATCGTGCAGTGGCCTCGACTCTCCGCACCGACAAGGCTGTTAATCGAGGTGATATCTGGACGGTGGCTTTCGACGAACTCCGCCCAGTAGTTGTGTTTTCAGGGATCGACAGCGGCGATCTTCGGTGCGTGGTCGCCGTCGAGCCAGCCAACGAAGACATCACAGGGTTGGCCGTGGAAGTTGATCTTGGGCTGCTGGGGCGCGTCGTTTGAGTAGCACTGCCCAGACAAGGACGGATCAACTGCACGTGGATTCTCACCTTGTCGCAAGACGCTCTCGTTGAGAAGGTGGGGGCGTTGGGTTCCGCCAAGCTAAATGAAGTCGAGAATCTGATCCTGATGAGCGAACAGATGTGAATGTGAGCGTTGTAGCTCGGGAGAGACGTAGCCACTGACCCACAGCCGGCGATAGGGGACAGTGTCAGTCGAATGCCCTGTCGACGATCTGGCGACGCCTGGATTGACCCTTCGCCATTGTTGGGCGGCCACCGATGGCCTCAGCTCCAGCTGTATCGTGAATCGAAAGTCCGAGGTAACGATTGAGATGGCCGCTTCTCAATCGTCCTGCGCTGCCTAGCCACCCGATAGAGCAGCTGCGATCCGGTCGAGGTGACGCTCCCATAGGGGCGGATAGAAGGCGGCGTCCTCAGCGCTCAGACCGGAGAACTGCACCTCTACCTTGGTGCCGCTATTCCCAGGCGTGAGCGTGATCTCAATGAGAGTGGGTGCCGATGTGGCCGGGTCAGCTCCCCTACGTTCCCATTTCAGCAGCATGCGGTGTGGGGGGTCTACTTCGATGAAGCAGCCCGCTATGGCCGTCCCATCGAGGTCGAAGTGGAACCTCTCACCCACGAGTGGAGCTGTCACAGAATCCCGATCATCCTGACCAGGGACGCATCCAAGGGCCGAGATGCGCCCTGATAGCCGAGATTGACCTTGCGTAGCTCATTTGTCTACGGCAAGGGCGAGAAGGGTATCTATGGCAGTCTCGAACGGACGGGTACTCTGCTGTACCTGGGCGAGAAGGAGTCCACCTTGGAGCGTGGCGAGCAGAGTCACGGCGAGGTCGTTCGGGTCGATCCCCGACGGAAGTCTCCCTTTAGCAAAGTGGGACCTGAGTCCGTCACCGATGGCAGCTTCCCACTGATCGAACCCTGCCCCGATGCGCGCTCTGGCCTCCGGGTCGCTCTCGGCCAGTTGACCAACGAGTGAGCCAAGTTGGCAGCCCCCCTTGGCTTTGGTGCGCTTCGCTGCTGTCATCACCATTTTTCGCCAGGCTTCGACACCGTTCGGGCTGCTAAGCGCATCTCGATTTCGAGCGACGATGGCCTCCGCCTGGAAGTCGATTACCGCCTGCACGAGGTCGTCCTTGTCCGGGAAGTAGTGGTACATCTGCGATCCGCTGACTTCCGCTGCCACCTTGACGTCGTCCAAGGTGGTGGCCGCCACTCCCCTCTCGTGGATGAGCGTGGCGGCGCTCTCGACTATTCGTGCCCGGGTGCGTGCTCCCTTGGGGGTGAGCTTCGGCCGGTCACTCGTCTCGTTGACCATGCACTGATGGTAGCAGAGATTCTGGGTTTGACAACCCATTCCGCAAACGTCATAGTGGGTTGCGCCACCCATTCCTGACGAGAGGAACACAAGGCATGACTCCTGCCGGCGATGGAGGCCGAGCAGCTACCTAGATCCATCGGTCGACGGGGTGTCTCCCGGTCTGAAGACCCAAGCCTCAGACAGCAATCAATCACGAAGGAGTGTCCACATGAGTGCATACGTAGTAGTCGAATTCACCGTCAAGGACCCAGATGTCTACCGTGAGCAGTACGCCGGTCCCGCCGGAGAGACTGCGCAAGAGAACAGAGCCGAGGTCCTCGCCGCTGGCAACTGGGAGCTGCTCGACGGCGAAACCGGGCTCTCCTCGGGAGTGGTCGTGGAGTTTCCCGATCGCGAGTCGGCACTCAGTTGGTACAACTCGCCCGAGTACCAGCGCCTGATCGAAATTCGGGGTCTCGCGATGGATGCCCGTTTCAGGTTGCTCGCCGGACTTCCCGCGCCCGAGAAGGATGAGGAAGACTCAGAATGAGTGAGCTCCAGGGAAAGACTGCGCTCATTACGGGTGCCAACGTCGGAATCGGCAAGGAGGTAGCCCGGCAACTGGCTCTCCGTCCGGAGTTCGCGCGGATCTATCTTGCGTGCCGCAACATGGATCGAGCGACACAGGCCAAGGCCGATCTCCAAGCCGCGACTCGCCGTGACATCTTCGACATCGTTCTCATGGATGTCGCCGATCTCGATTCGGTCCGCGCCGGCGTCGCGACCATCACCGGTTCCCTAGACGCTCTGGTCATGAACGCCGGAATCATCGGCAACAAGACCCTGATGGAAAAGACCGCTGACGGGGCCACCACGCTGTTCGCGACGAACGTCCTCGGTCACGCCGTGCTCCTCGAAAGGCTCCTGGCCGAATACCGATTGAACGAGGTAGCGGTGTTCGTCGCAAGCGAAGCGGCCAGGGGCATTCCGAAGTTGGGGTTCAAACGGCCTACCTTCAACTCGACCTCCACCGATGAGCTCACGACCGTCATCGACGGCAGCTACTTCGCTGGCAGGAAGTACGACCAGAACCTCGCCTTCGGTCAGGTCAAGTACATCGGGGCCTTGTGGATGGCGCACTTGGCGCGCCAATATCCCGACCTCCGCTTCGTCACGGTCAGCCCCGGCAACACCACGGGCACCGAAGCTGCCGCCGGCGCAGCGCCACCCTTGCGCTTTGCGGCCAAACACATCATGCCTCGCCTCGGCATCTCCCACGATCTCGAAGTGGGCTCTAAGCGCCTCGTCGACGCGGTCACCGACCCGACGCTTTCGAGCGGCGTGTTCTACGCCAGCGCGCCCGGCAAGTTGAAGGGTCCTATGGTCGACCAATCGGAAATCTTCCCGGACTTGGCCGACCCGACTTTTCAGGACCACGCCAACGAGGCCATCCACCGCTTCATCCCGTAGTGACGATTGCGTGAGATCGTCGCAGCCGCAGACGATCATGAAGGCGAGTTATCCACACACCCGAATGTGCCGGTCAGCCACACCCGATAACGCCCGCTGATCCGGCGGTAGGGGTCAGTCATTGCGATGCGATGACAAGGTCACGGATTGCACTCCGGATCGTCGACAGAGGCTCTGCAGAATCCACCTTCAAGTCCACGGATATGTTCGGGTCCCAACTCTTGCGAGACTTCTCGACGTGACTCCACTCGAGCTCGTACCAGCCGGGGATGTCTCGTTCCCTCTCCTCGATGCGGGACCGATGAAGCTCTGAATCAGAGCACTCGGTCATGAGGACCAAGAACCGTGCTCGTTCCTCCGCTGCGAGCAGTCGCAGGGCCTCCACCTGTGGTGTTCGAGCCACACCGTCGAGGACAGCGGACGACCCTCGCCGCAGCTCGGACTGAGCGAGGGCACGAAGCAGCGACCACCCCACCTGCCCGTGTCCGGGTGGTTCCATGGCATTCAACGCCGTCTGAATCTCTGGGAATGGTCGGAGGCCACTCATGACCCAGTCGTGGGCAACGAGTGGAGCGCCCAGCAAATCGGCCGCAAGCCCGGCGACCGTCGACTTGCCAGTTCCCTGGAGGCCGGTGACGAGGACGAGGATCGGCTGACCGACGCGAGGCGGAATCACGATTCAAAGGTAGCAACGGTGAGCAGGTTGGGTTGGGTCGCTCAGTCCCAGCGATAGGAGACACCCTCGCGCAAATAGTGCACACTAGGGGATGGTGGGTGCTCCAAGGGCGGCGGTCAGATTCGTGCTTGGGCTCGCTGCAGTTCTATCCCTGGGCTGCGGCCAGCCCAACTCAGGAGAGTTCACTGGAGACGTCGTCGGACCGGTCTCGAATACTGCTGGAACGTGCGTCTCTGCCATCTACCCGGAGCTGCAAAGTGCGCCCAACCTGGTGTGCCTTGAGCGGCGCATCGCAAACAAAGGCGACTGTGCCAAGATCGAGGCAAGCACTCCAGCAGTGAATAACTCGGGAATCCTGCGGTTTTGGAGTGAACTAGTAGCGGTGCTACCACATCACAGATGCTTTGAACCCAACACTTAGCCTGACGGTTCTCCTGGAACGGGACGAAATGGTCGAAGATGTCGAGCCCGCCAGCATCTCTTGACGGCGTGTCCTGCCTTTCGACGGCCTCATGCGTAGCAGTCGGCTCTTCTACGTCTACAGGCTATCCCGCTTCTCAAATCGAGTCCCTGAATGGGACGAAGTGGAAGGTAGTCGCCAGCCCCGATCTGATGGAGTACGTCTCAGGACTCAGCGAGGTGTCATGTACATCAGCCGATTTTTGTATCGCCGTCGGCTCGGGTATCAGTGCCCCCGATGATGATTCTCCCCAAGCCTTCATTGAGGCATGGAACGGGCGCCAATGGGCATTAGAAGGCCCAGCGGGCCGAACCGGGTTCGGTAACGCGTTGGAGGGTGTGTCGTGCACCACAGTCAGGTCTTGCCTCGCGGTGGGTTCGAGTTCATATCCGGACTTCAGTGAGACCCTGGCTGAACATCGATAACCCGGTTCTTCAGACCAGCAGTGTCTCTCGTTAAGAACCTGGCCCAGTGATCTCCGACCAACCGACCTTCGGGCACGGTTGTACAGCCGAGTTCGACGGGAGATGAGATGCCAAACATTGACTGCTCCTTCGAAACGCCTGAAGGATGGACCAAGGTTACGTCTGGCTACATCTCCTGACCCGCACGGTCATCTGTCCGTCCCGGCAGCATTGGTCGCACGGGGAGAAGGGCGGTGGTACGGTCCTTCGTGCCGTGCGGAGGCACCCACGGCCCATAGAGGCGGGGGAGCAGATGCTCAGTAAGAGAAGGCGGACTTTCGCAGTAGTCGGTCTCGTTGCGATCCTTTGTGTAGGGGTACTGGCCCTCACATCCCCACACCGACAGACGACCAAGAGCACTCGAGGTCAACACCACGTAGCCAGTGCTGTGCTTCTGGGCTGCGGCGATCTGGTCGGCACTACCCAATGGGAGTTCAGCGTCGATGCTGTTTCAAGTAGTGGGGGCACAGTCCACGACAACTTGACTGGAACCGTCACAGTCGACTCGAACGGGACGGCTTCAGGATCGGTGGAGGGAATAGCCATCGGTGGGATTTTCTCCTGTGGAAGTATCGATATCAGCGATGCAGGTGGCCAGTCTCTTGGTTCGTACGCATTCGATGGTGGGGATCTGACGGCATCTGGAACGTTCGTATATGAGGACCTCAGCGGAACCTGGAGTGGGGCTGCCACATTCGTCCCGTCCCTGTCACTCACACCGTCTGCCCTTCCGGTCGAATCCGGCCCCGTGATGTACACCGCCGCTCTAGTGGGCGGCGATCCATCGGCAACCGGTGAAGTCGACATAAGTGACAACCAAGGGGCATCGTGTTCGATCCCCTCGCTCGGGAATGGCAGTGGAAGTTGCGATCTTGACGAGCAAGCATCAGACGGCCCTTACACCGTGACAGCTTCCTATTTGGGTGATGCATACGACGCATCGGCAACGACGACGCTGACCAATACGTCAGCAGTCGCCACCGGAGGCGCTATTTCCACGGGTTCTGCCCAAGTGCAAGCTACGGCTGAGGGTGGCACCCCGAACGTGGACACCCTGAGTGAGACCCAGTACGGGACGGACCCGGTGGGCAATCTCAACGATGGTTCCAACTATTTTGACGTGGCTGCCTCGTCGGGTAATACCTTCTCCAGCGTGGTTGTTCAAGATTGCAATGGTGTGACGGCGTCTTCGATTCTCAGTTGGTGGGATCCAACGGCGAACTCCGGAGCAGGTGGTTGGTCGCCGGTTGTGGGAGATCCCGGTCCCACCTACGACCCGGTAGCAGGGTGCCTTTCGGCCACGCTCGATGCCACGACAGTTCCGACGATCAGTCAACTCACCGGTACAGTCTTCGCCACGGCCATCCCAACTCCGGGCATCACGAGTGCCGGTGGTGCCACGGCAAATGTTGGGAGTCCGTTCTCGCTCACTGTGAGGACCACGGGAAGCCCGACGCCGTCGCTCAGTGAGTCGGGCAAACTCCCCACCGGGCTTCAGTTCCAAGACAATCTCAACGGCACAGCTACTCTCTCAGGGACTCCCGTAGGACTGACCGTAGGCGGAGTCTACGATCCAACGATCACGGCCACGTACGGGACCGGTGACACCCAACAGACGGTCAGCCAAACCCTCACCCTCTTCGTCTTTGCGGAGCCAACATTCACCAGTGCTGCCGCTACCTCGGTCAAGCTCGGAAAGGCGCTCAGCTTTGTCGTTACCGCACCTGGCTATTCTCCCCCGGTGATCACCGAGACCGGACCGCTTCCCGCGGGGGTCAAGTTCAAAACGAACTACAACGGGACCGCGGACTTGTCCGGAACTCGTGTTACTGGGAATAGTGGCAGCTACCCAATCACCTTCACTGCTCACAACAGCGTCGGGACACCGACCAGGCAAAGCTTCACGCTGACCGTCGTCGGCTTCTACGTCTCAACCACCACTCTTCCGAGCGGGATGGGCGGTTCGGCCTACAAGACCACGTTGGCTGCTTTCGGAGGAGTGAAGCCTCTGACCTGGACGGCCCTGTCCTCACCACCGTCGGGTCTCAAGCTGAGTCCAGCCGGGGTGCTCTCAGGAACACCCAGCAGATCCTTGACGCCAAAGACTTACACGTTCAAGGTGCAGGTGAGGGACTCCACCAAGGGCAAGCACCAGACGGCGACCGCCACGGTGACCCTGAAGCTGACGTGAACGTGGGGGGAAGTCTTCCGCCTGACTGATCTCCGGTTGGAGGGCTCGGTCATCGGTGCTGAGCTCGTCTGGTGGGTCCCCACCATCGAGCTACCGGCGAGAGAACGTCATGTGCGTGATGCCGCTAGGGCTACTTACCGCCTCTATGGAAAAGCGGTCTTCCACTCCTTCGAGACCCTCCCACAGCGGTACGCCGCGCCCTAGGACAATCGGCGCGATCACAATGTGCATGTGGTCGATGAGATCGGCGGCGAGGAACTGACGAACAGTCGATGGACCACCACCGATACGCACGTCGAGCCCACCTGCGGCTTGGCGGGCGATCCTCAGCGCTTCGGCGGGCGAGGCATCAATGAAATGAAAGGTCGTACCGCCCTTCATTTCGATGGTTGGCCTCGGGTGATGGGTCAGCACGAATACCGGCGTGTGAAACACAGGATCGTCGCCCCACCATCCTTTCCACTCCTCGTCGGCCCACGGGCCGCGCTCGAGGCCCGAACTTGTTGCGGCCCATGATCTCGGCACCGATGCCCGGTGCCCAGTTGCTGGCGAAGGCCTCGTCGGCTCCGGTGCTTCCGCCCGGCTCTCCGTGCATGTTCTGGAACGTGCGGGTTCCCATGAAGCCGTCGAGGAGGCGAGTCCCAGCGTGCCCGAACGGCCGTTCAAGGGATTGTCCTTCACCGGTGCTGAACCCGTCCAAAGAAACGCCAAAGTTGTGGACACGAACTATCGACATGCGAGAACTCCTTCGAACGGGGTCAGGTGACTAGCGGTGGAGAACAATGAGAGTCAGGGCCACGAGGACTCCAGCAGGCCACCAATCGGGGCCAGGCTCCGTACGTCGGATCATCCTCAAGATCCAGCACTGTCTATCGATGCTAGCGATTCCAGAGAAGCACACATTGCTTCGCTGCTCTCCCTGGGCCTCGAAGTGCCGCCCGGCCCGGCGATATGAGGCACCCCCTCCACACCCGGGCCGGAGAGGACACGGGCAACGGCCTCCGAGCCGGAGGTGGCGGGCATTCATATGTGGAGAGCGCCGGGCTCGACTTTGGTATACGTTCGAAAGCACGGACTTCGGGGAGGTTGCCATGGCGAGAGTGTGCAAACTGCTGGTGGTGCTGACACTTGTCGGCGCTGGAGTGTGGCTGGTGGGCGCAGCGCCAGTCAACGCCGCGGCAGTCCAACCGACCCCCGGCTATTGGCTGGCGGGCGCGGACGGAGGGGTGTTTGCATTCAACGCGCCGTTCTACGGCTCCGGCCCGACGGTCCCGACCACATGCGGGTTTGCCCCACAGCCACCGAGCATGCTGATTTCGACATTGGGGTGTGATGCCATTGCTTCGACGCCGAACGGGAGCGGCTACTGGCTGCTCAACGCCTATCGCTGGGCTACTGCATTCGGTGGGGCGGGACAGCCGGACCAGAGTGGTTGTACGAGCCTGAACGGAGCGAAGGGGTCGTGGGCCGGAATCGCCTCGTCGCCGACCGGGAACGGGTTCTTCTTGGCCAGCTCGAACGGAGCCGTCGTTGGGTGCGGTGACGCCATCCCACTGGGCGGAGTGACCGTTCGGCCCCTCAACGCACCGGTCGTAGGGATGGCCGCTACCCCGGACGGCAAGGGATACTGGCTGGTGGCCTCGGATGGAGGAGTCTTCGCATTCGGCGATGCTGTTTACGACGGCTCCATGGGTGGGACCCGACTCAACGCACCGGTCGTAGGGATGGCCGCTACCTCGGACGGCAAGGGATACTGGCTAGTGGCCTCGGATGGAGGAGTCTTTGCATTCGGCGATGCTGTTTACGACGGCTCCATGGGTGGGACCCGGCTCAACGCACCGGTCGTAGGGATGGCCGCTACCCCGGACGGCAAGGGATACTGGCTGGCTGCGGCGGATGGTGGGGTGTTCTCGTTCGGCAGTGCTCCCTTCGAGGGTTCCATGGGCGGAAAACACACGAATGCCCCGGTCGTCGGAATTGCTACCTATGCGACACCCGTGCGTGGCTGATCTGACGCCATTCCATTGTCAGTCCACACACGCACGGGTACCGAGACAATGCCGTCTGTGGTCGTCGGCAGTCGATGGTCTGACGCAGGCCAGAGGTGGCTTCAGCTTCCAGCCCGGTTGGGGTCATACGTAGCCTCCGATACGAGGAGGGCCTGTGACCGGTGTACTTCGAGAATGCCCTGCCGAACGCGTCCGGATCATCGAATCCAACGCCAAGGATGCACAGCGGGACTATGGTTACCGACCGGTTGCGGGGTTGAGAATATCTGTCGCCGCTCCGGCGGATTCATAACGTGATCCAGCGGCCACGCATCGGGTAGTCGAAGGGCACGCTACGGCATTAAGGGCACCGGTCCCCACAAGTGTCTGGATGCTTTGGCCGGTGACAATCCGGGCGGTACTCGGACTGAGGGGCACTGACTGGCCAACCGAGGGGTCGCCTGCGTTGTTGCCCACGGCCAGGCACCAGGATACGGACGGACAACTGACGCCCGTCAGCATTGCCGCCCGCACCGATACGGATCGATCGCTCTGGCCGTTGATCAGCGCGCCGGTTGCCGGGTCAATCGGCACAGCCACCGACGGTCGGCTGGCACCCCAACCCACTGCCAGGCATACGGTCGTCGACGGACAGGCCAGGTCAAACAGGACGCCCCTGTGGGTGACACTCTGGACGCTCCTCCCATGCTGTACCGCTCCGGTGGCTGGATTCAGCGCCACCACAATCCCGGCCGACCTTTCCGCGTTCTCCCCGACGGCCACGCACAGATTCGCCGAAGGGCAGGCCACTCCTTCCAGTCCGACGCCACCCGTCCCCGGAATGGTCTGCACCGTGTGGCCGCTCAAGACGGTTCCTGTAGCCGGACTGAGCGCTACTACGGCACCAGACCCGCTGGAGTTGTGTCCCACGGCCAGGCACTGACCACTCGACGCACACGCCACCGCGGACAAGGAGATACCCGAGATGGAATGGAGCTCTTCCCCTTTTCGAATCGCCGCCGTATTCGGATCGAGGGGTACGGCAACCCCTTTGGCTTGATTGGGGCTTTCCCCGACCGCCAGACAGAGCGAGCTGGATGGGCAACTCACCCCATTGAGAAACCAACTCGATCCGATGAGCCGGACCGATTGCCCGGTCGAGAGCCCACCCGACGCCGGATTCAGGGACACCGCTGCTCCTGAGTTCACGTTCGACGTCACCGCTCCCACGCCGATGCATCGGGTTGCAGAAGCACAGGCGACGCCGTTGAAGGTGGTCATCGGCCCGAAGTCTTGAGGGGTGGCGCTGGCCGATGTCGCCGTGACGATGGTTGAACCTGCAGGCAGGCCGATCAGAATCAGCGCCAGCAACAGAGCAAGGAGTCGAGCCGGTCGGGCGTGGAACACGGTCATTGCCTGGTAACCCCCGATTGATCGCAACCATCAACGGTAGTTCCTCAACCCGCCCTATTGCCAGGAACACAATGGGGACCTGAGCGTCCCGTCGTTGCCATGGTCCCAGTCCGAATCAGTGGCAATTTCGGGGAACTCATTCGGTGTTCATGGCAGAAGTTCGTCGACCTCCTGTGGCGAGAGGTATTCGTCTGAAATTCGGCGCACAGAATCTTTTCGCCGACCGGTGAACTTTTCGCCGCTCTTGGACGTAGTACACGAACAGACCCGGAAGAACCGATCCGCGAACAGGGGAACCGATGTCAGTTCTGCAATGGCCTGATGACAGCAGTTTGAAGCATCAACCGACCATGACGCCTCTGCGCCGATCCGAATTCCTCTCGAATCGGCTCCGCGGAGGCAACCAAAGAAACGAGGCAGGAAATTGAACCATCAAACTGACCCCGAACGGCAGAGGACGCTGCGCTCCCGGCGCACGAGGACCGTGGGACTTGCGGTCGGCATCGTGACCCTTGGCGGCACCATGGTGGTCGTTCCTCTTGCTTCCGCCCAGGCCACGACTTCCGCCAAGGAGGCCGTGGTCAAAGTCGTCGACCGGGCCCCGTACGGGAAGATGCTGGCCACAGTGGGCGGCGCCAGCCTCTACACCACTGCAAGCTCGTGCACCGGTGGCTGCCTTCAGGTCTGGCCCCCACTTCTCATGGCGAAGGGCAAGACAATGCCAACAGGGGTGGCAGACCTCACCGCGGTGAAAGTTACCATCGGCACCAGCCATGATCTTCAGGTGGCCTACAAGGGAAAGCGACTGTACACATTCGTCAGCGATTCCGGCTCCAGCGTGCGCGGCAACGGGGTCGGTGGCTTCAAGGTGGCCTCCGCCGACTGATCGAGACCGTGGGTCTTCCACTGCGTCGACAACGGGGTCGGAATAGCCCTCGAGGCGGCACGCCAAGCAGCAGGTCACCGGGGGCGTTGTCGGCAGAGGCGCCGCCACGGCCAGGCACTAACGCTACGATTGTCTTCGACCTAGGTCCCGGGGAGTGCACTGAGGGCCTCCGGTGGGTCCCGCAGGAGGCATGCCTCCCACCAGCCCCGCTACTGACAAGGACGTTCCATGACGCCTCCCACCAGCGCAGTCCGCCTGATCGGCCACCAACGCAGGTTCGCCGAAGCGATTGCTCAGATAGACACCGAGCTGGAGTTCTCCCTGGGCCCGGTGGTCGCGGCGCGTCGGGACGAAGTCGTTGCTGCCGCCCGTTCCGCTTATGGCCCCAGCGAGGACTTCCGTGGAGTGCGTGATGCCTGGGATGCCGTCTTCCCCGATGGGGTCTACAGCGCCACCGGTTTGGCCGAGGCCAAGCGGCTGGCCTAGGCGGCCCGATCGCCGGGGATGAGTGTCCCTCTGTGATCTGGACACGTTGGCGGTCCGGGGTGGTGGGTCGATAGCGTGAGCGATGATGCCGACACGGCCCCGGCTCGTCGTTAGAGAAATGCAGCCTGCCGAAGTAGGGCTTCGGATCGACTACTTCCACGATTCATCAGATGAGTACCTCACCATGCTGGGGGTCGATCGCGAGGCGCTGCCATCCAGAGCAGCGTGGTGTTCCGACTACGCGGCGGACTGCGCCCTCCCCGTCGAGAGGCGACAAGGTGTAGCCCTTGTCTGGGAACTGGATGGCGGCATAGTGGGATTCAGCTCAGCCGACCGGATCGTGTTCGGTGAAGAGGCTTACATGCATCTCCACATCATCAGTCCTGAGCTACGGCATAAGGGCTTCGGGGTTCCCTTCGTGAAGGAGTCGGCCCGCTACTACTTTCGGATGCTCCAGCTCCACCGGCTGTACTGTGAACCCAATGCCTTCAATACCGCTCCGAATCGGGCCCTGCAGCGTGCAGGCTTCCAGTACCAGTTCACGCACGAGGCGCGGCCCGGTCCGATCAACTTTCATCAAACGACCACTCGATGGATGATGGAGCGTACTGACTCAGCATGAGCGACTGGTCGGGTATCGCTGACACGGCGCCGGGCTCCGACCAGAGCCAAAGACTGCCGTGGCTCGTTCAGAGCCAGCTGGTCCTGACAGTGCTGACCCGGCCCTTTACAGAAGGGCCCTCAGGCCCGCTTGGCCGATGGCCGGGCGTGGAAGGTGTCGTGGATGAGCAGGTACCGCATCGGCCAGTACCGGGGTCGCGGCTCGGGAAGCTCGTGCCGGGCCAGGAAAACCGCCGTCAGCGTGACGGCGGCCGCAGCGAGCCAGACGATCTCCCCGACACTCAGGATCCACGGTGTAGAGCCCAACGACATGGCCACAAGGCCTGCGAGGGCAACGGCCAACCCGACGAACCCCACCCGGAGGCCCCAGACGGCGATCCTCCACCGTCCGTTGCCCTGCTGCAACCCCGGCATTGCCTCCATGCCAGCCATCATTCCACGTCGGCGCCATCAGGCTCACCTGTAGTTCTGACGGGTCCCTATCAGCGACGAGCAGTTGGGGTCTTGCGGGCCGTCCGAAGAGACTGGTGAAACGAATCGCTCCGTTTCTCGTTTCAAGGGGTAGCCAACGGGCTGGAGTCGAGTGACTTCACTGACGAGGGGCCTAGGTCAAAGGAGGCACGGTGATGGCCAGACTCCAGGGACGGTCCACGTCCGTCAAGCGAGCGGCGCTTTTGCTTCTGATTCCTATAGCGCTCGTGCTCACCGGCTGCAATGTCTGGCCCATGTACGGTGGCGGTCCCACGCACTTGAACTACGACTCCTCGGACGTGATCACCACTGGTGATGCCTCCACGCTGGTGGAGGCTGGCACGACCGTGGCCGCGACCGGCAGCAACAGTTGGATCACCTCGTCACCCACCGTGGCCTCAAACGACATGCTGTACGCCACCGCCAACTATGCGGCCACAGGGGAGTGCGAGGGTATCGCACACCCGAACAACTTTCTGACTCCGAAAGACACAAACGATCCCGAAGTGACGACAGCCACGAACGAATGCGCCGATACCATCGGTGAGTTGTACGCCTACTCTGCAACGGGGGGAACAACCAATTGCCCGACTCCGACTCAGGGTGACCCAACCTTGAACTGCCAACCGGCGTGGACGGCTATTCCGAGCCAGACCAACGGTGTGACGTCTTCGCCGGCAGTCGACACTTCGCTCTCGACCCCGGTCGTGTATGTCGGGAGCCACGACGGCGAGTTGTACGCCTACGACGCATCGAACGGCAGCCTGCTCTGGCAATCCCAGACCCTCGGGGGCTCTATCGACGGGTCACTTACGATCGCCAACGGGTACGTGTATGTCCCCGAGGACTATGGGTGGGTCTACGTCTTTCCTTCCACCACCGGCACCGATGACTACGACCAGAATTGTTGGTGGGCGTCCAAAGTCCGCCAGTGCGACCCCGACTGGGGCTACAGCACCGGGGGGAACAACTTCTCGACGCCGGCGGTCGCCAACGGAATGATGTATCAGGCCGCCGGGGACCACGTCGGAGGCGGCAATAAGAACGATCCCAATCAATACGCGGTGTATGGATTCAATGCCTCCTATAACGCCAGCCAGTGCCCGGGAACCTATGCTCCACATGAGTACGGAAAGCCGTTATCGGCCATCGCAACATGTACGCCGGCCTGGTCGGCTCCCTGGCAGTACGGAGGCCAGTGGAATGGCGGAGGCTCATCACCTGCGGTAGCGAACGGCGATGTCTATGTCGAATCCGACAGTGACGGGCTCCTGGCATATTCAGCCAACGGATCCTCACACTGCACAGGGACCAAGTACGTCGGGCAGTGGGGGGAAATTTGTACTCCGTTGTGGATGGGAAAGACCGGACTGGACGATGTGGGCGGAGCTGAAGCCGGACCCACACCTGCGGTGGCAAACGGCGTCGTATACATCGGCAGCCGGGCTGGCAAGTTGTATGCCTTCAATGCCTCGACCGGAGCATTGAAGTGGTCTTACGCCGCGGGCGGGGCCATTGACTCGTCGGCCGTCGTCGCTGGGGATAGCGCTTCCGACGCTGTGGTCTATATCGGGTGTTCAGGTGGAGTCACAGGCCAGACGTGCACCCACAGTCTGTTCGCCTTCAATGCCGCCAAGGGCGGCGCTCCGCTATGGACAGCCGACACCGGGGGCTCCGTCGACAGCCCACCAATCATCACCGACGCGGGAAGTGGTAGTGGGACCGGAGCCATCTATCTTCCGTCCGCCAATCAGACATTCGCCTTCGCCCTTCCGACTTCAAGCTAACGGGGTCGGTAGCTCCGAGCCAGCTCCTCAACCCTCTGGCGGGCAGTGACACTGTTGTCCTCCCGGACGACACCATCACTTCAGGAACGCCCACCGGCCGTCGGGGCGTCACTACCGGTGCGATGGCCCACCTGGATGCAGGTGATGACGTTTCCGTCCGGATCCTTCACCTTGGATGCTCGCCCCTCGTCACCGACGGATTCGACCGGCCCAGATGTGATCCCCCATTTCGAAGAGATCGCTCACCAACCGATCCAAGTCGTCGACGGAGATGGTCACGATGGTCATTCCTGCCCGGCCGGGGTCCTCGACTACATAAGCCAGCCGTTGCCGGCCACGCACCACATGGCCTCACCATCATGGGGAACAATGTCGGCGGGGCGCCCGAACAGCCGCCCATACCAGTCGCGAGCCGCGGGTAGATCTGACACGGGGACGCTGGCAAGCAGAACTTCCATGGTCACGCCACCAGCCTGCCCCTCGAGCGCCGGGCTGTCGATATACGCACCTGACACTCCGTCCCCCGTGGACAGAGCTTAAGACCATCCCTCAACAAGAACATTCCATGACCTCCGCGCCGCACGGGCCGACGCCATAGACACGGCGACAGCCACAAGGAGGAGGATGGCCATCGGAAGCCACAGTTCCTGATGGGCATAGGTGATGGTGTTGAACCCCCCGTGGGCCGCTTGGTGGCCTTCGAGCGTCAGCCCGATTCCCCAAGAGACGTAGGCGCCGAGCAGGAGTGCGAACAAGACCGCCACCGCCGTCGACAGCCCGGTTCCAAAACGGAGCTCGGAGGGTTCGATCTCTGACCACTTCGCCACAACTGCGATACAGGCGATCGACAGCAACCACCCCACGACGCCGATGACAGTGAGAGCGATCCCGACGTCGTGCGCGACCCCAGGATGACCATTGAGGTAGGTGATGTGATGGTTACGACCCGAGACGACGAAAGAGCTGGGCCTCAGTACTGTCCAGTCGAAGACTACGCCGGCCAGAAACACCAGGAATGCGATACCGGGAACCGACGCCAGCCAAAGCGACCGTAGTCGGCGTGGCCCCCCGGTTCGCTTTATCCCAACGATGAGATGCGACCAGCCGCCAAGGAGGAGCACGATCGTGATGAGTGCCACTACGGCCATGGCCAGGGTCGAGTAGGTCACGATGCGGGCGGCGGGTGCTGCCGGCAACAGAAGCGGCGCACGATAGGGCGACGCCGATGACAATCTCGTTCCGACCCTCTGGTTTCCGAGGACAAGGGCAGGGATCGGGGCCACCAGTAGCCACGTCAAGGTGGCCCCGGCGATGGAGAGCCTGTTGCGCATCGACCACAGGCGGGAGTCCTTCGGCATCCCTCGTGCGGTCCAACGGGTTCTCACCGCACCCAGAATCAGACTGAGGGACAGCGTGGCGGGCGAACGACCGTCGGCCACCATATCGGCGGCGTGGACACTCACTTCGTCGCCGTAGCGCTGGCGCCACCATGACGGGTAACAGGACAAGGCCAGATTGATGGCTCGCACACCGCTCATGCCCCGAGCACCCCAAGACGCCTGAGGCCGACCTTGGCCACTTCGACGTTAGCTTCGAGCCGCTGGCGCAGGACTTTCGCCCCCGCTCCTGTCAGCCGGTACGGTCGTCGATGGTCATCGCTGGACAGCGCCTCGACCAGCCCCTCCTCCTCCAAGCGGGCAAGGACGGCGTAGAGGGTCCCCGGTCCGTAGGACACTCCGCTCATCGCCTCGATGTCCTTGATGACTGCGTATCCGTGCTTGTCGCCTCCGGACAGGCTCGTCAATACGAGAATGGTCGCATCCTGCGTTCGCCCCAGTCGTTTCGACGCCACTAACCGCTCCGTTCCCTCGCCACCTGCATACTATTCCGAAAGTCGGAATAGTCAAGTACGGGGTCCACGCTCACCGGCTCGTTACCCCGCTACCAGGGCACCGGCCTGGTCATGCCCCAGCGACACTCACCTGGCCGGAGTCTCCGAGTCGAACCTGTCGGGCGGGGATCACAGCCTGGATGGGACCCGCATTAACCGTCTTGTAGGGGATCCCGAGGTGAACCAGCGCCGCCACGAAGTTGGCCTCGGTGAGACCGCTCGGACCCTGGATCTCATCGGTCTGCGCGAACTGGTTCAATCCGACCGGAACCTGAGTTGGTGGCACGAACAGCCATGCCGGCGACTTCGACATGCGCACTTGTTGAGACAGGACCTCCCACCGGTCGGGGTCGGTGCCGGCCACAGTCACCGACAGGTTGCCGCGGCTGACGAAGTCCAGTTTGTAGGCCACCCAGTAGTCGGCGTAGCCGGTGTGGATCCCATCAGCCTCCAACGCCGTGGCCGTGGCCGTAGTGGCGGCATCGGGATTTCCCCAGTGACTGACCAGGGCGCGCGGTGTCACCGCCAGCGACTGGTGGAAGTTGACCGCCGTCATCACCGACAACACGGCCACCACCACACTCATCAGGGTGAGTCCGGTCCCTCGGGGCCGGGTCAACCGGTGCGACGAGGTCCGGGTCCGACCCCGGAGGCGGGCCGCCAGTTCGGCGCATGCCGCCGCCACCGCCAATGCCAGAAGCGGACCCAGGTACACCGCGTAACGGCCATCCTCCCAATACCAGGTGCCCGGCTGGAGGGCGATCAGGAAGGGGTACAGCACCAGCGCCACCCCGAGGGCGATGCACCGTCCCCCTCGCAGGAAGCACAGGACCACGACAGCGAGGAGCACCAGGGCCAAGAGAGCCGTGGCCAGGGGAACCAGCACCGAATGGAGTGGGGACCCGCTCCCGCCGAAGAGCCACTCACCGGTGATGAGCCTCCGGAGGTTGACATACATGGGAAGGGTGTACTTGAAGAAGATCCGGAGACGGCCGGCGTAACCGGGGTTGAGGGGGGTGACCGAGCCGGGGAACTTGCTGGTGTCGAGTGAGGCGAAGCCGGACCCGAAGTTGGTCCAGATCCATGGGAAGGCACCGACGACAAAGGCCACCACCGCCCATCCGATCCGACCGACCCACCGGGACAACCCGCCGGCATTGTACGACTGCACCATGGCGCCGATCAGCACCAGACCTGCAGGAATCAGGAAGTAGGCGATCTCGGGCAACGACCACCACCCGAGACCGGCGATCAGTCCGAACGCCACGAACTCTGCGACGCGGAACTTGCCGTCGAGGATGCGGAGGCTGAGCAGTAGGACGCCCAGTCCGCAGGCCAGGGTGACGCCTCGGTAGCCCCCTTCGATCGTGGAGGAAAAGACCACCGGGAACGGGGCCACCCAGGCCATGGCTCCGGCCAGTAGAGCCACCTGTGGGCTGTCGACCAGGCGGAGAGCCACCCGCCACACCAAGATGGCCGCCACCGCCGAAAGCAGGATCGGGCCCAGGCCGAGCGTGAGGCTGTTCTGACCGAATATGGCGAAGACCGCGGCCACCACATACGGCTCGACCCCCCCGAATGGCTGGCCCCAGAAGAAGGCGTAGGTATGCCCGTGGAGGATCTGGTGGGCGATCAGGCCGGCCACCGCCTCGTCGGACGTCACCGGTTGATGAAAGAGCAACCACGCTCGGATGAACGCTCCGACTACGCCTGCCACCACCACCAGCCCGATGGTCCAGAGTCGAGCCGCACCCCCGACGTTCGACGGTCGATTCAGGTCGTCGGGGGTCGGATCAACCTCGGACTCGACGGGGCCGGGCTCGACAAGCGTTCCAACACCGGCCACACCGTTCCCGGTCCCGTGGCCCTGGTCAGGCGCGTGGATGTCGAGTCCTTCTTCCATGCTCGTGCCTCCGTCGGTCCGGCGATCGAATGCGACCGTCTACCCCGGACACCCTGTCTATGGTCCACCGGAAGGCAGCTAGATCGAACACCACCGGCCGTCGTGAAGATTACCAGTCGGAACGGATTGATCCCCGGACCCCGAACGGTCCCTGACCCGTCTGGACGACAGCGACGGGCCGACCCTTCAGAGCCGGTGGCCCGGCGAATTCCTTACCGGACGCCTGGGGTTCCTGTCGGCCGGGGACGGGACTTCGCTCCGCTTCAGAACCGCGCCAGTTGGGCTCAGGAGGGATCGAACTCCAGAGGAAGGCGATCGGCCTGGCGGATACCTGGGGAGAAATGGATCTCGACGCCCTCGGCGATCCGGTAGTCGGGAATCCGGCTGTGTAGTTCCTCGAGAGTGACTCGCAACTCCAACCGGGCCAGATGAGCCCCCAGGCACGAATGGTTGCTCCCCCCGAAGGCCACGTGTCGGTTCGGGTTGCGGGAGAAGTCGACCTCGGGGTCGGCGAACTCGGATTCGTCGTCGTTCGCCGCCCCGAGCACCAGCAGGGCTCCGTCACCGGCCTGCAGCTGGACTCCCCCCATCTCCAGATCCTCTTTGATCGTACGCGGCACCACCATCACCGGAGTGAGCCAGCGGAGTAGTTCCTCCACGGCCGACGGGATGATCGAGGGGTCGGTCACGATCTTGTGGCGCTGGTCCGGATGAAGGGCCAGGTAGGTGATCATGCAGTCGAGGGTGGCCGTGACGGTGTCCAGGCCCCCCAACAGCAGTAGGTGGCTGATGCCCAGGAGCTCGGGCTCACTCAAGGGCTCGCCGTCGATCGTCGAGTGGACGATGCGAGAAAGCAGGGTATCGGACGGGCTCTGGCGGCAGCGGGCGATCAGCACGCGGAAGTAATCGCTGATCTCGCGGGCCGTCTGGGCGCGGATGCGCTGCGCTCCCTCGAAGTCTCCCGGTTCCACCGCCGGTCTGATCGAATCGTCTCGCCAGCGCAGGAAGAGTTGGAGATCTTCTGGCGGCAGACCCATCAGCGTCATGAAGATCTCTGAGGGCAGGGGCGTGGCGATGTCGTCATGGAAGTCGCAGCTCCCCAGAGGAGCCACCTTGTCGATCAGGCCCCGCACGATCCGACGGACCTCGGGCTCCAGTTGCTGGATCTCCCGGGGCACGAACTGGGGGCTCAGCAGCCGGCGGTACTTGGTGTGCTGGGGTGGGTCGAACTCCAACGGGATCAGCGGTTGCTCTCCGAGTTCGAGGCTGCCACCGGAGGTTGAGAAGAACTCCGGATGCCTGAGCGCCCAGCACACGTCGTCGAAACGGGAGACCAGCACAACGGCGCTTTCCCCCATGTCGGTGCGGGCCACCGGACACTCCTGGCGGAGCCGACGGAAGGCGTCGTGCGGCTCATCGGACACCTCCGGCGAGAAGAGCTCGTCGGCCGCGTTGTACTCGGAAACCTCGGACATCAGAAACCCTCCCCCGTCGACATCGCAGCACACGCTAGGGCTCCGGCGTCCGGTCCGCACGTCCGCGGACCACTGCTGGCGGAGCTGCTTCCTGCGACTAGCTCATCCGGCGTTCCTTCGCTGCCCACTCCACCTTGGACGCCTTGGATCTCCGCTCCTTGGCCGCCGCGCTGAACCGGTGCTCCGCCCCCTGTGGCGTGATGCCGCCAACCGCCTCGCCTATCTCCCGCCAACTGGCCCCATCACGCCGGGCGTCTTCTGCCGCGGTGTGACAGAGGCGTTCTGCTTCCCGTCGAAGCTGGTCGGCGAAGCTCAGCGTGGCCAGTGACACGGCCGGCTGCCCGACCACCCCGGACACAGCTTCGGCCCGGCCGCTGGCGACAGTCCGGTCAGCGATGGACTTCAGATCTGACGACATCGGGCCAGCGTATCTTGCCCACTCCGAGTATTTCAACTATGTGTTGACAACCATGTGTTGAACCCCATAGGCTTCAACACATGGTTGATTCTGAGGGACTCTCGGGCTGGCGGCCCACTCGCCGTCATCTGGTCGCCATCATGGTGGTGGCCATTCTGACCTCGATATGCGGCCGTCATCCTGGCCGGTGCCCTGCTTCCCTCATCCGGACAGGCCCTGGTCAAGCACCACTCCATTCCCTCGGTCGGCAAGCAGCATCGGCGCGGGACTCCCTCCCCTTCAGCCCCACCGGCACCTCGGGCGAAACCAAGGCCCCCGCCACCACGGCCCCATCCACCAACGTGCCAGAGCACTCTCCCGACGTTCCCGCCACGACCGGAGCGACGGTGGTGGCCCCGTCGGCACCGACGACCACCGTGGCCACGCCGACCACAGCCCCGGTCGTGCCCACTCCTGCTCCTGCTCCGGCGCCCACGACCGCCGCGCCTGAGATCGCCGGCGGTGACATCTCTGGTGGCCGAGGTGGAGGCCGATGGGATCGACCCCGGACCGACCTGGACTTGGACCATGGGCGATCCGTCCTCTTTGTGCGGCGCAATTCCCGAACCGGGCGCAGGAACCGGATGCACCTCCGGTGCGCCTGGAGAAGCCAAAACGGTGTTCGCCGGCACGCCCAATCTGGCCCTGGTGGCCCACGAGATGGCCAACGCCGAAACCGAGAACGACGCCGTGCCCAGCCTGTTGAGCACCGTCACCGAAGCCGAAGCTGGGACCTCGTGGTCCCCGATCGACGCGGTGGCGTCATGCCTCGTCGCACACTTCATGGGCTTTCAGGACAATGCGGCGGGAACGTGGCAGTGCCCCTCCGCCCTGGCCTCGTTCGTCGCTACCAACATCCACGACTCCTGAAGCGCCCAGCCGGCTCAGGGGCCGGCGCGGCCGAACTCACGACGCCACTACCGCCACCAGGGACGTGTAGACGACAACGTTGGACAGGTAGCTACCGCTCTGGTGATCGAAGGTCCCACCACAGGTGACCAGTTGGAGAGCGCTGACTCCTTGCGATTGGTACACCCGATCGGAGGGAAAGGCCCACTTGGGGTACATGGCGACCGAGTCGACCGAGAACCGAGCCGTGATGCCATCGGCCAGGGTGACGTCCACCTGGTCTCCGGCCGCCAGCGTGCGCAGCTCGAAGAACACACCCGGTCCCGTGTAGTTGTCGACGTGACCGAGGATGACCGCCGAGCCCAGCTGGCCGGGGGTCGGGCCCAGCCGGAACCAGCCCGGCTGCACGATGTTGTCGGGCACTTCGACCGTTCCGTCGGAGTTCAGGCCGAGTGTCGACAACGACACCGACAGACCGATGGCCGGAATCTGCAACCGGACCGGCACGGAGCGGGCGGTGGACAGCTCCGCCGCCGGCCGGACCGTGGGGACCGCGGCCCGTTTGGCCGCGGCCGAGGCCACCGGAGCGGGCAATGGATGGTCGCTACCGCGGAGACCGAAGGCCAGCGACCCCACGCCGACCACCAGGAACACCGCCGCCAGCGCCCACCACGACCTCAGCCGCCGCCAGGTTGCGGTTGAGCCGACCGAGGTCATGCAACCCTGTCGGTCCTGACCGGAGTGAGTCGGGCCTTCCTACGGCGAACGGCGAGGGAGGCAGCCGCGGCCGCTCCGGCCAGCGACAGCGCACCGAGGGTGATCAGGTCGTCGTCACGGCCGTGGGCCGCACCCCCGAGGCCGGTGTGAGGGAAGCCGAGGGGGACGACACCGGTGCCCGTGGTTCCACCCGCCGCCGACGTGCCGGTGGAGCCGGTGGAGCCGGCCGCAGTGCCGCCCACACCACCCGCTCCGCCGGAACCGGTACCAGAGACGGCGGCCGTGGTGCCCGGGGTGGTCGTGGCCGTGGAGCCCGGCGTGGTGGTGGCGGTACTACCGGGCGCCGTGGTCGTGGTGGTGGTGGAAGCACAGGCCGGCGGCACGGTGATGGTGTTGGCGTCGAGGGTGACGGCGGCGGTCTGGGCCAGGATCCGACCGGACACGGTGGCCGTGGAGTCGAGCGTCGCAGAGGTCAGCGCCATCAGGGTCCCGACGAAGGTGCTGCCCGAGCCCAAGGTTGCCGAGCTCCCCACGGTCCAGAAGACGTTGCAGGCGTTGGCACCGTTCTCGAGCTCTACGACGCTGCCCGACGCCGTGACCAGACTGGAGGAGGCCTGGAAGATGTACACCCCACTGCCGTTGAGGACCAGGGGGCTTGCCGCCGTGATGTTGGCCGTGGCCGCGGCACCGAAGGCATAGACCCCCGGAGTGAGGACCTTGCCACCGAGTTGGTTGTCGCCGGTGACGAAGGTCTGCGTCGGCAGTTGACCCTGGGCCGAGACGAATGCGGTGGTCAGGTTGGACTTGGCGGTCTGGAGCAGCCCGGGGTCTTCGACATAGCCGGTGGGACCGGAGGCGTTGGTGGAGTAGATGGTCCCGGTCACCTGGGACTGGGTCAGACCTGAATAGTTGGAGCCCGCGGCCGGCGACAGCCCCACGTCACCGTGGATCGCCGACGTGGGGACATCGGTCACCTCGCTCCCGGCCAGCACGGCGAACGGGGCCGCCGCTCCCAGGTTGACGGTCGTGGCCGCCGATGCCACCGGTACGGAGGCCGTCCCCAAAAGAAGGAGGATGCTGGTGGTCGTTACTCCCACCACCGAGACCACGCCGAGGCGAAGTCGCCAACGGCGCGGGTGAAGCACAGACACGGACGGGTCGAACCGCATAGCGGGATCCTTTTCTGCCCACCCGAAATAGATAACCGTTGGTCACGGACGTCCGAGGGTACGCCCCCATTTTACTCAGGTAGTTCATCACTAGCAACTTTTTTCGTAAGTCTCTGTCCGCGATTTTGTTAGCGTTTTCCTGATGGCCGAATTGAACTTCCTCACCAGCCACGGGCGGGCCCTGCTGTGCATCGCCCAGGATCCCGAGGTCCGACTTCGGGACATCGCCGTCACCATCGGCGTCACCGAGCGCAGCGCCTACGGCATCGTGAGCGATCTAGCCGACGCCGGCTACATCGTGAAGGAGCGCGAGGGCCGACGGAACCGATACCACGTGCAGAAGCACCTGCCCTTGCCGGACGTTCCCGACCGGGACCGGGCCATCGGCGACCTCTTGAAGGTCCTGACCGGCCAGCAAACCACGTCACGGCCGAGACGGCGCTCTGGGCGTTGAGCAGGAACGTGGTGGCTCAGTCCGTGCGGACAGCCCGCTGTTGGATGCAGTCGGCCAGTGCCTGGGCCAACCGCGGAGACTCCTCCACCTCCAGGGTGGCCACGGCGATGCGGATGCCCGGCGGCGAGGCGATCCGGTAGCGGTCGCCGGGGCTGACGGCCCATCCCCGGCGCAGGAGATCGGAGACCACGGCCTGCTCGTCGGCCACCGGCACCCAGGTGGTCAGCCCCGAAGTGGCGGTGGAGTGCAGACCGTGGTGGGCCAGCGCACGGGTGAGAGCGGCCCGGCGCTCCGAATAGGTGGATCGGGCCGTCTCGAGCAGCGCGGCCACCTCCGGCGAACCCCACAGCTCAGCCACGGCATCCTGTAACAGGTAGCTCACCCAGCCGGCCCCGAGTGCCTGGCGGCCTTCGACCCGGCTGATGGTGGTGGGATCACCGGCCAGGACCGCCACCCGCAAGTCGGGAGTGAGCCACTTGGATACCGAGCGGATGGTGGCCCAGCGGGCCCGCCTCCCACCGATCGTCCGCGCCGGAGCACCCGCGGCGGGACCGGCATGGTCGTCTTCGATGACCAACAGTTCCGGATAACTGGCCAGTACGGCTCGCAACTCCGCGGTGCGGGCCCGGTCCCAGGCGGTGCCCGTCGGGTTCTGCGCACGCGGCGTGACCAGGGCGGCGTCACATCCCCGCTCCAGCGCCGCGGCCAGGAGATCGGGCCGGATCCCGTGCTCGTCCAAGCCCACCGGGACCACCTCCAGACCCAGGGCGATGAGCAGGTCCAGCGATGCGGTGTAACCGGGATCCTCCACCACCACCCGGTCGCCCGGGTGCAGCCAGGCGGCTGCCACCCGTTCAACACCGTCGAGCGCTCCACCCACGACAGCCAGGGAGCTCCCATCGATCCCGTCGGCCTCCAGCATCTCCCCGGCGACCCGGGCCAGCCGCGAGGACACCGGGGGTGCCCCGTACCCCCGCGACGTCGGGGCGTGAGCCGGGAGCGGGGGAAGGAAGGCCGGGTCAGGACCACCGGTACGGAGGTCGCGGACGCCGGGGGGGATGGCCATGGGTAGTCGGGGAGCAACCGGCGGCTGTCTCCTCACCCGGGTGCCCCGCCGGCCCGATCCCACCAGCACCCCGCGGCGCTGCAGATCGCGGTAGGCGTTGGCCACCGTCGACGGGCTCACACCGAGCTCGGCGGCCAGTCCCCTGACCGTGGGCAGCTCACCCCCCGGTCGGAGGTCACCCCGACGCACCGCTTCCTCGACGCTACGGGCGATCTCCCTGGCGGTCCTCCCGGTGAGGCGATATTGTACTGCATGTACCATCTTTTGTATCGTAACAAACTGTCAGGCGGGTGGGGACGTGGCTGAGGATCCGAACGCCCACCCCGATGGGGCGGCCTCACCGGGCATGCCGCCGACGGCCCGAACCAAGGTCCGCCGGCTACCGGAGCGGGGCCGTTACGAGCGGTCCACCATCAACTCCATCCTCGACGAGGGCTTCGTGTGCCACGTTGGCTATGTCGGCGATGAGGGGCCCATGGTCATCCCCACGGCCTACGCCCGCATCGACGAACTGCTCTACCTGCACGGGGCTCCGGCCAACGCCACCCTCCGCCAGGCCTCGTCGGGGGTCCCTGTCTGCGTCACGGTGACCCTGGTCGATGGACTGGTCATGGCCCGCTCCGCCTTCCACCACTCCATCAACTACCGCTCCGTGGTCGTTCACGGAACCGGTACGGAGGTGACCGACCTCGAGGAGAAGCGGAACGCCCTGGCCGCGGTGGTCGAACACATCGTGCCCGGCCGCGGCGTCGAGGCCCGTCCACCGACGGCGTCCGAGCTCCGAGCCACCCGGGTGGTCCGGGTCCCACTGGTCGAGGCATCGGCCAAGGTCCGCACGGGCGGGCCTAAGGACGACCCCGAGGATCTCGCCCTTCCGATCTGGGCGGGACAGGTGCCGCTGCGGATGGTCCCGGGGCCTCCCATCGTCGACACCGACCATCCGACCAGCGTGCCCACCCCCGGGTATCTGGTCGACTACGCCCGACCATGACGCTCCTCCTCACCGTGGTCGATGCCTTCACCGACCGGCCCTTCTCCGGCAATCCGGCCGCCGTGGCGTTGGTGGACGCATTCCCCCCGGCCGAACACATGCAGGCGGTGGCGGCGGAGATGAACCTGGCCGAGACAGCGTTCGTGGTCAGAAGGCCGGACGGCGATTTCGACCTCCGGTGGTTCAGTCCGATGGTGGAGATCGACCTGTGCGGTCACGCCACCCTGGCCTCGGCCCACGTCCTCGGCGGCGCCGGCCGCTTCCATACCAGAAGTGGGGTCCTGACCTGCAGCAGGGATAGCACCGGTCGGATCGAGATGGACTTTCCGGCCATGCCGGCCCTCGAGGCGTCGCCTCCGTCAGGCCTCGACCTCGATGGCATCCGGTGGTTCGGACGTGGCCAGTTCGACGTCCTCATCGAACTGGCCGACGCCGACGCCGTACGGGCCTACCGGCCCCGTCTAGATGAGCTGGCGGCACTGGCCCCACGCGGCGTGATCATCACCGCCGCGGGCGATCGCCACGGAGTCGACTGCGTGAGTCGGTTCTTCGCCCCCAACGCCGGGGTGCCCGAGGATGCGGTGACTGGTTCGGCCCACTGCACCCTGGCCGTGTTCTGGGCGGAACGCCTGGGCCGAACCACCCTGATCGGCCATCAGGCCTCGGCCCGGACCGGAACTGTCCACATGCGGCTGGAGGGCGACCGGGTCATGCTGGGCGGACAGGCAGTGACCGTTTCCCGGGTCGAGATGGTGGTCTGAGGATCCGGCCGGCTGACGGTTCGGGGCCGCCGTCCAGACCGTAGGATCGCTGCAAAACGGCAACGGAGGGAATCAGCATGGAGATGGAGTATCGACGTCTGGGCCACAGCGGTTTGAAGGTCAGCGTGTTGTCCTTCGGTTCGTGGGTGACCTTCGGGCCCCAGCTGTCCGGCAACCTGGCCGAGGACTGCCTGGCCGCGGCGTACGACGCCGGCGTGAACTTCTTCGACAACGCTGAGGCGTATTCGGCCGGTGAGTCCGAACGGATCATGGGCGAGGCCATCGCCAAGCTCGGGTGGCCGCGGCACAGTTACGTCCTGTCCACCAAGCTGTTCTGGGGACTGCACCAGAGCGTCAACATGCGGAACACCCTCAATCGCAAGTACCTCATGCAGGCCATCGACGGGTCATTGGAGCGGTTGGGACTGGACTTCGTCGACCTGGTCTACTGCCACCGGCCCGATCCGGAGACGCCCATCGAGGAGACCGTCTGGGCCCTGTCCGACATCATCTCGAGCGGCAAGGCCCTGTACTGGGGCACCTCGGAGTGGTCGGCCGAAGCCATCCGGGAGGCGTGGGACATCGCCGATCGGCACAACCTCCACAAGCCGGTGGTCGAGCAGCCCCAGTACAACTTGTTGTGGCGTGACCGGGTGGAGAAGGAGTACGCCGCTCTGTACGACGGCATCGGCCTGGGGCTGACCATCTGGAGCCCGCTCAGCTCGGGGCTGCTTACCGGCAAGTACCTCGACGGGGTCCCCGACGGGTCACGGGCCACCCTGCCCGGCTACGAGTGGTTGGGGAACCTGCTCACCGACGCCGAGCGCAACGAGAAGGTGCGCTCACTCCAGTCCATCGCCAAAGAGCTCGATTGCACCCTGGCCCAACTGGCCATCGCCTGGTGCGCCAAGAACCCCCACGTGTCAACGGTCATCACCGGGGCCAGCCGGGTCGAGCAGGTCCACGAGAACCTGGCGGCCCTGGACGTCCTGCCCAAGCTGACCGACGACGTGCTGACCCGCATCGACGAGGCCACCAAGTAAGCAGGGGGTGGAATGGTCCGGTGAAAGCCGGTGTCACTCCTCGGTGTGGCCGGTCGATGCCTGTCGTCGCCGACGGTAACGGCCCCGGCTCTCGATGGCCTCGGCCGAACCGGCGGCCCGTGCCGCCAACAACGCCCGACGGTTGACCTGACGGGCTACGTAGATCGAGAAGACCGCGGCGGGAATCTCGACCAGGGCCGCCAAAACGAACGCCTCGAGGAACTGCGAGCGGTTGGCGGAGGTGGTCATGTCGAACCAGGCGTCCACCACCAGAAGGGTGGCGGTGGCAGTAGCGGGGAACTGAACCCGGTGATCGACACGGAAGGCCATGTAGGCGGTCCGGGTGATGGCGAAGATCAGGAGCAGGTCGAATCCGACCCAGGCGGCCCGGTAGTGACGGTCGTACTGCCTGCGGGGCAACGTCTCGGCCAGGTACACGATCCACGGCACCAGGATGACCGCGGCGGCGGCGTACAGCCAGGCCAGGCGGTGGGCCCCACGGCGGCCCGGGGGAAGGATCTCGTGCCGGGCCGGCGAGTGGGACCCGTCGTCGCTCACCCCCGAATCCTAGGGGAAGGGCCGGCCGGTGCGCCGGGCCCCGCTTGCCCCGCAGTGAGGGCGCGCAGACCCTAAGGGGTGGTCCGGGCCCGTGGAGGATCGTCCAGGAACGAACTCCGCTCCAAGGCCGTGGCCATGAGGATCTCCTGGGTCGCCACGCCGATCACCGTGGGGATCCGATGCCACGTGCCGTCGGGGGCCAGCGACCACGATTGGGTGTCGTCCGCCAGGTTGAGCTCCAGGATCTGCTCGAGTTGGGCCACGGCGTCGGGGTCGGCCACCGGAATCATGGCTTCAACCCTCCGATCGAGGTTCCTACGGCGTAGGTCTGCCGATCCGATGTAGTAGCTGGCCGGCCTCCCGTCCGTTCCACCGAAGCGGAGGATACGGGAGTGCTCGAGGAACCGACCAACGATGGACCTCACCCGGACGGTCTCCGACAGCCCCGGTACCCCTGGACGGAGACAGCAGATACCCCGGATGATCAGGTCGATGGGCACCCCGGCCTGCGAGGCCCGGTACAGGGCGTCGATCACCGCCACATCGTCGAGACCGTTCACCTTGATCACGATCCGGCCGTCCGGACCGGCCTCGGCCTCGGCGTCGATGCACTCGACGACCCGGTCGCGAATTCCACCCGGAGAGGTGACCAGCTCCTGGTAGTGCGGGGGCTGACTGAAGCCGGTGATGTAGTTGAAGAAGCGGGTCACGTCGGCGCCGAGGACCGGTCGGGAGGAGAGCACGCCAAGGTCCTCGTACATCCGAGCGGTCTTGGGGTTGTAATTGCCCGTGCCGACATGACAGTAGAGGCGCACCGCGTCGCCAGCCTGGCGCACTACCAACGTGGTCTTGGCGTGGGTCTTGAGTCCCATCAGCCCGTAGATGACGTGGGCACCCGCCTCCTCCAGGGCCCGGGCCCATCCGATGTTGGCTTCCTCGTCGAAGCGCGCCGTGACCTCGACCAGGACGGCCACCTGCTTTCCGTGCTCAGCCGCCCGGACCAGTGCCGCCACTACCGGGCTATCGCCGGAGGTCCGATACAGGCACTGCTTGATGGCCAGCACGTGGGGGTCGTCGGCAGCCTGGTTCATCATCTCTTCGACCGAAGCCGAAAAGGAGTCGTAGGGATGGTGCACGAGCACATCCCTACGATCCAGCACGGAGAAGACGCTGTCGTCCTCCTCGCGCTCCACGGAGGCGAAGGCCTGCGGGATGAGCGGGGTCCAAGGCTCGTCGAGGAGCTCAGGGCGGTCGAGGGCGTGGAGGGCCCACAGGCACTCGAGTCCCAACGGCCCGGCAAATCGGTAGACATCGTCGCTGTCCAACCCCAGCTCTTCGGTGAGACGGCCTATGGGATCTTCCGAGGTTCTCGAGTCGACTTCGAGCCGCACCACGGGAAGGAACCGGCGGCGGCGCAGCTCTTCCTGAAGGGCCAACAACAGGTCGTCAGCGGCGTCGTCGTCGAGGGCCAGGTCGGCGTCGCGGGTCACGCGGAAGATGCACGGTGCTCCCACGTCCATGCCCGGGAACAGTTCATCGATGAAGGCCACCAGGATCTGTTCGAGGGGGATGAACCGTTCACCGCCGGGCAGCGGCTGAAGCCGGGCCACATTGGGAGGAACCTTCACCCGGGCGAACCGTGAGGTGTCGTCCTTTCGACTGCGGACCTCGACCCCGACGTTGAGCGACAGGTTGGAGATGTAGGGGAACGGATGGCTCGGATCCACCGTCAAGGGAGTGACCACCGGGAGGATCAGTCGGTCGAACATCTCGTGCAGGTACGAGCGGTCGTCCTCACTGAGGTCCTTCCACCCGCACAGCTCAATTCCTTCGCTCTTCAGGGCCGGTACCAGTTGGTCCAGCAGTAGGGACTCCTGGCGGCGGACCATGCGCTCGAGCGAGGCTCGGACGTCGCGCAGCAGCTTGTCCGGGGTGCTGCCGTTGAGGGCCAGGTTCTTGATGCCGGCGACCACCTGCCTCCTCAAGCCGGCCACTTGGACCTGGAAGAACTCGTCGATCCGTTCGCTGAACAGGACCAGGAACTTGACCCGCTCGAGGAGTGGGATCTCGGGGTCGGCCACCAGATCGAGAAGGCGGTCGTTGAAGTCGAGGTCGGAGAGTTGGCGAGCGAAATACCGGGGATCGGAGTCTTGCCCGACCTCCGGGCTGGGCCCCCGCACGGTTTCGATGCTCATTGGGCAACGATAGCAATCAGACCCGGACGCTCCACCGGCCACCGTTCCCAGAGTCGGGTACCACGACCAGGCACACTCCCAACAGCCCGGGTGGTGCCCGACGGTGGCGGGCGGCCGACCCCTGCCCGGAGGTGGGCCACAATGGACCCAAAAGAGAATGAAAGGCGAACGCCGTGACAACCGACCGGACCATCGAAGTGATCGTGGAGATTCCGAGGGGGAGCCGGAACAAGTACGAGTACGACCATGAGCGCCATGTGATCCGACTCGACCGCCGCCTGTTCTCCGCCACCTTCTATCCGGCCGACTACGGCTTCGTTCCTGACACCCTGGCCGAGGATGGCGACCCCCTGGACGCCCTGGTACTGCTGGATGAGCCCACGTTCCCCGGGTGCCTGGTCGAAAGCCGGCCGGTCGGGGTCTTCTGGATGACCGACGAGAAGGGGCCCGACGCCAAGATCATCTCGGTGGCGTGCGGGGATCCGATGTGGGAGGGGGTAAGGGACCTCGATGGTCTCCCGCCCCACCTGACCCACGAGATCGCCCACTTCTTCGAGGTCTACAAGGACCTCGAGCCGGACAAGCTGACCAAAGTCGGTGGGTTCGACGGGGTCGAGGCGGCGTGGGAGGAGATTGAGCGCTCATTCGAACGGGCCCGGACCGGCGACTCCTGACAGCTGAGTGGGGCCCGGTCATCGGCTCGGATCGTCTTCGGTGTGCAGTTCGATCGGTCCGAGCGGGACCGATGGCGTTACGTGGACGAGAGGACATTGGGGTACGTGATGCCATGGGCCAACGTTGAGTCCACCAAAACAACGTCGCTGAGATCAGACTGCCGGGGGCCCTCGCCTCGGCATCGCCCGTGACCATCGTTCCTTATCGGAGGGCCGATCCCGCTTTGGGGCCTAAGTAAGGCGGCACTGCCAAGGTCCATCTGACCGAACGCCTGCCGTGGTAGAGCACTTAACGTGTCGAGCTGGCCCACCCAAACCGGGCGGACGAAGCGATCTGGGGTAGCTCCGGCACTCTGACCGGTCGTGTTGGGCGGTCAATCGCCAGGTCGGAAAGCCCGCATCGATCAACCGGTTGACAGGAGACCGACGCCGGAAGATAGTTACGGCGGGGGGCACTTGATTAGCGGGCGAATCGGCGTGAATCTGCCGCAACCAACAAGGAGCATCTCATGAGTCGCAGGGCGGTCCTAACTATTGTTGCCTCACTCGTGCCACTTGCCGTCGCACTGGTTGGCGTTGCCAGCGTTACCGCTGCCCCCTCGGTGGCCTCTGCCGCCGAGGTCCATCCGAATGTGCTCGGTACGGGACACACGACGTGCACGGGTGCCTGGACAGGAACTCTTCACTTCGCTCCACCGTTGATCAACGGCGGAACGGCCAAGAGTGAAGAAGTCTCCATCACAGCTGTGGCCAAGCCATGCACCGGCGGTTCGCCTGTCCCAACGCTCGGGAAGATCATCGGTAAGGGGATCATTCACGGATTGGCAGCCAATAGTTGCGCCCACATCCCGCTTGCGCCTCCGGGGGGCACTCACGTGAATGCATTCCTCTCCCCGGGTTTCTACGAGGGGATTACGTGGACGCCGGCAACCATTACGTCAACCTCCATCAACTTTCCGACGGTCAGTGTGATCACGACCACCCCTGGAGCCCCTGTCAAGTTCAAAGCGACGGGTCCGACGTCGGCCGGCTCGTCGTATCCAGATGCTGCCGCCACCGAAACCCTTTCCACCGCCAAGATTTACGCAGTGATTAAGAGTGCGGGTGCAGGAGATTGCGGAAGCACGGGTGGGGTGTCAAGCCTGACGCTCCGTGCGGCAGGAACCTCTGGGACGTTCTAGTAGCCGACAGCCCGAACGGAATCGGAGTTAACCACTGGCCGACTAGTCACCGGGTGTGCCGGTTAAGCGGCCTCAGAGGTCACCTCCAGGGGTCCGTCCACCTCCAGAGCGTCGAGGATGGCTGCGGCGGCCCCTTGTATGCGGCCGCATGAGGCCTTGATGCCGGCCACGGCCTGCTCCCCACCGCCGGCCCAGATGGCCACGTAGCCGAATGAGTACGAGCCGGTATCCAGCCCGAGGCAACGACAGACCACGTAGGCGGTCGATTCCGCTTCCAACTCCGCCAGTTGGCGGTCCGGCTGATCGGCGTGGAGCAAGGCATGGGCGATCTCGTGAGCAAGGGTCTTAGCCCGTTGGGCCGAGGCGTTACGCACCTCGATTCGAATCCGTCGCAGGTTGAACGTGCAATCCCCGTTCACTCCGTCTGGAAGTTCCGTGGGCTCCACCGAGTAGCCGAGAGAGGTCGCTACAGCGTGCAAACGGTCGAAGCAGGCCAGAGGCTCGTCGCCGGTGAGTTTGTGGCACACCGCAGGCAGCTCCTCACCCTCGGTCTGGGAGATATCGAATACGGGGACACGTTTGAATCCCCGCACCACCCGAAGGTCGTCTGACTCGTCCCCCTTTTTCACAATCATGGGCGCCAGGATCCAGATGGCCTTCTCCCCCTTGGCCACAGTCCGGCCCAGTTTCTTCCAGGCTCGAAAGCCGGCGACCCGGCTGGCCGCGGGGAACTGAGAGGCGATGAGGATGACATTGCCGAAGCTGTAGCGGTGGAAGCGGCTTTGGGCGTCCAGGTGGCGGAGCCACTCGACGGAGTCCGTGAGAGTAGCAATGCCATCGGAAAGTTGAGTCAATAGATCCAACCGGCGGTCTTCAGAGTCCATGTTCGGTGCCTTTTTGGTGAGTGTCTCGGGGCAATGAGCGAGGACCCAACCACGGGCTGGACCGAATTGTCCTGCCTCGCAGTCGGTTGGCGCCGCAGGCGCGGGATCGATGGGGTCGGTTCGCATCACCTTCGGGCCCCGTCAGGGGCGATCGGTAATCCATCGTCGTCCGGGGATGGCCCCCGGCGGCTGGGATACCGGCCCGGACCCATGAGGTCCGTCGGTCAGCACTCTAAATTCGCCCTGTGACACCGACGGGGCCGTATAGGCTTTCGAAGGTTCGTACGGATCTGCCGGACCGTCATCAAGACCCTCACCGCCGCAAGTGGGTCGTCCGAAGACGGCGTGCGAATCAGTCGGTCACTCGGGGATGTAGCTCAGTTGGCTAGAGCACCTGCTTTGCAAGCAGGGGGTCGTGGGTTCGAGTCCCATCATCTCCACCGAAAATTTCCCTGGTCAGGGGCACCATGGCTGCCCACTGCTCCCGACCCTCCACCTCGTCTTCACCTTCCATCGCGCGTCCATCGCGCTGGAGATCGCCGGCAAACGTTCTTCGCTCTCCCAATCCGGCGTGCCGGATGCCACAGCTGCGTCCGAGCGCTTACCTTCACCTGCCTTCCGACCGAGTTCGGCCAGCGCATCGGCGAGGACCCGATCCCGATCGTCGGTCGCGTGCTGGTAGCGCAGCGCCGCCACCGGGGATCGGTGCCCGGCCCGTCGCATCAGCTCGGCCAGAGATGCTCCGGTGGCCGCCGCCCAGGTAAGACCCGAATGGCGGAGGTCGTGGAGACGCAAGTCCGTCCGACCAACGGATGACCGTGCTTCGCTCCATGCTTTGGCGAAGGACTTGACGAGCAGTGCGCGCCCCTTCTCTCCCACCAGAAAAGGAGCGTCCGGCTCCGGGTCTACGTAGATCTCGAGATGACGTTCGACGACGGGGATGACATTTCCCGGGATAGCGACCGTCCTCCGGCCGGCATCGGTCTTCGGAGCCTTGATGATCTCTTGCCGCCCATCCGAGGGCCGCGGGTGAGTTCGACGGTAAGGGTTCCGCGAGCAAGGTCAATGTCCTTCCGGCGGAGGCCGAGTAGCTCGCCGCGCCGAAGTTGGCACCATGCGCCCAGTAGCACCGCCACTCGGAGGTGATCCGGCATCGCCTGAGCCAAGGCGGCAACCTCGGCCATCGACGCCACGGGCCGCTCGGATGACCGTTCCACGGCGGCTCCCTTTACCTGGCAGGGATTCCGAGTCACGATCTCATCGGCGATCGCCGACCGCATGATGGACGACAAAAGGCGATAGGCCTTGGCCGCCGTGGTTGGATGTTGCTTGGCCAACCGGGCATTCCATGTCCGGACCATCGTGGGGTCGATGTCTCCCAGGGCGTGCTTCCCGAGCTCGGGGAGGATGTGCTGCTCGAGAAGCCAGCTGTACTGGTCGGCCGTTCTGAGGGCGAGTCCCGGCGTACGGCTCTGAAGGTTCTCCCGCCCGTAGGTGACGAGCGTGACCCGGGCGCGGCGAGGATCGATGGCCACCCCACGAAGTCGGTCCGCCTCGACCGAGGTGGCGTAGGACTCGGCGTCTCGCTTCCGCTTGAAAGTCCTGGTGACAACTCGGCCGCTGATCCGGGTCCGTACGTCGTAACGGGTATCCCCGGCGCTGGTGGATCGCTTGAAGATCTGGGCCATGGCCGGCTACCAGTTCCCTCGCTGGGACATGTCCGTTCGGGACAGGCGGTGAATAGGGGCACGGGCCATGTGGACCTCGCTGGTGACGAAAGCCGACTCTGGCGTACTCATGAGCGCTGGGCCGTATCGAGGCCAGCAGGTGCCGTACGCGACCACCAGCTGCCTATTGTGGCCCATCGTGTCCAACTGCGCCCACTTCTCGGAGTTTGGCCACGAACGGCTCCAGGGCCTCGACCGGGATCCGGCGGCATCGTCCGATCGTCACCGATTCGAGAGCGCCCGTGGCCATCAGCTCATAGGCCTTGGTTCGCCCGATCGAGAGCCGATCGGCTGCCTCTTCGACGGTGAGCAGGAGCTTGTCCATCAGTTGTCTCCTTCTTCGCAGACATCGGCCGGCACTCCCATCACCGGACCACCTGTTTCGTCCTCACGGGCGAGCATTCGGCCGGCCCGACGCATCTCCTCAAGGTTCCGGGCCAGACAGACATCGCCGGCGGTCCGGTAGCCAGAACCCTCATAGGTCCACTCCCGGAATTCAGCCGGATCCGAAGCCCCTCGGTGATCCGCCGACTGATTGGCCAAACGCCAACGGTGCCGTTCATCTCGAAGGGCTCCAAAAGTCGTCGAGTAGCGCCGGGACTTCGTAAGGAAGTGGCCACGGAATCCACAAGTGTGGGCCCAGAGCTGGAGGCGGACGTCTACCAACTCTTGTCGTTCACCAAGCCGCCATGCCGTGGTCACGAGCGAACGAAGGTGGTCCGCCAGTCGTGCGTCCTGGGGGATGCCGGATCGCAGACGGTGGTCGAGTACCCCATGATCGTCGGGTCCTTTGGTGGCGTACTTGGCCAGGTACGCAGCGGCTCTGCGCCGGCCGTTTTGGGCATCGGTCACCACCGCGGCGTCCACCTGCTGCCCCCAGGCCATACGTCGCTCGTTATCGCTTCCCGGTAGCAGAGCCGTGACTTTACGGGCGGCGACATGAAAGGCCGCGGCCACCATGTCGGCGTCGATACCGCCGGGTGCCTCGCCGAGCTCGTCGTCACGCGTGTCGGCCCGGACCAGAGCATGGAGGTGCACCGAACCCCTCTTCTGAAACTCGACCACCTTCACATAGGAAAGCCGCAGCCTTTGGGCCGCTTGTCGGGCGCTCATGCCGAGCAGGGCGCCAAGGGACCTGAAGCGCGTAGATGGTGGTCCGGCGCCAAAGCTCGGACACCCCGGCGTTGAAGAGCACGGCTCCCTCGTAGTCGTAGCACTGAGGACAGAGGGCCTGTCCGAGGAGTTCGTCAGCCTCAACATGACCTACCCGGCAGATAAGGGCTCGCCCGTGAGGGCATCGAGACCCGGCCGGGTGACAGGTGCCGTCGGGCCGTCGCCGGTGGACGGCACCGAAGCTGGGAGCAGTGAGGGTGAGGAGGACGGCCGGATGCTCGGCGACGGTCTCGGGTATCTCCTTGCCCCCACGCAGCCCTGCTGCCACCAGGGCGAAGGCGTCCCCCCGGTAGAGGGAGGCACAGGGCGGGCAGAGCGTTGCACGCCTCGTCCCACAGGCCTTGAGGAGCACACCGTCGGGCAGGCTCTTGGTGTCAAAGGTGACCTGGGGGTGGGTTCCGGCTTCTCCCAGCCGGATGGCCTTTCCCGACAGCCGGACCGGACGCCGGCACCCTCGGATGGCTCGCACCTGGGCCTCGAAGCCGTCGTAGCCGCCCGGGCTGTGCAACCGGTCCAGGATCCCTTCGACCACCCGCCGGTCGTGATCGGTGACTGCTCCGAATGCCGTCGAGTGATTCGTCCACGTCTGAGGGTCGGTTCGCATGCCGGAGAGAGTGCTCCCCGACCTGTGACCTAACGTGTGACCTTTCTCTTTGACCAGGGAGTTTGTAGAACCACCGGCGGGTAAATCGGCTGTTTCTCGTTTCATGGCGCCAGGGTGGCCGCGAGGGTGTCAACTAAAGTGTCAACTTTCCCCCTGACCTGGGAGTTCGCAGCGCTCTCGACGGCTGAATCGGCGGATCTGGGTCTCATGGCCACAGGTTGACCGAGAGGGTGTCGATTAACCTGTCAACTTTCCTCTGACCAGGCCGTTTGCAGGCCAATTTCGACCCGAAACGGCCTAATTCGAGGAGATCACGGGATCGGACGGCTGGACTGCCGGGCCGCCGCCACCGCGTCAAGTGTCGCTCCGGGAGCCACCTTCGACGGTCTGCGGTTGAGTCATTCAGGTGGGTGGCTGTCCTCGCTGGAGCTTCGCTCCCCACTTGACCCGGCGTCGTCGTCCCGGCATGGAGCACTCAGGGATCGACGAGGACTCGTCGCTCCTCTTCGGTGAGGAGCGGCCGAGGTCATCGTCCGGCTCCACGGTGGCGGTATAGCCGTGCCGTGGGCTCTCAGACCGGTCCATTGAGGAGAACATATGACCCGCATCAGCACGGCATCGCTCCCGGCGTTCCTGGCCTTCGGGAACGCATCCATCGCCATCTGTGGGGTCAACGAGCTCGCCCGAAGACGGCAGGCCAGACGCCCGGGCCGGTGAGCTGCTGGTCGAGCTCAGGGCTGCTCACGTGCAGCTCCGGGCGCTGTTCGCCGACGGGCTCGACGATGCCGTGCTGTGCCCTGGCCGGTGACGTGATGGAGTTGGCTTCCGTTACGACTGATGTGCTCAATCAGGACCAGGGACCATCTGGCAGTTGAGCAGGGACAAGCTCCATTTTTCTTATGGATGTGCGGTTCACGCCGGCGGGACTGCCTGCGGCGCCCGCCGGCGAATCGCTCCTACGTTCGGGTAGGACATCGGGCTTCTCAGCCAAGCGAATGGTCCGGAGGGTGTGTGAGGACTTCCTCTACACAGATCGAGAACGTGGATGGCGCTCTGTGGTGGCGTTATCTCGAATGGCTGAGCCGACTCCCAGTTGATCGATAATTTGGTGTCCCGGATGTGCCGGTCAAGGGCAGGCGTTAAATCGCCATCAACCCGGCGGTCGGGGGCAGTCTCCCGGCTACGGGCCTGGAAGAATGCAAGGGTGGAAGGGTTCGAGTACCAAGTGGACCAGCAGCGGATAAGTGACTATGCCGATAGCCACCCCGATACCTTGGCCGGCTGGTGGATCGAGCACGACGGGCCGTCGCCAATGGACGGTGGGCGAACGGCGTACCCTCCGTCTGCATTCGTGATTGCGTTCACCAGCGACATCGAGGACCACGCTGAAGCTCTACGCAGCCTGCTCTTCGCCCCCGAGAGGTTGCGGGTAATCCAAATGAAATATAGCTACCGACATCTCTTGGACGTAGCCAAGAAAATACCTTCGATTCTCGGTCAGAATGGATTCACGGGGTACGGACCAGACACGAAGAGAAACGTGGTCACCGTCCGTGTTCTTCCTGAGCACCTAGCTGCGGCGAGGGAGCTATTGTCGGCCACGCATCCTGACGACGTCCGAGTCGTGCCCGGATCACCAGCGATTGCAACCCAAGACGGGACGTCCCGCTGAACCGGTGTTGTGGGGCAGGCTCCGGTCGCTTTGCTTTCCCGATCACGGTCAGATTCAACGGTCGTCAAAAAACTCCAATACGGCAGTAATCGGGTCGGAGGTTCACAGTCTGTCGATGCCCCGCTGAGACCACAACGTTCCTCTTTGGCAGCCCAGAAGCCGCCAAGACGTAATGACCAGGTTGCGTAGAGAATCGATAGGTCTTGCTTGTTTCGATCGTTCGAAGCGGCACCGATTGAGTTGCGACGGTATGACCCGAGCGAATCAAACGGACAGAAATCCTCACTTGACTCGGAACAATGGTTGGCGTAGGGCAATACGAGGCCACACCAACGATTGTCCCAACTGGTGGCGTGCTCGGTGATGATGTCGTCGTTGTACACCCCGCCATGACGACGAAGACCGACATCAGGACTGCGCCGAGCAACCGATGTTTGCTCAACATGGCTTCTCCCATCCGCCGATGTTTTCTCCCTAATCTACACCTCCAGACGCTGGTCAGCCCCTGTGGCACTCCTGTCCGTCGGTCCTGCCATTCGCGTAGCTACAGCACCAGCAAGGGGTGATACCGAAGCGCCGGTATGCCACTGTCCGATAGCGCCTCCCTCCCGGTGGTCGGGGACACCTTGAAATAGTCTGAGGAAGTGGCCAAGGTCCGAGGGAGAGGATGGTGGACATCTCCTCGTTGGATTGAGCGCTCGGGCGAATGGGCGCGCAAGAAGGCAGCACAACGGGACGGAGACAAAGATCCCGAGCAGTTGCTTGCCGACAAGGAAGCGCTTCTTGCTACTTGCATCCGAATATTTGGAGTGGACGGCGGTCCCACTGCCAGAGGTAGGGAGGGCGTGGCAGCAGCGCTCACGTCGCTCGGCAGGCACAGTGAAGCCCTGGCCCTGCGGAAAGAGGTCGTGAGTGCAAACGAACGGAACCTCGGCGACAGGCACGAGTACACCCTGGATTCACAACTGTCATACGCCCGGTCACTACACGCCGTGGGCGATCATTCTGACGCCATCGATCTTTGCCGCAATGTGCTGGCAGTAAGGGAGGAGCAGTTGGGCGTGGATCACGAGGACACGAAGCGAACGAAGCGAGTTCTGGACCGGCTAGTGGCCGAAACCTGACCCGCCCGGCGGGTGGATCAGCCACGGTCAATAACGTCCGGCATACCCGGCGTTTGGGGGCACCGGGTCGCTAGGAGTCGGACGATCGACCCCTCTGCAGCATGAACGCGCCCCAGATGATCTGGACCACGCCAAGAACGACGACCAATACACCGATTGCGACAATCCAAGTGGATCTGCTCAGCAGCAGGCTGATGGAAATCAATATGAAGATCAGACCCAGAACGGCAACGGAAGTTGCGATCCGGATGAGATGACGGTTCTGCCTGGGCGGGACATTGAATACGTCTGCGCCCTCACGCTCGCTCATCGCCTTTGCCCGAAGACCAAAGCCGTATTTCATTAAGGCGATGAAGAACACCAATCCGGCGGCAACCCCTGTGGCAAATGGCACGGGCTTGATCGAAGCCACAATCATCACTTACCCGAGCCGAACGAGTTTCCCATGCCCTCCAAGGCTAACGGCACCTGGTGGGCGCTATCGGCCAGGGTAATTACCAGCTGCGGAAAGATGTTCGGCTCCACTCGGTGCCGACGATGACCAACCCCGCCACTGCCACGTAGGTGCCGGTCGGGGACGCTCCAATAGTCAGCATCACACGAGTCGTACGCCTGCTTGCGCCAGTTTCTCTGAGGCTAAAACTGGGCGGTCAATTCTCTCGGACCCGCCACCCTCCATCGCGCGTCTATCGCGCGGGCGCCGTCATTCGGGGTAGTTCGCAGTCAGACGGATACCGCTCTGACCAGCCATAACAGTCCGTCAGCGTTCGCCGTCATTCGGCCCAGTGGGCTTTGCAAGCAGGGGGTCGTGGGTTCGAGTCCCATCATCTCCACTCGGTTGACGAAACGGAACTGCCACCTCAACTCCTCTCAAGCAGGGCCGGTTCTAATTCGGCTCCCCGTTTTGCATGGTCTTCGGCTCCAGCGACTCGTCAAGCCAGTCGGCAATCACAACCTGGGCCAGCGACGGCGTGTCGAGTTGACAGTGCGTGCACCCAGGGCTGATCTGGGGGGAAGGCCACCAAGCGCTTTCGGTTATCCGGAATCTCGTCAAAGAGACACTGTGCGTGTGCGAATGGGACCTGCAGGTCGTTAACGGCGTGCAGAACGAGGAAAGGTATGTGGATCCGGCTTGCGACCCCCTCCAGATTGAAGTCCTAATCTTCTCCAGGAGTTCCTCGACGGTGTCGACGGCAAACGTGGCCATGGCCTGATCGACTCGACGTCGGCTGTCATCCCCCTGGGGTACTGGAGACAGCCCATAAAAAGGCACCCCAGGCGACAGCTGCAACCAGCCTCGGTTCGAAGGCCGCGCCGGGGCCGCGAAGTAGCCTCCATGCTGCTTCCGACGAGGGCGATCCGCCGTGGATCGACCTCGTCTCGGTTTACCAGGAAGTCGATGAAGGCAGTCACCGCGACCTCATAGTCAGCCCTGGTCCCGATACCCCGACGCTTCGATTCTCCCTGCCCTGGACCGTCAGGGAGCAGCACAGTATACCCGCGGCGCACGAGCACCTCTCCGAGCTTGAACGACATCTCCTCGGAGAAGGCGTCGATGCCGCCCTGTACCATCACCGTGGGCCGGGATTGAAGCGGGCCTGAGGGTGAGATCAGATACCCGGGGACATGGTCCTGCTCGTAGGGAATCTCGACCGTTCGAAATGGTACCGCTGATCGAGGGTCATGGCGGCATGAAAACATCGGCGACTCTCGTGACGGCCGGCAGATCCACAAGACCGTCCATGGCGTGGAACGTTGTCGCCATCCGGAAGTAGATGCATGCCCGCCGCCACAACTCATCGCCGAGAGGTCGTGGCCCCATTCCGTACACTGTGCTGCCCGATGGTCGAGCTGCACCAGGCCACCGAAGCCAGCAAGCCACGCCTCGCGGTCGCCCACGTCAATGGCCCGTATGGCGCTCATGATCTCGCTGAACTCGGAGCCGCCCAGCGCCGAGTAGCTAATCGCACGGAGCAACTGCGTCGACCAATCCAGGTTGTCCGGCCAGTGCACGTAGGGCCGAAGGCCTCCACTCCGCTGGGTGGTGCCACCGCCCAGGGTCGGTACATTGATGTTTCACTCATCTAGTTGTCCTCACCCTTCATACGTTGTTCATTCCGCTGCACTTCGGCGATGGGGTAGCCGCCATTGGCGTGAATAGTGGTGCCGTTGACGAAAGTTCCCTCTTCCGAGAGGAGGAACGACACCACCGAAGCGATCTCTTCCGGTGTTCCCATCCGACCGGCCAACGCGGCATTGGCCCGGCCATCAGCCACTCCTGGCACCTTCCGAAAACCCTCATTCATCGGCGTCGCCACGAAGCCTGGAGCTACGGCATTGACTCGGATCGACCTCGGAGCAAGCTCGACAGCCAGAGTTCTCGACAGGGACTCGACCGCTCCCTTAGACATGGCGTAGGCGCTCTGTCCGGCCATGCCGAGATGTTAGCTGATACCGAGGTCACTAAGACGATCCCAGCTCCGTCACGGAGCTGGGGATGCCAGCGCTTGGGTGAGGTGGAAACGGTCCCCGGCAAACATTGACCGCCCAGGTGAACTCCAGTCCCGCAGGCAACTGATCTGCTCGAACGTGGCCGGCTGGAACAGACCGGCACAGTGGACCAAGCCGTCGAGGAGGTACTCTCGCTCGCCAAGACCCCGGAGACTTCGGTGATCTGCCCGTAGTCGGCTAGATCGGCCTCCACGAGACGGTGCAGGAAGTCTCGGCCCGTCGATCGGGGCAGAGCGCGACGCGAGGTGCTGCCGGCTTCGCCCCACCATGATGACATTCGCACCTTCGCTGGCTAGGGCTGCGACCACGGCGTGACCGATGCCCGAGCTGGCCCCGGTCGACGAGCACACGGCGGCCTTCGTGTTGTCCCGCCCTCATCGGATGCGGGAGTTCCTGGAGAGGATCCATAGGGGACATGGTGACGCCCCCACGCCAATAGCCCTAGGGAGACTCCCAAGTTGTCGGACGGTGACCTCAGCCGAGCCGGTCCAATGCGAACAGATTATCGGGGAGGCCCTAGAGGGAGGAGGGCAGGCCGTGAGGATTTCCTGTCCGATGGCCATGGAAGAATCTTTTGGGCACGAAGCTACCGGCCGGCGCCGAAAATACTTCGCCGACGCTCTGATGTAGCTGTACATGACGGCCCACAGGCTGACCGCCCCCTTGAGGGAGATGATCCGATAGAGAAGAACTGCGGTTATGGCGGAGGGGTCCTTGACCCCGACGGCGGCCATTGCGGCGACCATGGCGACCTCCACAACTCCGATGCCAGCAGGAGTGGGGCTAAGGGTGGCGGCTCCGGCGCCCGTGGCCCAGACGAGAAGGATCTTGCCAACCGAGAGGCCAATAATGCCGCGGCCCACATGGCGAACGCCAGACAGGCCACATCAGCCCATTAGTTGACTGACCCCCAAAAGACCAACCGGGCCAGTGTCCCGGCCCCAGCCGAAGCGTTCTACAGCATCAAGCACCGCCCCTGTGACCACTGGGGGGTCCCCCTTGGGTTGGCACATTCTTTGCGCGCCAGCGAATAGCGAAAGCGATCAGGCGCTGCAGGTGTATCCTCCCCTTTTCGGCGCGAGCTCCATGGCAATAACAGTGGCGCCACACCATGGCCACCGCCGAGACCAGCCCGCTGACAGCCGCGGCCGGGTTCCCAGAGAGCAGGGCGCCAACAGCCACCACGCTGGCAAGAGTGACCGTGGACACGATCCCTGCGACAGTCAGGGTGAGGCTGGCTGCGCCGGCATCGGCGCCGGCGTCGTGGAACCGCCGATAGGCCAGCCAGCCATCCCCGATCCGATCACTGGTACAGCGACGCTGACGGCGTTGGCGGTGTAGCTGGGAGCAAGGAACCACGTCACTTTGAGCCGAGCTCCGTTAGCCCGCAGGAGTTCCCGATAGAGCTGAGCCAGTGCCACCATCGACAGAACCTCAATCAGGCTCGCCGCAGCCACCCAAGCCCAGTTGAGGCTCCCGACATTGCCAATGCCCTTGGAGATTGTCCTCCGCTCCGAGTAGATGGCCACCGCCACACCTAGGGCTACGGCTACGATCGCCACGCTTCGCGCCACGGATCTCCAGCCTTTCCTCACCGGGCTGGTTCGTCGATCAGCGGCGTCGCCGTTCATCGGCGCAACTGGCGGCGCTGAATCCTCCCGTGACGACTCGGCCGGGTCGTGCGGATCGCTCAAACTACCGGCCTCGACACGGGGTTCGCCGGATGGTTCTGATTTCATCAACCGCCCGTAACCTTTCATGCTCCAAGCCTGATCCGGCGCGACGGACACGACCCCAGGGAGACTGCCTAAATTCGGGTTCCCGTCCGAGGCGCTACAGCGTCCAGGGGCACATCGGGGACCGTGCTCACCCGGCCAAGACCGTGCTCAACCCGACCAACAGGACCGCCCCTTTCCGACGGCGTAGGCCCGAGCTGAACCGGGGGACGCCAAAGCCAGGGCGTCAAACTCCTCAGCCTGGCTGCACAGAGGAGACCTGTGGCTCCCGTTGTGACAGCTTGCTTCCCTCGATGTCGAGATCGGGCAGGATTCGGCCCATCCAATGCGGCAGCCACCACGCCGACCCCTTGAAGATGTACATGCTGGCCGGAATGACCGTCATGCGGATCACGAAGGCATCGATCAGGACTCCGAGGGCCAGGGCGAAGCCGAGGGACTTCGTCGTCGGGTCCGGAGACAGGATGAAGCTGGCGAAGACCGAGACCATGATGATGGCGGCCGACCCCACGACCTTGGCACTGCCGCTGTATCCGTCGGTCACCGCGGTGATGGCGTCCTTGTGCAGGGACTCCTCCCGCATCCGTGACTCGAGGAAGACCTCGTAGTCCATGGCCAGTCCGAACAGGATCCCGAGCAGAATGATGGGCAGGAAGCTGAGGATCGGCCCCGGCTTGGCGATGCCGAATAGCCCGGACAGGTGCCCTTCCTGGAAGACGAAGGTCACGGCGCCCAGGGCGGCGAGAATGCTGAGCACGTAGCCGACCACTGCGGCAAGGGGCACCAGCAGGGAGCGGAAGACCAGGATCAACAGCAGCAGGCAGAGGATGATGATGATGGCCAGGTAGAGCGGGAGGGCGGACGAGAGTTTGGCCGAGATGTCGACATTGAGCGCAGTCTGGCCGGTGACGTAGGTATCGAGCCCATACTTCGCCTTCCCTTCCGCCACCACGTTGCGGATGTGGTGGATCAGGTTGATCGTGGCGGTGGCGTTAGGACCGGTCTTGGGGATCACCTCGATCAGAAAGACGTCTTTGGCCTGGTTGGGAATGGGGGCGCCGATCGCCGCCACGTCCGGAGGGAGGTGTCTGCTGTCTGTGCTTGTAGAAGGTGGTGAAGCCTGTCTTCTGCGTGGGGGTCATCCCTCCGGGTGCGTAGACCACGATGAGAAGAGGTCCGTTGGCCCCGGCCCGAACCCCTCGCTGATGAGGTCATAAGCACGTCGCGTGGTCTGGCTGGTCGGCTGCGAGCCGGCATCGGGCAGGCCGAGCCGCATGTGGAGAAACGGAGTGGCCACGAACAAAAGGAGGATGATCCCGGCCAGGACCACCAGGATCGGTGCCCGCTTCAGTGTGGCCACGTAACGCCGCGACAGGGGCTCGTAGCCGGGAGTGGCCGCCTTCTCGATCTTGTGGCGGGCCCAGCGGCGAGGAGATGAGCCGGTGACCGGCGAAGCCGAGCAGTGCCGGCATGAGGGTCGTCGCGGCCAGGACGGCCACTACCACCGCGCCGGCGGCGGACAGGCCCATGACGGTCAGGAACGGGATGTTGACGACGCTCAGTGCCGCCGAGGGCGATGAGCACCGTCATACCGGCGAAGCACACCGCCGAGCCGGAGGTCGCGACCGCTCTGCCAACCGACTCCCGCAGTTCCATGCCGTCCGCGATCTGCTGTCGATGCCGGTTCATCACGAACAGCGAGTAGTCGATCCCTACCGCCAGCCCGATCATGGTGGCGAGGATCGGGGTGGTGCTGGACTCGGTGATTCGGGCGGTCAGCGCCAAGAGCGCGAGGTTGGTGAGAGCCACACCGGCGATCGCCGAGACCAGTGGCAGCACACCAGCCACCACCGAGCCGAATCCGAGCAACAGCACGAGGAAGGCGATCAGGACGCCGATCGAGGTCGGTGTCGGTCTTCGTGGTGGCCTGGGCCACCTGCCCGCCGAAGTTGACATCGATCCCCGCTGCTCTTGGCGGGGCCGCCCGAGGCGAGAAGCGCTGTCTGAGCCCTGGTGGTCACGTCTGCTATCGCGACGGGATAAGCAACGACGGCGTAGGCGATCCGCCCGTTCTTGGACACCGTTTTCGCTTCATAGGGGTCGGTGACGGCGACGACCTGTGGCAGTTTGCGGAGTTGAGCCAGCGTCGCCTCCACAGCCTCGTGGTCGGCGGCATCGGTGAGGGACTCGATGTCGGTACTGAGAAGACGACCTGCGCCTGGGCGCCGCCGGTACCGGGGAACTTCTGGTCCAGGAGGTCGAGAGCCTGCTGGGACTCGGTGCCGGGAATGGTGAAGGAATTGCTGGTCGGCTGCTTGACGTTGACGGCCACCACCGCCAACAACGGCGATCACGAGCACCCATGCGGCGAGCGACGTATCGGCGTCGCCGGAAGCACCACTGACCCAGTCGATAGAGCGCTGCACTCATAGTTCCTCCTTGGGAGTTGACCGAGGCCCGCAAAAGGTAGCGACGAGACGACGCCAGGACCTGGAAATGGATGTGGAGCGCCTGCCTTCGCCGCGCTCCGGGTGGGCACGACCCGCTCCCGACGAACCGGGAGGCGGCCCCGGGCGACCGGGTGGATTTGGGAAGTCGACCACAATCGCATTGTGGGGAAATCTGCCGCGGCGTGCCCTAGGGCAACTCCCTAGTAATTTCCGGGCAAATCCCTAATGGGATTCCGAAAAGTGTGTTTCAGGCAGATAGCGGCCGAGGTGCGCCAAGTGGCTTCCGAACCAGACGCCACGCACCCAGGCCGCCCAACGCCGAAATCACCAATACCGAGAAGAACACGGCGGCGTAGCCGAGCTTGGAGGCGTCGAAGGCCGGAATAAGAAAGCGGACCAACGACGGGTCAAAGTGGTGGGGCTGGAGTCCCGTCTGTTCAGCTGCATCGAGAGCCTGACGGAGCTGCTGACCTTGATGCGGGGTGAGATGGCTGGCCGAGCCGCTCGAGGTGAGGTGCAGGAGGCGGCGGACGTAGACCTCGTGAAAGATGGCATAGAGCCCGGCGATTCCGATCGCTCCTCCCGCCTGTTCGGCGGTCGCCGACACTCCGGAGACCTGGCCGGCCAAACCCTCATCCACCGAGTCCAGACTGACCGGGTCGCAGGCGGTCAGCACGAGGGCCAGGCCGCTCCCGAACACCAGCAGACCGGGGAGGAGGAGGAAGTAGTTCGGCGAGCCCGGGTGGAGTAGGTGCACCCCGACCCCGAGGGCGAGACCCGAAAATGCGAGGAGGCTGAACCCGACGACCAGCGGTGGTCGACCTCCTGACCGGTCATACCAGCGGCCGACGGTCGTCGAGAGAAGAACCATGGGCACGGTGACTGGGATCAGCGCCAGGCCGGCCACGAACGGGCTCATCCCGAGATCGAGGATGAGGAGCAGGGGGAAAATCAGTCCAAGCCCCATCTCTACGACTCCTGCGAAAGCCTGGCTGATTACTGCTCCGAGATAGTTCGGGGTGCGGCGGAGGAGGCCCACGTCCATCAGGGGGTCAGGGGCCCTTCGCTCCCACCACAGGAAGCCTGCTGCGCTGACCAGGGCCACGGCCACCGGACCGAGCACCGAGAAGGACCCCAGCGGTGCCGACTGGACCTCGGTAAGTCCGAATACCAGGGACACGATTGCCAGGCACAAGAGGCCGGCCCCGAAAACATCGACGTGCGCTGCGCCGTCACGCTCGTCATCCCTGGGCACCGCGGACAGAGTGGCCACCACGCAAACGATGGCAAGCGGCACGTTGACCAACAGCACCAGCCGCCAACTAACCGCCGAGGTCAGAGCTCCACCGATGGTGGGACCTAGCGCTCCGGCGATGGCCGCCACGCCGCCCATCGTGCCGAGAGCCCTTCCGCGTTCAGAACTTGGGAAGGAGCGGTTGACGATGGCCACGCTCCCCGGCAGCATCAGCGCGCCCCCCACCCCCTGGACGACCCGTGCAGCCAAGAGGAGCGAAAAGGTCGGGGCTAGCCCGCCAACCGCCGATGCCCCGCTGAAGCCCACCGCACCTATCAGGAACATCCGGCGCCGGCCGAAAAGATCGCCGAGCCGTCCTCCGAGGATCAAGAGTCCTGACAGCGACAGCAGGCTGGCACTCAGCACCCACTGCGCCACCGATGTGCCGACGCCGAATTGTTTCTCGATGGAGGGCAAGGCAAGCGGCACCGCGGTCTGATCGACCAGGATCATGGCGTTGGCGATGGTCATGGCCACCAGGACCAACTGCCGATTTTTGGCCGGTCCGGCCGGCGCCTTCGACACCATGAGTGAGCACGCTATACGCGGCTGCCAAGTCCGTCGGAAGCTACCCGAGGGACCCGTTCTGGCTTGGGCTGGCTCTTCAACGGCCTCCCGTCGTGGCCGAAGCCTGCTCCGAGTGTGTCAGGTAGCCGGCGAAAAGGTTGATCGGCCGAACATTTAGGGAGTTTCCCTAGTGCTCCAGGCCCCTGAAGCCGTCAGTCTGAGAAATGTGCAGATCATCGTTGACATCTCTGAGGACGGGGACGGGCGGGCAGTTGGCACGGTCAAGGCCGTGGGACAAGAGGTTTCCCGCCGCTTTTCCGGGAATCTCGAACTTCTGGCCCTGATCGAGAACCTCTTTCGGGTCCACCCGGACCCGGCCAGTGGAGACGGACCAGACGAACAGGAGCAGGCATGAAGAATTTGATTTGGAGCTTTTCGCCTTGGGTCGCCTTTCTCTTGGGCGTCCGGCTCGGTGGGGTCTACTGGGGGGCGGCTATCGGTCTCGCTGTCGCTCTGGTAGTTCTGGTTCGAGCGATCGCCGGTCACTCCGTGCACCTGTTCGACGTCATCGGCACTGTCTACTTCGGTGGGCTCCTCGTGCTCCTAGCCGCCATCCACCCGGGTGACATCAGCACCTGGGTCGGTACGCACAGGCCGTGGCCCACGGTTCCCTAACTCTGATCGTGTTCGGCTCCATCCTGATCGGAAAGCCATTCACCGAGCCTTACGCCCGCGAGCAGGCCCCCGAACATGTGTGGAAGACAGCCCGGTTCCACGAGCTCAATCGCCGGATTTCGGCAGTGTGGGGTCTGGCCTTTTTGGTAGGCACGATCTCACTGGTCGCCGCCGGTTCGCAGAATTCCCGGCAGTTCACTCTGAGACTGGTCGTCCCCTTCGGCGCCCTCCTCCTGGCGCTTCTCTATACCCAGAAGCAGAGCAACCAGGCGGGTGGCGAGTCGCCCGCCGGTTGAACGGATGGGGGACCACTATCGGGCACACTCGAACGAATGCCCGAAAACTCATAATCGATCCGGCCCCTGAAAGATGCGTCTCTGGGACCCACCATATCGCCGACCGGGTGCTCTAACTCCGGAGAAAACCAGGTGAAATCGCGAAGAAGAGGTAGAGCCGCGGTCCGCTGACCCTGGGCGATATCCACGCCCCAGCGATACCATTTGGTCATGTCGGACCCGCCCTTCCCTTCGGATGTCCTGGTTGGACGGGGTCCGGAGCGGGAAGTCATGACGGCGGCCATTGAGGCGGCCCTCTGGGGTCGACCTTCGGTGGCATGGGCCGAGGGCGAAGCCGGAATGGGTAAGACCACTCTCGTGCGCCATGTTTTGGCTGAACTACCGTCCGAAATCCAGGTGCAACAGGTCTCGGCGGATGAACTGGCCAGTCATGTTCCCTTCGACCTCGCCTACCGGCTTGGCTCCCGTTCTGCCGAGGCCTTCGCGGCCGGGATGGAGATCCTCCAGGGCTGGGCTGACCGTCGGACGGCGGACCTCTCGTAGTGGTGGTCGAGGACCTGCACTGGGCCGATGCCTGCTCGGCCCGGGCCCTTCTGACCGCGGTCCAAAGGCTCGACGAGGACCGAGTGGCTGTCATTGTGACGGCTCGACCGGGCATACAGGACGGCTGGGACCGGTTCCGTCGCGACTCCATGGGCTGTCGGACCATTGAGATCGGTGCATTCAACCTGGATGAAGTGGCCGCCGTGGCGTCCTCGGCTGGCATCGAGCTCACACCGTCTCAAGCTGAACGGCTCCGTGCCCATACCGGGGGCCACCCTCTTGTACGTGCGGACGCTCCTCACCGAGTTGCGCACTGACGAACTCCGAGCCGCGGACGGGGATCTGCCGGCACCGAAGTCCCTCACTTCGTCGGTGACGGCCCGCCTCTGGAGATGCCGGAATCAGCGCGCTCCCTGGCGGCAGCGCTGTCGGTCATCAACCACCGTGCGGCCCTCCCGCTCGTGGGTCGGATCGCCGGTGTCGACGCCCCGATCGATCCGTTCGAGCAACTGTTGGCTACGGGTTTCGTCCGGTGGGATCCGCAGGAACCCGGACCCCCGATCGAGTTCGTGCATCCGCTATACCGACAGGCCATCTATCAGGACCTCTCACCCAGTCGGAGACGAGACCTGCACGGCGCGGCCGCTCGGGAAACCAGCTCAACGACCAGCCTCGCCCATCGGGTGGCTGCTGCCGACGGTGCGGATGAAATGCTGGCCCAAGAACTCGAGGCCCGAGCCAAGCAGGAACTCGATCGAGGGAACAAGGTCATGGCGGCCCGCGCCCTCGAATGGGCCTCCTCCCTGAGTTCCCAGCAATCCGAGGCGGATCGCAGACTTGTGGATGCGGCCCGCACATACATCGACGCCGGGCATATGACGAGAGAGAGGCACTGGGCCGAGAGATTGAAGTGCTCGGCGACGGCCCCGGTCGGAATCCGGTGCTGGGGATGCTCGAGTGGGACAGGGGTCATACCGAGACTGCTCGGCGCTGGCTTGAGCGGGTTGTTGAAACCCAAGATCCCGACGGGGCAGACTCCCCCGACACTGTTGCCCGAGCCTGGGCCGAACTGGCGGAAATCTCCATTGCCCTGGCGCAGGCGCCCGAGGCGGCCCGAGCCGCGAGCCAGGCGATGGCTCTCGCTTCCCCGAACACGCCGGCCGAACGACTGGCCCACCTCCACGGCTCGCTGGCCGAGGGCTACCTACACGGGGCCGCAGCAGGACTCGCGGAGCCTGCGCCGGCGTCTACCAGAAGCGGCGGAACAGGTTCCCGGCACCGAGGTCGACATGTTGGTGGTGCGAGCCACCCTGGCCATGTATGCCGGATTGACTACCGTCGCCATTGCCGACATGCGGGCGGCACTGGCCCTCGTACGGGACGGCCACGTGCCGGTACAACTGGCGCGCTGTCACCGAGAGTTGGCCATGTTGCTCGTCACGACAGGACAGTTCGACGAAGCGCTGGTGCAAGCACGTACCGGCTTGAGTATTGCCGCTGACGACCGACGAGGAATTTGAGGACGCAGCATCCCACGCGGTACTGGCGACAGTACTTGCGTACCGGGGCGACCACCAGGAAGCGACGACACACGCCGCGGCGGCGGCCGAGGCGGCCGAGCGCCTGGGGGCTCTCGAGGCGCTGGCCCTGGTCCGGATCACCGACTCAGCACTGGCCTTGGCCGCCGACGCGGCCTGAGAGGATCATTGAGTCCTTGGACATCCTGGCCACGGCGGCGCCAATGTTTGCGTCACTGACGTTCTGGCCCTCGTTGGTGGTGGCACTGCTCGACACCGGCCAGATCGATCGTGCACACGAACGAATCGACGAACTGGCTCAGGCTGCGGAGGCCAGAGGCCTGAACATGGATGCTCGGATCAGCGGGCTCCGGGCCCGGTTGGCAGCAGCTCGCGGAGAATTCGAACTGGCCAACGAGCTGTTCGTCGAGGCTCTTCGCGGGTTCGGGCCCGACGACCCCTTCCTCGAACGGGCACTTCTGCTCCATGCGTACGGGCGGGTGCAACTTCAGCAAGGGGCTCGGTCTCAAGGGATCATCGGCCGACATGACGCCCAGCGGGCCCTGGTGGTGATCGGGGCCGATCCGTTCCTGAAGCGGGTGGAGTCTGACCTCAAGAGCACCGGGATCCGATCCGGTCGAAGATCGGCTAGGACCTCGCTCGAGCTCACCGACCGCGAGCGAGATGTCGCGGTGCTCGTTAGCAAGGGGTATTCCAACCCCGAGGTGGCGGCCGAGCTTTATGTGAGCCGGAAGGCCATCGAGTACCACCTACGCAACATCTACGGGAAGTTGGGCATCAGTTCACGCCGTGGATTGCGAGGCCTTGAGATCTAGCGGAACGGCGACAGGCGGCGACTTCGGATCTGGATCCGTGTAGCACTCGGTTCGCTCGCAAAAGTATCTGGTTGTGGGGGACCTTCAAGACGCTGCGGCGTTACTGAGAAGTTGCCTCCGAGCCCCGATTCTGTCCCCACTTCAGTCCCCACAAAACCGTCGCCGAGCGAAGTCGACGCCGGTCTCCGGCGGCCTCGGGCTCCGCACGGTGTCCGACGTGCGTGCCGGGATAGCGCATCTCCGCTCCACAGGCGGCAACAGTTGGCAAAACGGGGGATCACATTTGCAAGCAGGGGGTCGTGGGTTCGAGTGACATCATCTCCACCAACTGGGCTTGACCCCATCGAGTGGACACCAAACCCCGGGTTCAGAAGTTACGGACCACCGGACTTGGTGGGTCACCGCTTGTCCCTACAACTCGCGAGCGAGTGCGAATGAGTGTGGAGCGACAAATGGCCAGATCGACCCGGCAATGGATGGGCTGCGGCGGGGACTCCTGGGGCTGCGCGTGTACGTCGGCCGCAACGATGCAGTCGGTCGAAAGTACCGCGATCTGTTCCGATCGGTGAAGGCCGATTTGCCCCCGCCAGTCCCGGCCGGCAGGGAAGCGAGGGCAGCGACAAGCGGAAGCCGGAGGGTGAGGCAGGGCACGGGTGGGCCTTACGGGTCACCTTACGTGCCGGCGTCTCACAGCATCGAACTTGCCGGCCATGGGAACAGCGTGAGATCGGCAGCTCGGCACTCGGGAAGGAGGACGTAAGGGGCACAATGACGATCAAAGAATGACGTTCCAAGGCCCAACCTCGAAGATGACGTCCGATATCAAGAGCGGGGGAGAACCCCGGACAGGAAGAGTTCGACAGAAAGCGCGATGTGGTGGTCAAGTTCTTCGGCAGAGCGGAACACCCCATAGTCAGCCCACTTGGTGGGACCGCCCACGACCATCGCCAGAAAGAGGTCGGCGGTCACCTCGAGATCGTCAGCGACGATCTCGCCCGCACCGGCATGGGGCGCAAGCAGTTGGACGATCGAAAGAAGGCTTGTTGACCATATGTCTGCTCCGTGGACCGGATCGAGCTCGGCGATTCGGTCGGCCTCGAGCATGGCCAACCGCCGAAGCTTCACCGCAGTCGGATCAACCAGCCGTTCGATGATCTGTCGTGCCAATTCGCGCGAACACGTAGTTCAGGTCACCATCAGGAACTTCGATGGCGACCCCTAGGAACGGCATGTCAGCAAGGGCCTGAGGAATCACCGCAGCGAAAAGCGCCTGTTTGTCCGGATATTTCGCGTAGAGCGTTCGTCTTGTGATTCCGGCCGCTGCCGCAACGGCTTCCATGGTGGTGCCGTCAAAGCCATTGTCTACAAATGCCTCTGTTGCGGCCTCGCGGAGTCGTTGTTCGATCACCAATGCCTCGGCTTGCGTCGGACGACCCCGCAGGGGCTGTGTGCTCATGAAGGTCATTTTGCTCCGACTTGGGCGAGGTATTCCGAGAGCTTTCTTCCTGGGATCCTCGAGGCTGGACATCAAGTAGTCACTAGCGTATACTTATCATGTCGGCGACGCCGCCACGGTGTGCGACAGGACAACTTGTCAATCATTGAACGATCGGGGGACCGCCATGACCGCGACGGCGTTGACGGACACCAGCTCAAACTTCTACCTGGTAGCGATGCCGCCGGGGATCGCCAGCAAGGCAGACCTCCCTCCGATTCTGTGGCAGGGCTTCGTTCGTTCCGTGATGGGCGACCGGTGAGCGAGCCGGACGATGTCGAGGCGATTCGGCGACTGAAGGCCCGCTATTTCCGAACCATGGACACGAAGGACTGGGAGGGAATGAGAGAGGTGTTCACCGACGACGTGGTGATTGACACAACGGAGGCGGGCGGTGACGTGGTGCGGGGGGCCGCCGACTTCATGGCCTTTCTGGCGGAAACACTGACTTCTACCGTGACCGTCCACCAGGGCCACATGCCAGAGATCGACCTCACGTCGGAAACGACGGCCACGGGGATCTGGGCGCTGAACGACATCGTTATCTGGCCCAACGGCATGCGTCTCGACGGCTACGGCCACTATCACGAGACCTACGAGAAGGGAGCGGACGGATGGCGGATCAAATCCTCGAAGCTCACCCGGCTCCATGCCGACTTCTTCGTGCCGGAGGAGAGCTGATGACTGTGGCCGTTGTGACCGGCGGGGCTTCGGGTCTAGGCCTCGCCCTCGGTGAGCGCTGCGCAGCCCTTGGCATGGATGTGGCATTGCTCGACCTGGACGGAGAGCGGGCCGCCAACGAGTCGACCCGGCTTGCCGAGGCCCACGGTGTCCGGGTCCTCGGCATTGCGACTGACGTCGCTGAGGCTGCCAGCGTGGACGCAGCCGCCAAAGCCGTCGAGGAGCGATTTGGTGTTGTTGACCTCGTCGTGTCGAACGTCGGCGTCCAACTCTTCGGAGCCGTGGAGACCTTCACCGATGACGAGTGGAGATGGTTGCTGGACGTGAATGTGATCGGATCGGCGCGGGTAGCCCGCACGTTCCTACGGCTGTTGCGGAAGGCCGAGCGGGGTCGGCTCGCCTTCATCACATCGTCATCGATCCTGGATCCGGCTAGCCGCCTCGGCGCCTACCAGGCGAGCAAGTTCGCCGTGTGGGGCCTCGCTGAAACTCTCCGGCTCGAGCTGGCAGGTGACGAAATCGGCGTGTCGGTGGTCTTCCCGTCAGGGATGATCACCCGCCACCTCGAGACCAGCGAAGCGGCACAGCCCAGCCACCTGCGCCGCCCCATTGCCAATGATGGCGACTTCGAAGCGATGGTCGCCAGCAACCAGGAGATGACGGCGATGTTGGCTACCGCCAAGGATGCCGCCGCCGGAGTGATTGAGGCGGTCATGGCGGACGAGCCGTACGTGATCACCCACGGCGATCTGACAAACGCCGTACTGAGTCGATCGGCGAAGCTCAGCAGAGCGGCCGAGAAATCACGAGGCTCCTGAGACCCAGACGATGTTCATGATGCGCTTTGACATGCGTGCCCCGGGGTTCGGTGCACCGACGACGGATCTATATGCCGCAGCGCTGGAGATGGCAAGCTTTGCTGAGAGCCGTGGCGCAGTGGCTGCCGCGGTATCTGAGCATCACACGATGGCCGACGGCTACTTACCCTCGCCGTTGGTTCTGGCCACCGCCATGGCTGCCCGGACCAGCACCCTACCCATCATGACCGCGGCACTGATCCTGCCGCTGTATGACGCGGTCCGTCTGGCGGAGGACATGGTGGTGCTCGACATCATCAGTGGTGGCCGGGTGAGTTACATCCTCGCCATTGGATACCGACCGGAGGAGTTCGACCACCATGGCGCTGACTTCGAGCACCGGGGCCAACTCGCGGAGGACCAGCTCGCCGTCCTCCTCCGAGCAAAGTCCGGTGAACCCTTCGAACACGAGGGCCGCCATATTCACGTGACGCCGGCGCCGGTCACCATGGGCGGTCCGACCGTGATCTGGGGTGGTGGTAGCCCGGCAGCGGCCAAACGGGCAGCCCGGTTCGGCCTCGACTTCATCGCCCAGGGCGGTGATCCGGAACTCGAGGAGATCTATGCCACCGAGGCCCGCGCCAAGGGCCACGAACCTGGCTTCTGCCTGATCCCGTCCACCAATACCGCCACCACCATTTTCGTCGCCAATGACCTAGACGAAGCCTGGACCGAGTTGGGTCCACACCTCCTGCATGACGTTCGCAGTTACGCCGCCATTAACCAGGGCAATACCCACACCGCCAGCATCTCCACTGCCACCTCCGTAGCAGAGCTGCGGACTGAGGACCGTACCCATCGCATCGTGACCATCGACGAAGCCCTTTTGATGATAAGGGGCGGCACGCCCCTACCCCTCCAGCCTCTTGTCGGAGGCTTGCCGCCCGAGATCGCCTGGCGCTACCTGCGCACCGTCACCGACGAAGTCATGCCTCAGTTGTGATCCGGCCAGCTCTGGAACCTAGATCTCACGCCTGTGGCCGTTCAAGGGACTCGAACACCACGTCGAGGCGGCGACCGCAAGAGAAGCAGTCGAGGCGGTCGGCTTGATGCGCCGAACAGTGCGAATCGCTGTGCCAGTAGTAGTTCTGGCGTTGGCGGCGGGTCTGATACTGAGTCTCGTCAGTCGTAGTACAGCCCCCAGAAGTACCACCGCTCGTCCGCTGGCGACCGACGGTCACCCACCTTTCAATTACTCGTACCTCAATGGGGTATCTGGTCCGAAGCCTGTGGTCGGCGTCGATCTCGCCGGGATATGGCGGTTCCACCCGCTCATGGACACGACGTGCTCATCGACCGGAACCCTTGGTCCGCAAGAGGGCTGCGTGAATACCCCACTTCACGAGAGCACGACGATTGCTGTTCCCGGTGGTGGGTGGGTGAAGCAAGGGTTTCCCTCTGTCTCCGAGGCTGAGTACGTACGTACCATCACTGTCCCCAACATCCACTCCGCTCAGACCACCGAAGTGACCTTTGGGGCCGTTAATTTTCAGGCGCAGCTCAGTATCGATGGGAAGGTCGTCGGGACCGATACGACGTCGTTCCTGCCGTCGACCTTCGACATCTCTCCGTTCGTGAAGCCCGGCGGCACCTACACGCTCAGCGTGCTCGTTAAGGGCCGAGATGCCCTCATGGACTCGGACGGGTATTTCACGATTCCCGGCGGGGCCGACTGGTCGCCCAATATCGCCGAGGGGATCTTCCGGTCAGCTGATCTGCAAGTTTACCCAGCCGTATACATCTCCAACGCGTTCGTCGAGACGTCAGTAATCAACAAGAGCCTCCGCTACCAGGTGTCGATCACCAATACCTCGAGTATGCGGCGAAGAACCACGGTTCACGCCCAGCTGACCTCCTGGAATCGATCAACGTGGGCATACCCGTCGCTGCCAACCACTGTCGTCAGCGTGGCGCCAGGCCAGACCCGCAACGTGTGGATCGGCCCGGTCACATGGAAGCTCGGGCCGAAGTCCTATTGGTGGCCCGACGTGCCGTACCGTGCCGATTACCGGGCTCAGCTGCACGACTTGCACCTCAACCTGGTTACGCCCGGCGAAGCTGATGCGGACGCGATGTACCAGTTCGGATTCCGTCAGATCCAACAAGTTGGCGACCACTTCGATCTCAATGGAATCAGGGTCAATTTCCGCGGCGACAACTTGCAGGAAGCCGACTACGACAGCATCAACTATGGCGGCGGGCCCGGCGACGCCTACGACACTCTGCCCGGGTTCCTGGCTCCGTCCGGTGCAAATCCAGGGTGGCTCCAGGCGGTGGAGAATTCTCCACCTCAACTACAACGACGTCCGCATCCACCAGATCCCGGCGACCCCCTACATGCTTGACATCGCCGATCAGCGGGGCCTCATGATCATCGATGAGACGGCGATCAGGGGATCGAACCTGCGGCAGAACTTTGCCACTGGACGGCCAAATATGGTCAGCGACGCCCGGGATCTTGTGCTCCGCGACCGAAACCATGCTTCGGTGTTGCGGTGGAGCGAGGCCAATGAGCCCATCTCGATCAAGGCCCCACCGGGATCGGGGGTCCCGTTTCTAGCCGCCTTGTACTCGGCGATCATGGCGCTCGATCCCACTCGGCCCATTAGTGCAGACGAGTTCAACGTCTTCCAGGACCTACCCCAGTCGAACTTTACGGTGTGGTGTCACTATGTGGCCGAGGACGGGGTGGGGTCCTCGTATGGCTACAGCGACAACTCCTGTAAGGGCGCGCCCGGGCTAAATCCGGGTAAGCCATACGGGATCGGGGAGTTTCTCGATGAATCGAGTAAGCAGTACTTCGAATGGTTCGCCACGGCGACCGAGGTGCTCCGGACGGAAGGCGCGTCCGACGTCCGGCCATACACTCTCTTGAACATCTGGGCCTCTGTAATTCCCGGTGTGAATTCCACAACGATGACCCTCGAGCAGGGTGGCCACCCGATCTATGGTGCGAACAATCTGGCGGATCCATGGGCAAACCCTCAGATTCAGCGAATACAGGACGCATTCTCTCCCGTGCTTGTCGCTGACCAGGGCTACTGGGAGGCGAACAAGCTATCGAACACTGAAGGGGACTGGCCGTCCGTGGAGGTGTCGCTACCGGTCGACCGATCGGTGTCGCGGACGCTCGAGATTTTCAACGACACCTTCATGGGAGCCAACCTTCACGTAACGTGGCAAATCCATGCCGGTTCAGCAACGGGTCCGATAGTGGATGGCCAAGTCCTCGACCTACACGTTCCGTTGGGAGCCCACGTGTTGCACCAGATCACCTTTACAACCCCGAGCCATGTCGAGCCTCTGTACCTGGTGCTCTCGGCGTCCAAGCCCGGCCAAGGGCGCCTATTCTACGATGCAAGTACCAGGTTCAACTGAGCCTCGCACGGGCGCAAGGAACGTACCGACGTCGGAATATCACCTGAGTCGGTCGAACCATCAGAACGGTCCTTCCTGGGGCGTATTCGTCCAACCAAACACATTCCTTGGTTAGTGGTGTGCAACCGTCGGTCCGGTGAACAAGCTCGGCGTCCCCGCTGCGTGCCCAATCATTCAGAGGTCCAGTTGGCTGAGGTCAGGTAAAGTGTCCCTAATGGCTCTGGGGGCAGCCGTTGGCCGAGATCGGAAGACCAAGACGTCATTGAGAGTGTCGGTCCCGACTTGAACACGACTCGGTGCCCCGTCGAGATGCTGCTTGCATCAGTAAATAGCCAAACATCCAGCACAGGAATCCTCCGTGAGACCTCCGACACCGATCAGCGTCTGTTAATTAGCTACTACAATGATTAGTATATGGATACGAAGGACACCAGACCACCGGGGAGTCCCATCGGGACCTGATCGTCGATGCCGTACTGAGTGCCAGCCGGGTATTGGTAGCGGTGGCAGCTCGTTCCCTCGGGGACGTGGCCGAGGAGGTGACGCTCACCCAATACCGGACGTTGGTCGTTTTGGCCTCCCGTGGTCCACAGAGCCTGGCCGAACTCGCTGAAGCGGTGGACGTGACACCGCCGACCGCCACTCGGATGTGCGATCGGCTGATCAAGAAAGGCCTCATCGTGCGTCGCCACGACCGGGGTGATCGGCGTCTCGTCCGGCTAACGCTGGCCAAAAAGGGCCGCGGGCTGGTGGATGCTGTAACGAAGAGGAGACGGTCGGAGATCGCCCACCTCTTGGAGGCGATTCCGTCTGAGCAGCAGGCCGCGTTGGTCGACTCGCTACAGCGTCTCACCGCCGCCGCTGGTGAAGTGCCTGAGCAGGACTGGTCAACGGGCTGGGATCTGTAGATGGGCGGTCTTTCATCGTGACCGTCTTCGCCAAAACCTCGTGGCGAGCCACGATGGCCCGCGCTGCGCGCTGGCTTGGTAGCGCGTCCTACCTGCAGAAGTGGCTGATTCTCGGCCTACTCATCGGAACGATGGCCGGAGTCGGTGCCATCGTGTTCTATGAGGCGCTGCTGGCCTCGACGCACTTCTTCCTCGGCACCCTTGCCGGATACCACGTGCCCACCCCTTTGGGCGAGGGCGGCCAACGGGCGTCGGCCTCGTTTACCCGGCCCTGGGCACTTCCCCTGGTCGTCGGGTTGGGGGCACTGCTCGGGGCAATCCTGGTCTTTCGATTCGCTCCAGAGGCGGAGGGCCATGGCACCGACGCCGCCATCTCAGCGGTGCATCACAATCCTCGGGGCATTCGCTTTCGCGCCGTGATCGTCAAAATCGTGGCATCGGCCCTCACCATCGGCTCGGGAGGGTCAGGAGGTCGGGAAGGCCCTACCGGACAGATCAGCGCCGGGTTCGCTTCCCTGCTGGCTCGAGAGCTCGATCTCAGCCCGGCCGATGCTCGCATCGCCGTGGTCACCGGGATCGGTTCGGGGATCGGCGCCATCTTCGGTGCGCCACTGGGCGGTGCTGTCCTGGCCACCGAGATCCTCTACCGAGATGATTTCGATTCCGAAGCCTTGCTTCCCAGCTTCGTGGCCTCGTTGGTCGGCTACGTCATCTTCGGGGCAGCGGTCGGCTTCACGCCGATCTTTGGCTTCGCCGGCAGTTACCACTTCACCGATCCTGCTGATCTGCCTTGGTTTGCACTGATCGGGGTCCTCGGCGGTTTGGTCGGCCTCCTCTACGCCAAGAGCTTCTATGGAATCTCGGATCTCTTTGGGCGGCTGAACCTTCCCCGTTGGGTCAAGCCTGCGATCGGAGGTGTCATCGTCGGATTCATCGCCCTCGCCATACCCGAAGTGCTCGGGACCGGCTACGGATGGATCCAGCAGGGGCTGGGCCATCAGCTCCTGACCCTCCCACTGTGGATCGTCCTGATCCTGCCCTTCGCCCGGATCGTGGCCACGGGGCTCTCCATCGGCTCGGGAGGGTCAGGAGGGATCTTCGGCCCCGGTCTTGTCATCGGTGCGTTCGTCGGTGCCTCGGTCTGGCGGCTCTTCGAACCCATCGTTCCTTCCATGGGCCACAATCCTGCGCCGTACGTGATCATCGGAATGATGTGCTGCTTCGGCGGTATCTCGCGGGCACCACTGGCCGTGATGCTGATGGTGGCCGAGATGACCGGAAGCCTCTCCATCCTTGGACCGGCCATGCTCGCCGTAGGGCTGGCGTGGTTCATCGTCCGCCGCAGCGACGACACCATCTACCGCAGTCAACTCAGATCTCGAGCCGATGCCCCGGCCCAGCGGCTCCTCATGGGGATGCCCGTATTGGCCGGCGTCCCAGTCGCCGAGGCCATGGCGCCCCCTCGGCTGGTGATCGCGGGCGGGAGCGCCACGGCGATCGCCCGTCGGGAACTCCTGCGGCTCGGGCTCTCGGGTGCGCCGGTTGTCGACGGAGAGGGCCGGTTCGAAGGGACTGTCTCGCTCAGCGATCTTGATGAAGTGAAAGCGGGTTCGGAATTGCGACTCGAATCACTCGTGGACGCGACAGCGGCCACGACACTGGAGTCGGCTCATCTCGACGTGGCCGTTGATGCGATGGCTACGTCCGCCCAGCACTGGGTGTCGGTCCTCGACGCCGATCGAAGGGTCGTTGGGACGATTGCCACCTCAGACGTGGTGAGAGGCTATCGCCTTGGGCTTCTCGCCAGACTGCAGCGGATGAATGAAGGCGACCAAAACGGCTCAGACCGTGTACTCATAGAGGAACGGTCACCCCTGGTGGGTCAGACGCTTCGCGATGTGGGATTGCCGATCAGCATCATCGTTACCACCATCCAACGGCAGAGAGATCTGGTCGTGCCCGATGGGACCACGGTGCTCGAAGAGGGGGATGAGCTGGTCCTCATCGGGACCACTGAGGATATTGAGTCCTTCCGATTCCTCTCATCGCCCACACCGCTCATCCCCGACGCAGATTGTGAGACGGTGTCCGAGCGCCCCTGACCGACGCTGGCTCACGCCGCCGGAAAAGGAATCGGTCGTCCGAATCAGGCGTCCATGGCGGCACGAAGTTCCGCCATCCCATCTACAGCGCAGGTCGCCTTCACCGGGCCATCCTGATGGTTGCTATTGCCTGCACTTGGGTGGCCGGGATCGTCGAATCGGCGACGAAGTACTGAGTCCCGGGAAATCCTTCACGTCGTCGCTAGAAGCAAGAAAACGAACAAGACGTAGCACGCAATTATCAGACCTCCCGAAACCCGGCGTAGCCCGTGCCCACAGTAGGCGAGCACCAACGTCAGGGCTGTCAATCCCAGGTACCAGCCTGCGACGAGAAGGCCCGATGCGGACGGCTTGGCCAAGCCGAGGATCGCAGCGGGGATCAATAATCCGGCGGCCACGTTGAGCGAATTTGAGTTCAGCGCCGTGCTCAATGCCGCGGCACCGCGGCCCCGGCGGGCCAGGTAGATGGCCGACACCGCGTTGGGCAGGCTGGTCACAGCGGCGAGGACGAGGCCACCAATAACGATCTCTGGGATGGCGAAGTGCACACCGAGCGAAGCCGCTCCTCGCTCCATGGCGATTGAGGCTGCGATGACCACGACTAGGGCGGCACCGGCCACCAGGGCGTCACCGCCGGTACCCCGCTTGGGGTGGATGGCTTCTTCGAGTTCGGTCTCCTCTTCGACGATGGCGTCATGAAGCCATGCCGACAACCTTGGAGTGAGACCGAGTCGCCCAAGGATGGTGCGGTGCGCACCAAGAAGGACGGTGTAGGGGGCCAGGATGACGATGACGAGGGCAAGGCCCCCGGTGGGTGGCAGTTGGCCTCCAACGGTGAACAGGCAGACCACAGCGACCAACATGGCGATGGTACCGCCGAAGACGACCACCTTCCGATGCAGCTCGATACGACCGGCGACAACCGCTCCAAGCCCGAGAAGGGCTGCGAGGTTGAACACGTTCGAGCCGAGCACCACCCCGGCGCCGATCGTCGCCTGGTGATGGGCAAGTGCGGTGATGGAGGCCGTGATCTCGGGGGCATCGGCAGCCACGGCGGCCACCATTCCCAGGAGCGCCTCGGAAAGCCCGAGCCGATCGCCAACCCGTTCGAGGCGTGAAACGAGCACCCAGCTTGTAACCAGGCTTATGACAGCCCCGACGAAGAAGACGAGGAAGGAGATTCCGGTGGTCATCCGGAAACGCCGGCCCGACAGGTCACCCGCCACCGCGGGTGAGAGTGCTCAAGCCTGCTGGGCCTGCTCAGGTGACACACGTTCAGCAGCTCCTCGGGGATGCGAAACTTTGATGTGCCGACCAGACTTCCCGGCTCTCCGCCTGCCAGCGTACTGTTTGCGCATCACGACTTCGGACACTCGTCGCCTATTCGCTCCGCCCGACCGTGCCCGGATGGGACGCTTCCACCCCGTGTGACCGCGCTACCGCGGCAATAGCTTCCGAGTCACCGATCCTGTCCCTACATCCGTCCCTACAAATCCGTCGACATCTGTCGCCGCCAGTCGAAGTCAATCTCATGGATCCGCACGGCGACCCTGTCTGACCCGGAACTGGTCGACTGTTATCCACACGCAGCGACAGTGGGCGAACCGAGAGATCAATTTTGCAAGCAGGGGGTCGTGGGCTCGAGTCCCGTCATCTCCACCCACCGGGATTGACCCCCTTCGAGTCCGACCTCGGGAAGTGGCGGCTCAGGGGACCGGCCACGGTCATGGCAAGGGCTGAGAATGGAGCTGTGACGGCTTCTCATACCACACTGGCACCACATCCCAACGGGAATCGTCCGGAGCGCGACGCGACCCCAATCTCGGATGGGAGAGTCAAGTGCACGAACCTACCTGTGAGCGCTGAGAACCGCGACCAGTTGAGGCGACCATCCGGTACCCGTGGACGAGGCCGCCCAGACGATCGGTTCCTCGTCGCCTGGCGACGTCTGGGTCCTCGATGCGCTCTGCAGCCGTATCGGGTGCGGAGGGTGCACATTGGACCGATAAGAGCAGTGGGGATGGTAGGCGTAAGTGCTCGACGAACTCGGCGGCCGAACACTCGAATCCAGCTCAACTGACAGACGCAACTTGTAGGCTCATCACTGATGGAAGACCGGCCACCGAGCATCCCTGGGACGCGTCGAGTGGTGCCGGCTCGATCGGCCGACGGAGTTGGGCGTCGATCAAGACAGTCATGACCCGTCCCCTCCGGCTCCGGGCGGTACTCAAGGTCGGCACGGACGCTTCAACGGGTGCGAGGTCCGCCGCCAATGCCACCCCCCACGCGACCACACGCAACCTCAGCGACCCTCGGTCAGCGATGTGAGCGACTCGTCGCATTCCCTTCCATTGGCGGGCCCCGGACCTACCGGTGGTGGAGTGGCGTGGGCACCAACGGGATCTGTCGACCTGCTGTCCGAACATCTCTACGGCGAGGTGGCGGCGGAGGCGTATGCGTGGATGCGCCGGGAGGCGCCCGTCCACCACGACGAGGTCAACGACCTCTGGGCCATCGCCACTTGGGACGACGTGTCGGCAGCGTCCCGCGACAGTGCCACGTTCTCGAACGCCGGGGGGTCGCGTCCGAAGATCCCACCGATTCCGTGGATGCTGGACATGGACGGAATCGACCACACTCGCCGACGCAGGGTCGTGAGTAAGGCGTTCACGCCAAGACGGGTGAAGGCCATGTTTCCCGCCATCACCGCCTTGTGCGAAGAACTGGTCGACGTGATCGCCGGCCGCGACGAGCTTGACATCGTTGCTGACCTCGCGGCGCCGCTACCCATGATCATCATCGGCCACATGCTCGGCATCGATCGCGACGACCACGACATGTTGCTACGGTGGTCGGACGATCTCATCGGCTCCATCGCCGGCACCGCCGACCGCATGGAGACGGCGGCGGCCGCATTCGTCGAGTTCGACACGTACGCTCGGCAGACGATCGACGACCGCCGGTCCCGGCCTCGCGATGATCTGATCAGCGCCTTGGTCGGCGCCGAAGTCGACGGTGAGCGCCTGACCGACGACGAGCTCGTCATGGAATCGCTCCTGATCCTGCTCGGTGGCGACGAGACCACCCGCAACGTGATCAGTGGTGGTGTCGACCTGCTGCTCCACAACCAGGGCGAGCACGCTCGCCTGCTCGCCGACCGCTCCTTACTCGACGGCGCGGTCGAGGAGATGGTCCGCTTGGTGTCTCCCATCAAGAACATGGCGCGCACGGTGACCAGCGCTGTCGAGATCAGCGGAACGATGTTGCTGCCTGGGTACGAAGTCGTACTGCTCTACGAATCTGCGAACCAGGACGAAGCGCACTTCACGGAACCGTTCCGCTTTGACATCACCCGGACCCCGAATGACCACCTCGCCTTCGGCGTCGGTGCCCACTACTGCCTCGGCGCAGCCCTGGCCCGGGTCGAGATCAAGGCGATGTTGAGCTGCATACTCGATCGCCTGCCTGACCTCGAACCTGTCGGCAATTCAGCGCCTGAGCGCTTCCTTGGATCTCTTCGCACCCTGCCGGTGCGCCGCACGAAGGCGAGCAGCCGTGACTGATGCCACTTTTGGTCAAAGGAACCGGGTCTTTGGCCGTCGCCTACGTAGTCGCGACTGCCCATTCGGCACGAGTGGTGCCCCGACGCCATCATCGTGATTAGGTTCGTGTCTGGATCATCCGCAGCCGTGGGCTACCAGTCGTCGATGTTCGCAACCCTCCTCGCTTGGACCAGGCGGAAAGCAGATCAGGCGCCCGCCGACGGGTGAAGCTACCCAATTCGATCAGCCGAGTGCCCCGACGAACTAACCGGACAGTCGACTCTCGACCGCTGACCGGGCGCGGACGACGACTGCTTGGTCATCGTGAAGGACGCTCACGATGTTCGTTCCGGCGAGAATGACACCAAGTTCGAACGCGACCTGTCCGGCGTCGGTGCCCGGCGGCAGTTCACCATTCTCAACCGCCACGCTGGCTTCGCGCCCGAGCAGGTCTCGCCACTGCTGTTGGATACGGGCCACTTCGTCATGGACACGCCCGGGACGCGCTCCGACCTCGGCGGAGGCAGCGACGAAGAAGCAGCCACCCGGAAAGATGCGGCGCTCCACGTAGGAGAGGAAGCCGTCACATAGGGCAAGCAGTTGTTCCCGTCCCGGCTCGGTCGCACCCAGCGCCGGAGCGACCACTTCGGTGATGAAGCTGTCGCGTGCTGCATTGATGGTCGCCAGCTGGAGCTCCTCCTTCGAGCCAAACAGTGCGTAGACACTGCTCTTCGCGATCCCGGTGGCGTCGGCGAGTCGGCCGATCGAAAGCCCTTCGATGCCCTCGATCGTCGCAAGCTGTGCCGCCTCTTTCACAACGCGGGCCCGGGAACGCTCTCCGGGCGCCCGGGTCTGCTTTCTCGGTGGCTCCTCCCCTGGCATCAGCTCGTTTTCCCTCTTTCGCCGATCCAACCCCTTGCATCTTAGACGCACGACCGTTTACAGTATTTGTACGATCGTTCGTCTAACAAGGTGGGAGCCAGTGACTGCCGTGAACTGGGAAGAAGCAGGTCGAGGTTGGGGGGCACGTGCCGAGGAGTGGGCGTACCTGTTCGAGCCCTATGCACGTCCGGCGAACGAGTTGCTGTTCGACCATCTAGGAATCGAGGACGGTGCCCGCCTCCTCGACATCGCCTGCGGGTCTGGATTCGCTGCTCATCTTGCCGCCGAGAGGCGGGCCATGGTGTCGGGACTGGACGCAGCCGAGGCCCTCGTGACGATCGCACGAACGAGAACGCCGAGCGGGGACTTCCGCGTCGGGGACATGTTCGAACTGCCGTTCGAAGATGACAGCTTTGATGTCGTGACAAGCTTCAACGGCATCTGGAAAGGATGCGACGGTGCGCTGAGGGAGGCTCAGCGGGTGCTCGTGCCCAGCGGTCGACTGGGACTCACCTTCTGGGGGCGATACGAACGCCTCGGCCTCATGCCGTACTTCCTCAAGGTCATCGAGTTGTCTCCACCTGAACACGGGTCAGCCAATATGGAGCATGGGGACACTGGACGTGAAGGTGTGGTGGAGGACATGCTGGCAGCTGCGGGCTTCACGTTGGTAGAGCGCGGAGTCGTCGACGTCGTCAACGAGTGGCCCGATGCCGAAACGGGGGTTCGCGCTCTGGCAGCAGCAGGACCGTCCATCCCGGCGATCGAGGCGGTTGGCTACGAGGCGTTCTGCGAGGCCTTGCATGAGGTCATCTCGCCGTTGTCCGATCGGCATGTCGGCATCCGGATCGTGTCCGAGTTCGGATGGATCGTCGCAAGTGTCGACTGATCCGATGCAAGTCCGACAACGACCAAAGAGTGCCGTCGTCACCACTGATCAGGGGTACCCCATCCACCGGGAAGCCGCGGGATGCCTCAGGCCCAGAGCGCCAAATCCACGCAAATCGAGGAGGGGGCGAGCTGGGACGGCTCACCAACCGAACGGGATGTACGCCGGTCAGCGATTCCCCCAGAGGGGCCGCGGGGGAACGAGCGATGGTTACGGTCAATTGAGCCGTGCGGAAACGAGGTAGCTGCGCCGAAAAGGTGGCACGGCGAACGGCCAGACCGTCACCTGCCATCACCCCACCGCGGACACATGGAGTTGGAAATCGACGAGAACGGAGTGATCCCATGACCCAATTGAGTATTCAGGAAATCTTGTATCCGGATCTCACTTGCTTTGGGTGCGGTCCTGCCAATCCCGATGGCTTTCACCTGCGCAGCTACCGGGAACATGAGGTCACCGTCGCCACGTTCACCCCTCGAACCGAACACGACAACGGATTCGGTTTCCTCAATGGGGGGATTATCTCCACAGCACTCGACTGCCACACCGCGGCTGTTGTCATGTGGGAAGCCGATCGCCATGGTTGGAAGGCCGACGAAGGGGCCCCGGTTCCCTTCATCACCGCTGGTTTCGACGTGCGATTTCTCCGGCCCACGCCGCTGGGACCGCCGCTGCTGCTTCGAGCTGAGCCCGTGGAGGTCTCTGAGACGACCATCGTTGTGAGTGCCGAGCTTTCCTGTAACGACAAGGTGCGGGCAACAATGCTGGCGAGCTGGGTGCGATTCCATCCTCGGTAGGACCAACGCCGGCGGATTCGACCAGGTGAACACCGAGATCGTTCGACGCCGGTTGGCCTCTTGGCAGGGGTTCGAAGATGGTCCCATCACTTCCGGAGCCGACCATTCGACGGGCTATCAGTACCCGAATTCTGCTCTTGCACAGTTATCAGCACCGTTGACCCTAGGATAGCCGATCGGCTATCCTCGGCCAAGCCGATCGACCAGGCGAAGGTGAAGGGGGTTTCTCATGTCGGATGCCGATGACCGCGTGAAAGAGACATTGTCTGAGGTTCGGAAGGTAGGCGCCAACTACGAGGAGAATCAGCAGGAGGTAGGGCTGGACATCCCCGTAGATCTCATCCACTTTAAAAAGTTCCCCGTTGTCGATCCACCAGGCAAGTACATGAAGGAGGGTCACGACACTCGGTCCGACATCAGCCCGGACGACAGTCCCGAATTGCCCGACTACAGCGGGCCCTTCAACGGAAGCCTCAGGTTCTCCGACTTTTCCAAGGCTGCACTTGTCAACATGCTGGAGATGAGTGATGAGTACTACCGGGTGTGCATCGAGGGGTGGGCGGTCTCCGTGGCCGAGCGCTATGGACGTGACGAAATGGAGCGCATCCAAGCGGAAGCGTGGCGCGACACCATCCTTCCCCAACTGCCGGGGATGATCAATGAATGGATGGAACTCACGCCCGAGGAGTCCGACGTCCTAGTAGGAGAGACCCAGAGAGATGTGGAGGCTCAGGTCGCCCAAGGCGGTGCGGTCCTGGCCAACCCCTACAAGCCCAAGCCGGAGTGGGCGGAGTACTCCAAAGAGCGACTGGTGAAGCTGGCCCTCGGCAGCCACGAGTTCCTCCTTGCCGCCATTGAATCGTGGGCACTGGTGATCGTCATCAGAGACGGACTGGACGAGATGTTTGCCTTTCAGTGGACCCTGTGGAGTGAGAAGCTGCTACCTGCAGCAAAAGACATCAAGAAACGCTGGATGAAGATCTCCGGCGACCCGGTCGAGGCCTTCATGAAGGACATTCAGGTAGACGCCACGTCGTTTCCCGGCAAAGCCTTCGAGATGACATTCGAGATGCCCGAAAAGGAGGTCGGGGTCTTCACCTTCAACAAGTGTGTCTCGGTCGACCAATGGGAAGCGTTGGGCCGGCCGGACATTGCCGAGAAGGCATCGCACACCTCCTGTCCCGCCGCCATCATTGAGACGGCCAAGATGTACGACCCGAACATGAAGGTCGAGATCTTGGCGATCCCACCCCGTGTGGGCAAAGACGAGGTTTGCTGCAAGTGGAGGCTTTCCCTCCGAGATGCATCAGATCCTGAGTTCGTTCATCCGAAAGAGGCTGGCGCAGGGACCGCTTAGCGTCTCACCGCGGCTGGCGACCGCTTCGACTTCGTGGGCAGGGGAGGCAGAAGGCGTTGGGCCAGCCGCAGCAGCTGTGGTCGAAGAACTTCGTCGTCGAGTCCTGTAACGAGAGGATGCATGACGGTGCCGCTGATTGCCGCCGCCAACATGGCCGTTGACACGCGTCCCTCTTGTTCTGCATCGTCGCCTACAAGGATGCGACTCATCCGGTCCATCACAGGGCGGAATGATTCGTGCTCGGCAAAGAAGCGGACAATGACCGGGTCGTTCAAAATGGAACTGGCGGTGCGGCGGTGGGCAACAGCGAGATCGACCATCCCAGTTATCAACGCGCTACGAGCCTTCGGCCGCGATGGCTCAGCCTCGGCGGCACCAACAATCGCCTCGACTCTCTGTAGCTCAGCCTGAGCGGCGGCGAGCACGATCTGGTCCTTGGTGTTGTACTGGTGATAGACAGCAGCTTTCGTCACACCGATGGCATCGGCGATCATCTGCAACGAAGTTCCTCCGACACCATGCTGGGCAAATAGATCCAGGGCGGCGCTGATGATTCGGGCTTGGGCGGCACTGGGCGTGGTCCTCGCGCCCTCTTGCATCGCCGACCCCCCATCGTCCATCGGATGAGATTAGTCGTCATGATTACCGGAGAAGGGTCGTTTCTACGTCGATGTCCTTGGTAGCGACGTCGTCCTCGACGGAAAGCCGATCGTCGTGGCCCTCGCCACTGGCTGGATCATCACCGGCTTCTTGCACATTCGTGTCGCCAACACCGATGAGATCCACGAAGACCGGGGGCTCCAGAGGCGGCCAGCTTCTGACCCCGTCAGTACGTGGCGTGACTGAAAGGTAGTGAGATCACAGGCGCCAGTAGGGGCCGCTCTCGGTCCGCGCTCATGAATCGTAAGCCCAAAGCACCCCCTACCCGAAGGTCGCCAGCCGAAGAGGGCACCGCAGGAACAATTGTCGTTGGCCTTGGGGCCATTTCACAAGGTTGGCCGGCTTACGCACCGGACGGAAGGGCTTCTAACTCCTCGGCGGTGCGTGCGAGGAAGTGCGGCGCCCGCATGGCCCGCTCGATGGCGAGGGCGTGCTCGAGGCGCTGTGCCGCCTCGGCCCGGCGACCGAGCAGGCGACAGAGAGTACCCAGGTGGTGGTCGACCGGACCCCACCACCCCAAGAGTGGGCCGCAGCGGACCCCGGTGGCCACGCTGGTGGCCAACACGTCGTACAGCGGCGCCGCATGTTCAACGGCTCCGGTGGCCGTGCAGACATGGGAGTAGAAGGAGAGCACCGCAAGCCATTCGACGTCGGGACGGATCCGGCTGAAGCCGGAGTCGGCCACACCGTCGAGGAGGTGGCGAGCCAGCTCGTGGTCACCTGCGAAGGCGGCGGTGAGAGCCAGGCCGGCCTGAAAAGTGGCCACGCCCGCGAAGTCAGCGGCCAACGACGTCATGAGGGGCAAGAGCTCACCGGCCTGGCCATCGTCCCACCCGATCAGGACCGACCTGGACAGGAAATGCATCTGGGCGCTCGGGTGACCGGCCCGGGTCAGGTTGGTGGCCGCACTCTCAGCGAGCGTTCGGGCTTCGTCGAGGCGTCCCTCAACCTGGGCGGCCGTGCTCCGCAGCTGAGGCGGCCAACCCCGTCTGGGCCGGCAGCTGGAGCTCCTGGGCTACCTGGTCGTAGCTCGAGACCGCTGTGGACCAGTCCTCGGGGTTGGCCCGCTCCAATGCCGACCACGCCTGGCTCCACCAGGCATTGGCGACGGCAAATAGGTCCCGCCGGTCACGGGCCACGGCGATGGTGCGGCGCGACACCCGGTCCAGGGGTTCGGGATCCGAAACCGGAATGAACTCCTGCGCCGAGGCCAGTGTCAACAGCAGCTCGGGGGAGACAGCGTCGCTGGTCACGATGCGGCCGACCTCGGGCCACAGCCCGTCTCGCCGTTCGGTGGCCTCCGGCGACCGGTCAAAGAGCAGTTGTCTCACCAGCATGGCAGCGACAGCAGGTCGCAATACCACGTCGTCAGCCGGTAGCCGGTTGAGGGCGGACTCGAGAGCCGCCACACGTTCGTCATCGACCTCACCGGTGGCGAAGGCCTTGCACAGCCCAAGGGCTGCCCGCGCCACCAGCTCCTCGTCGTCCAGCCCCTGCGCCAGCTGGAAGGCCTCACGGAACCGGTCCTCGGCCTCGATCCCGCGTCCACACGAGTAGAGGGCGTTGCCGAGGCGGATGAGGGTGTCGGCGTGCTCGGTGGTGGAGCGCGCCCACAGGGAGGTGGCATTCTCGTACCGGGCGATGGCCTCCTCGGCGGCCGCCGAGGCCAGCGCGGCGTCGCCGGCCCGGACCAACCAGTGGGCCGCCGATACGGTGGCGGAGCCATCGACGTCGGCGACGACCGTCCAGTGGCGTGCCACCTGGCCGACCGTGTCCGGTCGGGATGGGTCGTCGTCGGCGAGGGCCATCGCCGCACGGCGGTGGAGATCGACACGCCTCAGCGCCGACAGGCTGTCGTCCACGGTGGCCTGTACAAGGACGTGGGAGAACGAGAGCACGGTCGGGGCCACCTCGTTGACCAGACCCGAGAGCAGAGCGTCCTCGGTGGCAGCAATGGCCTCGGTCGAGGAGAGCTCGGCCAGACGGGCGGCGAGGAGGGGATTGAAATCCCGGCCCAGCACCGCTCCAGCCCGCAGCAGGTTTTGCGCCTCGATGGACAACGTGGCCACCCGCCGGCCAACCATGTCCCTGATCCGCTCGGGCAGCGGCACCTCATGGGTCATGCTGACCGCCGACCGTTCTCCGGTCAGGTGCAAGAGGTGCTCGGTGAGCTCTTCCGCATAGAAGGTGTTGCCTTCGCTGGCCGCCTCCACCGCGGCCAGCAGCTCGGGCGTCGCCGCGTCGCCGGCGAGGTGACGGACCAGTGCGTCCAGCTCCGACGAGGGAAGCCGGTCGAGGTGGAGCCGGTCGATATCGCATATCCGGCCCAGGTCGGCCAGGGCACCCGCCGTCGCCGGAGGCAGATCCCCCGAGCGCACCGTGGCCACCATTACCAGATCTGGTAGTGGCTGCCCCCCGAGATAGGCCAGGAGCGCCATGGAGTCTGGATCGGCCCACTGCAGGTCGTCCAGGAGCACCAGGACCGGCCCCAGCTGTTGGAACACTCCGGCCACCGCCTCGAACAGCAGGCGTCGCTCGACTCCACCGTCGGCTCGGCTCGGTCCCTCTTCGGGAGCCAATCCGCCAGACAGCTCCGGAACCAAGCGAACCAGTTCGCCCCGGCCGACGACCGCCGATGGATCCAGCCGGCTCAGCGCCTGGCGCAACGGTCCGACGAAGCCGGCGTAGGGCCCGAGCCAGTCCGAGGTCCAGCGACCCGATGCCACCGTCGTGCCCCGTTCCCGCAGCATCGTGGCGAATTCATCGGTGAGCCGGGTCTTGCCCACACCGGGTTGCCCCAGGATGAGCACGAGCCGCCGTCGCTGGGACCATGCCGACTCCAGGGTGGCCAGCTGGTCGACCCTTCCGACGAAGGGGGTCTGCCACCCACCAACCGGGCCGAAGGGCGAGTGGCTCGAAGCTCCATCGGTGGCCGGTGGAGGCCTGTCGCTCGGGCCATCGAAGGCGATAGGGGCGTCCCCACCGCCCGGAGTTCCGGTGCGGTCGGGAGCAGGGGCGGCAGCCGCAACGGCCAGCGCGGCGCGTTGCGCCGAGTTCAAGATCCAGTGCGTCAGCCAACAGGCCGATGGTGGTGAGCCGGGGTGCACGTCGACGGCCGGATTCGAGGGCCGCCACGCCGGCCGAGCTGATCCCGGCCTTCTCAGCCAGCCGCTCCTGGGTGAGGGCGGCCGCCAGCCGGTAGCGGCGGAGTTGAGCGCCGAGGTCCTCAGTCCCGACCCCGAGCTCGGTCCCGCTCCCCCGGTGCGGTCATGTCCCGTTGCGCCGCACTCGGACGTTCCCGGCCACCACCCAACGGTAGCGCAGGAATCGCTCAGCGGTCCCCTGGCAACCCCGACGGAAGGCCTCGTGGGTCGCCGTTGACCTGGGGCGATGCCTTCCATCTGGCCACCGTCCCTCGGGTAGCGCCTGCCTCCATCTTGCGGTCGGCAACGACAGCGGCAGCACGGCCGGCGATCCCCGTCGGGGGCGGATGCCGGCTGTCAGGGTGATGTGAGGGTGGCGTGAGTGGTGGGTTGGTCGTCCCTTCTTCACCATGGGAGGAGCGTCGGCGATCGGGCCGGCCCGATCGAAAGGACCTCCCATGTCGAACTCTTCCATGAGCGGAATTGGCCGCCGAACAGGCTTTTTGGCCGCTGCCCTGTCCCTAGCCCTTCCCGTGGGACTGGCGGCCGGCGCTCTGAGCGGGGCGTCGGTGGCTTCTGCCGCAGAGACCCCGAGCCAGACCTTCACATTCAGCGATGCCACGCAGTACTTCACCGTGCCCGTCGATGTCTACAACATCAACCTCGTGGCGTCGGGTGGTGCCGGCGGGGGTGGAGACCAATCCGGTGGGGAGGGAGCGACGATTACGGAGTCGGTTCCGGTCAACCCCGGCTGACAAATTGGTCGTCGAGGTGGGCGGTGCAGGCGCTCCCGGCGGAACCAACAACACCGTCTTCGCCGGTGGCGCCGGGGGACTCTCGAGTGGTGATGCCATGAACGGTGGCGCCGGGGGTGGTGTCAACTTCTTGGTCGACGGGGACTCCGGCGGCGGCGGGGGGGAGGTACCGAGGTGGTGGATGCCACAACCCACGCCATCCTCGTCGTCGCCGGCGGCGGTGGCGGTGGTGGTGGCAATGGGAGTTCTGGGCGGCGTTCCTGGTGCCGGTGGTCCGGGCGGTGCGGCTATCGACAACGGCACCTACTCGACCAACGGGAACCAGGCCACAGCCCCGTACGGGGGTCAGGGGGGTGCCGGGGGGCTTAGTGCCGCCACCGGCGTCCCCGCCGGCGCCAATGGCGGCACCCCCAAGACTGGTGCGCTCGCCGGTGGCGGCGGTGGCGGTGGCGGTGGTTACGCCGGACCCGGCGGGGGCGGGGGCGGCAATGGTGGTGCTGGAGGCGGCTGGGCGTCCTACGAGGGCGGCGGGGGCGGCGGGGGCGGGGGTGACAGCTACATCCCGTCTTCGGCCACGGGCATCTCCATGGCTCCAAACGATACGGGGAACGGACAGGTCACGGTGAGTTGGACCAGCCCTCCGGCCCCGACGACCACGTCCCTCTCCATCTCTCCGAACGGGGTGACGGCCGGCCGGAGTTACACGCTCAGTGCCACGGTCACCAGCACGGGGCCGGTCCCGGCCACCGGGAGCGTGTCATTCGAGAGCGTGGACGGCGAGACCGTCGGGGCTACCTTGAGCGGCACCTACCCCGACGTCGCCACGGCCTCGGTCACTGCCCCGGACACCACGGGGGCTGTGACCTGGCAGGCGGAGTACGAAGGTGATACGGGCGCATCGGGTCAGCCCGGTGATGCAACCAGCAACTCACAAATCATCAGTGAAGCCGTCTTGGCCGCCCCGACCTCCACCAAGGTGAGCGTGAGCGAGGACCCGCTCACCACCGGTCAACGTTTCAGCATCACGGCCACGGTGGCCGGGACCGGCCCGACGAAGCCCCAGGGTGTGGTGGACTTCTACCGCACTGGCGGGCCTACGTTGACCGGCACCCTGAGTGGGGGCTCTCCCGACGTGGCGACTGTCACCGCCACCGCCCCGACCTCGCCGGAGACGATTGACTTGACCGCGCAGTATCAGGGTGATGCCGCTAACGCCGGCAGCGCCACTCCCACGGTCGAGGTGCCCGTCGACGTCTCGGTCCTCAAGCCCTCCCTCACCGGGGCCAGCCCGTCCTCGGGGGGTGTCGGTACCAAAGTGACCCTCCGCGGAAAGAACCTGAGCAAGACCACCAAAGTGCTGTTCGGGACGACGGCGGCCAAAGTGTTCAGCTGTTCCTCGGCCACGACCTGCAGTGCCGTGGCGCCCAAGGGGGTGAGCAGCAAGGTTGACCTTCAGGTGATCACGCCGGCGGGAAAGAGCAACACCAACCCGTCAGTGACGTTCACCTACGAAGTGAGGCCGTGAGGGAGGTGCCGGGTGCCCATTGGTGGCACCCAACATCGGGTGGGCATCACCGAGGTGGTCGGGGGTGGCGGGGTCGACCTCGCCGCCCCCGACGTCTTGGAACGCCTGCGGAACAATTTCCAACCTCAGGCGAGGATCTTCAACGAATTCCCGTAGTCCAGCGTGACCAACTCGGCGTACGAAGCCTTTTCCCGAAGGACGGCCTCTGCCTCTCCCGTATCGGTGGAGTTGAGAATCGGTGGCAACGAGCGCGTCGTGGTGCGAGAACACCACCGAGCGAGGGCGAAGAGCCTCGACTTCCGAGAGGATGAAGTTGGCCAATGAACCCTGATGCGGTTCGCCATCGACATTGGGTCGGCCGGATGCGGCGAGGACGGCCACGTCGGGGCGCAGTGCGCTGAGAACTCCACTCCACCATCCGGCACTCGAGCTGAAGAGGATCGACCCCTCAGGGCATTCAAGGAGGTAGGCGAGCTGGCCTCCGTCCCGCGGTGACGATCGATGGTGATTGTGGCCGAACCAGAGCGAGTACTCCTCCCCGAGGGCTGGGAACAGACCCAGGAGTTCGACGGCACGAGCATCCCGGTCCTGCGCGCTCACGTGGAGATCGCCAAGGCATTCCGTTCCGCTGTCCTTTGGTCCCTCGGCGAAGAGGCACGAGTGGAGCGAGGGAAAGACCCGGACCCGGACCTCAGAGCCACAGTCGACCGGCTCGCCTCCTGATACCGGCAACACCTGGTTCGGAGACACCCCGGCGCTCGTGACGATTCTGGCCGTCTCATAGGACCCCACCACGACTGCGCCGGTACGACGAGCAATGGTGTCTGCGCCGAGCAGATGGTCGTAGTGGGCATGACTAACGAACACGAAGTCGGCGGCGTCCACACTGTCAGCGGACAGACCCGTGTGGGGCACGCCCGGCGGTCGATCTCCGTCGAGATAGGCATCGAAGAAGAACACTCGTCCACGGACGGTTACGCGGAAGGTCGCGCACCCGAACCATTCGATAGACACACCGTCGTTCCCGTTCGCAGCAACCATCTACCGTCAGTCACTCTCCATTGGTCAGCCCGATTGCCGACCAGGATGGATCGGTGGCCACTCGGCAGGCCACCAGTCTCCCTGCGGATCAGTCGTCTGTCCCACCTCGATGATGTAACCGTCGGGATCTCGGATATAGCAACGGATCTCGTACTTGTGCTGCTTCGGCGGCGTCAGGAACTGCGCCCCCCGGGCGCTCCATTCGGCGTACGCGGCGTGGATGTCTTCTACCCGGATATTCAGGAAACTACTGACCCGGTCGGGGTCGCTCGGCGTCTGAAGGGTGACTGTTGGTTTGTCGTCGGTGGGACCTCCGCCGCGGTTAATGATGATCCACGTGTTGGCGAGGGCGATGTTCGTTGGCTCTGGGCCGAAGACCACCGTACCGCCGAGAATCTCGGTGTAGAAGCGCCGCGAGCGCTCTACATCATCGGAAACGATGAAGTGTGTCACAACCATGCGCTGTGCGAGCTTCTTGGACTCCGCCATTGGGCACCTCCACCCGTTGAGGCCATGCCCACTTGCGGTGAGCTCTGATCGCTCCAGTCAACCAGGCCACGGTGCACCCGTCGAGCCGTGATTCCTGAGGTGGTGGGTCACCGTAGACGACATCCGGTACGTCCACCGGGCCTCGGCTGAGGTCGACGGTGAGTTCGTAAACTGAGCGTCTTCTTCCGGCCGGTAGGGGGTATCCAAGGTGACGCAGCTGGCATCTTGGAAGACCAGTCCTCGCCACAGATCGCCCGGAGTCTCGACGTCACCTAGGCGGCACGACGGGCCCACAGTCAGCCCGGGCCGGTCGAAGGTCTCCCGTAGTGCACGGCCCTGACGACTGCTTCCGGTGCGCTGGAACGAAGTGCCGCGTCCGGCCCGGTCCCCAAGGCGTCGTTGACGGTCGAGAAAGCGATCCGCAGTGAGACGAAGACCGTCATGGCGAATACCTGCCGATCGCTGAAACCCGCAGATCGAAGGGCCTCGACGTCGTCTTGAGTCGTCCCATTCGGGTCTTTTGCAACCTTTCGGGCCCACGTGGCCATCGTTCGCTCTTCGTCGGTCAGTCCGGCGTCATCCCCGCGTGATCACGCCTGCCGCCAAATCAGGATCGGAGACGGTCGCCAGCTTTGAACCCCAAGCGAGGGAGCAGTAGGAGTCACCGAGGGCCGATGCACAGGCGGCAACCAATACCGCCCTGTGGCGGAAGCTCAGTTGTTGGTCAGCGATGGCGGAGCGCATCAGGTCGAAGAGACCTGTCACGAGACCCGGATCGTATGCCCATAGCCTCGACACGTTCATCACGTATCCATCCTCGGCGATGTCCTCGTCAAAGATTGCCTGCGCTTCAGGGGTGACCGGCGGCATGCCGAGAAATCCGATCGTCTCCATCCTCGCCTCTCCTCTCAGGTATCTGGCTTTACTCCCATAAAGCCCATCACTTGGTGCGTCGCATCGGAAACCCCATCACGGCCAGACCGCTCATGCTGGTTGCTCGGCCCGGTTCGATTCTGACGCATTTCGGCTCGACCGGCACGAAATTGCGCTCTCCGCCATCGTGGTCCGCCCGGTTGGCGGTCGGGAGCCGTCGGTTCCGCGGGCCGCTGGCGGCCACATCGACCAGCGATGGCGCAGATTGCGAGGGACTAGTCCATGGTGGGCCAGGCATTCAATCCGCCCAACCGACCACCATCGATCTGACCGGCAATTGCTAATCTCGCACAAGTGAGCGGGGCCACTGAGACTCTGGTAATCGGGGCTTCGGCTGCTGGCCTGGCCACTGCGGCTGAGCTTCGCAGGCATGGTCTGGAGTTCGAGATCGTAGAGTCTGAAGAGCTCGTCGCCGCCTCGTGGCGTCGACATTACGACCGTCTCCATCTGCACACACCGAAGGGCTTCTCGGCACTGCCCGGCCTGCCCATGCCCAAGAGCTGGCCACGGTATCCCGCTCGAGATCAGGTCGTCGAGTACCTGGAGCGCTACCAGGAGCACTTCGCACTCCGCCCGCATTTCGGTGAGGCGGTGCACCGGGTGGAGCGGGTGGACGGGGCGTGGGAAACCACTACCACCAAGCGGACCTGGCGGTCAGAGAACGTAGTGATTGCCACCGGTCGCACCAGGGTCCCGGTGCGCCCCACATGGCCGGGAATGGATCGGTACCGAGGCGACCTTCTCCATTCGAGCGAGTACCGCAATGGGGGTCCGTGGAAAGGTCGGCCGGTTCTCGTGGTCGGATTTGGGAACTCGGCTTGCGAACAGGCGCTGGATCTCGTCGAACATGGCGCAGAGGTTCATATGGCCGTGCGTTCACCGGTCAACGTGCTACCCCGTGACATCTTTGGCGTGGTACCGGTGCTGCCTCTCGGGATCGTGATGCGGCGTCTTCCCACACGGGTGGCCGACGCACTGGCTTGGCCGATGATTCAGGCCACGGTCGGGGATGTGAGGAAGGTGGGCCTGAGGAAGCTGCCGTATGGGCCCAATACCCAAATGGCTCGCGACCATCATGTTCCCCTGCTCGACATCGGCACCATGGATCAGATCAAACAGGGCCGCATCGCCGTCCACGGGGATCTTGACCGCTTCACCGAGGACGGGGTCGTCTTTTCCAACGGCTCCCAGGCCGCCCTGGACGCCGTGATCCTGGCCACCGGGTACCGAGCCTCGATCGAGGACCTCCTGGTCGGCTGGCAGGCCGTCTGTGACGACTCGGGGACGCCGACGGTATCCGGCACGCCCACAGCCCTCGAGGGCCTCTACTTCTGCGGGATGTACGTCTCGCCTGCGGGAATGCTTCGTGAGATCGGCATCGAGGCAAGCCGGATCGCGAATCACATACATGGGGTAGTCACTGGGTCACCGGGTGGGCACGCTTCAAGGCTGCATCAACTGCGGGGGTCGGAGGGTCGGAATCCGGTTCGGCAGATGGCGTCTGCGCACCACCCCGATCGGGCCAAATCGACACCACGATGGCCCGCCAGAGCCTGGAGTCTCGGGTCATGCGCCGACGACACCGAGTACTCCATCGATGGCCAGAAAGATACCCACCGCAAAAGTGACGACGGCGAAGATCGTTGGACCGGCCGCCACCACCCGATCTCGCAAGGCGGAGAGATGGGCCTCCGCTTCGCCGTGTCTTCGGGCAAAGTACAAGAAAATCAATCCGACGGTTGCGGTTGAAACGACCATGAAGACCACCAGGGCGATCAGGGCGACGAACACCGCTGAATGATGACGGACCAGTACCACCGCCAGCGCCGCGGTGAGCGTCCAAGGCTGTTCCAGCACTCCGATGACACTCGCTTGCCACGGATTCAGATGGTCAAGGTGCGCGGTGAGTCTCTTGGTGAGCCCCGATCCTGTCCGGGGTATGTCGCGACGCTTCCACTGGCGGGTTGCCGTGGCAAGCAGGACCGCACCGAGGAGGATCTCTATGACGTCGATGGCAGTACGAGCGCTTCCGTGCGGAGTGAACCGCACTCCACCAAGCGCATAGCTGCCGGCAAAGACAATGACCAGCGAAACGCTCCATCCGATGAGGAAGGCGGCTGCATTCGCTGTCGCCCTGGATGAGGCCAGCATGAGAATGAACACGACAATCGTGCTGGGGGAGATGCTGGCGAGTACGCCGAGCAGCAGAACCGTGACAATCAATCCCATGGCGGGAATCCCATTTCTCCGCCTACAACGGCTGCGCGGAGGGTTGCAGAGGTTCCTTTTCGGCCAGTGAGCTTCCTTCGATGTCGAGGTCCGGCAGTCCGCGCATCCAGCGCGGCAACCACCAGGCCGCTCCCTTGAAGATGTACATGGTGGCCGGCACGACCGTCATGCGGATCACGAAGGCGTCGATGAGCACTCCGAGGGCCAGGGCGAAGCCCAGGGACTTGGTGGTGGGGTCCGGGGAGAGGACGAAACTGCCGAACACCGAGACCATGATGATGGCGGCGGACGCCACGACCTTGGCGCTCCCGCTGTATCCATCGATCACCGCCGTGGTGGGGTCCTTGTGCAGGGACTCCTCCCTCATCCTTGACTCCAGGAACACCTCATAATCCATGGCCAGGCCGAACAGGATCCCGAGCAGGATGATGGGCAGGAAACTGAGAATCGGCCCCGGTGTGGCGATACCGAACAGGCCGGACAGGTGCCCCTCCTGAAATATGAACGTCACTGCGCCCAAGGCAGCGAGGATGCTGAGCACATAGCCCACCACCGCGGCCAGAGGCACCAGAAGTGAGCGGAAGACCAGGATCAGCAGCAGCAGGCAGAGGATGATGATGATGGACAGGTAGAGAGGGAGGGCGGAGGAGAGTTTGGCCGAAATGTCGACGTTCAGTGCGGTCTGACCGGTGACGTAGGTGTTGAGGCCATACTTGGCCTTCCCTTCGGCCACCACCTTCCGAATGCCCTGGATCAGATTGGTGGTGGCAACGGCGTCGGGACCGGTCTTCGGGATCACCTCCACCAGGTACACGTCTTTGGCCTGGTTGGGGATGGGCGGTCCGATGGCCGCCACATCGGGAGGCAGGTGCTTGGTCTGCTCCTCGTAGAAAGAGGTGAAGGCCTCCTTCTGCGTGGGGGTCATCCCGCCGGGTACGTACACCACCACGAGCAGGGGTCCGTTGGCCCCCGGTCCGAAACCCTCGCTGATGAGGTCGTACGCCCGCCTGGTGGTCTGGCTGGTCGGCTGGGATCCGGCGTCAGGCAAGCCCAGTCTCATATGGAGGAATGGGATGGCCACGAACAACAGGGCGATGATCCCGGCCAGAACCACGGGAATGGGTGCCCGCTTCAGGGTCACCACGTAGCGCCAGGACAGGGGCTCAAAGCCCGGCTCGGACGCCTTCTCGATCTTGTGCTTGGCCCAGCGGGAGGAGATGAGTCGGTGACCGGCGAAGCCCAGCAACGCCGGCATGAGGGTGGTGGCCGTCAGAACCGCCACCACCACAGCCCCGGCCGCGGACAGGCCCATGACCGTCAGGAACGGGATGTTCACCACACTCAGAGCGGCCAGGGCAATGAGCACCGTCAAACCGGCGAAACACACCGCCGAGCCGGAGGTTCCCACCGCCCGGCCGACCGACTCGTCCAGCTCCATGCCCTCGGCCACGTGTTGTCGATGGCGGTTCATGACGAACAGCGAGTAGTCGATGCCCACCGCCAAACCGATCATGGTGGCCAGGATCGGAGTGGTGCTGGACTCACTGACCCGGGCGGTGAGAGCCAGGAGGGCCAGGTTGGTGAAGGCCACGCCGGCGATGGCCGTGATCAGCGGCAGAAGGCCCGCCACCACCGAGCCGAACCCGATCAGCAGGACGAGAAAGGCGATCACGATCCCGATGGCGTCGGTATCGGTCTTCGTGGTGGCCTGGGCCACCTGGCCGCCGAAATTGACATCGATGCCCGCCGCCCTGGCCGGTCCACCGGAAGCAAGCAGCGCCTTCTGGGCCGCCGTGGTCACGTTGGCGACCGCCACGGGATAGGCCACGACGGCGTAGGCGATCCGGCCGTTTTTGGACACCGTTCCCGCCTGGTAGGGGTCGGTGACCCCGACGACCTGGGGCAGTTTGTGGAGTTCGGCCAACGTGGCCTCCACAGCCTGACGCTCTGCTCCGTCGTTCAGCGACTTCGGTGCGGGCACAGAGAACACCACCTGAGCCTGTGCGCCACCGGTGCCGGGGAACTTCTCGTTGAGGAGGTTGATGGCCTGCTGGGACTCAGTGCCGGGGATGGTGAAGGAGTTGTTGGTCGGCTGCTTCACGTTGACCGCCACCACCGCCAACACCGCGATGGCCAGGAGCCATCCGATCAGCACGTACCGCCGTCGCCGAAAACACCACCGGCCCAGCCGGTAGAGCGCTGCACTCATAGATCCCCTTCAGGAGTAGGCCGAGGCGGCAACAGGCTATAGCTGCGAATGACTCCCGAGCGGGAAATGGCTGGGCGGTGGACCGCTGTGCCGACTTCGCAGTTGCGCCCCCAACGGATCCGAGGTGTCTCGAGCTCAGCGGCGGCCGTAACTTCCGGATCGGATGCTTCCCGACGCTCAGCAATCAGGAACGACTCGATCCCCGTTAGGTGGCGCCGTCCCGTCCCAAACGGTCGGCCACGAAGGCCGCCAACCTCTCCGGCGACGGGTGTCCCCAGCCGATGCAGAACGGGTGCCCGGCCGGATCCGCATAGACCTGGTGGCCTTGGTCAGCTCCCAGATCCGGGGCGGAGTGCAGCAGTCGGGCCCCGAGCGCCACGGCCTCTTGATGGGCTGAATGGGGATCATCCACGTGGAGGTCGAGATGGACCTGTTGGGGCGGCCCGTGGGGCCAGTCCGGCGGCGCATGGTTCGGCGCCAGTTGCACGCCGATCCGCCACTCCCCGGCCGCATCGATCACCGTATGCCAGTCGTCTTCCTCGAACACGTGGCCATCGAGCATCCCGGCCCAGAAGGCACTTTCGGCTTGCAGGTCAGCGGCATCGAACACGACCACCCGGCGCACCATCTTCATGACAGCAACAGTACGACGGCCCTCGTTTGCAGGGAAGAGCGGAAGGCCGCTTCGGCGGGAGGAGGCATGCCACACCGGGCTCACCCCGGGCAGTTTCACCTCGGTGTCCCCACCCTGCTGCTCCACGACGGACTGGGGATGAGCAACCACTAGCCACCCGGCCGGACCGACCATTCGCCGGCGGATCCCGGGCGCCGGGGCCTGCCGGGTCAGTACGCCTTGGCCACCACCGCCACCAGGTCGGCCTCGTCGTCGCTCTCGGCCAAGGTCCCGTCGGGCCGTTGTAGACAGCGCACCGTCACGCCACCGCCGGCCAGACGCTGCTCACCGCTCGGCCCCAGACGGGACCAGGGCACCAGGGCGAACCCGTTGGCCGCGGCCTCGGCGGCGTCTTCGAGCGTGTCCACCGACACCGTCCGGGCTTGGGCGGCCGCCTGGGCCGAGTCCCGCAGATTGGTCTGGGTGGCATCGAGATCGTCCAGAGCGGCCGCCGCCGCTCCGGCCAGTGGCACCAGTCGCTTGGTGCCCACATCCCGGCGGACCACGGTCACCTGACCCTCGGCCAGCTCCCGCGGACCGATCTCGATGCGGACCGGCACCCCCTTGATCTCCCAGCCCACCGCCCGGCGCCCGAAGGAGGTGTCCACCCGGTCGTCGAGACGCACCCGCCGGCCGGCCGCGGTCAACTCGGCAACCACGGCTGCCGCCGCCGACCGGACCTCCTCGCTGTCCCGGACCACCAATACGACCACCTCGATGGGGGCCAGCGACGGGGGCAGGCGCAAGCCGGCATCGTCACCGTGGGTCATGATCAGGGCCCCGATGAGCCGGGTGGAGACGCCCCACGAGGTCTGCCAGGCGTACTCCTCGGTCCCTCCCTCACTGGCGAACTGGATCCCGAAGGCCTTGGCGAAGTTCTGACCCAGCTCATGGCTGGTCCCCATCTGCAGGGCCTTGCCGTCGCCCATCATGGCCTCACAGGCCCACGATCTGATGGCGCCGGCGAAGCGTTCCTGCGCCGTCTTGTGGCCGGTCAGAACGGGGATGGACATGACCTCGACCATGGCCGACCGATACACATCGGTCAGGATCTTCAAGGCGTAGTGCCGGGCATCGGCCTCGTCGGCGTGAGCCGTGTGGCCTTCCTGCCACAGGAACTCGGTGGTCCGTAGGAACAGTCGGGGCCGTAACTCCCACCGCACCACGTTGGCCCACTGGTTGACCAACAGCGGTAAGTCGCGATAGCTCTGCACCCACTTGGCGAAGTAGCTGTTGATGATGGTCTCGCTGGTGGGCCGCACGACAACGGGCTCCTCCAGCTCCTTGCCCCCGGCGTGGGTCACCACAGCCAGTTCGGGGCTGAACCCCTCGACGTGTTCGGCCTCCCTCTGGAGGTAGGACTCCGGGATGAGCAGGGGGAAGTAGGCGTTCTCGGCGCCGGCGGCCTTGATCCGGGCGTCCAGGGCGGCCTGGAGCAACTCCCAGATGGCGTAGCCCCACGGCCGGATGACCATGGTCCCCCGCACCGGGCCGTTCTCGGCCAACTCGGCCCGGCTGACGACGTCCTGGTACCAGCGCGGAAAGTCCTGGGCACGGGGGGTGATATTGGGAGCCATGGCCACAGACGGTACCGGCAAACCGGCCCCCCACCGTGAGGCCTCGGACCCGACCCCTGGCCACAGGGTTACCCTGAGCCGGGTGAGCGCTCCCCACCTTCCCGAACGGCTGCGCCGCCCGGGCACCGGGGCCTAGATGGATCGACCCGACATCTCCCCCATGCCGCCCCTGGCCTCCACCGTCCGGCTGCCTTGGGACGCTCCGGTGGACGATCCCGTCGCCGCCCTGGCCGAAGCCCGAGCGTCACTGGGCGACACCATGGTCGTCGACAGCGGCGAGGACCGGTATCTGTTCCTCTTCTCGCCGCCCGGGGTGGCGGCCTTCTACGCCTTGCCCGAAGCCACGGCCAGCAAGGGGGTCGCCGACTGGCGGATGCTGAGGCGCAAGCTTCCCGACGAGATGTTCGTGGGCCGTCGTACGCTTCCCAACCAGCTCTTCGGCCGGGATGACGTGGCGGAGTACATCCGGAATGTCTCGCGGGCGCTCGAGGCCACGGTCGACGAACTCGGCGGCGAGGGCCAGGTGGATGCCTTCGTCCTGTCGCGCCGGCTGGGGCACCGGATGGGCTTGGCGTCGTGGGGAGGTCCGGGCTCCGCCCACGGCCCGCGGTTCGAGCGCCTGGTGGCGGCGTTCGACACGCTGGATGGAGCCGACTCCTTCGTGCACCCCGACGCCATGGCCGCCGTGGCGGCTTCCGCAAAGCAGGCTGAGTACCGGGCCCTCGATGACATCACCGAGGCCTTCGGCACCGCCTTGGACGAGCTCCCGGGCCACGAGCCCGAGCACCCGCTCTTCGCCCGGGTGGCGGCCCAGTGGAGCGGCGAGTCCGCCCAGGTGGCCCGAACCGGATTCGCCCTCGATCTGGCCCTGATCCACATCGCTTCCATGTCCAACCTCTTCGCCGCCCTCGGCTGGACCCTCATCGACCTCCTGGCCCATCCCACCGAGGCCGGGCGGGTGGCGGCCGGCGACCGGAAGCTGGCCGAAGCGTGTGCCCTCGAATCCACCCGCCTGGCTCAGCGCTCGATCATGGCCCGCTACGTGCTGAAGCCCGTTTCGGTGGAACTTGGCCCCACCACGCTGGAGGTCTCACCCGGGGTGACCGTCGCCACCCTGCTGCCTCTCACCAACACCACGGCCGCCCCGGGGCTGGACCGGTGGGATCCCAATCACTGGAGTGGGCGTCGCCTGGCCGACAGCTCGCGGCTGGCTGCGGTGGAGTTGGTCACCGCCTTCGGGCACGGTCGCCACACCTGCCCGGCCCAGCCCTTCTCCCTGTCGGCCATGACGTCGGCGGTCTCGGTCCTGCTGGCCGAGTTCGAGATGACTCCGGCCTGGTCCGGTCAGGCCCGGCCGGTGCCGGCCCAGATCGGAGGGGTGGCCCGCGCCGCCGGCCCGTGTCCCCTTCGTTACCACCGGCTGCCCCGCGCCGCGGGGTAGCCCGGCCCCGGTCACGACTCCAAGAAGCGCAGCACCGCCAGCACCCGCCGGTGGTCCTTCTCCGACACCGGGAGGTCGAGCTTGGCGAAGATGTTGGCTACGTGCTTCTCCACCGCCCCCTCGCTGACGATCAGGGCGTTGGCGATGGCCGCATTGGATCGGCCTTCGGCCATGAGGCCGAGGACCTCACGCTCACGGGTCGTGAGCACGGAGAGCGAATCGGTCTGCCGGGTCGCCCCCATCAGTTGCGTCACCACTTCGGGGTCCAATGCCGTTCCTCCTATCGCCACCCGCTCCAGGGCCTCGACGAAATCGCTGACGTCCGCCACCCGGTCCTTGAGCAGGTACCCGATCCCTGCGGCGTTGTCCGAGAGCAGATCGGCGGCGTAACGGGTCTCGATGTACTGGGAGAAGAGCAGGATTCCCAAGCCCTCGTACCGATCCCTCAGCTCCAGGGCCAGCCGGAGGCCTTCGTCGGTGAAGGTGGGGGGCATCCGGATGTCGATGACGGCCACGTCGGGTTGGAACTGGGCGACGGAACTACGCAGGGCCGACGGGTCGCCGACGGCCCCGGTGATCACGAAGCCCCGATCCACCAGCAGCTGGACCAGCCCGTCCCGGAGGATGGCCGAGTCCTCGGCGATGGCGACGCGGAGGGCCTCGACCATCAGGCCGACAGCGGGAGGTCGACGGTGACCACGGTGGGCCCCCCGGGTGGGCTGATCAGGTTCAACCGCCCATCCACGGCGTGGACCCGGTCGGTGAGGCCGGCCAGGCCACTCGACGACGAGCCCACCGTGGACAGCTGGGCTCCGCCGCAGCCGTCGTCGCGCACGACCAGCCGCAGCCACGTCCCCTGCTGGGCGCAGGAGATGAAGGCCCGCGAGGCCTGGGCGTGCTGGGCCACGTTGGCCAGCAGCTCGGCGCTGCAGAAGTAGGTGATGGCCTCGATGGCCGGGGTGGGGCGCGCCTGCAGATCGACCGACACACCGGTGGGCACCGCACTCCGGGCGGCCAGCGTGGCCAGGGCCCCCTCCAGCCCGATGTCGAGGGCCGGCGGGTGGATCCCCCGGGCGATGTCACGCAACTCGGCGATGGCCTCCTTGGCCCCACGGTGCGCCTCGTCGATCAGCTCGCGTACCTGGTCCAGATCAACCTCCTCGGGTTGGCCGAGCTTCTCCTTGGCCATCCCCAACCGCATGGCCAGGGCCACCAGCTGGGCCTGGGTCCCGTCGTGCAGGTCACGCTCGATGCGCCGCAGGGTGGCGGCCGAAGCGTCGACGGTCTGGGACCGGGCCTGCTCGAGGGTGCGCACCCGGGCTGCCATGGGGTCGGGACCGAGGAGGGCCCGCATGAGCATCCGGTCGACGTTGACGAAGCCCCGCATCACCCACGGGGCCGCCAACAGGAACGAGCGCGCCACACACCACGACGGCCACGGCATGGAAGAAGCCGGGGGGGCCGTAGTTGTTCCCGGACTGGAAGAAGAGGCCGCGCTCGATCCCGAAGACCGGGGGGTTGGGGGCACCGGATCCCGTAAGGGGAAAGATCAGGCAGACCACGGCATCCCACCACAGGCTGAAGGCCACGTAGAACCCGAGCAGGGTCCAGGGGACTTTGAGGGCCAGGTAGCCCACGAGCGCGCCACCCGACCCGGTCGCGCAGGGACGACTGCAACCAGCCCAGGAATCCCGACTTGCCCACGAACGGTTCGGGTTCGTCGATGTGCTCACCGAGCATGGACCCGGCCAAGGACCGGGTCCAGCCGCCCAACCCACGGGCGCTGCGGACCGAGAGCGCCAGCACCGCCACCCCGAAGAAGGTGATGGCCAGGGCCACACCGGCCACCATGGTCAGGCCCACGAACATCAGCCCGAGCCCGGCCAGCCCACCTGACAGCAGGTAGAACGCCAACTCGGTCCAGGGGCGCCTGGTGAAGGGCTCGACCAGGATGCGCCGGCACGATCTCCTTGGCCATGGCCACCTGCTCATGGGTCACGGTCAGGGCCACGTCCCGGCCCCCCAGGCGCATACGCACGTCGCCATCGTCGGCCTCTTCGCCCATCATGCGACCCGCCCGGCCGGCCGCACTCCGCCGACGGACCGGCTGGATCCCACGAGCGGCACCATGACCCCGACACTACGGCGGATGATGGCCCCGATCCCGAGCGCCAACCAGGTGAGGCCGAGCCGGGCCGGGCCTGGTGCCGGCCCCGGTCCGGGGTTCGAATCATGCCGGGTGGTGCGTGGACGGGTGATGCTCATGGTCCCAGCATGAGGCCCGGCGACAGGAATGGGAATGTTGCTACCGGGCGTCCACTCCTGGTGCTACCACCATGGCCGACAGGCGGTACCGATGGCCCGGCACCGCCCCGATGCCACCCGGGTACAGTCGTCAGGGTGGCCCGCCCGGACCAGCGCCACCCTGACGGTGTGGCCGGCGACTGGTTCGCCGACACCCGTTGCATCGCCTGCGACGTGGCGCGCCACTACGCCCCCGGGCTGATCGGCGCCGACCCACAGGGGCTGTCGGTGGTGGTGCGCCAGCCCTCCGGAGCCGACGATGAAGCCGCCCTGTGGCGGGCCGCCCTGGCCTGCCCGACCCGGTCGATCGGCACCATCAGCCGGCAGCGTCCACCGCCGGGGGTGTTCCCCTGGGCGCTCACCGACGGGGTGTACCTGTGCGGCTACAACGACCAGTCCTCCTTCGGGGCCCACAGCTACTTCGTGCTCCGCCCCGGAGGGAATCTGCTGGTCGATTCGCCCCGGTACACCGCCAAGCTGGTCGACCGCTTCGCCGAACTGGGCGGTCTGTCCCACGTACTGCTCAGCCACCGCGACGACGTGGCCGACGCCCACCGCTACGCCGAACGGTTCGCCGCCCGGGTGTGGATCCACGAGGCAGACGCCGACGCCGCTCCCTATGCCACCGACATCGTGCGCGGCGACGACATCACGGTGGTGGCTCCGGGTGTGCGGGCCATACCGGTGGCCGGGCACACCCGGGGCAGCGTGGTCTTCGAAGACGACCAGGGCCACCTGTTCACCGGCGATTCACTGGCGTGGAACGAAGGACGGGGCGGACTCGACGTGTTCGGCTCGGCCACCTGGTACTCATGGACGGCCCTGACCGACTCCATGGCCCGGCTGGCCACCGTGGCCCACTTCTCGTGGGTGCTCCCTGGACACGGCAAGTGGGGTCACGACGACCCCGCCGAGATGACCCGGCAACTGGCCCAACTGGCCCGGGACATGGCGGAGTACACCGCCCCGACCTGGGGCGGCCGGTAACGCCGGTCCCCAGTCACCCGAGCTGACGGGGGGCCGGAGTACGCGAGGCTGGCGGGGTGCCGGACCTGTCCAGGGCCTCTCCCGACGTCACCCCGGGGCCACTGGTGCCGGTCGACGACCCGGCCGACCCCAGACTCGACCTCTACCGCCACCTCAAGGACCCGGCCGCCCGCAACCGGCTGGACGCCCAGGCATCGGTCTTCGTGGTCGAGGGTCGGCTGGCGGTCGACCGGCTCCTCACCTCGGGCTACCCCATCCGCTCCCTCCTGGTCGATGATCACCAGGTCACCGCGGCCGGTGACCTGGTCGAAGCCACCCGGGCCCGGGGAGCGCCGGTGTTGGTGGGCTCCCGGGCCGTGGTGGCCGACACCGTCGGCTTCGACCTCCACCGGGGGGTGGTGGCGGTGGCCGACCGTCCGCCCCCGACCGACGCCGGCGACCTGCTGGCTGACGTCGCCGCGCTGCCGGCCCAGGAGGGAGCGCCGCCCCGGGTGGCGATCCTCGAAGGCCTCAACGACCACGAGAACATCGGGTCCCTGTTCCGCAACGCCGCAGCCTTCGGAGTGGCCGGCCTCCTGCTCGACCCGACCTGTGCCGACCCCCTCTACCGCCGTTCGGTCCGGGTCTCCGTCGGCCACCTCCTCCACCTGCCCTTCGCCCGGCTGACCCCGTGGCCGGCGGGGCTGAGCCAAGTGAAGGCGGCCGGCTTCCTCCTGGCGGCTCTGACCCCGCGCCCGGCCGTGCCCGGTGGGGCTCGGGTCATCGGTCTCGACCAGTTGCGCCGCCGGGTCTCGGGTCGGGGTGGCCCCCGGGGCGTGGCCCTGCTCCTGGGGGCCGAGGGGCCGGGCCTGTCCGCACGGGGCGTTGGCCATGTCCGATGTGGTGGTCACCATCACCATGGCGAACGGGGTGGACTCGCTCAATGTGGCCACGGCCGCCGCCGTGGCCTTCCATGCTGTGGCCGGGCCCTGACCCCGGGGTCCTGACCTCGGAACCCCGGGGATGAACGCTGATCGTGGCGGCCCCGGGCTCTCCGGCCGCCGGCCCCCGGGCGGTAGCGTGGATCGCCTTGTCGTACTCCCCTCCCTCCACTCCGGGCGCTCCGCCCTGCCCGTCCGACCCGGACGCCCTGGTGTCGGCCCGCGGCCTCACCAAGCGGTTCGGCGAGTTCGTCGCCGTCGACGGGGTCGAATTCGACATCGACCGCGGGCGAGTCGTTCGGGTTCCTCGGGCCCAACGGGGCCGGCAAGACCTCGACCATGCGAATGATCTCGTGCATGTCCCCGTCCTCGGGAGGGACGCTGCGGGTGCTCGGGCATGGACCCGGCCACCGACGGGGCCGCGGATCCGGGCCCGCATCGGCCTGGTCCCCCAGGAGGACACCCTCGACCTCGAGCTGACCGTCCTCGACAACCTGATGATCTACGGCCGCTACTTCGATCTGGCCCGCAAGGTCATCCGCCAGCGGGCCGAGCGCCTGCTGGAGTTCGCCCAACTCACCGAACGGGCCCACGACCGGGTCGAGTCCCTCTCCGGCGGCATGAAGCGGCGACTGACCATCGCCCGCTCGCTCATCTCCGACCCCGAGCTCCTGATCCTCGACGAGCCCACCACCGGCCTCGACCCCCAGGCCCGGCATCTGCTGTGGGACCGCCTCTACCGGCTCAAGCAGGAAGGGGTGACCCTGGTCATCACCACCCACTACATGGACGAGGCCGAGCAGCTCTGCGACCGGCTGGTGGTCATGGACCACGGTCGCTTCGCCGCCGAGGGCATCCCCGGCCAACTCATCGAGCAGCTACTCGACCAGGGAGGTCGTCGAGCTGCGGTTCCGCTCCGGCGAGCACGAGGACCGCTCGCCGTCGATCTGGCTGGCCTGGCCGAGCGGGTCGAGGTGCTGCCCGACCGACTGCTGCTCTACACCGACGACGGAGACGCCAGCCTGGCCGAGGTCCACCGCCGCGGGCTTCGCCCCGAGAGCGCCCTGGTGCGCCGCTCGACCCTGGAGGACGTCTTTCTCCGCCTGACCGGACGGACCCTGGTCGAATGATCCGATCCCGTGGTGATCGACCAACGCTGTCCGCCAGCCGCCGGTAGCCGCCGCGTCGTGCCACACCGCTGTGGTGGCGCGGGCTCTGCTACTGGCCCTACCAGTACAAGACGGACCTGGCGGGGCTCGGTCACCACCAGCTTCTTGTACCCCGTCCTCTACCTGGTCGGCCATGGGCGTGGGGCTGGGCTCACTGGTCGACCACCACGCCCACGCCGTCGACGGGGTGTCAGCTACATCGACTTCCTGGCCCCCGGCCTCCTGGCCGCCACGGCCATGCAGATCGGGGCCAACGAGGCCATGTACCCGGTCATGGGCGCCATCAAATGGATCCGCACCTACTTCGCCATGCTGGCCACCCCGCTGCGGGTCGATCGACGTGCTCATCGGCCACCTGGGCTGGATCGCCCTCCGGGTGCCATCGTGTCCGCCATCTACCTGGCGATCATGGCCGCCTTCGGGATCGTCCACTCCCCCTTCGCCATCCTGGCCCTGCCGGCCGCCGTGCTCACCGGCATGGCCTTCGCCGCCCCCATCGCCGCCTTCGCCGCCACCCAGGACAACGACGTCGGCTTCTCCGCCCTCTACCGCTTCGGCCTCATCCCCCTCTTCCTCTTCTCCGGGACCTTCTTCCCCGTCACCCAGCTGCCGGGCTGGCTCCAGCCGGTGGCCGAGCTCACGCCGCTCTACCACGGGGTGAGCTCTGCCGGGGACTGGTCCTCGACCCTGCCGTCGGGCTCGGCCCTGGGCGACGCCGGCTATCTGGTCGCCCTCACCGCCATCGGCTACCTCGTCGCCCGCCGCACCTTCGCCAACAGGCTCGTCGTATGAGCGGCCGCGCCCGACGTGGACCGGACCACGACGGTCCCGCGACGGTCGCCACCTCCGGGCTGGCCGCCACTGGCCCTGCGATCACCCCCACCGCCCTGATCGGCGGCCGGCGGGCCCGGCGCATCGTCGAGCGCAACATCATCGTCTACCGGCGCCAGTGGATCTTCTTGGTCTCCGGGTTCTTCGAGCCCTTCTTCTATCTGCTGTCCATCGGCGTCGGGCCTCAACCACTCTGGTCGGCGCCGCTCCACGTCGGCGGGCACTGGTCATGCCTACACCGCGTTCGTGGCCCCCGGCCTGCTGGCCTCGTCGGCCATGAACGGCGCCATCTTCGACTCCACCTTCAACATCTTCTTCAAGCTCAAGATCGCCAAGACCTACGACGCCATGCTGTCCACCCCGCTCGGGCGTGGCGGACATCGCCCTGGGCGAGCTCGTCGTGGGCGCTGATGCGCGGCTCGCTCTACTCGGCGCGCCTTCCTCTGGCCGTATGACCGGCTTCGGCTACGTCCTCTCGCCGTGGGCCGTCCTGTGCTGGCCCGGCGGCGCTCCTCATCACCTTCGCCTTCGCCGGGGTGGGGATGGCCGGCACCACCTACATGCGCAGCTGGCAGGACTTCGACATGGTCTCGCTGGCCATCATCCCCCTGTTCCTGTTCTCCGCCACCTTCTACCCCCTCACCGTCTACCCGGGCTGGCTCCAGGCCGTCGTCCGCTGCACCCCGCTCTACCAGGGGGTGGCCCTCCTCCGCGGCCTCGACGTCGGACTCTTCGGGTGGTCGTTGCTGGGCCACGCCGTCTATCTGGCCGCCATGGGCACCATCGGGCTTCTGATCGCCGCCCGCCGCCTGACCCGGCTCCTCCTCCCCTGACCAGGGAGGTGGGGGCGGCCCCGGCCCGGTACCCTGGAACCTCCGTGGCCGTGCTCGTCGATCTCCAGGACGTCGCCGTGCGCCGGGTGGACCGGGTGCTCTTCGAGGGCCTGTCCCTGACCGTCTCCGACGGCGACCGCATCGGCGTGGTCGGCATCAACGGCACCGGCAAGTCGACCCTGCTGCGAATAGTGGCCGGGGTGGACCAACCCGACGAAGGCGTGGTGCGACGGGGCCGCGGCACCCGGGTGGGCTTTCTCGAACAGCGACCCGAGCTGCCCCCCGGCACGGTGACCGAGGCCATAGGCGAGGGATGGGAGGCCATGGCCGCCCTCGAGCGCCTGGGCATGGGGGCGTCGGCCGGCGATGACGTGGCCACGCTGTCGGGAGGCCAGGCCAAACGGGTGGCGCTGGCCCGGGTGCTGGCCCGGCCGGCCGAGCTGCTGGTGCTGGACGAGCCCACCAACCATCTGGACCTGGGGGCGGTGTCCTGGCTGGAGCAGCGGTTGGCCTCCTTCCGGGGCGGCCTGGTGCTGGTGACCCACGACCGCCATCTCCTGGACCGGGTCACCACCCGGATGGTGGAGCTCGACCGCGGCCACACCTACGTGCACGAAGGTGGCTACGCCGCCTACCTCGAGGCCGCCGCCGAGCGCACCGCCCAGGCGGCCTCGGCCGAGGCCAGCCGTCGGAACCTGGCCCGGCGGGAGCTGGCCTGGCTCCGGCGGGGGGCCCAGGCCCGGTCCCGCAAGCCCCAGGCCCGGGTGGAGGCGGCCACCCGGATCATCGAGGACCGGCCCGAGGCCCCGGCCCGGACGGACCAACTGGACCTGGCCGCCACCACTCCCCGGCTCGGGGACAAGGTCATCGAGTGCCGGGGGGTGGGGTTCCACTACCAGGGCGGCCCGCCGGTGCTGGTGGACGTGGATCTGACCCTGGGCCGGAGGGAGCGCCTGGGCATCGTGGGGTCGAACGGGAGTGGCAAGTCGACCCTGGTCGACCTGCTGGCCGGACGGCGCCGGCCCACCGAGGGCGAGGTGACCGTGGGACCCACAGTGGTCATCGGCTACTACGACCAACACGGAGCGGAACTGGACCCGGCCGCCACGGTGGAGAACCTGGTGGCCGGGCCACACCGGGCCCCGGGGTCGCTGGCCGACCTGGAGCTGATGAAGCGGTTCTGGTTCGCCGGCGAGCTGACCCGGGCCCGGGTGGGCACCCTCTCGGGTGGGGAGCGGCGGCGGCTCCAGCTGTTGGTGGTGATCGCCGGGCGGCCCAACGTCCTGTTCCTCGACGAGCCCACCAACGACCTCGACCTCGACACCCTCCGGATCCTCGAGGAGTACCTCGAGCAGTGGCCCGGCGCCCTGGTCACGGTCAGTCACGACCGCACCTTCTTGGAGCGGACCACCGAGCGGTTGGTGGCCGTGGCCGGCGATGGCACGGTGTCCGAGGTGGCCGGCGGCGTGGAGAGGTGGGCGGCCCAGGCCGGAAGGGACATCGCCCCCCGGTCCGGAGCGGGCCGGGCCGCGGCCACCGCGGCCACCGCGGCCGCCCCGGGGGCACCGGCGACCACAGACAGCACCGCCAGGACGGCGAGCGGTCGGCCCCCGGAGCGAAGTCGGCACCACTGGGTCGGTTGCTGAGGGACGCCGAAAAGCAGGTGGCCCGGTTGGAGCGGCAGCGGGACAAGATCACCGTCTCGCTGACCGAGGCCTCCGACCACGTGGAGATGACCAGGCTGGGAACCGAGCTGGCCGCCACCCAGGCGGCGTTGGACCAGGCCGAGGAGGCCTGGCTCTCCTTGGCCGAGGAGTCCGACTCGGGCCGCTGACGGTCACCGGTAGCGTGCTCCGGTGCGCGCCGGGGTCGGAGCGCCGGCAGAAGGAGTAGGCCATGGAGCACAGGATCCTCGGCGGCACCGGTATCTCGATCGGCAGTACCGCCCTCGGCACCATGATGTTCGGGGCCATGGGCAACCCCGACCACGAGGAGTCGGTGCGCATGATCCACACCGCCCTCGACGCCGGGGTCAACCTGGTCGACACCGCCGACGTCTACTCCCTCGGTGAGTGCGAGGAGATCGTGGGCCGGGCCCTCAAGGGACGGCGCCAGGACGTGGTGCTGGCCACCAAGTTCGCCCTGCCGGTGGGCCGGGACCCCAACCGGTCCGGCGGCTCGCGGCGCTGGATCGTGCAGGCCCTGGAGGACAGCCTCCGCCGCCTCGACACCGAGTACGTCGACCTCTACCAGATGCACCGGCCCGACTACACCACCGACCTCGACGAGACCCTGTCGGCCCTCAGCGACCTGGTCCGGTCGGGCAAGGTGCGGGCCATCGGTTCGTCGACCTTCCCCGCCGAACTGATGGTCGAGGCCCAGTGGAGCGCCGAGCGGCACGGCCACCGACGCTTCCGCACCGAGCAGCCCCGTTACTCCATCCTCAACCGGACCATCGAGGCCGCGGTGCTCCCGGCGGCCCAGCGCTACCGGATGGGTGTGCTGACCTACGGGCCCCTGGCCAGCGGATGGCTGTCGGGCCGGGCCGACCCCACCACCGGGCACCGGGCCGCGGGCCTGGGGGCCCGGACCTTCGACCTCGAGGTGGCCGGAAACCAGGCCAAGGTGGAGGCGGTGGCCCGGCTCACCGGGCTGGCGGCCGAGGCCGGCATCCCGCTGACCCATCTGGCCACGGCCTTCGCCCGGTCCCACCCTGCAGTCACCGCGGTGCTGATCGGGCCGAGGACGCCCGAGCAGCTGGAGGACCTGCTGGCCGGTGCGGACCTGGTGCTGGACGGGGAGATCCTCGACCGGATCGACGAGATCGTCCCGCCGGGCACCGAGCTCAACCGGGCCGACAACTACTTCGCCGACCACCCGGCCCTCGAGGACAAGCGGCTCCGCCGGCGTTGAGGACGAGGCCCCGGCCGGCGGCTCGGCCGGTCAGACCCGGGCCGACGTGTCGCCGGGCGGCGAGGGGTCCTCGGCGAAGCAGCTCTCGCGCAGCTCCCGTTTGAGGATCTTGCCCGATGGGTTGCGGGGCAGGCGCTCCTCGCTGAAGGCGATGCGGGTGGGGATCTTGAACGGGGCCAGCCGGGTGGCCAGGAAGTCCCTCAGTTGGTCCCCGGTCAGCGTCGACCCGGGCTGTCGGTGAACGACGCAGGCCACCTCTTCGCCCAGGCGTTCGTTGGGCACGCCGAAGACGGCGGCTTCGTACACGTCGGGGTGGTCGTAGATGGCGCTCTCCACTTCGGCGCAGTAGACGTTCTCCCCGGCCCGGAGGACCATGTCCTTGGCCCGGTCCTCGATGTAGAGGAACCCCTCCTCGTCGATCCGGCCCAGGTCGCCCGAGGCCAGCCACCCGTCGACGATGGTGGCGGCCGACGCCTCGGGCTTGTTCCAGTAGCCCCGGATGACGTTGGGCCCCTTCATCCAGATCTCACCCCGGGACCCGACCGGGACCGGCCGGCCCGACTCGTCGCGGATCTCGGTGTCCATGATGGTGGTCCGGGCCCGCCCGGTCGAAGTCGGGTGGCTCACGTAGTCGTCGCCTTGGTTGCCCGGGCCGAAGGCGTTGGTCTCGGTCATCCCGTAGCCGATGTTGGGCCGCCCCCGGGTGAAGCCCTTCTCGACCCGGTCGACCAACTTGACCGGAGCCGGGGCGCCGCCCCCGCCGATGGTGGCCAACGACGAGGTGTCGTAGCGGGAGAAGGCCGGGCTCTCGAGCATGTCCCAGCTCTGGGTGGGAACCCCGACGAAGGCCGTCACCCGCTCGGCTTCGATGAGGCGCAGGGCGGCCTCGGGGTCCCAGCGGTACATCATGACCAGCTTCAACTTCATGCCGAAGCAGGACAGCATGACCGGGACACACCCGGTCACATGGAACAGCGGCACGATGAGGATGAAGCAGGGTGCATTCCCGTTGCCACCGAGGGGGTCCTGTCCCTTGCGGGTGGTCTGGATGGTGGCGTTGGCCCAGAAGGCCATGAGGGCCTGGGTCACGGCCCGGTGGGTGGACACGGCACCTTTGGGGAATCCGGTGGTCCCCGAGGTGTAGAGGATGGTGGCGTCGTCGTCGGGCCCCACGTCCACCACCGGCAGGGCCCGGCCCAGGGTGATGACCTCCTCGTACCGCTGGACCCCGGTGGGCTGGGGCTCGATCTCATCGGCCCGCACCACGATGATCGGGACCCCCCTGGAGTGGGCCGGACCGTGGGCCCGGTCCAGTCGCTCGGGGTCGGTGATCAACACCGAGAGGCCGGAGTCGCCGATGGCGTAGTCCAGTTCGGCCTCGGTCCACCAGGCGTTGAGGGAGACCGACACCGCACCGATCGAGAGGATGGCGGCGAACGACACCACCCACTCGGGCAGGTTGCGCATGGAGATGCCGATCCGGTCCCCCTTGGCCACGCCGAAGGTGGTGACCAGGGCACTGGCCAACGCGTCGACATGGCGCATGGTCTCGTCGAAGGTCCACCGCTCGTTCTCGTAGACCATGAAGGTGCTCTGGTCGCCCCGGGCCCCGGCGAAGACCTGGCCCAGGGTGGGCGGCGCGTTCTTGAACAGCCGGTACTCGGTGCCGCCCACCGACTCCTCGACCACCTCGAACAGCTGACCGGGCCCGATGGCTTTGGCAAAGGCCTCGTCGTAACTCATCGACACCCTGGTCACCTCGCTCCCCTCAGGGGTGCACCCCCCGGTGCGTCAGGCCGAGCCGCGCCTGGCGTGAGCCGTGATCTTAGGCCTCACCGGCGTCGAGCACCGCCAGGATCTCGTCACCCCACCGCTCGAGCCGCAACGGCCCGATGCCCCGGCAGGTGGCCAGTTCGGCCAGCGTGCGCGGCAGCACCGAGGCCAGGCCGATCAGCTCCTTGTCGTTCAGGACCACGTAGGCCGGCACCGCCTCCCGCTTGGCCACCGCCGACCGCCACTCCCGCAGCGAGCGCTCCGCCGCCGCCGACGCCGCCGTCGGCTCGACACCCGCGTCGCCGCTCTCCGGAGAGGATGGGGGCCGGCGGGTCCGTTGCCTTCCTGCTCCAACACCTTCCCGTCCCGTAGCCGATCTTCCCGCCGGAGGCGGAGGGGGACGATGGGACCGCGACCCGTCAAGCTCCCCGATGAACGGTGACGGGGCTTCAGCGTCGGCGAGTACGAAGACCTGGGCCCGAGCCCGGGTCAGGGCCACGTGGAACACCCGCCGCTCGCCTTCGTCATCTTCGGCCAGCCGGTGCGGGAACAGCCCCTCGGAGGCCCCGAAGACGATCACCCGGTCCCACTCCTTGCCCTTGATCCGGTGCACCGTCGACAACAGCACCGCCGGCCCCTCGGCCGCCGGTCGGGACAGGATCCCGCGGAGCCACGGCTCAAAGGTGGAGGCCTCGGGATGGAGGGCGGCCAACCCCTCCAGGGCCACCAGGTCATCGGCGTGGGTCGACCGGTCCGCCTCCCGACGCGAACCGTCGAGGACGTCCATGGTCCCGTTGAGACCGATCCCCTCCCGAACGACCCGCAGGGCCACCGCGGTGGACTGACCGACGGCCTTGACCACCTGGTCGAGGTCGTCGGCGTAGGCCAGCAGCTTCGGCACGTCACGACCCGACAGGCGACCGGCCAGGCGGCGGATGTCCCGTATGGAGGTAGCGGAGGACTTGGTGAGCATGTCCGACACCATGGGGGCGATGCCGCGCGACGGCCTGCGGATGGTGTCCCGGATGTCATCCCGGCGAATGCGGTCGGGGTCGGAGCCCATCCGGAGGTAGGCGAAGGCGGTCCGGAGCCCGGTACGGCCAAGGGTCTTCACCCCGACCGGCGTGGTGCAGGGGATGCCGGCCTCCACGCAGGCCACCTGCACCGGCAGCAGGGCGGCGTTGACCCGGGCCAGGACGGCGATGTCCTCGGGCCCGGCCCCCATGGCCAGCCAGTCGGTGATGATCTCCACGGCCCCAGCGGCCAGGGCGTCGCCGCGGGCGGTCCGGACGGCCACCGCTCCGGCCCCGGCCAGCGGGCCGGTCCCGACGATCTCGTCGTGACGGCCCTCCGGCCAGCGGATGGTCTTCTCCAGCCGTCGGTGGTTATAGGAGAGCAGGTGACGGGCCGCTCCCACCACCGAGGGCGGGCACCGGTAGTTGACCTCGAGCGGGTGGTGGGCGGCACCGGGGAAGTACTCGGGAAAGTTGATCAGGAACTCCGGAGTGGCCCCGGAGTAGCCGTAGATGACCTGGTCGTCGTCGCCGACCCCGAAGCAGTCGTAGCCCGGCCCGGTCAACAGTCTGATCATGAGCAGGTGGGCGGGTGTGAGGTCCTGGAACTCGTCGACCAGCAGGCGGCGGCAGCGGGCCTGGGCCGCTGACCGGGCTTCGGGATCGGTCACCAGAATCTCGATGGCCCGGTAGATCTGCTCGTCGAAGTCGACGGCACCCCGCTCGGCCAGGGTGGCCCGGTAGCGGTCAAAGCCGTCGGCCATGCCGGTGGCGTCGGGCATGGCCTCTTCGACCTCGGCTGGGGATCGCAGTCCCAGCCGGATGGCGGACAGGGCGGCCAGATAGGGCGCCACCGTGTCGGTGTTGGCCTGTCGGCGGACGTCGAAGGTGGCCTGGATCAGCTCCCGCACCTCGGGCTCCTCGAGAACCCGGGGCCGGCCGGTCCCACCGAACTCGGTGCAGATCCACAGCCCGGTGCTGTTGAGAGTCCGGATGTGAGGGCCGTCCGAGGTGAGCACCGACGAGCAGCGCTGCCTCATCTCGTCGGCCGCCCGGGTGTTGTAGGCCAGGGCGCTGATCGTTGCGGGGTGGGCACCGCGGTCGGCGATCAGATGACGCAGTCGCTCGGTCAACACCCGGGTCTTGCCCGAGCCGGCCGGGGCGATGACCCGGGCCGGGCCTGACCCATGGTCCACCGCGGCGAGCTGGTCGGGGGCCAGATCGCCGTCCGGAAGATGGTGGAGGGCCGCCTCGAGGCGACCGGATTCCGAGCTCCAGCGGTGGACCACGCCCGTCCCGCAAGCCAGCACCGGGGGATCCGGGGGGCCACCGTCTACGTAGAGCGGGGTCCCGTCGGCCAGGACGATGTCGGCCGGGCCACCCGAGGTGACCCCGGAGCGTTCGGCCAGGCGGGCGGCCTTGCGCCCGTGCCACCAGATGGTCCCGCGGCCCCGGGCGTCGTAGTTGTTGGCCCAGACCAGAAAGTGGAGGCGTTCGAGGGCGAACTCGAAGGCCGGGGTGAGCCGGTGGACCGGCCCGCTGTGCCGTTGGGGCGCCCGCAGGCTGTCGGGGTCCACCCCCAACTCCACCACCACCGGCCCGCGCTCCAGCCAGGCGGCGTGGAGCACCGTCACCACCGCAGTGGGATCAGCCAAGTCGGCGGGGCCCACCGACACCCGTGGGCACCCGGACCAAAGGTCCGGCGGGTCCTCCCCGACCGGCACCACCACGCCGCGGCCGAGCTCGGTGGGCACAGGAAACGACATCCGGTCACCATAACGACGTGGTGCGACACCACACCCGGCGACCCGGCCGGTAGCAGTACCGTGGTCCCGGACAGCGTCGGTGCAGCCCGGATCGGGCGGAGAGGGAGGGGCGTTCCGGTGGCCTCACGGCTTGCCTCGGACACAGAGGTCGACACCTGGCGGGAGGAGGGATGGGTCCTGCTCGAGGGGCTGGTGGCGTCCGAGGACATCGACGCCGCCGGTGAGGATCTCCACCGGCTGTTCCCGACCCTGGAGGAGTACGCGGCCGACCCCGAGGGCGTGGTCCGCCAACGCACCGGCTCAGCCGGTGGCCAGGATGACGATCGTGATGACGCCTTCTGGCCCGTGGACGGTCCGGGGTTCCGGAAGCGGCAGCACATCTGGGTGACGGAGTTCCCGTTCCCCGGCTCGGGAGCGCTCAACCGACTGTGCGTGCACCCGTCGGTGGTGGACTTCGCCGAGCGGGCCCTGGGCACCCCGGACATCCGGCTCTATCAGTCCCACGCCACCGCGGCCTATGCCGGTATCACCAACTACGAGCAGCCCATGCACATCGACCGCAACCACTCGTGGCTCCCACCGGTGAACCGGTCGCCGTGGTGGAACCTCGAAGGGTTCCTGTATCTCTCGGACGTGACGGAGTCCGACAACGCCACCCGGGTGGTGTCCCTGCCCGACTCGGCCCACGTGGCCGAGACCACACCGGTGGTGATGCCGGCCGATGACCCGGCCCTGTACCGGTCGGAGCACCGGGCCATCGGACGACGCGGCTCGTACCTGGCCTACCGGTCGGACGTGTTCCACCGGGGGGCGCCCTTCGGGGGTACCGATCGGGCCCGCTTCCTGCTGGCGCTGGCCTTCAAACGGGCCGGCCAGGAGTGGATCGCCTACAACCAGGCCCAGTCCAAATCCACCCAACGGGAGTGGCTGGCCTTCGCCCAGCGCCTGACCCCCCGCCAACTGGAGCTGTTCGGCTTCCCGCCCCCGGGGCATCCCATCTGGGACCAGGACCTGGTGGACCGGACGGCCCTCCGCTACCCCAGGCTCGACCTCGAGCCGTGGCGCCTGGCCATCGACCCGGGCCCGTCCGGCCCCACGCCGTAGGCGTGGGCGGGCCTGTCAGTTCGCCAGTCGGTGATCAGACGAAGTCCGATCCGCCATCGACGTTGACGTCGGCACCGGTCACGTACCCGTTGGTCCGCGAGGCCAGGTAGGCGGTGATGGAGGCCACCTCCTCGGGGAGGCCGGCCCGGCCCAGGTCGGCCGGCTGGTGGAAGTTCCGGTCGATCCAGGTCATGACGTCGTAGGGGTCGGTGGCGTCGAGTCCCTCCTCCTCGAAGGCGTCCGCCAAGCCCTCGCTGAAGCTGGCGGTGACGATGGACCCCGGGCTGACCGTGTTGACCAGGATCCCCTCGGGAGCCAGCGACTTGGACAGGTTCTTCGACACGCTGGTGAGGGCGGACTTGGCCGCGGTATAGGCCACGATCATCGGGCTCTGGCGCTGGGTCGAGTGGGCCGACACGTTGACGATGCGAGCCCACTCGGCCTTCCGCAGGAGGGGTAGGCCGGCCCGCACACACCGGACCGCGGCCATCACCCCGAGGTCGAAGGCGGCGTCCCACTGGCGGTCGTCGAGGTCCTCGAAGCGCCCGGCCCCCGGTCCGAGGGTGTTGACCAGCACGTTGAGTGATCCCCATCGTCGGTCTAACTCGGTGAAGGCCTCATCGACCTGGGCGCCGTCGGTGACGTCGACCGACAGGGCCAGCGAACCGGCGCTGCCCAGGTCGCGCAGAGCGGCCACCGTGTCGTCGAGAGCACCACGGCCCCGGGCCACCACGGCCACCCGGGCCCCTTCGGCGGCCAGCCGCTCGGCGATGGCCCGGCCCATTCCCTTCGAGCCTCCGGTGACCACGGCATTCGCTCCGTTGAGACCCAGGTCCACGATCCTCCTCTTGGTGACCGGCGAGTCGGCGACAGGCTACGACCGTGCCGGCTGATGGCAAGGCCGCGGTCGGATGCCTGAAAAAGGTAGCCCGCACGACCGGAACCCGCCGGGGCACACCGGCCCGGCTGGGCTTCCCGAGCCCGATGGGGCCCCGACCGAAGCCCCGACCGCCACCGATCCGCCGACTGATGTTGACAAAATGGCAGCATTTTCGGTTAGCCTGTCGAGAATAGTTGACTAAATCCGTCAGTTTTACAGCTAATGAAGTCCCTATGAGGTACCAACTCCCACCCATGGTCAAGCGTCGTTTCCGCCCCCTCCGGGTCCACCCCAGCCCCTTCCTCCCCTCGGGCCACTCCGGTCTGGCGGGCCCACCACTGCTGCAGGACCGAGGTCTCCGATGGTGACGAAGTCGACGCTCAATCTGGCGGTGGCTCTGGACGGGGCCGGGTGGCATCCGGCCGCCTGGCGGCTGCCCACCGCCCGGGGCGCAGAGCTGTTCTCGCCGGGCTACTGGGTGGACCTGGCCCGCGAGGCCGAGCGGGGAGAGATCGACTTCGTGACCATCGATGACTCGCTGGCCATCCAATCGGCCCGGCGGGGCGTGCCCGACGAACGGGTCGATCAGGTACGGGGACGCCTCGACGCCGTGCTGGTGGCGGCGCGGATGGCTCCGGCCACCCGGACCTTGGGCCTGGTGCCCACGGCCACCACCACCCACACCGAGCCCTTCCACGTGTCCAAGGCCATCGCCACCCTGGACTATGTCAGCGCAGGCCGGAGCGGGTTCCAGGCCCGGGTCTCGGCCACCGGGTTGGAGGCCCGACAGTTCGGTCGGCGCCAGCTCCCCGACCTTCCCCGCGGGGCCGGGGCCGTCCGCGGCGGGGCCGACTCGGAGCTGCCGGCCCATGTCGGCGAACTCTTCGACGAGGCCGCCGACTTCGTCGAGGTGGTCCGACGACTGTGGGACAGCTGGGAGGACGACGCCGAGATCCGCGACGTGGCCACCGGCCGGTTCATCGACCGGGACCGCCTGCACTACATCGACTTCACCGGGCGGTGGTTCTCGGTGAAGGGACCGGGCATCACGCCGCGACCCCTCCAGGGCCAGCCCCCGGTGTTCGTGCTGGCCCATGTGCCGGTGGCTTTCCGACTGGCGGCCCGAGAAGCCGACGTGGTCTTCACCACTCCGGACGGAGTGGCCGGGGCCCGGTCCATCGTGGCGGGGATCCGTTCCGAAGAGGAGTCGGTGGGCCGGGTCGGACCGGCGCTCCAGGTCTTCGCCGATCTGGTGGTGCTTTCTCGATGCCGACGGCCCGAAGGCCCAGGAGCGCAAGGACGCTCTCGACGAGTCGGACGGCCGGAGCTACCGGTCCGACGCCCACGTGTTCGTCGGAACCCCCGCCGAGCTGGTCGACCTGCTGGCCGAGTGGCAGACCGCCGGCCTGGACGGGTTCCGACTGCGACCCGGCGCCCTTCCCATGGACCTCGAAGCGATCACCCGGCAGGTGGCTCCGCTGGCCCGGGAGCGGGGCCTCTCCCCGCCACACCCCGACGGCGCCACTCTGCGGGAGCGCCTCGGGCTGACCCGGCCGGCCAACCGGTACGTCCATGCCTGACCGGACCGGGGTGCGTGACCAGCCGCCGCCGATACATCTGGCGGTGCACTTTCCCGGGTGTCAACAACACCACGGTGTGGAGCGACCCTCGGGCCGGCAGTCAGATCGAGTTCTCCTCCTTCGTCCATCTGGCCCAGACCGCGGAACGGGCCAAGTTCGACTTCTTCTTTCTGGCCGAGGGACTGCGCCTACGCGAGGCCCGGGGCCGGATCCACGAGCTGGACGTGGTCGGTCGCCCGGACACCTTCACCGTGCTGGCGGCCCTGGCCGCGGTCACCGACCGGATCGGTCTGTCCGGCACCATCAACTCGACCTTCAACGAGCCCTTCGAAGTGGCCCGGCAGTTCGCTTCGCTCGATCACCTGAGCGCCGGGCGGGCGGCGTGGAACGTCGTCACCTCGTGGGACGCCTTCACCGGCGAGAACTTCCGGCGCGGCGGGTTCCTGCCCCGCGAGGAGCGCTACGACCGGGCCAGCGAATTCCTCCAGACGGCCCGGGAGCTCTGGGACTCGTGGGACGACGGGGCGGTGGTGGCCGACCCCGGGCAGGGCACCTTCCTCACCGACCCGGACCAGGGCCGGTTCGCCCACCATGGGACCCACTTCGACATCGAAGGGGTCTTCGGGGTGCCCCGCTCCCCCCAGGGCCAGCCGGTGGTCTTCCAGGCCGGTGACTCCGACGCCGGCCGCGAGTTCGCCGCCGCCGCCTCGGACTGCATCTTCTCCCGCCACGGGACCATCGAGGCCGGCCAGCGGTTCTACCAGGACGTGAAGGGGCGCCTGGCCCGCTACGGGCGGGCCGAGGGCGATCTCAAGATCCTGCCGGCGGCCACCTTTGTGATCGGTGACAGCGAGGCCGATGCCATCGAGCGCGCCGCGGTCATCCGCAGCCAGCAGGTGAGCGGGGCCACGGCCATCTTCTTCGTGGAGCAGGTGTGGAACCGCGACCTCTCGGAGTACGATCCGGACGGACCCCTTCCCACCATCGACCCCGATCTGTCCGAGCAGTCCGTGGTCAAGGGCCGGGCGGAGATGTTCCCCGACCGGTTGAAGACCGCGGCAGGAGTGGAGGGCCCTGGCCGAGTCCAAGGAGTTGTCCATGCGTGAGCTCATCATCGAGGTGACCGCCCGACCCTCGTTCACCGGCACCCCGGTCCAAGTGGCCACCCAGATCGATACCGCGGTCCGGGAGCGGGCCGCCGACGGCTTCATTCTGGTTCCACACATCACCCCGGGCGGACTGGACGAGTTCGCCGATCAGGTCGTACCCATCCTCCAGGAGTGGGGACGGTTCCGGTCCGAGTACGAGGGGCCGACGCTGCGGGACCATCTCGGTCTCCCGCCGGCTCCGGTGCACCAACGGGCGGTCACGAACGGAGTGAAAGGCCAATGACCACCAAACGTGTGCCGCTGGGGGTGCTGGACCTGGTGCCGGTCAGTTCGGGCTCGGACGCGTCGACAGCGGTGCGCAACTCGATCGACCTGGCCCGCACGGCCGAGACGTTGGGCTATGGCCGTTACTGGTTCGCCGAGCACCACCTCAACCCGGGGGTGGCGGGATCCTCGCCACCGGTGCTGGCCGCCGCGGCGGCGGCAGCCACCAACCGCATCCGGGTCGGATCGGGCGGCGTCCAGAGTGGCCACCGGACGGCCCTGTCGGTGGTCGAGGAGTTCGGTCTGCTGGATGCGCTGCACCCGGGGCGGATCGACCTCGGCATCGGGCGCTCGGTCGGGCGCGAAGCCCTGAGCCAACGCCACCGGCCCAAAAGCGGTGACCCCGACGAAGTGCGACCCCGACGCCGACGGGCCTACCGGACCACCGAAGGGCTGCTGATCCCCGAGCGCCCTTCCCTCAAAGGATTGGCCAACTCGCCCCGCCTGGCCCTGACCGCCGACCTCACCCGTCAACCCGGCGCCGAGGCTCCTCCCTACACCCAGATGATCGAGGACGTCCTGGGCCTGTTGGAGGGCACCTACCGCTCCTCTGACGGGATCGATCCGCACCCCGTCCCCGGTTCCGGGGCCGGAGTCGATCTGTGGATCCTCGGGAGCAGTGCCGGCGAGAGCGCTGCTCTGGCCGGCCGTCTGGGCCTGCGCTTCGCGGCCAACTACCACGTGAGCCCGTCGACCGTTCTCGAGGCCGTCAGCGCCTATCGGGAGGCCTTTGTCCCTTCGGCATACCTCGACCGCCCCTATGTGGTCACCTCGGCCGACGTGGTGGTGGGACCGGACGACGCCGCCGCCAATGAGCTGGCGGAGGGATTCGGGCTGTGGGTCCACAGCATCCGTAGCGGTGAAGGAGCCATCCCGTTCCCGTCCCCGGTCGAAGCCCGCCGGCACCGGTGGACCGAGGAGGAGCGGGCGTTGGTACGGGACCGGACCGACACCCAGTTTGTGGGATCGGCGGCCTCCGTCGTCGCCCAGCTCGAATGGCTGCGCGAGGCCACCGACGCCGACGAGCTGATGGTCACCACCATCACCCACCGTCACGAGGACCGGGTCCGCTCCTACCGGCTCCTGGCCGAGGAGTGGGCCCGAGCTGCCCGTCCCGCCCGCACCGCGGCCCCGGTACGGCGCCCGTTGGTGCCGACCCGCACCGAGGTGGTTCCCGCTCTCGGCCCCACGCGCTGACCACCGAAGCGCTACCGCGGCATCAGTCGGCGGCGATGGCCGCCAGCACATCGAGCTTGGCCGCCCGCCGGGCGGGCCACGTGGCTGCCAGCAGTCCCAGCACCGCGGAGAGCAGTACGAACACCACCAGGCTGGTTATGGGAACGACGATGTCGGTGATGCCCTGTTGCTTGAGGGAGGCGGCGAACGCCGTCCCTAAGCCGGTCCCGATGACCACGCCGATGAGGGCGCCGAAGACCGACAGGATCACCGCCTCGGACCGGATCATGGCCCGGATCTGGCGACGCTTCATCCCCACCGCCCGCAGCAGCCCGATTTCGTGGGTGCGCTCGAACACCGACAGCATCAAGGTGTTGACGATGCCGATCAGGGCGATGACCACGGCCAGGGCCAACAGGGCGTAGACCAGGCCGAGCAGTTGGTTGACCTGGTTCTGTTGCGCTTTCTTGAACTGGGCCAGCGTCTGGATCTTGAGGTCGGGGTAAGCCTTGAGGTGGTTGGTGATCACCGCGGCCGTGGCTCCGTTGGTCGACCCCGTCCGCAGCAGGACAGCCACCGGCAGCGGGTCGTTGAAGTGGGAGAGGAAGAAGCCGTCCCCGACCAGGAAGCTGCCGATCAGCGAGTTGGGATCGAAGATGCCACCGATCCGCATGGTGGAGTTCCCGGTCTCGGCGAACTTGACCGGTACCACCGATCCCACCGTCAGGTGCTTGTTGTTGGCCGTGGTGGTGTCGATGAGCAGTTCGCCGTGGGCCAGAGCGGACTCTCCCGAGCCGGCCTCCATGCGGAGGATGACGGTGTCGGCCAGATTGTTGGTGGAGACCGCGGTCAGGTTCGAGAGGGAGCTCCGGAATTCGAACTCGCCGTTGTAGACGGACGAGACCGAGGTGACCCCCGGAATGCGGGCCGCCACCGGCCCGACCGAGTTGGAGAAGCCGCCGGCCCCGTTGTTCGAGGTGCTGACGATGTAGTCGGCGCTGATGGCGTTGTCGATGCTGCTGGTCGCCGAACGGGACAGCGAAGCTCCGAACACGGCGATGGTGGAGACCAGGGCCAGGCCCACCATCAGGGCCGAGGCGGTCTGGGCGGTCCGTCGGGGGCTGCGCATGGAGTTCTCACGGCCCAACTTGCCGGAGATGCCCAGCAACGCCGCCAACGGTCGTCCCAGGGCGCTGGCCATCGGCCGGGCCACCACCGGGGCCAACATCCCGATGCCGATGAAGATGGCCACGGCCCCCAACCCCACCAACTGGATGGCGGGCTGCTTCAACCCTGCCACCAGGGCCACGACTCCGAGGACGGCCAGCACGGTGCCGATGACGATGCGCCGCCGCGACGACTCCGCTTGATCCCCTTGGATGTCCACCAGAGCGGCCACCGGAGGAATCCGTACGGCCCGTCGGGCCGGGCTGATGGCTGAGACCACGGTGACCCCGACCCCCACCACGAGGGCCACGATGACGGTCCGGGACTCGAAGACCAGCGGTCCGGTCGGGAGGGTGATGCCGAATCCCTTGAGCAGCTCCTCGAGACCCACCGCCGCCAGCACCCCGAGGCCCAGGCCCACCAGCGAGGCGACCAGCCCGAGCAGGCCGGCTTCGAGTAGCACCGAGCGGAACACCTGTCGCCGGCTGGCGCCCACGATCCGCAACAGCGCCAGCTCGCGGGTCCGTTGCCCCACGGTGATCGAGAAGGTGTTGAAGATGGTGAACCCCCCCACGAACAGCGAGATGAAAGCAAAGACCAGCAGAGCGGTCGAGAAGAACCCCAGGGCCTGGTTGATGGAGTTGGTCTGTTCGTTGGCCACCGCCTGACCGGTCACCACTTCGACCCCGCGGGGCAGGCTCTTGGCGATGGCCTGTTGCAGCGCCGACTTGTCGACCCCGGGCTTGGCCAGAATGTTGATGGCGTCGTACTTTCCGACCTCGCCGAACAACCTCTGAGCGGTGGGCAGGTCGAAGGCCGCCAGGGTGGCGCCGGCAATGTTGTCGGCCGTACCGAACTTCACGATGCCGGAGATGGTGAAGGTCTCGGGCGGTCCGGCCAGGAGGACCCGCACACGGTCACCGACCCGGAAGTGGTACTTGGAGGCGGTGCCGGCGTCCATGGCCACCTGGGTGGAAGTCGTTGGTGCATGGCCGCTGACCACCCGGAGCGCCGACAGCTGGGCGTTGGGGGTGTAGGAGAAGCCGATGGTCGGCGCGCCGCCGGTGGTGATGGCCTTACCGTCGGGTGCCACGAACTGGGCCGTCCCGGTGACGGTGCCGTCGGCCACGGCCACACCGGGGATCTCCCGGACCGTGGTCACGATGGACTGGGGGATCGGATTGCGGACGGCGCTACCCGACGAGTCGCTGGAGAAGACCGCCTGGCCCCGGACCTCGAAGTCCACGTTCTGGTAGACGTGGCCGAACAACGTGGTGAAGGTGGAGTGGAGGGTGTCGGTGAGGACCAGGGTCCCCGAGATGAAGGTCACCCCGAGCACGATGGCCAGCGCCGTGAGGGCCAGGCGCAACTTGTGGGCCAACAGGCCCTTGACCGTCACTTTCCACATGTCAGTTGCCCAGCTGCTTCATCCGCTCGAGAACCAGGTCCGCGGTGGGAGAGGCCAGCTCCCCCACCACTTGGCCGTCGGCCAGGAACACCACCCGGTCGGCGAAGGCCGCACCCCGCGGGTCATGGGTGACCATGACGATGGACTGGTTGAACTCGGTGACCGAGTTCCGCAGGAACGTGAGCATCTCGGTCGACGAGTTGGAGTCGAGGTTGCCGGTGGGCTCGTCGGCGAAGACCAGGTCCGGTCGACCGATGAGGGCCCGGGCACAGGCGGCCCGCTGCTGTTGTCCGCCCGACATCTCGTTGGGTCGGTGGGACAGGCGGTCGCCGATGCCCAGCTGGTCGACCAGGTAGTCGAACCAGGCCTGGTCGACTTGGTGCCCGGCCAGGTTGGCCGGCAGGGTGATGTTCTCGGCCGCGGTCAGGGTGGGAACCAGGTTGAACGACTGGAAGACGAACCCGATCCGGTCACGCCGCATCTGGGTGAGGCCGGCGTCGTCCAACAGCCCGATCTCCTGGTCGCCGACGAAGGTCCGCCCCGAGGTCGGGGTGTCCAATCCGGCCATGCAGTGCATGAGGGTCGACTTACCCGAGCCTGACGGGCCCATGACCGCGGTGAACTGCCCGCGCTCGAAGTCGATGGTGATCCCGTCGAGGGCCCGCACCACCGCGTCCTCACTGCCGTACGTCTTCACCAGGTCCAGGGCCCGGGCCGCCGGGGTCTCTGCGGTGACAGTGGATTGCGGTTCCGTCGAGGTCATGGAGTTCCGTCGCTTTCCGCGGAGGCTGATCGGGGGCTGCACCTCCAGGTGTCGCCTCACCGGGGCAGCCCCGTCGATGCTACCGGTCGGCATCGTGGTGGAGGTGATGGTGGTGACCGTGCCAACCGCCCCGGTACCAGAAGAACACCGCCAGCAGCACCAACAGCACCCACGGCACGTGGACGGTGGAGATGGTGGCACCGGCGGCCATGACGGCCAGGATCACGATGAACACGAAGGGCACCAACCGCCTACGGCGCGACCGGGGCGGGGCAGGTTCGTCCGCCAAGGGCGGTAGGTCGTCGAACAACCCGTGGAGATCGCCCCGGGTGGTGGCCCCGATGGCCCGGTCCAGCCGGGCCTTGAACTCCACCTGGTCGAGCCGGCCTTCGGCGAAGTGGCGGGACAGCCGATCGGCCACCTCGTTCCGCTCGGCGTCGGAGGCCCGGAGGTCGGCATCGGCCGGCGTGCGGCGCCCGGGGTTCGGGTAGACGGGGTCCCATCGGTAGCGCATGGCAGGTCCTCTCGGGTTCATTCGGATTGGGTCGGGTTCAGACGGGGTCGACGAGGGTCGGGAGTGGCCGGTGACGCTGGCGATCAGCGAGGGTCAGCGAGCCCGCTCCCGGGCCAGGAGCTCCTCGGCCACCGAGTAGTCGGCGCCCTCCTCGGGGATCAGGAGCCACCCGGCCAGGTACAGCGGGAGGGCCAGGCCCCCCAGCAGGGTCAGGACCACGAATCCCATCCTGACCAGCATGGGATCGATGTCGAAGTACTCGGCCATGCCTGCGGCCACCCCGGCCACCATCCGGTGGGCCCGGGGTCGGTGCAGCCGGTCGCCGGCCAGGGTGGTGGCGTGAGGGGAGCCGGTGCCGGCCGTGCCGGTGGCGGGCCCGGAGTTGTCGTTGTCGGGGGCTGTGGTGTCCATGGAGCCAGCTTGACGATCCGGTCCACCCGGGGAAATCCGGCATGACCCTGGTCGGACCCTGACCCCGACCCCGAGGAGTCAGGGACATCCCCCATGGCCCCCGGCACCCCGGCGCGCGATCATCGGGTATCGCCGAATTCAACGAACCCGGTGCGAAGGCGCCGCCGTCATCACCCCCGGAGCAGCCCCCCGCCGGTGCCGAGGCCCCCCGTCAGGGGTACCCGGGTGAGCGGTGGGCCGGACCGTGGTCCGGCGGAGAGTGGTGGCGTCACCGGCACGGACCACGGGGTGGCCCGCTGCACCGGCGCCTGCGCGGTCCTATCCGCCGGAGCCCGGACACCAGGGTCCTGGCCGGGGTGTGCGGAGGCCTCTCCAAGGCCACCGGCGTCGATGTCACCATCGTCCGGATCGGCTTCGTCCTGTTGACCCTGGGCAGTGGCATCGGCATCCCGGTCTACGCCTTGGCCTGGCTGCTCATCCCGCTCCAGGGCGAGACCACCACCATCTTCACCCGGTCCCTCAACGACCGGCGCGGGCTGCGGTTGGTGATCGCCCTCATCCCCATCCTGGTGGCGGTCCAACTGGTGGCGGACGAACTGCACATCGGCTTCCTGACCACGTTCACCTGGCCGGTCTTTCTGGCCCTGGGCGTGGCCATCCTCATCCGCCGCAACGCCAGCGAGGGCGAGCGGCTGTGGATCAACGACGACCTCCTCCCCATGCTCCGTCAAGGCGATGACCATCATCCCCGATGGTCACTGGTCCTCCGGATTGGCGTCGGGGTGGTCATCGGGGTCGGGGGGCTCTTGGTCCTCATCCTCGGCCACACCTCCCGGGCGGCCCTCCGTCCGGTCGGGGGTGCGCTGCTGGTCATCGCCGCCATCGTGGTGGTCTTCGGCCCGTGGTGGCTCTCACTACTGCGTGACCTGATGTCGGAGCGTCAGGCCCGGGCCCTGGCCGAGGAGCGGGCCCAGATGGCCGCCCACGTGCACGACTCGGTGTTGCAGACCCTGGCCCTCATCCAACGGTCGGCCGACGATCCCCGCCATGTGGTGCAGCTGGCCCGGGCCCAGGAGCGCGAGCTCCGCTCCTGGCTGTTCGAGGGCCGCCCACCCGGGGCCATCGGTCAGGCGGCATCGACGGTCTCCGAGGGGGTGGCGATGATCCAGCGGCAGGTCGAAGCAGACCACGGGGTCACCGTCCAGGTGGTGGTGGTCGGGGACTGCCCGCTGGACGAAGGGTTGCGGGCCCTGCTCGAGGCCTCCCGCGAAGCCACGGTCAACTCGGCCAAATGGTCCGGGTCCTCCCAGGTATCGCTGTACGCCGAAGTCGAACGGGAGTGCGTCATGGTCTTCGTACGCGATCGCGGCCAGGGGTTCGACCCCGAGGCCGTTCCCCACGACCGCCAGGGCATCGCCCAGTCGATCCGGGGCCGCATGGCCCGCTTCGGCGGATCGGTGGCCATCCGCTCAGCACCCGGGGACGGCGCCGAGGTGGAGCTGTCGATGCCCCGGCGGGAGCGGGTCCGATGAGCTCGACCCATCGACCCCGGATCTTCCTGGTCGACGATCACGCCATGTTCCGGTCCGGGGTGCGGGCCGAACTGGGTGAGGCCGTCGAGGTCATCGGCGAGGCCGACGAGGTCCAGGCCGCCATCGAGCTCATCAACGAACGGGTGCCCGACGTGGTCCTCCTCGACGTGCACCTTCCCGGTGGTGGTGGTCAGGCCGTCCTGCGTGGTGTCACGCCCCACCACCCCGAGGTGCAGTTCTTGGCCCTGTCGGTATCGGACGCTCCCGAGGATGTCATCGCCGTCATCCGGAGTGGCGCTCGCGGCTATGTGACCAAGACCATCTCGGGAGATGAGCTGCTCCACGCCGTCTACCGGGTGGGAGCGGGCGATGCGGTGTTCTCACCCCGTCTGGCCGGCTTCGTGCTGGATGCCTTCGCCGGCGCCGGTGCGGGCACCCCGCCCAGCCTCGATCCCGAGCTGGACCAGCTCTCACCTCGTGAGCGAGAGGTGCTGCGGCTCATCGCCCGGGGCTACACCTACAAAGAGGTGGCCCGCGATCTGACCATCTCGGCCAAGACCGTCGAGTCACACGTCTCGTCGGTACTGCGCAAGCTGCAACTCTCGACCCGCCACGAACTGGCCAAGTGGGCCACCGACCGACGGCTGGTCTGATGGGCGGTGGCCTGGTGGAGCGTCAGAGCCACACTCCAGCGGTGGTCCGATGAGCGGTTTTCCCCGACCGATCACCCCGGTTGACCATGTCGAGCCGGTGCCCCGCCGCATCCGGGCCATCCGGGGCCATGAGGTGGCCCTCGACACCACGGACGCGCGGTATGTCTGGGAGTGGCCGTACTACCCGCACTTCTACATCCCCCACCGTGACGTGCATCACGATCTGTTGGTGGTGGGAGACGAGGTGCAGGAGTCCTCGCGGGGGACGGCTCGGCTCTGCTCGTGGGCGGACGGTGATCCGGCCGCTGTCGTGGCCCGGCTGCTCGTCGAGGCCCGGAACCCGGCGCTGGCCGACACCGTCCGGTTCGAGTGGGAGGCATTGGATGCGTGGTTCGAGGAGGACCAGGAGGTCTTCGTCCATCCCCGCAACCCCTACGCCCGGGTCGATGCCCTGCGTTCCACCCGGACCGTGCGGGTGGAACTCGACGGGGTGGTCCTGGCCGAGTCGTCATCACCGGTCATGGTCTTCGAGACCGGCCTGCCCACCCGCTACTACCTCAACCGGACCGAGGTCCGTTTCGAGTACCTCGTCCCCTCTCCCACCGTGTCCCGCTGCCCCTACAAGGGAACCACGTCGGGCTACTGGTCGGTGGTGGTCAACGACGACCGCCACGCCGACCTGGCTTGGAGCTACGACTTCCCCACCCGCGAGCTACTCCCCATCGCCGGTCTGGTGGCGTTCTACAACGAAAAGGTCGATGTGTTCGTCGACGGCATCCGGGAGGACCGTCCGAGGACCCACTTCTCCGACTGATTCCCCATGGGCGTGGGCCGCATACTCCTCAGGACAGCGATGTGGGAATGGACTGGGCGAAGTGGAAGATGTCGTCGGGGTCGTAGGTCCGCTTGACCTCTACCAGACGGGGCAGGTTCGACCCGTAGTACTCCTGCTGCCAGTCGGCCAGGGTGGGATCGATGTAGTTCTGGTAGGCCCCGTGCGCATAGGGGGCCAGTTGCGTTTGGGTCTGTTGCAGCCAGGCGTTGGCCGCGGCCATCACCGCCTCGGTGGCCCCCGGGCCCCAACTCACGCTGTACTCGATGCAGGCCAGGGCGGAGCGGTGGACGAAGGCGGTGCCGGCTGCGGGGGTTTGGTTGATGACGCCCCCGTAGGAGTCGAAGACCAGCCCACCGCCCGAGCCCGGTTGGCTCTGGTCCAACGAGTTCACCGCGTCCACCACCACCTGCAGTCCGGCCGAAGACATGGCCGCGTCGATGTAGTTCGACTTGGCTGCGAAGCCCGCACGCGACAAGGTGCCGGCCGGATTCTGCGAGGGCAGGTGGCATGCGGCCACGGACGAGTTCTCACAGCCGGCCTCGATGAGCATGGCCGACAGATACGACTCGGGTCCGACGAACTGGTACGTCGGTGCGGTGCCCACCGCACGTACCAGCGGAGCGATGAGGCCGGACAGCGTGGCCGGGGTGCCGGCCAGAACCCCGGTGACCTTGGCCGTGGTCGGCTGGGCGCCGCCGGCCGAACCTGACGAAAGCAGTTGGCAGTTGGACCACAGTTCCGGTGGCGTGCCCGGCATCCAGTGCTGCCAGGCCCCGAGGACCTCGGCGGCGGCGGCCCAGGGGAACTCCAGCGTGAACAAGGCGATGTCCGGAATGGGATGGACGTCGAAGGTGAACGAGGTCACCACCCCGAAGTTTCCGCCGCCCCCTCCCCTGGAGGCCCACAACAGATCGTCGTGGTGCTGGGCGTCGACGGTGAGGACGCGGGCGTCGGCCGTCACCACCTGGAGGCTCGTCATGTTGTCGCAGGTGAGCCCGAACTTGCGCCCGAAGACCCCGATCCCCCCGCCGAGGGCCAGTCCGGCGATCCCCACGGTGGGGCACGAGCCCCCCGGGAGTAGAACGCCGGACGATCCGAGGGTGCTGTAGATGTCGATCAACCGGGCGCCGGCGCCAACCACCGCCGAGCCTGGCTGTCCCAGGCTGACCCCGGCCATGGAGGTCACGTCGATGACCAGGCCCGGGCACGACGAGTAACCGCCATAGCTGTGACCGCCGGACCGCGCCGCTATCGGCACATGGTGCTGGCGGGCGAAGGCCACGCAACGCTGGACGTCCGAGGCCGACCGGCACAAGGCGATGGCCGCGGGCGCACCGGCGTCGAACCGCTCGTTGTAGAGCAGGCGATCGGTGGCGTACGACGGACTGGTGGGCACTACCAACGGACCGCTCAACGTGGACGCCAGCACCGACCAGTCCGGTGGACCGGCCACCGTGGTGCGGGTGGTGCTGGTGGGATTGGTGGTGTCGCTCGGATGGGCCGAGCCCGAGTTGGTGTCCGAACAGCCGGCCAGGGGGGCGAGCAGTGCCGCCGTCCCCACTGCCGCCACCACCGAACCGCCCCGGCGGAGGAAGTGACGCCGATCGAACTGGGTTTGGGGGGCCACTCCGCTCGACGCTAATGGACCCCGGTCAGCGCAGTCGGGGATATGCCACGGCTCACTCGGCGGGCCGGGGTGTCGTGATCGTGATCGACGTGATGGTGGCTGCTGTGGTCGTGGCTGCCGCGGTCGTGGTCGTGGTCACCGTCCGGTGATCCACCCATCATCTTCAGCATGGGCATGCCCCCGGTGCGGATGAACCGGTAGCCCAGGTACACCGCCACCAGGATGGCCACGATGTTCAGCACCGTGGTGTAGTCCCACTGGATGGTGGTCTGGCCCACCTTGGCATCCCGTACGGTCGGCACCAGACCCAGCAGGGTGAACAGCAGCTCGACGATGTAGCCGGCCGCCACCATGGTGGCGTAGAAGCTGGCCAGGACGAACAGCATCATGCGGGTGCCGTAGTACTTCTTGTAGATGAACAGGATGGGCAGGATGATCAGGTCGGCGAAGATGAAGCTGACCACCCCGCCAAAGCTGATCCCGGCGTTCCACAGCACCCCGGCCAACGGCACGTTGCCGACAGAGCAGACGAAGCTCATCATGCTGACCACGGGGCCGATGATCGGGCCCCAGACCTTGGAGAGGACCGGGTGGCCGACGGCGAAGAAATGACCCCAGAAGGCATCCGGCACCCAGGCCGCCACCGCTCCGGCAATCAACAGGCCGATGACGATGTCCCGGATGACCGCGGCCCACTCCATGATGAAGATGTGGGATATCGAGGTGAGAGCCTGGTCTGACCGGAGCCGGTGCCAGAGGCTGCCCTCCTCGTGGATGGTCATGTCCATGGCGGCGTGCCCCTCCATCGAGCCGGCCAGGCCCAACTGGCTCTGGGCCCTGGCCGCATCGATCAACCGCTGACGGAGGAAGAGCCGGAACACCACGGCGATGAGCACGATCATGATCGGCCCGCCCACGAACTCCGCCAGGGTGAACTGCCATCCGATGAGCACCGCCAGAATCACCCCCAGCTCCACCACCAGGTTGGTCGAGGCGATCTCGAAGACCATGGCCGACGTGAAGCTGGCTCCCTGCCGGAACAACGCCCGGGCCAGGGCCACCGCGGCGTAGGAGCACGAGGACGAGGCCGCCCCGAACCCGGTCGCCAGGGCCAGGGTCCGGGGCCGGTCGTCCCCCAGGCGCCGGATGATGGTGCTCCGGCGGATCACCGCCTGGACCACCGCCGACAGCACGAACCCGAAGACCAGGGCCCACAGGATCTGCCAGGTCATCGAGCCGCTGACCAGCAGGGCGTGACCGATGGCGTGGAGGAATCTCACCGGGTGGCCGCTGTCGGGTGGCCATTGCTGCGTTGCACAGGTGACCTCCGCGTACCCACCGATCGGACGTAGCCGCTGCCCAGGCTAGGTCGGCCAGGTGCGGAGGACGACCGTCCGGGTCGGGCGGCGACCTTCAACCTATTTTACCTGATCAGAGCCACTATCGGGGCTTCCGCCGGGCGTTCGGTTTGTTAGAACTGGCTGTGAACGACTAGGTTTTCATCCCATTGTGTTTCGCGCCCGGTCTTCACCGATGGCGGAGTTAAACGCACGAGCGCACGGCCGGCTGGTCTCGGCGGTGGTGTTGCTCTCGGCTCTCGTCGCTTCGATCTCCTTCACGGTGATCCTCGTTCCGCGACCCGCGGCGGCTGATCAGGTCACCAACTTGCAGGCCGAGGCCACGACCCTCTCCCACCAGCTGATCGAGGAGCAATTGCAGGTCGGCGCCTATCAACAGCAGTACTCGGTGGCCACGGCCAGGGTTGCCGCCGATGCCCGGGCCATCGCCCAACTGGGCCAGCAGGTCCGCCACGACCAGCGGGAGATCGTCGGTAAGACCGGAGCCGTCCGTCAGCAGGCGGTCGACGCCTACATGGACTACGGAACGGGGTCGGGCGGGTCCGACGGCTCGCTGTTTTCCGGCAACGAGGAGACGGTGCAAGCGGCCAGTGAGTACTCGGGTATCGCCGCAGGAAACATCACCGAGGCCGTGGACCAGCTCCGTACAGCACAGGGCACGCTCCAGTCGGCCAAGGCCGCTCTTCAGCACCGGCAGGCCCAGGACCTCTCCGATCAGGCCGGTGCCGCCAGCGCCCTGAACCAGGCCGACGCCACCCAGCAGCAGTTGGAGGCCTCCCAGGCCCGGGTCACCGGGCAGCTGGCCGTGGTGGTGGCTCAGCAGGCCGCCTCCAGGGCCGCGGCAGCCGCCGCAGCGGTGGCGGCGGCCCAGCGGGCTGCGGCATCCTCGGCTCCGGCCACCTCGGCTGGTTCGCAGGCCACCACGGCGCCCGCTCCGGTGACCACCGGCGGGGGTGGGGGCGCAGGCGCCACCACCGATCCCGCCCTGCCCCCGTTCCTGCAGTGCGTGGTGCAGGCGGAGTCCGGGGGCAACTACGGAGCGGTCTCGCCCAACGGGCTGTACATGGGCGCCTTCCAGTTCAGCCAGCCCACCTGGAACACGGCGGCCCAGGCCGCCGGTCTCCCCGGTCTGATCGGCGTGCCACCCAACCTGGCCTCCAAGGCCGACCAGGACACCCTGGCCGTCGTCCTCTACTCCCTCGACGGCGAACAGCCGTGGCTCGGGGACCGCTGCAGCTGAGCCCGTTGGGCTGACCTCCGACGGCAAGAGTCGGGGTCGGAGGAGCCGGTCAGTGAAGCCGGCAACGACCGGTGCCGGCGCAGAGCTCGCACTCGGGCGCCCGGCCCCGGGCATGGTCGAGGCAGTGGGCCACCCGTTGGCCCACGATGTCACCGAGTAGCGGGTGTGGCCCCAGGGGGGCGGCCACCAGGTGACGGACCCCCGGGTGACGCTCGGCAGCCTCGGCCGCCAGAGCGGGAATGTCCCGGTCCCAGTGGTCACCGGGCCAGAGGAAGTACGGCGCAATGACCACGGCGGTGGCACCGGCGGCAACGCACCTGTCGAAGGCCGTGGCGATGGACGGCTCGGCCAGCTCCATGTGAGCCGGCTCGACGACGTGATAGCGACGTTCCCCCGGCCACTGGCGGACGAAGGTCTCGTGCCGATGATTGGCTTCCTCCCGCCGGGAGCCGTGATCCACGATCACCACTCCGACCGCCTCGTCGCCGGGTGAGGCGCCGGTCGACGCCTCGGACGATGGCGGTGCTCCCATGCGGGCATGCTACGGGGTGGGTGTGAGGCCGGTGCCGCCCGCCCCGGATCTCCGCCGGCCGTAGACCCCTAGCGGGCGGTGATGTACTCCATCAGCTCGTCGCGGTCCTTCTCCAGTTCGCCGATCCGGCTCTTCACCACGTCGCCGATACTGACGATGCCGACCAGCACACCGTCCTCTACCACCGGGACGTGTCGGATGCGCTGCTCGGTCATGAGGTTCATGATGGACTCGACGTCGTCGGAGGCCGAGCACACCCGCACATCCCGCGACATCAGCGAGGAGACCGGTTGGTCGAGCACGTCGGTCTGGAGCTCGCTGAGGTGCCGAACGATGTCCCGTTCCGACACGATCCCCTCGATGTGACGTCCATCGGGCGAGACCACCAGGGCCCCGACCCGGTGACGGGCCAGATCGGCCACCGCCGATCCGACGGTGGCGTCACTGGTGATGGTGGCGACAGCGGTTCCCTTACCTTCGAGCAGATCCGAGACCAGCATGTGAGAGCTCCTTCCGAGGGCCTTGGCAGAACGGGTCCTCTTGCGGCCGTAGCTCCGACCACAGACCCTATCTTCGCGCCGCCGGCCGACGAATGGAACAGGGGCGGCGAAGGTGCCGTCAGGGTGACTGACCGATCAACTCCCACCTCATGGGCGCTTTCTTCTACAGTGTCGGCCATGGCGGACACCCCGGACCTGGCCCCGTCGCCGGACTCACCGGTGGAACCGGCTGGCGGGTCCGACACCACGACCCATGACTCGGCCCCCCGGGGACCGGCCGATCAGGGACCCGATGAGGCCGCGGTCATCGACCAGGTTCCGGAGGGCGGAAACGGCGTGGCAGTCGTCGGTGGCGCGGCCGCGGCCGGGCAGTCGGTGGCACCGACACCCTCGCGCCGGTGGGTGAAGCGGGCCGACGGCGACCGGCGGGCCCGAGCCCGCCTCCAGCTCATCGGGCATGAAGGGGTGATCGTGCTCAACGACCGGCGGATCCCCGGATCCAGGTCCTGCATCAAGTGCATCGCCATCTCCACCGCGGGGGTCTTCGTCATCGACACCAAGGGCTACCGGGGGCTGGTGCACGTCAAGCGCCAAGGTCCGATCAGGGACCTCGGGCCCTTGGAGCTCCACGTGGGCCGCAGGAACTGCAGCTCCTCGGTCGATGATCTCTCGGCTCAGGTCCAGATCGTGCGGGAGGCCTTGAGCTCGACGCCCTGGGGATCCGAAGTACCGGTGAGTGCCCTGCTGTGCCTGACCAGGGCGGAGTGGGGATTTGCCTCACCCCTCGAGATCCGGGACGTGTGGGTCGGCTGGCCCCGGCTGATGGCCGGGCGGGTGCGGGAGCCCGGGGTCATGGACTCGCCCACCGTCCACGAAGTGTCCGAGATGATCACGTCCCACCTGGCCTGATGGCGGTTCCGTTCACACGCTTCTTTCACGCACGACACTGGCCGGAAACACGCTCCCGTTAGTCTCCACGCATGTGGAGTGGACAGCACCCCCCGGCGGGTGACCGGTGAGCGCGGTCACCGACATCATCACCATCGACGATCCGGAGCTGCGCCCGCCCCCGCAGCCGGCGGAGCTCCCGCCCCACGTGATCGTGCTGTTCGGGGCCACCGGCGACCTGGCCCGGCGAAAGCTCCTCCCCGGCCTCCTGCGACTCTCCCATGCGGGGCTGTTGCCGGATTACCAGGTGGTCGGCACGTCGCTGGAGGATCTCGACGAAGCCCAGTTCCACCAGTTCGCCTTGACGGCCTGTCAGGAGTTCGCCCGGCGGGAGATCGTCGAGTCGCACTGGGAGGAGTTCCGGTCCCGGCTTCACTTCGCCCCGCAGGCCGACGGCCCGGCGGGGCTGGCCGGGGCGGTGGCCGGTGCCGAGCGGAGGCTGGACGGGGAGAGCCGGCGGCTCCACTACCTGAGCATCCCCCCTTCGGCGGCCGGGGCCGTGGTCCAGAGCCTGGACCGGGCCGGCCTGGTCGAGCGGTCCCGGATCATCATGGAGAAGCCGTTCGGGACGGACCTGTCGACGGCCAAGGCCCTCAACGACACCGTCCATGACACCTTCTCCCCCGATCAGGTCTACCGTATCGACCACTTCTTGGGGAAGGAGGCGGCCCAGAACATCCTGGCCTTCCGGTTCGCCAACGGCCTCTTCGAGCCCATCTGGAACCGGGGCCACATCGACCATGTGCAGATCGACGTACCCGAGACCCTGTCCGTCGACTCCCGGGCGGCCTTCTACGAGTCCACCGGGGCCTTCCGCGACATGGTGGTAACCCACCTGTTCCAGGTCCTGGCCTTCATGGCCATGGAGCCCCCGACCTCCCTCGAGCCCCGGTCGATCAGCGAGGAGAAGAACAAGGTGTTCCGGTCGATGCTCCCCATCGACCCGGCCAATGTCGTTCGGGGTCAGTACGACGGTTACCGCTCCATACCCGGGGTGGCCGAGGACTCCCAGACCGAGACGTTCATCGCCCTCAAATGCGAGATCGACAACTGGCGGTGGGCCGGGGTCCCGTTCTACCTCCGGACCGGCAAGAACATGGCCCAGGGGGCCAGGATCATCTCCATCGCCTTCCGGGAGCCCCCCAAGAGCATGTTCCCTTCCGGCTCGGGCATCGGGGCCCACGGGCCCGACCACCTGACCTTCGACCTGGCCGACTCGTCCAAGCTGTCGCTCTCGTTCTACGGGAAGCGCCCCGGTCCCGGGATGCAGCTGGACAAGCTGAGCCTGCAGTTCGCCCTGCACGAGACGGGCCACGAGGTCGACGTGCTCGAGGCGTACGAGCGGCTCATCCACGACGCCATGAGCGGAGACCACACCCTGTTCACCGCGGCCGAGGACATCGAACGGCTGTGGGACCTGTCGACTCCGCTGCTCGAGGATCCCCCGCCGGTCGAGGGCTACGCCCCGGGGTCCTGGGGGCCGTCGAGCATCCGTGACCTCATCGAGCCCAACGCCTGGCGGCTGCCGTTCGAGCGGGGCTGGCGCAACGCCGAGTGACCCCCGGGGTCAGGGGGCGGCGGTCCGGTCGTCGACCACCCTCCAGCAGTACCAGGCCACCAGACTCCGGTAGGGGCTGAAGCGCTGGCCCAGGATCAGGAGCTCCTTCGGGCCGGGGATCTCGTCCAAGCCCCAGGCGGCGGCGTAGCCGGCCCGCACCCCGTAGTCCCCCACGGGCCAGACGTCGAGCCGACCCAGGGTGTCGAGCAGGAACATGTGGGCCGTCCACGGCCCGATGCCGCGGACCCGGGTCAGGTGTTCCACCACGGCGTCATCGGAGAGCCGGCCGATCCGCTCCAGCGAAACCTCTCCGGCCACCACCTTGTCGGCCAGGTCCCGGATGGAGGCGGCCTTGGCCCGGCTCAGCCCGGCGGAGGCCAGGAGCTCGGGAGACGCTGCCAACACGGACTCGGGAGTCACCGTTCCCCCCAGGGCCAGCTGGAAGCGGCCGTGGATGGTGGCGGCCGCCCGGCCGGCCAACTGCTGGAAGACGATGATCTGAGCCAGTGCCGCGAAGCGTTGCGACGCCGGGGCCGGACGTCTCCGGGGTGGAGGGCCGTGCTGCTCGACCAGTGATGCCAGCACCCGGTCCGACGAGGCCAGCGACCTGGTGGCGTCGTCGAGGGAGCGGGCGGCCATGGCGCCGATGATGCCACTACCGGACCCCGTTCACGATCCAACGCGCTCTTGATCCGCTACCGCGGTCACGAACCAGGCCCGGTAGGGCCGACCCGGCCCGGCGGCTGTCGCCGGCATGGGCGTAGGATCCCCGCATCGCCACCATCGTCGGCGAGACGGGGAGGAATCATGGATGGCTACGTTGTCTCCACCGAGCGGGTGATCCCCGCTCCGGCTGAAGTCATTTTCGATCTGGTGGCCGACCCGGCCCGCCACCCCGACATCGACGGATCGGGCACCGTCAAGAAGGTCAAGTCCGAGGGCGGGCGCCTGGGGCTGGGGGACACCTTCGGCATGTCCATGCACATGGGCATCGGCTATTCGATGGCCAACACGGTCATCGAATTCGAGGAGAACCGGAAGATCGCCTGGCAGACCCGGCTTCCCGGCTTCCTGGGTGGCTTCATCGGCGGGCGGATCTGGCGTTACGAATTCGAGCCGGTCACCGGGGGCACGCGGGTCACCGAGAGCTGGGACATCAGCGAGGACCACCAGCGGGCCTTCCTCAAGATGGGCAAGGTGGCCGAGTCCACCAAGTCCAGCATGGACAAGACCCTTGGGCGCCTGGAGGAGTTGACGTCACCGTCCTGACTCCGGTCCGGGCGTAGGCCCGGGGCCACAGCTCCGGGAAGGCCGGAGCGCCACCCGGCGTTGAACCGGTCATGGTTCCACTTTCCGTTCTCGACCTGGCCACGGTGGGTCGCGGGTTCACCCCGGCCGATGCGCTGGCCGACACCAGCAGCCTGGCCCAGGTGGCCGAGCAGCTGGGCTACCGGCGCCTCTGGGTGGCCGAGCACCACGGCATGCCATCGGTGGCCAGCTCGGCGCCGGCCGTGCTCATCAGCCACCTGGCTGACGTCACCTCCACCATCCGGGTGGGCGCCGGCGGGGTCATGCTCCCCAACCACTCGCCCCTGGTCATCGCCGAGCAGTTCGCGACCCTGGAGGCCCTCCACCCGGGTCGCATCGACCTGGGCCTGGGCCGGGCTCCGGGCACCGACCCCAAGACGGCCATGGCGCTGCGTCGGACCGCCGACATGGGCGCCGACACCTTCCCCGACGATGTGGTCGAGCTGATCAAGTACCTGATCGACAGCGACGGGCCGCCGACCACCCCGGCCCCGGTGCCCGGCCGGGGTTACCTCCCCGAGATGTGGCTGCTGGGTTCGTCCACCTTCAGTGCCCAGCTGGCCGGACTACTGGGCCTGCCCTTCTCGTTCGCCTACCACTTCGCCCCGGGGCTGGTGGACCAGGCCCTGGCCCAGTACCGGTCGGTGTTCCGGCCCTCGGTCCTGCTGGAGAAGCCCTACGCCATGGTGGCGGTGTCGGTGCTGTGCGCTCCGAGTGAGGAAGAGGCGCGCTGGTTGGCCGGACCGTCCGCCCTCACCATCCTGCAGCTCCGGACGGGGCGCCTCGGGCCCGTGGCCACCCCCGAAGAAGCCGCGGCCTACCAGTTCACCCCGGGTGAGCAGGAGCTGGTCGACTCGGCCACCGCCAGCCACCTGGTCGGCGATCCGGACACCGTCCACCAGGGGTTGGTGGACCTGCAGAGCCGCACCGGGGCCGACGAGCTCATGCTGTCCACCCGGGCCCACTCGCTGGAGCCCCGGCTGGCCTCACTGACCCTGGTGGCGGAAAGGTGGTCCATGGCCGGCCAAGCCGACCCGCAGTCGAGCTCGGCGGCCTGACCCGGTCAGCGGTACAGCCTCAGAGGGCGGCGCAGTGGGGAAGGACCTCTTCTCCCAGCAGGGACAGATGGTCCAGGTCCTCGAGGTCGAGAACCTGCAGGTAGGCCCGGGAGGCCCCGATGCCGGCGAAGGTGGCCAGCTTGGCGACGACCTCATCGGGCGTGCCGCACAGGCCGCTCTGGCGGAGCTCGTCGACCGATCGACCGATACGTTCGGCCCGTCTGGCGATCTCTGCCTCGTCGGTGCCACAGCAGACCACCTGGGCCGCCGAGAACGCCATCGAAGCCGGATCCCGACCGGCGGCCTCGCAAGCCTCCCGCACCACGGCGAACTGCCCCCGGTCTCGTCGAGGGGCCGGAAGGCCCGGTTGAACTCGGCGGCGTACCGGGCGGCCAGGCGCGGGGTCCGTTTGGGACCGCCTCCTCCCACGATGACCGGGGGTCCGGGTAGCTGCACCGGTTTGGGCAGAGCGGGGCAGTCGGCCAGCTGATAGTGGCGCCCGGCAAAGGTGAAGGTCTCACCGGCGGGCGTGGACCACAGGCCGGTGACGATGGCCAGCTGCTCCTCGAGCCGTTCGAAGCGCTCGCCCACCGGTGGGAACGGGATCCCGTAGGCGGTGTGCTCCGCCTCGTACCAACCGGCCCCGAGCCCCAGCTCCACCCGGCCGCCGCTCATCACGTCCACCCCGGCCACGGAGACGGCCAGCGGCCCGGGCAGCCGGAAGGTGGCCGACGACACCAGGGTCCCGAGCCGGATCCGGTCGGTCTCGCGGGCGATGGCGGCCAGGGTGACCCAGGCATCGCTGGGGCCGGGCAGCCCGTCGGTCCCCATGGACAAGAAGTGGTCGCTCCGGAAGAAGGCGTCGAAGCCCTGGGCCTCAGCGGTCCGGGCCACCTCGAGGAGCTGCTGGTATGACGCCCCCTGCTGGGGTTCGGTGAAGATCCGTAGCAACATGGCCCCGGTCTAGCCGAGCCCGGCGGGGGTGGCCACCGGCGGTGGTCGATGGGCCGCAGCCCCGCCGACGGCCCGGCCGACGGCCAGGACCCCCACCACCCGGGCCCCGGCCATGCGGAGGGCGGCCGCGGCGCTCTGGGCCCGGGAACCGGTGGTGATGCTGTCGTCGAACACCAGCACCCTCCGGGAGCGCAGCCAGGACCGGTTGACCTCCGGCGGGACCTCGAAGCCCCGCCGAGCGGCCAGAAGGTGGTCGGTGGGCTCAGGGCCTCGCACCAGCAGCCTGCGGTGCCCCCGGGCCAGATCGGGGACCTGGTTGACCAGGACCTCGGTTGGGGCGACCCCTGGACGGGTGGTGGATGGAACCGTGGCCACCACATCCCAACGGGACCCGAATCGGAGGGTCAGGCGGGTGGGGTCGGCCGCCAACCACGACCGGACCAGCCCAGCCACCTCGGCGGCGTAGACGTGACGGGCCTCGGCCACCGCTGCGTCCTTGTAGCCGCGCAACCGCCGGTGGAGGCCGTCGCCGGTCCGGTACTCCGCTATGGCCAGCACCGGCGCCAGGGGCATCCGCAGCTGGTGGACCGTGACGTCACAGCAGAAGCACAGTGCGAACCGGGCGTGGGTGGGTCCCCCACACACCAGGCATGGGTCCCGACTCGATGCGAGGAGGGCCATGGGCGGTGCCCGCCTTCCGGTGGAGGCCTCAAGGGCCGGTGGCATGGTGGCGGCGGGAAGCCCACGCCGCGAGGCTCAGCGGGGGATCAGGACCCGTCCCGTGGGAGTGTGCCGTCGGCGTCGGAACGCTTGAGGAGGAAGGTCCCGGTCGACCGGCTGACCAGCTGGTCCTGGTCGTCGAGCACCGTGGCCTCGGCGTAGGCCACCTGGCGGGCCATCCTCACCACTTCCCCACGGAGCCGGTACGGCTCCCCCACCAGGGCCGGCCGCATGGTCTCGATCTTCATCTCCAAGGTGGCCCGGGTCCGGTCGCGGCCCGGCAGGGCCGAGTTGATGGCGAAGTTCATGGCGGCGTCCAGCAGAAGGCCGTGCACGCCGGCCTGCACCACCCCGTGCGGATTGCCGGCCACCGGGGCCGGAAGGAACGACCCGGCCACCCAGCCCAGGTCCTCCCCGTCGACCCCGTAGTCGTCGAAGGAGCCGCCCACCGTGCCGATGAGCTCCATGCCCCCGTCACCCAGCCACCGGTCCATGTCCTTGATCCGACCCTTGTCCTGCATGCCACCGACCGTAGCGCCGGGCTGCATCACGGCCGGCGCCCGGCCCATCCCGACCCCACCTCGGCGGTCCGGTCCGGCATTTGACGGAAGCTCCGTTCCGACTACGATCGGACGGGACGGGCGACTTGACCGGACGGTCAAGTTTCTCGCAGCAGTTCGAAATCCGTAGCGACCAAACCAGCAGTTCCGACCACGAACCGAGCGAGGCCGGCAGGAATCCGTTCCGCCGGACCACGGAAGGAGAACCATGACCGACGCCGTCATCGTCGACGCAGTCCGCACCCCCGGGGGCAAGCGGAACGGGAAACTTCGCAACTGGCACGCCGCCGACCTGGGGTCCGAGCCCCTGAAGGCCCTGGTGGAGCGGAACGACCTCGACCCGGCCCTGGTCGACGACGTGATCATGGGCTGTGTGATGCAGGTGGGCGAGCAGTCCCTCAACGTGGCCCGCAACGCCGTGCTGGCCGCGGGCTTCCCCGAGTCGGTACCGGGCACCACCATCGACCGCCAGTGCGGCTCCTCCCAGCAGGCCCTGCACTTCGGGGCCCAGGGGGTCATCGCCGGCGCCTACGACATCGTGATCGGCGGCGGCGTCGAGGTCATGACCCGGACCCCCATGGGCTCCTCGGTCGTCCGTGACCTGGGCTATCCCTTCGGCCCCCGGATGATGCAGCGCTACGCCGAGCGGGGCGGTCTGGTGGGCCAGGGTGAGGGAGCCGAGCTGATCGCCGATCAGTGGAACATCTCCCGTGAGTCCCTCGACGAGTTCGCGGTCCGCTCCCACCATCGGGCGGCCCAGGCCACAGCGGAGGGTCGTTTCGAACGCGAGCTCATCCCGGTGGCGGTCAAGGACGACGACCGGGCCGACACCGACGAGCTGATCCTGACCGATGAGGGCATCCGTCCGGACTCCTCCGTGGAGGTCCTGGCCAACCTCAAGCCGGCATTCCGCCAGGAGAACGGCCGGATCACCGCGGGCAACTCGTCCCAGATCACCGACGGAGCTTCGGGCGTGCTGATCATGAGCGACGAGAAGGCCGCGGACCTCGGACTGACCCCGAGGGCCCGGTTCCACAGCTTCGCCGTGGCCGGCAGCGACCCCATCACCATGCTCACCGGCCCCATCCCGGCCACCAAGCTGGTGCTGGAGAAGGCCAAGCTGACTCTTGACGACATGGACGTGATCGAGATCAATGAGGCCTTCGCCTCGGTGGTCCTGGCCTGGCAGCAGGAGTTCGGTGCCGACATGGACAAGGTCAACGTCAACGGCGGGGCCATCGCCCTGGGCCACCCTTTGGGGGCCTCGGGAGCCAAGCTCATGGCCACGCTGCTCAATGAGCTCGAGCGCACCCAGGGCCGCTACGGGCTGCTGACCATGTGCGAAGGCGGCGGGATGGCCAACGCCACCATCATCGAGCGCCTGGGCTGACCGACAGACGACCGGGAGTTCCGGTTCCGGCGCCGGGCCTGATCATCGGGCTCCGCCGGGGCCGGGCTCGTCCCGGGTGGTCCCCGCCGACTAGTGGTAGCGGGTGGCCATGATGAGGCCGATGAAGATGGCCCCGATGGCCGCAATCAGCCACAGATTGTTCACCCCACCGGGGAGCAAACCGGCGTAGTTGAGGATGACCACCAGTACCCCGAGGGCGAACATGATGATGATCAGCGGGCCCATCCACCGGGGGCTGGTCTTGGCGTTCTTCGGGATGGGAGGGGTGTACCGGGTGCTCTGCACCTGGGCTGCCGTGGTGACCCGGCCCGAGGAACGACCCTTCTTCTGTGCTTTGCCCGGTCCGGCCTTGGCCTTGGTTGCCATGGCCGAAGGATAGCCAGTAACAACCCACTCAGGGGCCGGGAGCCGCCAGGCCCTGCGGCTTGTACCATCAACGAACCATGGGCACCCGGGTTCTGGTCATCGACAATTACGACTCGTTCGTCTACAACCTGGTCCAAGAGCTCGGTGAGCTGGGCGCGGAGCCGTTCGTCCACCGCAACGACACCATCGACATCGAGGGGATCCGGGCGGCCTCCCCGGACGCCATCCTGATCTCACCGGGACCCGGGCCGGCCCGAGGACGCCGGGATCAGCATGGCGGTGGTGGCCGAGCTGGCCGGGGAGTACCCCATCCTGGGGGTATGCCTCGGGCACCAGGTCATCGGCCAGGTCTACGGGGGCGAGATCGTGACCGCCCCCACCCTCATGCACGGCAAGACCTCGTCGGTGCACCACGATGGCCGGGCCCTCTTCGCCGGGCTACCCGAGCCGTTCATCGCCACCCGGTACCACTCCCTGGTGGTGGAGCCGGGCTCGGTGCCGGACGTGCTGGAGGTCACCGCCACCACCTCCGAGGGGGTGATCATGGGCCTCCGGCACCGCACCCTGGCGGTGGAGGGGGTCCAGTTCCATCCGGAGTCACTCCTCACCCCCAGCGGTCCGGCCCTGCTGTCCAACTTCCTGGCCTCCACCGGCAACCACTGAGCCGGCGGCCCCGCCGGGGCTCAAGGGTGGCCGGGGTGCCGGGGGAATCGTCGGTGACTGGATTTGACCGTGGAGGTGGTGGTCGAGGAGTTCGATGTGGTGGTGGTGGTAGTCGACGGAGGGGTCGACGTGGTCGTGGTGGTCGGTGGGGGGGCGCCCGAAGACACGATGAGCACCACCGAGCTGCCCGGGGTAACCGAGGTTCCTACGGGAGGGTTGGTCCCCACCGCCTCGCCCGCTGGGTACTGGGTCGACGGCTGATTGGACACGCTGCTCACCGTGAGCTGGCTGTTGCCGATGACCTGGCCCGCATTGGCCTGGCTCAACCCAGCCACCGACGGAACCAGTACGTTGGCCACTCCGGACGAGACGCTCAGAGTCACCAGGGTGCCCTGAGCCACCTTGACGCCGCCGGCTGGAACGGAGCCCACCACGGTCCCCTTGGGAATGGTCGAACTCGGCGTATAGCTGGCCTTCGAGGTCAATCCCACCGCCTGTATCTGGGCCTGGGCCTGGGCCAGCGTCAGTCCATTGAGATCGGTGGGGACCGAGACCTTGTTGGCCGGGGCCGGCACGGCCACGGTGAGGGTGATGTTGTCCCCCGATTTGACCAGCGACTTGGGTGCAGGGTCGGTGGAGATCACCGTTCCGGCGGTGTCGTTGGAGACCTGGTCATGGGGCGTGACCTTCAGCCCGTCGTTCCTGAGGGTGGCGGTGGCTTGGCCCACCGGCTGGCCCTCGACGTTGGGGAGCTTGAACGAGGCCGCTCCACCCAGATAGCCCAGGTTCCGCACCAGCAGGAAGCCCGCCCCGATCAGCAACAGCAGCAGAATGACCAGGATGATGGCGTAGGTACGGGTCCGGTGCGCACCGTCGGAGGGCGGTTCTTCTGCCGCTTCCGGTGGGGTGGCGGCAACGGCCCGGGTCCGTTCCGGGTCCACAGCCCCCACCGCCTGGGTGACCCCCATGCCTCCGACCACAGCGGTGGCACCCATGGCGGCCTCGTCCATGGCCAGCACCGAACGACCCTCGTTGAAGCGGAGTAGGTCGGCCCGGAGCTCCTCGGCCGTGCGGTAGCGATGGGCCGGGTCCTTGGCCATGGCCTTGAGGATGATGGCCTCGAAGGTCGGCGGGATGGACGGATTGAGCTCACGGGGGGCAGGTGGGTGGTCCCGGACGTGCTTGGAAGCCACGGCCACCGGCGTGTCGCCGAGGAACGGGGGGCGGCCGGTCACCATCTCGAAGAGCACCACCCCCAAGGAGTAGATGTCACTGCGCGAGTCCACGCCGATCCCCTCGGCCTGTTCGGGGGAGAAGTAGGTGGCGGTCCCCATGACCGCCCCGGTCTGGGTCAGGCTCTCCTCGGTATTGATGGCCCGGGCGATCCCGAAGTCGGTGACCTTCACCTGGCCGTCGTCGGTGATCAACACGTTGCCCGGCTTGACGTCACGGTGGATGACCCCATGGATATGGGCGTAGCCGAGGGCCGCAGCCACGTGGGATCCGACATCGGCGGTGCGCTCGGCCGAAAGCGATCCCGGCCGTCTTCAGGATGGAGGACAGCGGGCGGCCGTCGATGAACTCCATGACGATGAAGTAGGTCCCGCTGTCCTCGCCCCAGTCGAAGACGGGGACGATGTTGGGGTGCGAGAGCTTGGCGGCGGCCTGGGCCTCACGGCGGAACCGCTCGACGAAGGAACGGTCCACCGACAGCTCGGGGAACAGGACCTTGAGAGCCACCGGCCGGTCGAGCAGCCGGTCGTGGGCGCGGTAGACCTCGGCCATGCCGCCCCGGGCGATCAGGTGAACAAGCTCGTAGCGCTCAGAAAAGACGCGCGGCGTCTGGGACGGGTCCATGTGGGTCAAAGCCTAGGCCTGCGTTCGCTGGGGTCCGGGGTTCTCATCGTTCCTCGTTCGGTTGGTGTCGCTGGTGTGGTGGCCCTGTGCGCCTGATCCGGTCCGCTACGGCGGCGATCCAGGGTGATCATGACTGGTCCGCCAGCACATCGCCCAATATCTGCTTCACGATCGGCCCCGAGTAGACGGCGCCGGTGGCGCTTCCCGGCTCGTGGGGCAGGACCACGGCGATGGCCACCTTGGTGTTGCCCACCGGGGCGAAGGCGATCAACCAGTCGTCGGTGTACAGGGGGTCGGGGCCGAACGAACCTTCCTGGGCGGTGCCGGTCTTGGCGGCCACGTCCCAGCTGGCCGGGAATCCGACTTTGTCGGCCGTACCCGATGTCACTACGCCCTTCATGAACGTGGTCAGCGTGGCGGCAGTCTGGGGCGAGATGGGGTGCAACCAGGCCTTGGGCTGGTAGGCCTTCACCAGGTCACCCTGGGAGTCACGGATCTGCTCCATCAGGTGCGGGGTCATCTCGGTGCCGCCGTCGGCCACTGTTCCGGCCACCATGGCCATCTGCAGGGCCGAGGCGGTGACGTCCTCCTGCCCGATGGCCGATTTCATGAGGCCCGGGATACCGGAGGTGCCGGTGGGTCCGAACGAGGCCACCGTTCCGAAGTTCGAGGCGGCCACGGTATCGGCCGGCACATCGAGGGGGACCTGCTGGTTGAACCCGTAGGCCTCGGCCTGGGCGGTGAGGGTTGGGGCCGTGAGCTGCAGGCCGATGGAGGCAAAGTCGGCGTCACACGACTGGATCAGCAGCTCCTCGAGCGTGCCCCCACACGTCTCACTGTTGTAGTTGGTGAGGACCTGGGCCGGGGTGCCGGTGTCGGGCAGGGTGACAAAGGGCACGACCGGGTAGGTCTTGGCGGCCAGGTCGGGACGGTTCTCGAGGACGGCGGAGGTGGTCACCACCTTGAAGCTGGACCCGGGAGGGTAGACCTGGGCGTAGGTGCCGGGCACCAGCGGGTTCTGGTTGCCCGGTTTGGCGTTATTGGCGTCCCAGGTAGAACGTCTGGACCTTGGTGTTCTGTGAGACCAGGGGGTTGGGGTCGAAGGACGGATTGGAGTACATGGCCTCGATGGCCCCGGTGGTGGGGTTGAGGACCACGGCGGCGGCGCCGTTCACCCCGGGGGCCAACTGGTCCAGGGCCGTGGCCACCTGTAACTGGAGGTTCTGGTTGACGGTCAGGGTGACGTTGTCCACCTCGGTGCGGTTGACCAGCAGGTCGCGCAGGGTCTTGGCCGGTGGGGTGTGGGGAGTGAGGTAGCTGTTGTACTCCGACTCGATCCCCCGGTAGTTGCCGTAGATGGTGGGGGCGAACCCGATGATCTGGGCGAAGAGGGTGGCAGTGTTTTGCGGGTAGACCCGTTGGTACTTGTAGTAGCTGCCCTTGGGGGCCAGGACCGATTTGGCCAGAACGGTCCCGTCGGCCGACAGGATCATGCCCCGGGTCTGGCTGCGATTTGCCGCCACCACCCGGGGGTTTCCGTTGCTGGTGGCCAGCGAGTTGGCTTTGATCACCTGGATGTTGTTGAGCTGGATGAACAGGGCGATGAAGCACAGCATCATGAAGATCCCCAGCCGGCGGATCCGTCGCTCCATCAGTGATCCCCCTTGGTGGTGGAGGTGGTGGTGTGGTTGGGTTTCGTGGACGAGGGGACGGTCGTAGTCGTGGTCGGGGTCTTCGGGGCGGTCAGGGAGGCCTTGTACATGACCAGGTTTTTGACGTAGGCCCGGGCGTTGGCCACCGAGGTCTCCTCGACGCCGGCTTCGAGGGTCGGCACGTAACTGGCCGGGACATCCGAGGTGGTTGCGCCGGTGCGTTGCTCCACCACCGGGTGGTACCACAGGAATCCGCCGATCCTGCCCTGGTAGATGATCAGTTCGTTGTCCTTCACGCCCACGAAGTAGGAGTTGATGTTGTACCAACGGATGGCGGCGAAGCCACCCACGACCACCGCGGCCAGAAGGATGACAAATATCAGGGTGCGGAGGGTGATCAGCCGGCGGCCCCGGGCCATGCGGCGCTGGCGGCGTCGGGCCCGGCGGCGCTCCCGTCGGCCGGGGGCCGGCACGTCGGGGGCCACGCCCGGATACGGCACATCCCCGACCCCATTGGCGGCGATGGCACCGGCGGCAGGCTCGGTGAAGTCCGGCGCTACGGCGGCCACGGCCGGAACGGAGTCGTCGCCGTCCTCACCCACCACCACATCGACCACCACTGCGGTGATGTTGTCGCTGCCCCCGTGGGTTCGGGCCGCCTGGACCAACAGTTCAGCGGCTTGGCGGGGATCGGCGATGGAGGACAGAACCTCGCTGATCTGGTCGACATCGAGCTCGTTGGTCAGGCCGTCGCTGCAGAGCAGGTAGCGGTCGCCGCGCACCGGTTGGATGCGCCACAGGTCGACCGACACCTCCGAGGACACCCCGAGGGCCCGGGTGAGGATGTGGCGATGGGGGTGGACGGCCGCTTCGCCCGACGTGAGCTCGCCGGAGCGAACCATCTCCTCGGCCAGGCTGTGGTCGGTGGTGATCTGGGTGAGCTGGCCGTCGTGAAAGCGGTAGGAGCGGGAGTCACCCACATTGACCAGGGCCAGGACGTCCTGGCCGTCCTCGTTGACCAGGCCCACTGCCGTGAGCGTGGTCCCCATGCCCCGCAACTCGGGGTTTTCCAGGCTGCGCTGCCAGACCACCTCGTTGGCCTGGACGACGGCCTCGGACAGCCCGGCTCCGGTGGGCTGACGGCTGAAGGCCGCGCCGAAGGCGTCCACGGCGATACGGGCGGCCACCTCCCCTCCGGCGTGACCGCCCATCCCGTCGGCCACGGCGAACAGGTTGGAGGTCTCAATGGCCAGGTCCTGGTTGACCGAGCGCACCAGACCGGTATCGGTGGCCGAACCCGAGCGGAGCAGGGTCATCTCACTTGCCCACTTCGAACACGGTGCCGCCCACCTGGAGCAGATCACCCTTTTCGAGTCGGGTCCTCTCGCCGATGCGCACCGTATTGACCCAGGTGCCGTTGGTGGATCCGAGATCCTCGGCCCACAGGTCCCCGTCCAGACGGAACAGCCGGGCGTGAAGGTTGGACGAGTAGGTGTCGTAGTCGATCGGCACGCCGCAGCCGGCGGCACGGCCCACGGTCACTTCGTCACCGATCTCGTAGACCCGGCCGGCCTGGTCCTCGGGACGGATGACATGGAGCTTGAGTCGGCGGCCCTTCCGTCCCTTCTCTTCAGACTCCGGTTCGGCGTCGGCGCCCCGGATCCGACGGCGCTTGAGGGGACGGACCTCCACCCACACCGCCCGGATCACCCACATGAAGAACAGCCACAGCAGGATGATGACCCCGTACTCGAGAGCACGGAGAACCGGTGTGTTGTTTGTTGGTCCGGGGAGCGAAACCAGGATCAGATGCATCGGCGCTCAGAGGCCGGCCTTCACGAGTTCTCGAACCGGAGCACAGTGGTGCCGATGACGATCTCGTCCCCGTCGGAGAGCTTGCGCTCCCGGACGTTGGCCCCGTTGACCCGGGTGCCGTTGGTGGAGTTGAGATCGACCAGGACCACGTCGTTGCCCGCCCGGCGGATTTCGGCGTGGCGCCGGCTGGCATTGGGGTCGGTGACCACCACCGAGCTCTCCGGCAGGCGGCCGATGGTGATGGGGTCGGGGCCGAGGACGATCCGCTCGCCGTCGGCCAACACGATCGAAGCGGCAGGCAGGCCGGCGGGGCCCTCGTGCACGTCGGACACGATGTCGAAACGGCCCCGGCGTTGGCGGGGATCCTCCATCACCGAGACGGTCACCGGACCGACGAACACATACTCCTCGGTGCGGGCGTGCTCCCGGGCTGCCTCCTCCAGCTCCCTGACCAGGGCGTCGAGGAAGCTCTCGAAGCGGTCGAAGTCAGAAGGCGACAGGTGGACCACAAAGGCGTTGGGCGCGATGAGGCCGTGGACGCCCAGGCGACGCTGGAGGTCCATCTCCCTGGTGAGGCGACGACCGATCTCCACCGGATGAAGCTCGCCCCGGAATGCTTTGGAGAGAGTGCCGTCGACCATGCGCTCGAGGCGCCCTTCGAACTTCTGGAGTCCCATGCTGCGGTCAGCCTATCGGTGTCACCCCCCAGATTGGGGGTAGGTCCTCGTGGACCAGGAGTATTGCACGGACGGACCACCAGGTAGCTGCATGCCATCAGGCTGAGGGCGGCCCCGGGGCGGCTGCCAGCCCGACGTGTGAACAGGTGGTTTGGTTGATCGGGTAGCCTCTGTCGGTCGCTCGGGCGAGTGGCGGAATTGGCAGACGCGCAGGATTCAGGTTCCTGTGTCCGAAAGGACGTGGGGGTTCAAGTCCCCCCTCGCCCACCAAGGGGTGTCGACAGAACTGCAGTCGTGTCGACAAATGCTGGTCGAATCCGACCTAGGCGTGCGGGTTGGCGGTCCCATCGCTGGGCGGCACCCGACACCACTGGTTTGGCTCGTCAAGACCACAACCAACGGACGCGGGCCGGGGTCGGCTCCCAGGCTCTGTTCAGAAGGGAAAAGGGTGACAGTTGAAAGGGAGTGAGGTGCGGTCTTTCACCAACGCTGCCATCGGCAACTGCCTAGTAGGGGGCTGCTCATGGCGGAGTTGGCACCGCTGGGAGGGGGCTTGCACATTCCGAGGAGCCCATCCACGGACGACCAGGGTCAATTCTGACGGTCAGTCGATCACAAGGGATTCGTTCGGGGTCGAATATCCTTACCTCTTTCACGGACCGGTCAACCGACAGGAGGCCTTATGCCTGATGGTCTTACACCGAGCGACGTGGCCGGCGAGATCTCGAAGCATCGGCAGCACCACGCAGAGCACCACGAGGCCGATGGACATGAATCGGACTCCGACACCGGGAGCGACGCTGACCGAAGCCCTCGAAAACACGACCGCACACTCTCGGTCATCGAGGCGATCCTGTTGGCCATCGTGGCCCTCCTAGCTGCCTATACCGGATTCGCCTCAGCTAAATGGTCCACCAAGTCGTCGCCATCGACACCATCGCTCTGCCACTGGGCTCAGCGATTGACGAACGGTGGATTTTCCGCTGTCGGGAGTGGCTCGGACGACCAGGGCTCAGAGGACCTTGGAGAGGAACGACCGGGTCCGCTCGTGCCTGGGGTCGGTGAGCACCTGAACCGGGTCGCCGGCCTCCACCACCACCCCACCGTCCATGAAGACCACGGTGTCACCGACTTCGCGGGCGAAGCCCATCTCGTGGGTGACGACGATCATCGTCATGCCGTCGTCGGCCAGGCTGCGCATGACATCGAGCACGTCGCCCACCAGCTCGGGATCGAGGGCGGAGGTCGGCTCGTCGAAGAGCATGAGCTTCGGCTCCATGGCCAGGGCCCTGGCGATGGCCACCCGCTGCTGCTGGCCCCCTGAGAGCTGGTTGGGGTAGCTCGACACCTTGTCGGCCAGGCCGACTCGCTCCAGGAGGCGATGTGCCCGCTCGCCGGCGGCCACCGTCGACTCGCGGCGTACCCGGACAGGGCCCGACATGACGTTGTCGAACACGTTCATGTGGGGGAAGAGATTGAACCGTTGGAAGACCATGCCGATTTCCGCCCGCTTGCCACAGACCTCGCGGTCGCGCAGCTCATAGAGCTTGTCGCCGCTGAGCCGGTAGCCGACCAGCTCGCCGTCGACCCAGAGCTCGCCACTGTCCACCTTCTCGAGGTGGTTGATGCACCGCAGGAAGGTGCTCTTGCCCGAGCCCGACGGGCCGATCAGGCACAGCACCTCACCCCGGTTGACGGTCAGGTCGATGCCCTTCAGGACCTCGGTCCGGCCGAAGGACTTACAGACCTGACGCGCCTCCACCATCGGCTCACTCATGTGGTGCTACCCAGGGGGCCCCGGCGAGCGGGGGCATCGGCTCGGGGCGCAGGTGGAGCAGCGACCGCCGCAGTCGCTGGAGGGGGGTGGGTGGCAAGGCCCGGAGGGAGCCACGAGCGTAGTGACGCTCAACGTAATACTGCCCCACGGTGAGGATCGAAGTGAAGAACAGGTACCAGATGCTGGCCACCAGCAACAGCGGCACCGTCTCGTAGTTGGCGTTGGAGACGTTCTGGGTGGCGGTGAAGAGCTCCGTCACCGCGATCACGTAGACCAGCGAGGTGGTCTTGAGCATGGAGATGGTCTCGTTGCCCGTCGGCGGGATGATGACCCGCATGGCCTGGGGTAGGACGATGAGCCGGAGGGTCTGACGCCTCGACATCCCGAGCGACTGGGCGGCCTCGGTCTGGCCCTCGTCGACCGAGATGACCCCGGCCCGGACGATCTCGGCCATGTAGGCGCCCTCGTTCAGGCTGAGGCCCAGTGCCCCGGCCACGAACGAGGTGACCAGAACGTTGGCGTTGACGGTTACGAAGCCCGGCCCGAACGGGATCCCGAAGGACAGGTGCGGGTAGAGGTAGGTGATTCCCACGTACCAGAAGAAGAGCTGGACCAACACCGGCGTCCCCCGGAAGAACCAGATGTAGATCCAGGCCGATCCGGAGAGCAACCGGTTCGGAGACAGGCGCATCACCGCCAACATCACTCCGATGGTGACGCCCGCCACCATGGCGATGACCGTCAGCTCGAGGGTGACCCCGATGCCGCGGAGGATCGGGTGGTAGAAGAGGTACTTCCCCACTACCCCCCACTGGAAGCGGCCTTCGCGCACCCCTCCCCGTTCGACATGGGAGAAGAACAGGGTGTTGACCAGCATGGCCGCCACCACCAGCACGGCGGCACTGGCCACCCAGCGCCACGGGTGGCGCACGGGGACCACGGTCGGCGCCGACGCCGTGGCCGTCCCCGGTGGATCAGATCCCGGGGGCTCGGTCATCGGTCGGGTCGTCCGGGGGCGGTCGGGAGACTAGCTGGTGGCGCCGTTGACCACGGAGTGGGTCACTGCACCGGACTGCACGCCCCACTTGGTCAGGATCTTCTTGTAGACACCGTTGGAGATCAGCAGGTTCACCGCTCCCTGCACCGGGGTGGCCATGCCGTTGCCCTTGGGGAGAGCCAGTCCGTAGGGGGCCACCTCGAAGGCGGTGCCGCTGTTCTGGAACACCCCGTTGGAGCTGGCCACGATATAGCCGGCCACCTGGGAGTCGGCGAAACCGACGTCGGCCCGGCCGCTGGAGACAGCCACGTTGGCCTCGCTCTGATTGCCGAAGGCGAGGACGTGGACGGTCGACTTGCCGGCCGTGGTGCAGGCCTTGGCCTCGGTCTGAGCGTCGGTCTGCTCGGTGGTGCCCGACTCCACCGACACGGTGTGACCGCACAGAGAGTTGAGGCCGTTGAAGGCCAGAGAGCTGCCGGTCTTCACGTAGAAGCCCTCGCCGGCGGTGAAGTAGTCAACGAAGTCGACCACTTTCTGCCGGGCAATGGTGTCGGTGAAGGATGAGGCGCCCATGGCGTACTTGCCGCTCTGGATCCCCGGGATGATGGTGTCGAAGGTGGCGTTGATCAGCTTGGGCTTGAGGCCGAGCACCTGGCTGATGGCGGTGGCCAGATCGGCATCCATGCCCACGATGGTGGAGCCGTTGGGAGCGATGAACTCGTCCGGGGCGTAGGTGGCGTCCAGGGCAATGGTAAGGGTCCCGTTGGACTTCACCGAGGAGGGCACCGATGCCGCCAGCGTGGCGTCGGTCGGTTGGGTCGGAATCACCGTCGTCGGCAGCGAAGGGCTGGGTGCCGTGGTCGAGGACGAGGCCGCCGTGGTGGTCGGGCTGCTCGAGTTGCTCGAACAGGCCGCGCCCAGGACGGCGACCGCCCCGATGACGGTGGCCACTGCCACCTTCTTGAATCCCCGCTGGGTGGGCATGACTGGCCTCCACTGTCGATCGTCGAGTGACGGCAAAGTGTGACACGTAGGTGACGAATGTGCGACTTATGCAGGCCAGGCGCTCCCAACCGACCTTCGGCGGCACCAACAATCGGCAACACTGCCTGTGGACTGGTACTTCACCGGTGCGATCGATGCTCCACCATCCCCGTTGTCGCTTCTCTGCATCGGGTGTGCCGGCTCCTTGCCCCGGCACGTCGTGCCCACTCACGGTCCGCCGTGAGCCGGGCGGCGGCGATCCGTCGACGCCGACGAATCGGCGCGTAGCCCGATCTCGTGAAAATGGCTGGCCAAAGTCCCAGGCAAATGGCTGGCTACTATCAACCGCCAAAACGTGCTCAGTAACGAAACTCCGAGGAAGCTCTCAGGTTTAGTTACTCCGACAAACAATGAGGAAAATCGAGAGCGCTGGCGTGGAAGATGCCCCCTCACCAGGCCCCTGTACACCCAGGTGAAAATGGGTTATGTCGGTAACCCACCAAGGGGTGTCGACAGAACTGAGTGGGTGGCGTCGTCAACACTCGATATCGAAGTGCCTCTGCCGGCCTCAGGAGTGGAGCGCCGCGCACACCCCAAGGCCTTCGACGAGCGCGGAGTTGGGTGAACACCGGTGTCACCGGATTGTCGTTGAGCTGCTCATTCACGATCACTACGATTGAGCGAGAACCATCCGCCGTGGCGGCGGCGAAGATGGTGTAACCGGGGAAGTTCCCGGTGTGGCCGTAGACCGTGCCGCAGGGCGTCTGGTACCGGAAGATGGCCAGCCCGGCGGAGTTTGTGCCCGGCCCGGGCGGGCCGGAGCTGCCCGGCACGAACTGGAATTGCTGTTGGCGTGTGGCTCGATCGGTGAACGAACCGCGGACGTAGGCCCTCATGAACTGGTTGAGCTCTGCGGGCGTGGAGAGCATCCCTCCCGAGGCCCAGGCCAGGCCGGGGTTGAGGTAGGTGCTGATGTCCTCTGGTGGAGCACCGGGTTCGACGGCATAGCCGTGCACGTACGGCTCGGTCAGTTCAGGATTGTTGGGCAGCGTGGTCATGGCCAAGCCCAGGGGAGTTGTCACCTCTTGGGCCAAGGCCGCCTCGTAGCTTTCATGCGTAACCGCCTCGACCATCAATCCGACCACGATGTTGTCGGTGTCGGAGTAGCCGTATCTAGCACCCGGCGTGAAGAGCGGGCATTGGTCGGTCACGTAGCTCAATAGTTGGAGCGGGGTGAGCTCGGCATGGGGATCGGCCCTGAGCAGGTCCAAGAAGGCAGAGCTGTGGATGTAGTCCGGTAGGCCGCTGGTGTGCTGGAGCAGCTCGGCCAGGGTGACCGGACCCCACGACCTGGGCAGGAACGGAAGGATCCGGCCCACGGTGGCGGTGAGGCTCAGCTTCTTCTGGGCGACCAGGGAGAGAGCAACTGCCCCGTTAAAAGCCTTGGACACGCTGGCGATCCGCACCGTGTCCGCCGGGGTGATCGGTTGGCCGGTGGACACGTTGCCCACCCCGGCGGAGTCGACGGTGATCCGGCTCCCGTTCTGGACCAAGGCGATGGCCCCGGGAGGACCCCCGGTCATCGAGACCAGCGTCTGGAGGCCCGTGACGAGCGGGTTGGTGGCCTGGTGCGTGGAGATCCCATTCGTCTGGGGACCCGAACGTCCGTTGGAAGCCGCGCCGGCTGGTGCAGTGGCGGCGACCAGGAAACAGACGGCGAGGAGACCAGCCACTCCCGCCCTCCGTCCGCTCCCCGAACTCCTGCCCATGAGGGGAGAGTAGTGGCCAAGTCTGAGCATGTCGAGGGTGTTTTCCACGCAACCCGGGAGGTCCGTGGTGGATGCCCTCCCGACGAGGCACTGGTGTGGTGTGCGGCACACGATGACGACGGGTCTGGAGATCCAGTTCAGCAAGCCGACCCGAGGTCATGTTCAGGAACTTCAGGACCTCCGGAATCCCGAGGTTGGATCGCAGCGGGCTCCTTTGGCATGGCGCCGCACCAACCGACGCGACCCCTTGGCGGCACCGGTCACGGGAGGGGGAGGGAGATCGTCGCCGTGCCGGCCACGTGCTCACCGAGCGAGGTGACGGCGGTGAACTCCACGCCCACCTGACCGTCACGCCCACGGAGCTCGGTATCGGTTACCCGGCCGGCAAAGCGGAGGGTCGAGTCGGGGAACACCGGCACGCCGATCCGGACGGCCAGCTTGGTGATCATGGCGTCGGAACCCGCCCAATCGGTGAGGAACCGGCTGCAATAGGCCGTCGAGGACAGGATGTTCATGAAGATGTCCGGCGCCCCTTGGCTATTGGCATAGGCCCGGTCGTGATGGACCGGCATGAAGTCCCGGGTGGCAATGGCCCCGGCCACGATCCTGGTGGCGGTCATTTCCAGTTCGAGCGGCCGAATCGGATCACCTACCCGGATGGTCGTCCAATCGAGGCTCATCGGATGGCCCTCCAGGTCGGAATCCGGGGAGGGAGCGGCGTCGACCGCCATCTTTGGCCGGTCACGGTTTGGCCCCGGACGGGTTGAACTTGAGGATGCGGAAGCGCTGCCGCCCGACGATGGCTCCTTCGGCGTCGGAAAAGGTCGTAATCCAGGTCACGAAGTAGCCCGGACCAAGGCGGGTCTGCTTCCGCTCCGAGATCGACTCGATCCTGGTCGTAGACGAGACGGTGTCGCCGGGCCGCAGGTAGCGCTCGAACTCGAACTCCGAATTGGAGGCCACCGTGCCGGTGAAGCCAGCCCGGTCGAAGACCACGATGGGGCTTTCGCCGTCCGGTTCGGTCGGCGAGCCGCCCCGCTCGGCCATGCCGGTGATGGTAGGGGTCGGCATGGTCCAGGTCTGCAGCATCAACGGGGGTGCGACCACCCCACCGAACCGGGAGTTGGCCGCGGCGACGGGGTCCGTGTAGACGGGGTTGTGGTCCTCGAATGCGGCCGTCCAGTGCCGGATCATCGGCTGATTGACCGGGTCTGGCCCCAGGTTGCCTCTTCCCTGGCTCAGTTCACGGCCGACCAGTGACCGGATGCGGTCTTCCAGCTCCCCTTCGGCACTGTCGATGGACATAGGGGTGCACGATAACGCGGCAGCTTCACGGCGTTGTGGGTCTGCCTCAGACTTGCTTGGCGGGCGACGGCAGCGACGGCAACTCGTTGAGCGATAGCAATTCGATGTTCAGATCCTGGAGGACCCAGAACACCCGATGCAGCGACTCCTGGTCCACCTGATCTCCGACCAGGTGGGTGCAGCCCCTCTCCACGCACGACACGTCGAATCCAATGGCATCGATCAGCGCGGGGCTCAACCGACCCTTGACCACAATCTCGTACACATGAATGCTCACGGGGCTCTCATCATTCCCTGCATCATTCCCTGCCCCTCTGGAACCAAACTCACGCGGCCAGTCATCGCCGCCCGAGTAGGCGCCACCACTGGCCTCCGACCGCCCCAGAGCGGCATGAGCTCGTTGATCCCTTGTACCTTGATTCAGGAATGCCGTTGTCTTCAGATCCAACCGAGCCCTGCGCCTCGCTCCGCCCGCCGACGTGGCCGTGCCCACCCAGGCAACGGGCTATGGGTCGCTCTGGACCTCGTCATCGCCCGAGCACTCAACATCCTGAAGCCATGACCGGCCGTCAGGTCAAGTAGGGGTGGATCCTGCTTTGAGGCCGGATCATTCGCAGGTAGTCAGCAGCCGGGGCCTGGGACCATTCGTCACCTTTCTCGAGTATCGGCGGCCTGATGGACTCGTGCAGAAGTGGGAGTCTCGGCGTCAGCGGAAGAGCCGGGGTGGCAGCACCTGGTGGGCACCCCGCTCTCGGAGCTGGTGGATCGGCATCCTCTTTGCCATCGGGTCGATCCTCTTCGCCCTGGGGGCGGTACCGGGTTATGCCCAAGCCGTCGGGAGGCTGGCCGACTCCATCACTTTCTTTATCGGATCACTGTTCTTCACATCAGCCGCCTTCCTCCAGTATTCGGAGTCCGAGGACGTCAGTGGAGGTTCCTCGGCTGGCCGGTGGGGGCGCCTGATCGCCCTTCGTCCGCATCAGATCGATTGGTGGGCCAGCGCCATCCAGCTCATCGGCACCGTGTACTTCAATGTCAGCACGGCTGTCGCCATCAGCACCGACCTGAGCGCGGAGACGGCCCGCCAGCACGTGTGGCGACCGGATGCGGTCGGTTCGGTGTGCTTTCTGGTGGCAAGCGGCCTGGCCTGGGCCGAGGTATCGCACGGATGGGCCTCGTGGGCACCTCGAAAAGCACCGTGGTGGATCACTCTGCTCAACCTGGTGGGTTCCATCGCCTTCGGGGTCTCAGCGGTGGCGTCGTACGTGGTACCTGCTACCGGGCAGATCCGGAATCTCGAGCGCTCCAACATAGGTACGTTCGTCGGGGCCTTGTGCTTCCTGGCCGGCTCCATCCTCCTGCTTCCCGAGGGGAGGGAACAGGCCGATCCAGACCTCGGGTCCACCGGCTTGCTCTGGATGAGTGTCAGCGGGACTCGTTACGACGCGTACGAGCGACCTTGGGCACTCGGTGGGAACACCGATAGCCGATCAGTGGCCATGTCGACCACCGTCCACTCACTGTCCGAAGCCGCCGCCAGCAGTTGCGCCGTGCCGCTCCCCAGCAGCGGATCGGAGTCGTAGGCATACTCCCGATCCCCGTCGGTATGGTGAATGGCGACCTCCAGCGTCCGATAGGGGCTGGCCGCGGTCCACTGCAACATGGGCAGATCGCCGTCGGTGTTCCCGGCCGCCAGGATCGGACGTTGACCGACATGGGTATGGATGGGGATGGGCTTCTGAGCACCTCGTTGAGGATCTGCAGATCGGTACTCTTGACCAGTTCGGGTCCGTTGTCACCGATCTTGAACTCGGTGGTCCCGATGCTTCCGATGACCCGATGGGGAGGAAGGCCGTGGAGCTCGGCCGACCACGTCCGCATGAAGTCGGCGCCACCACCCGAGAAGATCCAGCAGGTGAACCCACAACCGGAGTGGTGGGATCGCTCACAACCCGGACTCGACGGTGATACGTCCGTCGGCGGCGGCTTGCTTGAGGGCGTCGTAGTCCCGTTCGTTCTGGTCGGCGTAGGTTTCGGCGAAGGAGGCGATGGCGTGGTCGAAGGTCTTGCCGGATCCGAGGTAGGCCGCAATGGCGATCCGGTCGCCCGAACGGGCATGGGCCCGGGCCAGTGTCCAGCCGCACAGTCGGGCGTAGATAGCCATGCCCCGGGGGATCATCACGTCGGTGTCCACCGATCCCTTCCAGTCGCGTAGCTGGCGGACATAGAAGTCCCGCCGCACGCCGTCGATGCCCTCGACCTCATCCCAGCCGAGGAAGATGTCACTCGAGGCCTGCATCAGGTGCTGGCCGGCCACCACCCGTTCGCCCTGGTTGTCGTACTCGCTGTGGCCTACGAACCGGGCCAGGACGGACTCCTGGGCTTCTTTGGCCTGGAGGAGAAGCGGGTCGCGTCCGTCACTCCCCACCAGCAAGAGGACCCACGCCCGGGTCCCCACGCTGCCCACGCCCACCACCTTGCGGGCGATGCTGACGAACCGGAACTGATTGAGCAGGTGTCGGCGATCGCTCTGCAGGGTGTCGCTATAGCTGCGCACGAGCTCGTGCATCCGATCGGTCAGTTCGGCACCCTCCGCTTTCGGAAGCAACTCCTCCACGGGTACCAGGAGCGGCGGGTCGCTGACGAACCGGGTCTCCCCGTCAATCACTGCGGTGAGCTTGTCGAGAGCCTGCATGCTGTCGCGGGTCCTGGCTTTGGCCAGCTGCTTGTCGGCGCGGGCCTTGACCTTGGACAGGACCTTGTCGGACTTGTTGGGCCCATTGAGTCCCAGCTCGTCACCCAGCTCCTCCAGCACCTTGACCACGTCCATGCGTGCGTACCACACGTCCAGATCCCGCATGCCGGCCAGCCGGGTCATCTCCGTCCGGTAGGCGGTGGTGGCCTCCAGCACGATGCCGGCCCGTTCCTTGTCCGAGAACCCCCGGTCCCGACCGGCAATGGCCAGGCTGGCGGTCAGGCGCTTCAGGTCCCACTCCCACGGCCCCGGCAGGGTCTCGTCGAAGTCGTTGAGATCGAAGACCAGGGACCGCTCAGCGGAGGCGAAGACGCCGAAGTTGCTGAGATGGGCATCGCCGCAGGCCTGGACGGTCAATCCCGATGAATCGGTGGTGGACAGGTCCGAGGCCATGATCAGGGCGGCCCCCCGGTAGAACGTGAACGGTGAAACCAGCATCCGTCCGTAGCGGATCGGGACCAGTTCCTGGACCCGGGACTCGGCCTGGCTGGCCAGGAGGGCCACCGGATCGGGGCGGGACGGAGATGGCGCCCACTCCTCGTGACCGGCCCGGGGGGCGGTGGAGCGGGCCGCCTTCCCCAGAGCCACCCGTTCGCTCAGCGACAGGTGGTCGGTGATTGGTTGCACTCGTTCGCCAGTGGCCATGAAACCACCCTGACATCCGGGTACGCCACGGCCATCACCCCCTTCGGGCGATATCTCCGTCCGGGTCATCGGTCTCCACGGGCCGTGCGACTCCTGCCACCACCCGGAAGCCCACGTTGCCCGAGGTGCTCTCCGGCGTGCTCCCGAACCGCGCCGATACCCGGTACCTCCGGCAGTAGGAGGCGTGACACAGGTAGGAGCCGCCCCGCTGGGCCCGGAACGTGCCCGATGCCGGCCCCGCGGGCGACTCGAGGGGCGAGTTGGCGTAGTAGCCGACATCCAGCCAGTCGTGGCACCACTCCCAAACATTGCCGGTCATGTTGAAGATCCCGTACCCGTTGGGCTCGAAGGCGTCGACCGGCGCCGTCCCCAGGTACCCGTCGACCCCGGTGTTGCCACCGGGGAACTCCCCCTGGAAGGTGTTCATCCGGTGGACGCCGCCCGGCTCGAGCTGATCGCCCCAGGGGAAGGCCTGACCTTCCAGCCCACCCCGGGCCGCCACCTCCCACTCGGCTTCGGTGGGCAGCCGGGTGCCCGACCAGGCACAAAAGGCCTGGGCGTCGTTCCACGAGACATGGACCACCGGGTGGTCGGACCGACCGGCGGTGTCCGACCCCGGCCCTTCGGGATGACGCCAGTCGGCCCCTTCCACCTGCCGCCACCACGGGGCGGCCTGGACGCCCCGGGTCGGGGGGAAGTCGTCGGGCAGCAAGCCCCCGAAGACGAACGACCACCCGTACGACTCGGCTTCGGTGCGCCATCCGGTGTCCGTCACGAAGTCGGAGAACTCCCGGTTGGTGACGGTGTATCGACCGATGCCAAAGGACGGCAACTCGACCGGGTGCACCGGGCCTTCGCCGTCGGTGGGATACGACCACTCGGACTCGTCGCCTACCTGGTATCGGCCGGACGGGACCGTCACCAACGCTGGGACGGAACCCCTTCCCCCGACCACCGGCGTGGCCGATCCATCCGGATCCGGAGGGTCGGTCCGGCCGGGAGAGCAGCACGGACCGGTCATGGTGTCAGTATCCCTCGGAGTTCACTACTGGATGGCCGTGGCCACGCGCATGCGCTCTTCCGGGCTGATCAGGTGGTCGTGACTGTCATCGCCGATCTGCAGCTCGACCCAGTTGACCGTGCCGGTGAACCGGCTGGAGTCACCGGCGTAGTCCTCGCTGACCGGTGTGCCGGTGTCGGAGCCGACGTCACAGGTCTCGTCACCCGAGTAGATCATCGGCACGGTGGCATCGATCCGTCCGTCTCCGACCGGCTGGCCGTCGATGAACAGGGCCGCCGTTCCACCCTTGGCCAGTCCACCTCCGTCGTAGGTGAACTCCATCCTGACCTGATGGGTACCGGGTGGGACCTCGGTGTTCGCCTCGACGTAGAACCTCATGAGCCCGGCGAGGTTGTGGCAGTACTTGGGCTTGCCTCCGTGCAGGTACAGACTCCAGCCGGCGAAGGCGCCGCCTTGAGCCACGATCACCCCGGTGGCACCGCCCTCGGGCACGTCGACCTCGGCGGTGACCGAGTGGGACTTGTTCTTGAGGTTGAGCACCGAGTTCTCGCTGAGCCGGTTCATCCCGCCGTAGAGCATCTGCGCATTGCCCTTGACCAGCTGGGGACGTCCGGCGATGTCGGAGTTGAACCGTTCGATCCGTCGGTCGTCGAGGGGGAGGACGTTGTACTTGACGGCCTCGATGAGCCAGAGTCGCTGCAGCTCCCTGAGCTTGTCCGGATGATCGGCGGACACATCGTGAGCCTGTGACCAGTCGACGTTGGTGTCGTAGAGCTCCCAGACGTCGTCGTCGAGCGGCGGAAGGGTGGCGCCGAAGTCCCACGGGACGCTGTGCCGGGTCACCGCGGTCCATCCCTTGTGGTAGATCCCACGGTTGCAGGCCACCTCGAAGTACTGGGTCTCCCGGCGCTCATCCGCGGTGGCATCGTTGAAGGCGTAGGCCATCGAGACACCGTGGATCGGTGCCTGTTGGATGCCGTTGACGAAGGTCGGCTCCGGAATGCCGGCCACCTCGAAGATGGTCGGGCCCACATCGATGATGTGGTGGAACTGGGGGCGGATCTCACCCCTGGCGGCGATTCCCTTGGGCCAGTGGACGATGGTCCCGTTGCGGGTCCCACCGAAGTGGGAGGCCACCTGCTTGGTCCACTGGAACGGGGCGTTCATGGCGTGGGCCCAGCCCACGGCGTAGTGGTTGTAAGCCGAGGGGGTGCCGAACTCGTCGATCCGCTGGGACATGAACTCGACCGTCTCGAATTCGGCGGCTCCGTTGAGGGAGATGATCTCGTTGAAGGTTCCGTTGGGCGTTCCTTCGGCGCTGGCCCCGTTGTCCCCGATGATCAGGTAGACCAGCGTGTCGTCCATGGCGCCGAGCTTCTCCACGGCGTCCAACAGTCGTCCGATGTGGTGGTCGGTGTGCTCCATAAAGCCGGCATAGATCTCCATCTGCCGGGCCAGCACGGGCTTGAGATCCTCGGCCACATCGTCCCAGGCCGCGATGTGCTCAGGACGGGCCGACAGCTCGGTGTCCGCGGGCACGATTCCCTGGGCCTTCTGCCGGGCCAAGGTCTCTTCCCTCACCACGTCCCATCCGGCATCGAATTTCCCGCGGTACTTGTCGCTCCACTCCGGTGCCACGTGGTGTGGGGCATGGGTGGCTCCCGGGGCGAAGTACATGAAGAAGGGCTTGTCCGGCATCAGCGACTTCTGGCGCTGCACCCAGGTAATGGCATGGTCCGTGAGGTCCTCGGTGAAGTGATAGCCCTCCTCGGGCGTCTTCGGGGGCTCAACCGGAGTGATCCCGTCGTAGAGGGCCGGGTACCACTGGTTGGTCTCGGCCCCCACGAAGCCGTAGAAGTGCTCGAAACCGCTGCCGGTGGGCCACTGCTGGAACGGCCCCATCGGGCTGGTCTCCCACACCGGCACCTCGTGGCACTTGCCGAACTGGGCGGTGCTGTATCCGTTGAGGAGCAGGGTCTCGGCGATGGGGGCGGCATTGTCGGGACGGATGGAGTTGTAGCCGGGTGCCGAGGTGGCGATCTCGGTGATCCCACCCATGCCCACGGCGTGGTGATTGCGGGCGGTGAGCAGGGCCTGACGGGTCGGCGAGCACAGGGCTGTGGTGTGGAATCGGTTGAACCGGAGCCCGTTGGCGGCCAGGCGTTCGGCTACCGGGGTGTGGCAGGGGCCGCCGAAGGCCGAGGAGGCACCGAACCCGGCATCGTCGATCATGACGACCAGCACGTTCGGGGCGCCGGCCGGGGGCCGCAGGGGCTCGATGGCCGGATAGGAGGTGTCGGGGTCTTTGGCGTCGTACGTGGTGAGCCCGACGTGCTCCCGGTGCGGGATGGGAAGGTTGCTGCGGGAGAGATCACTCATGCAATGGTCCTTGTGTTGGGGCAGGCGGGCGGTTCGGCCTGGTCGCGCCGGGATCAGGTGTTCAGGGCCGGATTGACCGACACCAGTTCGATGTTGAGATCCCGGAGCAGGGCGAACGTGCTGTGCAGGCGGGCTTGATCAGGTATCCACCCCACCAGGGTGGTCCGGCCTTCGTCGACGCCGGTCACCTCGAACCCGTCCATGGCCGCAACCAGGGTCGGGCTCAGTCTTCCCTTGACCACGATTTCGAACGATTGTGCGCTCGACTCGGCTCATTTCGGCAACAGGGCGGCCCGGTGCGTGGCGATGATGCTGGAGATCACTCCACCGGGCCGGACCGACATCCATTCGAGGGGTGAGGCAGGCACGAACTCATCATGGGACCTGTCGGGCTCTCGGGCGTCATCCGAAGTGGGTGATCGTTACGTGGTGACCGGCCTTCGGAGCGGGAGGGCGGTGGCGGGCCCTTGATGGGCGTGGGACAATGCCACAGCCTGACGGATGTTGAAAAGGCAGCGTCATTCTGGTCGGACGGGAAGGTTCCGCGGAACATGGTGAACAGGCTTTCCCCACCGGCCCATGTGGTGGATCGGCCCGCGCTCCGGGCTCGGTTGGACGAGGTGGCCCAGCATCCCCTGGGTCTGGTGGTGGCCCCGGCCGGCTCCGGCAAGTCAGTCCTTCTGGCCCAGTGGAGTGACACCCATCCTGAGCTGGACTTCGTCTGGCTCGAGATCGTGGCATCCGACGATGACCCGGTCAGGTTCTCGAGCCGGCTCCTGAGTGGATTGGCCGAGGTGGACCCGGCCCTGGCGGATCTGGCTCCGCTGATCTCGATGCACGGCGGAGGCCTCGGTGGTGCCTTGCTCGAAGCACTGGCCGCACAGATGCCCGAGCTCCCCGAGGTGATCATCGTTCTCGACGATCTCCACAACCTTTCCAACTCCGTGCTCATTGCCGACTTGGGACAGCTGGTGGGAATCCTGCCCCCGAACGTCCATCTGGTGTTGTCCTCGCGGGTGGACCTGCCCATCGCCTGGAGCCGCCACCGGCTGCGCCAGGACATCATCGAGATTCGCCAGGCTGATCTGGCCTTTGATGAGATCCACTCGGCGGAGCTCCTCGAGCGAATCACCGGACAGAGATACGCCCCCGACAGCGTGACCGTCCTGGTGGATAGGACCGAAGGGTGGGTAGCCGGTCTGCAGTTGGCGGGCATGACCCTGCGCACGTACCCCGAACCGGGTGAGTTCGTCGCCCAGTTCGGCGGCACCGATCGGCTGATCTCTGACTACCTCAGCGAGGAGGTGCTGGACGCACAGGCTGACGATCGCCGAAGATTCTTGCTCCGGATCTCCGTATTGGATGAGATGTGCGCCGACTTGATCGGCTATCTCACCGGTGAGCCTCATGCCCAGAAGATCCTCGAGGAGCTGGAGCGCGAATCGATGTTTGTGGTTCCGCTGGACTCACGTCGCCAGTGGTACCGATTCCACCACCTCTTTCGGGACCTCCTTCGCTTCCGTCTGAGGGCCGAGGATCCTGAGGCCGAACCACTCTTGCTTCGCCAAGCTGCCCAATGGCATCTCGACCACGGCGGGGCCGGAGCGGCCGTCGAATGCCTCCTCTTCGCCCAGGAGTGGGAAGCGGCGCTGGAGCTGATCCAGGCTCGGGGATCAGAGGTCTTCGAACGAGGGGAGATGGCCACCGTCATTCGATGGATCAGCGCCATTCCCGAGGAGGTGCGGGCCAATCGCCACGACGTGTCGCTGCTCCTAGGCCTCCTCAAAGGGATGGAGGGTCAAGCCGTAGCCGCCGAGAACGAGTTCCGTCGGGTGCTCGTCCATCCCACGTCCACCCGCGGCCAGGTGGCCTGTGCCCAGGCCTTCACGGCGTCGTTGGCCCAGTGGAGAAGTAACGTCTCGCTCTCGATCGACGCCGCCAACGAGGCCCTCGAGCTACTCGATGGGCTCGGGGACGAACCTCTGCCCGTGGTCATGAACCTGAGTGACAAAGAGTCGCTCAGGAGCATGGCCCGGGCCTCCGGAGCCCGGGCCCACTTTCTCGTCGGCCACTTTGAGGAGGCCAGGAGGTGGTTGGAGGTAGGGCTGGCTGGGAGCGGGGTCGCCTACTCGGTCTGGAGGGTGCACGGACTGGGCTCTTTGGCCCTGCTCGAGGCATGGTGTGGCCATTGCGGTCCAGCCGAGGCCCATGCCGAGGAGGCTCTGGACATTGCCCGGTCAGTGGGAATGCTCAACCATCCCTCCACCGCGGATGCCTTTCTGGCCGTGACCCTGGTCGCACTGGAGCGGGGTGAGCCTCGGCGGGCGGCCCTGTCGTTGCACGAAGGGTCACTGCGAGCCGAGGCCAATCACCGTTCAAATCTCTCCTGGGTCGCCGAGCTGGAACTGGCATTGCTCCAGGCCGCCGAAGGGGAGGTGGAGGTGGGGAGGCCCGTCGTCTCGGGCCGGGATCGACTCGGGGCTCCGCCTCCGCGCATCGTCGACGAACATCTGAGAGCCCTCCAGGCCCGATCACTCCGCCTCCGCGGCGCCTACCACGAAGCCGCCCGTGTCAGCGCCCAGGCCTACCCCCAGTCGGAGATCCTCGGTTTCGAGCGGGCGGCCGCTGCTCTGGCCATGGGTCGACCCGACCAAGCTCTCAAGATCATGGACGTGACGCCGGCCGACACCGGGGCCGGCCATCCGGCCGCCACGGTGCGAGCACTGCTCCTGCAGGCCTGGCTACTGAGTCTGGAGGGTTCGCCAGACGGGGGCCGGCGTCGCCTTTCTGAGGCCATGGAGCTGGGCGAACAGCACTGGTTGGTGGAAATGTTCGTGCAGGCAGGACCGGCTGTGGTGCAGCTGGTCTCGGAGCTGGAGGGGGTCACGCCGGACTTTCGGGAGGCCATTCTCCGTCGCTCCCGGGAGACCAAACCCCGGTTGCCGGCCAACGAACTCATCGATCCACTGACCGACCGGGAGCTCGAGATCCTCTCGTACCTGCCGAGTAGGGCCACCAACTCGGAGATGGCCGAGCGGTGCTACGTCTCGGTTAACACCATAAAGACCCATATGGCTCACATCTACCGCAAGTTGGACGTGACCAACCGCAACGGGGCCATTCGTCGGGCGCAGGAGATCGGGCTCCTCTGAAGGGCAAAGCATCAAGTCACCCCTAGTGGGTGATGCCGATACGCCCACTCCGTGGTTCGATCGTCCGGTACGGATTCGCGACGATCCGCCATAGTGACCCTCGTTTGGTGGAACACTGCCTGGGACCCGTCGCCACAGCCGGACCAATCAGGAACAGATCTACAGGAGGCTCATCAATGCTCGCCTACACCTACCCGCTGGCCGATCTCTTCGGCACCATGCTCGGGGTTTTCGTCTTCTTCATCTGGTTCTGGCTTCTGATCGTGATATTCGGTGACATCTTCCGCAGCCAGGACCTCAGTGGTGGAGTCAAGATGCTGTGGGTCCTGTTCGTCATCATCCTGCCGTTCCTCGGCATCTTCGTCTACCTGATCGCCCGTGGGGGCAAGATGCACGAGCGGGCCGCGGCCCAGGCCGCTCAGCAGCAGAAGGCCTTCGACAACTACGTCAAGCAGGCCGCGGGCACCGGGCCCAGTTCGGCGGAACAACTGGCCCAGCTGGACGACCTCCGCAAACAAGGGACCATCACGGATGCCGAGTTCGAGGCCCAGAAGCAGAAGATCCTGGCCTGACCCAGCGGAGCCACAGGCTGACCCCGGGGCCAACCGGCGCCAGACCACCAGCACCGCCAGCTCATCGGCGTTGCTCCCATTGGGAATCGGCCGCCGGCCCGGAACCCGGTCATTCGGCTCGAACGGGGGCCGGACCTCCAGAGGAGAGTTATGTACTACATAGGAGGAGTCGTCTTCGCGGCGATGGCCATCTTGTTGGTGGTGGTCTTCGTCCGTAAGTTCCGCCAGAGCAATGACTGACCGCTCACCGGTGCCGACATGATCCTCGACCTGGTACTCATCGGCTTGGTCATCACTCTCGAGCCGATCCCGCTCACCGCCTACCTCCTCATACTGGCGTCAAAGGGTGGGGTCCGGAAGGGAGCTGCCTTCATCTTCGGATGGCTGGTCTCGCTGGCCATCGTGGTGGTGGCCACCGTTCTGGTGACCGGGAACAAGCCGCCGAAACCGAGTACTGCGCCCTCGCTGGCCGCTCTGGCCGTCAAGATCGCCATCGGTGTCGTTCTCTTGGCCATTGCCGTTCGGCAGTGGCGGAAGATGGGCAAGCCCAAGAAGCCCAAGAAGACCCCGAAGTGGCAGACCGGCATCGACAACATGTCGCCGTGGTACGCCATGGGGCTGGCCCCCCTCACCCAACCCTGGGGCCTGGTGGCAGCCGGCGTGGCCACCATCACCGAGGCCAAGCTGTCGTCCTGGCAGAGCTACATTGCACTCGTTCTCTTCTGCCTGGTCTCCACGGCGATCTACCTGGCCCTCGAGATCTACGCCGGCTTCCGGCCCGAGAAGAGCCAGGCTTTCCTGACCTCGGCCCGAACGTGGATCGACACCCACACCGATCAGGTGATCATCGTCGTGTCGCTGGTCCTGGGGTGCTGGCTGGTCGGCAAGAGCATCTATCTCATCGTCACCTGAGAGTCGTCTAAACCAACCGAGACCGGCGGTGTCGCCGCCGGAAGTAAGGCAGGAGCCCAGTGGACACAGAGCGTGGAAAAGGTCCCCGATGGAAGCGCATCGTGGCGTGGGTGCTGGTGGTATTGGCCTGCATCCTCGCGGTGCTATCGGCTGTCAGCGTGTTCGCCCGCAACCAGCTGCTCAATACCGACGCCTACGTCAACACCGTGGCGCCCCTGGCCAGCAATACGGCCATCCAGACCCAGGTGGCCAAACAGGTCAGCGAGAATCTCATCAGTCGGACCAATGTCGAGGCCCGGGTGAAGAACGCCCTCCCCTCGAAGGCCGGATTTCTGGCTGCGCCCCTGACCGCAGAGCTGGAGTCCACCGTCAACAGTGTGGCGTTGAAGGCGGTCCAGTCCGAGCAGTTCTACGAGGTGTGGGTGGCCGTCAACCGCGCCGCCCACAAGCAGCTGGCAGCCGTTCTGACCGGATCCAGCACGGGATCGGTGAGCTCGAAGGACGGCAAGGTGACCATCGACCTCACGCAAGTGGAAGTGAACCTCAAGAAGAAGTTGGATGCCAAGGGAATCACCGTGTTCAACAAGGTCCCCGCAGTCAAGGGACTCGATTTCGTGCTGTTCCAGTCGCAGGACCTGGTCAAGGTGCAGAAGCTGACCAAGCTCCTCAACGACCTGGCCCTGGTCCTGCCCATTCTTTCCCTCCTGTTGTTCGCAGCCTCGGTGGTCCTGGCCCGAAATCGACGTCGCGGCCTGGTCCGGGCCGCCGCCGGCCTGGCCCTCTCGATGGCCACCGTGCTGGTGGTCATAGCCGTGGCCCGACACCAGTACCTCTCGGGGCTGAGCCCCAACCAGTCGGTGGCCGCCAACCAGGCGGTGATCGACACGGTCACGTCCAAGTTGCGCCTCGGGCTGCGCATCATCCTCGGCGTGTCCGCCCTGATCGCAGTACTGGCCTTGGTGGCCGGCAACCGGCGGCTCCGGGCGTGGGCGTCACGGGGGGATCGGGCCGACAATCCCGTGCACGGGTTCGTGGTGGGTCACCGCGGGATCCTGCAATGGTGCGTTCTGGGCCTGGCCGTGGTGGTCCTGGTGGTGTGGAGCGAGCCCACCACGCTGGTGGCGGTGATCGTGGTGGCGATTGCTCTGGTGCTGATCGGAGCGATCGGGATCTACGGGGCTTCCCGCAGGCCCCAGGTCGCAGTGGGGCCGGGCACCGACGGCTCCTCGGGGCCGGACCAGCGGTAGGGCCGATCGGCTTCTCCGGCGATCTCTCGGGTGACCCGGGTCTGCAGATGGCCAGGGCGAACACCGCGTTTGAGAAGGAGAGTGCCGTCGGCGAGGGCCGCCACGACCAGCAGCGCCAGGCCCAGTAGCGGACCGTGCAGGATGTGGAACTCCTGGCTGTGTCGGGCACCGAGCTTCAGCCCCCTGGGACACCCTGGGGCCAAGGCTCCGTCCACCGCAGAGCCAGAGGGACCAGCCATCGGCTGCGCCTGCTGGGCGCGGTCTCGACCCGCTGAACCGTGGCCTTATCACCGGCACGAACGGGACGACCAGCCGCAGCTGGGTCAGGAAGTACGTTCGTCGGAAGGTGGCCACAGCGTCGGCCGGGCCGCCACCCCACCCGGTCCACGGTCGGGTGGGGTGGGTACTCCTATCCGAGGATCTTGGCCTTCTCCGCCTCGAACTCCGCCTCGGTCAGCGCCCCCGAATCCTTCAGGGCGGCCAACTGGGTGAGCTGCGCGATGGGATCGGGAGCGGCGGCCGCGGGGGCCGGGGCCGGCGCCGCGGCTTGAGCCTGCTGGGCCTGAGCCTGCTGGGCCTGAGCCTGCTTGTTGGCCATGTGCCCCCCAACGACGGCGGCAGTTCCAACAACGGCGGTGGTGCGCACGGCCATCCGTGCGATCGGTCGTCTTCTCAACATGTGCTGTCTCCTGTCTTGCTTCGGCTCAGACTGCTGGCGGCAGGTCCGCCAATACCGGTTCGATCAGCTCGTGGGGTATGCGGGCGCCCTCGAGAACCACCCCTCCGGATCGGCGAACGGCCTCGGCGAACGGGGTGGCCCACAGATCCTCCCAGATCAACAGGGCCGCAGAGGAGTTCACCTCGAGGGCCTCAGCCACATAGGCGATGTCCTCGGGGCTGATGAGCCCTCCGACATCTGCATCCAGGCTCTCGAAACCGGTCAAGGCGTCCAACTCGTCGATTTCGAAGCTGACGACCGATCCGTCGGCATCCTTGCCGATGAAGATCAGGTCGAGGATCCGTACCGTTCCCGAGTCGACCAGAGCGATCAGCTCGGGAGCGATCTCACCGGTGAACTTGTTCCCAGGGAACCCTACGATGATGTATTCGACTGGTCCTGTAGCCATGTGCTCCCATCCTCGGCTTCGTGTGTTCTTCGAGCTTACGTTCGTTCTGAGAGGCTAGGGCCCGTTGGTGGCCATTTCGTCATCCTGATCGGGTGATTCAGTCCGGGCACACCATCGAAATCGCCGAGGTCTTCGGGGGTCATGCCGTCCCTACCGGTCAGGGGTTGGGCCAGCCGAATCACCCTGGGTGGGTGACGAGTGACGGTCCCGGAGGTGGAACAGTTGGTGTGGGTGCTGGGGCGAGGTCGCAGGCCTGAGACCGACCCGTGGAGGAGTTCGTGAGCAAGCGCGTGCCGGTGGCGAAGGTGGGGAGCCCGAATTGATACTGATGACCTTTTTCCTGCTGTGTTTTCTCTTTGCGGCGATGTGGGCCATCCCCCGGTTGGTCTCCCGCTCCGCCGTGAGGGTGCCGTCTCGGGTCCCCGAGCAGTGGGTAGCCGAGTACGGCTCCGAAGACCAATGACCACCGTGCCGTGACCCGGCCATCCGGTCTGTAGCGGCGATGACCGGAGACGAGGGTTCTCCGGGTGAGAAGCGCTGGCCCATGGCGGTGACCCTGATGGTGGCCATGGCCCTGCCGATCCTGCTTCCGCCCAGGTTCAGCCTCGGGCCGGTCTGGATCGTCCCGGCTCTCGAGGCCCTGCTTCTCCTAGCCCTGGTCATCGCCGACCCGGGACGGATCGATCGGCGGTCGACCCTGGTACGGGCCTTCTCCATGGCGCTGGTGATCATCCTGGTTGCCGGTGCGGCTGCCGTGACCACCCGCCTGGTAATCGACCTCATCAGAGGCGGAACCGACACCAGCTCGCCCGGGCAGCTCCTCCGGGTGGGCTCGCTGGTGTGGGCCTACATCATCATCACGTTCTCCTTCCTGTACTGGGAGCTCGATGGCGGAGGTCCGGAGAGGCGGGCCCGGAGGGCGCCCGACTTCCCGGACCTGGCCTTTCCCGAACACCTCAACCCCAGGGTCACCCGGCCCGGATGGCGTCCGGAGTTCTTCGACTACCTCTACCTGGGCTTCACCAACGCCACTGCTTTCAGTCCCACCGACGTGATGCCCCTCGCCCGGTGGGCAAAACTGTCGATGGCCCTACAGGCCACCGCCAGCATTGTGGTCCTGGGTCTCGTCATTGCCCGAGCGGTCAACATCCTCAAGTGACTTCCGGAGCCCGACCGCCGGATGGATCCGGAGCCGGGGAGTGCGGGATGCGTGATGCGGGCTCCAGCTCACCCCACAGGCTGCATGGTCCAGCTACTCAGCACCAAGACCCCGTACGCCACGGTGGCGGTCATCTGGATTTGGTAGTTGCCGGGCGAATCATTTCCCGAGAGCTCCGGTCTGGTGGTCAGTGAGGCCCCGGTCATCGTGGCGCCTACCACAGTCAACGACGGGTCGAAGGTGGTGTCGTTCTCCGCCACCGTGCCGTTCACCAGCGGTGACGCGGCAGAGAAGGGGACGCCGGGGGCGACGGCCGACCACCAACCCGGTTGATCCTGTTCGGCGGAGCGCAGGGCTGCAAAGTAGAGGGCGAGGACGGCCCCCTCGTCGTTGAGTGGCCCCGAACTCTGTCGAAAGGCCGGCGTGGGCGTGCCCTGGATGCCGAGCGAACCCAAAGGGGCCGGATTCTGCATCAGGCCCAAACCCTGGGCCAAGAGGGCGGCTGGGGCTGGAACCTTGGGCGTAAGCGGGACCGGCGCCGGACGGGTGGGAGCGCCGGTGTCAATGATCTGATCGAGGCTGGCATAGAGCACGTAGCGCTGTGAGGTGAGGAACAGGGCGTTGAGCGGGTAGCACGTGACCAGCACCAGGCGCGGAGCTGCCGTCTGGTCGATCGGGGTGGTAGACGAGACCACCCGGTGGTCGTACACCGTGTAGACGAAGGTCTGGCACGGCGTGACGACGGAGATCTGCTCGCCCGGTTGCAGCTGGTCGATCTCGCTGAACCAGGTCACGTCGTGGCCCGCCAATACGGAGGTTCCCGACGTGCCGGGCCACGAGCTGGCGGGAACATGTCCAACGGCCACACTGAGTTGGGAGTCGCCCACCCCGTTCACGACGGGAGCCACCAATCCGATGGACGACGACTCCAGCAGTGCATACACCGGCGGTAGCCCCGCCCCGGCTGCCGGGGCCGTGCCATCTGCGGCCAAGGCGGAACCCAGTGTCGAAGAGCCCCCGGTGTTGGAGGCCGGAAAGGACGACACGCACGTGGCTTTGCCTCGGACCACCTTGGTGGCGTGGTCCTCGGCATGTTCCTCGGCATGGACGAGTGCCGTTCCCACCCGGTGCGAGTGCTGGTAGAAGAGAAAGACGTGGGCCACGATGGCCAGCCCACCCAGAATGGCCAACAGTGCCACCCCGTAACCGATGCGCCCAGGCCAGACCCGGCGCTTTCGAGCTGATTCCGCATGTTGACGATGACGTCGACGTGGCGGTTCCGGGGGCACGCCTTGCGCATATTGAGGTGATGCTGAACTATCCCCACCGGCCTTCATCACCGTTCGCGCACCGTGCTCTTACCTGCCGCCGGCCAGGGGTTGGAGTTCCACGCTGTAGACGCTGACCTCACCGGTACCTCCGGTCCACAGACGAATCTCGACACGATCCGGCTGCCCGAAGTCGTTGCCCGGTTCGAAGGTGAAAGGACCCCAGCCCGAAAACAGGTGCTGGCTGCCCAGGTGGGTGACCTGTACCACGGACTGGATGGCCACATGCCCGTTGGTGGGCGGGACCGTGCGACGGCTGAGGAGTGTGCCGGTGGTCGAATTCCACACCTCGACCTCAGTGGTGATGTTGCTGGCCATCGTCACCGTGGTCTGGTATTCACCCGGGTGAATGCTCCAGTCGGCTCCGTAGAGCACGTACCCCGGCTCGGGCTTCGTCAGCGTCATGGCCCAGTCGGATACCGGTCCGCTCAAGATGGGGGTTCCCGTTGCGGTCTGGGTGGCCCAGGCCGGCTCGGTGGGAGAGGCCGGCACCAGCAGCCTGGTTGTCGTCGGAGGGCGTTGGTACTTGAAGAGCCAGACCCCGTTGCGGGCCAGCAGCAGCTGCGCGTGGAGCGGGCCGCCGAGCTGTCCGATGATGCCCAACTGGGTCTGCACATCGGTGGTCTCGATGCCTTGGTAAGGAGCGATGACGAAGTAGCTCGCCGCCGTGTGGATCGGGTAGCTCTGCTCGCCACTGGTGGAGATGGCGTAGCAAAACCGGCGTCCGCAGAGCCTGCCCAGCACCCCTTGAGAGGCCACCACCTCGGCATTGGCCGGGATCATGGTCTCGACCTGGTCAAGCGTGGCTGCCGCGGCCGTCGAGGTCCTCAGCCACTGACCCGGTATCTGGGGAATCCATACCGCTCCCCAGACGACGGCATTGACAGCCAGGCACACCACGATCACCCGCGGGAGCATCCTCGACCGTAGCCAGCCCGCCCCACCCCTGGGGAGGCGGGCCACCAGCCAGCCGTTGGACAGCTGCCTGGTCAACCAGGCCAGGGCCAGGACGGTCAACGGGCCGATGAAGAGCACGGCGCCAAAGTTCTCGTAGGCGATGGACCACAGGGACGGACCCTGGCCCGCTCCCGACTGGAACAGGATCAGGACCGGCAGCACCGAAAACGGGGTGAAGAGGCCCAGCCCTCCGGAGCTCACCGAGTAGGCCCAGATGTCGTCGCGTGCCTGCCACAGGTGCTGGAGGATGACCTCGGGGTGCAGAAGTGCGTCTTTCACCAATAACGTCGGCGCCAGTTTCTTCGTCACCTTGGCTGCGGACCCGGTGACGAGGTAGCCGTAGTGGCCTGAAAGCGACGAGCCTTGACCACCCCCGATGGCGGTCACCGCCACGAACCAGCCGACCCCAAGCCCCAACAGGACGGCCCCACGCCGACGGTACTCCTGGCCGGCCAGCACACCTCCGAGCCCCACCGCGGCGAGGTAGGTCCCGGCAATGTCTCCGCAGGCCAGGCAGAGCACCACCCACAGGATGAGCAGGCGCATCGAGCCGCGGATCATCTCGCGAAGGGCCAGCATGGCGAAGCACGCCGCGCCTACCGACTGGTAGTGCACATCGAACGAGATGGCGCCGTAGATCCACGGATTGGCCAGCAACAGCACCATGACCAGAGTCACCGCCATCCACCCGGGAAGTCGGTCGGGCCAGTTCGGCCTCTGGACGGCGTCCGCCACCAGAAGCATGGCGCCGGCTTCTCCCCCGACCACCATGGCGTCCTGAATCCATGCCAACCACAGCGGGCCCGGCCACACCCACGAGATGGGCGCCAGCGGCCAGTTGATCAACTCGAAGTGGTCCTGCCAGAAGTAATGGTGTGCCACCGTCAGGTAGGGGTCCAGGTTGCCGTGGGCGATCCCCCACCATCCCTGGTACCGAAGGGCGAAGTCCCACGTGTTCCCCCAACGGCCATAGAGCAGGGAGCTCCAGAGCACCAGGGCCACGAATTGGATCAGCCAGCGCCACCCAGGCCCACCGGACGGCCCGGCCGAATCGGGGATCGCTCGTCTCCTCTTCCACCATCACCGGGACGGGCCGGACGGCCACCGCTGTAGCGGTCACGGGGATCCGAACCGGATCGGAACGATCTCGGAGTACCCGTAGGGATAGAACTGCTGAGCGTTCACCAGGTTCCCCTCGAAGAAGACGGGGTCATTGGAGGCCTGGGTTCCACGCACGTCGAAGGTGGCCACGCCTTGGGCGTTGGTGTAGGCCACCACCGGGGTCTGGCCGATCTGGCCCTGGTTGATGATGGCCTGCCCGAAAATCAGGCCCTGCTGCCCGTAGATCACCTGACCCAGGTACACGGGCTGGTTGGCCAAGTGCACCTGTTGATTGAACTGGTTGAGGATTTCAGCCTGGAGCACGACCGTTTCGCCGACGGGAACGAGGTCGTTGACGGCGCTGGGGTTGATGCTGAGGTGGTAGGTGGTGGGCAGGTACGGCTGGCTTCGGCTGACGGTGTCCGGTGATTGGCTAAAGGCGATGACCTGGAACCCGCCGGTGATCGGCGGTTGGGCGAAGAAGTTCGGGGCCAGGAGGGTGTAGTGGGCATGCCCGCCCGGAGGAAGGGTCGAAGGCCCCCCTCGGGCGAGCCAGAATGCGGTGAGCTGGCCTCCGCTCTCGACCGAGAACGAAGGCTTCTCTGACCGGTCGGAACGGTTAGTCACGTTCACGCCCAGCTGGACGACGGTGGCCAGCTGGCCGGTGGTGCGAACCGATGTGATCTGGACCGCCAGGGGAGCGCTGGAGGCGAAGATGGCGGCTACGGCCAGCGCTGAGGCTGCCAGCCCTCCCCCGGCCACCCATCGCCAGTGGCGCCACGGCTGCAGGGTCCCCGCCCGCCCCTGGCGGGCCAAGTCGATCGAGGTGGCCGCCACCACCGCCGCCGGCAACAGCGTCACCAGGTAACTACCGAACGATCGGGCCGAAAAGAAGAGCACGATCGCCGGGCAGACGACGGCCCACCCTTTGAGGGCCGGGTAGGTGGCGATATAGGTGGCCAACAGAGCCAGGAACACGACGAGAAGAGCCACCGTGTAGGCGGAAAGGGACCCGCCACCCAGTCCAAGGAAGAGGGTCAGACCGATCAACCCCTGCCCAGCGGGCACCGTATGGCTGGCAATGGGCGTGAGCACGCCTGACACCCAGGCGTGGGGGGCCATAACGATAAAGGGGAGATTGGGGATGGCGAAGGCGGCAAAGGCGATCCCCAGGTAGCGACCCGTGGTTCGAAGGGCCTCCGAGCGACCGCCCAAGCGGTGAGCCTCGATGGCGATGCCGGCCACCAGAAAGGGAAGCACCAGCCACGGGGTCTGCTTGACCGCCATGGCCAGGCCCAAGAGGATCGGCCCCCGCCAGGCAGCCGGGCCGCGGGTGCGCGCAAACCGGTCCCATTGGTACACGGCTCCGATCAACAGGGGCACAAAGAGCGCGTCGGTCACACCGCCTACCGCATAACTGATGTAGACGGCGAAGCTGCCGATGACGATGGCCAAGGGACGGATCGAACGGGGCAGGAGCAGGAAGGTGAGAGCAATCCCGATGGCCCAGGCCATGACATTGACCCCGATGGCCATCTGGGTCGACCATCCGGCCATGAGGAACGGGACATAGAAGAGGAAGGAGAGCGCCGGGTAGGACAGTGAGGTGACTGGTTTGCCGTTCAGCAGGAACGTATAGCCGTCCGGCGAGACATGGAACTGCGTGAAGGCCTGAGCCATCGAGTGCGTGTACGGATTGAGGCCGTGCTGGAGAAGTTGTGCGGCGTACTGGTCGAAGGCGATCTCGTCAGTCCCGTACGACGGAGACGTGAACACCTGGAGATAGCTCCAGAGCAAGAAGGCCGCGAGGGCCAGGGTGAGAGTGGCGATAGCCAAGGACCGGGCCGTTCCGGGCCGTACCCGGTATGGCTGCCAGACGGCGATGATGGTCCCCAACCCCCATAGACCGAGGATGACCACGGCCACGCTTATGGCCGGGTAGATGTCGACATAGCCGAAGAGTTGGAATCCCCACAGCAGGACCGTCATGCCCGCCACGGTCCACCAGGCGCGGGCGCCCGAGCTGAGCTGGCGTGGAGCCGAGGGCTTCTCCGCTACGGCCGCGCTCACTTCTTGGGGCCGGGGCGCCGGGTCCAAGACGGTCACAGGCCCCAGCGAGCCATCATGATCGATGGTGTCGGCGTTTTGGTGCACTGGTGTCATGGATCTCGGGTGGGCGGGTGAGACCCTCGGTCGGGCTCCGGATCTATCACTTCAGCCGTAGGTAAGGGAACTAACCATCTGATCAGGAGCCGATCGGGAACACTTGGACATTTCCGTAGGACGGCGTGCCCACGATGTCATACAAGCTTTGCCCGTCGATCGAGACCTGAAGGCCCACCGCGTCGGCGGGGGCCGGTAGCGCCTTGGTCTGACGCTCGGTATTGGCGTCGATGACTCCCACATCATCGACGGTTCCATCGGTGTTCAGCACGTAGATGGTGGAGCCATTGGGCGTTATGGCCAGCTGGACCGGCTTGGTCCCGACGGTGAAGCTGGCGTTGACCGCCTGGCTGCCGATGGTGATTTCGTCCAAGGTCCCGCCCGCTCCCAGAGCGAAGAGGTCGGCCCCGGAAGGATCGACGGCAATGGCCGTGGTGTCGAGCGGCACCGGCACCGAGACCGACGCCTTGTCGGTCTGCGAGTTGACCAGCGTCACGCTGGCCGAGGAAGACGTGCCGTTCAAGGCGTAGAAGGTGGATCCATCGGCTCCGGCAAATACTCCTTTGACCGGTGCCCCGATCGGTACGGTACCCAGGAGCACGCCCGATGAGCCGTTGCGAAACTCGAGGGCCCCGGTCGTCGCCGTTCCCACTCCCACCCCGAGCACCCCGGAGGAGGACTGGGAGATGGAGTTGGCCCCGTCAGACTCCGGAACCACCTGGGTCACCTTGCCGGTTGTCAGGTTCAACTGTTGGAGGTTTGCCGATCCATGCGATCTCGCCAGTAGCCACATGTAGCCGTTCGGCTGGGGCTGGCCGCCGGCCGTCAGGCCGGCGGGACCGGGATAGGTCCTTGTCGGCCGGAGGGCGTGGGTCGCCACCGTGGTCGAGGTCCCAGCCGCCGAGGTGGACCCGCCGCAAGCTGCGACGAGTCCACCCATGACGAGCACACCTACTAGCGCTATGGACCTTTGGTGAGGTCCTCTACCAATTCGCAACGAGTTAGGCGGTGCGACGACGCAGGCGCAGACCCAACATCAACAGGCCACCGAAGGCCAGGAGCGAGATGGCAATCCCCTCTTCCAGACGGAAGGGCTTGCCGGTCTGTCCCGACGTAGCCCCGGCGATGGCTCCCGTGGTCCCAGCCGCCGCGGCCGGGGTCGTGACCTCGACCGTCGGGTCGCTGGTAATGCTGAAGGTAGCGGAACCGTTGGATACCGATGCTCCGCTCACAGCCTGAAGACCGGAGCTGGTCACCAGATAGACGGTCGATCCCGCCGTGATGCCTGACGAGGAGACGGTCACCGTGATGGCCGGGAACGAGCCCGTGACTTTGGTCCCGTTCTCGTAGATGCCGATCCCGAAGGTGACTACTGCTTTTCCACCCCCGGTCGGAGCTACGGCCGAGGACGTGGCGTCAGTAATAACCAGTTGGATCGGGTCGGTGAACGTTCCGGCCGGAACCTTGGCGGTGATGGTGGCAGTTCCCACCGTGCCGCTGGCCGTACCGCCGCTCGGCTGGATGGTCGTACTCGTGACCACCGTTCCGGCCAGGCCGCTGGCCGTGCCTCCGGTGGTCGGAGTGCCCACCGGCGTATACCCGCTGCCGGCGGCGAAGGCTGTGGCGGGCATGGCCAACCCGGCGGCCAGACTCAGCCCAACCGAACCAGCCAACACAAAGGCAAGTCTCAAAGGGTGTTTCACGAGATGCTTCCTCCTCAAGGAGATGATATGGGTGTCCCTCACAGCTGTATCGACTAACCGCTCACGAAACTTTAATGATCCGGCACCGTAACCTCGGGGATACCTCAATACAAGCATTTCGGAACCCCCAAGAATAGGGTCCACTCCTGACAAAATAGGGAAGACCCCCGTTTAACAATTTTGGCAGCGTGGGTAGAGCTGCGCCTCTCCTGCGGCAGAGACGGTTAGCCCACGTAGAACACCGTTCCGATGGCGATGGCCTCGGTCTGGAGCCAGTCCAAATGCTTGTGATATCGCCAATTATTCTACGGACGGCGAGAATTTTTCTGTCCTGGTTAATTACAAAGAGAGCACCCTTATTTTGGCGTTTGTCTCTGCTCATTTGTAAATAATTCGGCTACTCATCCACGAACCACCGGCTTATAACGGACCGTGCCGATGCGATCGGTCGAACGGCGGAAAGCTCTGCTTTCACGGTGAACGATCCCTTCCCCCACGGGCATAGGCACCAACAGCTTTTGTGGGCGACCTTGGCGAGCCCCAATGACCAGGGTCCGGCCGTGATGCCGCGTGCCGGTGAGTCCCAACTGGTTGGCAGGAATACTGCCTGGTGAGGAGGGAGAAGCGATGAACCGGGAAGAGGTGTCGGAGAAGATCGTCGAGCTGGCCCGTGAGGAACTGCGCGCCGTGGGGGGCCATCAGAGGAGAAGAGTCCGGCTGGTGATCACGGATCTCCATCGATTCAAGCCACCGGTCCAGGTGAGCTTCATCAAGATCGTTGATGAGGCTCACGGATATCGATCGTTGGACAAGAGGAGATAACGCGAAGAACATTTGCAGGCAGAGTTCGATCCCAACCCAGTGAGGTACCGACATGGAGAATCAGCCCAACTCGACCAGCGGGAGCGAAGGCCAGAACGCGGCGCCCACGAAACCCACCGCCGATGGCGTCCTGTTCATCCTGGCCGACGACCACCGGAACAGCGTCGAGCGGGACCTCTACGGTCTCAGCGGAACCCCCACTCCCCTACAGGCGGCTCGGATCAGCGCCGACAAGCTTCTGGTCTTTCAGGCCCTGCTCGATGCCGCCGAGCTACTTCCGGACACGGCCCGGCCGGGCATCCTGGTTGACGAGCAGTATGGAGCCAGTGTGGCCGAGTTGGCTTCCCGCTCCGGCGGCGCGGTCAATCTCTCCATGCCCATCGAGGCCAGCGGGGAGGAGTGGTTCCACTTTGCCTACGGCGACGAGTGGCAGCGCCATGCCGAGTACTTCGCCACCGATCACGCCAAGGTGCTGGTACGGGACAACCCGGGTCTCGATGCGGCTCAACGCCAGGAGCAGGCTGAGCGCCTGGCTGAGGTTTCAAGGTGGGCGGTGGCCAACAACCGCTCGCTGATCCTCGAACTGCTGGTTCCGCCCACGCCCGCCGAAGACCAGGTTGATGCCAACGGGCGGCATATCTACTACGACAAGCTCCGGCCGAAGAACACCCTCACCGTCATCGAATATCTCCAGGACCACGGGGTAGAGCCGGCCATCTGGAAGGTCGAGGGCCTCGATGATCACGACGACGCCGTGGCGGTGGTCAACACCGCCAGGCGGGACGGACGCCGGGCCGACTGCATCGTTCTGGGCAGGCATGCCCCGCACGACCAGTTGGACCATTGGTTGGAGGTGGCCGCCCCGGTCCCGGGCTTCATCGGCTTCGCCATCGGCCGGAGCATCTGGTGGGACCCGCTGCACGCCCACCTCCGCCACCACTGCACGGCCAGCGAGGCACGGCGACGGATCACCGGGGCGTACCTCGACTTCACCACCTACTACCTCGATGCCCGGGACGGAGAGCTGGCCGGCAGCGATTCCGAGTACTGGTAAGCGGATCCCATGGCCGTCCCCTCTCCAATCAACACCCGCCGAACCGTCACCGCCCTACTGGCCCTGACCGTGGTCACCGGCCTTGTCGACGCCGTCAGCTACCTGAGGCTCGGGCGGGTCTTCGTGGCCAACATGACCGGGAACGTGGTCTTCCTGGGCTTCAGCGTGGACAAGCACTCCGGCCTGTCACCGGTGGCCTCGATCATCGCCATCGCCGGATTCGTGGTCGGGGCCCTGGCCGGTGGCCGCTTCGCCGCCAGCCTGGCCCACCGACCTCATCTGTGGCTCAGCTGCGCCTTCGGTGCTGAAGCGCTCATCCTGACTGCTGTGGCAGTGCTCACCGCCCTCGGCGTCTTGCCGTTCGCGGGACATGGCAACTACGCCACCATCGTGGTGCTGGCCACAGCCCTCGGGATACAGAACAGCACCGTCCGCCACTTCGGCGTACCCGACCTGACCACGACAGTGCTCAGTCTGACCATTACCGGTTTCGCCGCCGATAGCTCCCTGGTCGGCGGCACCGGCTCCCGACCGCTCCGCCGACTGGGGTCGGTTGCTGCCATGTTGGCGGGAGCAGCAGCTGGAGCCGCCCTGCTCCAAGTGTCCCCAAGCGGGGTACTGGCTATCGCGGCGGCCTTGGCGGCGGCTGTGGCCGCAACCTTTATCATCGGGCGGCCCGCCCAGGGGTCCACCAACCTGAACGGGCCGGAGGCCGGGGCGGAGAAGGTCGGGCAGTGAGCACGGCGATTCGCCCGACTCCTCCGGCAGCCCGGTGGCCCACGCCCCATGGTCGGAGGTGGCTTCCGCCAAGGGCTGTGCGACACGGCGGCCCTGTCGGCGGAGTTGGAGCGGGGTGGTGCGCTGCCAGACGTCCTCGACCGCTACCAACGGCAACGACTGGGGCCGGCCCAAGCCCATGTCCTCCGCAGCATGACCGCCAGTGCCAGCTATCGGAAACGACAGGGTGGACCGTTAAGTCGCAGACGCTGACGCTCAGCGCCGCCCTCGGCCGGAGTCGGCGACCAACCGGTGAAGGACCGAAACCAGATGGTCCATCTCCTCGGTGGTGTTGTAGAAGGCGATCGAGGGTCGAACGGTCGTGCTCAGGCCGAAGCGCCGCAGGATGGGCTGGGCGCAGTGGTGCCCGGAGCGCACGGCAATTCCCTCTTCGCTCGAGCGCCTCGCCGACCTGCTCCGTCGAATATCCATCCAGGATGAACGAGAGGACACTGGCCTTCTCCTTGGCCGTGCCGATCATCGTCAGGCCCGGCACACCGAGCATCCCCTGGGTGGCATAGCCCAGCAGGTCGTGCTCGTAGCGGGCGATGTTCTCGATCCCGAGTCCCTCTACGTATCGGAGGGCGGCCCCCAGGCCGACGGCGTCGGCGATGTTGCCGGTGCCGGCCTCGAACCTCATCGGCGGGTCCTGGAACGTCGAGTGCTGAAGCGTGACGTCATTGATCATGTTCCCGCCGGTCTGCCAGGGCGGCATGGCCTCCCAGATGGCCTGCTTGGCATAGACCACGCCGATCCCCGTCGGTCCGTAGATCTTGTGCCCGGAGAAGACGAAGAAGTCGGCATCCATCGCCACTACGTCCACCCGCATGTGCGAGACCGACTGCGCCCCGTCGACCAACGCGCGACGCCCCGACCTGATGGGCCATGGCTATGACCTCGGTAATGGGCGTCACCGTGCCGAGGGCGTTCGAGACCTGGGTGACGGAGACCAACTTGGTTCGGTCGCTCAGGAGGCGCTGGTACTCGTCAAGGAGGATCTGCCCGTCATCGTCGACCGGGATGACCTTGAGCACGGCCCCGGTGGCCGCCACCAGTTGCTGCCACGGGACGATGTTGGCGTGGTGCTCGAGGTGTGAGATCACGATCTCATCACCCTCGTGGATGTTCTGGCGCCCCCAGCTACCGGCAATCAGATTGATGCCCTCGGTCGTGCCCCGGACGAAGACGATGTCGTCGGCCGATCCGGCCCCGAGGTAGCGGGCCACGGTGTTGCGGGCCTCTTCGTAGGCATCGGTGGCCCGGGCGGCCAGGTCGTGGGCGGCCCGGTGGATATTCGAGTTCTCGTGCTCGTAGAAGTAGGAGAGGCGGTCGATGACCGCCCTCGGCTTCTGGGTGGTAGCGGCGTTGTCGAGCCAGGTGACCTGGCGACCGTTGATCCTCTCCGAGAGGATCGGGAAGTCGCGGCGGATGGTGGCTACGTCGAAGATCCCCTGGCTGCCGGAGGTGGTGCCCTCCTCGGGAGGGCTGGGCAGGAAGTAGCGCTGCTGGTGCTCGACGGGCCGGGGCTCGGCCGAAAGGAGGTCGGGCAGGACGGTGAGCAGAGCCTGCAGGGAGCTCTCCCCCCGGATGGGCGTGGGCTCCAAGCCCGGGGCCGCACCGGGGGACGCCAGCGCCGAGGCCGCTTCGTTGAGGAAGTAGAAGTCCCCGTGACCCGGGTTCCCTGTCGGAGTCACCTGCGGGATGGTCGACGGTGCCGGGCCGGCCGGAACACCGGTGGCGTTCCCGGTCAGCTGGGTGAGGTCACCCGGGACCGGAGCGGGGCGCTCTGGAGACACGCTCGGCGTCTCCCTCACTCCCGCCGGAGGCGCCGCAGCGAGCGTCGAATCGACCGATCCGATGTTCGGCGTGGTATTCGGCGTGTACGGAACGTCGGCGAGAGCTTGAGGCGCTCCCGGCGGGGGCGGGGTTAACCCCGTGGGCAGGTCGGCCCGCCCGAGGGCGGCGCGCCCCTCGGGCAACGGCCCCTCGGTGGCGGAGCCGGGCGAGGCGCTGAACAGGGCGTTGGCCATTCTGGTCAGCTCGTCGAGATCGATCCCCGGGATACCGGCGCCCGCCGCGGCGTCCTCGACCCCGGGGATCTCCATCGACATGGTGTTACTTCCGGTACTTCGGCGCGTAGTCGTGGTACTTGTCGATGACTACGTCGTCGAGCACCGCCAGAGCGTCATCGGTCATCACTGCCAGTGAGCAGTACAGCGAGATCAGATAGGAAGCAATGGCGCTCCGGCTGATCCCCATGAACCGCACGGCCAGGCCGGGGCCCTGCTCGCCGGTGAGCCCGGGCTGGAACAGCCCGACCACGCCCTGGCGTTTCTCGCCGGTGCGCAGGAGGAGGATCTTGGTCTTGTTCCCCTCGATCGGCACCTTGTCCGATGGGATCAACGGCAGACCCCTCCAGGTCTGGAACTGGGAGCCGAACATGCTGACCGAGGGCGGTGGCACACCCCGCCGGGTGCACTCCCGGCCGAAGGCGGCTATGGCATCGGGGTGAGCCAGGAAGAAGGCCGGCTCCTTCCACACCTTGGTGATCAGCTGATCGAGGTCGTCCGGCGTCGGCGGACCGGCCAGGGTGGAGATGCGCTGCGAGGGGGCCACGTTGGCCAGCATCCCGTAGTCCCGGTTGTTGATGAGCTCTCCCTCCTGGCGCTCCTTGATGGTCTCAATGGTGAGGCGGAGTTGCTCTTTGATCTGGTCATAAGGGCTCGAATACAGGTCCGAGACCCGGGTGTGGACATCGAGCACCGTGGCCACCGAATTGAGGAAGTACTCGCGGGGGCTCTCCTCGTAGGGCACGAACGTCGTGGGCAGCTCCGACTCGTCCCGCGGTGGGCACGCCACATCGATCGACTCGGCGTTGACGACCTTGTTCAGCCGGTAGATGCCAGCCTCGACCGGCACCCACTGCAGCAGGTGGACCAGCCAGCGGGGTGAGATCGTCGTCAGTTGCGCCGTGGTCTTGGTGGCATTGGCCAGCTGGCGTGCCGCACCGTCGCTGAGGGCCAGATGATCCTGCGGACTTGTCGCCATTGCTGGCTCCCTTCTCACCCGGGCGCCGTACCTGTCGGCACGTGACCAGTCACGATCTCTTGCTTCAGCTCGGCACCCCTCGTGCCCGTCATCCTGATGCCTAGATCACCAAGAAACCCCTGGTAAGCCAATGGGATTACTTCAACTTCCCGTCCGGCATGAGAACCGGCACGAAGATGGCGCCGCCTGGAGTCGTGCTGCTCCACTAACTTTTGACTGGGGTCCGAGGGCCCCGAGCAACGCTTCCCACTCGTCCGAGATCGAGGGTACCGTGACCTACTGCCTGGCCTTGCGGCTTCACGAGGGACTGGTCTTCCTCGCCGACACCCGGACCAACGCCGGGGTGGACAACATCGGTTCCTACCGCAAGCTCCACCTGATCCAACCCGCTCCGGGGAAACTCTTCGTCATCGAGTCGGCCGGAAGCCTGGCCACCACCCAGGAGGTGCTCGACCGGATCAGGCGGGACCTCGAAGCGGACGTCGGTGAGAGCCTGGCCACCGTCAACCATCTCTTCGAAGCTGCGCTGTACCTGGGTCGGCTCAGCCGGGAGGTGGCCCAGGAGCACCATCAGGCCCTGGCCGAGGTGGGCGCCGACGGCACCGCCACCTTCATCCTCGGAGGGCAGGTGGGTGGCGAGCCCCCCGACATCCTCCTGGTGTATCCCGAGGGCAATTACATCCGGGCCTCTGACGAAATCCCGTTCCTTCAGATCGGGGAGAGCAAGTACGGCAAATTCATGCTGGAGACGGCCGTCCGGGCCAAGGTGGACATCGATACCGCCACGTCGATCGCGCTGGGCTCCATGATGAGCACCGCGCGGGCCAACCTGTCGGTCGGGCCGCCCTACGACGGCTGCGTCTACCCCAACGACACCTTCGCCCCGATTGAGTTCCGCATCGAGAGCGACTCCCCGTTGCTGGAGAACTTGGCGGAGGCCTGGGAGCGGCAGATGGAAGCGGCGGTGAGGGAAATCCAGAAGATCTCGCGGGACGATCCGACCATCGACTTCCCCGTCACCGGCCCGGGATCGCCGTCGTAGGGGAAGCGGCCTCGATCGGCTTGGAGGCGAAGATGTTGAGTCCGAGCTTCTCCGCCACATGCCGGGTGGCCAGTTGCCCCCGCACACTGTTTCCGGCCTGGTCGAGGCGGGGTGAGAACGTCCCGAGGCCTCCCTTGCCCGGTGAGATGGTCACGATCCCCCCGCTGACGCCGCTCTTGCCCGGCAGGCCGACCTGGTACAGCCAGTCGCCGGAGTGCTCATAGAGGCCGGCCGTGGCCATGGCCGCCAGGACGTGCTTGCAGTTGAAGGCGTCGATGACCTTTTCGCCGGTCATGGGGTTCACCCCCCCACTGGCCAGGGTGGCTCCCATCACAGCCAGGTCATCGGCACTCACCAGGAGTGAGCACTGGCGGGTGTAGAGGTCGGTGGTCTCATCCGGATCGGCGTAGAGGCGTTCGTAGCTTTGGAGCAGGTGGGCGATGCCCTGGTTACGAAGGTTGGTGGAGGACTCCGAGGCGTAGACCTCCTCGTCCAATTGGAGTTGGCGGCCGGCAAACCGGGACAGACCATCTCGGATGAACTCCCACCGGTCATCGATGGTCGGCCCGGGCACCAGGCTGGTGGTGGCCATGGCGCCGGCATTGACCATCGGGTTCATCGTTCGCTCGTCGTTCAACTCGATGGCCATCACCGAGTTGAAGGCCAGCCCGGTGGCATTGACCCCGAGCAGCCGCCGGGCCTCCTCGTGGCCGAGGCTGTCGCAGACCAAGGCGAAGACGAAGGCCTTGGAGATGCTCTGCAGCGAGAACAGGTGGGCGGCATCACCGATTGACGCACCGCGGCCCATCGCTCCGAAGATGCTGATCCCGAAGAGGGACGGATCGGCATTGGCCAGCGCCGGGATGTAATCGGCCACGGCACCGTCGTCCAACGAGCGGTACTGGTCGTAGATCTCGACGAGGAGTGACTGCACCACCACCAGCGTGGGCAGCTCCCCGGTGGAGACCGCCGAAACGGTCGACGTCTCGTGAAACGGAATCGGGATGTGCACGGCGTCGATCCTTCCTCACTCGGACAGCAACGAAGGCTACGTCAGTCGGCACCCTGTGGGGCTCGGTCGGACCGGCCGGAGAAAATCTCCGAATTCTGTCATCCAGGGGCGGGACCGGCATCGATACACAGGTGCGGATGAAGTGATCGGCGTGCATTCCCCGCCCTTGCCCAGGAGGTCCCGATGAGCGAAGTCAGCCGGCGCATGTTCTTGAAGGGCGGCTCGGCCGCCGTGGTTGCCGCCGGAGCCCTGTCGGCCATCCCCGGCCTCCCGGCCCTGGTCGGCATGGCGGAGACCCAGGGCCCGGCCGACGTCGGTACCGCCGAGTCGGCCGTGACCGAGGCCGAGTCGTCGTCGGCCATGAGTGAGCCCCTCATCGCCCACATCCGGGATCTCGGCACCGGGGAGATCGGGCTCTTCTCCGGCACCAGGGAGATCACCGTGCTCAACCCCCAGCTGGCGGCGTCGCTGTTCCGTGCCATGCGGTGAGACCACCTGCTCCAAGTCAATCTCGAACCTGTCAACCATCTCCCACCAGAAACAGAGGTAGCCATGTCATCCCATCGTGAAGCCCCGGAAATCTCGAAAGACCCGGTGGCCGACTCCACCGATCTCTATGCCTTTGTGAGTCCTGACCAGCCGGACACCGTGACCCTCATTGCCAACTACCTTCCGCTGGAAGGTCCCGACGGTGGTCCCAACTTCTACGAGTTCGGCGATGACGTCCTGTACTCCATCAACATCGACAATGACAATGACGGCTGTGCCGACGTCAGTTACCAGTTCCAGTTCACCAGCGAGGTCACCAACCCGAACACCTTCCTCTACAACACGGCACCGATCACCTCTCTACAGAGCCCCAGCTGGAACCGGCGCCAGACCTACTCGGTGACCAGGGTCGATCGCACCGGATCCCACCTGCTCGGCTCGGGGATCCCCTGCCCGCCGTGCAACATCGGGCCACTGTCGACGCCTGACTATGTGGGCCTGGCCAACGAGGCCATCACCACCATCGCCCCGGGAACAAGGTCTACGCCGGGCAACGGGCCGAGGGCTTCTACGTCGACCTCGGCGCCATCTTCGACCTGGGTGTTCTGCGACCCTTCGAACAGGACCACACCACCTTCGGGTTGGCCAACACCGGGCTCGGTCGGATGGCCAACGGGGTCAACTCGACGGCCAATGTGAATGTGCACAGCATCGCCATCCAGATACCCATCAACGAGCTGACCGGCCAGTGGCAACGACCCAGTGAGACCGACCCGGCGTCTGTCATCGGCGTGTGGACCACCGCCGGCCGGCAGAAGGCCCGGATCTTCGGGAACTGGCGCGGTCAGAATCTCAACTCGGGCCCATTCACCCAGGTCTCCCGACTGGGGAACCCACTGTTCAATGAGGTGCTCATCCCGTTGGGGACCAAGGACTACTGGAACTCACAGCCACCCAGCGACGACCGGCAGTTCGCCTCCCATGTGGCCAATCCGGAGTTGGCCGGGCTCCTGCCGGTCCTGTATCCCGGCGTCTTCCCCAACCTGGCCGCCTACAACGCCACCGGGGCCCCCCGGGCCGATCTCCTGGCCATCCTCCTGACCGGAATCCCAACGGGTGTGGTGGCGGGATTCCAGAACTACACCGGTCCGGCCCAGGCCGACCTCCTGCGGCTCAACGTGGCCATACCCCCGACCACCACCAACCCCTCCAACCTGGGGCTGATCGGTGGCGACCCGGCGGGCTATCCCAACGGCCGCCGGGTCTTCGATGACGTGGCCACCATCGAGCTCCGCGCCATCGCCGGCGCCACACTGCCGCTGGTCGACCCCAGCTACAAGCCGGACGCCGCGGCCGGGGCCATCTCCATGGGCCTGACCTCGGGTCCCACCGATGTCCGGGCCATGGGCACGGAGAACTACCTTCCCTCGTTCCCTTACCTCGGCACACCACACTCCGGCTTCCTCGTCCCCTCCCAGCCGAGCTGACCGGTGCACCATCACCCTCAGCCCGAAGCCGTGCCCGGTCCCAGCGGCCAAGGCACCGTGGTCCTGGACGTCGGAGGCACCCGCGGTGCGTTGATCCTCTTCACCGCCGAGACTCTGGAAGGAGAGGAGATCGAGATCAGGCCCATGGCTGGTCAGTGGGATGGGACCCACACCGCAGTGCGGCGGCGCGACCTGCGCGACGCGGTGGCCTTCGCCGGAGTCTTCGGATCGCTCCCGGCCGGGGAGTACCAGGTCCGCATCAAGGGTCCCGACGCCGACCGGGCCAGACCCCGCACCACCGTGGATGTGACCGTGGCCGGTGGCGAAGTCACCGAACGGTTCTGGCCGGACGCCTGAGGTCTCGGTCAGTTCGGCTCACAGCTCCATGGACGCCCTCGGGCAGGGGGGAGTGAGCCGAGGGCGCTTGGCCCGGAGACAGGCGTGCTCGTGAACGCCCGCACTCGACAGGTTCCGCCTCAGAGACGGTAACCCAGCTCCGCACTGGTCCGCAACCTTCTTCTGCAAAATCAGCCGATTGACGTCCAAATTTTGCAGAGGATGATTCTGGTCGCCCTCGGCGGGGGTCAGCGGGCTGCGTTTTGGGGGCCCGGCGGCCGGCCATCAACCCCCGTAGGTTCCATCCGGGCGATGGTGCGCTCAATGAACGAGCGGGTGGTTTCGTGACCGGCGCTGACGCCGAGCGCCTCTTCCAAGGCCAGGACCTGGGACACGCCGGTCAGCAGGAGTAAGGCCACCATCGGTGGGAGCTGCTCCTGGCTCACGCCGAGCGCATCCAGGGCCCTCGTCACCGCCTCGAGCTGGGCGGCCCGAAACCTCTCGGCGTAGCGCGCCATCTCGGTGCGTATGGCTTTGCGGTGATTGGCCAGCGCCACGAACTCGATGTTGAACCTGGCGCCGCGAGGGTCGGCGTTGAGCTGCCACAGCGCCCGCAGCGAACCGTCGGTGGCCAGGGCCCGTTCGGCCCGTGTCACATTCTCTTCCGCCCGGCGTCGGAAGACGGCCAGGAAGAGATCGTCCATGGCGCGGAAGTAGTAGTGCACCAGCTGAGGCTTGAGGCCGGCCTTGGCGGCCACCCGCCGCGAGGTGACCGCGGCGTAACCCTCCTCGAGCAGTAAGAGCTCGGCGGCGTCGAGGAGCCGGGCGCGGGTCTTCGAACCCTCGGAACCGATGCGACGGGGCGAGGCGGCAGACGTCACGCCCCTACCTTGTCATACCGGCAAAAACGATGCTAAGCAATTGCTCAGCATCGTTGGGCACTCGCTCAGCACCCTCGAACCGAAAAGAGACCGGGATGGGCGACTGGCAGACAACCGACTTCTTCTTCGACCAGTCGTTGGTCGAAGATCCCTACCCGTACTTCGAGGAGTTGCGCTCGGCCGGCCCGGTGCTCCCGCTGCCCCACCTCGGAGTGGTGGCGGTGACGGGCTACGACGAGGCCTTCGAGGTCTACCGGAACACCGAGGCCTTCTCGTCGTGCAACTCGGTGATCGGCCCGTTCGCCACCTTCCCCGTCCCCCTGGAGGGTGACGATGTCAACGAGATCGTCGACCGGTACCGCGACCAACTGCCCATGCACGAGCACATGGTGACCATGGATCCACCCGACCACACCCGCGAGCGGTCCCTCCTGATGCGCCTGATCACCCCGAAGCGGCTGAAGGACAACGAGGAGTTCATCTGGCGCCTGGCCGACCAACAGTTGGACGAGTTCATCGCAGACGGTCGGTGTGAGTTCATCACCGCCTACACCCAACCCTTCGCCATGCTGGTGGTGGCCGACCTGCTGGGGGTGCCCGAAGAGGACCACCAACGGTTCCGGGACGGTTTCGGCCTGCTGGGGGTGACCCCGGGCGAAGTCGGCGCCGGCGAGGAGCGGAACGTGGGGGAGAACCCGCTGGCCTGGCTGGACGAGTGGTTCGCCACTTATATCGAGGACCGCCGGCGCCAACCGCTGGATGACGTACTGACCGACCTGGCCCTGGCCACGTATGCCGACGGCACCACGCCGGAAGTCTCCTCGGTGGTGCGAACGTCGACCTTCCTGTTTGCCGCGGGGCAGGAGACTTCGGCCCGGCTGCTGGCCGCGGCGCTCAAGCACCTGGCCGAGCACCCCGACCAGCAGGACGAGCTGCGGGCCGACACCACCAAGATCACCGGCTTCCTCGAGGAGGTGCTGCGGATCGAGAGCCCGGTCAAGGCGGACTTCCGTATGGCCCGCCGCACCATCACCGTGGGAGACGTCGAGATCACCGCGGGTACCCCGGTCATGCTGCTGAACGGTGCGGCCAACCGGGACCCCCGACACTTCGAGTGCCCGGCCGAGTTCCGCGGGGACCGTCCCAACGCCCAGTCGCACATGGCCTTCGGACGAGGCGCCCACTCGTGCCCGGGTGGCCCCTTGGCCCGGGCCGAAGGGCGCGTGAGCATCGAGCGGATTCTGGCCCGCACCCGCAACATCCGGCTCGACGAGGAGCACCATGGTCCTCCCGGGGCCCGACGGTTCGAGTACGAGCCCACCTGGATCCTCCGAGGACTCTCCCAGCTGCACCTGGAGTTCGAGCCGGTCGATCCCCGCCAGTCGGGCCGATGAGCAGAGTCGCCGTCGTCACCGGCGCCGCTTCCGGAATCGGCCTCGGGGTGGCCCGCAGCTTCGCCGCCGACGGCTACCGGGTGGCCCTCACCGACCGCGACGCGGGAGGGGGTCGAGGCCGGGGCGGCCGAGTTGCGGAGCAATGGCGCCACCGCGCCTCGCCGTCACCATCGATGTGGCCGACCGGACCGCCATCGAAACCGGGTTCGCCCGGATCCGGTCGGACTTGGGTCCCGTCGAGATCCTGGTCACCAGCGCCGGGGTCGAATCGTTCACCCCGGTGCTCGACATCACCGCCGAGGGATGGGACCGGATCATCACCATCAACCTGACCGGTACCTTCGCCTGCATCCAGGCCGCCCTCCCCGACATGCTCAGCGCCGGATGGGGACGGATCGTCACCATCTCCTCCTCGAGCGCCCAGTCCGGCGCCCCCGACATGGCCCACTACGCCGCGTCCAAAGGTGGGGTCATCGCCCTCACCAAGGCCCTGGCCGTCGAGCTGGCCCGTAGCGGCATCACCGTGAACACCGTCCCACCCAGCCTGGTCGATACCCCCATGGCCCGGAAGGCCGAGGCCGCCGGCGACTTCCCCGGTGTGGACCTGGTGGGGTCGATGGTCCCCCTGGGGCGGGCCGGCACCCCGGCCGACATCGCCGCGGCCTGCTCCTTCCTGTGCTCCGAGGGAGGGAGCTACATCACCGGCCAGGTGATCGGCGTCAACGGTGGGATGTACATCTGACGTTCCATCGTGGGCTCGGTCCGGGCCACAGACGATCGACTCAGGCCCCGCCCCGGAGCTCCCGCTTGAGGACCTTGCCGGACGGGTTGCGCGGTAGTGCATCCAAGAAGAAGATCTCCTTGGGGACCTTGAAGCGGGCCAGCTGGGCCTGGCAGTGCTCGACCAGTGCCTCGGCCCCGGTACTGCCGGGCGTGCGCAGGACGACATAGGCCACGGGAACCTCACCCCATCGATCGTCGGCCCGGCCCACCACGGCGGCTTCCAGTACCGCATGGTGCTCGTAGAGCACCCGCTCGATCTCCGAGCTGGCGATGTTCTCGCCCCCCGAAACGATCATGTCCTTGAACCGGTCGACGATAAAGAGGTAGTCGTCCTGGTCCCGCACGCCGACGTCGCCGGTATGGAACCATCCCCCGCTGAAGGCGGCCGCCGTGGCCTCGGGGTCCCGCCAGTAGCCCTTGAACACCTTGGGGCCGCGCATGACGATCTCCCCACGCTCTCCTGCGGGCAGCGATGCTCCCTGTTCGTCCCAGATATCCAGCTCCAGGTAGAGACAGGGGCGGCCCACGCTCCCGAGCTTGGTGATCATGCTGTCCCGGTCCAGAAAGGTGTCGCCGGAGACCGTCTCGGTGAGGCCGTAGGCGTCGGCGAACCAGGCCGACGGGAAGGTGCGCTGGAGCCGCTCGATGAGAGGGATCGGCATCTTCTCACCACCGTTGATGACCACCCGTACCGATGAGAGATCGCGTTGCTCGATGCCGGGCAGGGCCATGATGGCGTTGACCATGGCCGGTGCCAGCCACACCGTGCTTACCCGCGACCGTTCGAGCTCGTCGACCACCTCGGCTGGATCGAACGACCGGTGGATGATGATGGTGGCCCCGGCGGCGATGAGTGAGGTCGTCGTGAGATCGAGGGCGCCGACGTGGTAGAGCGGTCCGCAGGCCAGCCCGAGGTCCGAGGCCGTGAATCCGAACTCGACGATGTGGGCCAGGTTCTTCCACGCCAGGTTGGCATGGGTGAGCATGACCCCCTTGGGTCGTCCGGTGGTGCCCGACGTGTACATCAGCCGGTGAACGTCATCGGCTGCCACCGGAGGGCTCACCACCTCATAGGGCGTGGCGCGCAGATCGGCCAGCGTGGTCCACCCCGCTCCGGGCGTAGACGATCAGGGAGGCCCGGATCAGGGTGGCCTCGATGCCGGCGGTGGCCTCGTCGGCCAGATCGATGAGTGAGCCGTCGCACGACCAGGGCCCGGGCCCCCGAGTGCTCGAGGATGTAGCGCACCTCGGGTGCGGCCAGGCGCCAGTTGATGGGCATGGCCACCGCACCCAGGTAGTTGGCGGCGAAGATGGCCTCGAGGAACTCGGGGCAGTTGTACGAGAGGAGCCCCACCACGTCGCCTCCGCCGACTCCGTGGGCCGCCAGGCCCCCGGCCAGTCGGATGGCCCGCCCGGCCATCTCCCCATAGGTGATGGTCCGGCCCTCGAACACCGTCATGGGCTTGTCGGGCGAACGGGCGGCGTGGTGGGCCAGCACCGCGAACCAGTTCATGTCCGGCACCATGGCCGGCGCCGTGGTCACCTTGGCCTCCTCGGGCGAGGGGCTGCCGCCACCGGCGCGCATCCCGGACCTCTCATGGCACGTCCGTCACGTCGTTGGTTCGAGAAGCAGTCCCCTCAGGGGACGGCCCGCTAACCTCGCTCTCCATGGCACGGACGGAGGCAGGCGACAAAGCCCCCCGCCGGGCGAACTGGGAAGCGCGTCGCCAGGTGATCATCGACACTTCAGCACCCGTCTTCGCCCGGCACGGGTACCACGCTACGGGGATCATGGAACTCTGCGCGGCCAACGATCTCGGCAAGGGGGCCCTCTACCATTACATCGGTTCCAAAGAAGAGCTGCTGGCGGCCATCCACGACCGGGTGATGGACGAGGTGATGGTGGGAGCGGACCGGGTGGCCGAAGCCGGCGGCTCCCCGTCGCGGCAGCTGGCCATGCTCGGCGAGGAGCTTCTCGACGTGATCCACCGCTACCCGGACCACGTCTGGGTGTTCCTCCACGAGTTTCCGGCCCTCACCGGCGAGCGCGCCGAGCAGTTCCGGGAGCGTCGACGGGCCTACGAACAACGGGTCGAGGCCGTGCTCCAGGCGGGCGTGGACGCCGGTGAATTCCGGAGCATCGAGCCCAGGCTGACCGCCATGGCCTGGTTCGGGATGCATAACTATACGTACCTGTGGCTGAAGGCCGGTGGCCGGCTGTCCGCCCGGGACGTGGCCAAGCCCTTCGCCGACATCTTCATGCTGGGGATCGCCAGCCCGGCCGCGGGAGCGCACGACTAGCTTCCCTCACGGGGCGGCGTAGCCGCCGTCGACCACCATGGCCGATCCGGTGGTCCAGCGCGACGACTCGCCGGCCAGGTAGGAGTACGCACCCACCAGGTCGCCGGCCGATCCGAGCCCCAGGGGATGCCGCTCGGCCACGGCGTCGAGCGCTTCGGCTGGAAGACCCTCGTGGATGGCCGACAGGAACGTCCCCGGGCACACGCAGTTGACCCGGATCCCGTCACGGGCGTACTCGACGGCCGCCACCTTGCCCAGCTGGATCACCGCGGCCTTGGTGGCGCAGTACGGGGCGGCGTGGGACCACGCCGTCAGCCCGGACACCGAGGCCGTCAGAACGATCGAACCCGACCGCTGAGGGCGCATGACGGCGACGGCGGCGCGGATGCCGTTGACCGCACCCATCACATTGATCCGGAAGGCCCGCTCCCAGTCCTCGGTGCTCAGATTGTGGATGCGACCGTTGGGTGAGAGCACCCCGGCGTTGCTGATCAGCACGTCGAGCCTTCCGAAGCGCTCGACCGCCCGCGCCACCACCGACTCGACCTCGGCGAAGTCGCTGACATCGGCCAGGAGGGCCTCCACCCCGCCCTCGGTGTCGGGTAACCCGGCCACGGTGGCCTCGAGGGCGGCGGCACTGACGTCACTCAGGACCACATCGGTGTCGGGCTCTCCGGCCAGTTGGTGCGAGACCGCGGCACCCAGCACCCCACCGGCTCCGGTGATGGCCACGACCCGTCGGGGTGCCGTCCGGTCGGCAGTCGAACTCATACCAGCAGGTATCCGCCATCGACGTTGAGCACGGTTCCGGTGATAAAGGCCGAAGCGTCCGAGACCAGGAATTGATAAGCCCCGGCCAGGTCGGTCGACGTGCCCCAACGCTGTTGCGCCGTGTGCCCGGTGATGGCCGCCGAGTGCTCCGGCGAGTTCTTCCACCCGTCGGCCAGCGGAGAGTCGAACCACCCCGGAGCCACCACGTTGACGGTGATACCGGCGGGAGCCAGATCCAGCGCCAGACCCTTGGCCACCCCGACCAGGCCGGCCTTGGAGGCGGAGTACGCGGCCAGCCCCTTGCGGGGCCGCTCCCCCAGGACCGAGCCGGTGAAGATCACTCGCCCACCCGTCCCCATCACCCGGGACGCCGCCCGAGCTCCCAGAAAGGCCCCGGTGAGATTGACCTCGAGGATCTGGCGCCAGACCGAGGACTCGGTCTGGCGGGGACCGGCCACGATCGGTGAGATGCCGGCGTTGCAGATCCAGGCGTCCAGGCCGCCCCACTCGTTGGCGGTGGCGTCGGCCGCCGTCTCGTTGAAGTCCTCGTCGGTGACGTCACCACTGAGCACCAGGGTCGGACCGGGCAGCGTCTCGCTGACCGCCTTCAGGTCCCGTTCGGTGCGCGCCACCAGCGCCACCGAGGCCCCGGCGCGCGAAAAGGCGTGGGCCAGCAGGGCGCCGAGACCCCGACTGGCGCCGGTGATGACCACCCGTTTGCCCGAGACCGCACCCGGGCTGGGGAAGGACTCGGGGATCTCGATTTCTCCGATCATCGCTCTTCCCTTGTTGTACCGACCGACCGGTATACTACACAATCCGTGGCTACCGACCCGCCCCCGCCGTCCGTGTTCGCGCCGGCCGACCTCTTGGAGATGCACCGGCGGATGCTGGTGATCCGGGGCTTCGAAGAGCGGGTGTCCGACCTCTACCGCGACGGCGAGGTGCCCGGGTTCGTGCACCTCTCGATCGGTCAGGAGGCCACGGCCGTCGGTGCCTGCTGGCCCCTGCGCCCGGCTGACGCCATCACCTCCACCCACCGCGGTCACGGCCACTGCCTGGCCAAGGGGCTGGACCCGGCCGGGATGTTCGCCGAGCTGATGGGCAAGGACCAGGGCACCAATCGGGGTCGGGGGGGCTCGATGCACATCGCTGATCCCACGCTCGGCATCTTCGGGGCCAACGGGATCGTGGCGGCGGGCCTGCCCATCGCCGTGGGAGCGGCGGCGGCGGCCCGACTTCGGGCCAACGACGGAGTGGCGGTGGCGTTCTTCGGCGACGGGGCCTCGGCCCAGGGGGCGTTCCACGAGGCCATGAACCTGGCCGCGGTGTGGGAGCTGCCGGTGATCTTCTTCTGCGAGAACAACGGGTACGCCGAGTTCTCGCCGGCCGAGACCCAGCACGCCGCCACCCTCGAACAACGCGCTGCGGGGTACGGCATCCCGCATGTGGCCGTGGACGGCAACGACGTGGTGGCGGTGGCCGCGCTCATGGAGACGGTGGTCGACAGGACCCGGAGAGGAAGCGGGCCGGCGGTGATCGAGGCCGCCACCTACCGCTGGCACGGCCACTACGAGGGTGACCCGGAGCGGTACCGGTCGAAGGACGAGGTCCAGGCCTGGGAGGCGCGGGACCCCCTGCTGGTCCATGCCAAGGCTCTCGACCGGGCCGGCATCGGTGCCGACCGGGTCAAGGAGCTCGAGGACTCGGTAGCCGAGGAGTTGGATGCCGCCGTGGTGGCGTCCCGGGCCCTGGCCAACCCGTCGGCCGCCACGTTGACCGACTTCGTGGTGCGGGCCCGGCCGGCCCGGGCCGAGCCACCACCGCCGGGCGAGGATGCGCCGGTGTTCCGCACCATGGACGCCATCCGTCCGCTCTCGAAGCGGAGCTCACCGAGGATGAGCGGGTCTTCGTGGCCGGGATCGATGTCGGGGCCGGCGGAAACGTGTTCGGGCTCATGCGGGGTCTGGCCGACCAGTTCGGTGACCGGGTTCGTGACACCCCGATCTCCGAGACGGCCATCGTCGGACTGGGCGTAGGAGCGGCCATGGCCGGGATGCGCCCGGTGGTCGAGATGATGTACCTCGACTTCCTCGGCGTCTGCTTCGACCAACTGCTCAACCAGGCCGCCAAACTCCCGTTCATGACCGGCGGGGCCGCCGAGATGGCCCTCACCGTGCGGACCCAGTTCGGTGCCGGGCGCTCCTCGGGGAGCCAGCACTCCCAGAGCCTCGAAGTGCTGCTGGCCCACATACCGGGGCTCACCGTGGTCATGCCGTCGACGCCCGCCGACACCTACGGCCTGCTCCGGGCGGCCATCCAGGATCCGAACCCGGTGGTCTTCATCGAGAACCGGCTGCTCTACGGGATGAAGGGGCCCCAACCTCCCCCGGAGTACCTCCTGCCCATCGGCAAGGCCGCGGTGGTCCGGGCCGGCACCGACGTCGACGGTGGTGTCCATCTCCCGCATGGTGCACGAGGCCGTGGCCGCCGCCGAACAGCTGAGCGGCGAGGGCATCTCCGTCGAGGTGATCGACCTGCGGACCCTGGCCCCATTGGACCTGGCCCCGATCCTCGACTCGGTGCACAAGACCAACCGGCTCCTCATCGCCCACGAGGCCGTGGTCCCGTTCGGCATGGGCGCGGAGATCGCCGCCGTGGTGGCCCGGGAGGGCTTCTGGGATCTCGATGCGCCCATCCAGCGCATCGGGGCCGCCGCCACCCCTCCTCCTTACTCCCCCGACCTCGAACAGGCCTGGCTCCCCGACCGCCACAACATTGCCGAGGCCATCCGACACCTCAGCGCCATCTAGCGATCAGCAGCCCAACGCCCGGGCGATCACCAGGTGCTGGATCTCGTTGGTGCCCTCGCCGATCTCCAGCACCTTGGAGTCGCAGTAGAAACGGGCCACCGGCGTCTCCAGCATGTACCCGAGGCCCCCGTGGATCTGGACCGCTTCGGATGCCGCCCACGCCGCCAACCGACTGGCCTTCAACTTGGCCATGGCTGCCTCCTTCAGGAACGGTTGGCCGGTGTCCCGCAGGTAGGCGGCGCGGTACGTCAGCCACCGGGCCGCCTCCAGCTCGGTGGCCATGTCGGCCAGCTTGAACTGCACGGCCTGGAAGGTGGAGATGGGCTGGCCGAACTGCACCCGCTCCCGGGCGTAAGCCGTGGCCAGGTCCAGCACGGCCTGGGTCAGGCTCAGGGACAGTGCGGCAATGGAGATGCGGCCGACCTCCAGGGTGCGCAGGAACTGGCTCAGCCCCATGTTGGGATCACCGATGAGCTGGTCGTCGGGTACCCACACGTCATCGAGGTAGAGCTCGCGGGTGTCGAGGCCCCGCCATCCGATGCCCTTCATCTTCGGCCCCATGGTGAAGCCGGGCGTGTCCTTTTCGACCACGAAGCTCCCGAACCCCGGCCTCTCGTCCTCGGCCGACCCCGTCCGGGCCAGCAGGGTCACCCCGAAGGACATATCCGTCCCGGCGTTGGAGATGAAGGTCTTCCGCCCGTTGATCAGCCAACCGCCGTCGTGCCGTTCGGCGCGGGTGCGGATGCCCCGGGCGTCGGATCCGGCGTCGGGCTCGGTCAGCCCGAAAGCGCCGAGGACCCGGCCCTCGGCCAGCGGTCGCAACCACCGTTGGCGCTGGGCGTCGGTGCCGAACAGGTACAGCGGTAGCGAGCCGATGGTCACGTGGGCCTGCCAGGCCGCGGCCACCGACTGGTCGGCATGGCCGATCTGCTCCATGGCCGCCACGAAGCCCACCGTCGACATGCCGATGCCGCCCCACTCCTCGGGGATCAGCATGCCGAGCAGGCCCAGCTGGCCCATCTCGCGGAGGAGGTCGGTCGGGCATCGCCCCTCCTCCCAGGCCTGGGGGGCCCGGGGGGCGATCTGTTGCCGGGCGAAGTCGCGGCACAGTCCGACCAGGTCCTGCTCCGACTCGCTGAGTGAGAGGTCCACGGTCCGCCTACCTCATCGATCCACTGGCGACCGGCGGTTCAACGGGCAACCGGTCCTCCGCTCTCGGGGTCCAGGTGGGCCATGAAGGCTGCCGACCAACTCATCAGATCAGCCGGCACGTAGTAGCCGGACTCGTCGTTGATGGTGGCCCAGTTCCGGGCCACGTCCTCGATGGTCGGTTCTCCCGTCGGGTGGACGTACCCCTCGGTCGAGGCGATGAAGATACGGGAGAACCGTCCGAAGCCGGCGGCGTAGATCTCGCCGCTGACCGGGCAGTCCTCATGGGCCAGGAAGGCCACCATCGGGGCCACCAGGTCGGGGGACATGGGTGCCGGGCCCGACTCTCCCGATGCGCCGGGCGGGTCGGCGTCGGCGGGGGCCTGGCCGGCCATGCGGGTCATGGCCCCGGGGGCGATGCAGTTGACCCTGATGTCGTGGGCGGCCCCGGCGGTGCTGAGGCTGCGGGTCAGCCCGATCGCCGCGCCCTTGGCCGCGGCGTAGGAGAGATTGGCCGGTAGGCCGAACAGCCCGGAGGAGGTGGTCATGACGATGCGGCCGTACCCCTGGTCGACCAGATGGGGCCAGGCGGCCCGCGTGGTGTTGAACGATCCGGTCACGTGGACGGCCAGGTGACGGGCGAGATTGTCCACGTCGGCCTCCGGGCAGGCCCGCCCACCGGATGATGCCGGCGTTGTTGATGAGGACGTCGATCCGCCCGAACTGTTCGAGCGCCGTGGCGATGAGTGACGCCCCGCCCTCCGGGGTGGACACGTCGTGGCCATCGGCCACGGCTGCTCCCCCGCCCTCCACGATGGCCTCGGCCACCCGGGCGGCCACGCCGGGGTCTTCCCCCTTGCCCCCCATCGACCCGCCCAGATCATTGACCACCACACGGGCACCGCGGGCGGCCAGAAGTTGGGCGTAGGCCCGGCCGATGCCCCGCCCGGCCCCGGTCACCACCGCCACCCGGCCCGCAAAGCTGTGCTCGTCCGCCACCGGTCCGTCGCTCAAGGCCGTTGGTCCCGTAGTGCCGGTGGTGTCGACTCAGGCCGAGGCGGCCGAGGCACCCACCGGGGCCTGGTAGCCGAGCAGGTCTGCGAGGGTGCCGCCCACCATGGCGGCCTTCTCGTCGGCCGGCACCCCGGTGAACAGCTGGTCCATGAGCTGCAGGCTGCCCCGGAAGGTGCCCTCGGCGTGGGGATAGTCGTTGCCCCACACGATGGAGGACAGACCGGTGATGTGCCGGCAGGCCACGGCCACCGGGTCGTCCTGGAACGACACGTGGAACTGGCGCTTCACGTACTCGCTGGGCATCAGGGGGTAGGGCCACTTCTCGTTGAGCTTGAACAGCTGGGCCATGCTGGCCTGCTCCGTGGCGGGCAGGGAATCGTCCCAGACGCCCAGCCACCAGTCGGGATCCTGACCGATCCCGGTGATCCAGCACTTGTCCATGCTGCCCACCAGCGAGGCCAGCCAGTGGGCGTTGAACTCGATGAGCGCGAAGTGGAGGTTCGGGTAGCGCTCAGGGACGCCACCCCCGATGAGCTGGCAGATGACCTGCTGGGGGGCGATGGTGCTGTAGATGGCCTGGGTCACCATCCGCTTCGAGGCCGACTTTTCGGTCACCGGCTGATTGACCTGGGCGGCGTTCTCCATCACCACCTTGAGGGTGACGGCCTCGGGGTCGTTGACCTTGACCCCGCCGGTCTGGGTGTGGATGAACACGTGCACCCCGTTGGCCTGGGCCGCCGACCACACCGGATCGTAGGCCCGTGAGTAGTAGGGCTGGGGTGGCGTGGCCGGCAGGAGGATGGCCCGGAAGCCGCTGGCCGCCACCCGCTCGATCTCCGCCACGGCATCGTTGACGTCGGTGAGGGGGATGGGGGCCGTCGGGGCCAGGCGGGAGAAGTACGGCGAGAACCGCTCCACGATGTAGTCGTTGTAGACGCGGGCGTGGGCGATGGAGAGCTCGTGGTCGTCGGAGTACAGGCCGAAGAGCGACAGGTTGGGGTGCATGACCCCCACGTCGACGCCGTCGGCTGCGAGGTCCTCGATGATCATCTCGGGGTCGCCCTCGGGTGTCCGACCGCTGGTCTGGCGGTACCGGGAGATGGTCCAGCCTTCGAACCCCGGCGTGTGCAGGCGCCGGAAGACCCGGGCCCCACCCTCGACCAGGGGCTCGATCTCGAAGTCGTCCTCCCAGACCCCCCGGTCCCGCAGGTGCTTGGGCAGGCGGGTGGTGAACAGGTCGGTGGGCTCGAGGATGTGGCCGTCGGCGGATATCACAAGCTGCTTTTCTGACATGGCGTGACCTTCCTGCGCTGGGACGCAAGACTCGATGACCGGGCGGGCGCCAACGAGGTACCCTGCGCCGGAGAAGCCTAGACCAACCGGTCGGTACAGGCAACGGCGTCAGCCGGTCGCGGGTCGCCGCGGCCAGAAGGAGATGAGACCGTGACGAAGCGGTGGAAACAGCGCCCACCAGGGTCGACGTGGGGTGACTGGGGTGACGACGACGAGCTGGGCCGCATCAACCTGCTCACTCCCGACAAGGTGCTCGAAGGGGTGCGGGAGGTCGAGGCCGGCGTCAGCTTCTGCCTCAGCCTGCCGCTCGACTACCCCGGGGGGACGGCCTTGAACCAACGCCGTTACCCGCCGGTCCTCGCTCCCACCGAGGACATGAACGGCGCTCCCGACACCTTCTACAACGTGCGGATGAGCGAGATGGAGGATTGGGGAAACCCCAAGTACGTGGACGTGTGGGCTGATGACGTGGTGACCCTGTCACTGCAGTACTCGACGCAGTGGGACTCGCTGGCCCACGTCGGGGCGGAGTTCGATGCCGACGGCGACGGGGTGGAGGAAGCGGTCTACTACAACGGGTACCGGGCCGGGGTCGACCTGGTCGGGCCGCAGGCTGACGCAGCCGGGGACGGAGGTGGGCACCGCTGCTTCGCCCGCCACCTCGGACTGGAGCACATGGCCTACCAGGGGGTCCAGGGCCGGGGGGTCCTCGTCGACCTGGCCCACCACCTGGGCCACGAGTGGCGGGGGGTCAACCTCGAGACGCTGCAGGAGATCATGGCGGCCGACAACGTGGTGGTGGAGCCGGGCGACATGCTGTTGTTGCACACCGGATTCGCCACCGAGATCCTCAAGTGGGAGCGCCATCCGGATCCGGTGAAGATCCACACCCTGTGCACCTACCTCGACGCCCGGGACGAGGCCCTGCTGCAGTGGATCGCCGACTCCCAGATCTCGGCCCTGGTGGCCGACAACTATGCGGTCGAGGGCCTGCTCGGCCGGGACCGCGACGAGAGTCGGCACTCGTTCCTCCCCATCCACCACCTGTGCCTGTTCCGCCTGGGCGTGCCCCTGGGCGAGATGTGGTACCTGGACGAGTTGGCCTCCTGGCTACGTGAACACCGGCGCAGCCGGTTCCTGCTCACCGCACCCCCGCTGCGGTTACCCGGGATCGTGGGGTCCCCGTTGACGCCGATTGCCACGGTCTGAGTGGCGACGGACCCACAGGACCGGCCGGCGACGTGGCGGAGACTCGGCCTCAGGCGGTGACTTCGGCCGGATCCCCCGAACGGGAGAGTTGGTACGCCCGGTAGTCGTCGTCGAAGACCCTGCGGATCTCCTTGGACAACTTGGGTCGGCCACCCGAGTTGAGCAGGTACTTGCGAGGCTTACCGGGAATGTTCGTCCCGAAGAAGTAACTGCTCTCGCCGAAGGGGGAGGAGGCCGCCCCGGCATCGACCATCGCCGTCCACCGGGCCTCGGCTTCGGGGTCCACATCGATCACGTCGTAGCCGTGCTCACGTAGATAGACGAGGGTGTCGGTGATGAAGTCCACCTGGTCGCCGTTGTACCTCGGGTTGTTGCCCGCCGCGGCGTGGGGGCCACCGGGGAAGAACAAGTTCGGGAAGCCGGACGTCTGGACTCCGAGGAAGGTCTTCGGGCCGTCGGCCCAGTACTCCTCCAGCGCCACTCCGTGACGGCCCCGAATCCCCATGCGGTTCAGAGCGCCGGTGCCGAAGTCGAACCCGGTGGCCCACACGATGATGTCGAACTCCCGCACACCATCGCTGGTGGCGATCCCGTTCTCGGTGACCCGCACGATGGGCGTCTGCTTGAGATCCACCAGTGACACGTGGGGCCGGTTGTAGGTCTCGTAGTAATCGGTCACGAAGGGCGGGCGCTTCTCGGCGTAGAGATGGTCCTTGGGAATCAGTCGCTCGGCGGTCTCGGGATTCCTGACGATGCTGCGGATCTTTTCCGCAATGAACTCACACCACAAGGCGTTGGCGGCAGTGTTGGTGGTGAGGTCGGAGTAGTTGCTGGTCAGCTTCGAGAAGCCGGGGCTCTCCCACATGGTCTCGAAGAAGGCCAGGCGCTTCTTGAGCTCGTCATCGAAGGTCTGACGATCGCTGGCCGGATGGAGGAATCCGGACGGGGACGCCTTCAGTACCTCGCACATCGACTCGAAGCCCGCCTTGAGCTGGTCCTGCTCCTCAGGCGTGATCGGTCTGTTGTTGAGGGGGGTGCACCAGTTGGCCGAGCGTTGATAGACCGTCAGGGAGGCGGCCTGGTCCGCTATGGCCGGGATCACCTGCACCCCGCTCGATCCGGTGCCGATGACCGCCACCCGCCGGCCGGTGAAGTCGACCGGCGTGGCCGGCCATCTCCCGGTGTGGAACGACTGGCCACCGAATTCATCACGTCCCGGGACCTCCGGGTAGTACGGCACCGAGAGAACTCCGCTCGCCGCCACGAGGAACCTGGTCCGGTACTCGGTCCCGTCTTCGGTCGTCACGGCCCAGCTCCCCGAGGACTCGCCGAAGACCGCCGAAGTGACCCTGACGCCCAGCCGCATGTGACGGCGGAGGTCGAACCGGTCCACCACGTGATTGAGATAGCGCTCGATCTCCGGCTGCTCGGCGAAGTGCTCCTGCCACTCCCACTCCTCGAAGAGCTCCTTCGAGAACAGGTAGGCGTAGGTGTAGCTCTCCGAGTCGAAGCGCGCCCCGGGGTAGCGGTTCCAGAACCAGGTGCCCCCTACGCCATCGCCGGCCTCCAGGAGCAGAGCGGAAAAGCCGGCCTCGAGGGCCCGGTAGAGCTGGTAGATACCGGTAATGCCTGCCCCGACGATCAGGACGTCGACCGGGCCGGGGAGCCCGGCCGAGCTCTGGTCCTGTGCGGGTTCGGGGGGTGTCATGAGCCTCCGCGGCGATCTGCCCATCGGGGAGTGCGCCGTGCCCACCAGCGTGCACGGCCTACGCTCCTAGGAGCCGGCGTAAACTTTGTACCGACCGGTCGACCGGTGAGTATACACTCAACAAAACGCACGCCAAGAGGAAAGGGGGCTCGCGTGGCGATCGTGGATCGGAGATGGTCGGCACTCCCGGTGCCGTTCGCCATGGAGTTCCCCGACCGGGCCCGCAAGGAGCGCTACTTCGACCCGGACTTCTACCGGATGGAGGCCGAGCTGCTGTGGCCCCGGGTCTGGCAGATGGCCTGCAGGCTGGAAGAGATCCCCGAGGCCAGCGACTTCGTCGAGTACCAGTTCCTCGATCAGTCGGTCATCGTGACACGGACCGATGACCTGGGCGTGCGAGCCTTCCAGAACACCTGCCGCCACCGCGGTGTCCGGCTGGTCGAAGGTCGGGGCGAGTGTGCCAGCGGGTTCATCTGCCCGTTCCACGGGTGGTGCTACGGCCCGGACGGGAAGAACACCTTCGTCACCCAGAAACGAACCTTCGCCGAGCACAACCTCCAACCCGAAGATCTCGATCTCACACCGGTGCGCTGCGAGATGTGGGGCGGGTGCGCCTGGATCAACCTCGACGACAGCGCTCCCCCTCTACGGCAGTGCATCGAGCCCTTCGCCACCACCCTCGACGCCTGGCACGTCGAGTCGCTCCACTCCGAGTGGTGGCGCGCCTGCCGGCTCCCGGTGAACTGGAAGCTCGCCGAACAGGCCTTCATGGAGCAGTACCACGTGATCGAGACCCATCCCCAGCTGGTCATTCCGGAGAGGATTCCCCCGCGCCAGGGCGAGTACGTGGACCCGCGCACCCTGGTCGAGGGGGAGATCCACTATCTGCGCATGATGAGTGAGGGCATGGGCGGGATGGTGCACGCCAACGACGTGCGGGTGGCCGAGGGCTTGGCCGACCTGGAGCTGCCGGCCGACCCGAGCCTGGCCATGTCCACCTGGAACCGGGCGTTCAACGACGCCGTGGTGCAGTGGCACCGGGCGGCCGGCTCGGACATCCCCGACCTCAACGAGCTCGAGGAGCAGGGCCTCAATGAGCCCATGGGCTACTGCTTCCCGCACTACTTCATCCTGCCCATGTACAGCAGCGCCTCCGCCTATCGCTTCCGACCCCTGGGACCCGAGGAGACGCTGATGGAGATCTGGTCACTCACCCGCTTTCCCGAGGGCCAGGAGCGGGAGAAGCCCACGGCTCCGGAGGTGTGGGAGAGCGACGACCCACGCTGGCCGCCCATCCCGGCCCAGGACTTCTCGAACCTCCCGCGCCAACAGCGGGGCCTCCATGCCCGGGGGTTCGAGTACATGCGCCTCTCCGAGCGGGCCGAGGGCGGGATCGCCAACTTCGAACGGACCCTGGACGGCTTTCTGGCCGGGCTCCCGTACGACAAACTCCTGCCCGCCCTGCACTCGGTCAACGTGAACCCCTTACTCAGCCCCATCGCCGACATCGAATTCTGAGAGACGAGCACGTGAGCACCAAAGCTGTCCTACGCCGACGTAGCAGAAGGGGTCCGGGCCACCATCGCCGCCTACACCCAGGCCCTGGACGACGGTCGGACCGACGACGTGGTGGCCACCTTCTGTCCCGACGGCGTCTGCGAGATCCCGGGCCTGGGCACCCACGCCGGCCACGATGCCCTCCGGGCCGCCTACTCGCAGTGGGAGCCGAAGCGGCCCCAGCGCCACCTCATCCTCAACACCCTGGTGACCGTGGTGAGCGACACCGAGGCCACGGCGGTCAGCGACGTGGTGTTCCTGCTGCTGGGCCGTTCCGGTTGGAACGTCCAGCTGGTGGGCCGGTACCAGGACACCCTCCACTACCACGACGGCTCCTGGCGGTTCCGCCGTCGGGCCGCCACCTTCGTGACGGACGACTCAGCCCCCAAGGAGAGAGCATGAGCGAAACGATGCCCGAGTACGACGCCATCGACTTCTTCCGTGGCAATGAGCTGGTGACCGATCCCTACCCCTACTTCGACTGGCTGCGGGCCCAGTGCCCGGTGCGGCAAGAGCACAGCCAGGACGTGTACATGGTCACCGGCTACGACGAGGCCTGCACGGTCTACGCCGACTCCGACAACTTCTCGTCCTGCAACGCCGTTACCGGACCGTTCCCGGGCTTTCCCGTTCCCCTCGAGGGGGACGATGTGAGCGAACTGATCGACCAGCACCGGGACGAGCTCCCCTTCAGCGATCAGATCACCACCATGGATCCGCCGGCCCATCGCGACCATCGCCATCTGGTCCTGCGACAGCTCACACCCAAGCGCCTGAAGGAGAACGAGGAGTTCGTCTGGCGCATCGCCGATCGCCAGATCGATGAGTTCATCGGCCGGGGCCAGTGTGAGTTCATCAGCGAGTACTGCAACCCCTTCACCCTGTTCGTCATCGCCGACCTCTTGGGCGTCCCCGAGGAGGAGCACGAGGAGTTCCGAACGGCCCTGACCCGGCGGCCGGGCGGCGGTGGAGTCGGCAGCACCAAGGCCGAGCTGACCCACAGCCCGCTCGAGTGGCTCTACGACCGCTTCAGTCGCTACGTCGAGGACCGCCGGCTGGAGCCCCGCCATGACGTACTGACCGCTTTGGCCACCACCACATTCCCGAACGGCGAGCTGCCCGAGGTCATCGACGTGGTCCGTGTGGCCGCCAACCTCTTCGCCGCCGGTCAGGAGACCACCGTCCGCCTCCTGGGCACAGCACTCCTGCTGATCGGCGAGCGCCCTGACTTGCAGACGCTGTTGCGCCAACGACGCGACCTCATCCCCAACTTCGTGGAGGAGACCTTGCGGATCGAGGCCCCGGTCAAGGGCGATTTCCGCCTGGCCCGACGCACCACCAACGTGGGAGGGGTGGACATTCCGGCGGGCTCGACGGTCATGGTGCTCAACGGGGCGGCCAACCGGGATCCCCGCCACTTCGAGGACCCCGAGGAGTTCCAGGTCGGCCGGGCCAACGCCCGCGAGCACCTGGCCTTCGGGCGCGGCGTCCACAGTTGCCCGGGGGGACCCTTGGCCCGCTTGGAGGCCCGGGGGAGCATCGAGCGGCTCCTGGACCGAACCACCAACATCGGAATAGCCGAGGCCCACCACGGCCCACCCGATGCCCGCCAGTACCAGTACATGCCGACGTACATCCTCCGGGGCCTCATGCAACTCCATCTGGAGTTCACCCCCGCCGAGCCGACCGCCTGACGGTTAGGAGCTGACCATGCCTTCGGACCGCCTTCCGCCCCGCTTTCCCGACTTTCGACCATGTCGACGACGAACGGAGGCACCGCAAGCAACGACTGGCCGCTTCCTTCCGCCTGTTCGGACAGTTCGGCTTCGACGAGGGGATCGCCGGCCACATCACCGCCCGGGATCCCGAGCTTCCCGACCACTTCTGGGTGAATCCACTCGGCATGAGCTTCCGGCTCATCCGGGTCAAGGATCTGATCCTGGTCAACGACCAGGGAAAGGTGGTCGACGGCAACTGGCCGGTCAACAAAGCCGCCTTCGCCATTCACTCACAGATCCACGCCGCCCGTCCCGATGTGGTGTCAGCGGCGCACGCCCATTCGGTGCATGGAAAGGCGTGGTCGTCCCTCCGTCGCCTGCTCGACCCGTTGACTCAGGACGCCTGTGCCTTCTTCGACCAGCACGCGCTGTTCGACGACTACACCGGAGCGGTGCTCGAACTCGAAGAGGGCAAACGCATCGCCCATGCCCTCGGTGCGAACAAGGCGGTGATCCTGTCGAACCACGGGCTGCTGACGGCCGGCCAGACCTCGGTCGACGAGGCGGTGTGGTGGTTCATCGCCATGGAGCGCACGTGCCAGGCCCAGTTGCTGGCCGAAGCGGCGGGCACGCCGGTATTGATCGACCTCGAGCAGGCGGCCAAGACGGCACTCCAGGTCGGCCCGCCCATGGCCGGTTGGCGGGCGTTCCAGCCGCTCTACGAGTGGATCGTGTCGATCCAGCCCGACCTGCTCGACGAATGAGCGCTTCGCCGGACCCACGGTCTCCCGTGGGCCGATCCCGTGAAACCCCATGGAGGAGAGTCCGATGATTGTGGTCATCGTCAAGCAACCGGTCCGGGCCAAGTACGCCGACGAGTGGCCGTCCCTGGTGGAGGAGTTCACCACCTCCACCCGGGCCGAACCGGGGAACATCTCCTTCGACTGGTACCGGAGCGCCGAGGATCCGAACCTGTGGATTCTCATCGAGGTGTTCCGGGACCGCGCATCAGGGGACGCCCACGTTCAGTCCGATCACTTCAAGGCGGCCTCGGAGATGATGCCCCGGCTCCTGGCGGCGGCGCCGGAGATCATCAATGTGGAGGTTCCCGGTGACAGCTGGTCCCAGATGAGCTGAGCCGCGGCGGGGCTCCTCTGGTCTCTTGTGGGCCACAGGCTTGGCGATGCACCCGCTCCAGCTTCGTGACACACTGGTCCCGCTCCGGGCCGGGGGACGTTGGCCCGGGCTTCACGATGACCGGCAATGGGGGGATCATGACTGAACGGCGTTTCGACCGCAGACAGGTTCTGGTGGGAGGCCTCGGCGCAGCCGTGGCGCTCGGTCTGCCGGTGAGCAAGGCTTTCGGCGCCCAGGCCCGGGCCACGGTGGAGAGGGCCGCTTCGATCAAGCCAGCGGGCTCCGACCTCGGGGCCGTCAAGCACGTGGTGTTCCTGATGCAGGAGAACAGGTCGTTCGACCACTACTTCGGCATGATGAAAGGGGTCACCGGATTTGACGACACGGCCAACAGAAGTGCCTTCACCCAGACGTGGCCCGATGGGACCGACTCGACCTTGCTCCCGTTCCATATGGACACCAAGACCGAAGATGCCGAGTGCACCTACGACCTTTCGCACTCCTGGCCGGCCGAGCACAGCTCGTGGCACGGGGGAAAGATGGATCGTTTCGTCTCCACCCACACCTCGACGGAGTACGAGGGGTCACTCGGCACCAACACCATGGGGTACTACGAGGACACCGACATCCCCTTCTACTACGACCTGGCCCAGCAGTTCACCGTCTGCGACAACTACCACTGCTCGGTGTTGGGGCCGACGCATCCGAACCGCCTCATGCAGATGACCGGCAGCATCGATCCCGCCGGCGTGGCCGGGGGGCCCGTCATCGTGACCAACTCCGATCAGACGTCGGTGCAGGGCACGTGTTCGTGGACGACCATGCCTGAGGTGCTGCAGAACAAGGGGATCACCTGGAAGGCGTACAACCCCTATGGGCCCAACTACCAACCGGGCTCGAAGAACTTCGTCAACAAGAACGTGCTGCTGTACTTCGAACAGTACCTGGCCGACCCCACGTCATCCCTGTATAAGAACGCCTTCGGCTACTACGGGACCAACGTCGTGGGTGGACTGACCAAGACGGGACCGGATGACTTCGCCAAGGATGTGAAGAACGACACCCTGCCCCAGGTGTCCTGGATCATGTCACCCGACTCCTATGACGAGCACCCTCCGGCCCCCGCCGCCTTGGGGGAGTGGTACACGCAACAGGTCCTCGACACCCTCTTGTCCAATCCGAAGGTCTGGGCCAGCACCGTGCTCTTCATCATGTACGACGAGAATGACGGGTTCTTCGATCACGTACCCCCGCCCACTCCTCCGGCCGGTACCGCAGGGGAGTACCTGACGGTCGACCCCCTGCCGGCGACGGCAAGCGGGGTGAGCGGCCCGATCGGTCTCGGCGTTCGTGTCCCCATGATCGTGGTGTCACCGTTTTCGGCGGGAGGCTACGTGTGCTCGGATAAATTCGACCACACTTCTCAACTGCGATTCCTCGAGACACTGTTCGATGTGACCGCCCCGAACCTGACGGCGTGGCGCCGATCGGCCGTCGGCGATCTGACGGCCACCCTGCCGGTCCTCGGCAAGCCGGTGACCAAGAAGCCCACTCTGCCGGCGACCTCCGACAGCACCAAGGCCGCTCCCGTCGGCAACGAGTGCACTACGGAGCAGATCCTCGAGTTGAACACCAAGGTCAAGCCCTTCGTGATCCCCAAGCACCAGGCCATCCCGAAGCAAGCTCCCGGCAGCCTCAAAGAGACGCCTCACTGACCGTGGCGCCTGTCGGGCGCTAGCTGCCGGCGATGCCCACCACCGGCTTGTTCAGCGGAGTACCGCCCATGGAGCCGTAGAAGTGAGCATCACCGAAGGCGAAGATTCCGCCGTCGGAGGCCACCTCCCAGTAACCGTCCCCGTTGGAGGTAGAGGCGAGACCCACCACCGGCCGGTTGAGTGGGGTACCGCCCATGGAGCCGTAGAAGCGGGCATCACCGAAGGCGAAGATCCCGCCGTCGGAGGCCACCTCCCAGTACCCGTGACCATTCGGCGTCGAGGCAATCCCCACCACCGGCCGGTTGAGCGGGGTACCGCCCATGGAGCCGTAGAAGGCCGCATCACCGAAGGCGAAGATCCCGCCGTCCGAGGCCACCTCCCAATAGCCACGTCCGCTGGGAGTGGAGGCGATGCCCACCACCGGTTGGTTGAGCGGGGTGCTCCCCATCGAGCCATAGAAATGGGCGTTGCCGAAGGCGAATATCCCGCCGTCGGAGGCCACCTCCCAGTACCCGTGGCCATTCGGCGTCGAGGCGATCCCCACCACCGGCCGGTTGAGCGGGGTACCGCCCATGGAGCCGTAGAAGCCGGCATTGCCGAAGGCGAAGATCCCGCCGTCGGAGGCCACCTCCCAGTAGCCCCCGTGGCTCGGGGTAGCGGCCAGCCCGACCACCGGTGCATTGAGCGGCGTAGCGCCCATAGACCCACAGAAGGGCATGGTCCCGAAACTGAAGATCCCACCGTCGGAGGCCACCATCTGGTAGCCGCTGACTGAGGAGGGCGGCCTACAAGGGACCTGAACCGAGGGGTTGATCGGCGCCACAAACAGCTGCCTGGTTGCGCCACAGCTGTAACTGGTGCAGCCAGGCCCTCCCCCCTGCCAAGCCGCATAACCGAGCCACCAGCTTCCGGTCGGGTCGGCAAAGAGTGATCCCCCTCCCGGGCCCAGCACGGATCCGTAACTTGTGAGGACCTGCGTGTCCCCACCGCACGGGCCTAGTGGACCGCTGCAGGTGGTGACCCCCTCTGAGTAGTCGCTGGTCGTATAGACACCGGCCGAGAACAGCAGGGTGAACGTCCCGTTGACGTAGGCCATATCCGGGTCTTCGACCGTGCTCTCCCACGGATAGGCCACCGTGTTGTTGTACATGAGCTCACTGCGTGGGCCGACCAGACCGAGCCCATTGGCGCTCAACTCCTGGGACCAGATCGTGGCCGCACCGGTCGATCCACCGTCATTCTGCTTCCAGACGAGATAGGCGTCGCCGTTGGCCGGGTCGACGAACGGGCTGGGATCGATGGAACCAGTCGGATCACAGATCATCCCGCCGCTGGAGTTGTCAGTGAACTGGGGATCAGAGTGCGACAGTGTGGCCCCGCCGATAGCCACCGAAATGCAGTCGTGCCCGGTGTCGCTGGCATTCGGGTTGACGGCGGCGTCGTAGTACATCAGCCAACGACCGCCCCAGAAGAACACCCCCGGCGAGGTCTGGGTGTTGGTCGTCTGCCATGACGGAGTATGCGCCAAGGCGGTGGAGCCGTAAGACTGCCCGGTGTAGCTCCCGTAACCACCGGATGGGTTGGTGCTCACCAGAGCCTGAATGTGGTTCCCCAGGGGCGTGCCGGTGGTGAAGGCGAAGTACGTACCGCCCGAGTAGACAACGTCAGGATCTCCGGCATCGCCGGCAAAAGCGGGAGTGGCGCTCGGGCGCACCGTCATAGCCCCGGCCTCAGGGCCCGTGACCACGGCCAAAGCACCCGAAACGATCAACGCCACCGACAGTGCACCGACCATCCCCGACCGACTCCGACGGCGGTGATGATCCCGGAGCACCGGGACCATCCCGTCCGCCGTTGTCTGGCACGCTGGCCCCTCCGCCGCCTGCGCCTGATTCCTACTCTGCATACTTCCCATTCTGCATGCCACGTGACCAGGTCCGAAACCGCTGGTACGAACCCCCGTGGCAACCGGCTCCCGCTTCTGCAAATCTTCGCGTACTCCCCTGGCAAAAGCAGCCAGGGATTTTCCCTTCATTATGCAATAGTACTACTGCGTAATTCGGACGGACCGAAGGGAGACCACCCATCATGTCCACTGAGGATGGAGCCCGAGCACGCGGTCGACCACCCGTGCCCAGTCTGTCGAGTGAGGCCGTGGCCATCCTCGAGCGAAATGCCTTCTCTGCCCTCCGCGGGCCAAACAGTCGCGGCGCCGTGCCGCGCAGCGCTTTCGACGGCATCGACGTCTCGACCGTCGACCGCTCGGTCAAGAGATCATTCAACGGCGAGAGCGGTCGGACTCCCTTCGACCTGGCGTCCCAGCGTTTGGCCAACTTCGACGGCGGGACCGGCTCGACCATGCAGGCCGTCTTCGAAGTGGTGGAGCAGAGCTTCCGCGACACGGAGTCGATGGAGGAGACGCTCCGGGTGTTTCTCCGGGCCAACTTCGAGGTGGCCTGCCACGAAGAGGGCCTACTGGCGGGGTTCATCGTGCAGGCCGCAGCCTGCGCCCACATCGAGAGCGGCAATATGGACACGCCGGAACAGACCCGGGCGGCACAGGAGGTGATCCTGAAGCGCAGAGAGCTGTACATCGAGATGAACTCGGGATTCGTCGCCGGCCTGTCCATCGCCCTCCGGCGGCTACGCCGGCGCCCGAAAGCCCGGTATTCCCTGTCCGAGATCGTCATGGCCGTGGGCGCCACCAGTGACGGGTTTCTTCTGCTGCACAAGTTGCAACCGGATCTCTTCGACTCTCCACTGGTCGTCGAGACGCAGTGGAACATCATCTGGAGCATGAGTGAACCGGGGCTGTTGGATCCCCCCAGTCAGTCCGATCCGTCAGAACGTGACGTGGTCGAGGCGGCACTCCGGGTCTTCTCCGACGGCCGCATCCCGTCACTGGAGGAGTTGGTCGACGAACTCGGGGTGCCAAAAGATGAAGCCTTCGCCCTGATCCCAACCGACGAGGCCCTGGCTCAACGGTGCATGGACTACGCAGTGGGTAACTCCGTGGAGACGGAGTCCATCGCCATCAACGTGAAGGGGGCCGAACTGGCTGCGGTGCGAGATCTCCTGATCGCCACCACCAAGCAGGCCACCGAGGCGCCACTCCTGATCGAAGTACTCCGTCGGGACGACCGCAGCGGCTTCTGCGGTGAGGCCCGGCGGCATATCGCCGAGGCTCTCTGGCAATCGACCGCCATGAACCTCGACCGAAACGCCGCCGAGGGCGTGGCTCAGATGCTGCTCGATGCAGCCCTACAAGGGGAAGCGGGAAAACCCATCTGGGAACACGGTCTGGACGCCTTCGCCACCGACCCCTGAGAGCCTGGAACTTCCACCAGGCGCACCTCCACCGCTGGCGATGATGGCCGCCAGCGGTGGAGGGTGACTTGGCTATAGGTAGTGGCTCAGCGCCTCAGGTTGCGACGGTGATGGTAAAGGTCGCCGTGGCCGAGCCCGCCGGTGAGTTGCTGTCCTTCACTCCCACCGTGATGGTGTAGCTACCAGCGGTCTCGGGCTTGCCGGAGATCAACCCTGAGGAGGACAGTCGCACGTTAGGCGGCAACGATCCCGACGCCAGGTACCAGGTGAAGGGGGAACTTCCACCAGCGGCATCCAGCTGAGCCGAGTAGCTCACATTCCGGGTGGCCGCGGCCAGCGAGGCATTGGTGACCCGCAGCCCGGTGACATCGAGTGTCAAGGAAGCCGTAGCCGAACTCTCTGCCACCCCATGTGGATTGGTGGCATGCCCGGTGACGACATTGTCCACGGAACCCGTGTGGACATCGGGCTGGGTCACCGTGTAGCTGCCGGTGCACGTCTCCGAGGCCGCCGGGGCCAGGGTGGCGCTCGGGCAGCTCAACGAGGTGGCCTTGGTGTCCGTCACATGCACCGCTGACAGCGTGGTGGTCCCGGTATTGGTGACCTTGAAGCTGTAGTGGAGCACGTTCCCGGCGGCGTGGAAGTTGGTGGCCGTGGAGGTCTCCGTCACGCTCAGTTTCGAGGTGGCACTGCTGGCCTCCACCGTCACCGTGGCCGAGGCCGAGGCTACCGAAGCCGAGTGCGGGTTGGTGCCATTGGCGGTGGCCACATTGGTCACCGAGCCGGCGTTGACGTCAGCCTGGGTCACCGTGTAGGTAGCCGTGCAGGTCTCCGAGGCCCCGGGGGCCAGCGACGACTTGGGGCAGCTGACGGTGACTTTGTTGTCGGCCACCCCCACCCCGGTCAGGGACTCGGTTCCCGTGTTGGTCACCACGTAGGTGTAGCTGATCGTCTGGCCGGCCTTTCCGTACCCGGTCGAGGTCGTCGACTTGGTGAGGCTCAGAGTCGAGGTGGCCCCGGAAGCTTCGACCGTGACCGAGGAAGGCCCGGAGGTGATCGATGTGCTGGACGGCGGGGCCTTGGCATGTGCGGTGGCCGTATTGGTCACCGAGCCGGCGTCGACGTTGGCCTGGGTCACCGTGTAGCTGGCCGTGCAGGTCTCCGACGTCGCAGGTGCGAGCGACGAATCCGGGCAGCTGACCGAGGGGATCAACGTGTCGCTGACGCTCACGCTCGAGAGGTCTGTAGTCCCGGTGTTGCTGACCAGGTAGCTGTAGGGAATGGTGTCACCCGCCGCGGCGTACCCGGACGAGGTCGTCGACTTGAGGACCCCGATGCTGGAGGTGGCTTGGGATGCGTCCACCGTGACCGAGGAGGCTCCCCGAGGAGACAGACCCTCCACCGTTCGGTGCCGTGGCACTGGCCGTGGCGGTGTTGGTCACCGATCCGCTGTCGACGTCGGCCTGGGTCACCGTGTAGCTGCCGGTGCAGGTCTCTGACGCCGCGGGCGCCAGGCTCGCATCGGGACAGATCACATTCGATATGAGGCTGTCGCTCACTCCCACGCCGGACAGCGTGGTGGTGCCGGTGTTGGTCACCAGGTAGCTGTAGTTGATGGTGTTACCGGCGGCGGCGTAGCCGTTCGAGTTCGTCGACTTGCTCAGGCTCAAACTCGATGTGGCCCCGCTGGCCAGGACCTCAACCGAAGAGCTGCCCGAGCGGATGGGGTGGTTGCTGGGCGATGTGCCCTCAGCCGTAGCGGTGTTGGTCACCGATCCGTTGTCCACATCGGACTGGGTCACCGTGTAGGTACCGGTGCAGGTCTCTGAGGTTCCGGCCACCAGCGTGGACTCGGGGCAGCTGACCGAGGCGATGAGGTTGTCGTTGACACCCACGTTCGTAAGGTCAGTCGTCCCGGTGTTGGTCACCTGGTAGCTGTAGCTGATGGTGTTGCCAGCAGCCGCATACCCCGTCGACGTGGTCGACTTGGTCAGACTGAGGCCCGAGGTGGCACCGCTGGCCGCCACCGTCACCGATTCTGGAGAAGAGTTCACGGGTGTGCTGAACGGCGGAGACGTGGCATCGGCCGTAGCGGTGTTGGTCACCGATCCGTTGTCCACGTCGGACTGCGTCACCGTGTAGCTGCCGGTGCAGGTCTCTGCCGCCCCAGGGGCCAGCGTGGACTGCGGGCAACTGACATCCGAGATCAGGTTGTCGCTGACCCCGACGCTGGCCAGGTCCGTGGTGCCGGTGTTGGTCACCAGGTACGAGTAGCCGATGGTGTCACCGGCGGCGGCGTAGCCCGTCGACGATGTCGACTTGACCAGGCTCAGGCTCGAGATGGCGTCCGATGCGTCCACAGTGAGTGAAGTCGAGCTCGAACTGACTGCAACGGCTTGCGGGTTGGTGGCCGAGGCCGTTGCCGTATTGCGTCACCGACCCGGCGTCCACGTCGGCCTGTGTGACCGTGTAGGTAGCCGTACAGGTCTCCGAAATCTCCGGGAGCCAGGGTGGTGGCGGGGCAGCTGACCGTGACCTTGTTGTCGCTGACACCCACGTTCGAGAGCGTGGTGGTGCCGGTGTTGGTCACGACGTACTGGTAGTTGATGACATCGCCGGTCTCTTTGTAACCACCGTCGGAGTACCCGGTGGTGGCGGTCTTGGTGAGGCCCAGGGTGGAAGTGGCATCCGAGGCCAGAACCGTGACCGACGACGATCCCGAGGTGAGGGCCTCGCCAGAGATACTGGTGGCGGTCACATACGCAGTGTTCATCACGGAGCCGTTGTCCACGTCGGCCTGAGTCACCGTGTAGACGGCCGGTGCAGTTCTCACTGGTATTGCCGGCGAGGGTGGACCCGTCCGGGCAGGTGATGTCGCCGGTCGGGATCTTGTTGTCGTTCACCGTGACGTTGCTCAGCGTGTCCGGGCCCTGGTTGGTGACGGCGTAGTTGTAGTCGATCTGGTCGCCGGCCTTGCTGTAACCACCGTCGGTGTAGTTGGTGGTCGAGGTCTTGAGCACCATGACGCCCTCGACGTCGAGCTGGGAAGCCGACTGGACGGTTCCGAGGTTGGTGCCCCGGGCCGTCTGATAGGCGTCGTTGGGCCCGTTACCGGGGAGCGGCGTGGTGTTGGACTCGTCGATGTAGACGTTGTAGGCGCCCGGGGCCAGACCCGACGGAACCTGGAAGGTACCCGTGGGTTGCCCCACGGTCAGGGTGCAGGGGTTGGGCCCAACCGTGGTGCTCTCGGCGCCGGTGCAGGCATAGGAGTCCTGGTTGATGGTCACCGTCGAGTTGACCACCGGGACGGCTGTCGCCCGCGAGGTGCCGATGTACACGCTCGGTGCACTGACCGGGTAGAAGTTCGACGAGTCGTTCTGGAAGTCACCGTAGGGTGCGCTGTTGGGCGCACCGTTGCTAGCGCCCCACCAGTTGGTGCCACCATTCACCGTCACGGTGTCACCGGGCTGGGCCGCAGCTTGCGACAGGCTGGCCGTCGGGGTCTGAGGAACCGGCTGTCCGTTGAAGAACATCTGCATCGTCGAGTAGTTGGTCGAGCCGTTCTCGTCGTTACCGGACGAAGCGGTGATCGAGCAGCTGACCAGGCCGGCGTTGACGTCGGCCTGGGTCGGCGGGCACGAGGCATTGCCCGTCGGGCCGTTCAGGGCGGTGGTGTCGGTATTGCCACCAGCCGAGTTGGATCCGAGGCCGCCGTAGGTGCAGTCTCCGCCGTTGACCCATGAGCTGGGCAGGGTCATAGCCGAGCTCGAAACGAAGGTGGTGGTGCTGGTCGAGGCCAGGATGTTGACAGCACCCCAACAACCACCCTTCGAGCCGGAACTGGCGCTGGTCAGGTCCAGGTTGGACGAGGGCAGGTCGCCGTCGGCCGCGGACGGATTGGTATCGGTCGGGGTCGGTAGCGGGTTGGCCGTGTTGATGGTCCAGGCGGTTCCCAGTCCGCCCGAGGCCGACACACCTACGCCACCGGCGCAGTTGGGCTGGTTATCGCTACTCCCCATCACCTCGCCATTGGTGATCGGTGCGCCGAAGGCCGACTGCGAGCCGGCCTGATACAGGTCCTGGTTGGCGTCGAACAGCGAGTCGGAGGTACTCGTTCCCGTGGTCGACCAGCTGCACTCGTTCTGCGACCAGAGCGGAATGCTGTCGGTGGCGCTGCCTCCGGTGTTGGTGGCCACGGGGGCCATGATCACCGGCGCACTGGCCACGGTGTTGTTGTTGGTTCCGCAGATCTGGGCGCTACCGGTGGCCAGGTTGACATCCTGGATCGAGTAGTTGGTCACGTTGTTCGGCGTGGCACCGGCGGTGAGGCTGGTCAGGGGCAGGGAAGCGGTGCTCCCGGGGTTGGTGCCGGAAGGGCCGACCTGGCCCGCGCTGACTTCAACGTCCTCGCAGAAGGGCACCCCTTTGATCGCCGAGAAGTAGTTGCCGTCGGTCGATCCGTCGGTGGCCCACGAAGGCGCGGGCTGGGTGACGTTGATGGTCAGGGTCCCCGACGTGATGCTGGGGGCGCCGTTGGCTGCCGCCGGCGGCCGAGAAGGTCACGTGGTACGTGCCGTTATTGGTCGAGGTCGGGGTGTCGGTGACCTTGCACTCGAGCTCGTACTCCTCCGCCGTTCCCGAACCGGAGGTGGCGGTGGTGCATGCCGGGGAGCTGCTGAGGGAGGTCGCCTCCGAGGAGCCCGAGGGCAGCGAACCCGAGTTGACGGTGATCGACGACGGGTAGTTGCCGGCGTTGGCCACGGCGAAGCCCTGGCTGTAGCAGATGATGGTCTCGGTTTCGGCCGTGCCGTCGACCCATGAGACCGAAGTCCCGGCCGCAGCCGGCGTGGAACACGTGGTCGAGGGTGGTGAGACGGTAACGGTCAGCGTTCCCGAAGTGACCGTCGCCAACCCGCCCGGGCCGGTTGCCGTGAAGGTCAAGGGGTAGCTGCCGGCGTCGGCGCTGGTCGGGGTGTCGGCCAGGGCACACTCGAGGATGTACTCCTCAGTGGCCCCCGAACCCGAGGTGCCGGTGGTGCAGGCCGGGCTGCTCGACGTGGACGTGGCGAAGGTGGGATTGCCGTCAGCCGGCAGGGCACCGGAGTTGATGGTGATCGAACTGGGATAGGCCGTCGTTCCGGACACGCCGCTCTGAGCCTCGCACTCGACCGTGTAGCTGCTGGCCGACCCCTCGTAGAAGGTGGCGGCGGTACCGGCGGTGGCCGGGTCGATGCAGGTCGGGGTGATCGGTGCACCCACGGTGACAGTCAGGGTCCCCGAGGTGACCGATCCGTAGCCACCCACACCGGTGGCCGTGAAGGTGAAGGGGTAGGAGCCGCTGTCAGAACCGGTCGGAGTGCCAGAGAGGTTGCATTCGAGGATGTACTCCTCGGTCGTGCCCGATCCCGACGTGCCGGTGGTACAGGCCGGGCTGCTCGAGGTGGAGGTGGCGAAGGTCTGCCCGGCGTCGCCCGGCAAGGCTCCAGAGGCGATGGCTATTGAAGTGGGGTACGCGCTGACCGAGGAGATGCCACTCTGCGATTCACACTCAACGGTGTATCCGGTCGTAATGCCCTGGTGGAACGTCGTGGCTGTTCCTCCCGAGGCGGGGTCGATACAGGTGACGGTCGGCGCAACCACACTCAGGGTCAAGGTGCCCGAGGCTGTGGCAGTACCACCGTTCGGAGAGGCCGTCGGGGTGAACTTCAGGGGATAGCTGCCTGCATCCGCCGAAGAGGGTGTGCCGGTGATCTTGCAGGTGAGGATGTACTGCTCGGTGGTACCCGAGCCCGAGGTGGACTGGGTGCAGCCCGCCCCCGACGCCAGGGTCAGGTCTCCAGACGAGGGAAGGGCGCCGGAGCTGATGGTGATGGCCGAGGGGTAGGCGGTGGTGCCCGAAACGCCGGACTCACCCTCGCATTCGACGGAGTAGGTGGCCGCGGTCCCCTCCACAAACGTCTGAGAGGTCCCGCCGGAAGCCGGGTCGATGCACTGGGTGATGGTGGTGGCCGAGGCCGGGGTCGCAGCGGTCGTGAGCCCAAGCGTCACGATGCCGGTGAACACGGATAACAGGAGCAGGAGCCCCATGCCGAAGCGCCCGGCCGACCGCAGCCCGAGCCTGCCACCCGACCCGCCATGTGGTCTGCGACCGCGCGCTGCCGTGCGTGACGTGTCCTGGTTCATCATTCTCCCCATCCCCTAACCGCCTCTGTGCGTTCTTATCCCGCTGTCCCGCCATCTCGCCGGCTGCGACCCGGTAATTGCAACCATGAATCGCATCCCGCACGACGACTCTGTGCAGTCTCAGGGACGAGAGGGAGAATGACCATCCTCAAAATTGACCGAAATTCAAACGTTTGATTGGTCTCGTTCCAGGTATTCGGGGGCTCACCCGTGGGCTCATCCGAGATCGGGGAAACGTGGCCATGGCGTGGCATCGAGGCCACTACCAGGGAGTCTCTCGGCTCAGGTCTCAAGATCTGCCCAGAGCGTCGAGCCGATCCGGGTCCACGAACTGACCGCCGGTGGAAGTCATCCCGAGCAACAGAACGCCCTGATGGGCTATAACCAGGGCGTGGATGCCGGCGAGGCGGGCCAGACGGTTGTGGCGCGTCCCACCACGCTGGTTGCGGTCCCGACAAGGCTGAACCTTGCCGTCCCGACCAGGCTGAAGCGACTGGTCATCAGGGTAGCGATGGTGGTGGCGTGCCTGGCCTGCTCGGTGCCATTGGTGGAGCTCGGGACCGCTTCGGCTGCGGGCGCCGCGGCTTCGGCGGCGCCGATTCCGGTCTGTCCGCCTGACTGCGGCTTTGTGGCTGCGGGCGATCCCTTGCTGATCCCCTTCATGGCCGTCAATCCCGGGAACGAATGGCGGGCCCTGCCTGCATCCGACGTCCAGTCCTACGTGGACACGCTCAAGCACAACCTGGCCAAATCGGACCCGAAGGTCGAGTCCAATGTGGCGGCGGCAAAGTGGCTCTGGTTCAACCAGCAGTACGGCCTGATGATCGTGTTGGTCTCCTCTCCCGACCTTGCTGGCCTCCATCTCGGCAGTCCCACCCAAAATGCCCAGGATCTATGCACTTCCTCGCATGGCCGGCCCGCCAGCCGGCTCGAGGAGGTGGCCGGGGTGCCTGATGCGGTCGCCGGTCAGTGCGAGCTTCCCCCGGCGTCCTCGTCCAAAGAGGCCACAGTGGTGGCCTTCAACCGCGGAAATGTCGCAGTTCTGATCGAGATCACCTCGGTATCAGGCACGCCGATCGCCTCGTCCATCGTCGCCACCGCGGCCCAGCAGGAGTCACTGACCCTCCCCTCCGAAGGGGTCCCCGTTTCAAGCGGCGGACTGGACATCGCCTGGGTGCTGATCTGGCTGGTTCTCCTGGCGGCGACGGTCATCGGCATCGTGCTCTGCGTCAGGCGCAGAGGAAGCTGGCGTGGACCGGTCGATGCCATGGCGGCATCCTTCGACCGGCGGAAGCTGGCGCTCGGCGTCACGCTCCTGGCGGTGATAGGAGCCATGGCCTTCTCCATGGTCAACTCCTCGTTGCTTCACGGACAGGGTGAGTGGTACGAGGCCGGCTTTGACGACCTCTGGCGGAACTGGGCCGACGCCGCTTACATGACCTTTGCCGGCGGCTACGGGCACATCTACATCCTCGACAGGTCTCTGGAGACCGCACCGGCACTGCAACTGGTGACGGCGCCGGTCGCTCGTCTGGCCTTCCATCTCTCGTTCCCTTATCCGAGCCCCGTCCTGTACCCGGCGGCCTTTTGGGTGGCAGGACCCCTGTTCCTGAGCGCCATGGCTCTGCCCATCTGTGCCGCGGACCGTTGGCTTCAAGGCATGGCGGTCATCGACATCCGGCGGCGGCTATTGGTCTTGGGCGCCATGGCGATCACCCTGCCTCCGATCGCGCTCTCCGGGCATCCCGAGGACCTCATCGCCATCGGGGCGATGCTCTACGGGCTTGTCGCCGCACTCGACGGGAGGCCTCGAGCCGTCGGGTGGTGGCTCGGAGTGGCGCTGGCGTTCCAGTTCTTCGCCCTGCTGGCTGTGCCGTTCGCCCTGATCTTCCTGAGCCGTCGGAAATGGCTCACGGCAATCTGGCCGATGATCCTGGTGCCGTTGACCTTCCTGGTCGTCCCGTTGATAGCCGAACCGTCCGAGACGGTACGACAGCTCATTCACCAGAAGGTGTACGACGTTTCGGGGTACATCACACCGACCTGGAAGCTGGATCCGGGGGTAGGTGCCTTCATCCGAGCTCTGGTAGTCCTGTTGGCCATCCCGGCGGCCATAATTGTGGCTCGACACCTTCCTCGTAGCCGACGAACAGCGGCCAACCTCGTGGTCTGGACATTGGCGGCCCTGTTGGCCCTCAGGGTGTTCGAGCCGCAGCTCGTCACGTATTTTCTGGCGCCGGTGCTGGCACTGATGCCGGTCAGCGCTGCACGGCGGCCGTGGTGGAGGCTGATAGCCACCTGCCTGGCCGCGGTGTGGCTCAACTGGTGGGTCCACATCGCCGTGGATGCCCGATGGTCGCTCTGGCTGATCCTCATCGGACAACTTGTCGTCCTGGGTTGGCTGGCCTGGCCCACCGGGCTCCGCAGATCCGGTGGAGATGGTGAAGACCCGGAGGAGACGGCCAGTAAACCGTCACGCGGCAGCATCAACGGGCCAGAGCAGAGAGCGGTCTACCGCCGGGGCCCACTGAGGCGCCACACGGGTCGTCATTGCCGCGGCAACGTCGGCGCTTGGTGCTGGTCTGATTCGAAGCCGACTCCCAGCCGGGCACCTTCGCATCGGCCTGGCCGGTGTCTGTTGGTGCGATACAGGTGGACCCGCAACCGGGGTCCGGCCTGCCGGACCTGGTGTGTATCCAGCCAACAACCCATGTGTCGCGGCTCTGTTCAGGGCCGGGCGGCGCCTCACGGGCGGCGCATCGCGACGGTGCCCCCCGTGATCGGAGGGCACCGTCGCTCACTACTTCTGACGCAAAGGGCCTGAAGCCCTCACTCGGGTGACCTCAGAGGTCAGCCTTCGTGCCCGGGGCGATGCTGATGGCGCCGGTCGACGAGTTCAGACAGATGTCCACGGAAAATGCCTGGCCAACAGGCGTGATGACGGCAGTACTTCCCTTCACCACCGTTCCCTTGGCCACGACTTCAGTGGTCCCCTTCACGGTCTTGCAGGCGGTACCGGTGGTGAGGTTCGGCTTGCTGATCTTGGTGACCTTCTTGCTCGATGTCCACGTGATGTTCCCTCCTGTGGCCAAGGAACTCCCTGGAGTCACCGAAGCACTGGCGTACGTCTTTGCATCGGCCTTCGGCACGGTGCAGCCCGAGACAGTGACCTTGCCCGTGGCAGTGCCCGATACCTTGGTGCAGACGATGCTCGCCGGCTTCGTTGTTGCCCCCGAAGGCGTGGCACCTCCGACGGCAAGAAGAGAAATCGGCGTGGCTACAAAGGCCAACGCAGCTACGGAAGTGACAATACGGCGCATTAAGTCCCCCTTGAGTAAGGTTAACGAACGTTCGTTGACGACCCGAATGGTAAACCTTTGGTCACGACAGGTCAACCAATGATCGTCCATCGGTGTGCATTTCCGCTACCGGTCGAAGCTCGCATCGTCGGCGTGTCCGCTCGACCCACGCAGGCCAGTCGACCGGTGAGCGACAGGTAACCATCGGCCGATCACTTGCAGTCAACGGCTGGAATCATGCAGCTCGTCGCTGACACCAACCGGGCCTCAGCGCCACCCCCACTGCCTCCTCTCGACGCCGCTTCACGATCCCACTCGCGACCGCCGCCTGCGCGTGACTCCCCAACAGTTGCGGTTGCAGGCGGCCACGCCGACGGCAAAGTGCCGACGACCCCAACTGCGATTGCACCGCGCGCTCTCGGCCCGGCCGAACAATCTGCCCACCTCTTCACAGCACGTTCACAGCAACTGATTCCCGAACCTCGAACATCAAAAGGGCGTAGGGGATCTCATTACTTTTGGGGATGACGTTCCGTGCCGGATCCTTTATCGTTCAAACGTTAGTTGGAGCGCGGGGCAGATTGCGCCTGCGGATGGCGCGCAACGGCGGGGATAAACGCTGGGGCAAGGTTGGCGCCGACCTAGTAGCGAAAGGCGACACACGGATGCGGAGAAGCGTAACGATCGGCGCGGCCCTTGCGGCCCTAGCAGTAAGCGGCACCATGGCCTTACCGGCCACAGTGGCCGGTGCCCAGACAGCGACCACCCTGTATGTGAGTCCGACTGCGAACACACATATCAACAATGACCACCACAATTGCGCCACTGCTGGCTACGCCACCATCCAGTCGGCTGTTAATGCGGCTCCCGATGGGAGCAAGATCGTGGTGTGCAAAGGCACCTATCACGCTTCGCTGTTGATTCCAGCGACGAAGACCGGCCTCACCATCAGTGGCGACACCGGTTCCATCCTGAGTCCGACGACGCCGGCTGCAGCCGTGGCCGACGCCGCTCCGTCGTCGGTAGGCGGAGTGGCGCCCATCGTGGCCATTGTCCGGGTCGCTCCGGGGGCCACCGATACCACGATCTCGGGACTCGAGATCAATGGTGCGGGCATCGAATCCGCCGTCAACGGTTGTGAGAACGATCTTGCCGGCCTGTACTGGTTTGCAAAGAGCGGCCACAACGCATCCGGTACCGCCAGTGATCTCGATGTGGTGAACACCACGCCGACCAACTCTGGATGCGGAACGGGCGTGGGGATCTACGTGGACGCGGCTGCCGGTGGCACCGCCAAAGTCACCCTGCACCAGAACTCGGTGTCGGGCTACGGCAAGGGCGGCATCGTCTGCGGCGACATCGGTGTGAATTGCGCCATCACGGCCAACACCATCACGACCTCGCCGACCGCTGATGTGGCTCAGAACGGGATCCAGGTCGGATTCGGGGCCACCGCCACGGTCAATGCCAACTACGTGACCGGAAACGACTGGACCGCCTACGGGACGGACGCGAACCCCGAGGTGCAGTCGGACTTTGGCGCCGGTGTGCTGCTGTATGCCGCAGGAGTCAACTCCGCCGGGAAGGCCAACACCTCCATCGCCGTGGGTGGCAACACCCTCAAGGGCAACCAGATCGGTGTGGAAGTGGTCGACTCCGAGGCCGACGTGGCCAACAACTCCATCACCGAGACGGCCAGTGGGGCACTGCCCGACAGCATCGGCGTCTTCGGCGTGGGTTGCGATGACTACTGCGGGTACTTCGAGGACCACCCCGGTGGCGCTGCGCTCAACACGGTTGCCAGCTCCACGCAGGCCATCACGGTCTTCCACAACACGGTGAACTTCTCGTCGACCCCTGCCGGTAGCTACGGCATCTGGCTCGGGGACAACAGCTGGACCGGAAACGCCAGCTACTACGCTCCGGCCGGTCACGAAGTTCCCAGCGTGTCGCAGAACAGCATCAGCAACGTTGCGACGCCGGAGACCATCGCCGGAGGCGCTTGATCCCGGCGGACATCGACTGAACGGAACTCCGGAGGGAGGGGTTGGGCTTCGGCCCTCCCCTCCCTCCGCCAATTCCGGGACGACAACCGCTCGGCCCTCAACCCGGACGACAGCCCGAGGCCAGTGATGCGGTGCTCCGCGAAGGGCCCGGGCGATGTCGGGGCCCTTCGGAGCGTCAGCTGGTCGGGCCTGATTGGTTGCTCTTCGGCCTGATAGGCCCGACAGGGCTCGCCACGCAGGGAGTTGCACGCCGGCAGCGTCGTGGTGGCCGACACTCCGCTCACCACATTGACCACCAACGCCGACGGGGTCCGACCACCGAGGCCGACCGTGGCCCGCTGGCCCTGGTCCAGGGTGGCGAACTCCCAGATGGGGCGATCACCGCCCGGAGCGGAGATCACCACCCGGAGCTCCGTGCCCGGCCGGAACGTGTGGGCGATCGGATCGATGGGGATCTTCACCAGCGAGTAGGTGCTGGGGGAAAGTCGTCTGGCGTCGTTGGCCGTATAGGCCGGGTCCGTGAACAACCCGGTGGAATCGGACAGGTCGACCTGGTTCGAGCTCCGCAGGAACCCCGAAGTGACGTACTCCTCCTGGGATGTCGAAGGCCTGACCTCGGTGATGGTGGCCTGGTAGTCCTCAACCGCAGCCGACGCTCTGACCCAGAGGTCGACGGTGGCGGGGCCGACGATGGTGGTCGCCGTCCGGAACGGGGAGGTCTGGAAGGCGATCCCGTCGGCGGGAGGCACCGGGGCCCAGTCCCAGTCAGGTTTAGCGGCCCAGGCGTTTCCGCTGGCCGGCAGGCTGGTCGGGGGCCTGGCCTCGGGGTCCAAGGTGAAGGTGGTGGCTGACTGAGTCGGTGGACCTGCAGCGGTGAGTGCGCCGTCTGTCCCGAAGTGGAGCGTCTCGACGGTGCCGGCGGGTGGCCAGCTGGCGAAGCTCGCCGAGTACGTCGACTCGATGGCCCCCGGCCCCGCCGCCCCGGCGCCGTTGTCGAAGAGCACCCGTACCAGCGGCGTCTGCTCCGCAAACTCGGCCCGGGCCGCGGCCACATTTGGCGCCTGGGTGAACCGGATGGCCGGAAGCGGCGCCTGGCTCGAGACCCCCGAGGCGAAGCCGGTGAACTCATCGAGGAACTTGGCCGCCAGAAGACCCGGCTGCGTCGGGACCTTGCGGGCTACATAGATGTCCAGGAACTCGAGCCACCGGCTGATGGTCTGCGGATCGGTCGAGTCGATGTGCCCGCCGTTGACCATGTTGGCGAACACCGGTGTGCTCTTGGGGATGGCGTCGATGAGGGCCGGCCACTGGGGTCCGGTCTGCTCATCCTGGAGGGCCCCGGAGACAAAGACCGGAACCTTGACGTGACCGGCCCATCGGATCATCGAGCGACGATCGAAGAGGGATGCCTGGCGCCCGGGGCCGGTGCCCGGCGCCACCAACTTCGGCCCGATCAGGCCGGCCAGGCTTTCGGACTGGTTGTGAAGGGCCTGGTTGGCCAGGCAGGTGGACGTTCGACCTCCACTGGCTGCCAGTTCGGCGTCAATCTCGTAGTACACCCAGGGCTGGCCGACGTTGGCCACGGGAGTGGCCGAGAGCCGGCTCAGATGGCCATCGTGGAGGGAGGCGGCAGCCTTGGCATCCTCGATGCGTTGCTTGATCCAGCTGGCCGCGAATCCGTCGTTGTAGATGCCCGCCGGGATAGCCGGTCGAAAAGAGGTCGTCGGTCGGGCTCATGGGGGCGATGGCGGCCAGGCCCGGCGGGTCGGTGCCGGCGGCAGGGAACTGGGAGAGACCCGAGTAGCTGATCCCCACCATGCCGACCCGGTGATAGGCCACCCAAGACTGATGAGCCACGATCTCGATGGCGTCGTAGGCGTCGTAGTCCGACGGATACCCGAAGAGGTCGAAGGCCCCTCCCGAACACCCGGTTCCGCGCATCTGCAGGCTCACGGTGGCGAAGCCGGACACCCGGGCGATGACCGAGCCCACCGCGGTGGCGGTGTCGGGGAGCAGGTTGGCGTTACCGCAGTCGTGGCACTTGACGTGGAGGGCCTCGGCCAGAAACACGGGGATGGGATCGGTGGGGCCGGCGGTGTCGTAACCGGAGTACTCGATCACCGTCGGGCAGGGGCTGGTCGCCGAGCAGGTGGCGCCGTAGGGGTACCGCACGGTGGCCGCCAGCTTGATCCCGTCCCGCATGGTGATGTAGTTGAGGCCCTGATGCATGGGCTGGTCCGTGTAGAGCGAGGAGCCGGTGACCGGGTTCTGACCCGGGGCCAGCACCGAGAAGTCCGGGGTGGTCTGGGACGAGGTCTCGTCCACCCACTGGTAGCCCGAACCAGGGGTCAGGTCCCGGACGATCAAGGATCCGAGGGAGTCGGCCGTGGTGGAACTACCCGTGCCGGCTACAGGGGAGCCGTCTCTGTCCAGGGTGACGTGATCACCGGGGCCGGCCCCGAGGAGCCAGGCCTCGTCGACCGACCCGCTTCCCCGCAGGTCCGGACGGTTGGCCGACCCCGATGAGTTGGCCTTGGACACACCGACACCCACCCCCACCACCACCACGACGGTCGCCACGAAGGCCACCCCGATCCGACTCCTGGTCCGCATGACATTCCCCCTGGTCCCCGGCGGACCGCACCGGTCCGGCCGACCTGATCATGTCATTCACCGGTCGGCCGGGTGCCCACCCGGGTCCTCTCCGGCCATCGGCGGTGTGGGTCGGTCGTATTTGGGCGAGGAGCCGGCGCGGCCCCGGGCCATTCGGAGGGCGCCCCGTATTGCGATGACCCGTGGAACCCCCACATATGGCAGACCAAGTGCCAAAATGCTCCCATGCCCGAAGAGCATGAGTGCAAGTGTTCGGAACTGCCGGCGGTCTGGGGCCCCTGTCTACAGATGACCGAAGGGGACTGGTCGCCCGGGTGTGAGGAGCGGATGCAGGATCGGGCCCGCGACCACCTGGGCTTCCCGACCCGGCAGTCCTTCATCGAGTGGGCCGCCCGGCAACAACCGAATCGATTCGCCCCGTCCCTTCGCCACGGCGACCGCGGTTCCGCCGCCGCCGCCGACCACACCGGCAGCGGTCCTGCACCCGTGGAGTCGGCCAAGGGGGCGGCTGGGTACAGTTGGGCGCCACTGCGCTGACCGCCCGACGTGCCGAGTTGGGCACCTCCGAAGAAACCCGAGCTCATCATGACCTTTGACCCCTACCACCGTCCCGTCCGGGCTGCCTTCGTCGGGCTCGGTCGGATCTACGACCTCAACATGCGGGCCTACGTCGACAACCCCGACGTCGAGGTCGTGGCTCTGGTCGATCCGAGCGCGGAGCGCCGGGACCAGCGTCAGGCGGACTGGCCCGGGGCCCGGACCTTCAGCTCGGTCGAGGAGCTGGCCGCCAGTGGGCTGGAGGTCGACACGGTCGAGGCGCTCCTTCCCATCCCCCTGCACGTCGACGGGGTGATCGACCTGCTCGGCCACGGCTGGCACGTGAACCTGCAGAAGCCGATGTGCAACGACATCGCCGGTGCCGAGCAGATGCTCGAAGCGGCGCGGATCAACGACCGTCAGTTCCGGGTCATGGAGAACTACGTCTTCTACCAGCCGTTGGTGAAGCTGAAGGAGATCGTGCACTCCGGTGAGATCGGAGAGGTGAGCGGCTACACCATGAAGATGGTGGCCAGCGGGCTGGGGGGCTGGGACGTCCCGGGCAGCAGCTACGAATGGCAGTTCAAGCAGATCCGGCGCGGTCGGGGGATCCTGGTGTTCGACGACGGATGGCACAAGCTCTCCACCGCCCTCTGGCTCTTCGGCCCGGTCAAGGAGGTGAGGGCCTGGATCGGCGCCACCGAGGTCATGGCCGACATCGCCATCGACGCTCCCACCACCATCGTGTGGGAGCACCAGAACGGCGTCCGTGGCGTGTGGGACATCACCTTGGCCCCGGACATGTACCTGCGCTCCGACTACTACACCAACGACGAACGGTGGGAAGTCACCGGCCGCCGGGGTTATGCCCGGGTGAACCGTTGCACCGGGCGCGGCATCCAAGAGCCGAGCCTGGAGGTGTACGCCGACGGCGAGATGCGCTCGTACCACGCCCTCGACGACGATTGGGCCAGCAGCTTCCGTGACTCCGGCCGTCACTGGTTGCGCTACCTCCACACCGGCGAGGGCCCCCTGCTCTGGAGCGGGACCGAGGCCGTCTCCGTGCTGCGCATGGCGTTGGCCGCTTACACCAGCAGCGCCAATGGGGGCACCGGGGTGGACCCCGGCTCACTCGAGTAGCTGCGGGGAACCGGCCAGGGCATGGCGTCCCGACCGGGCGGGGATCACGGCCACCACGACCGCGGCCGCAGCGAGAAGTCCCAAGGCGGCCCGTAGCCCGACCCCGTCGGCCACCCAACCCACCAGGGCGGGGCCGGCCACCAGGCCCAAGTAGCCGACGGCGGAGACCGCGCCGACCGCCATTCCGGACCGCGATCGACCGGCGCCTGCCTGCGCCAGCAGCAAGGGCCAGCACATCGAGATACCCCCGGCTGCCAGCACCAGGCCCACCGCGGCGACCAGGGCGGTCGAGGCCAGAGCCATGGTGGTCACGCCGATGGCCGCGGTGCCGGCCCCCATGACCACACCCCGGGCCGGGCCCCGCTTACCGACCCTCGGGCCTAGGGTGGACCGCGCCACCGCGGCCACCGAATAGCCCAGCACCGCTCCTCCGGCTCCGAGGAGGATGCCCGAGGACAGGTACGTCCGCAGGAACAGCACGCCCCACAGCTCGATGCCACCCTCGACCATGGCCGCCAGGGCGAAGGCCGCGGCCAGCAGGAGCAGGCCCTCCCGACGCAACAGCGAGATCGTGCCGCCGAGCCGCACCCGGTGGCCGGGCTCACCGGCCGGCAGGCGGACCCGGTGACACACCACGCTCAGCACCAGGGCCGAGGCCGCCACCGCCACCCATATCCAACGCCACGAGGCATCGACCGCCAGCAGTACCCCGGTCAGGGCCGCACCCGCCGCCGCCCCGACGTTGAACCGGGAGTGAAAGGCCACCAGTCGTCCGGGCTGATCGGCCAGAGCCGCCGTGGCGGCCACGTTGATGGTGACGTCGATGAGGCCGGCCATGGCGAACATGGCCACGATGGCCAGCTCCAGTGCCACCGGCTCCCGAACCGCGGCACCCACCGACAGCATCACCGCCCAAGCGGCCAGGGCCCGAGCCAACACCGTGCCGGTCCCGAACCGCTCACAGAGCGCTCCGCCCATGGCGTTCGAGGACGCCCCGAACACCAGGCCCGCCGAGAGCAGGAGGCCGAATCCGGCCGAGGAGAGGTGGAGGGCCCGCTCCACGTTGACCGCCTCCACCGCCCAGCCACCCCAGAACACCCCGAACAGCAAGAAGACCCAGCCGATGGGGCGGAGATTCACCGTACCGTTGTAGCGCACCCTTCGCTTTGCCGCCTATCGACACGACCATCCGGCAACGGGCCCCCGATGGCGGCGACTGGCGTCGATTCGGGTCGGCATGCACCGAGGGCGACCAGTCCGAGCAGGACGACCAACGGGCCGGTACTGGGGTCAGTGGCCTGACCGCTGAAGAGCTGGCCGAAGCTCTGACCGACGGCCCAGTAGACCAGGGCCACCACCATGCCGGCCCACAGAGCCGCAGTCCTCATCGGCCCGGGCCTGAAGACCAGGATGCCGATGGCCAGCTCTACCGCCACGGTGACCACCGTGGCCACTGGCCCGGCTCCATGCGCCGCCGAAGCCAGGCCCCGGTCGATGGCCGCCAGCCACGACGGCACGGTGGACGCATCGCTGGTCAGCTGAGCGGCGATGGCTCCCGACGAGACGTTGGCCGGCAGGACGCTCAACACCCCGCTGCCTACCCACAGGATCGCCCACACACCGAGCGTCCACCCCGGCAGGAGCTCGCGCCGCCGGGCTTCGTGATCCGACCCGGCCGGGCCGGAACCGGGCCATGCCGCCAGAGCCAGCACGGCGTAGAGGAGCGCAGCCCCCGGGGCGCCGGCCAGCGCCGTCGTATGCCAACCGAAGACTTCGCCGAGGCCCTCGCCGAAGTACCAGACGCCGGCGGCCCAGGCCACGGAGGCCACAACGGCCAGCCGCGCCGTGCGCCGGAACAGGAATGCCAGCCCCAGGGCCAGCTGGACGGAGGCGAATACGCCGTTGAAGAGGGCCGGATGCCCGGCGATCAACCGGGCGTTCCACCCCACGGCGCCGGCTACGAAGCCGGGCTGACCGGCCGCCGACGGGGCGATGATCGACGTGGCAAATCCCTTGGTGAACATGAACGACTGCAACTGGAGGGCCCCGTCGAGTAGCCAGACCAGGCCGAGCGCCCAGCGCAGCGAACGGCGGGAGAAGAGGCCGGCGCCAAGCCGACCGGCGCTCTGTTCCGCCGGCTGGTGATAGGACGGCTCCGCGGCTTCAACAGCCGGCGGGAGCAAGGTGCGGGTCACCACGAATGAACCTCGATTCGGTCGTTGGGGTGGACCTCGGGTTACCGGTGAAGATGTGGCAGAGAACGGCGTGGGGTGGGAAGAACCTTCCTTCCCACCCCACGAACGCTCTCCGATGGGCGACTCAGGCAGCCGACCCGAAGAAGGGCATGCCCTCTCCCGGAGGACTGAAGGTGAAGACCCCTCCGTCCGAGGCCACGAGCCAGTAGCCGTCATAGGAGTTGTTGTTGAGCCCGGCGATGACCGGCTTGTTCAGCGGAGTGCCCCCCATCGATCCGTAGAACGGAGCGTTGAAGGAGAACACCCCACCATCGGAGGCCACCAGTCGGTACCCGCTGCCGTCAGACACCGGGGCGATGCCCACCACCGGCTGGTTGAGGACGATGGCTCCGGTCGATCCGTAGAACGGAGCGTTGAAGGAGAACACGCCACCATCGGAGGCCACCAACCAGTAGCCACCGGTGGCCCGGTCGAGGCTCAGGCCGACGACCGGCTTGTTGAGCGGTGTGCCACCCATGGAGCCCTGGAACGCAGCATCGAAGGAGAACACGCCCCCGTCCGAGGCCACCAGCCAGTAGCCGGTTCCATTGAGGGTGGCGGTCATGCCGACGATGGGCTTGTTCAAGGGGGTTCCTCCCATCGATCCGAGGTAGGGAGCGTTGAAGGAGAACACACCACCGTCGGCGGCCACCAACCAGTAGCCCCCGGTGTTCCGGTCGACGGCCATGCCGACGATGGGCTGATTGAGATGGACTCCGGTCAGGGCGCCGTAGCAGGTGGCTGCACCGAATGCGGCCACATCACCCTGGGCGTCGACCTCGTAGTACCCGCTGCCGTCATCCAGAGCGGCACCTCCGACCACAGAGCCCGAAGGCAGGTGGGTCATGCAGTTTGTCTGGGTCGGACCCGGAGTCGGAGCGCTTCCGCCCGGAAGGGTTTGGAACCACAGGTAGGCGTTGGTGGGGACTTCGCCGACACCGTCGACGCCGATACCACTCCCGGACGCATTCTCCAGGGCCTTCACCGAAGCGTAGTTCTTGGCGCTCTCCACGGCGTCCAGTCCCTTGGCCGAGGTGACCGGAATGACGATCACGTTCCACCACTCCGGCTGGTCACCGTTGCGGGTGGTCAGCAGGTGGTCGTGGCCGGGAAGGGGCACGTTGTCCAACGACGCCGTCGGGGCACCGAGGACCGCGGCCAACTGGGAGAGGTCGATGGTTGCCGGGTGGTCGATGCAGGTGATGGCACCTGAACACTGGACGTAGGGCACGGCCGGACTCGTGTACAGCGGGACCGGGATGTACAGCGGGTCGATCTGGCTGTTGGTCCGGGTCGGGGTGGGTGGCGTCCGGTCGGACACGCCCGGGCGGAACCGACGTCGGGTCCGAGCCGGCTTCACAGCCGGACGAGGAGTGGACCTTCACCGATGTGGTTCCGCAGTAGTAGGGCTCGGTGTAGAGGGCCTCGACATCCTGACCGTCGATCCAGTCGCGACTGATCCCGATGCCCTGGCAGTTCGGAGCCGTGGCCCCGCAGTCGTTCTTCAAGTTGTTGAAGGTCGTGCCCGACTCCACCTGGCTGGCCGGCGGTGCTCCGGGGGCAGACGCCACGGCCGGGCCCGGAGGCGCCGTGGCCGTCAGATCTGCGGCCATGGATTTCGACTCGGTGCCCGCCAGCACCTGGAAGAACAGGAACACATTGGTGGGGACGGAGACCGCGGTATTGGCCTTGACCGCCGCATTGATGGCCCCGACGCTCGTCAGCTTGTTGAAGGTGGCGGGGTCAGCCGTAGCGATGACCTGAACGTTCCACCAGGTCGGGAGCCCGTCGTTGCGGGTGCCGACGATGTGGTTGTGGGCCGGGATGGCGACGTTGGAGACGCTGGCCGCCGATGGGTCCCCGGGCAGGGCCGAGTGGATGCGGGACAGGTCGATGGTCGGAGGGTGATCGATGCAGACCGCCGTGGCCGTGCACTGGGTGGCCGGCGCATTGGCAAAGAGCGGCACGGCGATGTAGAGGGTGTCACCGTGGGTGGTGTTGCCGAGCGACGTACCCGAGTTCCCGGCCGACCCCGCGCTCGGTGAGGAGGATGGGCCCGCCCCTGCTTCGCATCCGGTCTTCGCCGCGGAGCTCACGTTGGCGTCGCAGTAGTAGTTCTCGCTGTAGAGCAGGTCCACGTTGGTGCCGTTGTAGTACCCGTTGGACTCGCCCACCTGCCCGCAGGTGGGGGCATCGTTCCCACAGTTGTACTGCAAGGGGTCGATGGTCGTCCCGTTGTTGCCGTTCGGGGCAGGATCCTGTACAGCGTGGGAAGTGGCGGCACCGGCGGTGGCGGTGGCGGTCAGAGCCGATCCCGCGCCGAACAGCATCACGGTCACCACGGCGATCGCCACGACGAGCAGCTGCTTGGTGCGGGATCTTCCCGGTGGAACAGATCGGATGTGCGGATCGGTCGGCTGTCGAAACATGTAGGTCACCTCACTCTGGAGACGGGCGCCTCCGGGTGACTGTTCGTTACCGATGGGCGAGCGGATGTTGTCGCCGGGCCGACGTGGGCCGTCGTAAGCCCACGTGCCGGCAACGTATGTGGGGTGATTGGAGGGAGAATCCCAGCCCACACGGTCCGTGCCCCTTCTCACCGGGTCGATGGTCCGGTCCGGCCGCGGCCCGGCGGCGGGGCCACGCCGACGCCACCGCTACTGGGCCCGGGTCCAGCTTTCGGGGACCGCGCCGTCGAGGAACTCGCGTCGGTGGACGAAGCGCCACCGGCCGTCGACCACCCCGTAGCGGTCGAGGTAACGCCCCCAGTGGTCCACTCCGGTGCCACTGAGGACCTGGTAGTAGCAGCGCGATGTTGCTTCGTCGGGGCCGGCCACATCGATCTGGAGGGTGCTGGTGTGGTGTCGCACCATGATGGGCTCCGGCCCGCTGGTCACCATCTCGGCTGCTCCGGTGAAGATGGTCCGGATCTCATCCCGCCCCCGATAGGGGCGTCCGTCGAGCTCCATGACCGCGTCAGGGGCGAAGCACTCGAGGACCTGTTCGAAGCGGCCCGAGTCGGCGTTGGCGTTGTACCGGGCCACCAGGTCCCGGATGCTCTCCCTGGCCACCAACTCCCACAGTTCCATCGGTCCCCTCTCGTCCGGGGGAGAAGCTAGCGCGGGCCGTCGGTCAGACGGCCTGGCCCAGGCTCTTGTGCCACCAGTAGTCCTTCTGCACGGCCAGGATCGAGATCTTCTCCTCGAGCCGCTTCACCGTGGCCTCGTGCTCCGACCGCGAGATCCACTCGAACTCCAGGCCGGCGGCAACCTCGTCGTCGCTGAGCGGCCGCAACGAGGAATGCGGCCCCGGTTCTTGATCCGTGAGGGAGTGAGTCGACGTAGTGAGGGTCTCCATGCTTGATGAGAGTATGAAGCCGCTCGGTGAACCACCTGTGTGCTTTCGTAGAGCCACCTGTGCATCCCTTCGGCCCGCGGGCGATCGAGCAGGGGTCATCTGGTATTCCGACCTCGGGTAGTTGCTCGGACCCGGGCGGAGACCGATGGACCCGTCACCCTTCGTATCGTCGGGGATCCCGGTGGGCTTTAGCTGCGGCGGCCTTCAGCCGCGGCGGGCTTCAGTCCCCGCTGGGCTCCAGGGGTGCCGCCGGCACCTGGATCGACGGGGCCTCGGTGCCACCGTCGATCTCGAAGACCTTGCCGGTGACCCACGACGAGGCTTCCGAAACCAGGTACAGCACGGCACAGGCGATGTCCTCGGGCTGGCCGGGCCGCTGCATGGGGGTGCCCTCGACGAACTGGCGACGCAGGCCGTCATCGGTCAGCACGACCTCGAGCGACCTGGTGGCCACCCCGCCCACGTCGATGGCGTTGACCCGGACCCGCGGCGCCAGCTCGGGGGCGATGTTCCGGGTCATACGGTCCAGAGCGGCCTTGGCCGACCCGTAGGCCACGAACATGGTCTGGGTCATGCTGGCCGAGCGCGACGAGATGTTGACCACGGCCCCTCGGCCCACGGTGTCGACCATCTGGCGGGCGGCCAGCTTGGTGAGGGTCAGCGGCGCCGTGACGTTGAAGGCGAACGTCCGCGCCATGAAGCCCTCACTGGTGTCCATGGCCGCCCGGGGCATGGCCCCGCCGGCGTTGTTGACCAGGATGTCCAGTCGACCGAACTCCTCCACCGCCGCCGAGATCAGATCCGCACAGGCCTGGGCATCGAGCACGTCGGTGGGCACCACCAGGGCCCGTCGACCGATAGACCGGACCTGTCCGGCCACCTCCTCCAGATCCGACACGGTCCGCGCCGCCAGCACCACGTCCGCTCCGGCCTCGGCCAGACCGATGGCGATCCCCCGACCGATGCCCAGCCCGGCTCCGGTGACCACGGCCACCCGGTCCTCGACGGCGAACCGGTCGAGGATCACCGGTCGCTCGGGCTCCGGTCGGCCGACCGGTTCCGGTGGAGGCCCGGGGCGGCCCGTCCCGCCACCAGGGGCAGGTCGAGGTAGGTGAGCAGGCCGGGCCGGGCCTCACATACGTAGGGAATGGCGTTGACCAGGTGCAGGGCGGTGGCCACGATGCCGGGGTTTCGCACCAGACCGGCCTCGACACTGATCGGGTGCAGCTTCTTGAAGGTGACCAGACAGTCGGGGTCACCGGTGATCTCGACCTCGAAGCGCTCGCCGGCCGCACCGAACTCCCAGGCCGGGTCGAGGTGCTCTTGGCCCATGAGCCAGTTGACCGCCGCGGTGACCACCGGTTCCCCGTCCACCAGGCCCTCCCACCGGAACCGTTGGGCCGCCACCGTGCCGGGCTGGATGGGGCCGATGGGCGAGTCGATGGGCGAGGTGGCCACGGCCATCTCGTGGGTGGTGCGCAGTTGGTCGTCGAGGTCGAAGCCCAGTTCGGCCGCCACCATGTACAGCGACTGGCGGAAGCCCGCTCCGAGGGCCTCGGTCATGATGCTGGCGCTGGCCTCCTCGGGGGACTTGCCGAACAGCATCCAGTCGCGGACCACATCCTGGGCGCCGTAGGTGCGGATGTCCGAGAACTCCTCGGCGCGGACGTGGGTGATGGAACCCGACAGGGCCGACACCATCAGCGGGAAGCGCTCGGTGATCCCCCCGGGGTGGATCCCGGTCCCGTGCAGGGTGACACCGGCGCCACGGGCCACGGCGTCCATCCGCTCCCGCTCATCGGGCGGTGGATAGAACCAGCCGAGCGGGGTGACCACGTTCTTGCCCGACTCCAGGATGGCGGTCACCACGGTGGGGTCGGCCATGAACGGGCTGTAGATGACACACTCGGCCTCGGTGGCCAGCAGGGCGGCCATGTCGGTGGTGCCGACCACACCGAGGGGGTCCCGGCCCACCAGGGTGCCCAGATCGACACCCTCCTTGGACGGGCTGTGGACCCAGGCTCCCACCAGCTCGAGGTCGGGATGATCGAGCACCCCCTCTATGGCGGCCCGCCCCACCGCCCCCGTAGCCCACTGGATCACTCGTTGGGTCATCGCTCAACATCCTCTGCTCGGTGGGTCCGGCCTGCCATCCGGAATGATGCCACGGGACACCTCCTCACCGGCCTGCGGACCCCGAGGCACAGAGCCCGGAGGGTAGGGTCTGGCCGTGATCATCACGGCCGAGGCGGGTCGGGTACTCGGGTGCCTGGTGGAGAAGGAACGCACCACGCCCCAGCAGTACCCGCTCACCCTCAACGCCCTCACTCTCGCCTGCAACCAGGCCACCAACCGCGACCCGGTGGTGACCCTGGAGGAGTCCGATGTCCTGGTGGCCCTGGACGCGCTCCGCCAGGAGCACCTGGTCCGGGTGGTCCTTCCCTCCCATGGGCGGTCGGTGAACCGCTACCGCCACGTGATGGACGAGTTCTTGAGCATCGACACCCGAGGCGCAGCATTGGTGGCCCTGTTGATGTTGAGGGGACCGCAGACCCCGGGGGAGCTGCGGGCCCGGGTGGAGCGGATGGCCGACATGCCGACGGTGGCCAGTGTGCAGGTGCAGCTGGATCTCTTGGCTGCTCACCCCGAGGGACTGGTGAGTCTGCTGCCGCGTCGTCCGGGCCAGAAAGAGGACCGCTGGCAGCAACACCTGGCCCAGCCGTTCGTGGGCAGCGCCGAACCGGCGCCCGACGGGGCCACCGACGCCAATGCACCCGATGCCCACCCTCTCGAGCCCACGGCCACGGCCACGGCCACCGGCTCCGACACCCCGGCGCCATCGGGTGAGATCGAAGCCCTCCGGGCCGAGGTGGCGACCCTCCGGGCCTCGCTCGCCGAACTCAGCGCATCCTTCGACGAGCTTCGGCGGAGCCTCGGGGGCTGACCCTCGGCGGGCACCAGGCAGCCGGCCCATCGCCGGCCGCCGGTCACTCCTTGACGAAGTGGGCCTTGATGACCAGGTGGTTGGCCAGACCGGCACCCAACTTGGACCACGTCAGACCCCACTCGCTGCGGTCGATGTCGACCTCGGCATCGACCGTCCCATGGCCACCGGTCACATCCACGGAGGCCAGCACGGTCAGAGGACGGGACTGGCCGTGAATGGTCAGGCTTCCGGTCAACTCCACCTGCCCCGGGGACACAGGCCGGGCGCCCGTGGCCGCAAAGACAATGGTCGGATACTTCACCACCTCGAAGAAGTCTTCGGTCCGCAGGTGGGCATCGCGCTTCTTGTTGTGGGTGTCGAACGAGGTGGCGTCGAGTACGAGGGTCCCGCTCAGAGCGCCGTCGCTACCGATGTCGGCGCGCCCCTCGATGGCTTTGACGGTCCCTTTGACCTTCACCACCCACATGGCCTTGGTGTGGAACTCGACCGACGTACGGGCCGGGTCGAGGATCCACGTCCCGGCGTAGGTGGTCAGGTCGGTGACGTTCTGGTCGCTGAGTGTCATTCATTTCCTCCCGGTGGCCGACCGGCGTCGGGCGGACGTGGTCGCTCAACTACATGTTACCGCAATAATTTGGTTATCAAAACCATTCTATATCCCCTGCGGCACTAGAGTGAGTCGGTGATCGCCAAACGCCGAACGCGTCAGGACGGGCTCGACCGCGGGGCCGGTGCCGGTGCCGGCACCGAAGCCACCGTCGGCTCCGGGTCCGACCGGATACCTCTGGTTGACTCCGGAGATGCCGACGGATGCACCGTGCACGAGGGCATGAGGAAGCTCGTCCAGTTGCTGCCACGGGTCATGCGGGGCATGCGGCGGCGACCAGAGGAGCCCGTCGTCCTGGCGGGGGTCACCCTCGGACCGCGTCACGGCTCGGTGCTGGCCCTGGTTGACGAGCGACCGGCCACCGTAGGCGCGCTGGCCGCCGATCTCGATCTCAACTTGGCCACGGTCAGCGGGCTCGTAGCCGAACTGGAGCGGGTCGGGTTCGTGGAACGCTCGGCCGATCCTGCCGACCGGCGGCGGACCATCGTCAGGATCGCCCCGGGAAGTGAGGAGGTGGTCGAAGCCTGGATGGAAGGGGCGAGCGCCCCGATCGTCCGCGCCCTCCAGCACCTGAGCCCCGAGGAACGGGGCACGTTCATCAAAGCCATGAACTACCTCGAAGCCGAGCTCAACTCGGCCCCGGGCACCGTCGTCACCTGAGGGGCCCTCGGCGTGGCGGGAGGATCAGGCCCCCGGTGTGCCCGGCGGCGGGAGGGTCAGGCCCCCGGTGTGCCCGGGGCGGCGTAACCGGAACCGGGTTGTCGGGGTTCTTGTTCACGCAGACGAAGACCTGCTTGCCGGTGCCGAACACCGGTACGTACTTGCCCCCTTGGACCTGGATGTAGGCGCTGCAGTCGGGCCAGGTGGTGCCGGTGTGGGAGACCGCCCAGTCGACCGGAGCCGAGACCCCGCCGGCGGTGAAGTTGGTGATCTTGTTGGTGGCGGCGATCACATTGGCCTGGGTGACGTCGTTGCCGGCGGCCTTCACCCCGGCGGCGATGAGCGCAGCCGACTGCCATCCCTGGAAGGCCACCCCGTTGTAGACGAAGCTGGGCTCGTACTTCTTCATGGCGGCCAGGTAGGCCAGCATTCCGGGGTAGGTGGTGCCGTACCGGGCCGTGTCGCCGGCCTGGAAGGGCACCCCGCCCACATTGTCGACGTAGACCCCCTGCATCAGGCTGCCGTACTGGTCCAGTAGGGCCTGGTCGTACCCGTTCAGCCAGAACTGCTTGATCTTGAGCCCGTACTGCTGGATGTCCCGGGCCAGGGTGATGTTGTCCGAAGCCTGCATGCAGGTCACCACCAGCTGGGCCCCGGACTGCTGCAGCCGCTGCACGTCGGAGCTGTAGCTCCCGCCCAGCTGGGCCCCGACGTCGGCCAGCACCACGTTGAACCCGGCATGCTTCATCCCGGTGGCGTAGGAGCTGCAGGCGTCGTACGACGAGGCGATGGAGGGCCCGTAGCTGATGAAGGCCACCTTCTTGGCCTCCACCTTCTTGAGGAAGTAGGCCAGCGACGAGTACCCGTTGGCATACACCTGGGTGGAGCCCCCCACCGCATAGAGGTTGGGAGCGGTCTGCCAGTTGGCGCTGACGTTGTACCCGTAGGTGGGAGTCTTGGTATCCACGAAGTAGTTGGGAGTGAACCAGGCCGACGCCACCCCGATGGCGAACACGTGGTCCTGGTCGATGAGGGTGTGGACGTCCTGCGTGAACTGGGTGGGCGAGCCCCCGTCATCCAGCGAGTTGGTCAACACGATCTTGTGCCCGTTGACCCCGCCGTGGGCGTCGATGGTGTTGAAGTAGGCGGTCATGCCCGGGGCGATCCCGTCGAAGTAGCCGGCCAGTTGGCCCGTCTTGGTGGAGATGGCCCCGATGTCGATCTGGGACTTCGTGCCGGAGCCGGCCGACGTACTCGAGGTCGTCGCGGTCGTGGTCGACGGCGACGCCGATCCTCCTGACGAACAGCCCGCGGCGATCACGGCCACTCCCAGTAGCAGAGCGCCCGACCACGAGAACAGCGCGGTACGGCTCTTCTTCCCCATGCTTCACTCCCCCTTGACTGACCAGACCGACCGAACCGATTCGATGCGGTAGGACACGGCTTTGGTGGTCCACTCCCCCCCGGGAGCGAATCCGGAGCCACCCTAGGCCAGACGGTGCCCGCAGGGAAGGAGCAGGGAACAGCCCTTGGCCAACGACGCCTCGAGGGCGCCCCCTCACGGCGAGGTCAGAGGATGAACAGCATCTCCTGGTAGGTCGGCAGCGGCCACAGATCGTCGGCCACCAGTGCCTCGAGCGCATCGGCGGCGGCGCGCACCGTCAACATGGCCGGCAGCAGGCCCTTCTGGGCGTGTTCGGCGTGCTTCTCGGCCGATTCGACGTCGTCGTGATCGATCTCCGACCGGAGGGCGGCGATCCCCGAGCGCAACTCGCTGATCTTCCCGGAGACCTCGTCGAGAGTGGTGGTGTCGGCCTCGATCCCCACGGCGGTGAGGCTGGCGACATTGTTGGCCAGCTCGGTCTGGTAGCGGATGGCGGCCGGGAGAATGATGGTGTTGGCCATCTCCAGGGTCAGCTCAGCCTCCACGTCGACGGCCAGGATGTACTGCTCCAGGGCGATCTCGTAGCGGCTGTGCATCTCCCGGTGGTTGAACACCCCGTACTTGGAGAAGAGCTCCATCGAGTCCTCGGTGATGAGCTCGGGCAGGGCGTCGAGGGTGGTACGCAGATTGGGCAGGCCCCGCGCCGCCGCCTCGGTCTGCCACTCGTCGGCATACCCGTCGTCGTTGAACACCACCTTGCCGTGGTTGACCATGATCTCCTGCAGGACGGTCTGGACCGCGGTGTTGAACTCGGTTCCTCCTTCGACCAGCATCTCCAGCTCGGTGGCGATGTAGTCCAGGGCCTCGGCCAGAATGGTGTTGATGGTCACCATGGGACCGGCGATGGACTGGAGCGAACCGGGGGCCCGGAACTCGAACCGGTTGCCGGTGAAGGCGAACGGGCTGGTCCGGTTGCGGTCGCCGGGGTCGGTGGGGAGCACGGGAAGCGTGTCCACGCCGATCTCGATGTGGCCCTTCTCCTTGGAGCTGGTGGCACCTCCGGCGGCGATCTGGTCGAAGACGTCGGCCAACTGGTCCCCGAGGAAGATCGAGATGATGGCCGGGGGGGCTTCGTTGGCCCCGAGGCGGTGATCGTTGGTGGCCGAGGCCACCGAGGCCCGCAGGAGGCCACCGTACTTGTGGACCGAGCGGATCACCGCGGCGCAGAACACCAGGAACTGGGCGTTGTCGTGAGGTGTGTCCCCCGGGAGCAGGAGATTGCCCTCAGTGGAGTTGCCCAGGGAGAAGTTGACGTGCTTACCCGAGCCGTTGATGCCCCCGAAGGGCTTCTCGTGGAACAGGCACTCCATGCCGTGCTTCTGGGCCACCTTCTTGAGGGTGGTCATCAACAGCTGCTGGTGGTCGGCGGCCACGTTGGAGCGCTCGAACATCGGGGCCAGTTCGAACTGGCCGGGGGCCACTTCATTGTGGCGGGTCTTCGCCGGGATGCCCAGCTTGAACAGCTCCCGCTCACAATCCATCATGTAGCCGAGTACCCGGTCGGGGATGGCCCCGAAGTAGTGGTCGTCGAACTCCTGCCCCTTGGGCGGCTTGGCCCCGAACAGGGTACGGCCCGAGTTCAAGAGGTCGGGACGGTTCAGGAAGAAGCTCCGGTCGATCAGGAAGTACTCCTGCTCGGCCCCGGCGAACGAGACCACGGCGTCGGCGTCGGGATGGCCGAACAGGTGAAGGATCCGGGCGGCCTCTTTGGCCATGGCCTGCTGGGACCGCAACAGGGGGGTCTTGTTGTCGAGGGCCTCGCCGGTCATGGAGATGAACACGGTGGGGATGCACAAGGTGTTCCCGTTGGGGTTCTCCAGGATGTAGGCCGGGCTGGTCACGTCCCATCCGGTGTAGCCCCGGGCCTCGAACGTGGCCCGCAGGCCCCCGTTGGGGAAGCTGGAGGCATCGGGCTCCCCCTGGGTGAGCGTCTTCCCTTGAAATTCAGCGATGGCTGCACCGTCACCACCGGGCTCGAAGAAGCTGTCGTGCTTCTCGGCGGTCAGGTGGGTCAGGGGATAGAAGACGTGGGCGTAGTGGGTGGCGCCCTTCTCCATGGCCCAGTCCTTCATGGCCGCGGCCACCACGTCAGCGACGGTGGGATCGAACGGCTTGGAGTGCTCGATGGTGCCCATCAGGGACTTGAACACCGGCTTGGGCAGCCGCTTCTGCATGACCGCCTTGGTGAAGACGTTCTCCCCGAAGATCTCGCCCGGCGCCTCGGCCATGGGGAAGATGGACTTCGGTGCCTGGTAGTTCTTGACGGCGTCGATGGCGTCGATCCGGGCCTTGCTCCCACTCATCGTGTTCTCCTCTGGCTCGCGCTGGGACAGTCAGCAGGATCAAAACTGATGATGGTTGGGCCGGCTCCAGCTGGTTTTCCCTGAAGCTAGGCCACCATCGTCACGGGGGTGTTTCGGGGGCATGAACGGGGAGAGTCGAGTGGCCGTGAACGGGGTGAGCCCCTCCGTCGGTAGCGTGCCCCCATGGCACATGGCCCGACAGACCTCGGCCCTTTCGGTATCTGGTGGAGTGGCAGCTGGGCCGGCGCCGACGGCAGCCCCGGGGGGGCGGCCGGGGCCATGGAGTCGCTGGGCTACGGGGCGATGTGGTCCTCGGGCGGGTTCGAGCCCCGTTTCCCCGACCGGTTCGGCCGGCTCCTCGGGGCCACCGAGCACGTGCCGGTGGCCAGCGGCATCATCTCCATCTGGCACGTCACCCCGGCCGAGGCGGCCCGGGGCGCCGACGCCCTGCAGGTCGAGTACCCCGGGCGCTTCCTCCTGGGCCTCGGGGCCAGTCACGCCCCCCTGGTCGAGCCGCTGGGGTCGGCCTACACCCGGCCCTACTCCCAGATGGTCAGCTACCTCGACGAGTTGGACGACCTGGGACCCACGGTTGCCGCCGACAGACGGATCCTGGCCGCCCTGGGGCCGCGCATGCTGACCCTGGCGGCCGAACGGGCCGCCGGAGCCCACCCCTACTTCGTGCCCGTCGAGCACATCGCCGAGGCGCGCCGGGTGATGGGCCCCGGACCGCTTCTGGCGCCGGAGTTGGCCGTGGTGCTGGAGAGCGACCCGACGGCCGCCCGGGCCACCGCCCGCGGCTACACCGAGGGCTACCTGGGCCTACCCAACTACGCCGACAACCTGCGCCGGTTGGGTTACTCCGAGGACGACCTTCGGGGATCCGGCAGTGACCGGTTGGTCGACTCCGTCATGGCCTGGGGGGACGCCGCCGCCATCGCCGACCGGGTGCGGGAGTTCCACCAGGCCGGAGCGGACCATGTGTGCCTGCAGATAGTGGAGGACCGGGCCGGGGAGTTCCCCGTCGAGGCCTACCGTGCCCTGGCTGAGGTTCTCGTCGCCGGGTGATTCGGCTAGCGCCGGCTGATTCGGCTGATTCGGCTGATTCGGCTGATCGCCGGGTGGCCGGCCCGTCCGGACCGGTCCCGCTCAGGCGTACTTGAGCGACCCCGGAGTAGTGAGGAGCTCTCCGGTCTCCAGCCACGTCTTGAGTCCCGACAGGATCATGGGCCAGCCGCCGTAGATCTCCGAGTTGGCCCCTTGGCGCATCTGGTCGTGGGTCACCAACAGCCGGCACGAGTCCCCGACCGGTTCGATCTCCCAGGTGACTCGCGAGGCTCCTTCGCTCTTGACGTCGTCGCTCCACAACGCCGTGAGGGTATGGACCAGCCGCCGCGGGGGGTCGACCTCCAGGGTCTCACCCTCACCCAACAGGCCGGGGAAGCCCTCGGCGGTCATCTCGATGGGCGACCCGGGCGTCCACGCTGAGGCCACGTGCATGCCGAACTGGTACTTGGCCCTGATGTCGCCGTCGGTGATGGCCTCCCACAGGCGCTCGGGGGTGGTGCGGATGTAGATCTCGAAGACCTTTTCCATGGAACTCTCCAGTCTGTTCTTGAGCCCACTGAGCCCGGCGGCCCAGGGCTCGGCGTACTTGCTCACCCATCGGTCGTGGACCAGGCGGATGGGGACCGGGTTGAGGAAGTGGAGCTTTTCCCGTCCCCGACGCTTGCTCACCACCAGTCCGGCCTCCTCCAGCTGGCGGAGGTGCTTCATCACCCCGAAACGGGACATCTCGAAGCGACCCTCCAGTTGGCTGAGCGTCTGCCCGTCCTTTCGGTAGAGCTCGTCGAGCAGGCTCCTTCGGGTCGGATCGGCCAACGCCCTGAACACCTCGTCCACCCTTTGATAATAGGTGACTATTTGGTCACATGTCAAGAGGCGGTCAAGAGTCGGCCGGCTGGCGGGCGTCACCGAACCCCAGCCCAGAGGGCCCGCCGCCGATAGAGTGCCCCCGTGTGAGCCGGCGTCCGCTCCGCAGTGACCATCGGGGTGTCATCCCGGCGGTGATCCCGGTCCTCGTCGGTGTGGCGCTGGCCCTGGCGTCCTGTGGCAGCCCGTCGCCCACGACCGCTCCACCCCGGGTGGCCACCTCGCCGGTGAATCTCTCCACCCCGGTGAACATGGCCAACGGCGTGGCCCACCAGTCGGCCGAGGTGCGGTCCGGCGACGCCCGCATCGAGGTGCTCAGCCCGACCCTGCTCCGCCTGGAGTACTCGCCCACCGCCCACTTCGAGAACGCCCCCACGGTCAACGTGATCGACCGCCAGATGCCGGTCCCCCACTACACGGCCACGGTGTCGGGGGGATGGCTCACCGTCCGGACCACCCAGGCCACCCTGCGCTACCGGGTCGGCTCCGGACCGTTCCGCGCCGACAACACCACCCTGCGGTTATCGGTCGGAGGCCACACCGAGACGGCCGCGCCGACCTGGGAGTGGGAGTGCCCCTTCGACCAGACCTGCCAGGCCGGGGCGGCGACCCTGATGGGCGGGGCTCAACTCAGCCAGACCCAGGCCGGCTACGACAGCACCGCCGGCTACGTGGGCTACCTCAACACCCAGGGCGCCGGGGCCACCTGGACCGTCCTCGGCGCTCCGGCCGGCCGGGCCGTCCTGGCCGTCCGCTATTCGGATGTGGCCGGTGTGGTGGCGCCGCAGCGGCCCCGGGCGGATCGGGATCGTGGTGAACGGGCACCTGCTCACCACCCTGTCCGCTCCCCCCACCACGGCCGCCTCACCGTGGGCGGTGGTCACCACCACCGCCGTGCTCGACTGCCGGCACCGACACCATCGAGGCGGTCAGCGAGTCAGGCCAGCACGGAGGGCTCAGCCTCGGCAGCCTCTCGGACAACTTCAACCTGGGGATCGACACCCTGTCGGTGGGCCCGGCCGGCACCCCGGCCCCGGTCCCGCTCCCGACCGATCCGCTGGGCGGGTGGATCCGCGGCTTCGACACCTACACCTACGGCCCCGGCACCACCTGTGCCAACGGGTCCAGCGGTGCCACCTGCCAGACACCACTGGAGCCGTGGCACACCGACGGCCTACTGGACCGGGACGGGTGGCGGCTGCTGGACGACACCCAGAGCGCGGTGTGGACCGCCGGGGGTTGGGTGGCGCCGCGGGCCCCGGGCGGAGACGTCGAGGACGGCTATCTCTTCGTCTACGGCCACAACTACGCCGGGGCCCTCCACACCCTGGCCCAACTGACCGGCCCCGCACCCCTGCTACCCCGCAGCGTGTTCGGGGTCTGGTACTCCGACTACACCCCCTACTCCAGTGCCGACATCGAACACTCGGTCTACCCCGAGTTCGCCGAGAACGACGTCCCCCTGGACACCCTCTCCCTCGACACCGACTGGAAGGCGCCCAACGACTGGAACGGTTGGGAGTGGAACGGCAAGCTCTTCCCGGACCCCACGGCCTTTCTGTCGTGGGCCCATGCCCACGGGATCGACGTCACCCTCAACCTCCATTCGAGCATCGACGACAACGACCCCAAGCTGGCCCAGGCCCAGAAGATCGCCAAAGGCTCCCTGGCCCCGTCGTCCTGTTCGGCCGGTCCGTGCAAGGTGTGGGACTGGAGCGAGGTGGACCAGGCCGAGTCCAACTTCGCCCTGCAGCAGAGCTTCCAGAAACAGGGCGTGTCCTTCTGGTGGTTGGACTGGTGCTGCGACGCCTCGATCGTGTCGATGCCCGGGGTGACCCCCGACTCGTTCATCGACCACCTCTACGCCCAGGAGATGGTCAACCAGGGACAGCGGGGTTTCGTCCTGGCCCGGATCGGCGCCTCCAACGGCGAGCCCGACGCCGTGTACCCGGCCGGGCCGTGGTCGGGCCACACCACCGGCATCGCCTTCACCGGGGACGCCTGGGGCACCTGGAACACCCTGGCCGGCGAGGTGGCCCTCACCCCGGCCGAATCGACCATCGGCGAGCCGTACGTCAGCGACGACATCGGGAGCTTCCTCGGCCCTCCCCCCACCCAGTCCGGCGCCGATCCCCCCGACCTCTACGACCGGTGGGTCCAGTTCGGCACATTCCAACCGATCCTCCGGCTCCACTCCAACGACGAGGACCGGCTCCCCTGGCAGTACCCGCAGCCGGTCCAGGGCATCACCGAGGACTTCCTCCGGCTACGCCAGGCCCTCATCCCCTACACCTACACCCTGGCCGCCCAGGCCCACCGCACCGGGCTGCCCATGACCCAGCCGCTCTACCTCGACTACCCCAACCTGGCGGCGGCCTACGCCCACCCCTACGAGTACCTGTACGGGTCGGACATGGTGGTGGCGCCGGTCACTGCTCCTGGCAGCGTGGCCAGCACCACCGTGTGGATACCGCCCGGTCGTTGGGTCGACTACTTCACCGGAGCCACCTTCAGCGGACCTCTCACCACCACGGTGTCGGATCCCCTGAGCCGCATGCCGGTCTTCGTGCGGGCCGGCGGGATCATTCCGGAGCAGTCTTCTTCGGCCGGGGGGTCTGCGGGGACCGTCGTGGGTCTGCGGGGTCTGCGGGGTCTGCGGGGTCTGCGGGGTCTGCGGGGCGTCTGACCGTCGAGGCCTTCTCCGGGTCCAAAGGCGCCTTCACCCTGTACGGCGACAGCGGTTCGGGCCTGGGCTACACCAAGGGCCAGTACAGCGAGACTCCCATCACCGATTCACTCGGTTCCCCCTCGGGAGGCGCCGGCACGGCGGCGGTGTCACGGTTGGTCATCGGCCCCACGCGTGGCCACTATCCCGGTCAGCCGGCTTCGGTGCCCTACCGGGTGGAGCTGATCGACCTGACCCGGCCGGCCCGGGTGACCTTGGACGGCCACACCCTCACGGCCGAGTCTCCCGGATCCGACCGCGCCGGCTGGTACTACGACCCCACCACCTCGACGGTGGTGGTCGACACACCCTCCCTGTCGACACTCCACCAGGTGACGGTGGCCGCGGTGGGTGCCTCGGCGGTCAGCCGCCCGGAGCCGACTGCCTGATTGCCGGGTGGTCCGGGACCGAAGTTCCACCCGGAGCCGGGCGGTCCGAGCGCCGGGCAATCAGCCCGTTGGCCCCAGCTCGGCCAGTTTCGGGACCACCTCTTCTCCGAGACGGGCGACCCAACCCGCCGGATCCGGCCCCGGCGGCATCAACTCCACCAGTTCGATGCCCATGGCGGCGTAGCGCTCCATGGTGCTGACAAATGCATCCACGTCGTCGAGCGGATCGCCGAATCCGAGGATGGTCTTCTCCACCGTGGCGGGGTCGCGGCTCTCGGCATCACAGTGACGGGCCAGTACCTCGAGCTTGTGGGCCACCACGTCCGGATCGGGGGCAAAGAGGTTGCAGGCGTCGGCGTACTGCGCCACCAGGCGCAGGGTCTTGCGCTCCCCACTGCCCCCGACGAGGATCCGGGGCCGAGGTTGCTGGATCGGTCGTGGCGAGCAGATGGTCTCGGCCAGTTGGTAGTGCTGACCCCGGAACGGCCCATCGTCGTCGCTCCACATCTGGTGACAGATCTGGAGCGTCTCCTCGAGCCGCTCGAACCGCTCGCTGATGGGCGGGAACGGCACTCCGAGGCCTTCGTGCTCGCGCTCATACCATGCCGCACCGATCCCGAGTTGGGCCCGCCCGCCCGACAGCACGTCGAGAGTGGTCACGATCTTGGCCAACAGCCCGGGATGGCGGTACGTCACCCCGGTGACCATCAGCCCGAGGGTCATCCGCTCGGTGAGGCCGGCCAGATAGCCCAATGAGGTGTATCCCTCCAGCATCGGGTCCTGCGAGGTGGCGAACTGCTCCATCTGGAACCAGTGGTCCATCAGGGTGAAGGTCGAACACCCCCCTTCTTCGGCGGCTCGGGCCGTGGCCGACAGGACTGTCGCCAACGACGCCGGCTGATCGGGCAACGTGAAGTTGACGAAGTGGATTCCGGTTCTCATGTGGCACCTCTATCCCTGTGTGCGTCTGCGTCGTCTCCGGGTCTGTCTGCGTCGACGGCGAACGATGGCCGATGGTACTTCCCCCCTGATGCTGCGATTCCGCCTGGCGAGCCCTCCGCCTGGCGACCCCTCCGTATGGCGACTCCTCCGCCTGGCGAGCCCTCCGTATGGCGACCCCTCCGCCTGGCGAGCCCTCCGTATGGCGACTCCTCCGCCTGACCCGACCCCTCGTGCCAGGGTCCGCTGTCACACCCTCCTGTCAGGATGCATCCATGGTCACCATGAGTCAGACAACGAGGAGGGCGACAGCGTCACACCCGTCGCCGACCCCGCTGTTCGACACGCCCCCGGATACCGGTGGCCCGTCCTCGCCGGTGCCTTGGGCTGGTGGGTCCCCAGACACCGACGCCGGCCTGGGGGCCCGGGTGGAGTCGGTGGTGGCCCAGTTGGCCTCGGTGGTGGACGAACTCGATCCGGCCCGGCTGACCGGGGCCGACTCCACGGTGCTCTACACCTCGCTGGTGGCAGCCGAACGGCTGACCAATGCGGCCAAGACCTTGCTGGCCCCCCGGATCGAGGCCTCGGGGATCTGGCGGGACCAGGGCTACCGCAACGCCGCCGAGATGCTGGGCCAGGTCGAAGGGGTCCCGACCGGCAAGGCCCGAGACACCTTGTCCAACGGACGACGGCTCGTGAGCCTCCCGGGCACCGAGGAGGCCCTGCGCAAGGGGGATCTCTCGGCCCCCAAGGTCACCGAACTGACCGGGGCCGGGGTGCTCGACCCCGGGCGGGAGACCGAACTGCTGTCGGGAGCGGCCGAAGCGGCCCTGGGAGACGTCCGAGAGCGGTGCCGCCGGTCCCGGGCCACCTCGGCCGGGGCCGATCCCCTCGCCACCCTCCGCCGCATCCGGGCCGGGCGGCACTTCTCGTCGTGGACCGATGCCGAAGGGGCCTTTTGCTACCAGGGCACCGACACCGCCGACCGGGGGGCCAAGATCCTCTCCCAGCTGGGGGTGGTGGCCACCCGTCTGCGCACCGCCCGACGGTCAGAGCCTGACTACGAAGGCGAGCCCGAAGGGGCGGTCCGGGCCGATGCCTTCTTCGCCCTCATCACCCAGCGCCATCCCGACACCGAACAGCCCCTGGCCCCCCGTCCCAGCGCTCCGGCCGCACGTCGGCCGGCCCGGGGCCGGGACCGGACCCCGGATGGCTCTTCGGCCTCTCCTTCCAACGGGAGACGACGACGGGGTAGGCCTCCCGTGGTCGATCCCGACCACGACCCGGACCTCGATCCAGCCGAAACCACCGACCCCGCCGAACCCGCCGATGCACCGATGCCGGCGACACCGGCGACGACCAGCCTTCCATCGACTCCCTCACCCTCATCGACCGTCCCCCGACCTGCTCGGTGGTGATCCGGGTGGACGCCGACGCCCTGGAGCGTGGGTATACCGAACCAGGCGAGGTGTGCGAGATCGACAACCAGGGACCCATCCCCGTGGCCCTGGCCCGCCAGATGGCCATTGACTCCTTCCGCCGCTACGTCTTCCACCGGGCCGGGGAGATCCGGGCCGTCTCCCACACCGGTCGGACCATCAACCAGGTCCTGCGCACCGCCCTGGTCTTCCGGGACACCACCTGTGTGGTGCCGGGTTGTCGGGTCTCCTACGGCCTCGAGATCGACCACATCATCCCGGTGGCCGAGGACGGCCCCACCGAACTCGACAATCTGGCCCTGTTATGCCACCACCATCACTTCTTGAAGACCTTCGAGGGGTGGGTCCTGACCCGGCTGGGTCTGGACGCCAACGGCCGGATCGAGTGGGACTTCTCACCACCGGCCCCCTTCGGACAGGAGCCGGGCCTCGGCATCGACACCCCCGAGGCCAACGAGCAGTGGCACCGACAACAACGGGAACAAGACCGGCGGGAGCGGGACAGCCGGGGTGTGGATCCGCCCGAAGAGTGAGCCCCGGCGACGACGCGTCGGCGTCGGCATTGGCGTGGGCATGGGCATGGGCATGGGCATGGGCAACTCAGCCTCCTAGACGTAGCGGATCAGTTCAACGGCGACGCCGAGCCAGACCAGACCAACCAAGCCGCCCAGGTAAACGAGCCTCCTCGAGCTTCCGAGGAGCACCAGCCAGCTGAACAGATAGACGTCGTCGAGGCTTCGGAACCCCACATCCCCGAGCCAGATGCCCCGGGCTGTGGAAATGGCCAACACCACAACCGCCACCCAAGCCAGCCGTTCGTGAATGGGGATCGAAGAACGCCGTACCGACACGGCGGCAGCCACGATCAAGATGATCAGCACGGCCAGTTCGCCGAACCAGATGAACGAGGCCCTCGAGGGTACGTCCTCGAAGTGAAAACGGAACCCGTCGATCACGCCGGTGAACGGTGGACCTAGGTTGGCCTGCCCGCTACTGAGGAGTGGCGCGTGCCCAGTGACTGAGTAGACCACCGCCTGCCACGAGGCGAACCCCACCAGCGGAACAATCCAGGCGGCGTCCTCGAGTGTGATCGGTCGGCGCCGGCGTCGGACCGCCCAACCGAGGAGTCGCGTGGCGGCGATGACCAACACGATGTACGCCGAGGTCTCCTTGGACAGGACCGCCCCCAGCAACAGGAGGGAGGCCAGCACCCACCGTTCCTGGCGGTAGGCGTAGAGACCGAGGACCAGGAACGCCGCGGCGGCGATCTCGGTGAGGTCGCGTCCGGCGCTCCAGAGATAGCCCCAGTACCCGGCGAGCACCAGTCCCCACAGCGCGTGCCGCCCACTGTCTCGGGCCATGAGGCCTCCACCGAAACCCATGACCCCGAGCCCGATCACGTTGGTGATGACCAGGGTGTCGGGCACCAGTGACGGTCGACCGGCCGCCAGGAGCCAGGCGATGGCCGGATAAGCGATGCGTTGGAGCCGAGAGACAGAGTCGAGGGTGATGCCGAAGGCCGACCGGGCCATGTCGGCCGGATCGAGCGCCATCCGGTAATAGAACTGGCCGTCGTACCCGCTGTTCGGCACCACGATGATCCGTGGGTTCATCAGCCGGGGTGAGGAGTGCGTGATGCCTGCCACGATGAAGAAGGAGATATTGCCGTGCGTGGCGATGGCCAGCCTGAGAAGTACGAAGACCATGGCGGCGACAACCGACACCGCGGCCACCGCCAGCGGCGAATCGGTCCGTGCACCAACCTTCTGTAAGAACGCAGCAGGCGGCCCACCGTCAATCCCCATCGTCGATCGTCAGGCGGTGTCGATCGCTACGTCGAAGTCCGGACCGAGGCCATTGCCGACGATTGTCTCACGGCCCCCGGCCAAAAAGCGGTAGGGGCCGGTGACGGTCGGCCCTCGGCTCGCATTGACAATTGGTCGACGAGCACGGGCGTCGACGGTGGCGGGGGCGGGCCTGCGGGCACGCGCCCCGCGGACTACTCGGGCCACCGCCGGTGGGGTCAACCGGCACCGTGACGGCGCTGCTGCCTCGTTGGGCAGCACTGCCCGCTCAACACCGGACGAAAGGTCGGGAATGAAAGCAGGGAGGGCCGGGGTACTAGGGCCCGACCCTCCCTGCTATGAACGCCGGTTGCCCGGAGCGCCTACTGGTTGCCCGTCCCGCTAATCGTGAAGTTGCGGCTGTTGTCCGTGGACGCCACTGTATTGCCGGTCAGATAGTGGCTGTCGCTGATGGAGAACGTCCCGGCGAAGTCACCGGTGGCGGCGCGGTCGGAGTTGACGTTGACGCCGATCTTCTGTCCGGTGATGGTGTCGGTTGTCGCCGACGAGTTGGGGGCGTAGGTCTGCCCTTTGTACTGGACGATGACGATGCCGTCGTTGCTCGCACCTTCGATGGTGTCGTTGTTGACGGCGGCGTCGCCCTGGTCCAAGAAGACCTGCTCGTACCGGTTGGCATCGAAGGTGTCCTTCAAGATGGTCACCTGTGCGGCCACGGGCTTGGTCGGCGCCGTGGAGTACAGGTAGGCGCCGATATCGTTGCCGGACAGCTTCGAGTCACTCACACTCGACCCGTTGGCGGCACCGTAGAAGAGCACGCCGGTCGACTGGGTCTGGGTGTCGAAGTCCGCTCCACAGGCGGCATTGTCACACTCGTTGCCGGTGATGGTCGTCGAGGTGATCACGCTCTTGGCTCCATTGCTCACCTGGATGCCGTTCTGCGCAATCTGTGTGGTCGGACCGGCACCGGTCACGGTGGACTTCGACGATACGGTGGCACTCGAGCCGGCGCCGTCGATGGTGATGCCGTTCTTCTGGTAGTCCTTCACCGAGACGCCCTTCAGGGTGGCGGTGCCGACCGACACGGGAGTGGTCCAGGCCATTCCCACCTCGATGCCGATTCCGCCCTGGCAGCCGTTGATGGGGTAGGCCCCGCCGCCGTCAATCGCCACGCTTTGCGCGGTCAAGGTTGCCCTCCCGGCCACGAGGATCCCGTAGAGGTCGTCACTGCAGGTGCTCGTAGCCCACTTGGGCACCACGGTCAGCCCGCTGATCTTGACCGAGATGTGGCCGCAGATGTCGATCTCCGACTGGAGGTGGTCCCCGACCGCGGCGTTGCTGGCCAGATCGCAGCTCGAGGTCCCGTTGACCGGGGTGGCCGGTAGCACGATCGAAGGCGAGCCCTTACCGACCAGGGACAGGGACTTTTTGATCCTCAGCTGTTCGGTGTAGGTACCGGCGCACACATGGATGGTGACGCCCGACGCTCCGGCGTTGATCGCCGACTGCACCGTTCGGTAGCCGGGAAGGGAGCAACTGGTGCCCGGTCCCGCCTGGAGGGTTCCGGTCGGGGATACCCAGAGTGCGCTCGGTGGACCCGATGCACCGGCCACGGTGGCCGGCACGGTCACCAGACCGGCCAGGGTGGCGGCAGCCAGCACCGCCAGAATTGCTGTGATTTTCCGCATTGTGTCGTGTCGCCTTTCGCTCAGGTCGACACCGAACGGCCCCGCCAAAACCGCCCCATCCGCTCCGTGTCATCCGCCGATGCCCGCGCCCGCCGGAATTTCCAATCGGAACGCTAGGCCACCGGCGGCTGCCCGTCATCATCAATTGCGACGAGATCGCGGGCCGCATCATCGAGGCATCGGACGACACGGCCGGCAGCCCAGGCCCGTCGGTCCCAGGCCCGTCGGTCCCAGGCCCTTCGTTCCCAGGCCCTTCGGCTCCCAGGCCATTCGTTCCCAGGCCCTTCGACCGGCTGAACCTAAATCCTCGGCCACTCGAACCTAAAGGGGTCAAAGGTCGGCCGGATCGTCGAAGCGGCCAGAGCCACCGCCTAGTGCGCGCCCTCTCAGCCACGGATCGGCGAACCACGTCCGCAGGTGCAGTCGTGCCGGATGAAGTCCGCCGTACACGAGTACCGCGTCGCCCGGCGGAATGCGACGGAGCACATCGGGCGGCGCCAGCCGCCGGACCGATGGCGAGTGGGAGGTGCTCGGACCGCTCATCCGTCCGGTAGTGGTCGTGGGCAGCACCACTTCCTCATCGCCGATGAGATGGCTGGCATAGTCCAGCGTGGAGGGATCGGAGATCCCCGAGAGGAAGAGCTTGGCCCGGTGATTGTTCACCACGGTGGTGGCACGGGCTCCGTACCGGGCACTGATCTGGGCCAGGTCGTGCCAGATGGTGACCAGCTGTATGCCGTGCCCGGCCGCGGTGGATGCCAGAGCGTCGAGGTCGGACAAGGGGGCGATATTGGCCGCTTCGTCCAACACGACGAGCAGCGGAGGATCGAGGGGAAGCCGGGTTCGGGTGACCTGGTCGTACACATGCTCGATCACCTGGCGGACCACTGACGCGAAGAGCGGAGTCAGCCGCCGTTGGTCATGGGCCGGCGCACACAGGTAGAGCGTGTTGCTCCCCTGGACCAAGCGGGCGGGGTCGATCGTCAGGTTCCGGGCCGGGTCACTGTCCCCGTCGCCGCTATCGAATTCGTGGACTCCTCCCGGGCCTGCGGCAAAGGGTTCCAGGACCGTCTCAACCGTGGTGTAGATCGAGCTTCGTTGGCGGTCCTCCTTCCCGAACGCCGACCGGGCCGCCTGAATGGCTTCGGGAACCCCCGCCGTCAGGAGCAGGTCGATGACCTCGGTCTCCTCCTGGGTGTCCACCCACCGCACCACGTCGTCCATGTCTCGCCGGCCACAGGCTGCGGCGAACAGGAGCGGAGCCAGCATCCTGGTGGCTGTGGCATACCAGAAGTCCCCGTCGCTCATGGTGCCGACGGACGTCTTGGCCACGTCAGTGAGACCGGCTGCGGCTCTGCGGGCACCCGGCCAGGTCCGGGCCAAAGGCAGGGGCGACCAGCGCGCCGACTCCAGACCCGTCGAGCCGGAAGGATCGAAGCAGTGAACCGATCCCATGCCTTGCCGGTGGGCCATGGTGTGCTCGATCAGGTCGGTCTTCACGCTGGCGGCGATCACCGGTCCCTCCCATCCCAAGATGGCCGGCACTGCCAGGCCAGAAGTCTTGTGCGACTGGGTCGGGCCGAAGACGATGACCGACTGGGTCCGCTCGGAGGCCACGAGATGTCTGCGGGCCCGACCCAGTACCAGTCGACCTCGAGGCGGGGGGCCTGCCAATCGGCCCCGGGCCACGATCAGTGACCGGAGGGCCCGGGGTTGGGCCCAGGCTGCCGACCGCGACCGGCGGGACGCGGCCTGACGACCAATGCCGCCAAAGCCGACAGGAAGCCGGCGCCACCAAGCCACCCGCCCCCAATGCCGACAACACCGCTCCACCATCTACCGGAGCCCGACCACGACCGCGGAGATGGCACCCGGCGCCCGGGAGGGGGCAGTGGCGGGCGCCGGGTACCGAATTGAGAACTGCTTGGTGCACTCGGCCCGCCCTCGCCCGGGCGGCCCCACCTACCCCGCCCGCCCGGCCCACCCGGCCCACCCGCACCCGGCCCACCCGGCCTACCCGGCCTACCCGGCCCACCCGGCCTACCCGGCCCACCCGGCCCGCTCCGCCCGGACCAGGGACGCTCCACTCCGAGCAGGCTCGTCCCGACGAAGGCTGTGATGCCGGCGACCACGAGTACATCGGCGGTCACACTCACGGCATGGGCCCGGTTCCGGGGCCGGCGTCCTCACCGGATCCGGCCGCTCCACCGGACCGGTCCACGGAGTACTCACCCATGGCCTGGTCGGTGTCGGTGAGCCACCGCTCGGCCGAGGCCAGCCGGTGCTCGACCAGGAACGAGCGCTGCCCCACCTTCCAGAGGGCCATGCCCCGCCGCAACTGGGTGACGAGCTCGGCTTCGGTCTCGGTGAGGCCGAGAAGCTCACCGGTGCGGGCCACCTCTCCGGGAGACTGGGCGTAGACCACCCGGGTCTCGGAGTCGGCCAGCAGACCCTCGGCCAGACCGACCTGCTCCGAGCCTTCGGTGCCCACCGAGCGGAGATCGGACAGCCGGTGGAGCACGGCCATGTTGGCCACGCCGAGGGCCCGGGACAGTTTCCACGAGGTCTGCAACCATCGGGCCACGCCCAGGTTGGACAAGATGGCCCAGGCCTCGTCCACCACCACGATGATCCGATTGCGGTGTTGGGCCCGGATGGCGCTCTGCAGCCAGGCTGCGGCGCAGGCCATGAGGACGCCGAGAGCCGGGGAGTGATAGACGGCAGCCAGATCCAGCACCACCAAGGGGCCGTCCAGCCGGAGCCCCGGCGTGGTCGGGCCGTCGAACATGCCACACAAGTCGCCGTGCACCAGCCGGCGGAGTTCGAGGGCCACGTCCCGGCCATCCTCCATGAGCACCGTCGGGGTGGTGCGGAGGGCCCGGGCCGCCTCGATACCCGGGTCCAGCAGTGCCTCCACCACCTGGGGCAGGGTGGGCGAAGCCATGTGCGCCATCCCGGCCCGGAGGGTCGCTTCTCCGATGGCGGCGTCGACGGCTGCCCGCTCCCGCGGCAGCAGGTCCCGGCCCAGGCACGCCACCGCCAACGAGGAGGTCAGCGCCACCCGACTCCTCATGACCCCGCCGTCGGGATCCAGGTCGTCGGGACGGCCGGCCGGCTCGGTATCGAGGGGATTGAGGCGGACCGATCCGCCGGGGCGCAGGGCCACCGGCGCCACCCCCCAGGCCGCGGCCAGCGAGGCGTACTCACCCTTGGGATCGACAACCCAGGCCCGCCGGCCGAAGACGGCCTGACGCCACAGATACGACTTGACGAACGAGCTCTTGCCCCTGCCGATCTGACCGAACACCACCATGTTCGGGTTGGTCACCACCCCCATCCGGTAGAGGACGAACGGGTCGTAGACGAAGGAGCCCCCGAGGACGTCCCGCCCGATGAGCACGCCTTCGTGGCCCAGGCCGGTCTCGCTGACCAACGGGTAGGCCACGCACAGGTGTCGGGTGGTGGCCAGATGGGCCGGCACCCGCGGGCCCAACCCGTTCACGACAGCCCCCGGCCCAGCGGCAGCGAGCAGGTGAAGGCCACGTCCTGGGCCCCGTACAGGAGACGAAGCTCGATGCCGGCCTGACCGGCGGCCTGTTCCACCGCGGCTCGGGCGGCGGAGAGCTCGGCCCGGGTGTCCGTGGTGACCGTGACATACCCCGAGAACCGGAACTGGGCGTGCCCGTCAGCCAGCTCCACGTCGCGCTCTTCGACACCGGCCTTCTCGCGGGTCTGACGGGCCGTGACCAGAAACCCGCCCCGTCGCCGCAACTCCCCGTCGGCCAGGTCCGCCGTGCGGGCCTGGGCCACCTGGCGGGCGGCCCGGCTCGGGCTCATGGGCTCCATGACCAGGCTGAGCGAGCGACGCAGCGGGGAGAACAGCAGCGGGGCCAGAAAATCCGGCGTCACGTCGACCCGGGGCCACTCGGCGATCCAGTAGGTGGCGTGCCAGGTCCCGTCGGTGTGCACCGCGTCCCAGGACGGCTCGACGGCCATGGGCCACGGCCACTGACTGGGCCGATCGTCGTCCGGCGGCCGGTCTGATCCGGGGAGTGCATGGCCCCCGCCGGGCCGGGTGTGAGCGTCGCCCCCGGCCGGGAGCGTCGCGCCCAGCCGGGGCGGTGTGTCGGCCGAGGGCGGTGTCGGCCAGGGCGGTGTCGGCCAGGGCGGCCGATGCTTCCCCCATCAACCGGGAGAGAGCGCCCGGTCCGAGTGCGCCGTCGACCTCGATGTCCGCGCCCTCGAGGGCCCGGTGCAACGAGAGCACCTCCCGGGACAGCACGGCACCGATGGCGTCGACACCACTCCTTGAGGAACGGGCGGCGCGCAACGGCCGCACGGTGCGGATCGACAGGGCCATCAGCACCTGGTGGCGTCGGGTGACCGGGGCCGCCTCGTCCACCAGCGTCTGATACGACCGCGCCGCCGGCGAGTCGGCGTCGAGCACGGCGTGCTCACTGACGTGTCGTCGGACCGCACTGCCGTCGTCGGGGAGACACGTCTCGATCCACTGCAGGCGGTGCACGTCCGATCCCTCCCGGGCCAACGACGACAGCACCCGGGCCCAGGCTGCTATCCGGCCATCCTGATCACCGGTACCGAGCAGAGCGAAGCTGTGACCCCGCACCACCAGGACGGCAGTGGCGGTGCGGGCCCGGGCATCGATGGTCATGCCGAGTTCGCCGGCGCTCTGCTCGGACCCGGCCCCGAAGGGCACACCCACCACGGTCAGCCCATCGAACAGCCGGGCCCGACGGCCCGCTCCCCGTCCCGATCCTCCGCCGGATCCCCGTCCTCCGCTCCAGCCGACGGATTCGGCCTGGATGTCCGCCGGGCCGGGGCTGTCACCTCGCCGATCGACTGTGGCGCGGTGCCCCGCCCGCGGCCCCGGAGCCATCTGGCGTCGGCTACCGGTGGAGGCGGTCCACACCCACCGGGCAGCCAGGGGCAACCACTGCTCCCCGGTACGTCCCTGAATGGGCCAGAAGGCCAGGGCCATGCCGGACCCCAGGCCCACGATGGCCAGCATCACCCCGATCACGGAGGGCCGGGAGCGGATGGACAGCACCCCGATGACCAACCCGGCGGCCACCGCGGCGATCTGGCCGCCACGCCAGCCGGCGATCATCCCCCGACGCTCGAGAGGGGAGAAGCGGTAGCGGACCCGGGCACCGGTCCCACGGTCAGAAGCCACCGAAGTCCCCACCGTCTCCACGCTCCAGGACCCCGGGATCCTGCGGCGGGAACGGCGTCGAGCTCGGCGGTGCCACCCTCGGCTGACCTCCCGAGCCCAACGGGCTGATCGGTCTGCTGATCAACCGCACGCCGAGTGCGTCCCGTCCGAGACTGTCGGTGACCAGGGCACCGGTCTGCTGGGGCAGGGGTCGGTTGCCGTCCTCCGGGCCTGTGCTGGCCAGTCCGGTGCTGACCCATCCGGTGCTCGCTCCCGTGTTCCCCGGAGCGGTGTTCCCCGGAGCTGTGTTCCCCGGAGCTGTGCTCTCCGGACCGGTGCTCTCCGGGGCCGGGCTCCGATTGGCGATGGCTGTGGCCGAGGGGTTCGGGGTCCACATCGGGATACCGGCACCGGGTGACTCCATGGTCCCGACCCCGGTCGACTCGGCTGAGGACGGACCGGTATCGGGGCCGGTGCCAGGGGATCCGCCTCCGCCCGATGTCGGGTCATCGCCGCCGGTCCCGCCGGGTCCGCCGGGTCCGCCCCCAGAGCCCGAGCCGCCCGATGGCCGCCAATCCACTTCTCCCCGTACCCGGTCCGGAACCCATCGACCCCTTGAGCAGATCGCCTCCACCGCCGCGGGCATGGAACAACCCGGCCCCGGCGACTCCCATCGCCGTATGGGCCAGGCTCTTGGCCGGCGCCGATGCGGTCTGGTGGGCCCGATGGCTGAGGGACTCGAGATGACCGACCGCTCCTGCCTCCAGAAACGGGAGTAGGCGGAAGAGGGCCCACGGAGCGAAGGCGGCGAACAGCAACAGTGCGGCCCCGGCCAGAACGGCGGCAAAACCACCTCCGCTGGATCGGCCCTCGTTCCCTCCGGCCAGAGCGCCGGCAGCCAGGCTGAGGACGGCGACGATGACGAACTTTCCCAGCACCAGGGCGACCAGGGTGTCGACCAGTCGCCTGCACCAGTGGGCGATGGCCGGCCACGCCAGGCTGGCCAGGGCCAGGGGCAGGAAGAGGACGGCCACGTACACCGCCGCGGCCCGGATGAGTAGCTCCACCCACACCATCAGTGCTCCGAACACCACCACCAGTCCCCCGACGAACAGCACGAAGGCCGGTGCCGCCGGTTGCCCGTCGGCCGACGTGTTCGACAGCCCCTTGGCCACCGACGCCAGGAAGTGCCCACTATTGAGGCCGGCGCCCTGAGAGATGGCCGAGCTCATGTCGTCGGTGAGGGCCAGGCCCAGTTGAACCAACTTCACCGCCACAGCCGTCAACAAAAGAGCCAGGGGAACGTTGACCAGTACCGACCGGATCAACGTCGAGGAGTTCTGGCGGTAGATGGACTGCATGATCCCCATGAGCAACATGGGCATGATCACCGCACCCGACAACACCGCCATGATCTGGTAGTGGTCGGTGAACCACGAGGCGCCCAGATCGATGGTGGTGGTGTCGGCGATCACCTTGCCGATCTGGGCCAACAGCCAACCGGCCCCGTCCGATACCCAACTTCCCAGGGCGTTGAGCACGCTGTTGGCCCCGAACCCGATGGCGCTCGAGGCGACCGAGGCGGTGGCGTGGGTGACACCGGCGACCTGACAGACCGTGCCCAGGCCGGCACCGGCCAACGACGAGGCGACCGACGAGCACGGATTGAGGGTGATGTGCGGTAGGTCGCCGACCACACTCAACTCAGTGCACGCCCTGTCCGGTGTTGAAGAAGAAGTTGACGATCCCCGGGCCTGCCCCGATCAGCAGGGCGGCGAACCCCGAGATGAGAACGGCACGACGGCCGACGAAGCTCTGTTGATAGTTCTGACCGTGTGAGCCGAGGGCCCACGCCGCGGCACCGATGACCAAGCCGACCAGAGACAGAGCCAGGGCCCAGCCCGTCGAGCCCGTTCATCAGTCCCTGGAGGACCTGTCCCCCCGGCAGGGCCCCGGTGTCGGGGGTGAGCACCAGATGGGAGTCGGCGGTCAGGATCACCCGCACCAGGTGCGCGGCCGGTACCCCCACGTGCATCGTCGGCTGGGACCAGGTGCGCTGCCGGTCGCCCCACCGGCCAGGGTCGGATGGGCGTCGATCGGAGAACCCGGTAGGCGATCAGGCGGAACGGGGAGAGGTCAGGTGTCATGGCAGCCACAGTAGGCACCCTTTGGCCTCGTTTCAATACATTTCATGTACTTTCATGCTTTTTCTGGCAGGGCACGCTCGGAGCACCACCCCACGCACCACCCACCCTTCAGGGCCTGTCATGCTTAGGCCGTGAAGGCGTACGTCATCGGGTACATCGTCCTGGGCGTCGTCGCCGTACTGGCCGTGGCCCTGTCCAACTGGGAGGGCCGGAGGGCCGGCCGGCGCAGCCTGCAACAACGCCTGACTGCTCTGTCGAACCGATTAGGTGTCGAACCCCCTGATGAAGGGGGCGTCGAGCCGGTGTTGAGCCACCTCGAAAAGGTGACCGGCGAAGCCGCCGAGGCCGTGACCGAGTCCAGTTCCGACGCCATCCGGCTCCGCCGGGCCCTCGACACCATGCCCCAGGGGGTCATCGTGTGCGACGAGAACGGTGACGTGGCCTTCCGCAACGCCCGGGCCGTGGCCCTGATGAACAACCGACACGGAGATGCCCTGGCCGCCCAGGCCGTGACGGAGCTCCTCGAGAATGCCTGGCAGGACGGGTCGGCCGAGCGGACCCTCGACCTGTACGGTCCTCCCCGCCAGACGCTGACCGTGCGGACCCGGCTGGTGGACGACGGACGACGGCCTCTGGGGGTGATCGCCATCATCGAGGACGTGTCCGAGCGACGCCGCCTCGAGGAGATCCGGCGGGACTTCGTGGCCAACGTGAGCCACGAGCTGAAGACCCCGATCGGTGCTCTGGGCCTGCTCGCCGAGACGCTGACCGTGGAGCCCGATCCCACCGTGGCCCAGCGCCTGGCCTCCCGGATCAACACCGAGGCTTTCCGGGTCAGCCGCATCATCGACGATCTGCTCGACCTCAGCCGCATCGAATCGGAGGAGGCTCCACCTCGCGAGCCCATCTACGTCAGCCTGGTCATGGCCGAGGCCGTCGAACGGGTCAAGTCGGCCGCCGACCAGCGGCGCATTACCATCGAGCTCGATGAGCCCAACCCACCGGTGCACGTGCTCGGCGATCGGCGTCAGCTCGTCTCAGCGATGCACAGCCTGCTGGAGAACGCCGTGACCTTCTCCTACGAGGACAGCGTTGTCCGGGTGTCCGGCAACCACTCCGACGGGGAGGTCCATCTGGCGGTGACCGATGTCGGGGTCGGCATCCCGACCCGCGATCTGGAGCGTATCTTCGAGCGGTTCTACCGGGTCGACCACGGACGCAGCCGGGCCTCGGGAGGCACGGGGCTCGGGCTGTCCATCGTCCGGCACGTGGCCAGCAACCACCAGGGCCATGTCGAGGTGGACTCGCGCGAAGGGGAAGGATCGACCTTCACACTGGTCCTCCCCTGTCCGCCGGAGTACTCGGCTTGACGCCGCGGCCCAGATGACCGCCCGACACTGAGCTTCCGACCCGTTTCCGACATGACCTGTTTCCACATGACCGTTCCGATACCCTGTTTCCGACGTAACCCTGATTCCAACCTGAGGCCGTAGCCGACATGAGCAAGAAGACCATCGAGGCCGACGTATCCCAAACCAAGGTGCTGTTGGCCGAGGACGACGAGTCGTTCATCGACGCGCTGGTCATCGGACTGGCCCGCGAGGGTTTCGACGTGACCGTGGCCCGTGACGGCAACGAGGCCCTCCGGCTGTTCGCCGCCGACGAACCGGATCTGGTCCTGCTCGACCTCATGCTCCCCCGGCTGTCGGGCATCGACGTGTGCCGGTCGATACGGGCCCGGTCGGCGGTGCCCATCATCATGGTCACGGCCAAGGGTACGGAGATCGACACCGTGGTCGGCCTGGAGGTCGGGGCCGACGACTATGTCGCCAAGCCCTACCGGCTGCGCGAACTGGTGGCCAGGATGCGGGCCGTGCTGAGAAGGACCCGCGGCCGATGGCGCCGGCAGCTCGGGCAGCACCAGCGACCGCGATGACCGGGCCGGCGGAAAGGGCCGGGAGGACCGCGACGGCCGGGACGGCCGGGACGCCTCCGACCGGGCGGGGGCCAGCGGCGTGCTCGAGGCCGGGGGGATCCAGATCGATCCGGATCGCCACCTGGTGTTCGTGCGGGGGACCGACGTCCACCTGCGCCGCAAGGAGTTCGAACTGCTGTCGTTGTTGATGGAGAATGCCGGTCGGCTGCTTGACCCGTGACGTCCTCATCGACCGGATCTGGGGCTCCGACTACTTCGGCGACACCAAGACCCTCGATGTGCACATCAAGCGGTTGCGGAGCCACGTCGAAGAAGACCCCTCCTCCCCCAAGCTCATCACCACCATCCGGGGGGTCGGCTACCGGTTCGACCCGCCCCGGGACTGACCGGCGCCAGCGGCCGCCCGAGGCCCGAGCCGGCCGCCCGAGGCCCGGAGCCGGCTACTTGGCGGCCGGGATGACCACCTGGTCCCCGAGGTACGGACGCAGCACCTCGGGCAGGACCACCGAGCCATCGGCCTGCCGACCGGTCTCCACCAGCGCCGCCCAGATGCGGGGCCAGGCCAGTGCCGAGCCGTTGAGGGTGTGGACCAGTGTCGGTCCGCCCCCGGCCAGGGGCCGGTAGCGCACATTGGCCCGGCGGGCCTGGTAGTCGGAGAACCAGCTCACCGACGAGACCTCGAGCCACTGGTCGACCCCGGGGGCGTAGACCTCGAGGTCGAAGGTACGGGCCGCGGAGTTCCCGAGATCGCCGGTGCACAGATCGAGCACCCGGTACTGCAGCTCGAGCTGGTGCAACATCTGCTCGACCTTGGCCACCATGTGCTGGTGCAACGCCTCGGCCTGGGCCGGGGTGGCGTAGGCGAACAGCTCCACCTTGTCGAACTCGTGGACCCGCAAGAGGCCTCGGGTGTCTCGGCCGGCCGAACCGGCCTCCCGCCGGAAGCACGACGTGGCCGCGGTCAGCCGGAGGGGCAGCTCCTCCTCGTCGAGGATGTCCCCCCGCCACATCGAGGTGAGCGGCACCTCGGCGGTGGGGATGGCCCACAGGTCGTCCCGCTCGATGTGATAGGCGTCCTCCTCGAACTTGGGGAGGTGGCCGGTCGACACCATGGTCTCGGTGAGCACCATGGTGGGGGGTCGGATCTCCTCGAACTCGTCGGCGTGGCTGTCCAGGGCGAACGACGTCAGCGCCCGCAATAGGCGGGCTCCGGCCCCCCGGTAGAGCGGGAACATCGACCCCGACAGCTTGGCCCCCCGCTCCATATCCAAGAGGCCGAGCTCGCTCCCGACCTCCCAGTGGGGCACCCGTTGGGCATCGCTGTAAGCCGGGGCCTGCTCGGGCCAGGTCCGGACGACCACGTTGTCCTCGGGACCGGCGCCGTCGGGAGCGTCCACCGAGGGCAGATTGGGCAGGTACAGCAGGGTCTCCCGGACCAAATCCTGGGCGGCATCGGCGGCGGCACCCAGAGCACGCTCCTCATCCCCGAGAGCCCGGCTGCGGGCGGTCAGCTCATCGGCCTCGGACACGTCGCCCGACCGCCGGGCCTCGCCGACCTGTCTGGAGAGCACCTTGATCTGGGCCCGGAGCTCGTCCCGGTCCCCGACCGCCGTGCGGGCGTCGGCGTCCAACTCCACCAGACGGTCGATGTCGGCGCCGTCAATCCCCCGACGACCGAGGGCGGCCTTCACCGAAGTGCTGTCGTCTCGCACTGCACGGATATCGATCATGACGGGGACAACGGTAGCGTGACCCCCCGTGAACGACGCGCTCTCACACCCGGACCGGACCGATCCGGGTGATCCGGCCGGAACCTCGGGGCTGGCCGATCCGGGCAGTCGGGCTGCGGCGGCCCACCACTCCGATCCGGGAGGTCCGGGTGGCCGATCACACCCGGCGGTGATCTGTGAGGACGTGGTGATCCGGTACGGCGAGACCGTGGCCGTCGACCGGCTGTCCTTCACCGCCGATGCCGGCCAGGTGGTGGCGCTCCTCGGCCCGAACGGCGCCGGCAAGACCAGCACGGTCGAGTCCCTCGAGGGGTATCGGCGGATCGACAGCGGAATGGTCCGGGTCCTCGGGCTCGACCCCGGCCGGGACCACGCCGCCCTGGTCCCCCGGATCGGCGTGATGCTCCAACAGGGCGGGGTGTACCCGACGCTCGGCTCGGCCCAGGTCCTCCGGCTGTTCTCCCGGTACTACGACCATCCCGAGGATCCGGACCGGTTGCTCGACCTGGTGGGCCTGACTGATGTGGCCCGAACCCCGTGGCGGCGCCTCTCGGGTGGCGAGCAGCAACGGCTGGCGCTGGCTTTGGCCCTGGTGGGTCGTCCCGAGGTGCTCTTCCTCGACGAGCCCACCGCCGGCATCGACCCCGAGGGCCGCATCGCCGTCCGGTCCATCATCGCCGACCAACGCCAGCGGGGAATCTGCGTGATCCTGACCACTCACGAGCTGACCGAGGCCGAACGCCTCGCCGACCATGTGGTCATCATCGACCGGGGCCGGATGCTGGCTTCGGGGTCGCCGTCCGACCTGGCCTCGGGCATGGCCGACGGCTCCATCCGTTTCACCACGGCCCCGGGCATCGACACCGGCGACCTGGCCCGGGCGTTGACTGCCGATTTCGGTGGTGGCCTCGAGGTGGAAGAAGAGCGGCCCGGTTCGTACCGGCTCAGCCCGCCGGCGGAAGCACCGGTTCCGGCGGTGATCGCCGCCCTCACCGGTTGGCTGGCGGGCCACGAGCTGTCCCTGGGCGATCTGCGCGCCGCGGGATCGCTCGAAGAGGCCTACCTGGCCATCACCGGGTCCCGTGGCGAGGGCGATCCGTCGGACAAAGCTTCCAGCCGGTCGGGCCGATCGGGCCGGTCCAGCCGGTCGGGCCGGTCCGGTCGTCGGGGGGACCGGTGAGGGCGCTCCGGGCCCAGGTCCGGGCCGAGGTGATCATGATCTTCACCAACGGCGAGACGGTCTTTCTGACCCTCGGCATCCCCGTGGTGTTCCTGCTGTTCTTCACCGGGGTCCACGTGCTTCCGACCGGGACCAAGCATCCGGTCGACTTCCTGGTCCCGGGGATCCTGGCCCTGGCCGTCATGTCGACGTCGATGACCGCCCTCGGTATCGGCACCGGGTTCGAGCGCGGTTACGGGGTGCTGAAGCGGCTGGGGTCGACCCCGCTCGGTCGCCCGCGCCTGCTGGCGGCCAAGATCATCTCCGTCGCCGCCGTCGAACTGGTGCAGGCAGCCGTGCTGGTAGCGGTGGGATTCGCCCTCGGATGGAATCCGGGGGGACCGGGAGGCGCCGGTGCGCTGGTCGGGGCGGCGATCGGGGCCATGGTCCTCGGGACGGTCGCCTTCGGAGGGATCGGGCTGCTCCTGGCCGGCACGCTCAAACCGCTGGTGAATTTGGCCGTGCTCAACGGCCTCTTCGTGGTCCTGCTGCTCTTGGGTGGGATGCTGGTTCCCCTGGGCCGACTCCCCACCTGGCTGGCCGACATCGCCCGGGTCCTGCCGGCGTCAGCTCTGGCGGACGCCCTGCACGGGACCCTCGGGCACGGCACTCCGGTGACGGCCCGGGATTGGATCGTGCTGGCGGTCTGGGCTGTGGCGGCACCGGTGGCCGCCGGGCTGACCTTCAGGTGGGAGTGAGCTCCGTGGCCCGGTCGAGTCTGCTCACCGGGTAGTCCGCTCAGCGGACAGGGCCGCCGACCGGGTAGGGCTGCTCACCGGGTAGAGCTGCTCACCGGGTGGTTCGGTTCAGCCGTTGGATCCAACTCTGCAACTCTGCCTGCGTCACTGCGCCGCTCACCTCGCCGAGAACCGTTCCATCGGGACTGATGAAAAAGGTCTTGGGAAAGGCCTCGAGGGCGTAGAGGCCACTGCTCACCTGGCCGTTGTCCGATCCCACCGGATAGGCGATGCCGGCCTTCTTCACGAACGGGATGGCGTTGGACGGCTTGTCGAGGCTGTCCACCCCGATGAACTGGATGGTCGAGCCTTTGGCCTGCTCGGCGGCCGCGGTCCGGGCCAACAGCGGAGTCTCCACATCACAGGGACCGCACCACGAGGCGAAGAAGTTGAGGATCACCGGCCGGTGACGGTCCTTGCCCAGGGCGTCGAGGTCCACCGCCGCACCGCCGGTGAGCGGGGGCAGGGTGAACGTCGGGGCCTGGCTGCCCACGCTCACCACCGGACCCGCATCCGATCCGGAGCCCGAACCCGAACTGGGCCGGAGCCCGACGAAGAGCCCGACCGCCAGGAGCAGGGCGATGACCGAGCCGATCAGCAGGGATCGAAGCCGACGAGGTCCGCTCCCGGAAGCACGAGTCGCGGCGGGAGAAGAAGCAGGCGCTGCGGAGGCAGGGGGGGCGGGGTCCGGATCGTCACCACCCGGTGCACCGTCGCCCGGCGACTCGGTCAATGCTTGGTGAAGATGTCGACCGCCATCAACACGAAGAGGAGGGTCAGGTAGGTGATGGAGTAGCTGAACAGCTGCATGGCGGCCTTCGGGGTGGCCCGGTGCCATAGCCGGAGCGCCAGGGCCACGAAGATCACGCCCAGGACCGACGCCGACACGATGTAGATCATGCCGAGCCGGGCCACCGCGGCCAGCAGTAGCGATACCCCCACCAGGACCACGCTGTAGAAGAGGATCTCCCGGGCGGTCCGCTTGAACGTCGCCACCGCCGGCAGCATGGGCACGCTGGCTGCCTGGTAGTCGTCCTTGTACTTGACGGCCAGGGCCCAGAAGTGGGGTGGCGTCCACACGAAGATGATGGCGAACAGCACCACCGGCGTCCACGACAGGGATCCGGTCACCGCAGCCCAGCCCACCAGCACCGGTACCGCTCCGGCTGCTCCCCCGATCACGATGTTCTGGCTGCTGCTCCGCTTCAGCCACAGGGTGTACACGAAGACGTAGAACAGGGTGGCCGAGACGGCCAGGGCCGCCGAGAGCAGGTTGACCCACCCCCACAGCTCGACGAAGGCCAGCACCTCGAGGGCGATGGCGAAGACCAGGGCCCCGCGGGCCGAGATGACCCCGGTGGCCAGGGGGCGGTTCTGGGTGCGGTGCATCAGCTTGTCGATGTCGCGGTCGACCACCATGTTTATGGCGTTGGCCCCCCCGGCAGCCAGGGTTCCCCCGAGCAGGGTGGCCAGCATCAGCCTCACCGGGGGAAGGCCCCGCTGGGCCACCACCATGGTGGGCAGCGTGGTGATGAGCAGCAGCTCGATGATGCGGGGCTTGGTCAGCGCCACGTAGGCGCCGACCTTCGCCTTGACCGATAGACGCCGGGGTAGAACCACCGCAGGAAGCGTCACGCGGCACACAATAGTTCGAACGCCGGAACGTGTCCTTTCGGCTGGCCGGCGGCCTTTCGGCTGGCCAGGAGGCCCAGGCAGGGGTCCCAAAGGTGCCGGTACCATGAGCAGACGGTGTCCACCCTGCGTATCAGCCCCCGCCGCTTCCTCATCCTCTGCTGGGCCACTCTGGCCATGGTGGTCCTCAACGTGATTACCGGCGCCGCGGTCCGGTTGTCCGATTCCGGGCTGGGCTGCCCCGACTGGCCCACCTGCTCCCAGCACCACCTGACCCCACCGCTCAGCCTGCATCCGGTGATCGAGTTCGCCAACCGGTTGGTGGTCACCCTGTTGGTGATCGTCTGCGCCGTGACCGTCGTGGCCGCCTTCCTCCGCCGGCCGGCCCGGCGGGACCTGCGCTGGCTCTCGGCCGGCCTCATCATGGGGATCCTGGGCGAGGCGGTGATTGGCGCCTTCGTGGTGTACTCCAAGCTCAACGCCTACGTGGTCATGACCCACTTCATGGTGGGCATGGCCCTGCTGGCGGTGGCCGTGATCCTGACTCTGGAGGCCAGCCATGGGCCCGGACGCGGCACGCTGGTCGTGACCAGCGGGGCGTTGTGGCTGACCCGCGCCCTGATCGCCCTCATCGTGATCGTGCTGGCCGCCGGGACCGCCACCACCGGAGCCGGGCCCCACGCCGGAGGGGTCGGGGCCAAGCGGGTCCCCATCGGGCTCGAGGACATGACCCGGATCCACGCCGAGATCGTGTTGACCGCCGTGGCGGTGCTGTTGGTGCTGTTGTGGGTGCTCTGGCGCACCAATGCCCCGGCCCGCGTCCAGGATGCCGGCCGGGTCCTCTTGGCGGTGATGGTGGCCCAGGGGATCGTGGGCTACACCCAGTTCTTCACCCACCTCCCGGCGCTTCTGGTCGGGATCCACGTGTTCGGAGCGTCGATGGTCTGGGCCACGGCCCTGTGGTTCCACCACCGACTGTCCGATCACCGGCCAGAGGTGATTGCCGGTCCGGACGGGGTCACCACTGACCCGGACCGGGAGGAGGCGCCTGCTGCGGACGGGCCAGGTCACCTTCCCGTGGGCCAGCCGGCGTGATGGCCGCATCTGTGGCGGCCGCCCGGCTCGGTCTGATGGAGTCCGGCCGGATGGAAGCGGGCCTGGCGGAGTCCGGCCGGGTGGAAGCCGGCCGGGTGGAGTCCCGCCAGGCGGAGACCATGCCGGTGGAAGCCGAGGACACCGACCTCGAGGAAACCCCGATTTCCGATCGGCCGTGGCTGGTGATCGTGTGGAACGACCCCATCAACCTCATGTCCTTCGTGACCTTCGTGTTCCAGAAGCTGTTCGGCTACTCCAAGGAGAAGGCCACCAAGCTGATGCTCGATGTGCACCACAAGGGCCGGGCCGTGGTCTCATCGGGGACACGGGAGCGGGCTGAGCTGGACGTGTACCGCCTCCACGAGCACGGGCTGTGGGCCACCATGGAACAGTCCTCGTGAGCGCGCCCATCCGGCGCCGACGCGACGGCCGGTACGCCATCAAGCTGGATCCGGGGGTGCGGGCCGTGCTCGCCACCATGTCCCAGCAGCTCTCCCCGGTGGTCAGCCCCGACGACCCCATGACCCGTCGCCTGTTCCCACCGGCCTACCCGGACCGAGAGGCACGGGGGGCCGAGCTCGAATACCGGAACCTGGTGGACAGCGCCCTGATCAACCACCACCGCCAGGCCTTCGCCACCATGGCCGAGACCGCCGAGGCCGACACCCTGAGCGAGGCCGAGCTCAACACCTGGCTGTCGGCGGTGGGTTCGATGCGCCTGGTGCTCGGCACCCGCCTCGATGTGAGCGAGGACATGGACCCGCCGGACCCGAACGACCCCACCGCTCCCGAGTACGCCCTCTATGAGCTACTCGGCCAGCTCCAGTACCTGATGATCGAGGTGCTTTCGGCCCAGCTCCCCGACGAGGGTCGCCCGGAGGGGGCCCTGTGATCCACCTGCTAATCTCCAAAAGCCCTGATCGGGTTGGAGCCCCCATCGTCTAGCGGCCTAGGACGCCGCCCTTTCAAGGCGGTAACACGGGTTCGAATCCCGTTGGGGGTGCTTCACACCCCAGCGTCTGTGCTGGTTGGGGACCTGTGGTGCAGTTTGGAGTGCACGCCGGCCTGTCAAGCCGGAGGTCGCGGGTTCAAATCCCGTCAGGTCCGCCACCTCGGTCCGCCGAGGCGAGGTCGGGTAGCTCAGTTGGTAGAGCGCGCGCCTGAAAAGCGTGAGGTCACCGGATCGACGCCGGTCCCGACCACCAGATTGCGGGTGTCCGAAGCCGGTCATCCACGAGCGGTGGCCCCGGTCTTCCCCTGTCGGTCGGGTCACGACGCCGGCCGCCACGGCATTGAGCACCGTTCGTCGGGATCAGGGCCCGACCGTTCCCGGGCCCTGGTGGCCAGGGCCGTCGGTCAACGCAGTTGCGCCGGGCCCTCGGTCACGATGCGCTCGAATACCTCGGCATCGCAGGCAAAGACGGAGTCGGGCACCGGCCAGTGGAGCACCAGCTCCTCGAGGCCCAGGGCCTGATAGCGGCCGGCCCACTCGACGAAGGCATCCACCGATTCCAGCGGTCGTTCCGAGGTCAGCCCCTGGAGGAGGATCTTGTCGATCGAGTCGTACGCTCGGCCGGTGTCGCCACAGGCGGCGGCCAATCGCTCCAGTTGCGCCCGGACCACATCGACGGCGCCCGACGGATCGGCGCGTCCGGGACCGTCGGGGTGGCCGTAGGTGACCCACCCCTGCCCGAACTCCGCAGCCAGTCGGAGCCCACGTCGACCGGTGGCAGCCACCACGAACGGCACCCGGGGCTGTTGCAGGCACGCCGGCACGGTCCGGGCCTCGACGGCTGTGTAGTACCGGCCCCGCTCCGTCGTCGACGGCTGGGTCAGGACCTGGTCGAGGAGTCGGATCCACTGGTCGAAGCGATCGGCCCGTTCCCCCGGGCTCCACGGCTGCTGGCCCAGGGCGGTGGCGTCGAACCCGGTGCCTCCCGAGCCGATGCCGACGGTCAGGCGGCCTTGGCTCAGGTGGTCCAACGACAACAGCTCCTTGGCCAGCGTCACCGGATGGCGGAAGTTCGGCGACGTGACCAGCGTGCCGATGCGCAGCCGCTCGGTGGCAGTGGCGGCCGCGGCCAGCGTGGTCATGGAGTCGAACCAGGGACGATCCCGGAAGCTCTGCCAGGTGAGGTGGTCGTACGTATAGGCGGCATGGAACCCGAGCTCCTCAGCCCGGCCCCAGATGGTGCGACCCTCCTCCCACTGGTAGATGGGGAGGATGACCGTGCTCAGTCGCATGGGGCAGAAGTTACCGGCCCAGCTGACGGATTGGTCCTTCCCGCTACCGCTCGTCGTTCCCGCTACGTCGTCTTCCGCTACTCGTCGCCCGCTACGTCCCTCCTCGTCTTCCGGTCGGGGCGCCCCGTGCGGCTCGACATGACCACCCGGTCGCCGACCACCCGCACCCCTTCGTCCCGGAGCAGCCGGGAGTGGCGACGCTCGATCCCGGGAACCAACCGTCCGGTGCTGGTCACCACCCGCCACCACGGCAGTCCGGTGGAGCCGCGGGCCAGGAGCGTGCCGACCGCCCGGGCCGCGCCGGGGTGTCCGGCTTCGAGAGCCACCTCGCCGTAGGTCAACACGGTGCCGGGCGGTATGCCGACCAGCACCCGGCGCACGTCCTCCTCGAACTGTCCGGCCCTCACGACCTGGCGACGGCGCGACGCCCGACCATCCCCGGGACCGGCGGCATCAGGGCTCACCGGGACCACCGGTGGCCAGGCGACGGAGGATGGCCATCATCTCGGCCTCCCCGATGCCCAGCCGGCGCATCCGGCCGACGAAGGCCCGAGCTTCGATGACGGCCTGTCGCCGCTCCACCGAGGTGTCGCCGGCCACGAAGGTGCCGTGGCGCCCGTTGGTCTCGACCAGTCCCACCAGCTCCAGCTCCCGGTAGGAGCGGGCCACGGTGTTGACAGCCAGCCCCAGGTCGGCGGCCAGAGCCCGGACCGTGGGAAGTCGGTCGGCCGGTTGGAGGACCCCACGCTCGATGGCTGCGGCGAGCTGAGCCCGAACCTGTTCGAATGGTGCGATCGCCGACTGGTGATCCAGCACCACCAGGTCCATGCCCAGTTTGTAGCAGAGTCCGTGGCGCCGTCCCCCGCCGATTCCTGTTGCCGACCCAGCTACCGCTACAGCCGAAGACCGGTGTCCGGTCGCTCGCCGGTGTCGACGACGTTCTGAGCGATGTCCCGCAGCTTGATGTTGAGATGCTGGGACGCCCGGCGGAGGATGTCGAAGGCCTCGTCCGAGGTGATGCGCTCGCGCTCCATAAGGATGCCCTGGGCCTGACCGATCATCTCGCGGGTGGCCAGGGCAGCCTGGAAGTTGGCCGCCCTGCGCTCTTCGTCCTCGTGGAGCCGGGCGGTGGAGAAGGCCATCCCGGCCATGGCAGCCAGGAGCATGCCCTTGCCCCGGTCGATGACACCGAAGGCCTGGGGGTAGCGGGCGTAGAGATTGAGTGCGCCGGGATCCTCATTGACCTGCACCGGTAGGGCCAACAGGCTTCGCACGCCGGCTTGCGCCGCGGCGGGGCCGAAGGTGGGCCAACGAGGCTCGTCGTCCAGGTCCTCGGCGTAGGAGGCCACACCCCGGTTGATGGCGTCGAGACACGGGCCCTCGTTGGTGCGGTGCTGGATGGCGTCGAGCTTGATCACAATGGGATCGGTGGAGTACGGCGTGCTGATCCGGCCCTCTTCGATCAGGAAGATGCCGGCATAGTCACAACCCTCGATGGTGGACACCGCCAGGGCCACCAACTGGGCCAGGGTCTCCCCCACGCTGCCGGCCGAGAAGAGGGCTGCCACCGTCCCGGCCATGCTGCCGGCCAGATCCGAATGCGGATCGATCCCAGCCGCTGGGAGATCCTGCCTGCCGAGCTCACTCAAGTTCCTCGCCCGCCTCCCTGAAGTCTTCGCCAGCTAGCTTCTCACACCCCCCGGGGTGGCGCGGACCGGCCTGAGGCCGGGCGGGGCGGGGCTGGTACGCTGCAAGGACCTTCGACAGCGAGGGTCGCCCATCAGAGAGCCGACGGCCACGTGCCTCGTTTTGCAGCTCAGGAGGATGGCCTGACCAACCCGGTCGACGCTTGGCGTCCCTGGTCAGCCAGCTTCGATGGCCCGTCCTCAGCCGCCGTGCCCCCCAATGTCGGGAAACGGCCGTGAGCCTCGGCCACAGCCACCAGGAGCAGTTCACCATCGGGACCGATATGTCCGATGAGGCCGCCGTGCTCACCGTCCGCGGCCGGCTCGACATCATCGCCGTCCCGGCGCTGAGCGCCCTGTTCGACATGGTCGTCGCCGGGACCTTCGCCACGGTCATCGTCGACGCCAGCGGGTTGGACTCGATCACCAGCGAGTGCCTGGCCCTGATGGCCCAATCGGCCGAACGCCTGGCCGCTCTGGACCGTCGCTTCGTGATCCGTTCGCCCTCGATCCGGATCGCCCGACTCCTGGACGTCACCGGGCTCAAGGACCTGGTGTCCGGGGATTCGTTCGGATCGAGTGTCGCGGGCCTGTCCCCGTCGGAGTCCCAGGTACCGGCGCGCCAACCCGCCGAGGTCGGGGCACACGGACCGCTGGCCAAGCTCCGGATGGGCTCGGAGTTCCCCTCCGAGAACGACGTGGTCGACGGAGCCCTCCGCATGGTGGTGGCGTTGGCCCAGGCCACCATCGCCGCCGCCGACGGGGTCAGCGTCTCGCTCCGGCGCAACGGTCGGCTGGCCACGGTGGCCGCCAGCGATCAGACCATCTTGGACATGGACACCTACCAGTACGCCACCGGCGAAGGACCGTGTCTCGACGCTTCCATCGAAGGTCGGGTTTTCCAGACCCAGTCGCTGATCGACGAGCGTCGCTGGCCGGCGTTCACGCCGAGCGCCCACGCCCTGGGCATCAACGCCATCCTGTCGTCACCCCTCCGGGCCTCGAAGCAGCCGGTAGGAGCACTCAACATCTACTCGCGCCAGCCTTCGGCCTTCGCATCCGACGATCAGAAACTGGCGTCGGTATTCGCCATCGAGGCGTCGATCATCCTGACCGAGGCCAGGGTCGACGTATCCGCCGAGGACCGGGTGGCCCGCTTCCAATCGGCCCTGCTGGTGCGGGAGACCATCGCCCAGGCCCAGGGCATCCTCATGGGCCAGGAGGGGATCTCCGCCGACGACGCCTTCACCCTGCTCCGCACCCACTCGCAGCAGACCGGCCAGCCGTTGTTCGAGCGGGCCCAAGAGATCATCGCCTCCCTCCGGCGGCCACCGCGGGACCGCGGCACCGGACGGGTGGGCGATCCGAATGGTTGAACAGTCGTCGGACACCCTGGACCGCTTCCGTCAGGACGCTGACCTGACCCGGAGCGAGTTGTGGCTGCGCTACTTCGAGCTGGGCGGCATGAGCACCGCTCTGCAGCTCGAGGCCATCCTCTACGGGGCCCTGCTGGCCAGCCCGCACGACTACGACGTCATCGCCCACGCCCTCAACGAGCGGTTCGTGGAGCTGGGGGGAAACCACCCCGTCCCCTACGGTGAGGGTGGCCCCGGTGCTTAGCCCCAAGCAGTTGATGACCGACATCGTGCTCAGCACCGTCACCCCGGTCCAGGGGGACCGGGCGCGGTCCCACCATCATGGTCGGAACAGTTCCGGAGATGCCGAGCTCATCAACTTGGTGGCCCGGGGAGACCAGGGAGCCCGGGCCCAGCTCTATGAGCGACACCGGAGCTGCGTCCATCGGTTGGCCATCCGACTCTACGGACGGGACCAGGCCCTGCGGGTGACCGATGAGATCTTCTCGGCGCTGTGGTCGGCCTCGGAGGTGGTGGACATCACCGACAACGCGCTGTGCACGGTCCTGCTCATCGCCACCCGTGACCGGACGTTCGCCGGCGTGGCCAGGTAGCTGGGCCGCCTACCGGTACCTGCGCTCAGCCGCCCTCGTACTCGAAGCCCAGATCGGGCGCGGTCAACAGAGCGCGGAACGGGAGGCCCTCGGCCTCGGCCATGGCCGCCACGGTGCCGCCCCGGTCCACCACCGCCACCAGCAGCACCGGTTCCGCCCCGGCGTCGATCACGGCGTGGGCCGCCTCGAGGAGGGAGGTGCCCCGGGTGACGGTGTCCTCGGTCACCACGACCCGGTCACCCGGATCGAGGGCCCCGGCGATCCGGCCGCCTCCACCGTGGTCCTTGGCCTCCTTGCGGACGCTGAAGGCCTTCAGGTTGCGACCCCGGAGGGCGGCCACGCCGGCGGTGATGAACGCCACCGGGTCGGCTCCCATGGTCAGGCCGCCGATGGCGTCGGCATCGGCCGGGGTCACCGACAGCACGCCGTCGGCCACCAGCACCATGGCCTCGGGGCGACACACCGTCTGCTTGGAGTCGATGAACCAACTGCTACCGGCGGCCCGATTTGAGGACGAAGTCACCCCGCTTGACCGAGTGCTCCAGCAGGTGGCGGCGGAGCGCCTCGAACTCGGTGGGCGGCAAGCTGGAGGGCGGCACGTTCTCGGAGGAGCTGCTCACGAAGGCCACAACTCCGGTCCGACCAGTTCCACCCCACGGGGCCCCTCGTCCACCCGGCCCACCACGCCGGCGTCGACACCGGCCGCTCCGAGAGCCCCCAGGACGTCGTCAACACGCTCAGGATCGACCATCATGACCATGCCCAGCCCGAGGTTGAACACCCGGCTCATCTCGGCGTCGGTCACCCGACCGAGGCGGCGGATCTCGCCGAAGATGCGAGGCACCTCCCAGGTCCCCCGACTCACCACCGCCCGGAGGCCCTCGGGGAGGGCCCGGGGGATGTTGCCTTCGAAACCGCCGCCGGTGATGTGGGCCACCGCGTGCACCCCCGGGCCCTCCGGACCGACGGCGCCGCCCTCACCGGAGGCGTCAAGGGCCGCCCGCACCGCCGGGGTGTAGATGACCGAGGGGCGGAGGAGCTCGTCGCCCAGGGAGACGTCGGCACCGGGCCAGGCCGGCGCCTCGAGGGACGGGCCGCCGTTCGGCGCCAGGACCAGGCGGGCCAGGGAGTAGCCGTTGCACCGGAGACCGGGCGAGGCCAGCCCGATCAACACGTCGCCCGCCCGCACCAGGTGGGAGCCGAGAGCCTGGTCCTGCTCCACCACCCCGACGGCGAAGCCCACCAGGTCGAACTCCCCGGGCTTCATGACCCCGGGATGCTCGGCCATCTCCCCGCCCAGAAGGGCGGCCCCCACCTGACGGCACCCGTCGGCCACCCCGGCCACCAGGTCGGCCATCTGGGCGGGATCGATCTTCCCCGACGAGATGTAGTCCAACAGGAACAGGGGCTCGGCCCCCTGGCACACCAGGTCGTCGACGCACATGGCCACCAGGTCGATGCCGATGGTGTCGAACCGTCCGAGCTCCTCGGCCACCTGGGCCTTGGTGCCCACCCCGTCGGTCCCCGCCACCAGCACCGGTTGGACGTAGCGGGCGGTCTGCAGGGCGAACAGGCCGCCGAAGTCACCGATTCCGCCCAGCACCTCGGGGCGGAGGGTGGAGGCCACCAGGGGCTTGATCAGCTCGACGGCCCGCTCCCCGGCGTCGATGTCGACGCCGGCGCCCGCATAGGTCGCCCCCCCCGGGGCCGGCTCCGGCGCGCCCCCCGCAGAAGCCCCGGGAGATCCGCCTGAGGAAGGGTTCGGCGGCGTACCGCCCCCGGTCACGCCTGGTTCCCGCTGGCCGCCCCACTCAGTGCCGGTCGCTCGGAGAACTGCACGGGCACCGGCACCGGGTAGTTGCCGGTCAGGCAGGCATCGCAGAATCCGGCCCCGGGGGCGTCGATGGCGGTGACCAGATGGTCGAGGGTCAGGTACTCGAGCGAGTCCACGTCGAGGAAGTCGACGATCTCCTCGTTGGACTTGATGGCGGCCAGCAGCTCGGTCCGGTCCGGGGTGTCGATGCCGTAGAAGCAGGGCCAGCGGAACGGCGGCGAGGAGATGCGGAGATGGACCTCGGTGGCCCCCGACTCGCGGAGCATCTTGACCATGGCCCGGGTGGTGGTGCCCCGCACGATGGAGTCGTCGACCACGATGACCCGCTTGCCGGCGATGTTCTCCTTCAAGGGATTGAGCTTGCGGCGCACCCCGTTGGCCCGCTCGGCCTGGGTCGGGGCGATGAAGGTGCGTCCGATGTACCGGTTCTTGACCAGGCCCTGTCCGTAGGGGATGCCCGAGGCCACCGCGTACCCTTCGGCGGCCGGCACCCCGGAGTCGGGCACGCCCATGACCAGATCGGCGGGCACCGGGGCCTGCGAGGCCAGCAGCTGACCCATCCGGCGACGGGCGCCGTGCACCTCGTTCCCGTAGAGGGTGGTGTCGGGTCGGGCGAAGTAGACGAACTCGAAGATGCACAGCTTGGGGTCGAGCCGCTCGACCGGGAAGGGCCACTCCGAGCGCAACTCCTTACCGTCGATGATCAGCACCTCACCGGGCTCGAGCTCGCGGATGAAGGTGGCCCCGATGACATCGAGGGCCGGCGACTCCGAGGCCAGCACCCAGCCCATCTCGAACTCATCGGTGGCCTCGAGACGGCCCAGGCACAGCGGGCGGAAGCCGTTGGGGTCCCGCACCCCGATGAGCCGCTCGGCGTCGAGGAGCACGAACGAGAACGCCCCTTCCACCGAGGGGAGCACCGAGAGTAGGGCCTGCTCCAGATCGTCACCGGACCGTTCCCAGAGGCGGTCGGGGTCGTCGGGAGGGAAGTGCTGGCCCAGCAGTTCGGCCACCAGATCGCTGTCGGACGACACCAGGCCGGGCAGCATGTTGGCCTTCTCACCCAGGGCCACGGTGTTGGTCAGGTTGCCGTTGTGACCGAGAGCAAAACCGGCCCGACCCACACCGCGGAACACCGGTTGGGCGTGCATCCAGTCACTGGAGCCGGCGGTGGAGTAGCGGGTGTGGCCGATGGCCATGTGGCCCCGCAGCCCGGAGAGCTTGCGCTCGTCGAACACCGTGGTGACCAGACCCATGTCCTTCATCACGGTGATGGCGTCGCCGTCGCAGACCGCCATGCCGGCCGATTCCTGCCCCCGGTGCTGCAGGGCGTAGAGGCCATCGAAGGTCAGGTGTGCCACCGACCTACCCGGGGCGTAGACCCCGAAGACTCCGCAAGCTTCCTTGGCTTCCATTATCGGTTGGTCACCGCACACACCGGGGTCGTCGGGCTCATCCTTGACCACGATTAGGCCACAGATGGACCTCACCGTGCCAACCCATCCTAGTGGCGACGTCGCCGGACGTGCCCTCCTCCGGCCCCACCCCGCCCGGGGCCGGAACCCGGCACCGGTAACCTCCCCCACGATGATCGACCTCCACACCCATTCCGACGTCTCGGACGGCAGTGACCCGCCGGCCCGGATCGCCGAGCTGGCGGCCGAGGCCGGGTGTGGAGCGGTGGCCCTGACCGATCACGACTCGCTGGCCGGGATCGACCCCGCCCGACGCCGGGCCCAGGAGCTCGGCGTCACCCTGATCCCCGGGTGCGAGGTCTCGTGCCAGTCGGCGGGCACCGGTGGGATGCACGTGTTGGTGTACTTCGTAGAGGACGATGACAGCCCCTTCGGCCTCGAACTGGTCCGGCTCCGGGAGGACCGCCGGCGCCGCAACCTGGCTCTGACCGACCGGCTGGTCTCGTTGGGCATCCCCCTCACCTACGACATGGTGGTGGCCGAGGCCGGGGGCGAGTCCGGTGTGGGGCGACCCCACTTCGCCTCGGTCATGGTGGCGGTGGGGGCGGCCGACTCCGTCGATGACGCCTTCGATCGCTATCTCACCAACCGGAGGCCCGGATTCGTCCCGAAGGCACGGCTCTCGGCTGCGGACGTGGCCCGGTTGGCCCGGGAGTCGGGCGGGGTGGCGGTGCTGGCCCACCCCTACAGCATGGGTCTCGAGGGCCCGGACCTGGCCCGGGCGGTCGGCGAGCTGGCCGACGCCGGGCTGGTCGGCATCGAGGCCATCTACGGCCGCTACTCGTCCCGTCAGCGCCAAGAGCTGGGCAACCTGGCCCGCCGCTTCGGGTTGGTCCCCACCGGCGGTTCGGACTATCACGGGGTGATCAAGCCCGACCTCCGGGTGGGAACCGGTCAGGGCGACCTCAAGGTGCCCGATCGGGTGCTGGCCGAGTTGGAAGCCCGCCGGCCGGCCGCCTGACGGCCCGGCTGACCACCACCTGGCTGACCTCCGGCCTGCTGACCGCCAGCCGCCGGCTGATCGATGTAGCCGGTCCTCTGATCAGGACACGGGGACCGGGGCCACCTCGTCCAGCCGTGAGGGCAGGCAGTCACGCCACGCCGCCGTGACCTCGGCGAGGTCCAGATCGACCAGGCCCTCCACCGCCAACCGGTCCCCGCCGGCCGTGCCGAGCACCCGGAAGGCCACCCCGGCCTCTGCCGCCCGCGAGATCAACTCGTTCCGGCGGGTGGTGCAGACCACCACCCGGGACGGTGCCTCCGTGAACAGCTCGTGGTGGTCGGCCACACCCGCCACCCGGAGGCCGATCCCGGAACGGACGGCCAGCTCGGCCAGGGCCACGCCCAACCCTCCTCCGGAGACGTCGTGGATCCCCGAGACCACCGGCCCTTCCCCGCTGCCGTCGCCGCCCCCGTCGGCCACCGCTTCGGCCACCAGCTCGCTCACGAACTCCACCAGTCGGCGATGACCGACCAGATCCAGCTGGGGGAGGGTGCCGTTGCGGTGGTCGTGGAGGTCCACCGCCCAACGTGATCCGGCCAACGAGGGAGGAGTACTCCGCCCGGCGGTGGCGCCCACGCTGGCGTCGAGGAGCACCAGCGCCGCGCCCTCGACCAGCTTCACCCCGGGGGGCGGGGCGGCCAAGCGGTCGATCAACCCGAGGGTGCCGATCACCGGCGTGGGATCGATGTCGGTGCCGTAGCTCTCGTTGTACAGGCTCACGTTGCCCCCGATGACCGGGAGCCCGAGGGCGGTGCAGGCCTCGCTCATTCCGTCCACGGCCTCGGACAGCTGCCACATGACCTCGGGATGTTCGGGGTTGCCGAAGTTGAGGCAGTTGACCACGGCCATGGGCCGGGCCCCGGCACAGGCCACGTTGAGGGCCCCCTCGGCCACGGTGGCCGCGGTGCCGGCCCGGGGATCGATCGAGCACCAGGTGGGGTTGGAGTCGGTGGTGAGGGCCAGGCCCTTCTCCGACAGAGGTAGGCCCGGGGCGGCCAGCCGGAGCACGGCGGCATCCCCCCCGGGGCCGTCCACGGTGTTGAGGAAGAGTTGGTGGTCGTACTGGCGGTACACCCACGACGGATCCGACAGCATGGCCACGAGGTCCGCCCCGCAGTCACCGGGGGGCAGCGACCCGGGATCGTCGGCGGCCCGGGCCTCATGATCGGGAGGCTGGAGCATGGGCCGGTGGTAGAGCGGGGCATCCTCACTGAGGGCCACCGCCGGGACGTCGCCGAGCACCTCACCGTCGAATCCGTCCAGAATCCGCAGTCGCCCGTTGTCTCCGTTGGGAGGCTCGGTGACCCGCCCGACCACGGCCGACCGCACCTCCCACCTCCGGCAGACCTCCTCCACCCGGGCCAGGTCCTCGGGAGTCACGATGGCCAGCATCCGCTCCTGGCTCTCCGAGGTCATCACCTCGTAGGGGGCCATCCCCGGTTCGCGCCGGGGCACCGCCGACACGTCGACGTCCATCCCCACCCCGCCCCGGGCCGCCGTCTCGCTGGTGGCACACACCAGCCCGGCCCCACCCAGGTCCTGGATGCCCACCACCAGCCCGGCGTCGAGCAGTTCGAGGCACGCCTCGATCAGGCGCTTCTCCTCATAGGGGTCACCGACCTGGACGCTGGGCCGCTTGGCGGCCTCCTCGTCGGCGCTCTCACCGTCGGCGCTCCCGTCACCACTGCCGCCGCCGAACCCGGCCGAGGCCAGCACACTGACCCCGCCGATCCCGTCACGACCGGTGGACGAGCCCAGCAGCACCGCCAGGTTCCCCACCCCCGAAGCCTGGCCCAGCACCAGCCGGTCGGTGGGCAGCACCCCCATGCACAGCACGTTGACCAGTGGGTTCTGGGCGTAACAACGGTTGAAGGTGAGCTCACCCCCGACCGTGGGCACCCCGACGGAGTTCCCGTAGCCGGAGATCCCCGCCACCACCCCCTCGATGAGCCACTGCTGACGGGCCTGGTCGGGGTCGCCGAAGAACAGGGGGTCCATGACGGCGATGGGACGGGCCCCCATGGTGAAGATGTCCCGCAGGATGCCGCCGACCCCGGTGGCGGCGCCCTGGTAGGGCTCGATGGCCGAGGGGTGGTTGTGACTCTCGATGCGGATGGCCACGGCGATCCCGTCACCGGCATCGATGACCCCGGCGTTCTCCCCCGGACCGACCAGCACGTGGGGCGCCTCGGTGGGCAGCCGCTTGAGGTGGACCCGGGACGACTTGTAGGAGCAGTGCTCGCTCCACATCACCGCGAACAGGGCCAGCTCCAGATGGTTGGGCGGCCGGCGCAGGACCGCCTCCACCTCGTCACGCTCGCCGTCGGTCAGGCCCAGGGCCCGGTGAAGCGGTTGGCCGGACGGCTCGACTCCGGAGGGATCGTCGGCGCCCCGACGACCATCTCCATTCGGTTGCGGCCGGCTCACCTGGTCATCCGAGTCCATGACCGGAGCGTACCTGCCGGCCCTTCGGTGCCATGAGGCCCCACCGGTCGGTGCCACGCCCCGGGATCACCAGCCGGCGCGGCGACCCTTCGGCGCCCACGGTCGGTGGACGGTCAGCCATTTGCCCTTCGACCGCCCACTCCCACTCCGATGGTCCGCTCCTACTCAGGCCATGGCCTGCCGAAACGGTGCGGATGGCCTGGCAATGGCCCCGCCGGGATTGGCACTATCCCGGTTGAAACGACTCCAAAGGCCATTGAAAGAACTTCCGATGCCGTCCATGCATCACCGAAATCGCCGCCCGGCTGATACCCGCTATAGCTCCAACCGCCAGAGCGTTGAACCAGGTGTCCACCGCCGGGTCATTCATCTGTACCTCAGAGTCATTGAACCCATTTGCCATCTATGGATTCGTCTGGGATGCTCACCGTATGGCAGCCACCACTTCGACGAAATCCCGCAAAAAAACTCCCATGTCCGACACCCACAAGGCGGCATTGGCCAAAGGCCGTGAAGAGGGGCGCGTCGTGCGCCAATACCTTGAGGCCTTGGAGTCCACCAAGCCCCGGCGGGGCAGAAAGCGGACCCCGGATTCCATCCGGCGCCGGCTGGCCACCATCGATTCCACACTGGCGGCAGCCGAGCCATTGACCCGGCTCCATTTGATCGAAGAGAAGCAGCGACTCGAAGCGGAACTGTCCCACAGCGGAGACACCGTTGACATGGCCACGCTCGAAAAGGCCTTCATAAAGGTGGCCCGGGTCTACGGCGAGCGCAAGGGGATCTCTTATTCGGCCTGGCGGACGGTCGGAGTCAGTGCTTCGGTGTTACAGCAGGCCAAGATCCCCCGCACCCGCAGCTGAGCTCAGGCGCCGACGGCCACCGAGCTGGTGGCGCCGGCAGCAGCCGTCGCCCCAGTGGCCATCCCCGCCGCTCTCAGCAGCGCCTCGAGGAGAACCAGGCCGTCGACCGAGCCCAGCAGGGGATCGGAGGCCCGTTCGGGGTGGGGCATCAGACCGACCACATTGCGGCCCTCATTGCAGATGCCGGCGATATCGTCGACTGATCCGTTGGGATTGTCGGTATAGCGGAGCACCACCCGGTCCTCGCCCCGGAGCATGGCCTCGGTGTCGGCGTCGCAGGTGAAGTTGCCCTCGAAGTGGTTGATGGGGATGCGGAGCACCGTGCCCACCGGAACCCCGGTGGTCAGCGCGGAGTCCGAGGAGTCCACCCGGACCTCCACGGTGGTGCAGAGGAAGCGCAGTCCCCGGTTCTTCTGGAGGGCGCCGGGCAGCAGGCCGGCCTCGGTCAGCACCTGAAACCCATTGCAGATCCCCACCACCGGGCCGCCCTCGGCGGCGAAGCGTCCCACCGCCCCCATCACCGGGGAGAACCGGGCGATGGCCCCGGGGCGGAGGTAGTCACCGTGGGCGAAACCGCCGGGCAGGACCAGGGCGTCGTAGCCGGCCACGGTGGCATCCCCGTGCCACACCAGATCGGCGGAGGCCCCGAGCCTGCGGAGGGCCAGGACGGCATCGTGCTCGCAGTTGGTCCCCGGAAAGTTGACCACCCCGATACGGGCTGACACTCAGCTCACCGCCCCGGCACCGGCTCCACCGTCTCCACGGGTCCCGGCCACGGTCACCGTCGACTCCTCGATCACCGGATTGGCCAGCACCCGGTCGGCCACCACGGTGGCCCGGGCCAGGGCGTCGGCGGCGTCGGCGGCGGCGATGTCGAAGCGGAAGGCCTTGCCGGCCCGCATGCCGGAGACCCCGTCCAGGCCCAGGGCCGGTAGTGCCCGTTCGATGGTGGCACCCTCGGGGTCGGCGATCCCCTCCCGCGGTCGGACCTCCACCAGCACCGAGAACTGTTCCTCCGAGCCCACTATCGGGAACCGTACCAGTCGGCCAACCGGCGGCCACAGACCCGTTCGTACGACTCGATGTACCGGTCGGAGGTGGCCGTCACGATCTCTCCGGGCAGGGCCGGCGGGGGTGGCCGCTTGTCCCAGGGCTGGCCCTCCAGCCAGTCCCGCAGCGGCTGCTTGTCGAACGAGGGGGGGTTGGTCCCGGGAGCACAGTTGTCGGCCGGCCAGAACCGGCTGGAGTCCGGAGTCAGCACCTCGTCGCACAGTGACAGCTTGCCGTCGATGTATCCCAACTCGAACTTGGTGTCGCAGATGACGATGCCCTGCTCCTCGGCCCGGGCTGCGGCCCGCGAGTAGGCGGCCAGGCACAGCTCCGAGGCGGCCTCGGCCGACTCCTTACCCACCAGGTCGATGGCCTCGGCCATCCCGACGTTGAGGTCGTGACCCTCGGCGGCCTTGGTGGACGGGGTGAAGATGGGCTCGGGCAGCCGATCGGCGTGACGGAGGCCGGCCGGCATGGGCATGCCGTGGACGGTCCCGGTCCGCTCGTACTCCTTGTAGGCCGAGCCGGCCAGGTAGCCGCGGACGATGCACTCGATGTCGAGCATGTCGGCCCGGTGGACCAGCATGGAGCGGCCGGCCAACCCGGCCAGTCCGCCGGGCAGGGCCGCCGCCCGGTCGGGGAAGTCGGCGGTGTCGGCGCTGATGAGGTGGTTGGGAGCCAGGTCGGCCAGCTCCTCCAACCAGTAGGCGGTCATGGCCGTCAGCACCCGGCCCTTGTCGGGTATGGGCTCGGCCATGATCACGTCGAAGGCCGAGATCCGGTCGGAGGCCACCATCAACAGGCGGTCCGGCCCGGCGTCGTAGAGCTCCCGGACCTTCCCGGACTGGAGCAAAGCCAACGGTTCAGCGGTCGATGAGACGGTCATGGGTCAAGCTCCTCGAGGGCAGTGGTGAACCGGTGGACATGGCGCAGGGTACGGGACAGGTCGAAGGCGTCGTCCAGCTGCCCGGTGGACAGCGTCACCTCGGGATCCTCGTCGAGCACGTGGCGGAACGGTCGGCCCTCGGCCCAGGCCGCCCGGGCGTCCCGCTGCACGATGCGATAGGCGGCGTCGCGGCTCAGCCCTCCGCTCACCAGGGCCAGCAGGACACTCTGGCTGAAGACCAGGCCGTAGCTCCCTTCGGTCAGCGTGAGGAGGGCCCGTTCCGGGTGGATCACCAGTCCCTCCACCAGCCCGGTGGCCTTGCGCAACATGTAGAGCGTGAGCATGCTGGCGTCGGGCAGCACCACCCGCTCGACCGAGCTGTGCGAGATGTCCCGTTCGTGCCACAGGGCCACGTCCTCGATGCCGGCCGAGAGATAGCCCCGCAGCACCCGGGCCAAGCCGCACAACCGCTCCGAGAGGATGGGGTTGCGCTTGTGGGGCATGGCCGAGCTGCCCTTCTGGCCCGGCTTGAACGGCTCTTCGACCTCACCGAGCTCGCTGCGGGCCATGTGGCGGACCTCGGTGGCGATGAGCTCGATGGTGGCCCCCACCGAGGCACAGGCCCACAGGAACTCGGCGTGGCGGTCGCGGGCCACCACCTGGGTAGCCGGAGTCGGCGTCAGCCCCAGGGCCCGGCAGACGTGGTCCTCGACCCGGGGATCGATGTTGGAGTACGTGCCCACCGCTCCGGACAGCTTGCCGACGGCCACCCGGTTGCGGGCGCTCTGCAACCGTTGGAGATCCCGCCCCGCCTGGAGGGCCCACAACGAGAACTTGGCCCCGAAGGTGGTCGGCTCGGCGTGCATCCCGTGGGTCCGACCGGTTACCGGCATGTCGATGCACTCGACGGCCCGGTGCTTCAGGGCCTGCACCAGTTCGGAGCAGCCCACGATGAGCAGGTCGGCGGCGTGGGTCAGGGTGGCGCACAGGGCGGTGTCCACCACGTCCGAGGACGTGAGGCCGTAGTGGATCCAGGAGCCCTCGGGCTGGCCGATGGCCTCCTGCACCACGTCGACGAAGGCGGCCACGTCGTGGTCGGTCACCTGCTCACGCCGGTCGACGGCGTCGACGAAGGCGGCGTCGACCACCGGGGCCCGGTCCCGGCAGGCCTCAGCGGCCTCGGCCGGCACATCCCCGACCTCGGCCCACCCCTCGGTGGCCAGCAGCTCGACCCGCAGCCACATGGCGAACCGGGCCTCGTCGGAGAACAGTGCGGCCATGTCCTTGGGTGCGTACCGGGGAATCACGGCGCCACCTCCACGGCCTGCGGCACGGTGCGGTCCACAGAACCCGAGCGGGAGCCGGACTGGACTCCGGTAACGGAGCGGGTCTGGGTACCGGCCTGGGTACCGGTCACTGGTCCGTCGTCGGTGCCCGGTCCGCGGTCGGCGTCAGGTCCCGCCGCGGCGACCTCGGCGATGTCGGTACGGACCTGCACTCCCGGCCACGAGATGGCCGCCACCCCTCGGTAGGCGCGCTCCCGGGCCTCGGCCACCGAGCCGGCCAGCGCGGTGACGCCCAAGACCCGGCCCCCGGCGGTGACCACGGCAGGTCGGCCCGCGTGTCCGGCGTCAGAGCCGGGTCCGGCCGCGGTTCCGGCATGGAACACCGTGGTTCCCTCCATGGCACCGGCCCGGTCGAGGCCGGCGATCTCATCCCCGGTCCTCGGCGACTCGGGATAGCCCTCGGAGGCCAGCACCACGCACACCGCGGCACCGGGGAGGAACCGGGGCACCGTGGTCAGCGAACCTTCGGCCACTTCGGCCAGCAGACCGGTCAGGTCGCCCTCCAGGCGGGGCAGGACCACCTGGGCCTCGGGGTCCCCGAACCGCACGTTGAACTCGAGCACCTTCGGACCGTCGGGGGTGAGCATGAGCCCGGCGTAGAGCACGCCCCGGTAGTCGATGCCCCGGGCCCGCAGGGCCGCCACCAGTGGGGCCACCGCTTCGTCGACCAGACGGTCGACCATGGGCGGGTCCACGAAGCCGACCGGTGAGTAGGCGCCCATGCCACCGGTGTTGGGGCCCCGGTCGAGGTCGGCCAGCCGCTTGAAGTCCTGGGCCGGAGCCAGGGCCGCCAACCGCTCCCCGTCGCACAACACCAACAAGGAGCACTCCGGCCCGGTCAGGCCCTCTTCCACCACCACCTGTCGGCCGGCCTCCCCGAAGGCGTCCCCGGACAGCTTGGCGTCGATGTCGGACTCCGCTTCGGCCCGTGAGTCGGTCACCAGCACGCCCTTGCCGGCGGCCAGGCCGTCGGTCTTGATCACCCACGGCCCGGGCAGCGTGGCCAGGTAAGCCTTGGCCGCCACCGGATCGGTGAACACCCCGAAGCGGGCGGTCGGCACGCCGGCCTCGGCCAGCATCTCTTTCATGAAGGCCTTGGATCCCTCCAGTCGGGCCCCGTCGGCACCGGGTCCGAACACCAGACGACCGGCGGCGCGGAGCCGGTCGGCCAGCCCGTCGACCAACGGGGCCTCCGGCCCGATGACGAACAGGTCGGCGTCGATCTCCTCGGGGGGAGCGGCGACACTGGTGATGGTGTGGCCTTCGGCGGTGGTGCCGGTGATGCCGGGATTGCCCGGGGTGACCACCACGTCGGCGGTGCGCCCGAGCACCACCGCCAGGGCGTGCTCGCGCCCGCCCGAGCCGACCACGCAGACGGTGTTGATGCCGGAGGAACCGATGGGTGGGGTCTGGGGCCGTCCGGTCATGCGGCGAAGCGGACGAACTGGTCGCGGCCGGGACCCACGCCGACCAGGCGGACCGGCGTGCCGATCTGCTCGGCCAGGAAGCCGACGTAGTCCCGGGCGGCCTGGGGCAGGTCGGCGATCTCGGTGGCCCCGGAGATATCGGTCTTCCAACCGGGCAGCTCCTCGTACACCGGACGGACCTGGTGGAAGACGGACTGGTGATAGGGCGGGTGGGTGAAGCGCTCCCCGTCGGCCTCGTAGGCCACGCACACCTTCACGGTGTCGAAGGTGTCGAGCACGTCGAGCTTGGTCAGGGCCACCTCGGACAGCGAGTTGATCCGCACCGCCTGGCGCATCATCACGGCGTCGAACCAACCCGGTCGGCGACGGCGCCCGGTGTTGACCCCGTACTCGTGGCCCCGATCGACCAGGATGTCGCCGGTCTCGTCGACCAGTTCGGTGGGGAACGGGCCACTCCCCACCCGGGTCACATAGGCCTTGGCGATCCCGATGACCTCGTCGATGTAGCGGGGACCGATCCCCGCACCGGTGCAGGCCCCACCGGCCACCGGATTGGACGACGTCACAAAGGGATAGGTCCCGTGGTCGAGGTCGAGGAAGGTGGCCTGGGCCCCTTCGAGCAGCACGTGGGCCCCGCGCTCCAGGGCCTCGTGGAGCAGGCCGACGGTGTCGGCCACCATGGGGGCCACCCGGGGGGCCAACTCGTCGAGGTAGTGGGCGCAGATCTCGTCGGCCGACAGGGGCAGGCGGTTGTACACCTTGGCCAGGACGGCGTTCTTCTCCTTCAGCACCACTTCCAGCTTCTGACGGAAGATCTTGGGGTCCTGCAGATCCTGGACCCGCAGTCCGACCCGGGAGGACTTGTCGGCGTAGGCCGGGCCGATCCCCCGCTTGGTGGTGCCCAGTTTGTTCTTGCCCAGGTACCGCTCGGTCAGGCGGTCCAGCTCGTGGTGGTACGGCATGATCAGGTGGGCGTTGCCGCTGACCAACAGCTTCGAGGTGTCGATGCCCTTGGCGGTGAGGGTGTCCACCTCGGCCAGGAGGACGGTGGGGTCCACCACCACGCCGTTGCCGATGATCGGGGTGATGTGGTCGTAGAGGACACCGCTGGGCACGAGCTGCAGGGCGAACGTCTCACCGTCGACCACGATGGTGTGGCCGGCATTGTGGCCGCCCTGATACCGGACGACCAGCTCCATCTCCTTGGCCAGGAGATCGGTGAGCTTGCCCTTGCCCTCATCACCCCACTGGGTCCCGACGACGACGGTTGCCGGCACGCGTCACTCCTCCGTTGCGGAAAGCGGATTACGCACCAGTGTAGCCCGCACGCCACCCGTCCCGTGAAGGCCGCCGGCCGCCGGCGGGCCGGGCGGGCCGGGGTCCCCGCGCCCCCGGGGCCCGGGCCCAGCCGGTGCGGCTACCGGCGTGCCCCCACCAGCTGGCGGACCAGCAGCGACCCACCGGCGGCGGCCGGGGCCGGGGCCGGAGCGGGGGCCACAACGATGTTGCTCGGCCCGAAGCCCAGCCTCCGTTGGAAGTACTCGTCCTCCGACGCCCGCCCGATCATCGGGCCCACCAGGATGGTGGTGACGCCGCGGGCCCGGGCCTCGTCCAGCAGGGCGGCAAAGGCGGCCCAGCGGGCCGGCCCCCGCTCCGCCGACATGGCCCACCGGACCTGGGCCACATCGCCACTGGCCACCGCCAGGCACACCGAGAGGGCCCGGCCGTCGGTGGCGAACGCCGCCGAGGCCATGGTCGATTCGAGAGGCACCTCGAGCACGTCCTCCATGGCCGAGCGCGGGTCCCGGTCCCAACCGATCTGGTAGCACAGGGCCTGCAACACCTCGGCGGTCTCCTCGGGAGCCAGCGGCCTCCAGCCCATCCCGTGCCGGCCGGCACTGGCCACCTTGTTGCGAAAGACCTTGCGCTTGGGCCCCCGCCAGTACTGCTCCGGGGTGGGGGGCAGTACCAGCGCCGCCTGGGCATGCCGGCCGGTCCCCAGCAGCCCGATGCCGCCGAACCGCCTGCGGAGCACCTCGCCGGCCGGGTCGTCGGACGGGGCGATGGTGGTCCTCGGAAGCTTCCGGAGCCACTGCACGAGGCTGCGGGCCTGGCCAGGGTGACGGATCACCCACCGGAGGGTGGACAGCTTCCCCTGGTCCATACGCCCGCGCACGCGGGCCACCAGCGTCTCGATCCCGTCGGTGTCGACCGACTTCAACGTGGTTTGCCTCCTCGATTCGGCAGCGAGCGTGCCGCCACTCCCACTGTAGGGAGCCGTGGGTGCCATCGGCGTGACCCCGGGCCCCCCTTGAGAGATTCTGAGGAGATTCAAAGCAAGACGATGGACCCATCCTTTACGTCCACGGTGACCGTCGACCCCTCGGGGAAGCGCCCCTCCAGCAGGGCCAGGGCCAGCGGGTCCTCGACCTGGCGCTGGATGAGCCGGCGGAGGGGGCGGGCCCCGAAATCGGGGTCGAACCCCGTCCGGGCCAGCCACTGCTCGGCCTCCGGCGTCACCGCCAGGGACAAGCGGCGCTCGGTGAGCCGACCCCGCAGTCCCCCCAATTGGATGGAGACGATGCGGGTCAGGTCCGCCTCGGTCAGGGGGTGGAACCGGACGATCTCATCGATGCGGTTGACGAACTCCGGTTTGAAGAAGTCGGCGGGCTCGCCCGGCAGGTTGGAGGTCATGATCAGCACGGTGTTGGTGAAGTCGACCGTGCGACCCTGGCCGTCGGTGAGGCGACCGTCCTCCAGTAGCTGGAGCAGGGCGTTGAACACATCGGGGTGGGCCTTCTCCAGCTCGTCGAGGAGCACCACGGCGTAAGGCCGGCGGCGCACGGCCTCGGTCAGCTGGCCCCCTTCCTCGTAGCCCACGTAGCCGGGGGGCGCCCCGACCAGCCGGGCCACCGAGTGACGTTCCATGTACTCGCTCATGTCGATGCGGACCATGGCCCGGGCGTCGTCGAAGAGGAACTCGGCCAGGGCCCGGGCCAGCTCGGTCTTGCCCACCCCGGTCGGCCCCATGAAGAGGAACGACCCGATGGGGCGGTTGGGATCGGACAGGCCGGCCCGGCTACGCCGGATGGCGTTGGCCACCGCCGAGACCGCCTGGTCCTGGCCCACCACCCGGGCGTGGAGGGCATCCTCCATCCGGATCAACTTCTCGACCTCGCCCTCGAGCAGGCGGCTCACCGGGACACCGGTGGCCCGGCTGACCACCTCGGCCACGTCCTCGGCGTCCACCTCTTCCTTCAGGAACCGCTGGCTGCTCTGGAGCTCGTTGAGGGCCTCGGTGGCCGCTTCGATCTGAGCCTCGAGCTCGGGGACCAGTCCGTAGGTGATCTCCGAGGCCTGGGCCAGGTTGCCGTCGCGGGCCAGGCGCTCGGCCTCGCCCCGCTGTTGCTCCAGCTCGCCCTTGAGGGTCTGGATGGTGTTGATGGCCTCCTTCTCCGACTGCCAGTGGGCGGTCATGGCCACCGACTCCTCGGACAGGTTGGCCATCTCCTCGTCCAGCCGGGCCAGGCGCTCGGCCGAGGCCGAGTCGGTCTCTTTGGCCAGCGCCATCCGCTCGATCTCCAGCTGGCGCAGGCGCCGGGTCACCACGTCGAGCTCGGTGGGCATGGAGTCGATCTCGATGCGCAGGCGGCTGGCCGCCTCGTCCATCAGGTCGATGGCCTTGTCGGGCAGGAACCGTCCGGTCACGTAGCGGTCGGACAGGACCGCCGCAGCCACCAGGGCGGCGTCTTGGATGCGGACGCCGTGGTGGACCTCGTACCGCTCCTTCAGGCCCCGCAGGATGGCGATGGTGTCCTCCACCGACGGGGGCGGCACGAAGACCTGTTGGAACCGGCGCTCGAGGGCGGCGTCCTTCTCGATGTACTGCCGGTACTCGTCGAGCGTGGTGGCACCGATCAGGCGCAGCTCGCCGCGGGCCAGCATGGGCTTGATCATGTTGCCGGCATCCATGGCGCCCTCGGCGCCACCGCCGGCCCCCACGATGGTGTGGAGCTCGTCGATGAAGGTGATGACCTCACCCTCGGCGTCGGTGATCTCCTTCAGGACGGCCTTCAGCCGCTCCTCGAACTCACCCCGGTACTTGGCCCCGGCCACCATCGAGCCCATGTCCAGGCCGATGACCCGCTTCCCCTTCAGGCCCTCGGGGACGTCGCCTTCCACGATGCGCTGGGCCAGGCCCTCCACGATGGCCGTCTTGCCCACGCCGGGCTCCCCGATGAGGACCGGGTTGTTCTTGGTGCGGCGGGACAGCACCTGGATGACCCGCCGGATCTCCTCGTCACGGCCGATGACCGGATCGATCTTGCCCTGGCGGGCCAGGGCGGTGAGGTCCCGCCCGAACCGCTCGAGGGCCTGGAAGGTCTCCTCGGGATTCTGCGAGGTGACCCGGTGGCTGCCGCGCACGTCGCGCAGCGCTGCGAGCAGCTGGTCGCGGCTCACGCCGATCCGGTCGGCCATGGCCAGCAAGAGGTGCTCGACCGAGAGGTACTCGTCGCCCATGTCGGTCCGCTGGGTGTCGGCGTCGGTGAGCACGTCGCGCAGCTCGCGGTTGATGGAGGGCTCTTGCCCGCCGAAGGCCTGGGGCAGCCGGGCGAGATCGGCGCCGATCCGCTCCCGCACCACGGCCGGCTCCACGCCGACCCGCGTCAGGACGGGCCCGGCAATGCCGTCGGGCTGGTCCAGCGCCGCGGCCAGCAGGTGCTCCGGCGTGACCTCGGCGTTACTGGCGGCGCGGGCCCGCTCCACGGCCGAGGACAACGCCTCTTGGGTCTTGATGGTCCAACGGTCGGGGTTGATGCTCATCGACTACCTCCCTTGGCGCTCCCCCCGGTGCCGCTCTTGCCCGCCCCGGTCTGTCCCATGCCCCGACCGCCGTGACGGCTGAACCGGCTCGGCACCAACGTCTGCGACAGCGGCACCAGCTCGCGCCGGTACTGGCGGTGGGTGGTGTCCACCGCCTCGCGGGCCTCGGCCCGGGTCACCACCAACTCTTGACGGAGCCGGGCCACCTCGGCCTCCAGCTCCATGACCCGGCGCACCCCCTCCAGGTTGAGCCCGGCATTGGTCAGGCTCTGGATGTGGCGGAGCCGGTCGAGGTCCAGATCGCTGAAGCGACGGCTGCCGCCATCGGTGCGACTCGGGTCCAGCAGGCCCTTGCGCTCGTAGACCCTGAGGGTCTGGGGATGCACGCCGGTCAGCTCGGCAGCCACCGAGATGACGTACACGGCTCGGGATCGGGGATCGTCGCTCATGTCACACTCCAAGTACATGGCGCGCCGGTGGTTCGACCACCTTGGCCAGTGCCTCTACCGCGGCGCGCTGGTCGTCATTCAATTCTTCGGGAACGGCCACCTCTACGGTGACCAGGAGGTCACCGGTGGTGCTCTTCTTGCCGGCGGGCACCCCGCGTCCCTTCACCCGGAAGGTCCGTCCGGACGGCGTACCGGCCGGTACCCGCAGGGTCACCGGATCGGTGAGGGTGGGAACGGTCAGCGATGTGCCCAAGGTGGCCTCGGGATACGAGACCGGAACGGTGAGGGTCAGGTTCCGGCCCCGGCGCCCGAACACCCCGTGGCGGTCCACCCGGACCACCACATAGAGATCGCCACTGGGGGCGTTGCCCTGACCGGCGGCCCCCTTGCCCTTCACCCTGATGCGCTGGCCGTCCTCCACCCCGGCAGGGATGCGCACCTTGACCGTGCGGTTCCGGTGCTCCACGCCGGTGCCCGCGCAGGTCGGGCAGGGTGTGGTGACCACGGTGCCCCGCCCGCCGCACTGGGGACAGATCTGGCTCAGGGAGAACAGGCCCTGGTTGTCCTGGAGGGTGCCCGTGCCACCGCACCGGGGGCAGGTGACCGGCTGGGTGCCGGGGGCGGCGCCCGAACCGTGACAGGTATGGCAGCGCACGTCGGTGGTCAGGTTGACCGAGGTGGTCGCCCCACTGACCGCGTCCTCGAAGGAGAGATGCAACTCGGTCTCGACGTCGGCACCCCGCTGGGGCCCGGTCGCCGTGCTGCCTCCCCGCCGGCCGCGGCCGAACAATCCGCCGAACAGGTCGCCGAGGTCGCCCATGTCCTCGACCCGGTAGCTGCCCGCGCCCCCACCGGGGAACCCGCCGCCGCCGAACCCACCGCCGAACCCACCGGCCGCAGGCCCCATGGCCCGCACCTCGTCGTACTCCTTGCGCCGCTCGGCGTCGCCCAGCACGTCGTAGGCCGCGCTGATCTCCTTGAAGGTCTCCTCGTGGCCCGGATTGGTGTCCGGATGGTGTTGCTTGGCCAGCTTCCGGTACGCGCTGGTGACCTCCTTGGCCGTGGCCGTGGAGGAGACGCCTAGCGTCTTGTAGTAATCCTTCTCAAACCATTCGCGTTGCGGCGCCACCTGGTCTCTACCTGACTCCCTCTATCCCCGTCTCTATCCTGTCGATCCCGCGTTCCCCGCTATCCCCGCACCGTGACCATGGCCGGGCGCACGACGGCGCCACGCCAGCGGTACCCCGGGCGCATGACCTCGGCCACCACCGGCTCACCGGACGCACCTCCCGGGATGGAACTGCTCCTCCGGCCGCCGCCGCACTGTCTGCTTCGGCGGGAACCTGGCCCACCGCCTCGTGGGCGTTGGGGTCGAACTCCTCGCCGATGGGGTCGATGCGCTCGAGACCCTCCTTGGCCAGGACGTCGCGCAATTGGCCGGAGGCCGCTACCAGGGCCCGGCCATCGGCCGACCCGGCGTCTCCGATATGGGAGGTGGCCAGATCGAGGGTGTCCAGCACCGGGAGCAGCTTCTCCACCAACGAGAGGGCCGCCCGGGCCACCTGGTCGCTCTGCTGCTTGGCCACCCGCTTCTTGTAGTTCTCGAAGTCGGCCTGCAGGCGACGCAGCGAGTCGAGGTACTCGTCCCGCTGGGCCCGCAGATCGGTCACCTCCGAGAGCCCGGAGGCTTCACCACTGATGACACCGGTGGCTTCGTCGTCATCGACGATCTCCGCGTACACCACGTCAGGCTCCTCGGGACCGCCACCGGTGTCCGTGGCGTCGAAGCCGGAGTCGGAGATCACATCGACCTCCGACTCCTGCTCCTCTGCGTCATGACCTGACCCGAATCCGAATCTGTCGGTCATCGACAATCAGCTCTTGTCGTCGACGATCTCGGCGTCCACGACCTCGTCGTCCGAAGACTCGTCCTCGTTGACCTGTCCTCCACCCGGGGTGGCGGCGTCGGCCTTGGAGGCTTCCTCGTACAAGCGCTGGCTGAAGGACTGACTGGCGGTCAGCAGGGTCTCGGTGGACGTCTTGATGACTTCCACGTCCGAGCCGGCCAGGGCCTCCTTGAGCGAGCCCAGGGCCGCCTCGACCTTCTCCTTCTCGTCACCCTGGAACTTCTCGCCCTGGTCCTTCAACAGCTTCTCCGTCTGGTAGACGAGGGTGTCGGCGTTGTTACGCACCTCGGCCTCCTCCTTGCGACGGCGATCGTCCTCGGCGTGGGCCTCGGCGTCCTTGACCATGCGCTCGATGTCGTCCTTGGCCAGCGACGACTGACCGGTGATGGTCATGGACTGCTCCTTGCCGGTGGCCCGGTCCTTGGCTGACACGTGGACGATGCCGTTGGCGTCGATGTCGAAGGTGACCTCGATCTGCGGCACGCCCCGGGGAGCCGGGGGCAGGTCCACCAGTTGGAACTTGCCCAGCGTCTTGTTGTACATGGCCATCTCGCGCTCACCTTGGAGCACGTGGACCTCGACGGAGGGCTGGTTGTCATCAGCGGTGGTGAAGACCTCGCTGCGCTTGGTGGGGATGGTGGTGTTCCGCTCGATGAGACGGTGCATCACACTGCCCTTGGTCTCGATGCCCAGCGAGAGCGGCGTCACGTCGAGGAGGAGGACGTCTTTGACCTCACCCTTCAACACTCCGGCCTGCACGGCGGCACCGATGGCCACCACCTCGTCGGGATTGACACCCTTGTGGGCCTCTTTGCCGGTCATCTGCTGGACCAGCTCCTGGACGGCGGGGATCCGGGTGGACCCACCCACCAGCACGACATGGTCGATGTCGCCCTTGGACAGTCCGGAGTCGGCGATGGCCTGATCGAACGGGCCCTTGCACGCCTCCACCAGGTCCGCGGTCAACTCGTTGAACGTGGCCCGGGTCAGCTTCACGTCGAGGTGCTTGGGGCCCTCCGACGTGGCGGTGATGAAGGGCAGGTTGATCTGGGTCTCCTGTAGCGAGGACAGCTCGATCTTGGCCTTCTCCGCGGCTTCCTGCAGACGCTGGGTGGCCATCTTGTCGGTGGACAGGTCAACGCCCTCGGTGTCCTTGAACGTCTTGACCAACCAGTCGATGATGCGCTGGTCCCAGTCGTCGCCACCGAGCTTGGAGTTCCCCGCGGTCGACTTGACCTCGAACACCCCGTCACCGATGTCGAGGAGGGAGACGTCGAAGGTCCCACCACCGAGGTCGAACACCAGAACCGTCTGGTCGGCGCCTTCCTTGTCCAAGCCGTAGGCCAGAGCGGCCGCAGTCGGCTCGTTGATGATGCGGAGCACCTCGAGGCCGGCGATGGCGCCCGCCTCCTTGGTGGCGGTGCGCTGGGCGTCGTCGAAGTACGCCGGCACGGTGATCACCGCCTGGTTCACCGTGTCACCGAGGAAGGCCTCGGCGTCCCTCTTGAGCTTGCCCAGGATGCCGCGCCGAGATCTCCTGCGCGGTGAACGCCTTGCCATCGATGTCGATGGTCCACGACGTTCCCATGTGACGCTTGACCGAACGGATGGTCCGATCGGGGTTGGTGATGGCCTGGCGCTTGGCCACCTCTCCCACCAGCACTTCACCGGACTTGGCGAATCCCACCACCGACGGTGTGGTCCGGCCTCCTTCGGCATTGGGTATGACGACCGGCTCGCCGGCCTCCAGCACGGATACCACCGAGTTGGTGGTCCCGAGATCGATTCCTACGGCCTTGGCCATCTAGCTTCCTCCTGCTCACTTGCCCGTCCGGGCACTCTCTGTCTTGAAATCCTCTGAGTCGAGATCTCTTCGGTCCTTCACATTCGAGGTCCAGTTCCGGCCTGATCCCCAGGCTTTTCCCAACAGACCCCTTTTTCTTACTTAGAGAACTATACCAAAGTTGAGTGTGATATGTATAACTTTTCTCTAAGGAATCCGAATTCGAGAGAAAGTCCTGATCAGAGCCGATGAGATTTCGGCGATGGCGGCTCCGGGAGTGGGTGGGAGAGCCCGTCGACGTCTCAGGAGGGCCCTGGGAGGGCCCGTCGGAGCCCGAGGGAGCCGGAGAGGCCCATGCGAGCGGGAGAATCCCATGGTGGCCGGACGGGTTACGCTCAAACCATGCCTCAGCTGGTACTTCTCCGCCACGGCCAGTCGCAGTGGAACGCCGAAAACCTGTTCACCGGGTGGGTGGACGTCGACCTGACCGAGCTCGGTCAGGCGGAGGCGGACCAGGCCGGACGCCTCCTGGCGGCCGAGGCCGGCCTTGACCTGCGGGTCCTCCATACCTCGCTGCTCACCCGGGCCATCCGCACCGCGGAGTTGGCCCTCGAAGCGGCCGGCCGGCCGTGGCTGCCGGTCCGTCGGCACTGGCGGCTCAACGAGCGTCACTACGGGGCCCTCCAGGGGAAGAACAAGAAGGAGACCACCGCCGAGCACGGGAAGGAGCAGGTCGACGCCTGGCGGAGGGGGTATGCCACCCCACCGCCGCCCCTGGAACCGGGCAGCCAGTACGCATCAGCCGGTGATCCCCGATACCGGGACGTTCCCGCCGAGGTTCTTCCCGCCACCGAGTGCCTGGCCGATGTGGTGACCCGGGTCCTGCCCTACTGGGAAGATTCCATCGTGCCGGACCTGTTGTCCGAGGGGCCCAGAGGCGGGGCGGTGCTGGTGGTGGCCCACGGCAACAGCCTGCGGGCCCTGCGCAAGCACATCGACGGTACCTCCGACGACGAGATCGTCAAGCTCGAGATCCCCACCGGCATCCCGTTCCGCTATGTGCTGGATGACGATCTGGCCGTGGTGTCCGCCGAGTACCTCGGTGATCCCGAACTGGCCCGCCGGGCCGCCGCAGCTGTCAGCCGCCAGGCCGGCTGAGCCCACCCCGGCCGACCCCGGAGACAGCAGAAGGCCGGCTCTTTCGAGCCGGCCTTCTGGCATTCAGGTACGTCTGTCCCCACAAACGACACCTTGACGTTGGCGACGGACGGTGGTCAGAGAGCCTCCGACCCACGCTCTCCGGTCCGGACCCTGATGACTTCCTCAACGGGGAGGACCCAGACTTTGCCGTCACCGATCTTTCCGGTTCCCGCAGTGTCGACGATGGTCGAGGTCACTTCGTCCACCTGGGCGTCGTCCACGAGGACTTCGAGCCGGATCTTCGGCACGAACTCGACCTCGTACTCCGCACCCCGGTAGACCTCGGTGTGGCCCCTCTGCCGACCGAAGCCCTGGGCCTCGGTCAGCGTGAGGCCATGTACACCCAGGGTCTTGAGGCCCTCCTTCACATCATCGAGCTTGAACGGCTTCACTACCGCTACGACTAATTTCATGGCGATCTCTCCTTAGATTCGTAGTGGTCGAGTTAGAGGCTGACCGTATCGGGCGGTGGCAGGTCGTTGGGTTTACTGCTCAAGGCGTCGTCCACACGGTCCGAGATGGTCAACTCACCACCACCGCCTCCACCGCCCCGGGGCTCGTCACCAGCCATGGACATGGCCCCGACCCGCTCGGCGAAGGTCTCCTCGGGGAAGGCCTCCTCGCCGTGGATGGCCAGGTCGCCGACCTCGAGGATCTCGTCCTTGTAGCGAGCGCCTCGGAGTACCAGCTTGATCAGCTGCATGATGATGAAGGTGACCACTGCGGACCAACAGATGACCCAGATGGCAGCCCGGAACTGTTCCCAGAGCTGGTGGGCCGAGCCCGTGTAGACCAGCCCGTTCACCCCAAACGGCACGCATTTGCCCGCAGCTGTGTTGTATTGGGCGGTCGTGGTGGCGATGACCTGGTTGGAGGCATCGAGATGACCGCAACCGACCGAGATGTTGCTCGGATCTCCGAATATCCCGAGGAGCAGGCCACCGAAGAAGCCGGCGATGCCGTGGGTGTAGATGACCCCGAGGGCGTCGTCCACCTTCGAGAACGGACGGACCTTGGAGAGGAAGTTCCAGGCCACCCAGACGATGGCACAGCAGATGACGCCGACGTAGATGGCGCCCTGCCCATTGACCCAACCGGCGCAGGGTGTGATGCCGACCAGGCCGCAGATCATGCCGTTCACGGCGCCGAGGAAGGTGGGCTTCTTCTCCTTGGAGAGCCAGGCATCCAGGGCCACCCAGGTCAGCAGTCCGGCCGCCGTGGCCAGGTTGGTGTTGACCACAGCTGCGGAGGCGTCGGTGCCGGCGTAGTACGGGTCACCACCGTTGAAGCCGTTCCATCCCAGCCACAGGATCCCGGCCCCGACAGCGGCCATCACCAGGTTGTTGGGCAGGAAGTGTTGTCGGTCTCGTAGGAGTCTGGGCCCGAGTACCCACGCCGCCACGAAGCCAGACACACCGGCGGACATGTGGATCACGTATCCACCCGAATAGTCGAGCGCACCCTCCTGGGCGAAGTAGCCGCCACCCCAGAGCAGGAAGGCGTCGATCGAGTACACGAAGGTGGACCACAGCGGCACCAGCAGGCACCAGGCGCTGAACTTGATACGGCCGAGCACGCTACCGAGGAAGAGCAGGGGGGTGATGGCCGCGAACACCAACTGGAAGTAGGCCAGCGTCGATGTCGGGAAGTGGAAGGGTACCGAGGTGTTGGCCGCGGACACGGCCATTCCCTGTTCACCCTGCGGACTGAGTATCGGCCCGGGTTTGCCCCACAAGTTGTCGAAGAAGTAGCTCAACCCCTTCCCTGTGCCGAACTGGGTCTGGACGCCGTTCTTCACGCCGCCCCCGAACGAGTTGGGCCCGAAGCCGAGTTTGTACTCGTAGACGAACCAGCAGACCATCACCAGCGAGAAGCCGGCGAACATCATGGCCAGCACGTTCACAGCCCACTTTTTCGGGACCAACGACGCATAGAGAACCGCCAGTCCCGGGAGGCTCATCAGACCGACGAACGTGGCGGCCGTCATCTGCCACGTGTTGTCGCCCGGATTCAGCCAACTGGGATAGGGGACATATGAGACTGCTGCGGCTAGCACGGTTTAAGTGCTCCTCTCTTCGGTAACTTCTACTCAACGTCCTGAGGGCTTCTGACTCGGGGCGTCAAGGGCAAGGCGAGCAGTTTCGACTTGCCGCCGCAAACAATGCTTGGTGGGGATTTCGGCACCGTCACAGCGGTGTTACGAACGTGTGAACTGATCGATAGATCCAGCTCACAGGGGCAAAAGGCGCCCGATGGGTGCTAGCGAGGCGAAATGGCCGGGCCCATCTGTCGTGCCGCCTCGGATCCCCGCCGACAGTTCGGCCAGGCCCTCGCCACTGCCGGGATGTGACCGCCTGACGACCGGTACAGCCGGTCGGAGGGGCGGGGCTCAGCCCGCTTCGGTGCCCTTGGCCGGGTTGGCTTTGGGGGTCCGGCGGGTCGGGGCGGTCGGGGGTGTGTACCGCTTGTTGGGTTGAGCCCGGATCCCGCCCGGTCCTGCGTCGGGGGCATCACCGGCCTTGGCCAATTTGAGCTTCTGCGAGAGTCGGTAGGCCCGAACCATGTACCAGGCCCCGATCATGATGTAGGGCACACCGAAGCCCCAGTAGTGCAGGTTGAAGAAGGACAGCCCGTACAGCGCCGAGGCGATGCCGATGACCAGACGCTTGCGGAACCATGCCCCGCCCAGCATGACCAGGGCCAAAGCCAGGGTCACCAGTCCGAGTTCGGTGTACACGTTGGGGTCGGTGTGGTGCGGGTTGACCGCGCCGTTGGCCAGCAGGGCACTGGGGTCGTTGTGGACGAGGCTCGACATCACCAGGAAGACGATGGCGGCGGCCACCGGAGCGGCGATGAGACCGATGATCCGTTCCTTGTCGTTGGCCTGCTTGATGGCGGCTTCGATCTCGGCCACCGTGGTGGGCTCGTCCGCCACCGGCCGATCGCCTCCGGTGGCGTTCTCCGCGGCGACGGCCGGCTTCAACGCGAAATTGCTCACCGCGCCGGTGAAGCGCTTCCACCGACTGGTGTCCGGCTCGTCGCCGACGTCGTCAGGATCGCGGCTGGGCATAGCGCAGGCTACCTCGGCTCAACGGCGGCGGCCCCATCGGGGGCTGGTGCTCTCGGCGATCCCGAACGGCGGAGATACACGGTGACCAGGACCGCCACCACCACCAGCAGCAGGAGTCCGGGGATGATGAAGGGGGTCCACGAGGCGTGCTGATGGGCGATCAGACCGGGCGTGGACAAGAGCTTGGGATCACCCGGCACCGCCACACCCTGGACGGTGGTCCCGGTGGCGTGGAAGGCCAGGCCCGGTATGGCCTGGCGGTAGACCGTGCCATCCAGCGAGTAGGTGCCGTCGCACGAATAGCCGGCGGAACTCTGGCCGGTCCCTCCCATCAGCCCCATGCAGTTGGTCACCGACACGGTGACCGGGACCCCGCTGTGGCGGAGGCTGTTTATCTGACTGTTGTTGTTGATGGCGGCGATCAGAAGGGCCGCTCCGGTGACCGTCAGGGCCACCAGGCACACGCCCACCACCACCTGCCCCGCCCGCCGCTTGTCCACGTCGACGGTGCCACCCCGGTGGGCCGTGACAGGCCCGTCGTCCCCGGCGTACAGGGGGGTCTGCAAGCCGGCGTCGTCGTGGGGTTCAGGTGGGGTCATCGGCAGGGATCACCATGTCCATGGGCCCGGGTCGGGATGGATCCTGGGGGCGGATGCGAGCGTACCAGCGGGGTAGGGACGGAAGCGTCGAACCCCAGCATTTGGACGGTCCGGGGGCTAGCCTCCAAGCCATGTCCCCCATCTCCAAGGCGCTGGAACTCAAGTCCATCTGGCTGTTCTCCAATTGCAGCGGGTCCGAGCTGAAGAAGATCCGCGGCTCGCTCGACGAACTGACCGTTCCGGCCGGCAAGCTGCTGGTGGAGGAGGGCCGGATCGGCACCGAGTTCTTCATCATTGTGAGCGGGACGGCCGCAGTGACCCGCAGCGGCAAGAAGGTGGCCACCCTCGGCCCCAACGACCACTTCGGCGAGCTGGCCCTCCTGGACCGGAGGCCGCGCTCGGCGTCGGTTGAGTCCCAGACCGAGATGGACGTGCTGGTCCTGTCCCAGCGCGAGTTCAACGGACTGCTCGACTCGGTGCCCACCATCGCCCGAAAGATGCTGGCCGCTCTGGCCAACCGGTTGCGTGAGGCCGACGCCCTGGCTTACGACTGAGACCGACTACTCCTCGGCGCCCGCCTCGGGAGCGGTGACGTTCGGGTCAGCCCTTCCTGCGCCGACCGACACCGGCTCGGTGCCTCCCATGGACTCCTCGAGGAGCTGGGAGAGGTCGAGAACCCGGACGTCGTCCTCTTTGGCGTTGGCCCGCACGGCGTCGTCGAGCATGATCATGCAGTAGGGGCAGGCGGTCGAGACCACGTCGGCCCCGGTGCCGATGGCCTCCTCGGTCCGCTCCATGTTGACCCGCTTGCCGATGTTCTCCTCGAGCCACATGCGGGCACCACCGGCACCGCAGCAGAAGCCCTTCTCACGGCACCGCCTCATCTCGACCTGGGTGGCGCCGGGGATGGCGTCGATGACCGACCGGGGCTCGTCGAAGACCCGGTTGTGGCGGCCCAGGTAGCACGGGTCGTGATAGGTCACGGTGCCCTTGTACCCGGATCCCGGGGTGAGACGGCCGGCGGTGACCAGATGGTCGAGCAGCTGGCTGTGGTGGATGACCTCGAAGTTGCCGCCCAGTGACGGGTACTCGTTGGCCAATGAGTTGAAGCAGTGGGGGCAGGTGGCGATGACCTTCTTGACCCCGGCGCCCTCCAGGGTCTCGATGTTGGCCCGGGCCTGCTCCTGATAGAGGTACTCGTTGCCCAGCCGTCGGGCCGGGTCGCCGGTACAGCTCTCCTTGGGGCCGAGGATGCCGAAGGTGACCCCGGCCCGGTGGAGCATGCGGGCCGTGGCCTGGGCCCCTTTGCGGGCCCGTTCGTCGAGGGCGCCGGCACAACCCACCCAGTACAGGTACTCGATGTCGTCGGGGATCGAGCCTTTGATCACCGGCACCTCGAAGTCGAGGGCGTCGATCCAGTCGGTCCGCTTCGACCCGCCCAGGCCCCAGGGGTCGCCCTGGTTCTCGATGTTCCGCAGCATGAGGCCGGCCTCGGTGGGGAACTTGGACTCCATGAGCACCTCGTAGCGGCGCATGTCGATGATGGTGTCGATGTGCTCGATGTCCACCGGGCACTGCTCGACACAGGCCCCGCAGGTGGTGCAGGACCACAGCACGTCGGGGTCGATGATCGACGGGACCAGGTTCTCCACCTCGACGCCGGCGGCCCGGTTCTTCGCCATGACCCGGTCGGCCGAGGCGAAGAGGTTGTCGCGCAGGTCCATGATCAAGAGCTTGGGTGAGAGCGGCTTGCCGGTATTCCAGGCCGGGCACTGCGATTGGCACCGTCCGCACTCGGTGCAGGTGGCCATGTCGAGGAGCTGCTTCCACGAGAAGTCCTCGATCCTCCCGGCCCCGAACACCACCTCGTCATCCTCACCCACGTCCTCCATGGACATGTCGGGGGTCGAGGCCAGGGCCCCGAGGGCCCGGGGCCGGCGTGAGGTGGCCACGTTGATGGGGGCCAGGAAGATGTGGAGGTGCTTGGAGTAGGAGACGAACACCAAGAAGCCGGTGATGATGGCGATGTTGGCCAGCAGGGCCACGGTCTCGATCACGCTGTTGACCCCGGTGCCGAGGGGCTTGAGAAGGTTGGCCAGGCCGTGGGAGGCGAAGGCCCACCAGCCGTAGGGGAAGTTGCCGGTGTTGACCTGGGCCGCCCGGTACAGCAGGAGGGTGATGATGACCCCGGAGATCATGGCCAGCACCAACCAGGCCGCCCCGGTGTGCGAACCGAAGAAGCGGGAGCGCCGGTTCTCCCGCTTTGGCGAGTTCTTGACCCGGATCCCCACGAACACGCAGAGGGAGATCAGGACGGCCACGGCGAAGAAGTCCTCGAGGAAGCCGATGAAGGCGGTGTGGCCGATCAGGGGGATGTGGAAGTTGCGCTGGAAGAGGCACCCGTAGGCCTCGATGATGGTCAGGAAGAGGATGGTGAAGCCCCAGAAGGTGAAGGCGTGGGCCAGACCCGGGACGGTCCACTGCAACAGCTTCTTCTGTCCGCCCACCTCGACCAGCTCGGCCTTGATCCGCTTGGGCACGTCCTTGAACCGGCTGGGCACCGCCGGTTGGCCTGCGGAGATCAGGCGAAAGAGCCACAAGAACCGGCGACCGGCGATGGCGAACATCACCGCGGTGATACCGAGGCCTACGGCGAGTCTGAGGGGCACTGCGTTCCTCCTAGGTGGTTACTACAGAGTAACAAAGCTCGTCAGGCCCGTCCGACCTGGGAAGTCCGGTCATGAGCGGAAGTTGTCGGCGTACCGGCTGGGCGTGGGACCCCACTGCCCCTGGTACTTCGACTTCAGGCCGTCGGAGCCGTAGGGCTTGTCCGCCGCCGTGGTCATCTGCAGAAAGCTGATCTGGCCGATCTTCATGCCCGGATAGACGGTGATGGGGAGATTGGCCACATTGGAGAGCTCCAACGTGAGATGGCCGTCCCACCCGGCGTCGACGAATCCGGCCGTGGAGTGGATCAGGAGCCCCAGGCGCCCGAGGGAGGACTTGCCCTCGAGCCGGGCCACCAGGTCGGAGGGGAGCGTGACCTTCTCTTTGGTGGAGCCCAGCACGAACTCGCCGGGGTGGAGGATGAGGGGGTCCTCGCCGATATCCACCAGCTCGGTCAGGTCCTCTTGGTCTTCGCGCACGTCGATCACCCGACTGGTGTGATTCCGGAACAGCCGGAAGTACTGGTCGACGTGGAGGTCCACCGACGAGGGCTGAATACAGCTGTCGTCGAAGGGCTCGATCACGATGGTGCCGGCGGCGAGCGCCTCACGTATAGAGCGGTCAGAGAGAACCATGCCGGACAGACGATAGTGGGACCCACGCACAGGGGCGTAGCCCACGCAGAATTGATCGGGTGCGTCCTGACCGCCGTCGCCCCATTCCGGGCGACCGAAGGGCGGGCGCCGGACCCGGCTACCGGGTGATGAGGATCAGAATGGCGATGGCCACTCCGAGCAGGGCGATCAGCCCCCCGAAGCCGGCGGACAGGCGGGTCCGGGCGCCGAAGAGCCGCTCCGGGTCCGCCCGTTGCAGGATGACCAGGTACTGCCAGGTGCCCAGGCCGGCCGCCAGGCAGCCCACCAGGGCAAAGATGACACCGAGCACGCCGTAGGCCGACGAGGCCGTCTTGGAGACCAGTGACGCACCCCCGAGGCCCACAGCCAGGACATAGGCGCCGAACGCCGTACGGCACCAGGCCAACAGGGTCCGATCGTCGGCCAGAAGGGTGCGCTCACGGGCCAGACCGGTCCGCTCGTCGAGCGATTCGGACCGTTCGACGTGGGAAGCGGAAATCGGATCCGGATCCATGGCTACTCCTCGGGAGTCGGGTCGGGGGCTGCCCGTCAAGTGTGGCGCGTCCGCCGCCCGCCGGGTTCGGATGCAGGCTGCCCTGACATCCACCGCCCGCCGGTCTGTAACGGCATTGTTGCGAGTACGTTATTGCGACTACGAGTTGCAATAACCCCGGCCGAGCGGCGATAGTGGTGGTTGTTCGGGTCGGCGGATTGAGAACAGCTGGCGATTGGTCCGGTGATGCGGACGTCGCCCAGGCCAGGCGGATGGTGAGGGTCACATGGCTCAGGTCAGGCGGATGACGGTCGAACAGGTGCCCGAACGCAAACGTGCGCGGGGCCAGGCCCGCATTTCGGTGCCAGGGCCGGTGCCGGGCTACGTGGCCCCGGCCTACGTGCTGGTGGCGGCACTCTCCGTCCTGGAGGGCTACTGCTGGCTGAAGGTGATCAGCACCGGTAACTGGCACCCCTCGGCGATGCCTTCGGCTCTGGCGGCCTGCGCCGTGACCACCGGTCTCTGGCACCTCCGACGTGGGCGCCTCCAGGTGGTGGGAGCGGCGCCCGTGGCACTGTCCTCGGTGGCCCTGGTGGGCGTGACCGGAGTGGCCATCGTCACCGACCGACCTGCGGCGGCCAGCCTGGCCGGAGCGGGCAATCTGCTCGTGGCGCTGCTGGCCATGGGCGCGGTAGTGGCCACCGGGCACTGGGGCGGGCGGGCCCGGACCATCCCGTTGCGCCGGCAGGTCGGGGGTACGGCACCTTCAGGATTCAGCTGTCGGGATAGGCGGCAGCAAACCAACGGGACACCTCAGTGCCTGCGACCGCGGCGCGGCCCAGCAGCATCGATCCGGACGCCACCCGCCGGGCACCCCCCGGGGCTGCCCCTTCGAGTAGCTCGTTCCAGAAGATCCCCCATCCGCCGGCCAGGGCCCTGCCGACCACCGGGGCGGTGAGCACTCGGCCCAGGGCAGAGACGGCGCGGGGCCGGCCCACCAGGGCTGCATGTCCCGCCGCGGTGACCCGCTGGTAGGGAAGGTGGGACCGGGCCAGTTGGTCCCGGTAACGGGAGGCTGCCTGCCCCGGGGAACGAAGGATGGCCCCGGCGGCGGCCCGGCCACTGGTCATGGCCTGGGCGATGCCCTCGCCCTGCAACGGGTTGACCAGTCCAGCGGCGTCCCCGGCCAACAGGACTGTTCCCGAAGCTGGCGTGGTCCCGACCATCCCCATCTTGAGCCACCCACCGGCCCGGCGGGCCAGGGGGAAGTCGGGCACCCGGTCGAGGAGGCCCAGCCCCACCAGATGCTCCAGATAGGCGGGAAGCGCCCGGACGGCGCCGGCGCCGGCCTGGCGGTCGGCCAGGGTCCCGATGCCCACACCCACGTTGGCCACGCCGTCGGGTCCGGGGAAGATCCATCCGTAGCCGGGGAACGCCCGCCACGGGGTCCGCTCCCACAAGGTGATGGCCGGCAGCGCCACGTGCTGGTCCAGATAGCAGCGCACCGCGAACCCCCACAGCACCCGGGCCTCCTCGACCAGGCCCGAGCTGGCCGCCACGTGGCTGGTGGCTCCGTCGGCCCCGATGATGAAGTCGGCCCGGAGCTCAGCCCGACCGACCGAGAACCCGTCGGGGGTCGGACCCCCGCCCAGGGGCCGGTCGGCCCTCCCGTCGAAGGGTTCCGCTCCGTTCTCGAGCGCCGCGGTGCGGAGGGCGTCATCGAAGACGGTCCGGGTCACGGCCCGGGCCCGGCCCGGATACGACATGCCGTCGAAGCAGGGCAGGACCACCCGTCGGCCGGTCGGGCCCACCACCACCATGTCGCCCACGTCGTAACCGGGTGGCTCGTCCACTCCCAGATCGGCCAACACCTGGAGCCCCCGGGGTCCGATGAAATCCCCGCAGGCCTTGTCCCTCGGAAAGTGGGCCTTGTCGAGCAGCGCCACCCTGGCACCGGCCCGGGCCAGAACCAGAGCCGCGATGCTGCCGGCCGGTCCGGCGCCGACCACCAGCACGTCGAAGCGCGTCGAGCTCACGTCACTCCTCCCGGCGGCGACCGCCTACGGTGAGATCTTCGCACCTCAGGAGGCGCCATGGACATCCCGGCCTCAGACAGACGCAACCGGTTCGCCCAGCAACTCTTCGCGCCGCTTCCGCAGCGCTACGACCGATTGGCCGAGCTGCTGTCGATGGGCCAGAACGGGCGGTGGCGGCGGGCCATGGTCGACCGGGTGATTCCGGACCGGCCCGGCCTGGTGCTGGACGTAGCCTCGGGAACCGCCGGTGTGGCTCTCCAGCTGGCCGATCGCAGTCCGGCCCGGGTGGTCGGCCTCGACCTGACCATCGACATGCTGCGTCAGGGGCAACGCAACGTGGCCGATCGCCACGCGGCCGACCGGGTCCAGCTGGTGGCGGGGCGGGCCGAACAGCCCCCCTTTGCTGACGAGACCTTCGACGCCCTGACCTTCACCTATCTCCTGCGCTACGTCGACGACCCCCAAGCCACCCTGGTCGAACTGGCCCGAATGGTGAAGCCGGGGGGCCCGGTGGCCAGTCTGGAGTTCCTCGTACCGGAGAGCCGGTTCTGGCGATTCTGGTGGTGGCTGTACACCAGGCTGCTCCTGCCGGCGGGCGGCTGGCTGACCGGTGGGAAGGAGTGGTTCGAGGTCGGTCGGTTCCTCGGGCCCAACATCTCGGGCCACTACCGGCGCTACCCGGTGGCCTGGACCGTTGAGGCGTGGGAGCGGGCCGGCCTGGTCGACGTGGGGGTGCGGAGAATGAGCCTGGGTGGGGGCCTGGTCATGTGGGGACGCCGCGCCGGTGGGTGAGCCGTCGACGCCGGCCAGCCCGGCGCCCGAGCCCCGCCCCTCCTACTACGCCGCTCGCGCCGGGGGCTGGCGGGACTGGTGGACACTGCTCCACCCGCCCTACACCGCCTGGCACCTGGCCTACGTCACCATCGGCGCCTGTCTGGCCCCGGTGGTGAGCCTCACCCGCCTGACCGCCACCTTGCTGGCGTTCTTCTGCGCCGTCGGTCTGGCCGCTCACGCCCTGGACGAACTGCAGGGGCGACCCCTGCGCACACGGATACCCAACGGCGCCCTGGTGGCCGTAGCCGTCCTGGGACTGGCCGGCAGCCTGGCGCTCGGGATCGCCGGGGTGGTCCAGGTGGGGCCGGCCCTGGTCCCCTTCCTGGTGATCGGGCCCATCTTGGTGGTGGGCTACAACTTCGAGCTCTTCGGTGGCGTCATCCACAACGACATCGGGTTCGCAGCCAGCTGGGGAGCGTTCCCGTTGCTCACGGCCTACGTGGCCCAGACCGGCCGGCTGGCCCTGGCCCCGGTCATCGCCGCGGTGGGGGCCTTCGCCCTCTCGTTGGCCCAACGGGCTCTCAGCACGCCGGCCCGGATGTTGCGGCGCCGGTCCACCGACGTCTCCGGTGCCATCGGGCTCACCGACGGCGGGAAGCTGCCGCTCGACCGGGCCGTCCTGCTGGCCCCCCTCGAGCGGGCCCTGCAGGCGATGTCGTGGGCCGTCGTACTGGTGGCCGCGGCCCTGGCGGTGGCCCGCCTGGACTAGATCCCTCTGGCCGTGGCATGACTTGGGGGAGGTGAGCACCGGCCGAGCCCATCGATGCTGAAGTCGGCCGGCGCCGCCAGGAACTCACCTCAATCCAGCGTCAGGCATCCCTCACAACCTCGTACGTCATGAACGTCAGGCCTTCGCCAATGGTGGTCACGTCCACGAGACGCAGCGGCTTTCTGTCGCTGGTGGCTCCAAAGAGGCGCTCTCCCGACCCCAGCACGACGGGGAAGACCACGAGTCGTAACTCGTCAACGAGGTCATGTTCGATCAGGGTATGGACGAGTTGGTAGCTGGCGTAGACAAGAATCTCCCCGGCGATTTCCGCTTCAACCTCGAGACCTCGCTGACCACGTCCCCCTTGATGACCGTTGAGTTGGACCATTTCGCCTCCTCCAGGCTCGAGGACACGACGAACTTGGGCATGCTGTTCAGCCTGTCTGCCCACTCACCGCTCCGGGACAGCCAGCGGGTGGCAAACCATTCGTCGCTTCGCCGCCCCAACAGCAGGGCGTCAGCCCCCAGCGCCTCCTTCGTCTCGACCTTGGTCCACCCCTCGAGGTCCTTGCCCCCGAACTGACCGAACCAGCCGCCGAAGGCGGAGCCCTCCTCGCCGTCCGGGTCCTGCACCACCCCGTCGACCGAGCTGTTTGTAGTGATGACGATCTTTCCCATTTCGGGTCTCCTTGTTCTGTCGTAGCTGTCACCGTCACCGATACAGACACCACGACACCGAGAAAGTGGTCGCTTCCGGACCGCCCAGTTCAACCCTTGAGCGGTGTCTCTATGAGGATGGGACCACGATGGGGATCGAGAAGGAGACGCCACGGTGAGCACGATCGACCTGATTACGAGGGCGCGGGCTGGGGACGGCAACGCATTCGAAGAGCTGACCGGTCCCTATCGCCGGGAACTCCACGTCCACTGCTACCGCATGCTCGGCTCGTTCCAGGATGCCGAGGACGTTCTACAGGAGACGCTGCTGGCTGCCTGGCAGGGCCTCGCCAGCTTCGAGGAGCGCTCCTCCCTTCGGACCTGGCTGTATCGAATCGCCACCAACCGATGCCTCAATGCACGGCGATCGGCCGGGCGGCGGCGGGCCAAGGAGTGGGATGTGCCCGGGGTTGAGCCGCCGGAGCCGACACGGATGGGCGAGGTTCCTTGGCTCCAGCCACTCCCGGGGGCGCTCGTTGAGGGCGTCATCGATATGCCTCCCGGCCCGGAAGCCCGTTACGAGCAGTCCGAGTCCATCTCCCTGGCCTTCGTGACCGCCGTCCAACTCCTGCCACCCCGCCAGTTGGCGGTGCTGGTTCTACGCGACGTGCTCGGGTTCTCCGCCAAGGAAGTGGCCGACAATGCTCGATTCTTCAGTCGATTCGGTCAACGGCGCTCTCAAACGGGCCCGGGCCAGCCTGGAGCAGAGGCATCGGGCAGGTGTCGACCACCTCCCGCCTCCCGGCTCCGACTCGCCTTCGGAGCACGGCATCGTGACCAGGTTCGTCACGGCGTACGAGGCCTCCGATCTCGATTCGCTGGTGGCACTGCTCACCGATGACGTCTTCATCTCGATGCCGCCGCTGCCCTTCGAGTACGAAGGCCGTGATCCGGCCAACCGCTTTTTCGCCAGCATCTTCGACTCAGGGCGTACGTTCGACCTCGTGCCCACGCGTGCCAATGGCCAACCGGCGCTGGGCGCCTACGTGCGTGACGCCACAGGGACCAGTCATGGGGTCGGCCTCTTTGTCCTGACCCTTTCGGGAGACCGGATCTGCGCCTTGACCCGGTTCGAAAACACCGTGTTCCCGTGGTTCGGGCTGCCCCGATCGCTGCCAAGCCACTAGGCAGCATCACCGAACGCCATGGAACAGCGATTGACGAACGTCCAAGATTGATGCCAGAGTCTGCCACCAAAAGGGGGCGCAGAATCCCCTGGTCTCACCACAACGGAGGAGTTCAAAGCACATGCGCTTCGTTCTGGTTCATGGTGGGTTCCACGGCGCTTGGTGCTGGAGCCGGACAATCCCGGAACTGGAGAATCTCGGCCACTCGGCAATCGCCGTCGACGTCCCAGGACATGGCGAACGTGTCAACGAGGAGGCCACCATGGCCGGTCGCCTCGATGTGGTCCTGGATGTGCTCCGGTCGGGCGACGTACTGGTCGGCCACTCCGGTGGGGGCCTGGAGATCACCCGAGCCGCTGATGCCGCCCCGGAGCTTGTCGGTCACGTGATCTACCTGGCGGCGGCGCTGCCCCTGGAGGGTCGCCTACTGCAAGATGCGCTCGTCTACCGTGACGACGGTGGAGTCGAAGGAGACTACGACGTCACCGGAATGCTCGATCATCTGCGCTTCCACGACGACGGCTCGATGTCGTTTGCCGATGCCGAGGGGGCCAAGCAGCTCTTCTACAACGATTGCGACGACGAGACGGTTCGCTGGGCGTTCGAGCAGCTGACTCCGGAGGTCGCCGGAGACACGGCCACCACGCCCGTCTCCGTTCCACATTTCTGGCAAGCCGACCTCCCCCGTAGCTTTATTCTCTGTTTGAACGATCGGGCGCAACCGCGTTGGCTGGCCGACGTGACCGCACGACGTCTGGGGGTCGAACCACTGACCATTGAGGCGTCGCACTCGCCCTTCCTGAGCCGACCTGCCGAGCTTGCCCGCTTGCTCGTTGAGGCAACGGCGACACGACCCGTGGGCCCACTGAGGCCCGAGGGTTGATCCTGCTTCAGTCAGAGGTCGCGGATGCGCCGGCGAAAGCCCGCCACGGTCATCTCGACCACACGGTCGTGCCCCCACTGGAGGAGCGGCCGGCTGATCCTGCTGGCCAGCCTCATGGCCGGTTGCTGCATCTCCACGGTCCACGATGCGTCGATCCGGGTCCCCTTCCCATCGGGGTGGAACCGCAGGTGGGCGTGACCGGTCAGATCCCCGTCGATGCTGGCGTCGATGGCTTGGGACGGTGTGCAGCTGACCAACTCGACCCGCAACCGCATGCGGTAGGGGAGTGGTGGATTCACCGTTCCGCAGAGAATCGAGCCCGTGGACAGTCCCTCACCCGTGATGGTCAGGTCCGTGAGCCAGGGCCACCAACCCTCGAACCGGTCAAAAGCTTCGATCTGGTGCCATAGCCGGTCCGGCGAGAGGTCGAAGCCGAAGGCATTTCGATAGGTCAGCACGGGTGCCGCCACACGACCCAGGGTACGGCCCCGACCGGAGGGCCGCCGCGGTCGGTGGTTGGAGCGCTGACAGGAGTACCGTCGGCTGATGTGAACGGATGCGCCTCGTGCCGCACCCTCAGGTCCTCGGCCGAGGGGCAGAACTCCGTGGCTGATGTGGTGGCCACCACCCTGGCGCAGGGCACCGCAACGGTGACAGAACTACTGGAACACCTGGCCGGCGAGCCGATCGAAGCCGACATTCTTCACCAGCGGGAAGTGCCGGCTGGCGCCGACAATCTGCTGAGCCTTCCGGTGACCGCCCGGACCGTGCACCGGACCGTGCTGTTGACCGGTGGGACCACCGGACGGGTCTTCGTCTACGCCGAATCCGTCATCGCCACTGGTCGGCTCCCGCCTGCGGCGTGCCTGCGCCTCGAAACGAGCCGGGATCCCATCGGTCGCGTTCTGGTCGACCATCACCTGGACGTCGACCGGCGGTGGTTGGGCCCCGCTGAAGTGGTCGAAGATCCGGACGAACGGGTCGCTCCTCTTATCGGGAGAGCGGTCCAGTCGAGGCGGTACCGCATCACCATCGATGGCCGACCGGCCATGATCATCAGTGAGTGGTTCCTGCCATCGGTCTCCGATGCGTTGGCCGAACACCTCCGGACACCCCATCCATGAGGATCGGACAGACGGCCTCCATCCGAGTTCAGGGCGACTCAGGATGCCGGGCCGACCACGGTGACCAGGGTGCCGATGGGAGTCAGCGGCCACACCACGGCGGCCTCGGCGATGGGCATCTCGACGCACCCATTGCTCTGGGGGAACCCGTAGCTGGCCCGGATGAATCCATGGAGGGCGTCGCCGCCGTTGAAGAAGCTGGCCCACGGCACGGCCGGATCGTTATAGGTGCTCCCGTCGGGATTGGTCCCCTGCATTCTCGAGCTGACCACGTGCTCGAACACCGGGTACGTGCCATCCGTGGTGTCGGCACCGGGAGCCCCCGTGTTGACCGGGGTGTTGACGATCTTCGCTGCCCCGTTCTCGTAGAGCGTGAGGTTCTCGGGCAGCACTTTGGAGACCAGGACGTAGGTGTACGGGTCGGCATTGACCTTTCCGCCGGCGATGTCGGCCAGCAATGCCGTCCACACCTCCTTGCCGGCCACGCCGTCGACGGGCTGCCCGTTCTGGTTCTCGAAGTTCATGACCGCGGCCTTGGTGATCACGTTCTCGGTGCCTTCGGTCCACAGTGAGGCCAGCGTGGGCGGCGTGCCGGGCCAGCGCCAGCGGAACGTCCCGGTCTGTGGGCTCAGGGCCTGCACCGGCGAGCTCAGCGGGGCCGAGGCGGTGAAGGTGAGCGGGAGATAACCCAGTTGGGCCAGCATCTGTTGGAGGCGTTCCGTACTGGCCTGGGTCACCGTGAACGAGAGGGTCTGGGGTGCGTCCAGCACCTGACCACTCCGGCCTCGGGGACCCGATGATCCGGCCGGGATCACCAGGTTCTCGGTGACGGTGGGGATGAAGGGCGCGGCGGCCACGAACGACAAGGTGGTCGGTCCTGATCTGGTCCACGAGCCACGCACCGGGGGATTGAAGGTGGGCATGCCCGCCGCACTGGCCACCGGTGCCGACAGATGGACCGTGACCACCTGGTTCGACGGCACGTTGGTGGCTCCGTCGGCCGGCACCGTGGATACGACGGTCAGCGGTTGGGGTCGGGTCGTCGGGGTCACGCCGCCGCGGCCGGATCCGCCCTTGCCGCTGGCACCGGGTCCACCCGTATGTCGTCCGAGTGCATAGGCCCCACCGGCTGCCACCACGACGACGATGATGCCGACCAAGACGATCAGAGACGTTCGGTGCCGCTTCGGCGGCGGGGCCAGTATCTGGTACTCGGGCATGGGCGTGGGCTCTCCCGTATCGGGTCGTCGGGAATCTGCTGATGGTGATCGCTCATCGGGGACACCGCCCTTCCCCACTGTCGACAGTAGCGAGTGCCAAGCCGGATTCGGCTTCATCCACCCAGAAGGAGGACGGCACTGGGGCTGCGACCACCGGGGCGGCTGGGTTCGTGACGAAGGCCGGGTCGCACTCCACCACCACGGCCTGCAGGCGCCCGGGGGTTGCTTTCGTTCCGGTGATTCGATACGGTACGTCTTGGATCGTAAATCCAACCAAGCCCGGACGGTCCTGCCTCCAAGCCGCCGGCGAAGGGAGCGGACATGCCGGCACTCGATCGCAAGTGGTGGACCCTCATCGCCGTGTGCACAGCGACCTTCATGTTGCTGTTGGACATCACGGTGGTGAACGTGGCCCTCCCGGACATCCAACGTTCGCTGCACTCGAACTTCAGCGACCTGCAGTGGGTGGTCGACGCCTACTCGCTCACGCTGGCTGCGTTCCTCCTGACCGCCGGCGTCATCGGCGACATGTTCGGTCGACGGGAAGTGTTCGCCGTCGGGCTGGGGATCTTCTCCGCCTCCTCACTGGTGTGCGGCCTGTCGACCTCCTCGCTCATGCTCAATCTGGCCAGGGCGGCTCAAGGGGTCGGTGGAGCGGTCATGTTCGCCACGGCGCTGGCCCTCATCGCCCAAGCCTTCTCGGGCCGGGAGCGGGGTACGGCCTTCGGGATCTACGGCGCGGTGGTCGGTGGTGCGGTGGCCGTCGGGCCCCTGGTGGGCGGGGCCATCACCAGCGGGATCGGGTGGCGGTGGATCTTCTTTGTCAACGTGCCCATCGGCGTGATCGCCATCCTGGTCACCCTGTCCAAGGTTCGCGAGTCCAAGGACCCGAGCACCCGGCGCATCGACTGGATCGGGTTCATCTCCTTTTCGGTGGCCCTGTTCATGCTGGTGTTCGGACTGGTACGCGGTCCCGACGACGGTTGGGGCAGCCCGCTCATCACCGGTCTGCTGGCCGGAGCCGGCGTGTTGTTGATCGTCTTCCTGGTGGCCGAGTGGCGTCAGCGCGACCCGATGCTCGATCTCACGCTCTTCGAGCGTCCGGCCATGGTTGGGGTCTCGCTGGCGGCGTTCACCATCGCCGCCTCGATCTTCGCCCTGTTCCTGTATCTCACCCTCTACATCCAGGACGATCTGGGATACGGACCTCTGGCCGCCGGAATCCGCTTCCTCCCCATCACCATGCTGGCCTTCATCGTGGCCCCGTTCGCCGGCAAGCTGACGGTACGGATCCAGGCCCGCTACCTCCTGGGCGTCGGGCTGCTGCTGATCGCCGGGGGCTGTGCGTTGATGGCCACCACCCACCCGGCATCGGGTTGGACGGTCCTGCTACCCGGATTCATCCTGGCCGGCATCGGGATCGGGGTGGTCAACCCGGTGCTGGCCTCATCGGCCATCTCGGTGGTTCCGCCGGAGCGCAGCGGCATGGCCTCGGGGGCCAACAACACCTTCCGGCAGGTGGGCATCGCCACCGGCATCGCCGGATTGGGCACGGTGTTCCAGACCCAGATCCAGCACCACACCCTGGCCGCACTGGCCAGCACCCCCACCGGGCAGGCGGTGGCATCCCACGGTGGATCCGCTCTGCAGGGGGCCTTGGCCGGCGGCGGCGTACGGGAAGCGCTGCCCTCGATCCCCTCGGCCGCGGCACGCAACACCCTCCTGGCGGCCTACCGGGTGGGGTTCTCCGCCACCCTCGACCATCTGATGATCATCGGGGCCGTCATCGCCCTCATCGGCTCGGTCGCATCGTTCACGCTGGTGCGTCAGCGCGACTTCGTGCCCAGCTACAGCCCGGCGGCGCAACCTGAGCCCGAGCCCGTCAGCGCCACGGCTGAGGCCCCACGGTGATCCGCGCCGGCCACGAGGCGCCGGCACCCGACAGGCCCATGGCACTCCGCTCCCCCGGACGTCCTCGGGACGAACGGGCCAGTTCGGCCATCACCGAGGCCGCCCTCCGACAGCTGGCCGAGTGGGGCTACGGCCGGGTGACCATGGAGAGCGTGGCCACGGAAGCCGGCGTGGCCCGCGCCACCATCTACCGCCGCTTCCGGGACAAAGCCGACCTGATCACCACAGCCATCGCCGGCAACAACACCACTCACCTGGCCGAAGGACCATCCGACGATCCCCGTGGCGACCTGATCTCGTACCTCAACGAGTTCGACGAGCGGTTCGCCGAGAGCTGCCTCGAGGTGGTGGGCACCCTCATCGCGGCCCGGGAGGACCCTACGGCCCTGGCCCTCCATCGCCAGCGGGTGGTCGGGCCCCGATTGAGGTACGTCCACTCGTTGTTGGTCCGAGCGGTGGAGATCGGTCAGCTCCGGGCCGATGCGGATCTGGACCTGGCCATCCAGATGTTGACCGGATCGGTATTCGCTCGACGGGTCACCGGGCAGCCGTCGACGCCGGGGTGGGCGGAGCGCTCGGTGGAGACCGTATGGGCCGGCATGGGAGAGCGGTAGGGACCGAAGCTGCCGCCGGGCCACGGCAGGCGTCACCACCCTCATCCCCGATGAGTGACCGGCTCCAGCTGTCCGGCCCGGCTCCAGCCTCAATGACCCAGACCGAGGCCCGGTGGGCCCCTGGGGACGCTCCACTCTGAGGAGCGCTCAGTCCGACCGTTGCATCCGTTCGAGCATGGCCGCCATCTGCTCGTGGACCCGGTTCACCGCCTGGAGCGGTCGGATCATCACCCGAAATTCGATGATGCGACCGTCGTCGTTGCAGGTGATGATGTCGACGCCGTTCACAAAGGTCCCGTCGATGGTGGTCTCGAACTCGAGCACGGCGTTGTCGCCGGAGAGCACCGACTTGGTGTAGCGGAAGGCGCGTTCGGGAAACTCGCCCTCCTTGGTGTCGGCGGTCGCCTGGTCACCAGGGAAGGTCTGGGTGGCCGCCTGCAGGTACAGGGTGGTGATGGCCTTCCCCCGTTGGGGGCTGAAGACGATCGGCGAGTAGAAGACCACATCGTCGTCGAGCAGCCCGTCCAGCCCACCGGGCAGGTCACCCCGTAGGTAGGCGTGCCAAGCCTCGACCACCCGCTCGATCGTCGGCGCTGCGCTCATCGGTGCTCCTTGCCATCGGTCCCTCCCTGACTCTCGGTGACCGTAGCCGAGCCCTGACCGTCCCGACCATGCCCGGGCGACAGCCCGACGGCCTCGGCCAACGGGTCACCCCATGACCGGGACGCCGATATCGGGTGCACTAGGTTGACCAGGAGAGTTCGCCCCTCAGGACAGCAAGGTGATCTGACGTGCGCCCGGCATTCTGGCTCCCACTACTGCTCTGTTCAGCCCTGACCCTGGCTCTGGCCGGATGCGGGACCGGCTCGTCGACACCGACCACCACCACCTCCAACCATCCGACGTCAACCACCGGTTCGTCGTCGTCGACGATCGCCAATGGATCGACCCCGGTGCACTTCGCCCGAGCGACGGTCGTGGCCTCGGGCGCCGGACTGGCCTCGGTATCGTGCGGCAGTCCCACATCGTGCATCGCCCTGGACACCCTCGGTCGGGCCTACCTGTTCAACGGGACCAGTTGGAGCGGACCCGTGCCTGCAGCCCCGCAACCCATCGGCCCGGGAGCCATCTCCGTCTCGTGTTCCAATCCGAGCTTCTGCATGGCCATTGCCACCGCCGGCAACCAGGTGATCAGTTGGAACGGACAGGCGTGGTCGGCGCCCACGTCGCTGAGCGGAGCCAGCGGGCTCGAATCGGTGGGATGCGCCCCCGGAGGGTACTGCGCCGCCGTCGATGCCGAGGGGAACGCCTTCGCCTTCAGCGGCGGCTCGTGGAGCGGCACCAGCGGCGACTGGGGATCGGTTTCGGCGATCTCCTGCGTCAATCCGTCGTTCTGCATGTCGGTCTCGGGCGGCATCTCCCAGTGGGACGGCGGGCAGTGGACCCAGCCCAATCCCTACGGGGACTCCTCCTCCTTCGTGGGCGTCTCCTGTCCCACCACTTCGTTCTGCACCGCGGTCGATGCCTCCGGAGGAGCCTTGCAGTGGAACGGGCTCACCTGGTCAGCTCCGGTACGGATCGAACCCGGGCCGGCACCGACCACCACCCTCGGGGTCGCCCCCACCGCCGTGTCGTGCCCGTCGGCCACCTACTGCGCGGCCACCGACGCCTCAGGCGGGGTGCTGCAGTGGACCGGAGCCACCTGGAGCCGGGCCGACGTCGACCCTGGCCACTCTCTGACCTCGATTTCGTGCCCCACGCCCTCGATATGCGTGGCCGTGGACCACTCTGGTCGGGCCTTTGTGGGACGGGGCTGATCAGAAGGGCAGCGCGTCAGCCTGGGCCGTCACCAGCTCATCGAACATCCGACGGCAGGAGAACTCGTCGTCCGGCGAGAGCGGGTCGCGACGGAGCGCCTCGAAGGCCAGCGCCGGGTCACCTTTGATGGCCGCCTTGACCACCAGTTCCTGCAGTTCGATCTGAACCCTCATGAACTCGGCCAGCGGCTCGAGAATCGGGGGCATGGGCGAAGGGGTCACCCCGGCGCCGTCAGCCACGGCGGGAACCTCGACGATGGCTCCGTCGGGCAGGTTGGGGACGTAGCCGCGGTTGGGGACGTTCACCGCGTTGAGGTTGCGGAGCTCCCCGGACCACATGGCCCCGATAACCGGGAACACCTCCTCGTGCGAGCGACCGGCCCGGTGCATCGGGAGTCGGGAGTCGCCGTTGCCGTACCGGGTGACCATCCGCTCGACCCGGGCCATGACCCCTTGATGGAAGTAGGGGGGAATCGGGTGCCATCCGGCCACCTCTTGGGCAAAGGGCACGTACTCGCCGATATGGCTGTCGACGGAACAGGGGAGGAGTCCGTACTCCCGGAACATGTAGGCCACCAGCGGCGCGTACATCTGCTCCACGGCCATCTGCACCCAGGGCACCTTGACCAGTTGCTTGGCCGTGGCGGTGATCGGGGGAGGAAAGTCGAAGAACCGCTTCTCCCACAACCTCCGCAGCCGGGGGTACAGGTCCTCACCGGTGTCGGACCGGTGGATCTCGGTGAAGAACGTGAAGTGATTGATCCCCGAGGCCTTGGCCACGATCTTGGACCGCGGGACCCGTAGGAGCCGGGCCACGCGGCTGACGCCACCGGCGAACTCGTGGCAGAGGCTGATGTTCTTGATGGTCGTACCGGTGTTGATGGCCAGCGCCACCCGGCTCAGGGGATTGGTCAGGTTGATCAGGAAGGTATCGGGGCAGTACCGCTCGATGTCAGCGCAGATGCCGAGCATGGTCTTGATGGACCGGAGTGAGTGGAAGACCGCCCCGGGCCCTCCGTTCTCCCCGGTGATGTGGGTAGCGCCGTACCGGGTGGGGATCTCGTAGTCCTCGATCCAGTGCGGCCACCGACCGATCTCCGCACTGGTCAGGCAGAAGTCGGCACCAGACAGCGCTTCCGCCGGATCCAGCGAGGCCTCGACGGTTATGCGCGAACCGGTGCGGCTGTTGACCCGTTCGGCGAACCGACGGGCCACTTCGAGCCGCTCCGGACTGACATCGTGCAGCATCAGCGTGGCGCCGCGGATACGCCGCGAGTTGACGGCGTCGAGCACCATGACCGGGCCGAAGGACATCCCGCCGGCGCCGATGAGGCAGATCTTCGGTCCACTCTGGTCTGGCATGCGCTCCCCGATCCCTAAAGCTCAGCCGATGGTACCGGGGCGGGCCTCAGCGCGCCTCTCTCCTGCTCTACTGCTCCGCTGCTCTACCGCCACCGCACGGTCCACCGGTGAGTCCGCGGAGGCGGATGCCGCTCAGGCTACGTCCCGTCGGCCCCGGTCGGGTGGGGGCGGGTCGGTGCCCGGGGCACCGTGGTCCAGCACGTGCTCGGTCCACCCGGTTCCCGACCAGTACCGCTGCTCGTGCCGCACGAAGGGGTCGGCGAACCACCCCGGAGCGGTGCCGCTGGTCCGGGTGCCGTCAGGCGTTGGGGAGCCGGTCGAAGTGGAACCCGGGGGCGGTGGGCCATTTGCCCCATAGGGACCACCTCTGGAGGGGCCACCTCCCATGAATGAGCGGCCAGGGCCCGGCATCCCGCGCCGACCACCCCGGCGGCGCTGGGAGGAGATCATGCGCAGCGCGAACATGGCGACGAAGATCACCACCACCACCCACGAACCGTGCCCGTAATAGATCACAACCGCAGTGTAAAGGCGGCCGGGCGCCGATCGTCATCGGCCCTGACCAGGGCTTTCCCACCGTTCCGGGCCGGCCGTTCTGACGGCGACACATCCAGCCGGTCCAACGCCCTGCCAACGTTGACCGAAGCCGGAGCGTGCAGGGCCACGCGCACTCCCTCGGCGAAGCGACGGGCCCCGCCGTGTGACGGGTGACGGATATAGGGGGCATCAGTGGCCGACTGGGCGAACCGGCCGACGGCGAAGACCGTCCGGCCTTGGCAGACCAGCTCGAGTACGTGGGCACAGGCCTCGACCTCGGAGGGCAGAGGATTCCTGTTGTCCGGGGCGAACAGGATCGATGTGTTCCACAACAGGACCCGGTGTTCGCAGCCCAGCTCCGAGAGGACCCGGTGCATGATGGTGGCCGTGGGCTCGGAGGGACCCGAGCCGGTGCGCTGGCGCAGGGAGCTGAACGGCACGCCGGTCCATCGGGCCCCGTCCTTGCCCGGGGCCTCGCCGACCAGCACGGTGGGAGCAGCCCAGTGGGTGACCAGGTAGCTCTGGAGGGCGTGGCGCCGCTCCGTGGCCTGGCCGGGCCGGTCACCCCAGGCCATGCCGTCCTCCTCGTCGTAGAGGTTGAGTGCGCCGGGCACCCGGATCCGGCTGACCTCGTCGAGGAGTTCGTCGATCCTCCGTTCCACGTCTTGGCCGGAGCAGACCCGGGTGGTCACCGGGCCTGCTCGATGACGTGCCGGGTGGCTCGGGCGGCTTGGCGCGCCGCCTCGGCCGCGGACAGTTGGTGGAGCGAGTCGGAGAACACCTCGACACCGATCGGCGCCGTGGTTCCGGTGGCCAGTACGGCAGCGACGATGGCGGGCAGGTCGAACTCCCCCTGGCCGGGAAGGGCCCGGTGGTGGAGGGTGGCCTCGACCAGATTGTCCTCGGGCTCAGCCGGTCCGTCGTCGAGCTGGATGCCCATGATCAACTCCCCCGGCACCCGGGCCAGAGCCTCAAGATCGGTACCGGACCGAACCAGGTGCCAGGCGTCGATGTTGATGCCGCCGTTGGGCCGGCCGGCTCCTCGGACCACCTCCAGTGCACTCTCGAGGTCGGGGATCTTCGACCAGGGAAGCCATTCGATGTGCACCAGCAGACCGTGCTCGGCGGCCCGGGTGCAGAGGCCGGCGAAGGCCTCAGCGGCAGCGTCGAGGTCCCACTGGCCCCCGAACACGTCGACGGCGTTGAGGGAGCGGCCCCCGACGGCGTCGGCTACGGCGAACAACTCCGCCTCGCCGAAGCAGAAGACGTCCTCGGTGTCCATCCCGGGCGGGAAGTGCACTTCTGAAGCCCCCGGGAGCCACCACCATGCCGGGTCCACCTCGGCCACTCCGAGCCCGTGATCGTCGAGCATGAGACGGAGGTCGGCGTCGCTCAGCCCCTCGGCCCGTGCCGCGGCGTAGTCGCGGCCCCACAGGGACACCGCGGTGAAGCCGGCGGCCGATGCCGCCGAGAGGCGCTCGGCGAACGGGACGCCACGTCGCAGGGTGCCCGAGCAGAGCACCAGGTCGTCAGGGCCCATCACCATCCGGCCCCTACGAACGCACCGACGGGCCGCCTCACCGGAGAGGCTCGGCGGTGGTCTGATCGATCCACTCGAGGTAGCCCGGGGCTCCGGCCACGACAGGCACGGCGATCACCTCGGGAGTCTCGTAGGGGTGTTGGGCCACCACGGCCTCGATGACCTGACCGGTGAGCTCGGTCCGGGTCTTGAGGAGGACCAGCCACTCCTGGGCCTCCTCGAGCGAACCCTGCCACCGGTATCGGCTGCGCATGGGGCCGGTGCGCTGACCGCAGGCCACCAGGTGACGATCGAGGAGTGACTCCACCATGGCATCGGCCCTCACCGGGTCGTCGATGGCGAACTGGATCTGCACATGGGCCAAGGTGGGTCCTCCCTCCTTTGAGGCCCATCCGACGCCTGGGCCTCCCCGGTACCCTACGTCGCCTGTCGACGGCGGCCCCGGGGTGGAGCTTCGACAGCCGGCCCCTCGCCGCAGAGCCGCGGGGCCACCAGGCGGCGCGGCACCTGACGGTCCGATTTCCGGCCGACTCCGTAGGGTTTGTCGATCCCGGGTCGACTCAATAGGGTTGTGCCCTGGCCGCACGGGTCGGCACGGATCGACACGGGTCGACACGCTGGATCCCGACAGGAAGCGACGGACGCATAGACATGGGCGCAGACAGCCGGTGGCGACAAGACCGAGGTCCGGACAGGTCCCCGCGTGGTGGTACCCGGCGCCCCGGTTCCCACCCGCTGCGGGTGTTGGCCGTGCTGGGAGCGGTCCTCATCGGGGTCGCCGCCTGTTCCAATTCCACGTCGGCCAACACCACCACGAGCACGACACCGTCAAGCGGAACGGGAGCCAGGGGGTCGGGACCGAGCCCGGTGAGCTCGGCCAGTACCTCGAGCCGGGGCGTCACCAAGAGCACCATCAATGTCATGTTCCCGGTGGTGGCGCTCAACTCCCTGGCCGGCCAGGAAGGGTTCGCCGCCGACGCCGAGTACGGTGAGCAGGCCAAGGCCATCAACTTCTACGTCAAGCAGATAAACGACCAGGGCGGTATCAACGGCCGGAAGATCAATGCGGTCATCGACACCTTCGACCCGACCAACGAGACCGAGATGCGGGCGTTGTGCAAGACCTGGACCGAGGGTTCGCCGGCGGCGTTCGCCGTGCTGGACGGGATCGGCGACTGGACCGGCGACGACCAGCTATGCATCACCCAGGAGGGCCACACCCCCTTCATCGGTGCATGGTCCACCGTCACCAACTGGACCAACGAAGGCTCGCCCTACCTGTGGTGGACCGGGCCGGACCAGGCCACCATCCTCCAGGCCGTGGTCAACTGGGGACTCAGCGCCCACCTCCTCGGGGGAAGCATCAAGGTGGGGGTCATCGCCGGCGACCGGGCCTCGGACGTGCTGGCCCTCAACCAGTACCTGCTGCCCGATCTGCGCAACGCCGGCATCACCCCGGTGGTCAAGAGCATCGACTCGGACCCCGACGACACCGCCACCACCGACGCCCAGGCCCCCCTGGTGGTCCAGCAGCTCCGTAGCGCCGGGGTCAACTCGGTCATCCCGCTCATCCCCTTCAACGTGATGTATCCGGTGCTCCAGGCCGAGACCCAACAGCAGTGGTACCCCAAGCTCCTCCTCAGCGACTACGAGTCCAGCATCGAGTCGGCGTTGGGTCTGATCCCCATTCCCTACGAGAAGGCCCTCGACGGTCAGGAGGGGCTGACCACCGAGACACTCGGCGGCGGCACCACCTACTCCGACTACACCGGCCCCAAGGGGTACGACCCCGGGGTGAAGGCGTGCTGGACGCCGTGGCACAAGGCCTACCCCCAGATCCCTCAAGGTGACACCACGGACTACCTCGAGCAACAGGGACCGGTGGTCGGTTGGTGCCAAGCCATCACGCTCTTCGCCGAGGCGGCCCGCAATGCCGGACCGGACCTCAATAGAAGGACCTTCGTGACCGCCATGTCGAAGATCACCAACTTCCCCGGCACCTGGTCACCGGTCCTCAGCTTCGGACCCGACAAACGCTACGGACCAACCGAGTACAAGATCGTGAAGCTGCGCAACAACGTGCCGCCGACCTCCCAATGCCAGCTGACCTCCCAGGGCAAGGCCCAAGGGACCTGCTGGGTCGACCTCACCCCCTTCACCCCGTTGCCCACCGGCTGACACCGATCGATGACCACTCTCTCCACCCCACCGGACGTGCTGCAGGCCCGCGCCGCCCGGCGCTCCTCATGAACGTCGGGCACGCCACCGATTCCGCTCTCGAGCGGGTGCCGGACCGGGTGGCCCTGGTCGTGGACGGCAACACCTACACCTTCCGCCAGTTGGAAGCGCTCATCCGGCAGTCGTGTTCGGCCCTGGCCGCGGCCGGGGTCCAACCCGGGGACCGCGTGGCGCTGGTCAATCTCGAGTCAGCGCGCTGTCCATCGCCACCATCTTCGGAGCGGCGAGGCTGGGTGCGGCCACCGCCCAGATGAACGCCTACCTGACCTCGGGCGAGCTGGCGCTTTTGGCCGAGCTGGTGGGAACGCGGGTGGGTGTGGCCGGTGCGCCCTTCATCGACGGCCTGAGCCAGGCTGTCGACGGCCCGGTACTGACCGAGGCTGACGTCGTGGCGGCCGACGGCGACGACGCCATCGGCGCCTCGGCCATCGGAGGCGGGGACGACACCGCCCTGGTCCTGTTCACCAGCGGTACCACCGGACTGCCCAAGCCCATCTCCATCAGCCACGGCGTGGTGGCCGACCGTCTGGCCTACTACTCCAAGCCCATCGACCCCGACGCCGCCCAGGTCGTCGACATGATGTCGGCACCGATCTTCCACATCGCCGGCACCCTGGGCATGCTCATCTCGCTGCATCAGGGCAAGCAGCTGGTCATGATGCCCCGCTTCGACGCCGGGGAGTGGCTCCGCCTGGTGGAGCGGTACCGGGTGACCCAGACCTTCGTGGTCCCGACCATGCTCCGCCGGATCCTCGACCACCCGGAGTTCGCCTCCGCCGACCTCAGTTCGCTGGCCGCCTTGAGCTACGGAGCGGCGGCCTCACCGGTGGACCTGATCCGAAGGGCGGTGGCCGCGCTCCCCGACGTGGACTTCTCCAACACCTTCGGACAGACCGAGACGCTCGGCGCCTATGCCGCTCTGACCCCGGACGACCACCGACGGGGTGACCGCCTGAACTCGGTGGGCCGCCCGCTGGCCGGGGTCGACGTCCAGATCGTCGATCCGGTGTCGGGCCAGCCGGTGGCACCGGGCGGGGTCGGGGAGCTGGTGGTGCGGGCCCACCAGAACACCACCTCGGAGTGGCTCCACACCGGCGATACCGGGTGGCAGGACGAACAGGGGTACCTGTACCCCACGGGCCGGCTCTCGGACACCATCAACCGGGGCGGCGAGAAGTTCGGGCCCGTCGAGGTCGAAGAGATCCTGCGCACCCATCCGGACGTGGTCGACGTCGGGGTGGTCGGGGTGCCCGACGACGAGCTGGGAGAACGGGTGGGGGCGGTGGTGGTGGTGGCTCAGCCGGTCTCCACCGAGGCCCTGGTGGCCCACTGCGCGTCCCATCTGGCCACGTTCAAGGTGCCCGAGTACATCGGGTTCGCCGACGAGCTCCCGATCAGCGTGCTCGGCAAGCTCAACCGGGTGGCTCTGCGCCAACTCCTCTCCGATGTTCCGCCGGCCCGCCGGCCGCCGTCCTGACCGGATCGGATCCGGATCGCTACCCGGCGGCTGGGACCGGGGGGTCGGCCCGCTCGGGGTCGGGCTCGAAGAACTGGTGAAGGATCGCTTCCAGCCCGATGGCGAACAGGGTCCACTCCTGTTCCTCGCCGTGGGGCCCGGTAGGTCGAACGATCCCTTCCATCCCCTCGTCGACCCGGTGTCGCAGGGAGCACCCTTCGGCCAGGGCACCGACGGCCACCGACAACTGGCCGAACGTCAGTGGGGCCCTGATCCTCATGCCCAGAAAGTCCGCCAGCGTCCGGTAGGCGTCCTCCCATCGCGCCGTGAAGCCGTCGTAGCCCTCCAACAGTGCCACCCGGATCCTCTTTTGGAAGTCCACCGGTGGCGGCGTCCCGCGGGACGGCTCGGTGGTGGCCAGAGACCACACCGCGATCCACAACGACCAGTTCGGCGACTCCAGGAGCGTCAGGATGTTGGCCGCTCCCCCGATCCGGCACACCTCGCGCAGGGACTGTTCCCGGGCCTCCGCGGTGGACACATCGAGACCCTCGATGAGGGGAACCAGGGCCTGGATGGTCCGGTCGAAGGCCCCGAGCCCCTCTTCGGCGGCCACCGAGGCCAGGACGTCGGCCTGATAGTCGGCCTGGTTCTCCCACACCCGGCGGATGATGGAGGCGTTGGACAGCCGGAGACCGGTGTCCTCCTCGACCCGCTCGAAGACCCGCTTGAAGGTGAGGGTGTCGGCTCCGGTGCCCAGGCCGTCCTCGAGGAGCACCGTCCGACCGGCGTCGAGGAGTAGGGAGCGGAGGGCTTCCCGGCTCTGTTTGGGTTGGCGCTCCCTACGTCCGTCGGCCATCTGCTCGCTGCCCGTCACTCTGATCTCTGCGCGTCACTGTGCTCGTTGCCCGTCGTGGGTCGCCCGTCGCCTCGCCGGGTACCACCCTGATCAGGCAGTACCCCGGGGTCCAGCCTACCGGTGGTGGTTGTCGGCGCGGCCTGGGGCGATGACCAGCCCCACCCTCCGCATTTGCCATCGGATCGGCCCCGGGCGAGAGTCTCGGCCATGGACCAGCTCCGCCACTACCGGACGACGGTGGGATCCCAGACGCTCGACCTCCCACTGGTAGCGCTTTCGGACGAGCTGACCATCGCCCTGCTCATCTGCGTGGACCATGGCGTGGCCTTCGCCGAGACGGCGGGGCGGGAGTTGGCCGCTCTCCTGGCCGAGTTCGATCCCGAGATTGTGGTGTCGGTGGCCACCATGGGCATTCCCCTGGCCATCGAGGTCACCCGGTCACTGGGCCTGGACGACTATGTCATCCTCCACAAGACCCCGAAGATCCACCTCGGTGAGACACTGGCCGAGCCGGTGCGTTCCATCACCACCGATGCCCCACAGAAGCTCCGCCTCGATCCGGCGCGGGCCCCGGCCCTCGAGGGCCGGCGGGTGGCCGTGGTCGACGACGTCATCTCCACCGGGGCATCGACCCTGGCCGCACTCAACCTGGTCCGCCGGGTCGGGGGTGAACCGGTGGTCATCGGGGCCCTGGTCACGGAAGGATCGGGGTGGTCCTCCGTCCTGGGAGACGACGCCCCCGCCGTTCGGACCCTCGGATCGATACCGGTCTTCAGGACCTCAGGTGGACGGCTGGTGGAGGACTGGGGCTGAACACAGGTCCCGTCGACACCAACAGGCCGACCCCGGAGGGCCGGCCTGTTGGTTGCTGGATCGGGGCATCGGTTGGGCGCCGGTTGCACCGACGGTGGTGAGGCTCAGGCCGGCGGTCCGTTCTCGAGCGTGATGCTGGCCGTCTGGGTCTGGCCCGAGGTGGTGGTCCACTGGAGCTGGACCGAGTCGCCCGGGTGGTACCGCTCGAGGTCGTTGCTCAGGTCCGTCGACGAGGTGATCGATGACCCGTTGACTGCCGTGATGACATCTCCTTGCACCAGTCCGGCCTTGGCCGCCGGCGAGCCCGACAGGGTGCCTTCGACGTCGGCGCCGGGAGTGGTCGGGGTCGACGTGCCGGTTCCGGTGCTGCCACCGAGACCACCCAAGCCGGAGCCTTCGCCTCCCTCACCACCGGTGCTGGTGGCACCGGAGGACACGCTGACCCCGAGGAATCCGGTGGCGCCGATATGGACGGTGGAGGAGGCGTCGCCGTCCTCGATCTTCTTGGCCAGCTTGAGAGCGGTCTCGATGGGGATGGTGTAACCCTGACTGGCGGTGTCTTCGTAGCCCGAGTCCTCCGAGGCCGCCGTGTCCATGCCCAGGACCTGACCCGAGGAGTTCACCAGGGGGCCACCCGAGTCACCGGGCTCGATGCCGGCGTTGGTCTCGATGAGGCCGGACAGGTGCTCGGCGTTGCCGCCCCCGTCGTCACTGGCGGTGATGGACTGGCCCACGGCGGTGATCGAGCCGCCGGCCGCGCTCGGGGTGCCGCCGGAGCCGCCGGCGTTGCCCACTCCCACCACGGCCTGGCCCACGGCGGCGGTACCGCTGCTGATGGACACGGTGTCCAGACCGCTGGCGTTGACCAGCTTGATGACGGCCACGTCCCCGGTCCGGTCGTACCCGATCACCCGGGCCGAGTAGGTCTTCCCGTTGCCGATGTCGGTCACGCTGATGCTGGTGGACCCGTCGATCACGTGGTTGTTGGTGAGGACCACGCCGTTGGAGGTGAGCACCATGCCGGTGCCGGCGGCCTCTTCATCCTCGTAACTCAGATTGGTGTTGATGTCCACCAGGTCCGGGTCGACCTTGGCGGCGATGGCGGAGACGTCCGACGGGGCGCCGGCGCCGGTGGACGAGTTCCCGCCGGAGCTGGAGCCCGAGCCCGAGCCGCCGAAGGCGCTGCTGCCGCCTCCCCCGGAGCCATAGGGCGACAGCTCGCCGCCGGATCCGTACGGCGAGGTGGTCCCTCCCGTGTCACCGGAGCCTTGCGTGGCGCTGGCGGTGGTCGGCGAGGACCATACGACATGACCGAGTCCTGCTCCGGCCAGCACGGCCACCACGGCGAAGAGCGCCACCAGGCCCGCCACCAGGCCCCGGCGCCCCTTCGGGGAGCTCGGCGGGGGCGGGGGGGCGTAGCCCGGGGGCGGGGGCCAGCCTCCGTACGGCGGTGTGGGGGCACCGGGGACGCCTCCCCAGGGACCACCCGGGCCCTGGTAGGGGGGTGCCGGCCACGAGCCCGCCGGCGGTGTCGGTGAGCCGGTCGGCGCTCCCTGGCCGGGGTAGGGGCTCCCGCTGGGCGGGTACCCCGGTCCGGTGGCGAAGGGCCGCGGTTGGTAGACCTCGCCGGCAGGAGGGGTCACCGGCTCTTGAGGAGCCCCGGCGTAGGGGTACTCGCGCCAGTACGAGGGGGTCGACGGGGTCGACGGTCCCAAGGGAATGGGGTTTGCCGAAGCATCCCCGGCGTCGGCGGCGGGGCCGTTCTGCTCGGCGTCATCCGGGCCGGTCGTGGGGGGCCAACTCTCACTCATGTCCATCTCTGCCTTCTGCCTTCCAGTTCCGCGTCTGCTCGCAGGAAATCCTTGCTCCCAATTGACACCCCGGACCTAAACGCACGGTGAACTCAGCATATGAATTCCCTAAATATGGTCCTTGAAGTGCCCATATCCCCACTGGTGCTCCAATCCGCGGCCCAGCGCCCCCATTCCTCGCGGGTGCACGGCAGCCAGGGCCGGCGCAGCGCTACTGCTCAGACAGGATCCGCTCGAACTCGACCATCGGGTTGACCGGAACCTGCTCACTCAGGGTAATGGTGGCCGTATGGATGGTGGCCGTGCTTCGGAACGGCGCCTCGTAGTCATCCCCGACCGCCGGACCCAGCTCGTACCCGCAGGTCAACCCGGCCCCGGTGGCGCTGAAGGCCGCCACGGTGAACAGCGGTATCTCCCCCTGGGCCACCACCGCACCATCGACAGTGAGGACCGTCGTGCCGCCGGCATCGTCCCGGCGGTCGAAGCCGAAGCCCAGGCGGTGACGGCCCGGCTCCACCGGCGTGGTGGCTGCGGTCACATGGAGCTCCTTGCCGTAGAGGTTGTGCACGTGGCGCAGGCATCCGTGGTGGAGATGGAAGGAGAAGCCCCCGAGCACCGAGCCCTGGGCCAGCAGGACCCCTTCGCCCCCACCGGGGGGGACGGTGACGTCCACCTCGATGATGTGGCTCCGGTTCTTGACGTTGGCGGCCACCGGCTCGGGGACCGGCGAGGCGCCGGGGTAGTAGGTGGTGGTGAGGCGCGGAGCCCTCCAGTCCGGTTTGCGGTTGATGATGGTGTGCAGGATCCGGTTGTCGAGCGGCAGCACCTGGTTGCGCCGGGCCTCGATCCACCACCGCTCGATCATGTCGTTCAACCGGTCGGGGTGGTCCTGGGCCAGGTCGTGGATCTCGGCCGGATCGGACTCCACGTGATAGAGCTCCCAGCGGTCCTCGCTGAAGGGGGCGTTCCAGTTGATCCCGTCGTCGTACACGGGTCCGATGGGTTTGAAGGTCACGGCCTTCCAACCCTCGTGATAGAGCGCCCGGCTCCCGAACATCTCGAAGTGCTGGGTGGTTCGGTGAGGCGGGGCCTCGGCACCGGCCGGCTCCAACAGCGCGGCGAAGCTCACGCCGTCGAGCTCGCTCTGGGGCACGTACTCGATGGTGGTCGGGGCCTCGATCCCGGCCAGCTCCAGCACCGTGGGGAGAATGTCGACGGCGTGGGTGAACTGGCGACGCACCCCGCCACCGGACGGGAACCGATCGGGCCAGCTCACGATGCAGGGATCGGCCACCCCGCCTTCGTGGACCTCCCGCTTCCAGCGCTTGAACGGGGTGTTGCCGGCCATGGTCCAACCCCACGGGTAGTTGTTGTGGGCACTGGGACCACCGATCTCGTCGATGCGCCGCCACAGCTCGGCCGGGCCGGCCGGGTCGACGTTCTCCAGCCGATTGTCGTTGATCGAACCCGACACCCCACCCTCCGAACTGGCTCCGTTGTCCGAAACCAGGATGACCACGGTGTCCTGCCGGTCGCCGGTCTGCTCCAAGAAGTCCAGCACCCGGGCCAACTGGGCGTCGGTGTAGGAGAGGAAGGCGGCAAAGCACTCCATGAACCGCGCCGCTACCCGCTTCTGGTCCTCGGGCAGGGTGTCCCAGGCCGGCACCCAGGGCGGGCGGGGGGCCATCTCGGTGCCCTCGGGGAAGAGGCCCAAGCTGATCTGTCGGGCGAAGATCTCGTCGCGCCACCGGTCCCAGCCCAGGTCGAACCGGCCGCGATAGCGCTCGATCCAGTCGGCCGGGGCGTGATGCGGCGAGTGACAGGCCCCGGTGGCGAAGTACAGAAAGAACGGCCGCTCGGTGTCCACCGCCCGCAGGTCGGCGATCTGGGCGATGGCCTGGTCGGCCAGGTCCGCGCTCAGGTGATAGCCCTCGGCCACCGACCGCGGCGGCTGGATCGAGTGATTGTCGTGATAGAGGGCCGGAACGAACTGGTGGGTCTCGCCGCCGTGGAACCCGTACCAGCGGTCGAATCCCCGGGCCACGGGCCAGCTGTGGCGGGGGGCGGCCATGCTGGTCTCGTCCTCGGGGGTGAGGTGCCACTTGCCCACGGCGTAGGTGGCGTAACCGGCCTGGCGCAGGATCTCGGAGAGGAAGCCGTTCTCCTTGGGGACCTCGCCGTTGTAGCCCGGATAGCCCATGGCCAGGTCGGCGACCCGGCCCAGGCCGCTGCGGTGGTGGTTGCGCCCGGTCAGCAGGCAGGCCCGGGTCGGCGAGCACAGGGCCGTGGTGTGGAAGTTGCTCAGGCGCACCCCCTCGGCGGCCAGGCCGTCGATGGTCGGGGTGGCGATGTCCGATCCGTAACACCCCAGCTGGGCGAAGCCCACGTCGTCCAGGACCACCAGCAACACGTTGGGAGCACCGGCCGGTGGGGTGGGGTGGGCGGGCCACGACGGGGTGGAGTCCCTCCAGTCGTCACCGATGACGCCGAGGAAGGGCGGGGTTTCCATTACGACCTCCAGGTCTGGTCCGGTGGGAAGGAAGCTAACGGCTGCAACACCAAACGGCTAGGGGGACACGAACACGGTCTTGCGGCGGAGCATCTCCTCGATGCCGGCCCGGCCCCCCTCGCGACCGAAGCCGCTCTGCTTGTACCCGCCGAATGGGGTGGCTGGCGAGATCCGGCCCATCCCGTTGACGGCCACCGTTCCCGACTGGAGCTCCCGGGCGAAGCGCTGGATGCGACCGAGGTCGCCGGTGTGCAGATAGGCCCCGAGGCCGAAGCGGGAGTCGTTGGCCAGAGCCAGGACCTCGTCCTCGGAGCTGAACCGCAGGACCGCCTGCACCGGGCCGAACACCTCGTTGCGGGCCAGGTCGCTCCGGTGGTCGACCTCCCCGAGCACGGTGGGGGCCACGAACCAGCCCGCGGCCAGGTCGCCGGTCAGCCGGTGGCCCCCGGCCAGCAGCCGGGCCCCGTCACTCCGGGCCCGGTCCACGGTGGCCAGGATGCGCTCCATGGCGGCCTCGGTCACCACCGGGCCGACGAAGGTGGCCGGGTCGAGCGGGTCCCCGACGGCCAGGGAGCCCAGCGCCACGACCAGCCGCTCCACCACCTCGTCGTAGACGTCGTCGTGCACGTAGAGGCGGGTGGGCAGGGCGCAGCCCTGGCCGGCCAGCACCGCCGTCCCGAAACAGGCGCTGGTGGCCGCGGTGGAGAGGTCGGCGTCGGGGAACACGATGTTGGGCGACTTGCCCCCGAGCTCGAGGGCCAGGGGGGTGAGATTGGCGGCCGCGGTCTCCATGAGGGAGCGGGCGGTGGCACCGCCCCCGGTGAAGCTGATCTTGTCCACATCGGGGTGACCGGCCAAGGCCGCTCCGGCCTCGGCCCCACCCACCACCACGTTGAGCACTCCGGCGGGGAGGCCGGCCTCCAGGGCCAGCTCGGCGAAGCGCAGCATGCCGAACGGGGAGACCTCGGGAGGCTTGGCCACCACGGCGTTGCCGGCGGCCAGGGCCGGACCGCACTTCTGCCCCATTCCCATCATCGACCCGTTCCATGGAGGGATCACGGCGATGACGCCGTAGGGATCGAGTCGCACGAACGACAGCCCCGGCTCGGCCGAGAGCATCTCCCCATCGAGCTTGTCGCACCAACCGGCGTAGTAGCGCACCCAGGCTGCGGCGTAGGCGCCCGGGTTCATCACGCTGACGGGCGTGCCGTTGTCGAGGGCCCCGAGCTCGGCCGCCTCCTCCCGGTGGTGCTCGAGCAGATCGGCCAGGCGGTACAGGACCTTGGCCCGTTTGACCGGCGCCAGCGCCGACCACCCCGGCTGGGCGGCCCGGGCCGCCCCCACGGCCGCGGCAACCTGGTCACCACCGGCCAGCCCCACCCGGGCCTGCACCTGGCCGGTGGCCGCATACCGGTGGTCGTAGGACCCGGCGGCGTCACTGGCCTCCCACCGGTCACCGATCAGATGACCCTGGGCGGCCAGGCGCTCCACCGTGGCGGTGGTCGACGTGGTCCTCACGGGCCCACCGACACTCCGGCGATGTTCGGCCCATCACCCCGGTGGGGTTCGACCGTCACGCCCTCCACCGCCCCATGGCGGTCATGGTAGTGGCGCACCGTTGAGCCAACTACCTTGCAGGCCATGGCCCCCCACTCCACCGCCCGGTTCGAAGGAAAGGTGGCGCTGGTGTCCGGCGCAGCCAGCGGGATCGGGGCCGCGGTGGTCGAGCGGCTGTCCGACGAGGGCGCCACCGTCATCGGATGCGATGTGCGGGCCGAACGGGGGATCGAGTTCTGTGACGTCCGCCACGAGCGCTCGTGCGCCGCAGTGGTGACCCGGGTGCTGGAGGATCACGGTCGGCTCGACGTGCTGGCCAACGTGGCCGGCGTGGCCATCGCCCGCGCCATCGGCGACTTCGATCCCGACGAGTGGCGCACGGTCATCGACATCAACCTGACCGGCACCTTCCTGCTCTCCCAGAGTGCGCTGCCCGCTCTGGTCGAGTCCCGGGGATCGATCGTCAACATGGCCTCGGTGGCCGGTCTGCGGGCCACGCCCTACAACGCCGCCTACTGCGCCTCCAAAGGCGGGGTGATCATGCTCACCAAGTCCATGGCCATCGAGCTGGCCAAGGCCGGGGTCAGGGTCAACGCGGTCTGCCCGGCCGCGGTGGACACCCCGTTCCTCCGCGGGTTCGAAATTCCCGAGGGGGCCGACCTCTCGCTGTTGGCCCGGGCGGCCTCGCCCATGGGACGCCTCATCGAACCGGGCGAGGTGGCTGCGGCGGTGGCCTACCTGGCCTCGGACGAAGCAGCCACCGTGAGCGGCACCACCCTGGTCATCGACGGCGCCGCTACCGCCTGACATCGGCCAGCGTGACCGTGTCGGTGTCACGGCCGGAGCGCAGCACCCGCCCCGGCCGCGCCGCGGTCACCTCGCCGTCCACCACCACTTCGCTCCCGCTGACGAAGACATGCTCCACGCCGCGCGACCCGGCGTAGAGCCGCTCGCCTCCCCCCGGCAGGTCGTGGAGGACCGTGGACGGCAGCGTTCCCACCGCCTCGGCGTCGAACACCACCAGGTCGGCGTGGAATCCCTCGGCGATCCGGCCCCGGTGACGTAACCCGTAGTGCCGGGCCGGCCGGTCGGTCATCATCTCGACCGCCTCCTCCAGCGAGAGCAGCCCGCGCTGGCGGACCACTTCGCCCAGCACCACCGTCGGGTAGTTGGCGTGGCACATGAGATCGACATGGGCGCCGGCATCCGAGCCTCCCAACATCACCCGCGGGTCCTTCCACACCGCCACCCGGGCCGCCCACCCGGCATCGGTGCGCCCCAGCGACGGAGTGAGCGAGGGCAGGACCACCGAGAGAGCCAGGTCCTCCACCAGGACCGTATCGATGAGGACGTCGATGGCATCGGTGCCCCGGGACTCGGCGATCTCCCCGAGCGAGCAGCCGACCCACTCGGACTCCGGATCGGCCACCTCCATCAGCTGGAAGTCCGAGAGCACCCCCATACCCCGGGCGGCCACGGTTTCGGCGCCGGACCGCAGTGCCGCCCGCTGGTCGGCGTCGTGGGCCGCGGCTTGGCGGTGCGCCCGGTCCAGGGCCAGGACGTCACGCCACCCCGGCAACCCGGACAACACGTTGCTGGAGCGCATCCGCATCATGTCCGGGAGGGCCAGGGCCACCACGTGGGCCCCTCTGCCTGCGGCCAGGTCGGACGCCTCCAGCTGCTGGGGGTAGATCTCCTCAGAGGCCAGGCTGCCGAGGAGGTTCCAGTTGAGGGGCCTGTCCGCCGCCAGGGACAGGTCGGCCATGAGCTCCATCCGCTCCTCGGGGATCGGCCCCACCGTGGGGATGAACTCCAGGGTGGTGCCGGGATGGTCGCGCACCACCCGGGCCAGAGCGACCAGTTCGCCGGGTCCGGCGGCACGCGACGGCACCGGGCGGCCGGCACCGTCGACGTGTCCCTCACCGAGCGAGGAGGAGAGCCCGAGGGCCCCACCGGACAGCGACTCAGCCACCAGTGCCGCCATGGCCTCCAACTCTTCGGCCGTGGCCGGACCGACGGTGGCCCCCTCACCCATCACCGCCCGGCGGACGGTGGAGTGCCCGACCAGGAATCCGGCGTTGACGGCCAGGCCGACATCGATGCGATCGAGGTACTGGCCGAACGAGGTCCACGCCCACTCGCCCCCACTCTCGAGGGCCTCGAGCGGGATCCCCTCGACCACCGCCATCATCCGCCGGATGTAGGAGGCGTCACCCTGGCGGAGCGGGGCGATGGAGAACCCACAGTTGCCGCCCAGCACCGTGGTCACCCCGTGCAGGACCGAGGGGCTGGCCGTGGGGTCCCACAGGAGCTGGGCGTCGTAGTGGGTGTGGATGTCGATGAACCCGGGGCTGACGACCTTGCCGGCCACATCGAGGGCGGCACGGGCCGGCTCGTCGACGGCACCGATGGCCACGATCCGACCGTCACGGACGCCGATGTCGGCCACGACCGGTGCGGCTCCGGTCCCGTCGACCACCGTGCCACCCCGCAGCACCAGATCGAGCACCTCAGCCCCCGGCCAGCAGCTGGTCGACGGCCGACTCCACCACGGTCCCCTTGAAGAAGTCGGGGTTGGTCCCGGTGTAGAAGCGGGCCGGATTGGTGAAGGTGAACTTCTTGAATCCCTCCTGGTCGATCCAGCCGTGGTCCACCATCTCCCAGGCCTCGTCCAACACCTCGGACATGTCGGGGACGTCCCAGTGGGCGATGTCCGATCCCATCATCACCGACAGCTCGGCCCCGAACGGATTGACGCCGGTGTTGAAGGCCAGGGAGGTGAGCGGGTCATCGGCCTCACACCCGAAGTAGAACCGGTCGACGAAGCGTTCCTTGATGTCCTCGGCCGTACCGATGCCACAGGCGGCCCACTCGTCCAGGGTGTCCTCGGCCTCGACCGGGCGCTGGGTCAGGGGGCCGCGGTAGGCCATGGCGTCGGGGGCGTAGGTGGCCACCATCTTGCCCATCAGGGCCCGGTCCACCAGGGCGGGGTCGAGGTTACGGCGCAGAGCCCCGATGTTCCGCTTCTCCCAGTGGCCGATGAGGTCGCAGTAGAGGGCGGCGGCCCAAGCCACACCGCCCTCCAGGAAGGCGAAGTTCATGGTGGGGAAGCGGTTGGTCACCCCTCCGAGGAACAGGGACTTGGCCAACGACTGCTGGCCCTCGGCCAGCATGGACAGGTGGTTGAACACGTAGTTGGAGATCGACCGGTACGGGGTCATCCCGATGAAGCCCGAGTGGAACGCCACCGACACGCCGAGCTCGGTGGCCTTGGCCCACACCGGGTCGTAGTCGTACTCCGAGTCCATGCCGAACTGGTCGAGCCAGAAGGCGTAGCGGGAGACCTCAGGGTCCCGGCCCTCGAGGGCCGCAAAGGGGCGCTGCACGTACCCGGCGCACACCACCGCTTTGAAACCGAGCTCGTTCACGGCGAACTCCAGCTCCTCCACCGCCTCGTCCGGCGTGTGCATGGGGATGGCGGCCACCGGGGTCAGTCGGTCGGCCAGGGGGGCGAAGGTGGCGGCGTTGGAGCGGTTGAGGGCCCGGCAGGCGCCGCGCCGGTAGCGCTCGTCGGGGGTGTGGAGGAACACCAGGCCCAAGCTGGGGTAGACCACCCCGAAATCGATGCCGAGCTCATCCAACCGCTCGTAGAGGAGGGCCGGGAAGAGGGCCGTGGCCAGGTCGATGGTCCGCCCGGCCGGAGCACTCCACCACGGCTCCCGTGGGGTGCGGGTGGCGGCCCGCTCCTCGGGGGTCTGGTCGTGCCAGGTGCGGTCGGTTCCCCCGTAAGGCGGGGCCAGGCGGAGCAACGACGGGTGGTCGAGGGACAGGCCCTCGGCCTCGAGGTACGGGGCCAGGGCCGGGAAGAACTCGGCCATGTGCCCGTCGATATCGATGACCGGGTGCCCCAGGCGTTGGTGGATCTCGGACGATGAGCTCATCACGTCTAATCTATGCTCATTAACGGCAGCTCTGCGAAAGTGGCCCCATGCCCTATGACATCGTGATCCGCAACGGAACCGTGGTCGACGGGTCCGGCCTCGGCTCGTTCCGCTCCGACGTGGGGATCGTCGGCGACCGCATCGGCTACGTCGGGCGGATCACCGAACGGGGCCGACGGGAGATCGATGCCGAGGGCCGGGTGGTGACGCCCGGATTCATCGACGGCCACACCCACATGGACGCCCAGGTCTTCTGGGACGCCAGCGGGTCCAGCTCGTGCTGGCACGGCGTCACCTCCGCGGTCATGGGCAACTGCGGCTTCACCCTGGCCCCGGTCCACCACGACCAACGGGCCCTGGTGGTGCGCAACCTCGAACGGGCCGAGGACATGGACCCGGCCGCCCTGGCCGCCGGCATCGATTGGAGCTTCGAGACCTTTCCCGAGTACCTCGAGGCGGTGGACCGGCTGGCCAAGGGCATCAACTTCGCCGCCAACATCGGCCACTCGGCCCTGCGCACCTGGGCCATGGGCGAGCGGGCCTTCACCGAGGAAGCCGGGGAGGACGACCTGGCGGCCATGGAAGGCCAGCTGGCCGAGTCGCTGCGGGCCGGCGCCATCGGCTTCAGCACCTCGCGCACCGAGCACCATGAGACCTCCGACAACCGACCGGTGGCCTCGCGTCTGGCGTCGTGGGACGAGGTGGTCCGGCTGGTGGGCGTGATGGGAGCCCTGGGGACCGGGATCTTCGAGGGGGCCGACGCCGGAATGTCCTCGCCCGACCCCGACGTGCGCCGCAATGCCCTCGACCGGATGAAGCACCTGGGCGCCGCCACCGGTGTGCCCATGACCTTCGGCATGGTGGCCACCCGGGGGTCGGGCTTCCTGCTCGACTTCCTGGACGAGGCGGCGGAAGCCGGGGCCCGGATGATCGCCCAGACCCACTGCCGGGGCATCTCGGTGCTGCTGTCGTTGCGGACCAAGCTGCCCTTCGACCTCCTGCCGGCCTGGCACGACCTCCGGGAGCTACCGGTCGACGAACAGCTGCGCATCCTGAGGGATCCCGACCGGCGGGTTCCCTACGTCGATGCCGCCGTCAACGCCGACTACGGCCACTGGGCCGGCGTGGGGGCCCAGGCCCGGCCCCCGGACTTCGAGGGCATCCGGGTCTACCGGCGCGGGCTGCCCCCGAACCCAACGGTCTCCGAGGTGGCCGCCGACCGCGGGGTCCACCCGGCCGAGGCCATGATCGACCTGTGCGTGGCATCCGGTGGGGACCAGCTGTTCATCCAACCCAGCCGGTACCCCCAGGACGAGACGGTGCTCCTGCGGGCCCTGCGCCATCCGAGGGCGGTGATGACCTTCTCCGACTCGGGCGCCCACCTCAGCCAGATCGCCGACTCCTCGATCCACACCCACCTACTGGGCTACTGGGTCCGCGACCGCCAGGAGTTCACCCTGGAGGAGGCGGTGCGCATGATCACCCTGGCCCCCGCCCTGGCGTGGGGCTTCACTGATCGCGGTCTCCTCCGGGCCGGCATGGCGGCCGACATCAACGTCTTCGATCCCCGCACCGTCGGACCGGCGGTCCCGGCGTTGGTGGCCGACCTTCCGGCCGGCGGGCTCCGCCTGGAGCAGCGCTCCGAGGGCTTCGCCGCCACGCTGGTCAACGGAGCCGTCACCATTCTCGACGGTCAGCCCACCGGGGCCGCGCCGGGCCGGCTCATCCGGAAGCAACCGGCCTGACCGGGGTCAGCGCATCCACACCATGGTGGACGAGCGGCTCCTGATGACCCAGCGGTCGCCGTCCAGCACCAGGCGGTCGAGGTAGCGCATGCCCAAGGTCATGTCCCCCTGGCCGGTGGATCGGTCACCCAGCTGGTACACCACGGCGTAGGTGTCCGCGGTGGCCTCGTCCGATCCCTCCCGGTGGGAGATGAGTGGATCGCCGAGGACGTGCATGCTGGATGGGAAGGTACGCGGCGCCCGCATGGTGTCGAGCCACTCCTCCAACGACTGGGGGCCGCGGGCGCCGGCGATCTCCGCATCGGGATGGAACAGGGCGGCCAGGGCGTCGACATGGCGATCGTCGACGGCGCGGGCGTACCGCTGCAGGAGGGCGCGGATCTCCTCGTGGGGGCTCACCGGATCCCCGCCGTGACCGTCGGTCGAGGGACCGTCACCGCCGTCACAGCACCGCCACCGGATTGACGGGTGACCCGGTGCCCTTGACGATCCGCAGCGGTGCCATGGTGAACAGGAACTCCCAACGACCGGCGTCGGCACACCGCTCGCTCAGATGGGCCAGCTTCATGTTGTCGATCAGGTGCAGGCCCATGGCGGTGATCCCGATCTGGTGCACCGGGAACGGCCACTGCGGTGTGCCCACGAAGGGCATGGGGTCGGAGATCCCGTCGCTCCCGAGGACCGCCACCTGCCGGCGGTGCAGCCAGGGGAGGCACTCGGCGTGGAGCCCGGAGAAGCCGTCGAACCCCCGGGTGGCCGAGCGTCGGGCCTCGCGGCCCCACATCACCAGGAGCACGTCGCCCCGGCCCACGTGGACCCCCTGTGACGCTTCGGCCGCCTCGAGGTCGTCGACCGTCACCACCTCGCCCAGGCCGAAGTAGGGCCGCTGGCGGACCCGGGCCACGTCCAACAGGACACCCCGACCGACCACACCGTCGGCCATCGACAGCACCGTGTTGGACCGGGCGCCGTCGCTGCGCACCTCACTGGCCGGGCGCCCCCCGAACATCTCGCCGCGCACGAACATGTGGGACAGGGCGTCGACGTGGGTGGTCCACAGACCGTGGAGGTCGAGGGCCAGATAGTCCCGGGCGGCTTCGTAGCCCTCGATCCCATTGGAGTCCCGGGCGTCACCGGAGGCCAGCATGTGGTGGAGGACCGGGTGTGGGTGGTCGGGTAGCGGCTCGGTGGCCAGGTCGTGGGAGAGGCTGATGGACTCGCCCGTCCTGACCAGCCCCACCGCGGCGACCCGGTCGGCGTCCGTCAGGTAGTTGAGGGCGCCCCGTTGGTCACCTGCTCCCCAACGGCCCCAGTTCTTGACCGAGTCGAACAGGGCGTCGAGCTCCTCGGTGGTCGGCACGTCGAACTCGCTACCCATGCGACCAGCTTGTCAGCCGCCGAGGTGTTCGGCGGTCATGGCCCCGAGGACCATGTCGATGAGATTGTCGACGAACCGGTCGTCGGAGAGGACGGCGTGCCGCTTCTCCGGGTCGACGCCGTCGAGCAGACGGGCCCGGTCGGCGGCGGCCCGGCCGACGAAGACGATGCAGATCTCGCGGCGCTGACGCCACAGGTCGGCGGGGACCCCCGGGCAGCGCTGTCGCAACACGCTCCATGCCGCCTGCCCGACGGTGCGGGTCATGAGCTCAGCGATCTCCGGAGTGGCCCGGTCGATGGCCCCGGTGAGCTCCGACCCGATCTGCAGGTAGGCCCGCTCACGCCAGCCCCGCTGGGCGAACTCCGTCACCGGGCGCACGATGGCTTCGGCCGCCGACCGGGCATCCGAGGCCGGTCGTTCCTTGGCCACGGCCAGGAGCTCCTGTCGGCGGCCGGCGATGTCCGCCACATGCCGGGCCAGCACCGCCCGGAGGATCTCGTCCCGGCTCCCGAAGTGGTAGTGGACGGCCGAGGCGTTGCGTTGGCCGGCGGTGCGGACGATTTCGGCGATGGAGACGTTGTCGATGCCCCGCTCGGCGAAGAGCTGCGCGGCGGCGTCCAGCAGAGCCTCCCGGGTGGAGGAAGGCTCCCCGTCGCCGGCCGCCGGGCTCACGGCCAACCGGGAAGCAGCCCGAGCTCCCTGCAGAGAGCCTGGGCCTCGATCCACTCCCCGTTGCGTGCCCGGGCCTCGGGTGCGGTGACCAACCAGGCGGCCACGGCCCCCACCACGTCGGGCGGGGCACCGGCACTGGCATCGAAGCCGAACTCGGCCATGTCGATGGTGATGCGCTCGGTGGCGATGAAGCCCGGGCTCAGGTTGTAGGCGCGGATCCCCCGGTCGCCGAGCTCCACGGCCAGGATCCCCGCCATCCGGTGCAGGGCCCCTTTGGACATGCCGTACCCCAGCCCCCAGCCCCCGCTGCCGGCAGCTGACGGAGGGTCCATGGCCCCCGAAGCCGAGGCCAGGTTGACGATCACCCCGTCGCCCCGCTCGACCATCTGGGGGAGGACCAGCTTGGCCAAAATGACCGGTGCCATCACATTGGCCTCGAGGTGGTGGTCCAACAGCTCCACCGGCGTGTCCAGAACCTGGTCCATGTGGCCGGGGCCCACGTACCGTCCGTTGTTGACCAGCACGTCGACCCGGCCCCACTCCCCGAGCACGGTATCCACCGCAGTCGGGAGGGACGACCGGTCCAAGAGATCGAGGTAGACCGACAGCGCCCGGGAGCCCTGCTCCTCGACCAGGGCGCCCGTGGTGTCGAGGGACCCGGGGAGAGCCCGGGTGTTGGAGCGGGACACGGTGGAGGAGTGCTCCCGCTCCTCACCCTCGTGCACCGTCCGGGCTCCGATGGCCACGTCGTAGCCCGCCCCGGCCAGGTGAACGGCGATGGCTTTGCCGATGCCGCGGCTGGCCCCCGTGACCAGGGCCACCGGTGTGTCGGTCATCGGCCCTGCCCTCCCTTTCGTTCACCGGCGGTGGCGCACGGTCGCCGCGGTGGGACCGGGGCTCACGACCCGGCCATCCTCGGTTGGAATATAGGCCACCCGGTGCCCGGCCTCCCCGGGATTGTGCCGGCCCAAGTTGCAATCCGCGGTTGCAATCATGGCGCCAATTGCCCATACTTAGATCCACGGGCGGCGGATCACGGGTGTTCCATGGGGCCGTGGCCGGGGGGAGACTCCCGATCAGGGCCGGCGGCGGACATGGAGTGCTCGTTTTCGGGGGGGACCGGTGGCGGACCGGTGCCCACCGATCATCTCGCCCTGCTTCGGCTCGGGTCCGGCCTCATGCTCCTTGGCCGGCTCCGGCCGGCGCCACCGCCCCCAAGCGCCACCCGCCCTCGAAACGGCAACCGCCTGTCGGAACGGAACCCTCCCGGGGCCGGGCCGAGAACCTGGTCACCGTCTAAAAGTGGCGGCCCCGGAGCGAGGCGGCGGAACCAGGCTCAACGGGGCCGCCGGGCGCGCACAGTAGTGACGGGAGGGCACCGACGCCAACAACCCTGGTCACACGGGTCTTTCTGTGCCCAGCCGGGTGGTTGTTGACGTGAACTGCAGGTGACACCATAATGTCGACTAAGTCGATGGTATTTATAGACACAGGTCGGAGGCCCATGCAGGCACGAGCCGGATCAAGCTCCACCCTCGGATCCAACTTCACGCTCCTCGTTGATGGCCAGGATGTCGAGGAGGAGGGCCCGACCGCATACGTGGGCGTCTTCGAGCCGGTTGAAACCGGCGGCCCGGCCGACGTCACTGCGGCCGCCCCGGGTTCGACACCATCGGCCGCCGGCTTCGACCCGACCCTTCGGTCCCCGGGCCTGGCCCTGTTGGCCACGGTCTGCCTGCTGGAGGGGTACAAGTGGATCGGTGCCCTACCGGCCAGCGATTCGCGCCTCTCCGCCCTGGTGTTCAGCCGACCGGGAGCACTGGTGTTCGCGGTCGTGGTGACCGCCCTGGCTCTCGGGCTCACCCGCACCGGTGGAGAGCTTCGGCGGTCCCGGCCGCATGCCGCGGTGGCACTGGCTAGCGTTGTGGTGATGTCGGCCAGCGTGGTGCTCGCGGCAGCGACCGACGCAGCAACCAAGGACGTCGTCGGGCTGGCCGACCTGGTGTTGGCGACAGCCTTGGTGGGGGCGCTGGTCGCCGGGGAGCGCCGCCTCCGCCGGGCCGGGAACCGGCACGGTGCATCTGCGGCCGACGCCGGCCTGACCCCCCTACCCTTGGCACCATCTCGGTCGAGACCGGATCCGGGTGTCGCTGCCTGACTTCTTCGTCATCGGTGCCCCCAAAGCGGGCACCACCGCGCTCCATGCCGCCCTGGACCGACATCCCGGACTGTTCATGTCGGCGGTCAAAGAGCCCAAATTCTTCTTGTGCGACGGGCCACCTCCCACGCAAGGAGGGGGTCCGGGCGACGCCCACGGCTACCGCGAGTGGATCTGGCGTCCCGAGGAGTACGAGCGCCTCTTCGACGACGCACCCCCGGGCACCCGGCGGGGCGAGAGCACCCCGTTCTACCTGTCCGACTTCGCCGCCCAGGAGCGCATCCACCGGGCCGTTCCCGAGGCCCAACTCATCGTCATCCTCCGCGATCCGGTGGACCGGGCCTACTCGAACTGGGCCCACCTGTGGGCCGACGGCCTCGAGCCCGTCAGCGACTTCCTCACCGCCTGCGCCCAGGAGCCGGCCCGGCAGGAGGCCGGGTGGGGGCCGTTCTGGCGGTACCTGTCCACCGGCCTCTACGGGCAGCAGCTACAGCATCTCTACGGCCTGTTCCCCCGCCATCGGGTCCTGATCATCCGGTACCGCGAGCTGGTGGACGAACCGGCGTCCACCCTGGATGCGGTGTGCCGCTTCCTCGGGGTGGAAGAGGGCGTGATCGACGAGATTCCCCCCAGGAATGTGGGTGGGTACGTGTCCCCTTCGCTCTACACCCAGGTCCTGCGCACAGCCTTCCGCCACGGTGCCGCCCTGGGCAGCCACTTCCCACCCCAGGTATGGCGCAAGGCCAGCCTGCCCCTCCAGTGGCTCCTCCAGCGGACCCCCCAGCACCGACCCGAGCTGCAAGAGGCCGACCGGGCCCAGCTGGTCAGCTACTTCGACGACGACATCACCCTGATCGAAGACGAGACGGGCTGGGACCTCGAAACCTGGCGCACCTACCGCGAGGGCGGCACGTACTCGGTCCGCAAGTCGTGGGCCCCGTCCCGCCGGCTGGTCTCGTAGTACAGGCGGGCGCCTCCGTCGGGTAGCGGAACCAGCGACACATAGCGCAGCGATCCCTGGCCGTCGGGCCAGGCACCCACACACCCGTCCTCGGCCACCAGTAGCCCGGGCTCGTCGCTGGCGGCGAAGCCGGTCCGCTCCTCGGCGTTCTCCTCCTTGTCGGCCCGGCCGTCGTAGTAGGCCATCCACCGGCCCTCCCGGTGCACCACCTCGGCCACCCTGGTGCCCCGCTGATCCCACGTGCCCGGCCGTCCGGCCAGGGCCACCCCGTGCAGGTCCCAGTGCCGGCCGTCGGTGCTGGTCCCGTAACGGGTGGACATCCGATCGGTGTCGTCGGGGAGGTCCAGCGGATGACAGCACAGCCAGAGGTGCCACCGGTCGCCGTCGTTCTTCACCACCGGATCCTTGACACCGACCAAGTCGCCCCCGGGGAGCACGGTGGTGGCCGAACCTGATCGGAAGCTCGACGGATCGTCGGCCTCCAACACGTCGACCCGCCAGTGCTTGGTGCCGGGGGTGGCACAGCTCACATAGAGGCGCCAGGTCCCGTCGTCCGCCCGCACCAGGGCCGGTCGCTCCAAGGAGTCGCACTCGAACTCCTCACGGGTCAGGACCGTCACCGTCTCGAAGTCGACACCGTCTTCCGAGCGGGCCACCACATTGGCGTACCCGCGGCCGACGCCGACCGGTCGACGCAGCCGATAGGCCAACCAGAAGACCCCTTGGCTGTCGACCGTGGCGGTCGGCCCTCCGGCCCAGTAGCCCGACCCCTCGCCCGGGGCCGGTACCACCACCTGGGAGCGGTCCGGGGAGGGCCGGGGAAGTGCGTAGCGGCCGGCCATCATGAACGTGTGCCCCTCCCTCGTGGCGGCCGGCGGGCAATTCGCCGGACCCTGTGCCCCAGTGAATCTATCGTCACCGGTGTGGGCGCCCGGGCCGGACCAGGGTCACCGAAGGGCGTCACCCCGCTCGGAGGCGCCGACCATGGCCGGACGTCTCAATGTATCGTCAGATCGGGTGTCACAATATCGGGCCCAAGGGCGCCGCCCCACCCGTCCATCGCCGAGCAAAGGATCATCATGAAGCAGTACGACCGGTTCGACGGCGTGATCAACCAGACCCAGGCCGAGTCGTCACCGTGGTGGCCCACGCCGGCCCATCCGGGCGAGGACGCACCCAACGTGGTGCTCATCCTGCTCGACGACACCGGGTTCTCCCACTTCGGCTGCTACGGCTCGGATCTGGCCACCCCCAACATCGACCGCCTGGCCGCGGGCGGGCTGCGGTACACCAACTTCCACGTCACCCCGTTGTGCTCCCCTACCCGGGCGTCGCTGCTGACCGGGCGCAACCACCACTCGGTCGGGATGCGCTCCCTGTCCAACTTCGACAGCGGCTATCCCCACATCCGCGGTCACATCACCAACCACGCCGCCACCGTGGCCGAGGTCCTGCGGGACACCGGATACGCCACCTTCGCCCTGGGGAAGTGGCATCTGTGCAGCATGGAGAATGCCTCCGCCGCCGGCCCCTACGACCAGTGGCCGTGCCAACGCGGCTTCGACCGCTACTACGGGTTCCTCGAGGGCGAGACCGATCAGTTCTATCCGGAGCTGGTGTACGACAACCACAGCATCGAGCCGCCGGCCGGGCCCGACGAGGGCTACCACCTGAGTGAGGACCTGGTCGACCACGCCCTCGGCTTCATCCACGACACCCGGTCCATCCGTCCCGACCGACCGTTCTTCACCTACCTGGCCTTCGGGGCCATGCACGCCCCCCATCAGGCCCCGGCCGCCTACCTCGAGAAGTACCGGGGCCGGTTCGACGCCGGGTGGGACGTGGCCCGCCAACAGTGGTTCGCCCGCCAGTTGGAGATGGGACTGCTTCCCCCCGACACCGAGTTGGCCCCCCGCAACCCCGGGGTGGAGGCGTGGGACACCCTTCCGGAGAACCAGCGCCTCCTGGCGGCCCGTCTCCAGGAGGCCTTTGCCGCCTTCCTCGAGCACACCGACGCCCAGATCGGCCGGCTGGTCGAGGGCCTGGAGTCGCTGGGCCAGCTCGACAACACCATGATCATCCTGCTCTCGGACAACGGGGCCAGCCAGGAGGGAGGGCCCTTCGGCGTCCTGCACGAGATGAAGTACTTCAACTTCCTGCCCGAGAGCCCGGACCAGGCCGTCGAGCGTCTCGATGACATCGGTGGGCCCCACAGCCACACCAACTACCCGTGGGGTTGGGCCCAGGCCGGCAACACTCCCTTCAAGTGGTACAAGCAGAACACCCACGAGGGTGGGGTCCACGTCCCGCTCATCGTGCACTGGCCGGCCGGCATCGCCGAACAGGGGGGGCTGCGTGACCAGTTCCATCACGTCAACGACATCGTGCCCACCATCTACGAGACCCTGGGGGTCGAAGCTCCGGCCACCTACAAGGGGCTGGAGCAGATCCCGATCTCCGGCGTGTCCATGCGGTACACCTTCGACGCCCCCGACGAGCCCTCGAAGAAACAGGCCCAGTACTACGAGATGATGGGCCATCGGGCCATCTACGCCGACGGGTGGAAGGCGGTGACCCGGCACCAGTCGGGAGTGCCGTTCGAAGACGACACGTGGGAGCTCTACCACCTGGCCGAGGACCGCTCCGAGTGCCGGGACCTGGCCGCATCGATGCCCGACAAGGTCACCGAACTGGTCGAGCTGTGGTGGCGCCAGGCCGAGGAGTACGGCGTGCTGCCTCTCGACGACCGGACCATCGAGCTGTTCTTCACCCGCTACCACGACCGCTCGCCCCATCCCATCAGCCGGCAGTACTCCTACTTCCCCCCCATGTCACCGCTTCCGGGACAGGTGGCACCGGCCCTGGGTGGGCGGGGCTGGGACATGGCCGCGGTCATCGAGCGACCGGAGGGGGCCGGCGGTGTGCTCTACGCCACCGGCACCGAGAACTCCGGGGTCAGCTTGTTCGTCCAACACGACCGCCTGGTACTGGATTACAACTGCTTCGGCGACCACCACGTCGTGGAGTCGACGACCTCCCTCCCGCCGGGGCGGGCGGTGGTCGGTGTCCGCTTCCGCCGGACCGGCCAGAGCGGCGAGGCGGAGCTGATGGTCGACGGCACCACCTGTGGATCGATGGTCGTCCCGTTCGTCATGACCATGATCTCCAGCGTGGGCCCGAGCGTCGGCTACGACCACGGTTCACCGGTGAGCGAGCGGTACTCGGGTCCCTTCCCCTTCGAAGGGCGCCTCCAGCGGCTGGATGTGACCCTGTTCCATCAGGAGCCCGCCGATCGGGACAGCCAGGCCGAGGCCGAGGCCCGGGCGGCCATGGCCCGCCAGTGACCCGGGTCCGATGAGGCGGGCCTACGCCGTGAAGCGCGCCGAGGCGCCGGCGTCCACATCGATGACCGTACCGGTGATGTGCCGGGCCGACTCGGAGGCCAGGAACACCACGGCCGCGGTGATCTCCTCGGGCTCCAACCACGGCACCGGCTGGACGTGGAGGGCGGCCATGCCCGGGGCCACGTCCTCGCGGGTGGGGTGCTCGAGGTCCGGGCGCATCAGGCCGTAGAGCTGGTCGTTGTGGATCATCGGGGTGGAGACGTTTCCCGGGGCCACGGCGTTGACCGTCACGCCGAAGCCGGCCAGTTCGAAGGCCGCTGACTTACACAGGCCGATCACCCCCCACTTGGAGGCCACGTAGGCCGCAATGCCGGGGTTGGAGGACCGACCCATCATCGAGGAGATGGCGATGATCCGGCCCTGTCGTTGCCGGCGCATGTGGGGGGCGGCAGCCCGCAGGGCGTTGAACACCCCGCCCAGATTGGTGTCGACCGTCTCGCTCCACTCGGTGGCGTCCATGGTGCAGATCGAGCCCAGTGACGAGACCCCGGCGTTGGCCACCATGACGTCGACCGATCCGAAGGCGCCATGGACCTGGTCGACGAACTCCACCACGGCCATCAGGTCCCGGACGTCGACGATGGCACTGATGCACCGGCGGCCCTGCTCCTCCACCAGCCGCACCGTCTCGGCCAGATCGTCGGCGGTGCCCAGGGGATAGTTCACCGTGGCCAGGTCATGGCCCAGATCGCACACCGCCACATCGGCCCCGAGGCGGGCGAACTCCACCGCGTGGCTCCGCCCCTGACCCCGGGCCCCACCGGTGATCACCACCACCTTGCCGGCGAAGGGGTCGGTCGGTTCGGTTCCGGACGTGGGTGGTTGCGACATCGGACCTCCAGTGCGGGCCAACAGGGGACGGTCGGCCCCGGCCGGCTGATCATAAGTCCCCGTACCCGGATCGGACCGGTCCCCGGACCGACTCGGACGGAGCCACCCACCAGGGCTCAGGTCGACCGGGCCCAGATGGCCAGGACCCGCCGGTACTCCTGGTCCCACCGGCTATAGACCACCCGCAGCTCCGTCCCGGACCATTCGGCCGGCAGCAGCTCGGGGGGCAGCAGGGGGTCAGCTTGGAGGTGGCGGAGGACGGCGGCGGACAGTTCGAAACCCGGGGCCAGGTCGGCCGGGTCCGATGGGGGCAGGGCGTCCAACTGCCCGAGCAGCTCCCGGGCCCGCCGGTCCCAACCGGTCAGATCCCACAGGCCCGAGGCCAGGGCGGCGGGATCCCCAACCGGGGCCGAGGTGAACAGGGTCAGCATGAGGATGGCGGGCCGGGTCCGGGACCAGGTCGATGTTGTCCGGGCGCAGCCACACCCCCTCGCGGTATTCGGCCAACCGGGCCAGGGCCAGATCCTTCCGGCGGGTCTGGCGTTCCTCGGCAGCCCGGCCGGACCCGGTGACCACGGCCATGTGCCACCACCCGTTCCATGGCCGGATCTCCCCGCTCCGGCTGGCGGTCTGGCGTCCCAGCCGATCGAGCAGGTGGCCGGTCAACCGGTACCGGCCCCTCCCGTCGGTGACCACCTCACCGGCCGCCGCCATCCGGCTCAGGGCCACCCGGGCCCGATTGTCGCTGATCCCGAACAGGCCGGCCAGGTGGACCAGATGGGCCACCGGAAGCTCCGGAGGATCCTCGCCCAACAAGGCGCTGGCCAGGACGGAGCGGGCGGTCAGCGGCTTGGCCCCACCCTCCATATTACCTTCTTGCATCAGTTGGTTGATATCAGTAATATGGGGCCCATGGCAACCACCATGGTGGCCGATCCCGGAGCCCGGCCGGAGGTGTTCCCGACCGACCGACTGCTCGACAACGGGATGGCCCGGCCCGAGCTGCGTCAGGGCCTCCGTCGGATCAGCAACGGGCGCAACGCCTTCACCGTGGTATCGGTCTGGCTCTGGGTGGTGGTGCTGATCGGCGGCGCGGTGTGGATCGGCAACCCCCTGGCCTATCTGGCCGCCTTCATCCTGATGGGCCCGGTATATGCCCGCTTCGCCATCCTGATGCACGAGGCCGCCCACAAGTTGCTCTTCACCAACAAGCGGGCCAACGACTGGATCGGCACCTGGCTCATCGCGTATCCCACCTGGACGCCGATCACCATCTACCGGCGGAGCCACTTCGCCCACCACAAAGAGGAGTTCGGCCCCCGCGAGCCGGACATGGCCTTCTACGGCGGGTACCGGTGCGACCGGCGCACCCTGGCCCGGCGCCTGTTCCGTGATGCCGTGGGCATCTCCGGCTGGAAGAATTTCACCCCACTGTTCAAGGGCCTCCGGTCCCCTTCGTCGCGGCGGGTGGCGGCGTCGATCCTGGGGGTCCAGGTCGTGCTGTGGGCGGTCATGTGGGCGGCTACCGGGCGCTGGTGGATCTACCCCCTGTTGTGGTGGCTGCCGTGGATGACCCAGTGGCGGGTGCTCAACCGGCTCCGGGCCATCGCCGAGCACGGGGGCCTCGAAGCAGGTTCGGACCGGCGGGTCACCACCCACAACGTGAGGCAGGGCCGGCTGGCCCGGTTCTGGTTCGTGCCCTACAACACCGGGTGGCACCTGGCCCACCACGTGGACATGGGGATCCCCTTCCGCAACCTGCCGGCGTTCCATGCCGAACTGGAGCGGGCCGGCTATGTCACCGAGGGCATCACCTACCCCAACTACCGGTCCTTGTGGAAGGCGCTGTCCTCGAACTGACCCGTCGGGGGCGCAGGCGCGGGAAGATTACCCACCATTCATCTTTAAGTGACATGAAGATTGCATCACGTTCACCTGGCCTTCTTAGGGTGAGGAGGGATGCCAGCCAATCGCGACACCGAGTGCGGACGCCCGGTACGGCCGTCGACCCAGACGGGTGAGCCGGCCTGGTCGGGTGCACTCCGTCCTCGGGCCTGGCCTCCCCTGCCTCTCACGGCAACCGCCACACCCCTACCGGCGGGGCACCCGTACCGGAGCTGCTCGGGACGGCGCCATCAACCCGCCCCGGACGCCACGGGGTGCACCCGGCGGCCGTTGGGCGCGGTGCGCCGGTGATCCTGGCGTTCCGGGAGCTCGACGATCCGGTACTCCCGCCCCTCGGGCATCCGACCATCCTGATCATCGACGACGACGCCCAGTCGCGCGACTCGCTGGCCGCCACCCTGTCGGTCGAAGGGTTCGACGTCGTCACCGCCGAGGACGGGGAAACGGGCATCTCCCTGGTCTCGTCGGCCTCCCCTTCGCTGGTCCTGTTGGACATGGAGCTGGCCGACTCGCAGGGACTGTCGACCTTCCGGCGCATCGCCGCCATGTCCACGGTCCCCGTCATCATGGTCACCTCGCGGGACGACGAGCTCGATGCCGTGCTGGCCCTGGAAGCCGGCGCCGCCGACCACATCACCAAACCGCCCCGGCCGCGGGAGCTGACGGCGCGGATCCGGGCCGTCCTGCGGCGGATCGGCCGCCCACCAGAGGCCATTTCGTCAGACAGCCCGCCGACGGGCGTTCTCCGCCTGGGCCCGGTGTGCATCGACGTGTCCCTCCGGGTGGCCACCATGGGGGGCAAAGAGATCGACCTCTCCCGCAAGGAGTTCGACCTCTTGACCCTGCTGGTGTCGGAGACCGGGCGGGTGGTCACCAGGCAGCAGTGCATGGAGCGGATCTGGCGGAACAGGACCATGGGCGACAGCCGCACGCTCGACACCCACGTCAAGCGGCTCCGCAAGAAGATCGAACCCAACCCGGCCGATCCCAGGCACGTGCTGACGGTGCGCGGGATCGGGTACCGCTTCAAGCCGTAGGGGTCTACCCGACATCTCGCCCTCCTCCGCCTCCCCCGCAGGTTGACGACTGGTGTGCGGGTGGACCCCTACGGTTTGAAGCCCCGCCCGCCACGGAACGGATATGGCCGCCCCACGGACGGGCGGCGGCGGATCCTGTAGGCGGTGCCGGACCCTCTGAATCCATGCTCTTGGACCACCTCCTGACCTAAAGTGGCGGTGGCGATGGGGCTCGCCCTAACCGCCGCAATCGGCTGATGGCTCCTACCGGAACAGCACGTGACGCGACCCGGAAGGAGTGACGGTGGCCGTAACCCCCAGCTTCGACACTGCCGGTCACGAACCTCTGGTGCGGGCGGCGGCCATCGCCGGCGGCGGTGCCCTCGGCACCCTGGCCCGTTACGGGGTGGCCCGGGCCCTCGTCCCCCCGACGCTGGGGTTTCCCTGGGACACCTTCCTGGTCAATGTGGCCGGTTCGTTCGTGCTCGGCGTGATCGTGGTCCTGGTGGTCGAACGGTGGTCTCCGACCCGGTACGTGCGACCGTTCGTGGCCATCGGGTTCTGCGGAGGCTTCACCACCTTCTCGACCATGGTGGTCCAGGCGGCTCAACTCGGCCAGCACCACCGGGCCGGAGTGGCTGCCACCTACCTGCTGGCCTCGCTGGCCGCCGGGCTGGTCGCCGCGGCCGCCGGCATGGGGGTGGCCCGGGGGCGGCTCCTTCCCGGGGCCGGGGAGCGGGCCATCCCCGATCCGGACGACGTCGGCCCGCTGTTGGGCCGGCCCGCCGCCCACCCGGTCGTCCCCCGGTGAGGAGCACCCCACCGACGGGTCGGAGCAAACGGTGCCGTGTCGTGACCATCCTCGGAGTGATGGTGGCCGGCGCCCTGGGGGCGGTCCTCCGGTACCAGGTCGACCACCGGATCCAGCGCCGGACCGGTTCGGAGTTCCCGCTGGGGATTTTGGCGGTCAATGTCAGTGGTTCCCTGGTGCTCGGGGTGTTGGTGGGTTCGGCCGCCCACCACGGCGTCTCCCCGACCTGGCTGACCGTGGCCGGAACCGGGTTCATCGGGGCGTACACCACCTTTTCCACCCTGGCCTTCGACACCGTGCGCCTGAGTGAGAACGGGGCCTGGAGGGCCTCCACCCTGAATGTGGCGGTCAGCCTGGTCCTCGGGGTGGGGGCGGCCGCGGCCGGCCTGGCCCTGGGCAGCCTCACCTGAGGTCACCACCCGGTTCGCGACCCCAACCCTCGACCGCACCGTCCTATACCTCCGCCACCAGGGACGACTCCGCTCCGCCCCACAACGTTCACGGAACGATCACCGTCTTGTCGCCCATGGGCCGTTTCCCGTTCACCTGGCCTACGTAGGGTCGCACGCGGAGGTCGACCTGCCCATGGCTGTTGGCGGTGAGAGCGTGCGTGTTCTGGTAGTCGAGGACGAGGAGTCCTACCGTGCCGCACTCTCTTCCGGGCTCCGGCTGGAAGGGTTCGACGTCGACGTGGCCCCCGACGGATCCGAGGGCCTGCGGCTGTTCGCCGATCGGCCGCCGGACATCGTGCTGTTGGACATGCTCCTCCCGGGCATGCACGGCATGGAGGTGTGCCGCCGGATGCGCGCCATCGCCCCGGTGCCCATCGTGATGGTCAGTGCCGTGGACACCGAGCTCGACGTGGTACTCGGGCTGGAGTTGGGAGCGGCGGACTATGTGACCAAGCCCTTCCGTCTCCGGGAGCTGGTGGCCCGGATGCAAGCCATCCTGCGGCGGGTCTCACCGCCCGCCGGCACCTTCGTGGCCCCCGCCGGCTCCGACCTCGCGGTGCGAGACACCCAGGGGTACACCGACGATGGTCCTCCCATCACGGCCTTCGGGACAGTCCAGGTGGACTTCGTACGGCGCGAGGTCACCGTCGACGGTCGCCAGACCCATCTGTCGCGCCGGGAGTTCGACCTGTTGGCGGTGCTCCTGACCCCGGCCAGACGGGTCCGCACCCGAGCTGAGCTCATCGACCTGTTGTGGCCGGACCGGTACCTGTCGGACAGCCGCACCCTGGATACCCACATCCACCGGCTGCGGGCCAAGCTCGAGCCCGATCCGGCCCAGCCCGAGTACATCCTCACCGTCCGTGGAGTCGGCTTCCGGATCGAGCCGGACGGCGCCCACCCCACGCCACTGGCACCATCAACCTTCCGGGCGCCCGGCGACGTCCCGGGTTCGGGGTCGCCGGGGCGGGGCCAACCAGTTCCAGCCTGATCGGCTCAGCCGAACCGGCCGTTCACGTAGTCGAGGGTCCGGGCGTCTGAGGGCTCGCTGAACAGCTTGGCCGTCGGGCCGAACTCGACCAGCTCTCCGGCCTTGTCCTCGCCCATGAGCAGGAAGGCGCACCGGTCCGACACCCGCATGGCCTGTTGCATGTTGTGGGTCACGATGACAATGGTCACCCGGTGCTTGAGCTCGCCGACCAGCTCCTCGATCCGCTTGGTGGCAATGGGGTCGAGCGCCGACGTGGGCTCGTCCATCAACAGGACCTCCGGCTCCACCGCCAGGGCCCGGGCGATGCACAGGCGCTGTTGCTCACCGCCGGACAGGGTGCTGGCGTGGGTCTTCAACCGGTCACGCACGCTGTCCCACAGAGCCGCCGCCACCAGGGCCGACTCGGCCGCCTCGTCGAGGAGTGACTTCTTGCGCACCCCGTTGAACCGGAGGCCGGCCACGGCGTTCTCATAGATGCTCATGGTCGGGAAGGGGTTGGGACGCTGGAAGACCATGCCCACCCGGGTGCGCAACAAGGTGGGATCGGTGGAGGGGGCATAGACATCGAGGTCGCCGAGCTTGATACTCCCGGTGACCGAAGCGGTCCGGACGGTGTCCTGCATGCGGTTGAGGGCCCGCAGGAGCGTGGTCTTGCCCGATCCGGACGGGCCGATCAGAGCGGTGATCTCCCCGGCATGGACGTCAAAGGTCACCCCGCGGACCGCAGTGCGCCCGGAGAAGGCCACCGCTACGTCGTGCAGACGCATCACCGGCTCACCCTCGGGTTGGGTCATCAGGATCTCACCGGTGTTCACCGCAGGATCCTTGACGGCCGGGGTAGGGGGGACCGGGTCGATCATCGTCTCTCCTTCCGCAGCAGCGCTGCTGCCACGCGACTACCGATACTGAGCACCAGCACCACCACCATCAATAGCAGGGCGGCGCCCCAGGCCACCTGGACCAGGTCGGCGTAGGGCTGACTGCTGTTGTTGTAGATCACCAGAGGTAGGGCGTCCATGACTTTGGTGGGGTTCCACTGCATGTACTCGCTGCCGAAGATGGTGAGCAGCAGCGGGGCCGACTCCCCCAGGCCGCGGGCGATGGCCAGCAGTACCCCGGTGATGACCCCGGGCAGGGCCGTCGGCACCACCACCCGTCGGGCGATGGTGGCATTGCGGGCCCCCAGGGCCAGGGCGGCCTCGTTGAGGTTGTAGGGCACCCCCCGGTAGGCCGTCTCACCGGCCCGGACGATCACCGGGAGCATCACGATGCCGATGGCGAAGGCCCCGGCCAGGCCGCTGTAGCCGTAGTTCTTCACGATGGCGATGTAGCCGAAGATCCCGATGGTGATGGAGGGGACCCCGGTCATGACATCGGCGGTGAACCGAACCGCGGCGGCGATCTTTCCCTCCGACTGGGCCAGAAACAGACCGCAGGTCAGCCCGAGGGGTACGGCCACCACCGTGGCGATGAACCCGATCTCCGCGGTGCCCACGATGGCGTTCCACACCCCTCCGCCGGCGATGCCCTCGGGAGTGGTCGGGTGGATGAAGAAGTCGGTGGACCAGGCCGGTAGGCCCTTGGCCACCACGGAGATCACCACCGCCACCAACGGGACGATGGCAATGGCCAGGAACACCCAGCACACCCCGACGGCGACCTTCGAGTAGAGCTTCCGGCGGCGGAGTGACGCCGCCGCCACCGCCTGGATCTCGCGCCGCCGCTGGAGCATGGGATCCAGTGGAGCCTCGAAGGCCAGCGTGGACGCCATCAGGCCACCGCCACCGAGGTGGCCCCGGCCCGGGCGGTCGACCGCACCAACATCCGGGCCACGGCGTTGACGGCAATCCCGATGACCAGCAGCACCAGGGCCGCCCCGTAGAGGGCGGCCAGCTCGGTGCCGGTGGCCTCACCGAAGTTGTTGATGATCAGCGAGGCCAGCGTGGCCGCCGGGGCCTTGATGGAGTGGGCGATGTAGGGCGAGTTGCCGATGATCAGGGCCACCGCCACCGTCTCGCCCAGGGCCCGGCCCATGGCCAGGGTGAACCCTCCGAGGATGCCGGTGCGGGCCCCCGGGATCACAACTTTGCGCAGTACCTGCCAGCGGGTGGCCCCGAGGGCCAACGCCCCCTCCACCTGCTCCTTGGGTACGACCACCAGCACATCACGGGAGATGGCCACCATGGTGGGCAGCACCATGATGAACAGGACCACCCCGGCCAGCAGCAGGCCGACCCCGTCATCGGGACCGTGGAACAGGCCGGTCCACCCCAACACCGAGGTGAGGAAGGGCTCAACCGTGCTCCGGAACACCGGAGCCAGCACGATGAGGCCCCACAACCCGTAGACCACGCTGGGCACGGCGGCCAGTAGCTCCACCGCGGTCGACAGGGGCGCCCGCAGCCGGTTGGGCACCAGGTGGGCCAGGGCGATGGCACTCCCCAGACCGATGGGCACCGCCAGCACCAGGGCGATGGCAGTGGTCTCGATGGTCCCGAGGATGAACGGCAGCAACCCGAACTGGTTGTGGCTGGGGTTCCACACCTTGTGGAAGATCCACGAGAACCCCAACGAGGAGAAGACCGGTCGGGACTGGACCACGATCGACACCAGGTACCAGACCACCAGGGCCACGAAGATGGAGGCGGCTGCGGCCAGCAGGACCCGGTAGACGCGGTTGGGGAGGAAGGGGCGCCGCGGCGCACCCCTTCCTCCCGGTGTCGATGTCGGTGTAGCAACGACGGTCACAGCGTCCGGTCAGCCCCTCGGTGTAGGTGGTTGGTCGACCCGGAGGGTCACTTGGTCAGCAGGACCTGCCCGCTCGGACCCTTCACCGTCAGGAGCTGGGTCCGGTTGGTGTTCTGCAGCGCCGGAGGCAGGACCACGTACCCGAGGGCGGCGGCCTGGTCCTGACCACCTCCGGTGTGGGTGGTCCAGTCGAGGACCTTGACCACCTGGGCGCCGGTGGTGGCGCTCTTCTGCTTCTGCAGCAGGATGGCCCAGCTGTAGCCGGCAATGGGGTAGCTGGTGGCACCGGGCTCGTTCACGATGGAGAAGTCGGTGGGAGTGACGGTCACCTTCTGATCGGCGTCCGCGGCCACGGTGGCGGCCGACGGGACCACGTAGGCCCCAGCGGCGTTCTTGACGGCGGCGAAGGTGAAGTGGTTCTGGAGGGCGTAGGCCAGTTCGACGTAGCCGATGGAGTACGGCGTGGACTGGATGCTCTGCGCCACCCCGGAGTTGTGCGGGGTCTGGATATCCCCGCTGGGCCAGTTGATGGTCTTGGAGGTGCCCAGCTTCCACACCGACGGAGCGGCCGCGGCCAGGTAGTCGGTGAAGATGTACGTGGTACCGGAACTGTCAGCCCGCACCTCGGGGGTGATGGCGTGGGACGGCAGGCTCACCCCGGGGTTGAGGGCGGTGATCTGCGAGGCGTTCCAGGTCTTGATGGAGCCGTCGAAGATGCCGGCGATGGTGGCGGCGTCGAGCTTGATCCGCTTGGTGAGACCGGGGACGTTGTAGGAGAGGGACACGCCACCGAGGATGTCAGGGATCTGGATCACCGGACCGGCCGAGGCGGGCATTTTGGCCAGGTCGGCACTGGACATGGGGACATCAGAGGCGGCGAAGTCGACATTCCCTTGCTCGAAGTCGGTGATGCCGTCGCCACTGCCCACGCCGGAGTAGTTGACCGTCAGGCCGTTGTTCAACCCCTGATAGACGTAGAAGGCCTTGGTGAAGAAAGGCTGGACGAACGTCGAGCCCGCCGCGGTGAGCGAACCGGACGGCGCCTTGAGGTCGGCGGCGATATAGGCGGCGTTGGTCGGACTCAGTGTGCCCCCCGGAATGGCCGCCGTGGTGGTGGGGGAGGACGATGACGAACTGCAGGCGGCCAGGAGGGTGCCTCCGGCGACCAGGCCCACCGCCAGGAGATGGGTCATCCGGCGGCGCCGGTTCCCCGTGGTCGGTTGAAGGGTCATGTCTGAGTCCACTGGTGGTTCTACCTCCGAGTCGTACTGATCGGCCGCAGGCACGGCCAACAAAAAGAGGTGCCTCGAGCACCCCTTGGTCCGACCGTAATCACCCGAGGTGAACGTGGGGAGAACCTGTAGTGAACGCAGCACGAACTTCAGGTGCGCTTGTGATGAACTGAATCCGTTACACCCTCACCCAGGATCAGCCAGTCGGGCCCACATCGCCCTCGTGCTGGTGGCGGAGGACCCGCAGCAGCTCCTCGTACGGCCCCAGCAGGTAGGCCTGGTCCCCGGGGGCGAAACGGGTGCCACGGCGCGGTGGGTGCTCGAGCCGACCTCCGTCGGCGGCCCGGCTGAGGGCGATCACCCGGGTCTGGGCCGGCAGGTCCTGCATGGCCAGGCCGTCGAGCCCCCGGCCCGGGGCCACCGTCAGTCGGCCGACCAGAAAGGGCTGCCGGCCCACGGTGAACGATCCCAGGATGTCGAGCCCCAGAGCCGCTCCGACGAACCTCGGGGCGGCCAGGGCCGAGGTCGACCTCACATGGCGGAAGTCGAAGTGGTGCTCGACGGTATGACCGAGGTCACGGTCGAAGACCCGCAGCACCACCGGCACACTGAACCAGCGTTCGCCCAAAAAGTCCCGTACGGCCAGTCCGGTCTCGATGTTGGTGAGGTCGTCACTGGTCAGGACGGCCACGGCGTCGGCCCGGTGCACGCCGGCGTCCTCCAGGGTCTGGCGCTGGGTGGAGTCGGCGATGAGTACCGGCACGCCACGGGCCCGGGCCTGGTTGAGGAAGCGGTTGTTCTCGTTGCGCTCCACCACCACCACTTCACGACCCTCGGCCTGGAGCCCTTCCAGCACCCGGATACCCACCGATCCCAGGCCGATGACCACCACATGGCCCTCCATTCCCACCAACTGCTGGCGCCCCAGGGACTGCTCGATGCGCCACGACACCAAGAGATTGGTGATGAGGGCGAAGACCGTGGTGAGCAGGGCCGCCCCCATGGCGATCAGGAAGATCCCGAAGATGGTCATGAACGTGGACTGTCCGGCAAAGGAGTAGTCCCCGAACCCCACGGTGGAGATGGTCTCCACCGTGAAGTACAGCGAGGTGAGCACGGACATGTGGCCGCCGTGGGGCAGTCGGTACCCGAAGCGGAGGATCACCACCGAGAGGGCGATGAGCACCGAGGCGATCACCACCGCGAACCGCAGGGTGCTGTTGGCATCGGAGCCGACCACGCCGACCATCCGCCGCAGGATCCCGGCATGGCCGGTGGACCGGGTCGCCGGGCCCGGCCCCTCGGTGGACGCCCCACCGGCGAACCCCGCTTCGGCCAGCTCAGCCGGGGTGCCGAGCACGGTGACCTGGTCCCCGATCGAGACCATGTGGTCCCGTCCCGGGCACGCCACGGTGTCCGAGCCGTCGACCGGGACCACGGCGATGGGCGCCAGGGCCCCGAACAACGCCCGCAACGAGGCATACCGCTCCACCCGGACCTCGCTGGTGGCGAAGTGGGTGCCACCCAGCTCGATCTGGAAGGAGTCGCTCCCCAGGCAGGCCTCCACGATGGACGGAGCGGCCAGGGCGGCCACATCCAGCACGGTGCCGGGGCCGGTGACGTCGGAGACCGCCGCTCCGACCGCGGCGTTGGCCAACTGGACCACCACCCGTATCTCGGGGCGCAGCTCGCTGATCAGGAGGGCGGTCTCCAGGGTCTGGACCTCGGTCCGCTCGGCGCAGACCACCGCCCGGGCGTGGGCCAGCCCGGCCTGCTCCAGGACCGTGGTGAGCCTGGGGCTGCCCACGATGTAGGGGATGTCCCAGGCCTCGACCACCCGTACCAGGCGCTGCTCAGGCTCGTCATCCACCACCACCACGGCCACCCCGGCCTGGTGGAGCTGTTCGACCATCCGCAGGCCGACGCCCTGGAGGCCACACACGATGACGTGGCCCTCCCAGTGCTGGACCCGGGATTGCTCCATCCCGATATGGTGCCCCACCTGCATTTCCTCCGGATTGCCGGAGTGTTTCCAGCAGGTACCGGAGCCCGGCGGATCGGCTCTTCCAGGCAGAAAGGGAATACACGTTCGCCTTATCTGTTGTACTCGCAAGTACTAATGACGTTCGGAGGAATGATGGACAAATTGAGTGAAAATCTGCCCCTGCTGCCGCTGACCTCAGGGGTGGTGCTGCCGGGGATGGTCTTCACCATGGCCCTGGAGTCAGACGAAGCCAAGGCTGCGGCCCAGGCTGCCGAGGCCGCGGGAGGCCATTTCGTACTGGTCCCCTTCATCGACGGGCGCTACGCCTCCGTCGGGGTGGTGGCCGAGGTCATCGAGGCCGGGGAGCTTCCCGGTGGCATGCCGGCGGCAGCGGTGCGCGGCCTCGAGCGGGCGCGCCTGGGTACGGCTGTGCCCGGTACCGGACAGGCCCTGTGGGTCGAAGTCGAGAAGATCCCTGAGGATCCGGCCACGCCGGTGACCACCGAGCTGGCCCGGGAGTACCGGGCCGTGGTGGAGAACATCCTGTTGGGGAGGGGAGCCGGCCGGTTGGCCGAGCGCCTGGCCGATGTGACCGAGCCGGGCCGGATGGCCGACATGGCCGGCTATTCGCCGGACCTGACCCTGGCCCAGAAGGTCCAGGTTCTCGAGACCGTCGACGCCGAAGAGCGGCTGCGGTTGGTCATCGGCTGGGCCCGCGAGGTCCTGGCCGACCTGACCCTGCGTGAGCGGATCAAGACCGACGTGGAAGAGGGCATGAACAAGACCCAGCGCGAGTTCCTGCTGCGTCGGCAGTTGGAGTCGATCCGCAAGGAGCTGGGCCAACTGAGCTCGGACGATGCCGACGATCCCGACGACTACCGGAGCCAGGCCGAGGCGGCCGACCTGCCCGAGGGCGTGCGCAAGGCCGTCGATCGCGAGATCGACAAGCTGGAGCGGATGAGCGAGCAGAATCCCGAGCACGGATGGATCCGGACCTGGTTGGACACGGTGCTGGAACTCCCTTGGGGCCAGCAGTCCGAGGATCGGCTGGATGTCATCGAGGCGGCGCGGATCCTCAATGAGGACCATGACGGCCTGGAGGATGTGAAGGATCGCATCCTCGAGCACCTGGCCGTGCGCAAGCTGCAAGCCGAGCGCGGTCTGGCTCCGGTGGGCGGCCGCGGGGCGGGCGCCATCCTGGCCCTGGTCGGGCCCCCTGGGGTGGGCAAGACCTCGCTGGGCGAGTCGGTGGCCCGGGCCCTCGGACGGTCGTTCGTCCGGGTGGCACTGGGAGGGGTCCGCGACGAGGCTGAGATCAGGGGACACCGCCGTACCTATGTCGGGGCCCAACCCGGCCGTCTGGTCCGCGCCCTGCGCGAGGCCGGAACCATGAACCCGGTCATCGTCCTGGACGAGGTGGACAAGCTGGGAGCGGACTACCGCGGGGATCCCTCCTCGGCGCTGCTCGAGGTGCTGGACCCGGCTCAGAACCACACCTTCCGTGACCACTATCTGGAGGTGGAGCTGGATCTGTCCAAGGTCTTGTTCCTGGCCACAGCCAACATGGTCGACACCATCCCCTCAGCGTTGCTGGACCGGATGGAGATCATCCGCCTGGACGGCTACACCGAGGACGAGAAGGTCAACATCGCCCGCCACCACCTGGTGGCCCGACAGCTGGAGCGCTCAGCCATGAGTGCCGAGGACGTCACCATCACCGATGACGCCCTGCGGGTCATCGTGGCCGACTACACCCGAGAGGCCGGCGTCCGCTCACTGGAGCGCGAGCTGGGCCGGCTCCTGCGCAAGGTGGCCGCCCGCATCGCCTCCAAGGAGGCCGAGACGCCGTTGTCCGTTGACGGCGATGACGTCCGCCAGTGGCTCGGACGGCCCAAGTTCTTCTTTGAGGCCGCCGACCGGACCGCGGTCCCGGGCGTGGCCACGGGCTTGGCCGTCACCGGGACGGGTGGCGACGTGCTCTACGTCGAGGCCACCATGATGGATGGGCCCGAAGGGCTCACCCTGACCGGGCAGCTGGGTGATGTCATGAAGGAGTCTGCGGAGATCGCCTTGTCCTACGTGCGGTCGCACGCCGAGGAGTTGGGCATCGATCCGTCGGCCTTCACCGGCAAGCGGTTCCACGTGCACGTCCCGGCCGGGGCCATCCCCAAGGATGGGCCTTCCGCCGGCGTCACCATGACCACCGCACTGGTCAGCCTGCTCCGGGACACCCCGGTCAGGTCGGTGCTGGGCATGACCGGTGAGGTCACGCTGCAGGGTCGGGTCCTCCCCATCGGCGGTGTGCGCCAGAAGGTGCTGGCCGCCCACCGGGCCGGCCTGACCACTGTGGTGCTGCCCATCCGCAACGGCCCCGACCTCGAGGATGTCCCCGAGGCCGTCCGCAACGAGATGACCTTCCCTCTGGCCTCGGACATCCGCGAGGTTCTGGATGCGGCTCTGGCCCACGCCGACGGCGATGAAGCCGGAAAGCCGGCCGAGGTGGCCCAGGATCAAGCGGCTGCGGCCTGAGTCCGCAGCCGCGGTCTGAATCCTCAGGACCGCGGGAGGAAGTCGGCCAGGATGCCGGCCAACTCCACCGGTTGGTCACCCTGGATGCTGTGTCCCGCCTCGTCGACCGTAACCACCCGGTCGGCGGGGCGGCGGCGGCGGAACTCCGCTTCGTCGGCGTCGTCGACCACCGGGGAGAGCTTCCCCCGCACCAACATGACCGGCACCCCGATGTGCTCGAGGTCGTCCCACAGTGAATCGAAGTTGACCGAGTCCACGTGGAGCCCGCTGCTGTCGGAGGGCCGGCCCAACTGATGCCGCCAGGTCCACGACCCGTCCTCCCGCTGCACCGCGTTGTGCAGGACTCCGCGGCGCAGCGATGACTCCGAGCGGGTCGGATTGAACTGGATGGTCCGTTGGAGGATCTCGTCGAACGTGGCGAAACTCTCCGGGCCGGCCAGGAACGCCGCGATGTCCGAGCTCTTGTCGTGATTGACCCCCGGGGTGATGTCGACCAGGGCCAGCCGCCGGACCAACTTCGGATGCCGGGTGGCCAGGGCGATGGCCGTCATCCCACCGAGGGACATGCCCACCACCATGGCGACATCGGGGGCCAGACGGGTAATGGCGGTGGCCACATCGTCGGCCATGGCCCCGGGATCGAGGGCCCGACTGTCGCCGGGCCAGTCCGAGTGCCCGTGCCCGGGGAGGTCCACGGCCACCAACGGTTGCTGCAGGGCCAGGGCCACCGTGTCCCAGGTGTGGGCGTTCTGGCCGCCGCCGTGGATGAACACCACCCGGGCCGGCTCCGATCCCCACACCAGGGCGCTCACCCTGCGGCCGGCCCCCACGTCCACGGCTTGGCGACGCACCGTCGGCGGACCGTCCCAGGGCAGGCCGGCCTCCGTGGCGTTCTCCTCGAAGAAGGAGAACTCGTCGTAGGTGTCCTCGTTCATATGCGACATCTCCTCCCGGGGGCCCCGATCCGGAGAGCCTATTGAGTCCGGGCTGCGGGTGACACACTGGGTACATGCCCCCTGTTTTCTGCTCCCCGGACGAGGCCGCGGCCATGATCCGACCGAACGACTCCATCGGGTTCGGACTGGGACCGGCCATCCCCGACGCCTTCCTCACCGCCCTGGGCGGACGGGACGACTGGGAGGAGCTGACCCTCGGCGGAGCGCTGCTCCTCGGGTACTACACGGTATGCACCCACCCCAAGGTGTCCTACCGCAGTGGTTTCTTCGGTCCGGCCGAGCGGATCATGCTGGCCCAGGGAGCCCGCGTCGAACTGGTGCCGGGCGGATTCCGGCAGTTCGCCCCGATCCTGCGGCGGTTCGCCCCCCGGGTCATGACCGCCCAGGCCTCACCCCCGGATGCTGACGGCACGGTCAATCTCTCACTGCACCTGGGGGCGACCTACGAGGAGCTGGTGCTGGCGGGCAACGATCCCGACCGGCAGTTGGTCATCGAGGTCAATCCCCATCTCCCCCGCACCTGCTCGCTGCCCCCCCAGTACACCAACACCCTCCCGCTGGACCTGATCGACGTGGTGGTCGAGGCCGACGGGGATCCCTACGTCCTTCCCCCGGTCGCCCCCGACGACATCGACCGGGCCATCGCCGAACGGGCCGGGTCCTTCATCGCCGACGGCGCCACCCTCCAGATCGGGATCGGCGCCGTGCCCAACACCGTGGCGTCCCTACTGGCCGCGGGGGGCGGCTCGTCCTACGGCGTGCACAGCGAGATGTTCACCGACGGGTTGATGGAGCTCCACCAGGCCGGAAAGGTCACCAACGGGGCCAAGGGCATCTTCAACGGGGTATCGGTGACCACCTTCGCCCTCGGCTCCCGGGCGCTGTACGACTGGCTGGACCACAACCACGACGTGGCCTTCCTTCCGGTGCACGTGGTCAACGATCCCACGGTGATCGCCCAGAACAACTCCCTGGTCTCCATCAACGGGGCCCTGAGCGTGGACCTCTACGGTCAGGTGGTGGCCGACCACATCGACGGCAAACAGATCTCGGGCGTCGGAGGGCACGAGGACTTCGTGGCCGGTGCCGAGCTCCGCCTCGACGACCACTCGCTCATCTGCCTCCGTTCCACCGCGGATGCCGGCGGTGTCACCCGGTCCCGCATCGTCCCGCTCCTGCCCGAGGGCTCGGTGGTCTCCACCCCGCGCCACCACACCGGGGTGATCATCACCGAGTACGGGAGCGCCGACCTGTCGGGGCTCACGGTGCACGAGCGGGCCATGGCCCTGACCGACATCGCCCACCCCGACTACCGGGACCAGTTGCGGGCCGTGGCCGCCGACCTCGGCCGGAACTGACGACCGTGGACGGACGACACCGTCCGACAGAGATCGTCCTGGCCACCTTCAACACCCACCTGGGCATCGACGGTTGGGGACGGCCCTTCGACCTGGTGGCCGAGTGCCGGTCGCTCGATGCCGACATCCTGATCCTCCAGGAGTCGTGGGCGCCCGATGACGGCAGCACCGGGACCGCGGCCATGGTGGCCCAACAGTTGGGCTACACGGTGGTCTCCGACGTGGGGCTGGCCCATATCAAGCTGCTGCCGCCCCGGCACACCACATCGACCCGCTGGGGTCCCCCGGCCAGCCCCCTGCGCAAGACGTACCACCTCGACCAGGACCGCCCTCGTGAATCGAAGGCCTCGTCCAAGGCCAAGACCGTTCCCGGGCAGTGGAGCCTGGCCATGCTGTCGCGGATCCCCGTCACCGACGTCCGTACCCTGGCCCTCAAGCCGCTGACCCGGGATCAGGCCCGCCGCCGGGTGGTGCTGGGCTGCACCGTCGAGTTGGACGGAGGCCCGCTCGAGGTGTTCGGCACCCACATGTCCCACATCACCCACGGATCCCACCTCCAGTACCGACGACTGCGGGGACTGCTCCCTCCCCCGACGACCGCGGCGGTACTGGCCGGGGACATGAACCTGTGGGGGCCTCCGGTCAACTCCTACCTACGGGGTTGGCGGCGGGCGGTCAAAGCCCGGACATGGCCGTCCAACAGGCCCCACAGCCAGTTGGACCACGTGCTGGTGACCCCGCCGGTCTCCGTGCTGGGCTCCCGGGTGGGAGCCTTCGCCGGGTCGGACCACCTACCGGTGGTGGTGACCCTGGGCCTGACCCCGACCCTGTGACTCACCCCCGGCCGACAGCGAAACCGAGAGCGGTTGCGGCGTCGTGCGTCGGGCGGCCCGCCCATCGGCTGGCGTAGTTGTCGACGGTCGACAGTGAGCGGGTCTGGACCCGGTCGAGGTAGAGATGTCCGCCCAGGTGATCGACTTCGTGCTGGACGATGCGGGCCGCCCAACCGGAGAACAGTCGGTCAACGGGTTGACCGTCCTGGTCGAGCGCCTCCACCCGCACCACCCGGTGACGGGCCACGACTCCGGTGAGGCCGGGGACACTCAGACACCCCTCGTAGAAGCTGACCCGATCGTCGTCGCCGACCGGTCGGATGAGGGGATTCACCAGCACGGTGAACGGGAGATCCTGGCGCTGGCGCACGGCCCGCTCGTCGTCGCTCAGAGGGCCCCACTGTTGCGGGCCGTCCTGGACCACGGCGAGCTGGAGCGACACCCCGACCTGAGGCGCGGCCAGCCCCACCCCCGGGGCCATCTCCATGGTCCTTCGCATGTCGGTTATCAGGCGTCGCAGTTCGGGCGTGTGGAGCGTGGACGGGTCGACCGGATCGGCCACCCGACGCAGGATGGGGTCACCACAGGCCACGATGGGGAGTGGGTGGTGGTCGTCGGAGGTCAGCGGATAGGTCGTCATGGCCGCGGGCCTCTCGAACGGTCGACTGGCGCGTCAATGCCGAGCCGTCGTTGCTCGATGACCAGGCAGCGGTTCTCGACGTAGAGGAGGCCGGCGGCAAGGCTGAGGGCCCGGGCCTCGTCCGAGGTGATTCCCAGCTGCAGCCATACCGCGGTCGCACCGGCGGCGATGGCCTGGCGGGCCACGTCGGCGGCCTCCGATGAAGGCCGGAACACGTCGACCAAGCCCACCGGCTCGGGCACGTCGGCCAGGCTCCGGCGGACGGGTTCGTCGAGGATCCGGGTGGCGTGCGGGTTGACGGGGATGATCCTCCAGCCGTGGCGCTGCATATCCCGGGGCACGGTGTGGGCGGCCTTGGCCGGGACGCTGCTGGCGCCGACCACAGTGATGGTGTCATAGGTCGTGAGCATGTGCTCGACCACGTCATCGGTGTCTGTCACCGGTCCCAACGGTAGCGGTCGCCACCTCGGGGGACGCTCCGAATGTCGGAGCGTCGGCCACGAGCCACCGGAGGTCGTCGGGCATCGGGCACGGCGCGGCGGCGGTCACTACCATCCACCCATGGACGGTCCACTGGCGAGCTTCGAACAGTCCGACTTCACCGCGGACGGCGAGTCCAGGGTGGTCTACCGCACCGGCTCCGGCCCGGCGGTCATCGTCATGAGCGAGATCCCCGGGATCACCCCCAAGGTGGCCGAGTTCGGCCAGAGGGTGGCCGATGCCGGTTTCACCGCGGTGCTTCCCCACCTGTTCGGGGAGGACGGGCGTGGGGCCTCCGGCGGATACGTCTTCTCCTCGCTCAGCCGGGCGTGCATCAGCCGGGAGTTCACGGTGATGGCCCAGGGGCGGACCAGCCCCATCATCAGCTGGCTACGGGCCCTGGCCAGAGAGGAGCACTCCCGGTGCGGCGGCCCGGGCGTGGGGGCGGTGGGCATGTGCTTCACGGGGGGATTCGCCCTGGGGATGATGGTGGACGACGTGGTGGTGGCGCCGGTGCTCAGCCAACCCTCGCTCCCCTTTCCCGTGACCAAATCGCTCCGCCGCGACGTGGGACTGTCACCGGCGGACCTCCAACGGGTCCAACAGCGCGCCGAAGCCGGGACCTGCGTCCTCGCGCTGCGCTTCACCGGCGACAAGCTCTCCCCACCGGACCGGTTCGCCCACCTGCGCCAGCTGCTCGGCGATGCCTTCGTGGGCGTCGAGCTGGACTCGGCCCCGGGCAATCCCCACGGGCACAGGAAGGCGGCCCATTCGGTTCTCACCGAAGACCTCGACGACCGGCCGGGAACCCCGACCCGCGCCGCCTTGGACCAGGTCCTGGCGTTCTTCCGGGAGCGGCTGGTCGGATGAACCGGACAGCCGAGCGGTGGAAGGATCGAGGGCGCACCCTCTCCCTGTGCGGCTATGACATCTTCACCGTCGACATTCCGGCAACCGGGGACGAGCAGCGGGCCCCACTACTGATCCTGCATGGCTTCCCCACCTCGTCGTTCGACTTCCACGCGGTCGTCGACCGCCTGGCCGTCGACCGTCGGGTGGTGCTCTTCGACCTGTTGGGCTACGGCCTGTCGGAGAAGCCGGACCTGTCCTACCGCCTCGCCCTGCAGGCCGACATCGCCGTGGCCCTGGTCGGGCGACTGGGCCTGGACCACCTGGCCCTCCTGACCCACGACGTGGGTGACACGGTGGGCGGGGAGCTCCTGGCCCGACAGCTCGAAGGATCCTGGGACGTCACCATCACCGAACGGGCGCTCACCAACGGCAGTATCTACCTGGACCTCGCCCATCTCAGCCCGGGACAGCTGTTCCTGTTGGGACTGCCCGACGAGAAGTTGCCGGACGACGCACCCATCGACGCATCCACGGTGATGGCCGGGGTCGACGCCACCTTCAGCCCGGGCACCCCGATCGACGATGACGAGCGCCAGGCCCAGTGGGAGATGATCTCCCATCTCGACGGGCAGCTCCTGCTCCCCCGCGTCATCCGCTACATCGAGGAGCGGAGGCGTTCCGAGACCCGCTACACCGGGGCCATCGAACGCCACCCCTCCCCTCTGGTGGTGGTGTGGGGACAGGACGATCCCATCGCCGTGCCGGCCATGGCCGAACAGCTGTGCGCCCGCCGGCCCGATGCCACCCTCCACCGGTTGGACGGGGTGGGCCACTATCCGATGGTGGAGGCGCCCGACCGTCTGGTGGAGGCCCTCCTGGGGCCTGGCGGCTGAGCGCCGGGCGGCCCGAGCGGTCGGGTGGTCATCGGCTCCGGCCACCGACGTGAGCGGTCAGACCGTGCAGATCACCTCGCCGTGGAGCACCGCGAACCAACCGTCGGGAGCCGCGGCCCATCGCCGGTAGGCGGCGGCAAATGACTCCAGGTCCCCGGGAGTGGCCAGCCCGTGGGCCAGGAGCTGCTCGGCCACCGCCGACAGGGTGAACCGGTCGGCCCACAACTCTCCCCACCACGAACGGTCCTCGGGGGTGGCGAAGCACCACGTCGAAGCCGACGGGAGCACCGAAGTGAACCCGGCCTCCAAGGCCAGGTGCAGCAGCTTTCGGCCCACGTCCCAGTTGGCCCCGTTGACCCGGGTCAGGGCCCCGTAGGCCGCGAAGGCCCGGTCGAGATCAGGATCGTCGGGGTAGTACCGCATGGCCGGGTAGTCGGCGTCACGCGCCGCCACGATCCCACCGCTCCGACACACCCTCCGCATCTCGACCAGAGCCGCCACGGGGTCCCCCAGATGCTGGAGCACCTGGTGGGCGTGGACCACGTCGAAGCTCCCGTCCTCGAAGCGGAGGTCGAAGAGATCGCCCACCTCGAAGGTCAACGACCCCACCCCCGCCCCGGCCGCCCCATCGGCGCCGGCGGCCATGGCGGTGGCCTCGACGATGACCTGGGCCTCGGCATCCATCCCGATCACCGGGCCCGGAGCCACCGCCCGGGCCAGGTCGGCGGTGATGGTGCCCGGGCCGCAGCCCACGTCGAGCAACGACATCCCCGGGCGGAGGTGGTCGAGGAGATAGGCGGCCGAGTTCTCGGCGGTGCGCCAACGGTGGGAGCGCAGAACGCTGTCGTGGTGGCCATGGGTGTAGGGGACGTCGGTCATGGCTCCCAGCATGAGACCCGCGTCTCCCATTGGCAAACAATAGTTTCTAACACCTGATATAAGCTACGCCAATGGCTGCGTCGGAATGGCTCCGTACCTTCGTGGCCATCTACCGGTCGGGGTCGGTGAGTGGCGGGGCCTCCCAGCGGAGCCTGTCGCAGCCGGCGGCCAGTCAGCAGCTGGCTGCCCTCGAACGGACCGTCGGGCTTCCCCTGTTCATCCGCACGGCCCAGGGGGTGACGCCGACCCGACGGGGTCGCGAGCTCCACGCCCAGGTGGCCGAGTCACTCGACCGGCTGGAGCAGGTGCTGGTCGGCCTGGACGGTGGGTCGGTTCCCGATGCCGCCCCCAGTGTCCGGTTCGGCTCGTCGGCGGAGTTCTTCTCCTACGCCGTGGTGCCCCGGATGGAACCGGGGGCGCCGGCCCTGACCGCCCGGTTCGGACCGGACGACGAGCTCGTCGACCTGCTGGAGCACGGTGAGCTGGACATCGCCGTGACCAGCACCACCCCGGGGCGTCGCTCCCTCACCTCCCGGCCCATCGGCACCCGGCGGTTCGTCCTGGTCGGCTCACCGGCGCTGGCCCCTGGTGACCCCTTCGAGTCACTGACCGCTCTGGGCTCGTGGTTGGTGGACCGGCCGTGGGTGGCCTACAGCGCCGAGCTGCCCCTGACCCGCCGGTTCTGGCTCGACGCCCTCGGCCGGTCGTTCTCCGCCGACCTGCGACTGGTGGCCCCCGATCTGCGGGCCGTGGTGGCCTCGGTGGCCCAGGGGCTGGGGTTCAGCCTGCTCCCCCACTTCGTCTGCGCCGAGGCGCTGGCTCGCGGTTCGGTGGTCGAGCTCCACCCCGTGGCCGCCGTGGCACCGGCCGAGCCCTGGTTCGCCTGCACCCGGGCCGTCGACGTGGGACGAGAACCGCTCAACACCTTCCTCGGGCTGCTCTCGCCACCTGCAGAAGGCTGACGTACACCCTCCCGCCGCGCCCGGCCCGTCCGCCGTCACGTTCGGTCCGGATCCGCCCCATCTGTCCCACCGGTCACGCCGGCCACCGGCATGCCCTCCTCGAGGTAGACCGTGCCGGTGGTGGCGGCCAGCGCCCGGCTCACCCGCCGCCCCACCGGACCGCTCAATAGCTCAGTCGCCCCCTGGGCTGCGACCCAGCGGTACTCGCTGATCTCTTCGACCTGCAGCACGATGGCGTCCGAGGCCAGGTCGGAGATCGAGCCGCAGTCGAACAGGAACCGGAGCCCTCCGGGTCGGCGGCCCTTCGGCCGGAGGAAGTCCACACACGCCAGCCGGCCCGAGGTCACCACCAGCCCGGTCTCCTCGAGGACCTCGCGTCGACATCCGTCCCACGGCGACTCGCCGTCGGCTTCGACCTGTCCGCCGGGCACGGTCCACCCTGCTTTGTAGGTGGGCTTGAGGATGAGAACCCGGCCGTCGGCACGGCGGATGAGGGCACCGGCCGATGCCGGTATGCGCGGGACCTCGTACTCGACCACCCGTCCATCATCACCGATGGGCGCCACCACTGTGGTCGGTCCGGCTACATGCGGGCCATGTTGTCGAATCGGGCATGGTGGCCGATGAAGGCCAGCCGGGTCACCCCGGTCGGGCCGTTGCGGTGCTTGGCCACAATGATCTCCGCCGTACCCGCGCTCTCGCTGGCCTCGGGGTTGTAGATCTCGTCCCGGTAGATGAACAGCACGACGTCCGAGTCCTGCTCGATGGAGCCCGACTCCCTCAGGTCGGCCAACATCGGGCGCTTGTCCTGTCGCATCTCCAGACCACGGGAGAGCTGGGAGAGCGCCACCACAGGGACTTCGAGCTCGCGGGCCAGGATCTTGAGGCCGCGACTGATCTCGGATACCTCGACCTGTCGGTTCTCCGCGCCGTGTCGCCCGGTCATGAGCTGGAGGTAGTCGACCACCACCAGGCCCAGGCCCTCCCGACTCTTGAGTCGCCGGGCCCGGGCCCGGATGTCCATGACCGTGAGGTTCGGATTGTCGTCGATGAAGATGGGGGCCTCGCTCATCCGGCTGATGGCGTTGCCGATCTTCGTCCAGTCACCCTCGAGCAGTTTGCCGGTGCGCATGCGGTTGGCATCGACCCGGGCCTCCGAGCACAGGAGCCGCTGGGTCAGCTCCAGGTGGCTCATCTCCAGCGAGAACAACAGCACCGGCTGGTTGAGCTTGATGCCGGCGTGGGCCACCATGCCCAGGGCGAAGCTGGTCTTGCCCATGGCCGGTCGGGCGCCCACCACCACCAGGTTGGACGGTTGCAACCCGGCCAGCTGTTCGTCGAGGTCGGCGTAACCGGTGGCCAGGCCGGTGATCGACTCTCCCCTGGTGAAGAGCTGCTCGAGATGGTCGAGGCTCTGCCCGAGGAGGTCGCGCAGCGGGGTCATCGAGTCGACCACCCGACGCTGGGAGACCTCGAACACCAGGCTTTCGGCGCGGTCCAGCACGTCGGAGACATCGTCGGGAAGGCTGTAGCCCAGTTCGGTGATCTCACCGGCCACCGAGACCAGCCTCCGCAACAGGGCCAGCTCCTCGATGATCTTGGCGTAGTACTCGGCGTTGCCGATGGACGGCGTGTTGGCCTGAAGGGAGACGAACACCGACGGGTCACCGATGGACTCCAGCAGACCCCGTCGCCGAAGCTCGTCGGTGACGGTGACCCAGTCAGCCGGCTCGCCCTGGCTGAACAGTGAGGTGATGGCCGAGAAGATGTGCCCGTGCGAGGACTTGTAGAAGTCCTCGGGCTTGCAGATCTCCATGGCGCTGGCGATGGCGTCGCGTGAGAGCAGCATGGCCCCGAGCAGCGACTCCTCGGCCTCGATGTTGTGGGGCGGGATCCGTCCCGCCGAGGCCCCACCACCCCCCATGGGGGACATGAGGTGCCGGGGACGCGTGTCGTCTAATGCCTGAACCATGATTCCTCAACCCTCGCCGAGTATGCCTGTGGAACGTAAGGGTCTCTTCCTGGGGAAATACCGGCTCAAGGGTGTGGACGAACCGTGGAGAAGAGAGATGGGCCTGCGGACGCGTCGCACCATGGAGGCCATCATCCCAGGGGGGTGTGACAGCGAACTGGGATGCCCAGCCCCGCCACCTTGAACGGTGGGGTCTTCGCCGACCTCGGCCGACCTCGGCCGACCGGAAGAACGCTCAGCCCGTCGGGGTCAGCGGCCCGGCAACCGGGCGTGGGGCGGTCAGGCTTCGGCCGCCACGTCCACGGTCAGCTCGAACACCACGCCGCCGATCAGCTCGACCCGGATGTTGTGCTCGCCCACGGTCTTGATGGGCTCCTCGAGGATCAGGTCCTTGCGGTCGATCACCGCTCCGGTCTGCTCCTCGACATGGCGCACGACGTCGGCCGCAGAGACCGAGCCGAACAGTCGGTCGCCGGTGGCCCGGGCCGTGATGTGGATGACGTTGCCCACCAGCGTGCGGGCCACGGTCTCGGACGACTCGTGGTCGCGGGCGTCACGCAGATCCCTCGACCGTCGCATGGCCGCGGCCTGCCCCTCCAGCCCGGGGGAGGCCACGATGGCCTTCCCGGCCGGCAGCAGATGGTTGCGGGCGAAGCCACCGGAGACATCGATGATGTCGCCGCGCTTTCCCACCCCGTCGATATCGCTTCGCAGCAGTACCTTCATCTCAACCCTCGGCGCTTTCGACGATGATCTCGCCCGCCACGGTCTCGGTCACCGTGCCGTCACCGTGGCCCGTGACGTCGAGGACCTCTTCGATGACTTCCACCGCCACCTCGGCCGGGGGTGTGCCCTCGGGGACCGCGGTCGACGTGGCGTCAGCCGACAGCGAGCGCTCCTCGTCCCGCCGCCCACGGCCGCCCGAGCCCTGGCCGGAGTAGCCGCCGCCGTCCCGGCCCCCACGACCGCCACCCCGGCCTCCGGGCCGTTCGGTGGTGGTGCGCTGGGTGTAGGGGAGCAGTACCAGTTCACGGGCGGTCTTGATGGCGATGGCCACGTCCCGCTGGTGCTGGGTGCAGTTGCCCGAGACCCGTCGGGCGCGGATCTTGCCCCGGTCACTCATGTACTTGCGGAGCATGCCCACGTCTTTGTAGTCGACCCACTCCACCCGGTCCTTGCACAGGGCGCAGGGCTTCTTCTTGATTCTCCGCCCGGTGTCCTTGGGGGACCGACGGGTGGTGCCTCCACGATCGTTATTGCGCGCCATGACTAGAAGGGCTCCTCACTGTGTCCGTACCCCTGGGGTTCGCCGGACGGTCCGGGCCCCCCACCTGATGGAGCGCCACCGGTCGGGCCACCTTCACCGGGTCCGCGCCGCTCGTTCTTCGTGACCTGGGCCGTGGCCCAGCGGATGCTCGGGCCGATCTCGTCGGCCACCACTTCGACCTTGGACCGCTTGTCGCCCTCGGGGGTCTCCCAACTGCGCTGGTCGAGTCGACCGGTCACGATCACCCGGGAGCCCTTGGTCAGGCTCTCGGCGGCGTTCTCGGCCATCTCCCGCCAGCACACCACGTCGAAGAACGAGGTGGCCTCTTCCCACTCCTGGGTCTGACGGTTCTGCCACCGGCGGTTGACGGCCAGGCCGAAGCTCGAGGTGGCCTGGCCGGTGTTGGTGAAGCGCAGCTCGGGATCGCGGGTGATGTTGCCCACCAGGGTCACCACGTTGCCGTTGGCCATGGTCAGGCCTCCTTCTGTGCTTGCCGCGGCGGCTTCGGCCCGTCGGCCCGCCACCTTGTCGGGAATCCTCATGACCTTGTGGCGGAGCACCTCGTCGGCCAGCACGAAGACCCGCTCCATGTCGGCCACGGCGGGCGGCTCGGCGGTGAGCTCGATGACCACGTAGTAGCCCTCGCGCTTGTGCTGGAGCTCGTAGGCGAAGGTCCGCCTGCCCCAGCGCTCCACCCGGCCCGGGTTTCCACCCTTGGCCCTGAGGGCGTCGAGCCCCCGGTCGAGGACCCCGTTGACCGCGGCCTCATCGGCACCGGTGTCGAAAATAACCATTGCTTCGTATGGCCGCACGAGCGGCTCACCTCCCTCTGGATCGGGTACCTCGGGCACCCGAGCCCCACGGCGTGGGGCAGGTCGGAAATGAAGGGCCACAAGCCGTGGCCCGATCTGACAGACGTTCTACCTTACCGGCAATCGCCCGGGGTCCCCGACCGGGCGGGCCCGAAACTCAGTGATACACCTCGTTGTCGGCGGGAAAGGCGCCGGACCGGACGTCGGCGGCGTAGGCCGCCACGGCCGCAGTGGCGTCGTCGGCCAGCTCGGCGTACCGGCGGACGAACTTGGGCACCGAGGCGTTGAGCCCGAGCAGGTCGTGGACGACCAGTACCTGGCCGTCGCAGGTGGGGCCGGCCCCGATGCCGATGGTCGGCACGTCCACCGACTCGGTGATGGCCGAGCCCACCCGCTCGGGGACGCCTTCGAGGACCACCGCGAAGCACCCGGCGGCGGCGATGGCCTTGGCCCCGAGCATCAGGGCGTGGGCCCCGGCATCGTCGCGTCCCTGGACCCGGTAGCCACCCATGGTGTTGACCGACTGGGGGGTCAGCCCGAGGTGACCCATGACCGGGATCTCGGCCGCCACCAGGGCCTCGACCATCGGGACCCGATTGGTGCCCCCCTCCAGCTTGACCGCCTGGGCGCCGGCCCGGATGAGGATGGCACCGTTGCGGACGGTCTCCACCGGATCGAGGTGGTAGCTCATCCAGGGAAGGTCGGCCACGATCAGCGGGCGGGGTCGGGCCCGGGCCACCGCCGCGGTGTGGTGGGCCATGTCCTCCATGGTCACCTGGAGGGAGTCCTCATAGCCCAGCACGTTGTTGCCCACCGAGTCCCCCACCAAGATGATGTCCACGCCGGCGGCGTCAGCGATGCGGGCCCCGGGGGCGTCGTAGGCGGTCACCATCACCAGGGGCGGGTGGCCGTCCCGGCGTTTGTGGGCGCGCACGGAGGGAACGGTGACCGGCGTCGGTCGGGGGTCGGGCATGGTCATCCTCCTGATCGGCCGTCCAGCGCCCGAAGGCTGCCGGCGGCATGGGCGGTGATCGGCGGGCACGGCCGGGGCCGGTCCGCCGAGTCATCACGGAGCACTCGGTACTGCGCCCACCAGGCTAGCGGGCCAGGGCCGTTCGGGAAATAGCGGGCCCGTGAGACCGGCCCGGCGATCGGGGGGCCCGGACCCGGGCGGCTGGAAGCCGGCCCCGGGCAGGACCTCAGGCCCCGGCGGGCTCGGGCTCGACCGAGGGTTCGGTCGTCTCCTGTTGGACCCCACGCCGCAGCCCGAAGAACCCGGTCACCCCGGCGGCGGCCATGGCGATGGCCATGCCGATGAGCACCGTGCGGGTGGCGTAGGCGAAGTCCAGCCGTACGAAGTGGGGAATGGACTGGACACTGCCGCTCCCGCCCTGGGACTGGGCGATGGTCGACGCCTCGCTGGCGGCCTTGGCCGGGGCCAGGCCCTGGGAGATGAGCGAGGTGGTCAGGTGGGAGCGCATCTGCGAGACCAGCACCGTGCCCAGGATGGCCAGGCCCAGGCTGGCCGCGTAGTTGCGGACGGTCTGGGTGATGCCGGTGGCCTCGCCGTAGGAGAGCCGGGAGGCCCGGTTGACGGCATCGGTACTGGCCGGCCCGAGCATCATCCCCATGCCGAAACCGGCCAGGACGATGTACCACTGCTGCGTGTTGAAGCTGAGCTCGGTGACCTTGCCGGCCCACAGGGCGAAGCCCACCGCCGACAGCACACAGCCCAGCACCACCGGGCGCTTGGCCCCGCCCCGGTCCAGCATCCGCCCACCGATCTGGGCGGCGATCACGAAGCCGATGAAGAAGTACAAGAGGAACAGGCCGGCCTCGGAGGCCGACTTGCCCAGGGAGATCTGGGCGTACTCGCTGGCGAAGAAGAACACCGGGATGAAGGCCAGCATGGAGAACCACAGGACCAGGTTCTCGACGAAGAAGGGCCGGATGTTGAAGATGCGCACCTGCATCAGCGGCGACGGGGTCCGCAGTTCGACGAAGTAGAAGACCACCAGGAGCACCAGGCCCGCGGCGATGCTGAGTCCGATAGCCGGATTGGACCAGCCCCAGATGGTCGACTGCTGGAATCCGAAGACGCTGAGACCGACGCCGAGGGCGATCAGCACCAGGCCCCGGTAGTCCATCCGGGCCGGCTTGAAGCTGGTCTGGGGTTTGGAGGCGGCGATGAGGATCAGGGCGATGATGGCCACCGGGATGTTGACCCAGAAGATGGCCCGCCATGTCCACTGGGTGAGGTACCCACCGAGGATGGGCCCGACCGCCGTCAGGCCGCCGGCGATACCGAAGAAGGCGGCCAGGGCCTTGCCCCGTTCGTGCAGGTCGAAGGTCTGGACCACGATGGCCAGCGCCGCGGGGAACATGATGGCCCCGCCGGCCCCCTGGACCACCCGGAAGGTGACGATCCAGGCCTCGGCCACGCTCCCGGTGGGGGTGAGGCCACACATGGTCGAGGCGCCGGCGAAGATGATCACCCCGAGCACCACCATCTTGCGGTGGCCCACCGTGTCGGCCAGCCGTCCCCCGAAGGCGAACAGGGCAGCCAGCGACAACAGGTAGGCGTTGACCGCCCACTGGACCCCGGTGCTGGTCAGGTGGAGGTTCTTCTGGATCTCCGGTACGGCGATGGAGACGATGGTCTGATCGATGAAGGTCATCGACACGGCGAAGATCATCGCCGCCAGGACCAGATTCTTCGGCCCGCTCCCGGTCGTCGTGGTGTTGGCCATCGCCGTCCTCCCTGGTTCGGGCCGGCCGCCAACGGCACCCTCGATCAGTCCCGGCCGCCGCCTGGCCGATTCCCGCCGACACCTTAGTGGGGCAGCTACCACCGGACTTGGACCATGTCGGGGCTCGGCCCTGCCTCGACCCCGCCTCGGCCCCGGCGTCGCCGCGGTCTCCGCCTCGGCCCCGGCGTCGCCGCGGTCATTAGGTCCTACAGTCTGGCCATGGCTCCAGACCGCTTCACAGGACGCAACGCTCTCGTCACCGGGGGGGCGTCCGGCATCGGGCGGGCCACGGTGCTCCGGCTGGCCTCCGAGGGGGCCGCCGTGGTGGCCGTCGACGTGAACGAGGAGCTGTTGGCTCAGCTGCCCGGTGAGGCCGAGGGCCTCAGCGGGTCGGTGTCCCCCCTGGTCGGCAACGTCGGTTCCGAGGAGGGGGTGGAGAGCGTGGTGGCCACGGCGGTCGAGCGGCTGGGCACCCTCGACGTGGTGGTCAACGTGGCCGGGGTGCTGTCGTTCTCCCACACCCACGAGCAGTCGTTGGACGGATGGAACCGGCTCATCTCCATCAACCTCACCGGGACCTTCCTGGTGTGCCGGCAGGCCCTCCCCCACCTGCTGTCGAGCGGCGGGAACATCGTCAACCTGGCCTCTACGGCGGCCCACAGTGGGCAGCCGTGGGCCTCGGCCTACGCCGCGTCCAAAGGCGGCGTCCTGGCCTTCAGCCGGGCCCTGGCCGTCGAGTACGCCGGAGCCGGACTACGGGTCAACACCATCAGCCCCGGGGCCATCGACACCCCGATCACCGCGGCCTTCCACCTGCCCGAGGGAGCCGACATCAAGCTGTTGAACCGGGTCACGCCCATCAGCGGAAACTTCGGCACCCCCGAGGGGATCGCCGCCGCCATCGCCTACGTGGCGTCCGACGAGGCCTCCCACATGAACGGGGCCGACATCCTCATCGACGGGGCCACCCTGGCCTGATCACGACGCTGAGCACCGTCAGCCCAACGTGGACCGCCCGTCGGTGGCCCACCAGTCGGCGGTCAGCTTGAGCCCCTTGATCGAGGCCCGGGGCATCAGCTCCTCGTAGGTACGCCGGTAGCCGGTGTGGGCGATGAGCCACGCCCCGTCGCGCTTCACGTACTCGTCGGTGTAGAACGCCGCCCCTTGCACGTTGAGGCCCAGGTCGGTGAGGACCACGGTGTCCTCCAGGGCCCACACCCCGGTGGCGGTGTCGGGTCCGGTGAGGTCGATCTCGGGATGGTGGCAGCGATGGCTGCTCAGCATGGTGGTGGCCCCCATCGAGGTCCGCAGGAACTCCATGATGGCGTCACGGCCCTCGAACTCGTAGAGCCCCCCGCCGTAGCGGGCGGTGGCCTCGGGAACGAAACAGGTCTCGATCTCGTCCCACAACTTCTGGTCCAGGCACCGCAGGTAGCGGTACTTCAGTCGTTTGATCTGTTCCATCTCGACCAGGTCGTCAGGGGTCATCTCGCTCCTCAGGGTGCCGGTGGCGGCTACCGGATCGTACCCAGGCCGGGGATGAGCGGTAGATCGAGGGCGGTGACCCACCCGGGCGGGGCCAGGTTGACGGCCGGGACGGCGTTGAGGGCCCGGAGCCCGGTAGCCAGGCAGCCGGCCGCGGCGGCATCCCGGCCGCTGCCATCGGTGAAGCGGAAGGCGGTCTCCTGGGTGATCGACGGCGTGCCCTCGATCACCACCCGGTAGACGTCGTTCTGGTTACCCCGGGGCCAGTCCGGAGCGGCGTCGACGCCCACCCGGTTGACATGCTCCAGACAGATCCGGGGCTCACCGCCGAAGATGCCGTTGATGGTGAACCGGATGGCCGCCACCTGGCCCGGCTCGATCAGGCCCTTGGCCGTCTTGATGGGAACGTCGGTCACCCACTTCTCCCAGGTGGTGGTGATGGTGTCGAGCTCGATGCCGACGGCGTGGGCCATCATCGGCACGGTGGCCCCCCACGACATGACCAGGATGTCGGTGTGCTCGAGGAGCGGGGTGAACTCGGGTGGTCGACCGATCCCCATTTCGTCCTCGTAGTCGCCCTCGTAGTTGATGTAGTCGAGGATCTCGAGCGCCCGGACCTGGCGGACCTCGCCGCACAGGCCCATCAGGGTCATGGGGAACAGGTCGTTGGCGAAGCCGGGGTCGATGCCGGTGGTGAAGCACGACGATCCGCCGGCTTCGCAGGCCTCGGTGATGGGCTGGACCCAGCTCGGCGGGTTGAGGGCCATGGTCGGCCACACCCACGGCGTCATGGCCGTGGAGCACACATCGACGCCGGCCCGCAGGAAGGCACCGATGTCGCGGATGTTGGCGTCGGCGTGGGCTGCGGTGGGGCCGAAGTGGACCAGGGCGTCGGGGGCCAGGGCCACCAGCGCCTCGAGGTCGTCGGTGGCCGTGATCCCGATGGGTCCGATCCCGCAGATCTCGCCGGCGTCGGTCCCGGCCTTGTCGGGACTGCTGACGCCCACTCCGACCAGTTCGAACCGCGGATGGCGGACGATCTCGGGAATGACCATCTTGCCCACGAAGCCCGTGCCCCACACCACCACCCGTTTCTGGTCTTCGCTCACCGGTGCATCTCCCCCGAGTTGACCAACAGGTACTGGCCGGTGACCGCCTTGGCCCGGTCCGAGGCGAAGAACGCCGCCACGTCGGCCACCTCACCGTCCTCGGTCATCCGCCGGAGCGGAAACGTCCCCACGATGTCGTTCAACACGTCCTCCTGCGACCGGCCGGTGCTCTTGGCCGTGCCGGTCACGTACATCTCGACATTCGGGCCCCACATCCACGACGGGACCACCATGTTGAACCGGATGTTGTCGGGGCCGAGCTCGTCGACCAGGTAGTACATGGCGGTCAGCAGCGCGCTCTTGGACGCGGCGTAGCCGCTCTGGGGCAGGGCGGGTTGGAACATCGACTGGGAGCCGATGAGCACCACCGAGCCGCCACCGTTGGCCTTCATGGCCTCGGCCACCGGTCTGATCACGGTGAGGGCGCCGATCACATTGGTGTCGAAGGCCTTGCGCCAGGCCTCGAACTTGAGGTCGTAGAGGCCTCCCCACACGTTCTCGTACGCCGCCACCTGGATCAGGGCGTCGACCGACCCGAAGCGGTCCTGGGCCAGCTGGACCAGGGCGGCACACGAGTCGGGATCGGTGATGTCGGTCGGGTGGACAGCCACCCGCTCGCCCCCGGGGTCCAGTTCGGCCGCCGTGGTCACCAGGGTCTCTTCGGTCCGTGCGGCCAACACCACATTGGCCCCGTCGCGCAGCGCGCTGGCGGCGCACTCGCGCCCCAGGCCGTTGCCCACGCCGGTTACCAGGACGGTCTTTCCTTCGAGGATCATTCCCCTCTTCTAGACCATCCGGCGACCGGCCGCGGAACAAGCGCGGCGGAGCGAGATCAGGGGGCCGGAAACGGCGGTGCTGTCGGCAGCCTCGGGCGCCCATCCCGTCTGGCCCGGAGGGCTAGATGCTGGCCCGGCCGCGGAGTGGATTGCGGTTGACCCCTTCGACCCCGGCGCCGGCCGGGTACATCCGCGACAGGTGGTTCCACGAGCACTCGGTGCACACCTCGACCACATAACAGACCACCGGCTCCTTGCGCCGCCAGTACCGGTTGAGCTCGGTCTGGGTGGCCACGCACCTCCCGCCCGGGGGGAGCTTGGACCCGAATACGAAGGTCACGTCCACCAGCCCGGACCCCTCGCAGATGGGGCACTCCTCGGCGGCGGGGCGACCCAGGTTGCGCGCCGCCCGGAGCAGCTCGGGGTGGGCGTCGCAGACATCGAGCCGGGAGAGCCGGCCCTTCTTGAACTCGCGGATCACCGAGTTGCGAGCCAGCAGGTACTCGACGCGGCCTCCGTTGGGGGACGTCTGCACACTGTCGAGTGCCCCGGGTCGGAAGCTCACGCCGACCAGGGTACCCCTCGCGGGTCACTTGGCACCGCTGTGCAGCCCGGGCGCTGGGCCAGCCCCGGAGAGGGTCCCGGACCTCGGGGGCCCCGGGACATCCCGGGCCCGGATGACCGGGCAAACCGTGCCCATCCGCCGATATGTTCGCACGATATATCGAAATGATATATCGTGGCGGTATGCAGTTCATGAACTCCGGCCGTCCACTCCCCCGCCCGGGGGCTCGTGACGCCCGCAGTGGTGCCCCTGGGCCCGCCCCGGCCGGCGGATGGACGTCCTGATGCTCGATCTGGCCATCCTGGGCCTTCTCCACGAGCAGGAACTCCACGGTTACGAGATCCGGCGACGCCTCCGCGACGAGTTGGGCCTGTTCGCCAACATCTCCTTCGGCTCGCTCTACCCGGCGCTCTCCCGTCTGGAGACGGCCGGAGCGGTGACCGTCACCGAATCGAGCGGCACGCCGGCGACCGCGCCCATCCCCCCCACCGGATCGCTGAGCGGTGAGCGGGCCGGACTGCGGGCCCGCCGGGCCGGCGCCACCCGGGGCACCAAGCGGTCCCGCAAGGTCTACCGGATCACCGCCCAGGGCCGCGAGCTCTTCGAGCAACTCCTCGACGCCGACGAGCCGGCCGGGACCGATGACGCCCGCAGCTTCGGGCTCCGTCTGGCCTTCGCCCGGCACCTGGCCCCCCAGGCCCGGCTGGCCCTCCTCGAGCGCCGGCGGGCCCAGCTGGCCCGGCGCCTGGCCAGCGACCACCTCCGCGCCGCCGGGGACTCCCTCGACGTCTACACCCGCTCATTGGTCGAGCACGGCACCGAGGCCACCGAGCACGACATCGCCTGGCTGGACCGCCTCATCGAGTCCGAACGCCAGAAGCAGCCATCGCCACGATCCGACAGTCGCGAGCCCCAACGGGGGAGCGCAGTGACAACAACGAAGGGAACCAATCCATGAGCACCATCCGTGTAGCCATCGCCGGTGTGGGCAACTGCGCCAGCTCGCTCATCCAAGGAGTCGAGTACTACCGGGAGGCCGACCCGACAGAGACGGTTCCCGGCCTGATGCATGTGGTGCTGGGGGGCTACCACGTGCGGGACCTGGAGTTCGTGGCGGCCTTCGACGCCGACGCCGCCAAGGTCGGCCTCGATCTGGGGAAAGCCATCTTCGCCGGGCAGAACAACACCATCCGGTTCGCCGGGGTGGGCGAGCTCGGGATCACCGTGCAGCGGGGACCGACCCTCGACGGGTACGGGAAGTACTACCGCGAGACGGTGGAGGAGTCGCCGGCCGAGCCGGTGGACGTGGTGGCGGCCCTGAAGGACTCGCGGGCCGACGTGCTGGTCAGCTACCTGCCGGTCGGCTCCGAGCAGGCTCAACGGTTCTACGCCGAGGCCTGCCTGCAGGCCGGGGTGGGCTTCGTCAACGCCATCCCGGTGTTCATCGCCTCGGACCCCGAGTGGGCCGCCAAGTTCCACGCCGCCGGCCTGCCCATCGTGGGTGACGACATCAAGAGCCAGGTGGGATCGACCATCGTCCACCGCATCCTGACCCGGCTGTTCGAGGACCGGGGCTTGGCCCTCGACCACACCTACCAGCTCAACGTGGGTGGCAACATGGACTTCAAGAACATGCTGGAGCGGGACCGGCTGGAGTCCAAGAAGGTCTCGAAGACCCAGGCCGTGACCAGCCAGATCGAGCATGGTGCCCTGCCGGCGGACGACGTCCACATCGGGCCCTCGGACCACGTGCCGTGGCTCCACGACCGCAAGTGGGCCTACATCCGCATGGAGGGTCGCAACTTCGGCGATGTCCCGCTCAACCTCGAGCTCAAACTGGAGGTGTGGGACTCCCCCAACTCGGCCGGTGTGATCATCGACGCCGTGCGGTGCGCCAAGTTGGCCCTGGACCGGGGCATCGGCGGACCCCTGCTCGGCCCCTCGGCCTATTTCATGAAGTCGCCGCCGGTCCAGTACCACGACGACGTGGCGCACGACATGGTCGAAGCCTTCGCCGACGGGGACCCCGGACCGGTCTGGCCCGAGGCCTGACCCGGGTGGATAGGGCGGACCGTTTCAGGCCTGCTCGGCCCACCACTCGCTGAGGCGGGCCCGGGCCTCGCCCTCCCCGAGGGGGCCCTCGTCCATGCGCAGGTTCATCAGGAACTTCAGGGCCTGGCCCACCTCGGGCCCCGGCTTGATCCCCAGCTGCTCCATGACCTGGGCCCCGTCGAGGTCGGGACGGATGGCGTCGAGCTCCTCTTGCTGGCGTAGCTCGTCGATCCGCGCCTCCAACTCGTCCATGCGACGGCCCAGGGCCCGGGCCTTGTTGGCGTTGCGGGTGGTGCAGTCGCACCGGGTGAGCTCGTTGAGCTGATCGAGCAGCGGGCCGGCGTCCCGCACGTACCGGCGCACGGCACGGTCCGTCCATCCCAGCCGGTAGGTGTGGAACCGGAGGTGCAGGTTGACCAGCTCGGTCACGATCTCCACCTCCTCGTTGGGATAGCGGAGCGCCTGCATCCGGTGGCGGGTCATCCGGGCCCCGACCACTTCGTGATGGTGGAAGGTCACCCCCCCGTCGACGAAGGCCCGGGTCTTGGGCTTGCCCACATCATGGAAGAGGGCGGCCAGCCGTAGGAGGCGGTCGGGGCTGGTCTTGTCCACCACGGCCAGCGTGTGGGCCAGCACGTCCTTGTGCCGGTGGATGGGATCCTGTTCGAGAGCCAGGGCCGGCAGCTCGGGCAGGAACTCGTCGGCCAGCCCGGTGCGCACCACGAACCACAGGGCCACCGAAGGCACCGGAACCATCACGATCTTGTCCAACTCGTCCCTGATGCGCTCGGCCGACACGATGGAGAGGCGGTGGTGGTCGGCCTTGACCGCGGCCACCAGCGGCGGGTCCGGCTCCAGCTCGAGCTGGGCGATGAACCGGGCCGCCCGGAGCATGCGCAGTGGGTCGTCGGCGAAGGACTCCTCGGGGTCCAGGGGGGTCCGCAGGCGGTGCACCGAGAGGTCGGCCAGGCCGTCGAAGGGATCGATCAGCTCCAGCTCGGGGAGCCGGAGGGCCATGGCGTTGATGGTGAAGTCCCGGCGGGCCAGATCCACTTCCACGTCGTCCCCGAAGGCCACCTCGGGCTTGCGCGAGTCCGGCCGGTAGGCCTCGGCCCGATGGGTGGTGATCTCGTACTTCTGCCCGCGACGCCGGAACCCGATGGTGCCGAACCGCTTCCCCTGGGTCCACACGGCGTCGGCCCATCCGGTCACCACGGCCTCGATCTCATCGGGCCGGGCGTCGGTGGTGAAGTCGAGATCCCGGTCGAGCGGCCGGGGGGAGCTTTCGTCGGCCACGATGGCGTCGCGCACCGATCCCCCCACCAAGTAGAGGGTATGACCGGCGGAGCGGAAGCGCTCGGCAAGGTCCGCGGTGGCCTGCACCAGCGGTTGCAGTCGCTCAGGGAACACGCCGCCGAGGGTAGTGCGACTGGCGTAGGCTGCCGTCCGAAGTGGATCGGGAACGAGGCAGCCCATGCCCCAGTGGCAGCCATCTCCGGGCCGGCGTGCCGATCGGGGACGGGCCCGCCCCGATCATCGGGGTGGGGGTGCATCGTGCCCGGCGAGCCCGGTCCAAGGCGCCGGTCGCCCTGGTGGTCTGCTTCCTACTTCTCCTGGCCGTGACGGTGTCGCCCCGGGCCGGAGCGGCAGCCACCCGTCACGTCACCACACCCTCGAAGCCCGCGGTTCCGGCCCTGGCCCCCGACGCCCCCTTGACCCTTCTGGGCCAGACCTCGTGGGTGTCGTCGCCGGGCCAGCAGTTCATCCTCCACCTCGAGGCCGGTCGCGAGACACCTCCGGTGGCCCAGCTCGGCGTCACCGTCGACGTCGACGCCTGCCTGTCCAGCGTCTCGGGCTTCGACCAGTCCCTCTCGGACTTCTCCTCCCAGTCCACCGTGGCCTCGACCACCTCGCCCCTACCGGTCACCGGACTGCCGGTGTTGCCCACCGGGGGCTTCGAGCTGGCCATGCCGGTGGTGGTGGGCTCCTACCCGTCCAGCCCGGCGGGGGGCTTCACCATCCACCTCACCTCCGCCGCCGACCAGTGCGGGCTCTTCCCCTCGGGGGTCTACCCGGTGCGGATCCAGTTGGTGGACACCGTCACCAACCGGGTGCTGGGCGGAATCACCACCCACCTCATCTATACGGCGGGGGCGGCAGGGACCCAGAGGCTGCGGTTCGCCCTGGTCCTCCCGGTCCGGACCACGGTGGTGGCAGCGCCGGCCCCCAAGGCCACCACCCTCCAGACCCACCCGTCCGCCGCTTTGGAGGTCCCGTCCGCCGGGGCCCTGGCCGACGTGGCCGGCACGGTGAGTGCCGTGGCCCACAATCCATCCGTCCCCCTGACCATCGAGGCCAACGCCCAGACCGTGGGCGCCCTGCAGACCTCCGGCCATCAGGCCGCGGTGAACGAGTTGCGCAGCCTGGCCGCCGACCCGTCGCTCCACCAGTTCACCTCGTCGACGTACGCCCCGGTCAACGCCTCGAAGCTGGTGTCGGCGGGCCTCGGAAGCGAGCTGGCCCTGCAGATCAGCCGGGGCACCGACCTGCTGTCCACCGAGGTCACCCGCCGGCCCACCACTCCGAAGGCCCAGGGCGTGTGGGTGGCCGATGCCGGATTGAACGGGACCGCCCTGTCCCAACTGCAGGCGGACGGGTACAGCCAGCTCATCCTGCCTCCGGGTGCCGTGTCGTCGTCACCCGCCGAACGGCTCGGCCGCCGAGACGTTCCTGGTTGATTCGGGCACCGGGCCGGCCATGACCGCCGTCGCCTCCAGCGCCGGCCTCTCGGCCCGGTTCACCGCCTCCAGCGTCGATCCGGTGTTGGCCGCCCACCAGCTGGTAGCCGAGCTGGCTCAGATCTACTACGAGCAGCCCAACGACGACACCGCCCGGGCCATGGTGGCGGTGGCCCCCGCCCGGTGGTCCGACAACCCGGCCTTCGTGAATGCCCTCCTCGGCGCCCTGACGGCCAACCCCATCATCCAGTCCGTGACCACCTCCGAGCTGTTCGACACCTTCCCGGCCGCCACCACCTGCCGTGACAGCTGCCGGCTGCTGCCAGGGAGCGACAGCGGACGACTGCCGGTGGCTGCCATCCAGGTCCAGCGGAACCGTATCGACAGTTTCGCCGCCGCCGCACCTGCGGCCCGGTACCTCAATGCGCCCCTCGGGGACCTGGTGCTGGCCGGTGAGTCCGAGTTGCTGCGTCCGGGCCAGCAGTCGGCGGTGCTCCAGAACACCGCAGCTGGCGGTGGATGCCCAGCTACAGCAGTTGACCGTGGCCAGCGGGCAGTCCATCACCCTGACCTCCCAGCAGGGCACCCTGCCCATCGACATCCAGTCATCGGCGCCGTACCCGGTGTCGGCCACCTTGACCGTCACCAGCGACAAGCTCCTGTTCGCCAACGGCGGCACCGGGTTGACCGAGGCCACCACCGTGCTACCGGGACACGGTCACACCGACGTGGTCTACATCAAGGTCCGGGCCCGGACCTCGGGGGTATTCACCGTCGACGTGACCCTCCATGCGCCCGTCGGGGGCCTGCTGCTCTCCAGCGGGCAGATCGTGGTGCGCTCCACCGCCACCTCGATCGTGGGTGTGATCCTGTCCGTCGGGGCGGTGGCGGTCCTGGCGGTGTGGTGGGTCAGGACCTCCCGCAAACGCCGGGTGCTACGTCGGGCCGAGGACGAGGAGAGCACCAAGGTCCCGGTGAACGCCGGGTGACCGAGACCGAAGTAGACGGCCTCCCGGCCGCACCCGGCGGGGGCCGACGACGCCTGGCCGGTGCCACCGCGGGGATGGCCATCGGCACCACGCTCTCGAGGCTCACCGGGCTGGCCAGCGTGTTCGCCCTCACCGTGGCCCTGGGCGGTGGGGGCTTCGCCGACGCCTACAACCTGGCCAACACCACCCCCAACATCGTCACCGACATCGTCATCGGCGGGGTGCTGTCGGCCACCTTCGTGCCGGTCTTCGTCGGCCGCCTGACCACCCGGCGGGCCGACGAGGCATGGGAGGCCATTTCGGCGGTGGTCACGGTGACCGTGGTGGTGCTGTTGGCGGCCACGGTGGCCTTCTTCATCCTGACGCCTCAGATCATCGATCTGTACACCGTGACCAACCACAACCGCGACGTGGCCGACCAGCGCCAGGTGGCGGTGTTCTTCCTGCGTTGGTTCGTGCCCCAGCTGACCTGCTACGGCCTCATCGCCCTGTTCACGGCGCTGTTGAACACCCGGGGCAAGTTCGCCGCCCCCATGTTCGTGCCCATCGCCAACAACCTGGTGGTGATCGTGGTCCTGTTGTGGTTCCACGCCTTGGTCCCCCACCCCTCCCTGGCCGCCCTGGACGCCCACCACACCGGCCTGGTGCTGCTGGGGTTCGGTACCACCCTCGGGGTGTTGGTCCAGGCCGTGTTGCTGATCCCGTCCCTGCTCCGGGCCAACCTCCACGTCCGCTTCCTGTGGCGTCCGGCCCACGAGGCCATGCGGACCATCACCCGGCTGGCCGGCTGGACCTTCGGCTGGGTGGTGGCCAACCAGGTGGCCCTGGTGGTGGTGCTGGCCCTGGCCGACGGGGTCAAGGTGCCCGGGGCGGTGTCGGCCTACACCTATGCCTACCGGTTCTTCCAACTTCCCTACGGCATCGTGGCGGTGTCGGTGATGAGCGTGGTGACCCCGTCACTGTCCGCCCGATGGGCCCGCGGGGACCTGGCCGCCTTCCAACACCGGATGGCCTTCGGCCTGCGGGGGATCCTGGCCATCATCATCCCCTCGGCCGTGGGCATGGTGCTGCTGGCCCAGCCGCTGGTCACCCTGTTGCTGCGGCACGGCGCCGAGACCACGTACGAAGCCGGCGCCGCCGGCACGGCCCTGGCCATGTTCGCCCTGGGCCTACCGGGCTTCTGCACCTTCCTCTACATGGTGCGGGTGCTCCAGGCCATGCAGGACACCAAGACGGCGTTCCGGCTCTACCTGGTGGAGAACGGGCTCAACATCATCTTCGGGGTGGCGCTGGTCGGCCCGCTCGGAGTCCGGGGCCTGGCCCTGTCACTCTCCATCGCCTACTCCCTGGCGGCCCTGTTGGCCCTGTGGGTGATCCGCCAACGGGTCGGCGGGCTGGGTGGACCGGAGTTGACCACCCCGGTCAAACGGGTCCTGGCGGCGTCGGCGGTCATGGCGGTGGCCACGGTCCTGGCCCTCAACGTGTCCGCGGCGCCGTCGGGATTCGGGCTGCTGGCCCGGGTGGTGCTGGCCGTGGTGGTGGGCCTCGGCGCCTACGTGGCCACGGCGGCGGTACTGGCCCAACGTTCCGAGCGGCGGACCACCGAGGGCCGTCCGCTGCCGGCCGGAAGAGGAGCCGTCCCCCCGGGAGCAGGCGGGCCCACCGAGGGGCCGGTTACCCCGACCGGGGGGTCGTTCCATGGCAGACTCGACGACCACGCCGCCGATGAGCCCAGCGCCAATCTGGGACCGGTGGTCGAGCAGCCGAAGCAGCCGGGGGGCGAGGAGAAGCCAATGGCCCGGATACGGGTGGTAACCGACAGTGCATGTGATCTTTCAGCTGAACTGGCCGCGGCGCGGAACCTGACCGTGGTCCCGCTGTCCATCCGGTTCGGGTCCGAGGAGTTCGTGGACGGCTCCACGCTCACGACCGGGGAGTTCTGGTCGAGGTGCGCGGCCAGCAGCGTGCTCCCCGAAACGGCGGCGCCGTCTCCGGGCGCCTTCCAGGAGGCCTTCCTGGCGGCGCAGGCCGACGGGTACGACGGCGTGCTCTGCATCAACCTCTCGAGCGAGGTGTCGGCGACCTACCAGGCTGCGGCGGCCGCGGCCAAGGCCGTCAGCGACCAGATCCCCGTCCGCACCATCGACTCGCGGTCGTTGACCATGGGCCTCGGCCTCATGGTCCTGGACGCCGCCGAGCGGGCCGGGGCCGGGGCCACCCTCGATGAACTGGTGGAGCGGGTCGAAGAGCTCATCCCGCGGACCCAGGTATTCGGGGTGCTGGACACGCTCGAGCACCTCGAGAAGGGGGGCCGCATCGGAGGGGCCCGGGCCCTGCTGGGGTCGCTCCTGTCCATCAAGCCGGTGGTGTCCCTGGTCGACGGCAAGGTGGAGGAGGAGTCCAAGCAGCGGACCCGTAGCCGGTCACTGCGGTACCTGGCTGACAAGGCCGTGGGCTCGCCCCCGATCAGCCGGTTGGCGGTGTGCAACGGCGCGGCGGCGGACATCGACGTGTTCGTGGCCATGCTGAAGGACGTGCCGACCGAGCATCCCCTGGTGGTGGTGGACCTCGGCCCGGTGGTCGGAACCCACACCGGACCGGGCACCATCGGTATGTGCATCATCACCGTCGATTGACAGCGGCCTGACCTTCGCCTCCCGGCGTTCCCGCGGCGGGCCGGCCTCCCGGCGCTCGAGGAATTGCCGGTACGACACCGCCGTACCGGCAGGCCAGGCAGGGTCTCCGGCTATCCTCAGGCCATGGATTCCCAGCCTCCGACGCCGCCGAACCGATTGCCCGGCTCCGGCATGATGAACGACCTGCCCGTTCGCGGCGCCGACCTGGTCGACACGGTGGTCGAGCTCCTCCGGGACAAGACCGTCCGTCCACTCACCCTGGCCACCCGGGCCGTGGTGTTCGGCATCATCGTGTTCGCCGCCACGGTGGTCACCGTGGTGCTGGTGTCCATCGCTTTGATCCGGCTCCTCACCGTCTATGCCTTCGACGGCCGGGTGTGGCTGTCGGACCTGGTGGTCGGGGCCATGTTCGTGGTGGCCGGTCTGGCGGCCTGGAGCCAGCGGACCCAAAAGTCCGCCGAGTCCGAGAGCCCGGCATGACCGAGTCCCGCCAAGTGGTGATCATCGGTTCGGGGCCTGCCGGGCTCACCGCGGCCATCTACACCTCCCGGGCCCAGCTGTCGCCGCTGGTCATCGAGGGTGAGCCTTCCTCCACCAGCGATCAGCCCGGCGGCCAGCTGATGCTGACCACCGAGGTGGAGAACTACCCGGGGTTCGTCGACGGCATCATGGGTCCCGAGCTCATGCAGACCTTCCGGGAGCAAGCGGCCCGGTTCGGCGCGGAGTACGTGACCGAAAAGGTTTCACGGGTGGACCTGTCGCACCGGCCCTTCGGGGTATGGGTCGGCGAACCCGACGCCCCCGAGCCGACCTATGCCGCCGAGGCCCTGATCATCTCCACCGGGGCCCGGGCCCTGATGCTCAATCTGCCCAACGAGGAGCGACTGCTCGGCTATGGGGTCTCGACCTGTGCCACCTGCGACGGGTTCTTCTTCAGGGACAAGGGGATCGCCGTGGTGGGCGGGGGTGATTCAGCCCTCGAAGAGGCTCTGTTCCTCACCCGGTTCGCCAACCAGGTCACGGTCATCCACCGGCGCGGGGATCTGCGGGCCTCCAAGGTCATGCAGCAGCGGGCCTTCGCCAATCCCAAGATCACCTTCCGCTGGAACGCCTCGGTCATCGACGTGCTCGGGGACAACAAGGTCACCGGGGTGAAGGTGCGGGACAACATCAGCGAAGAGGAGTCGGTCATCGAGCTTTCCGGCCTGTTCGTGGCCATCGGGCACGAACCCAACACCTCCCTGTTCAAAGGCCAGATCGAACTGGAGGACAACGGGTACGTGCGCACCTTCGGGGGTACGCGCACCAACGTTGACGGGGTCTTCGCCTGCGGGGACGTCCAGGACCACCACTACCGCCAGGCCATCACCGCGGCCGGCTCGGGGTGCATGGCGGCCATCGATGTGGAGCGGTGGCTCGAGGACGAGGCCGCCGCCGGTCGCTGAACCCGACCGCCGCCATTCGGCCACGGGAATGCCCCGGTCAGGTGAGCTGTTGACGTAGCGTGTGCCATTGAGGGCCATTGGCACCGCCCGCACGACGGGCAGGAGGAACGACCAACATGAGTGAGAAGATCACAAACCTGAGCGACGCTAGCTTTGATGAGCATGTCAAGTCCTCGGACGTTCCGGTGTTGGTGGACTTCTGGGCCGAATGGTGCGGCCCGTGCAAGATGATCGCCCCGGTGTTGGAGGAGATCGCCTCCGAGCAGGCGGGCAAGCTCGAGGTGGCCAAGCTCAACATCGACGACAACCTCGACATCACCCGCCGATTCGACGTGATGAGCATTCCGACCCTCATTCTCTTCAAGGATGGGGAGCCGGCAGCCAGGATCGTCGGGGCCAAGGGCAAGGGTCAGCTCCTCCAGGAGATCGCCGCTCACCTGTAGGTCACGTATGCGCAGCTGGCGACCCAGACCTCTGGACACCACGGACGGTGGCCCGGGGTGGGGTGTGAGCCAGGGTCACGAGGTCCGGCTCAAGGTCGGTGATGTAGGCCCGGCGGTGGCGGACGTCCAACAACGGTTGGAGCGACTGGGTTTTTCGACCGCGGTGGACCATCAGGGCTCCTATCGCGACGGCACCAGGGCTGCGGTGGAGGCGTTCCAGTACCGCCGCGGCCTCCGCGTCGACGGGATGTGCGGGCCTCAGACCTGGGCGGCGCTGGTCGAGGCTGGTCGCACACTCGGTGACCGTTTCCTGTACCGGCGGAGCCCCATGCTGCGGGGTGATGACGTGGCCGAATTGCAGCAGCGGTTGAGCGCCCTGGGATTCGACTCCGGTCGGGTCGACGGGATCTTCGGCGATCTGACCTCGGCGGCCTTGGGGGAGTTCCAACGCAACGCCGGCCTGCCGGTGGACGGCATCGCCGGCGCCTCGACCGTGGCCCAGCTCCTCCGGTTCGGCACCCGCCACGACGACACCGAGCTGGTGGCCTCGGTCCGGGACCGTGAGCGCCTGCGAGCGTCACCCCGCACCTTGGCCGACCGTCGGGTGGCCATCGGCGAGGAGGGCGGGCTCCACTCCACCCTGGCCGCCCTTCGTCGGCTTCTGGTCAACCAGGGTGCCATCGTCACCACCCACCACCACCCGGACGGATCGGTGCAGGCCTCCGAGGTCAACGCCGGAGGAGCAGAGGTGTACATCGGCCTACGGCTGGATTCGGCCATCCGGCGCTGTACCACCGCCTACTACTCGGGGTACCGCTACTCCTCACCAGGGGGTAGGCGACTGGCCGAGCTGCTGCAGGGTTCGCTGGTACCGGCCCTGGACCTGGCCGACGGAGGGAGCCAGGGGATGTCCCTCCCACTGCTGCGGGAGACCCGGATGCCGGCGGTGATCATCGAACTGGGCCCGGCCTCCGTCGTGGTGGAGCAGGCCACCGGCGTCGTACGGGCCATCGTGACCGCTCTGTCCGAATGGGTGGGAAGCGCCTGGGATTGACCGGCGGTCGGCCACCATGGAGCTTTCCTTCAGGTGCTGACCGAGTTGAAATCCACAACCTCATGCACAGGTTGTGGATAACGCTCTACCACCGATTGAGGGCAATTTCTCACACACAGTGCTCGAATAGACCCTGATACCCCTTTATGTCAACCACTAACCACTCTAAGTGATTGTCAGACGGCGCTTGGCTGGGCACTACCCACCATCAGCTTGTAAATACGCTCGAGATCCTCGAGGGTGGCGAACTCCACAATGACCTTTCCACGCTTCGACGTGAGGTCGACCTTTACTCTGGTGTTCAAATGGCCGGAAAGCAGCTCTTCGAGCTCGAGAATTCCGGGCGGAGGCAGGCGACGAGGACTGGAAGCCGAAGATGGGCGGTCGTCTTCATGGTCGTCCAGCGGCGGGACGGCCACCGGCTGGCGCTCGGATGAAGCCCCGGGCGGTGGGGGCTCGGGGGGCGGCGACTGCTTCTCGCCGTGCTCGCGCACCATGTCCTCAACGGCCCGGACGGTCAGGTTGTCAGAGACAATGGACTTGGCCAGGGCCTCTTGGAACCCCCGATCCGGTGTGCCCAGCAGGGCACGGGCGTGTCCCGGGGTGATCTGACCCTCGGCCAGCAACCGCTGCGCCCCGGCCGGCAGCTGGAGGAGGCGGAGGATGTTGGTGACGGCCGTGCGGCTCTTGCCGACCCGGGTGGCAACCTGATCGTGGGTGTAGCCGAACTCCTCGATCAACTGCTGGTACGCCGCCGCCTCCTCGAGGACGTTGAGGTCCTGCCGGTGCAGATTCTCGACCAGGGCCTGTTCGAGGCTGCGGGTCTCGTCCGAGGTCTGGACCAGGACCGGGATCGACTGGAGCCCGGCCCGCCGGGCCGCCCTCCACCGTCGTTCGCCGGCGATGAGTTCGAAGTCGTCAGCCGCCTCTCCCCCGATCTGTCTGACCAAGACCGGCTGGAGGATGCCCAACTCCTTGATCGAGGCCGCCAGGGAGCTCATGGTGTCCTCGTCGAAATTGACCCGGGGCTGCCGGGGGTTGGGCTTGATGCTGCCGATCGGAACCTCCCGTAGCGCCGACGATCGATCGCCTACCACCTCGTTGGGTATAAGGGCGCTCAGGCCCTTTCCCAGCCCGCTACGACGTGCCACCGCTGACCTCCTTGGCTAGTTCCCGATAGGCGATGGCCCCACACGACGAAGGATCGAACGCCGTGATGGGCTGCCCGAAGGACGGGGCCTCGGAGAGCCTCACGGTCCGCGGGATGACGCTCCGGCACACCTTGGCACCGAAATGCTGCCGCACCTCGTTGGCCACCTGATCGGCCAACTTGGTCCGGGCGTCGTACATGGTCAGGACGATGGTGGAGATGTCCAGCTTCGGGTTGAGGTTCGACGCCACCAGATGGACGTTCCTCATCAACTGGCTCAGGCCTTCGAGTGCGTAGTACTCGCACTGGATGGGAACCAGCACCTCATCGGCGGCGGCCAAGGCATTGACGGTGATCAGACCGAGCGACGGAGGACAGTCGATGAGGACGTAGTCGAACTCCCCGATGACCGACTCGATTGACTTCTTGAGCTTCAGCTCCCGGCTGAAGGCCGGGACCAGCTCGATCTCCGCCCCGGCCAAGGCGATGGTGGCCGGGGCCACAAAGAGGTTCTTCATGCTGGTGGGCTCGACGCAGTCCTCGAGGGAGGCATCCCGCATGAGGACGTCGTACATGGACAGCTCGAAGTGGCGGGCATCGACACCCAGGCCCGTGGTGGCATTTCCTTGAGGGTCGAGGTCGATCACGAGCACCCGGAAACCCAGTTCGGCCAGAGCGGCCCCGAGGTTGACCGACGTGGTGGTCTTGCCCACTCCACCCTTCTGGTTGGCCACGGCCAGCACCCGGGGCAGGGGGTTGGCCGACGCCGATTGCACGGTCACCTCGGTGGATTTGGCCGAGCTGTCGGCGGCGGTGGGGTCGGCCGCACCGGTTGATTCGGCTTCGGTGGGGGCCGGCGTAGTGGGCGCCGTCGTCACCGCTCCTTCAGCAGAATCCGCCACGACCGGTGGGGAGGTAACAACTGCGCTGACGGTCTCATCAGGCCCTCCTTGAACAGTCGGAGCCACGACCTCCGGTGCCTTGGTTTCGGGAGGGGAGTCGGGAGCCGGCTCTGGGGCCGCGGACGGAGAGGATGAGCTTTCGTTTTCGGATCGTGTCAGGGTGGGGGATTGAGGCCTTGAAGAGGCAGCTGCTTGAGGTGGGGTCGGATCAGTCACCGGCTGATGGACAGCCGCCACTGCCGTCGCTTCAGGCGTTACGGAGACCCCAGACCGTGGAACCCTGTCGAGATTCCGCTTACCCGAGGGGGGTAAGACGCTATCCAACTCAGCGTGAGCGGTGGCCACGTCGGAGCTGGTCTTCTTGATGGGAGTCGGCCTCCTGACCGCGGCAAACCCCTCCGGAACCCGTGCAGTCGAGGATTCCACAGGAGTCGGCGCAGCCGGCGGCGGGGTAGGGGGAGGCGGAGGACTCGCTTCCAGCTTCACTGCGCCTGTGCTCTCGATCTCCGACTTGGTGTCGGAAGTCGGTTCATCCAGGGGAACAGATTTGTTTCGGTTTCGACGACGGCCGAGCACTATCGTCTTCGCAAATCAGCAGGAGTCAAGGACATCATCCTCCCCCGCGCTGCAGATGGGGTCAAGTCTTTACTCGAAAATGTTTCACGTGAAACCCTCGACAAGGGGCCAATCTGGCGAGGAGAGATCTCCTGCACGGAGTCGGCGGGGGGCGGGCTCTCACCTCACCGGCGCATCATCCATTGGAGAATGAGTTGATGACCAATCCTGTCAAGGCGGCAGAAATCAGACCGGCCGAGAAGTCTCGGGCAATCAGATCAGTACTGAGCCAGCTCGTCCCCATCTCCCCCCGGCTCCATGAGACTCTCTCCCCTACCCTCCGAACGACCCTCAACCGGGATGCAGCCCACCCCCGACACTGCGTAACGTGGATGGCCCGTTTGAGTCTACGCCGAGCCCGATTCCTGGCCCCGGGCGAGGCCTTGTGAGCCCACGACTTCCATTCGAACCCACTCTCCCAAGCTCGAGCTCCGAAGCAACATGGGGAGGCCGGGGATCTGACCGGTCCATCAAGTTCCGGACTTTCAAGAAAAGGACGCTAGGTCCACCGCGACCGGCCTCCGGCAACGACCTCCGATCTGCTCTGCCGAAGTCTCCGGCTGGGACGGTGCCGCCTCTTCTCCAGCAACGAACGACTTCCCGGACATTCTCCCCTAGCGTCTAGGCGCCCGAAAGCAGGCAAGGTGGTGCCCGGGCGACGGAGCTGCGTTCCGCCCGACCCTGACGCAAGCCACCGGATCAGGGTGAGATCGCATCCGACCGAGAGATGGGGAAGGGTCTCCCGAAGTAGGACGGTCCCAGCCGCAAGTGGTCTATCCAACAGTTGGTACCGACAAACTCGACCTGATTAGCAGACCCCAAACCAGCCTCGTGGTCAATCACTACAAGTCCGGCCCCGAACTGAGCTAGCCGAAGCGTGACATTCGTCCACTCAAGGCAGGGGAGCACGAGGCTGCACGCTGGTCCGCCACGCCACGGGTCGGGCGGACATAGCGCCAAAGGTTCATCGAGGGTTGGCACCAACCACCGGTCACCCGACAACCTTCGACCTATTACCTTCCTAACGACCCAGACCAATGGGAAACTTCACATTTCCGGCTTTTGGGATCCCAGCCCAGATCCCTCTTTCGTCCTTGGACTCCCGTCCCGGGTGGTCACGCCGGCGGTAACGAACTCCCCCGGACCTCGGATTCGACCGGGCTTCATATGCCCATGCTCTTCGACAGACACCAGCGCCGATGGTTGTCGCCCGATCCCCTATCTCTTCCAACGTCACGGTTACGACGGCTCGACCATCTGAACAAGGCGCCCCAAATCAAGGCTTGAGCCAAATCGGGGATCTCAGTTCCTCGATCTCCCAGACTTTCACCTAGTCAGAGCCGCCGAGGACGTTTCACGTGAAACAACGGAGCCTCCGCCCAGCCAACAAGGGATAGGTCAGGATACGAACAATCCACTGTTTCACGTGGAACAATTCCCATGACGGCTGATGGTCGCTGGCGCCTGGGCGCCCGCGATCAGAACAGCGGTCGCTTCGTCGGAATGCCGACCCGCCGGGGATAGCGTTCCGGGGTCGGTTGGGCCTTGAGCAGCACCTGGTAGCCGAAGCGATCATCCACCCGAACTCGGGCAACGGCCTCCAATCCAAGAAGGACGAGACCGTCCGATGGCCAGCGGACTCCCTCGGTAGGCTCGGGCGGCTCGGAGACGATCAACAGACCTCCCAAGACCAAGAGCGGAGCACCACACTCTGCGGTTACCGCCGGCGGACCAAAGGACCGTGCCGTGACCAGGTCAAACTCTCCCCGCATTTGGGGCATCCGCCCGAAATCCTCTGCCCGACTCCGGACGACCTCGACGGCTCCCAACCCGACCTCAGCGCTGCCACCACGATCCCAGATGGTCGCCTCGGCGAGCAGAAAGTCCGTGCGGCGCTCGCTCGAGTCCAGAAGGACAATCCGACCCTGGGGCCAGCAAGAACTGAGGACGACCCCGGGGATCCCGCCTCCGGACCCCAGATCGACCACGGCAGAAGGGGATCGACCCAGAAACGACTCCGCTACCGAGACGAACCCAAGCGCATGATCGACTTGGTCTCCAACGGGCATTCCGCCCAAGAATCCCAGCTCAGCAGACCGGCTCAGAGTTTCACCGACCCAAGCTTCGACCCGGCTCCGCAGGGACCCGATGGTGGCCACCGGTGCGGGACTTCGAGCAGGTTCGCTCATAGCGAACTACCGGGTGCGCACGGCCATCCGGACGATGGGCCTGGTGGTGGGGGAGGGTCGAGGGTTTGGGCGGCCCCTTGTTGGCTGTCTACCTCGGCAGGTAGGCCCGTCCTCATGAACCCTCGAGAGACGTCAGTTGGAAGACTGAATAACCACGTATCTGGAGGGCTCAGTACCTTCAGACCTGGTCTCCACGCCGTCGATCTCGTTCACCGTGTCGTGGACGACTTTGCGATCAGCCGGTGACATCGGCTCAAGGACCCGCTCGTCGCCGGACTCCTTGACCTCTGCCACGATGCCTTGGGTAAACCGTCGGAGTGCCGCCACCCGTTTCTCCCGATAGCCACCCACATCGACCAGAATTCGATCGGTCCGGTTCTCAGACTGGCGCTGAACGAAGGTTCGCGTGAGATCCTGCACCGCCGACAGCGTCGCACCGCGTGGTCCCACCAGCAAGCCCAGATCCTCCCCGGCCGCGGCGATCTGCACCGTCTCTTCATCGATCTCCACAAAGCCGACATCGGCGTTCAAGCCGAATTCGCGGACAAGCCCGGATACAAAATCCGCGGCGGCCTGACCCTGCTGCTCAAGTGTCAATGACTCTTCCATGGTGCTCTCACTCTCTCCGGACTTGCGTCCAGAACCTCGCTTTTGCTGCTGGTTCGATCCGTCGCCGCTCTGTCCACTGCCTCGTGCCTCAACGGCACCCTGTCCACCGCCTCCGCCGCCGCCTCCGCGCCTCCGCCGGCTTGATCGGCTCGCACCACCCGATTTCGCTCCGTTGCTACCAGCGTCCGCGCCGTCGCTTTCTGAGGCCCCATCGGACGATCCGCCGCCAGCACCCTCCCCCACGCCATTGGCCCGCTCGCCGCGAGCCGAGCCGCCTCCACCCTTTCGAGGACCGCTGCCACCGCGGGGACGATCGCCACCGTCCCGCCGTGCGGCCGGCTTTTGACGACGGCCCCGCTTCGGTGGTGGGGCAACCGGCCTCACCCGGGCTTGAACCCGGGCCTCCCCCCGCAGGCGACCGAAGAGACCGGCCTTGGGTTCGCTGAGAACCACGAACTCGGCGTCGTCCTCAGCCACCCCCAAGAGATCGAGGACGATCTCTTTTGCCTCGGGGAGTGATTTACCGCTCGCTTCCACCCAATCCACTGCTTATCGTGCCTTTCTCTCGCGCTTCGCCTTGGAGCGTGGGTGCTCCTTCGGCTGGTCCGCACTCTCTTCATCGGCGGCCGCGTCCCCGGAACCGTTCGATCCGTTGCTCGAGCTCTTGGCACCGTTTCTGCAGGTCCCAGAACCGTTTTGCCCAGCGGTTGGACTCCTCCGGCCGTTGGATCCGTTGGTGGGCCCCGTGGCCTTGGCGGCAGACCCGGCTTTGCCTCCGGCAGTGCCTTTGGATCCTGTGGCGGGTCGTCGCGATCCGTTGGATCCGCCAGCCGCTACGGTCCCATCGGCTTTGGCAGATCCACCCGCCTTGGTGGTTCCGGCCTTGGCCGCGCCCCCGGACTTGGCGGCCGCGCCCCCGGACTTGGCGGATGCACCTCCCGCACCAGCCTTGGGCAGCGCCCGTTCCGTGCGGTCGACCGCTGGCCCCTTCTTTCCTCCACCGCCAGCCCCGGCCGCGGCAGCTGCAGGTGGGCCGGCGACGAGGCCTTTCCGGAAGAGAATTTCCTGCGTCAAGATACGAATACCGCTCGAAATGATGAAATACACGTTCAGAATAGCGGCGACATTTAGATAAATGAACCCGAAGATCAGTGGCATGTACTTCTGGAGCATGGCGGCCTGAGGATTGGCCTGCGACGCTTGGGGGTTTCGGGCATTCAGCCTGGACATCTGCAGGTACTGCAGTCCCACGGCCGCAGCCACCAACAGCAAGTAGGGGATGGCGATAAAAATCGAACTGTGGTGAGAAAGGAGCTTCTGGGCGAAGTCCATACCGAACGAGTTAAGTTGCCCGTGAGCTGCAACAATGTCCGTGCGCATCTTCGATGGATTGGGGATGTACCGGGGGATGGCCTTGACCTGCACGGGAATGGTCTTCTTGAATCCGGCCACGGTGATCGTGTGCTGCGGGATGGTCACGGTGTTGGTGATCCCCCGGATCACGCTGTACAGAACAAAGAATGCCGGCATCTGCAATAGCATCGGGAGACAGCCCGAAGCCGGGTTCACATTGTGCTCTTTGTAGAGCTTCATCATTTCTTCATTCATCTGGGCTCTGTTTTCAGCGCCCTTGTACTTCGCCTGCAACTTCTTCATCTCAGGCCCGAGGGCCTGCATGGCCGCCATGTTCTTGGTGCTCTTGACCGTGAGCGGGGTCAAGGCCGCCATGATGACGATGGTGAGGAGAGCCACGTCAATCGGGTAGTTGGGGATGATGGAGAAGAAGAAGGCCAGAACCGACCCCACGAAGTCCAACAGGGGTTGGAAGATCTTGCCTATCGGAGTGGTCAGCGAGGCGAGCATGGGACCTTCCCTTCGGGCACAGGATCGACGCCGTGTCCACCCAGGGGTTACACCGGACCAACCGCCTGGCCGCCAACGAAGCGCCCCGGGTGGCTCCGTACCGCTCGATGGCCAACACGGCGTACTCGGAACAGGTCGGGAGGTACCGGCACCCGGTGGGGCGTCCGGACCGAAGCATCTGATAACCGTGGATGGCCGTGATCATCCACCGGGCCGGACCCCACTGACGGGCGTGCTGGCGGTCCCCGTCGAGTTCGGTGGCCACCAGGGCCTCCTCGCCGTCCGGTGTCGGTCGGGTGTCGAGTCGACCCGTGAGAGTGCTCATCGGGGTGCACCCGCTCGGCGGGCCGGGCCCGCCATAGCCCTCTCCACTGCTTGGCTCATAGCCACCCTTAGTTGATCGAATCCCAATAGCGGCCCGCCGGGGCCCGCGTGAACCAGGTAGGCGCCAGCCGGAAGGTGGGCGGCCTGCTCGGACACGATGGCCCGGAGCCTGCGCTTCAGTCGGTTCCTCTTCACTGCATTCCCAACCCGTCGATTGACGGCGTAGGCAACTTTTACTTCTGACCAGGAAGGTTGCATTACAATACTTACAGCGAGTGGTCCTGCTCGCCCCCGGGAGCTACTGCGGCGGAGCTCTTCGAAGGTTCGGCGCGACCGGATGGGCCCCACCAGGGAGCTGCTCCGGCCTTCCGGCCGAGAGATGGTCACACCGAGAGCCGCTGGCGTCCCTTCGCCCGGCGCGACCGGATCACCGCCCGCCCGGCCTTGGTCGACATCCGCTTGCGAAAACCGTGGGTCTTGGCCCGTTTCCGTACATTTGGTTGATAGGTGCGCTTCATTCATCCACTTCCTTCCTCGCCCTGAACCGTGGACGCTTTGGCGCCGCGTGCGGCAGGGGGCCCGGTCACAGGGATCGGGGCATTCCCCTACACACTAGGCGCAATCCAGCCTCCGCTCTAGTCGGTCAGCAAGAGGCACACTGAGTGGGCACGGTGTACCGTTCCGATCACAGCAAGTGGCTCCACGGTACGAAGAATCCGACCCGGACCCCCAACTTGCCCCCTACGAACCGAGCAGGCATCCAATCGCAGTAACCCCCAGGCCCAGACCTTGCGGGGGTTGCTCGCGTGGATCGGTGCTCGTCCACAGCTGTGGAAAGTGCTGTGGACCGAATCAGCTGTCCCAGGGCGGAGGCCCACGTGAACGACACAGAAGGCATGTGGAATTTGTACTCGGAGGCCCTGCGCGAACAGGTCTCTGATGCCAGCTGGCAGGCCTACCTGTCAGGCATCACGCCACTTTCCATCAAGGACCGCGAAATCGTCCTCGGCGTGCCCAACACCTTGATCCGGGACCGAGTGGAGTCGAGGTTCCTCGGCCTCATCCAGGACACCGTGACCGGGACCGTCGGACGGGATCTGGTGGTCCAACTCGAGGTGGTGGCTCCCATCCACGAGCCCGTCGAGGAGATCCCACCCCCTTCAGCGGTTCAGCCCGGCGCGACCCAGTCCACGTCGGGCGGATCACCAGGATGGGAACGCCCACCCCGTCCGACCAGGGGAGATCGTCTCGAGTTTCCGGTTCTCGACCCTCGCTACACCTTCGACACCTTTGTGATCGCCTCGTCCAACCGGTTTGCCCACGCTGCAGCCCAGTCGGTGGCGGAATCGCCGGCCCGGTCGTACAACCCTCTGTTCATCTACGGCGACGCCGGCCTGGGCAAGACGCACCTCTTGCACGCCATCGGGAACTACGTCCTCGAGAACTTCGTGGGACGTCACGTTCGCTACGTGACCACCGAGACCTATATGAACGAGTTCGTCGACGCCATCCGGACCAACACCACCACGGCCTTCAAGCGCCGGTACCGGGAGTGCGACGTCCTGCTCATTGACGACGTCCAGTTCATGGAACGCAAGGAGTCTCTCCAAGAGGAGTTCTTCCACACCTTCAACTCCCTCTACGGAGCGTCCAAACAGATCGTCCTGACCTCTGATCGGCCCCCGAAATCCATCGCCACCCTGGAGGATCGGCTCCGCAGCCGGTTCCTGTCCGGCCTGATCACCGAGGTTCAGCCTCCCGAGCTCGAGACCCGCCTGGCCATTCTCCAGACCAAGGCTGAGCACGAACAGGTTGACGTCCCTGACGACGTACTGGAATTCATCGCCACCCACGTCAAGGACAACATCCGGGAACTGGAGGGGGCACTCATCCGGGTCACCGCCTTTGCCAGCCTCAACCGCCAGCCCATGAGCCGGGAGTTGGCCGAGGTCGTCCTCTCCGACATCGTCTCCGCCGACCAACCTCGCCGGATCACCCCCCAGGTCATCCTGGAGGCCACCTCGGACACCTTCGGATTCTCCGTGGAAGAGCTGTGCGGCCCCAACCGGCGGCGTCCTCTGGTCACCGCCCGACAGATCGGCATGTACGTGTTCCGGGAGATGACCGATTTCAGCTACCCGGCCATCGGGAGGGAATTCGGTGGCCGGGACCACTCCACCGTTATGCACGCCGTCGACAAGATCACCACCCTGATGAAAGAGCGCCACCAGATCTACAACCAGGTCACGGACCTGATTGTTCGCATCAAGAGTGGTTCGTGACCACCATTTGCGTCGGGTGGCCCGCGGTCGACAGGGGGTATGTGCCCACCGGGGCCAAGGGGTACGCCCCCCTGCTATCCGGAGGTTGTGCACTATCTGTGGAAATCTCTGTCACAACCTGGGGCAATTCTGTGAACTTGGATGAACTTGTCCATAACCAGTCACCCAATGAACACCTGCTTCTCCCGGATCACCGGATTCAGTGGATGAACCCCGGATTCTGACACCACCCCTGGGCTGGGCAGCGGCGCAGTTATCCGCAATCCACAGGGCTTACTACCATCACTACAAATTTAGATACTTAGAAGAAAAGCAAGAAAGGACATCCTGGTGAAGTTCCGATGTGAGCGCGACTCCCTGGTGGAGGTCCTCACCACTGCCGGTCGTGCCGTCAGTTCACGTACGTCGACGTCGATGGCTCTCGGGGGGGTCCGGATCGAGTCGCGGGACAACCACCTGGGCGTGGTCGGGACCGACCTGGACCTCACGGTGCATGCTTCGACCGAGGCCATCGGCATTGCCGACGGAGTCTGTGTAGCCCCGGCCAAACTGCTGGCTGACATCGTCCGGTCCCTCGAGCCCGGTGCGGTCACCGTGGAATCCGAGGGGGAGAAGGTCGAGATCGGTGCAGCCAGGTCGCGCTTCAGTCTGCGGACGTTTCCGGTCGACGACTTCCCGTCCCTGCCGGAGCCACCGCAACCGGCCACATTCCTGCCGGCATCCCACCTGGCCAGCGCGCTACGCCAGGTGGTGCGGGCGGCATCGAGCGACGATGCCAGGCCCCTCCTAACCGGGGTGTTGATCGCAGCCGAGGGAGGGGGCATCCGGCTGGTAGCCACCGACTCCTATCGGCTGGCCATGCGGGACATCGAAGGAAGCGATGCGCTGACCGACGCCTCTCAAATTCTTGTGCCGGCCCGGGCCCTGGCTGAGTTGCAGAGGCTTTCTGCCCTGGGTTCCACGTCGAAAGAAGACGGGGACGGTGGCGCAGAGGCCCCGAAGGTGGGTCTTTCCATCGGGGAGCACGATGTGACCTTCGCCGCCGGCAACGTCAAAGTCAGTACCCGGTTGCTCGATGGGAGCTACCCGGACTATCGCCAGCTCATTCCGGCTGAGTACCCGAACCGGCTCCACGTGGGGAAGGACTCCCTCTTGGACGCCTTACGACGGGTACGACTTCTGGTGCGGGACAACACCACACCGGTCCGTTTGTCCATGCGTGGTGGGGGAGTCGACCTCACGGTGGTATCCCAGGAGGTGGGAGACGCCAGCGAGACCGTGGACGCTGATTTCGAGGGAACCGACCTGACCATCGCCTTCAACCCGACCTACCTCATCGACGGGGTCGAAGCGGTGTCCGGAGACGAGGTGCTTCTCGAGACGGTCGATGCCACCAAGCCGGCCACCGTGCGGGCTGCCGAAGAGACGAACTTCCACTACCTGTTGATGCCCGTCCGGGTCTCCTGAGCCCGGCCGGCAGCACACCGAAGGCTCCGTGCACCTCGTCTCGTTGGTCATCACCGATTTTCGCAATATCGCCGAACTGACGATAGAACCCGACCCCCAGGGCACCACAGTGGTGACCGGGCTCAACGGGGCGGGAAAGACCAGCGTCTTGGAAGCTGTTGGTTATCTGGCCACACTGCAGTCGTTCCGGCGCTCACCAAAAGAAGCCCTGGTCCGCCGGGGCTCCGAGCGGGCCATCCTGAGGGCTCAGACCCTGGTTGAGGGCCGCCCAATCTCGATCGAGGCGGAGCTGTCCCTGTCGGGCCGGTCCCGCACCCTGGTGAACCGACAGCCGGTCCGACGACGGAGCGATCTCCACGAGGCCCTGCGGACCACGGTGTTCTCCCCCGAGGACATCGGGGTGGTGCGGGAGGGCCCGGGCGAGCGTCGCCGGTTCCTCGATGAGACCTTGGCGGTCGTAGATCCGAAGGCGGCGCGGGCGGTCGAGGAGGTCGACAAGATCCTCCGCCAACGCTCCGCCCTGCTGCGGGGATCCGGCCGCAAGCTCAGTGCTGATGCCGCCACCACGCTCGATGTGTGGGATTCCCGCCTGGACGCCGCGGGAACGGTGCTGGTGGAGGCCCGTGAAGCGCTGGTAGCTGACTTGGCCCCGATCACCTCGGCCCACTACTCGCGGGTGGCCGGGCAGTCCACGGTGGTGAGCCTGGAGTACCGCCGATCGTGGTCGGGAAGCCTGTTGGAGGCCCTGGCCGCATCGAGGTCGAAGGACATCGAGCGGGGGGTGTCCCTGATCGGGCCACACCGGGATGAGCTCGAGTTATCGCTCGGGGGCCTGCCCAGTCGAACCCACGCCTCCCAAGGGGAGCAACGGTCACTGGCCCTGGCCCTCCAGCTGGCCGCCCATCAGTTGGCTACCGAGCGCCTGGGCTCACCACCGATCCTGCTTCTGGATGATGTGTTCTCCGAGCTGGACCCGTTTCGCTCGCGAGCGTTGTTGGCCGGGCTTCCCCCGGGGCAGACCCTGCTGACCACGGCGCTACCTGCCCCTGAAGAGGTCTCGGCGGCCAAGATCTATGCCGTTGTGGCCGGGGGACACGTGGTACCCGTGCCTGCTGCGGGGCCAGAGTGATGGTTCGCAGGCGTGAAGGGAGCGAGAGTGGTCCGCGGTCCCTCGGGACGTCGCTCGACGCGGTGACCAGGCAACTGGGGATGGAGGACTCAAAGGGCATCGGGCAACTTTTCGCTCGCTGGCCCGAGATTGTGGGCACGGCGATGGCCGGTCATGTGCAACCGATCCGGCTCGACAGCGAGGCTCTGGTGGTGAGCGTGGATCACCCTGCCTGGGCCACCCAGGTACGCAGGCTGGGGGACGACCTGTTGGACCGGGTGGTGGAGGAGACCGGGGCTTCGAGGCCGGGCCGCCTGGAGGTTCGGGTGCGCCGGTAGTCGGCCCGTGGACCGGCGACCATCGGTCTGGGAACCCACCTCTGACGGCTACACTGGAGCATCGGAATCGGGGAATCGCCGTCGTCGCCGGAGAGCGGAGAAACGCACCGCAGATGACCACGCTGCACCGGTTCCCGCTCAATCAAACGATGTTGGAAAGGGCGCGCCTGTGGCGCTGAAAAACGAAGACGACGGCGGGTACGGCGCAGAGGACATCACGGTTCTCGAAGGACTGGAGCCGGTCCGCAAACGACCCGGCATGTACATCGGCTCGACCGGGCCAACGGGCCTTCATCACCTGGTGTGGGAAGTCGTGGACAACTCGGTTGACGAGGCCATGGCCGGCTTCTGCACGCTGATCGAGGTGACGCTGCTGGCCGACGGTGGGGTCCGGGTGGCCGACAACGGCCGAGGCATTCCCACCGGCGCCATGAAGGAGCAGGGGGGACGGTCGGCGGCCGAGGTGGTTCTCACCACACTCCACGCCGGCGGAAAATTCGGTGAGGGGGGTGGCTACAAAGTGTCGGGCGGGCTCCACGGCGTGGGCATCTCCGTGGTGAATGCGTTGTCCACACGGCTCCTGTTGGAGATCGACAGTGATGGGGAGCACCACGTTCTCGAATTCGTGGACGGCGGTAACCCGACCGGAAAGCTCGAGGTGACCGGGCCGGCACCCCGGGGCCGCACCGGCACCACCGTCACGTTCTGGCCGGATCCGTCCATCTTCGAGGAGATCGACTTCCGGGCCCAGACGGTGATGGAGCGCCTTCAGGTCATGGCGTTTCTCAACAAGGGACTCGAGATCCGGTTCGCCGACGAACGGCCTGACGGCAAGGCCTCACAGATCTTCAAGTACAAGGACGGCATCGTCGACTACGTCCGTCACCTCAACGCTTCCAAGGAGGCGCTCTTCCGCAAGGTCGGCTCACTGGAGCAGAAGGAAGAGACCATGGAGGTCGAGATCGCCCTCCAGTGGAACACCGGGTTCTACGAGAGCATCCACTCCTTCGCCAACGGCATCTCCACCATCGACGGGGGCATGCACGAGGAGGGCTTCAAGAAAGCCCTCACCAATGTGGCCAACAAGTACGCCCGGGCCAAGGGGACGCTCAAGGAGAAGGACGACAACCTCCTCGGTGAGGACATCCGCGAGGGCCTGACCGCCATCGTGTCGGTGCGGCTGGAGGACCCACAGTTCGAGGGCCAGACCAAGGCCAAGTTGGGCAACGTACCGGTCCGGTCGTTGGTCGAGCGGGCCACCAACGAAAAGCTGACCTACTGGTTCGAGGAGAATCCCCGCGAGGCCGGCCAGGTGATCCAGAAAGGGATGCTGGCCGCCCGGGCCCGGGTGGCGGCACGATCCGCCCGCGACCTCACCCGCCGCAAGTCCGCCCTCGACGGGGCCGGCCTACCCGGAAAGCTGGTGGACTGCTCGTCCCGCGATCCCCGCGAGAGCGAACTGTTCATCGTGGAGGGCAACTCGGCCGGCGGCTCGGCCAAGGACGCCCGCAATCCCAAGACCCAGGCCATCCTGCCTATTCGGGGGAAGATCCTCAACGTCGAGCGGGCCCGGGTCGACAAGATGCTCAAGAACACGGAGATCCAGGCGCTCATCTCGGCGATCGGGGCCGGGTTGGCGGACGACTTCGACGTCACGAAGATCCGCTACCACAAGATCATCATCCTGGCCGACGCCGACGTCGACGGTTCGCACATCCGTACGTTGCTGTTGACGTTCTTCTTCCGTCAGATGAAGGAGTTGGTGGAGGGCGGGTTCGTGTACGTGGCCCAGCCACCGCTGTACTCCACCGAGGTGGGCAAGGAGAAGGTGTATCTCAAAGACGATTCTGCCAAAGAGGCCTTCCTGGCGGAACATCCCAACCACACCAAGGAGTTCCAACGCCTCAAGGGACTCGGTGAGATGGACTACGCCGAACTCCGGGAGACCACCATGGACTCCGGGAAGCGGTCTCTCCTGCAGATCGCCGTGGAACAAGCAGCCATCGCCGACGAGGTCTGTTCCGTGCTGATGGGCGAGGACGTCGACCTGCGACGCTCGTTCATCCAGACCAACGCCAAAGACGTCCGCTTCCTCGACATCTGACCGTTGAGGGGCATCGGTTCGCCTGACATGGCGACCCACCACATTCGAGATCATTGGAAAAGGTAGGAAGAGTGCATGCCAGGACCTGACGACGGAGCCGGAACCGGCACCGAAGAAGAGACGTCGGGGTTCATCGAGCCCATCGAGATCCAAGAGGAGATGGAGCGATCCTTCCTCGAGTACTCGATGTCGGTCATCGTGTCGCGGGCCCTGCCCGACGTGCGGGACGGCCTGAAGCCGGTCCATCGCCGGATCCTGTACTCCATGTACGACCAGCGCCTGCTTCCGGACCGGCCCCGCAACAAGTGCGCCAAGGTGGTGGGCGACGTGATGGGGTCCTACCACCCGCACGGGGACTCGTCGATCTACGAGGCCCTGGCCCGGATGGTCCAGGAATTCTCCATGCGTCACCCTCTGGTGGACGGGCACGGCAACTTCGGGGGGACCGGGCCCGACGAGGGACCCGCCGCCATGAGGTACACCGAGTGTCGGCTCGGGTCGCTGGCCCTTGAATTGATGAGCGGGATCGATCAGGAAACGGTCGACTTCGTACCCAACTACGACGCCACCTCGGAAGAGCCGACGGTCCTGCCCTCGAGGTTCCCCAACATCCTGGTCAACGGATCCCAGGGCATTGCCGTGGGAATGGCCACCAATATTCCACCCCACAACCTCGGCGAGGTCATCGACGCCACGACCTACCTGCTCGAGCACCCAGAGGCCAGCTCCGACGATCTGATGGAGTTCGTCAAGGGCCCGGACTTCCCCACGGGGGCCCTGATCCTTGGCCGCCAGGGCATCCTCGACGCCATCCGGACCGGTAGGGGATCCATCAAGCTCCGGGCGGTGGCGGAGATCGAGGAAGGACGGGCCGGAGAGACCCGGATCGTGGTCACGGAAATGCCGTATCAGGCGTCGATCGCCTCGGTCTCGAAGAAGATCGAAGACCTGGTGCGGGCCGGTGACCTGGACGGCATCGCCGAGGCCCAGGACGACTCATCAGGTGGGAAGACCCGGCTGGTGATCCGGTTGAAGCGCGACGCCAACGCCAACGTGGTGCTCAACAATCTGTTCAAGCAGACCCCCATGCAGACCACGTTCAGCGTCAATGCCGTGGCTCTGGTGGACGGGGTGCCCCGCACCCTGAACCTGGCTCAGATGCTGACCCACTACGTGGCCCACCAGGTCGAGGTGGTCACCAGGCGGTCGCAGTTCCTGCTGTCCAAGGCCCAGGCCCGGGCGCATGTGGTCGAGGGCCTACTCAAGGCCATCGACATGCTGGACGCCGTGATCGCAGCCATTCGGGGCTCGGACGACCGGGCAGCCGCGCTGGAGACCCTGCAGGCCACGCCGTTCGACTTCTCGGAGGAGCAGGCCAACCACATCTTGGACATGACCCTGTCCCGACTCACCCGTCTGGGACGGTCGAACCTCGAAGAGGAGCTGGCCAAGCTGTTGGAGGAGATCGCCGAGCTGGAGTCGATCCTGCGTGACCCGGTCAAGTTGCGGGGAGTCATCGCCACTGAACTGGGCGAGATCCGCGAAAAGTTCGCCAACGACCGCCGGACCATCATCACCCACGACCCGGGGGACATGAACGTCGAAGACCTGGTGGATGACGAAGAGTTGGTCGTCACCATGAGCCGGGCCGGCTACATCAAGGCGGTTTCCGCTGATGCCTTCCGGACGCAGGGCCGGGGCGGTCGGGGCGTACAGGGGGCCAAGCTCAAAGAGGAAGACCTGATCGACGACGTCGTGCACACCTCGTCGCACGCCCATCTGCTGCTGTTCTCCAACCGGGGGAGGGTATTCCGGCTGCGGGCCCTCGAAATTCCGATGAAGGAGCGGACCGCCCGCGGCACGGCCGTGGTCAACCTTCTGCCACTGAACCCCAATGAGGTGATCCAGGCCATCATCGGCACCCGCGACTTCCCGGCCGAGAACTATCTGGTGTTCAGCACGAAACAGGGTCAGGTGAAGAAGACCTCGTTCTCGGAGTACGACAAGTCGCGGCGTGAGGGATTCATTGCCATCAACCTCCGCGAAGGCGACGAGTTGGTCAGGGTGGTCGAGACCCACGGCGACGACGACGTGTTCCTGGTCACCCAGTCCGGCATGACCATCCGGTTCTCCGAGCAGGACGTGCGGGCCATGGGACGTGACGCGGCCGGGGTCCGGGGCGTCCGCCTCAAGGCCGGCGATCAGGTGGTGTCGTGTGATGTCGCCCGCGACGACGCCGACATCCTGCTGGTCACCGATGCCGGGTACGGCAAGCGGACCAAGCTGGAGCGTTTCAACCGACAGGCACGCGGCGGCCAGGGGGTCCGGGGTATCCGCCTCACCGCCAAGCGGGGGAGGGTGGTAGCGGCGTTCATGGCCGGGCTGGAGGACGAGATCCTGCTCATCTCCACCTCGGGAGTGGTTATCCGGACGGCCGTGCGTGAGATCGCCTCCCAGGGCCGGGACGCCACCGGTGTCCGGGTCATGAATCTTGATGGCGGTGACGCCGTCGCCGCAGTGGCTGCCGTGGCCGGCGAGGTGTCGGGAGAGGGATAGAGCCAGCGGCGCTGACCGCCTCAGAACGGCGCCGGAGCTCCGGCTCCGGGGTCGGCTTTCCGGTCAGCTGGGGCCGTGGTGTAGCGTCGTGCACCGGTTTGCGGGGCTATAGCTCAGTCGGTTAGAGCGCAGCACTGATAATGCTGAGGTCGCAAGTTCGATTCTTGCTAGCCCCACCAGTCGTTCCTCTTGGTGGACCGCCTGACGTCATGAGGTTCGGGCGGCCGGTCTTTCCCTGATCCCGCGCTCGTTGGCGATTTGTGACCGCGACCAGTTCGCGGCATGCGTGTAGACGTAGGCGGCGTCGCCGAGCAGATCGGACCGCTCATCCCATGGTCCTCGACGTGCACGATGCCACAGCGGTCCGCACCTCGATCGCCGCGACACCGGGCAGCCGCCATCCAGCACGCCACCGGCCTCGTCCGAGGGTAGGCCGCCAAAGCCCGTCTGGTACTCTTACAGTGCCGGTTCGATTGATTTCGGTCACGCAGCCCACGGGCGCCGAGAGTCTGCGCGCAACTTTGCGGGGAGTCTCGATTGCCATTCATCAGCGTCTCAGCCGGGCGGATCTCTGTTCACAATCTGAAGGCGCGTATCGGGAGCCCTCCCTCGCCGGCCGACGCAGGTCGCCCGGCGAACTCGTGCCGGTCTCGGGTTTCGAGGTGGCGTGTTGGCTGTGGCCGTGGTGGCGGGGATCGCCGGCGTGGCCGTGCTTTCTTCGCCGGCCTCGGCCTCCATCCCACCCACTGTGACGGCGGTCGACGCCTCAATAGGCTCGACGGCCGGCGGAGACACCGTCGACGTGGTCGGTACGAACCTGAGCGGTGCCACGGCGGTTGACTTCGGCACCACCGCGGCCACCAGCTTCGTGGTTGACTCGCCCACCCAACTCACCGCGGTGACGCCGGCTCATACGGCCGGCACCGTCGATGTCACCGTGACCACGGCCGGGGTCACCTCGCTGGACTCGAGTACCGACCTGTTCTCCTACCAATCGGTCTCTGCCACCGCCTACGTGGTCAACCAGAGCGACGGAAGCGTCAACCCCATTGACACGGCTACCAATATCGCTGGTGGCCCGATCACGGTGGGCAGCCTTCCGGCAGCCGTCGCCATCACCCCCGACGGGTCCACGGCCTACGTGGCCAACGTCCGTGACAGCGACGTCACCCCGATCCACACTTCCACCGACACCGTCGGCAGCCCCATCGGGGTGGGCGACCTTCCTATCGCCATCGCCATCACCCCCGACGGGTCCACGGCCTACGTGGCCAACCTCCTCGGCGGCGACGTCACGCCCATCAACATCGCCGCCGGCACCGCCGGCAGCCCCATCGCGGTAGGGAGCGATCCCGACGCCATCGCCATCACCCCCGACGGATCCACGGCCTACGTGACCAACAGCGGTGACAACACCGTCACCCCCATCAACATCGCCGCCGGCACCGCCGGCAGCCCCATCACGGTAGGGAGCGATCCCGACGCCATCGCCATCACCCCCGACGGATCCACGGCCTACGTGACCAACAGCGGTGACAACACCGTCACCCCCATCAACATCGCCGCCGGCACCGCCGGCAGCCCCATCGCGGTAGGGAGCGATCCCGACGCCATCGCCATCACCCCCGACGGGTCCACGGCCTACGTGGCCAACCATGGCGACGGCACGGTGACCCTCATCAACATCGTCCACCGGCTCACCAGGCAGCCCCATCACGGTAGGGAGCGATCCCGACGCCATCGCCATCACCCCCGACGGGTCCACCGCCTACGTGACCAACAACGGGGACGGCACCGTCACCCCGATCGACACCGCTACCAAGGCCGCCGACACTTCCACCATGGTAGGCAACGCTCCCATCGCCATCGCCATCTCGTATGTCACCCCCGGCCCGGCCACCCAACTCAGCGTCGCCACCCCGGCGACCGTCACCGCCGGGACCCCCTTTAATCTCACCGTCACCGCCCTCGACGCCAATGGCAACGCCGGCACCGGCTACACCGGCACCGTGAAGTTCAGCTCCAGTGACCCCGGAGCCGCTGCCCTGCCCCCCGACACAACCCTGACCAACGGGGCGGGGACGTTCTCGGCCACCCTGGTCACCGTAGGCAGCCAGACCATTACCGCCACCGACACGGTGACCGCGTCAATCACCGGGAGTTCGGGGACCATCGCCGTATCGGCGGGAGTTGCCACCCGGTTCGTCGTGAGCGCCCCGGGGACCGCTACCGCCTGGACCCCGTTCGACTTCACTGTCACCGCCCTCGACGCCAACGCCAACGTGGCCACCGGCTACACCGGCACCGTGACGTTCAGCTCCAGTGACCCCGGAGCCGCCGCCCTGCCCCCCGACACAACCCTGACCAACGGGGCGGGGACGTTCTCGGCCACCCTGGTCACCGTCGGCAACCAGACTGTTATCGCCACCGACACGGTGTCCTCGTCGATCGCCGGGACCTCGTCGACCATCGCCGTCTCGGCTGCGTCCGCACCCACCGTGACAGCGGTTGATGCCTCTATCGGCTCGACAGACGGTGGGGATACGGTCGACGTCGTCGGTATGAACCTGAGCGGTGCCACGACAGTTGACTTCGGCCCTATCGCGGCCACCAGCTTCACGGTGGACTCACCCACCCAACTCACCGCGGTGACGCCGGCTCATACGGCCGGCACGGTCGACGTGAAGGTGACCACGGCCGGGGGCACCTCGTTGACCTCGAGGGCCGACCGGTACTCCTACCAGTCGGTATCCCCCACCGCCTACGTGGCCAATTTCGGCGACAACACCGTCACCCCCATTGACACTGCCACGAAGGCCACCGGTAGCCCCATCACGGTGGGCGGCAGCCCCATCGCCATCGCCATCACCCCTGACGGGTCCACCGCCTACGTCGCCAACCTGACCGGCAACACCGTCACGCCTATCAACACCTCCACCGACACCGCCGGCACCCCCATCGCGGTGGGCAACTCGCCCGACGCCATCGCCATCACCCCCGACGGATCCACCGCCTACGTGACCAACAACGGCGACGGCACCGTCACGCCCATCAACACCTCCACCGACACCGCCGGCACCCCCATCACGGTAGGAACCTGGCCCGACGCCGTCGCCATCACCCCTGACGGGTCCACCGCCTACGTGGCCAACAACGGCGATGGCACCGTCACCCCCATCGACACCGCCACCGACACCGCCGGCACCCCCATCGCGGTGGGGAGCGAACCCATCGCCGTCGCCATCACCCCTGACGGGTCCACCGCCTACGTGACCAACAACGGCGATGACACCGTCACCCCCATCGACACCGCCACCAATATCGCCGGCACTCCCATCACCGTGGGTAGTGCGCCGGCCGCCGTTGCCATTGCCCCCGACGGGTCCACCGCCTACGTGGCCAATCAGGGCGCCGGCACCGTCACCCCGATCACCCTGCCGGCCACCGCCGGCACCCCCATCGCGGTGGGCAACTCTCCACGCGCCATCGCCATCACCCCCGTCGGGTCCACCGCCTACGTGGCCAATCAGGGCGCCGGCACCGTCACCCCCATCGATACCGCCACCAAGACCACCGGCAGCGCCATCACGGTAGGCAGCGGTCCAATCGCCATCGCCATCACCTACGTCACCCCCGGCCCAACCACACACGTGAGCGTCACCGCCCCAGCCACCGCCACCGCCGGAGCCCCCTTCGACGTCACCGTCACCGCCCTGGACGCCAACGGCAACACCGCCACCGGCTACCTGGGCACCGTGACCTTCACCAGCTCTGACGGTGCGGCCCACCTGCCGGCCAGCTACACCTTCGTAGTCCGTGACAAAGGGGTCCACACCTTCAGCTCCCATGCCACCCTCCCTACCGCGGGCACCCAGACCATCACCGCCACCGACTCGGTGAACTCGTCGATCACCGGGACCTCTGGCCCGATCAACGTCACCCCCGGCCCAACCACACACGTGAGCGTCACCGCCCCAGCCACCGCCACCGCCGGAGCCCCCTTCGACGTCACCGTCACCGCCCTGGACGCCAACGGCAACACCGCCACCGGCTACCTGGGCACCGTGACCTTCACCAGCTCTGACGGTGCGGCCCACCTGCCGGCCAGCTACACCTTCGTAGTCCGTGACAAAGGGGTCCACACCTTCAGCTCCCATGCCACTCTCCCTACCGCGGGCACCCAGACCATCACCGCCACCGACTCGGTGAACTCGTCGATCACCGGGACCTCTGGCCCGATCAACGTCTCGGCGGCGAACGTCCCCCCGGGTGCGAAGAAGCAGTACTGGCTGGTGGCCTCCGACGGCGGCATCTTCGCCTTCGGCGACGCCCAATTCCACGGGTCCACCGGTGCCATCCACCTGAACAAGCCCATCGTGGGGATGGCGCCGACCCCCGACGGTAGGGGCTACTGGCTGGTGGCCTCCGACGGCGGCATCTTCGCCTTCGGCGACGCCCAATTCCACGGGTCCACCGGTGCCATCCACCTGAACAAGCCCATCGTGGGGATGGCGCCGACCCCCGACGGTAGGGGCTACTGGCTGGTGGCCTCCGACGGCGGCATCTTCGCCTTCGGCGACGCCCAATTCCACGGGTCCACCGGTGCCATCCACCTGAACAAGCCCATCGTGGGGATGGCGCCCACCTCGGACGGTAGGGGCTACTGGCTGGTGGCCTCCGACGGCGGCATCTTCGCCTTCGGCGACGCCCAATTCCACGGGTCCACCGGTGCCATCCACCTGAACAAGCCCATCGTGGGGATGGCGCCCACCTCGGACGGTAGGGGCTACTGGCTGGTGGCCTCCGACGGCGGCATCTTCGCCTTCGGCGACGCCCAATTCCACGGGTCCACCGGTGCCATCCACCTGAACAAGCCCATCGTGGGGATGGCGCCCACCTCGGACGGTAGGGGCTACTGGCTGGTGGCCTCCGACGGCGGCATCTTCGCCTTCGGCGACGCCCAATTCTCCGGATCAACCGGAGGCGAAGCCCTGAACAAACCCATAGTGGGCATGGCGTCTCTGCGCTCAACCACTCGGTAAGGGCTGAGGGCAGGAAGAAAACCCGGTCGGCTCATCCAGCCGGTCAGCCCGACCGACCTGGTGCCTAGTGGATCTGGGCACCGCTTTGGAACGGGCGCACTTCCACGGGCAGAGTGGTCGCCGCCGACAGCTTGCTTCCCCACTCGAGGGCGGCGTCCAGATCGGTGGCGTTGATGATGGTGAGACCACCCAGGTGCTCTTTGCCCTCGACATATGGTCCGTCGGTCATGAGCACGTTGCCATCTTCGGCCCGCACGACCCTCGCCGCCTCGGGGGGAAGTAGGCCGTCAGCGAAGACCCAGGCGCCGGCTTGTTGTAGCTCGGCGTTCAACACGGCAAGGTCGCGTCCGATCCGTTCGAGATCGACCGAGGGGGGCGGGGGCCCGTCGGGCTGGTAGATGCTGAGCAGGTACTGCATCATGGCGATGCCTCCTAGGGGTCTTTCGGGTGGTCTTGAGCGTTCGACTGCCTCTACGAACGGCATCTCATCAGATCGACAGTACGGAAGAGAATTTTACGTTCCAAGCCGCGCACTGCTGCTGGCCATGAATGGCTGTACGGCGGCGCTCAGGCGAAGCCATGGCCGCCGCAAAGCCCCGCTCCGGGGGCCATCCGGGAGGCTCAGGCTCAAATCAGCCCATGTCAGGACCGGTTTCAGCTGAGGTCGCCAATGGAGGTGGCACCCGACTTCCGGCTGACGTGAGTACCGCGGCGGCTCATTGGTCCCTCCCGATAGTGGACCAGTCCGGTCGGTGGGTGCCGATAGGGTTCGTATCCATGGAGGGTCCTTTCGCTGCACCTCCCGACCGTCCCTGGAGCCGGGTGTCACCCCGCCTGGCCCGCATGCGTCGTACCGAGTTGCTGGTGGTCGGGATACCCGTAGTGGTGGTTGCCACCGTGGTCCTGGCCGCGGAGTCGGTGGCGGCCGGCATCACCGTGGCCGTGGCGGCGGTCGGTGTGGTGGCCCTGGTGGCCGGGTGGTTCTCCATCGGCCGGAACCTGGCGTCGTGGGGTTACCTCGAACGGCCGGATGACCTGATGGTGACCCATGGGGCCCTGTTCAAGCGACTGACCGTGGTCCCGTACGGCCGGATGCAGCTGGTGGATGTCGAGGCCGGCCCGGTGAAGCGGTCCTTCGGACTGGTCAGCGTCAAGCTCCACACCGCGGCGGCCACCACTGATGCCAAGGTATGCGGACTGACCCCCAGCGTGGCCTCCGACCTGCGTGATCGACTCACCGAGCTCGGCGAGGCCCATGCCAGTGGCCTCTGACGGCCCCGACCATCCCACACTGGCGGAGCCCGCAGACGAGACCTTCCGGCTCCACCCGCTCACCCCGTTGGCCCTGGGGGGTCGGATTCTCGGCGCGCTGGTGGCGCTCACGCTGTTCAGCCTGGCCGGGAGCAAGGCCGGCCAGGGGGGCGGCATCAATGTCACCACGTTGGCCATCTACGGCGGCGCGGCCGTCCTGTTGGTCATCCGGGGGGTGATCATGGTGGCCGTCACCCGCTACTACCTGCACGGCGGCGAGCTGCGCATCGACAGTGGCCTGTTGTCCAAGCAGTCCAAACGCGTCCGCCTCAACCGGGCGCAGAGCGTGGACGTGCTGCAACCGTTGGCGGCCCGGATCTTCGGCCTGGCTGAGGTCAAGGTCACCACGGCCGGGACCGAACGCTCGTCGGTCCGACTGCGCTACCTGTCCCTTCCGGTGGCCCAGAGCCTGCGGGCCGACCTGCTCAGTCGGTCAAAAGGGGGCGAGCAGGGCGCCCCCGAGGCCCCCGAACGGCCGGTGGTGAGCGTGCCCCGCGGCCAGCTGGTGTGGTCGGTGCTCCTGGAGATGGTGTCGTGGCGACTGCTCTTGTTGCTGGTCGGTCCGGCCTTGGCGGTGTCAGGCCACCGGCACGGGCACGGGGCGGCGGCCGGAGTGGGGGTGGCCCTCATCCTCTGGTTCGGGTTCTTGGTGGTCACCGATATCTGGCGCCGGATCACCCGGCTGTGGGACTACACCGTCACCGAGTCCCCGGATGGGTTGCGGATCCGCCACGGACTGCTCTCCACCAGCCGTCAGACCGTGCCACCGGGTCGGATACAGGCGATTCTCATCCACCAGCCGGTGGCGTGGCGGTTGTTCGGATGGGCCCAGGTCCGCATGAACGTGGCCGGCTACGCCGGCAACGCCAACTCCAAGTCGACCATGCTCCTCCCGGTGGCCGACCTCGACTACACCCTGGCACTGGTGGGTTGGCTGTTCGGAGGGGTGGACATCGCCGCCGTTCCCCTGGATCGCCCGCCACCCCGGGCGGCGGCACGGGCACCGTTCTGGTGGCGTGCCCAGTTGGCCGGTTCGGACCAACACGTCCTGGTGGCCCGGCACGGTCTGTTCTCGCGGACCATCGACATCGTGCCGCACGAGCGGACCCAGAGCGTCCGGCTGACTTCCGGGCCATGGCAGCGGGCGTTGGGACTGGCCACCGTGCATCTCGATTCAACCCGGGGGCCGGTCCGGCCCCGGGCGTCCAACCGTGACCAAACCGTGGCCCGGGCCATGCTCGATCGCCAGGTCGAACGCGCCCACCAGGCCCGCCTGCGGGCCTGGGAGCCGACGGCCTCCCCGCCCCGATGACGGTGGCTTGTGCCGACCAGTCTGGAAGACTTGACAGCCGTGCCTGACGACCGCCCCGACGCCGACGCCGACAGCACCGGACCCGACGGGGGTGGTGTGGGGAGCTCTGCGGGGGAAGCCGCCTCACGGGCCATGCTGCTGGGTCCGGGGGAGATCGGAGCGCCGGGCTGGACCATCGTCGAGGAGCGGGTGTGGCCCACCGGTGGGCTGGACTCGACCAGCGGCAAGTCGAAGCGGGCGCTCCAGGCCGCTTGCATCACCGTGTGGCGATCGATGGCCCGGACCGACCCGACCCGTTCGGCGTGGGTCGAGGTGGTCCCCTACGCGTCGGCGGAGGATGCCCTGGTCTCGCTGCAGCAGGTGCCCACGTTCTTCGTGGGGACCGGTCCGGCGGACGAGGAGATCGAATGGGAACGGACGGTCGACGACCTGGTGGTGCCCGGAGTGGCCGATACCTGGATCTTCGAGAAGTCGACCACCGGCCCCGGCGGCCAGAGCCACGCCCGGTACGTGGGAGGTACCGTGCACCGCATCTTGTTCCTGGTCTGCCTGTCAGATCCGGTGGCCGCCCGACCCTGGGACGAGGTTCTGGCTGTGGCCACCATGCAGGCTGACCGGGTCCGGGCAGCCTTGGGGGTCACCCCGCCGGGCTGAGGACCGTCACCACGGCGTGCCGTAACGGTCGCGGTGGGCCCGCTCCCGGACCGGAGTCCGCCGGGGCGGTCCCAGAGGCCGGCTGGGCCAGCCCAGGGGAACGACGGCCATGGGAAGAACGGACGCCGGCAGCCCCAGCAGTTCGCCGAGCTCACCGGCGAAGAGGGTGGCCAGGGTGGTCATGGCCGAGCCCAGCCCCAGGGCGGCAGCCGCCAATAACAGGTTCTGGGTGGCGGGGAACACGGACGCCGGAAGGGTGGCCTCGAGGCCGATGGCGCTATCGCCGCACACCACCACGATGACCGGGGCGGAGCCGATCCCGTGCTCGGCGCCGTGGTCCACCTCGCGCAGCAGCGTGTCTTCCAGTCGGCCCTCCGAGTGCTGTCGACCGCCGCCGCGCCACGCCCGACGGGTCAGCTCCCCGATGCCGGTCCGGAGCTCGTCGTCCCGGACCACCACGAAGACCCAGGGCTGAAGGTTCTCGGCGCTGGGTGCGTGCGTGGCGGCCCGCAGGCACTGTTCGATCAACTCGTCGTCGACCGGTTGGTCGGAGAACCGCCGACAGGCCCGTTGGTTGAGCACGACGTCGAAGAACGATCGGGGTTCGGTCACGGCGAATCGAAACTACTCGACCTGACCCTCCCTGTTCTGGCCGGAGGCGGCGGAACCGGCGGTTCGGTAGTGTCGCCCAGGGCCGGTCCGGCCCCCGAGCCGCCACCGGTGGACCAGGAGGAGAAGCCGTGCAGGATCACCAATTCGATTTTGTGGTCGAGGGAACGCCCGACGAGGTCTGGGACGTCTTCTGGAGCCGGATGCGCACCGGCATCGAGACCGACACGGTCAAGATCGAGATCTATCACCCCGGTGATGAAGCCGGCAACGGGCTGGTCCGGCACTGTGACTTCCAGGTCCCCAAGTACCTGCTGTCCAAGGGCAAGGCCCAGTCGTGGGAGTGGATCACCGAAGCCCAACGCCCGGTGTCGTGGCGGTACGACGCCATCGGCAAACCCCTGTGGTCCCGGGCCTCGGGTTGGACCCGGATGGAGGACCTGGGGGACGGGAGGACCCGGGTCCACTTCCGCGAGACCTACGAGGCCTTCAATCCGCTGATGCGGCTGCTGCTGGAGAAGCGGGTGCATGACTTCATCTCCAAGGACAACGACAAGCTGATCGAGGCCATGGTGGTGCACTCCCTCCGCAAACGGCGTGAACGCAAGGGGAACGTGGCCTGAGCGGCGTCCCGTCGACGGTCAGTCCACCTTCCAACGGTGGGAGCGGGCCAGCAGCTCGGTGATGTTCCACGCCGGGAGGGGCTGAGCCAGATAGAAGCCCTGGACCAGGTGGCAGTGGAGGGCCTTGAGGTGGGCCAGCTGGCCCTCGGTCTCGATGCCTTCGGCGGTGACCTCGAGGTCGAAGGCCTGGGCCAAGGCGAAGATGGCGGCCACCAGCGCCGAGTCGTGCTGATCGATGCCCAGGCCGCTGACGAACACCCGGTCGACTTTGATGGCGTCGAAGGGAAAGCGTTTCAGATAGCTGAGCGACGAGTAGCCGGTCCCGAAGTCGTCGATGGCCAGGCGGACCCCGAGGGCTTTGAGGTCCGCCAGGATCAGGCCGAAGAACTCGACGTCGCCCATGAAGATGCCCTCGGTCAGCTCCAGGCTCAGATCGTCGGGATCAAGTCCCGTGGCGGTCAGCAGGTCGGCGACCACGTCGGTGATGCCGGGAGCCAGCAGTTGACGGACCGAGAGGTTCACCGCAATCGACAGGTACGGGTCGGTCCGCTGCCACCGGACCAGTTGCTCACAGGCCTGACGGAGCACCCAGGCCCCGATGGGGACGATGAGCCCGGTCTCCTCCGCCAGGGGGATGAACTCGGCCGGGCCCACCAGGCCGCGCTCGGGATGGTGCCACCGGAGCAGGGCCTCGGTGCGGACCATGGACCCGCTCGAAAGGTCGACCACCGGCTGGTAGTAGACGGCGAATTCACCCCGTTCGAGGGCCCGGTTCAAGGCCGACGCCGTGGTCATGCGCCGTTCGACCCTGGCCCGCAGCGCCTCGTCGAACAGTTCGATGCTTCCTCGGCCGCGCTCCTTGGCCCGGTACATGGCGGAGTCGGAGTCGCGGAGCAGGCTTTCCGGGGTGGCCTGGTCATCGGAGATGGCGATGCCCAAACTGGCCGTCACCAGAAGCTCTTCGTTGTCCAACCGGCACGGCAGGCTCAACGTGGCCAGGATCCGCTCGGCGATCTGCCGGGCTTCTACGGCACACACGTCGTCGCACACCACCACGAACTCGTCCCCGCCGAACCGGGCCACGGAGTCACCCGGACGGATGGCGGCGACGATCTGGGCCGCGGTATGGCAGAGCAGGGCGTCGCCGGAGGTATGGCCCAACGAATCGTTGACCACCTTGAAGTGGTCGACATCGAGGAAGAGCACGCCTACCGTGGATCCCCGCTGACGGCAGCCGGCCAGGCCCTGGGTCAGCCGCTCGTTGAGCAGGACCCGGTTGGGCAGTCCGGTCAGGGAGTCGTGCCGGGCCTGATAGGCCAGGGTGTGCTCCATCAGCTTGCGCTCGGTGATGTCCTGGAGCTGGACGAAGAAGTACTCGGGTTCACCGGCATCGTCCCGGACCAGGGTGACGTGGGCCAGGGCCCAGACCAGGGAGCCGTCGGGCCGCAGATACCGGCGTTCGTCCTCGTAGGAATCGAGGCCGGCGGCCACACCGGCCTGGGCCGCTTGCGCCAACGGCACATCGTCAGGGTGGGTGTACTCCCCCATGCGACGTCCGATGAGAAGGTGTGCCGGCCGGCCCAGCAGAAGACACGCCGCCGGGTTGACCCGGATGGGTGAACCGCTGACGTCGGCAATCACCGTGGCGATGGCGGCCTGCTCGAAGCCGATCTCGAAGCGGCTCTGGGCTGATCGCATGCACCCGGTAGTCCTCGACCCGGTCGGTTTCGTCCATCATGGTGCCTGAGACGCTGACCACTACGCCGTTCACCGACTCGGGCACGCCGATGAAGCGGATCCAACGCCGCACCGAGCTGGCCGGAACGAACCGGCAGATGACGTCGAAGGCCTCCCCCCGGCCCAGGGCGTCGGCCCAGAGCTGCCCGAACGTGTCGGCGTCGTCGGGATGTACCAACGAGGCCAGGAGTTCCAACTCCGTCAACTGCTCGGGATCGGTGCGCAGGATCCGGCCGGCCTCCTCCGACATGGTCATCCGCCCGCTCACCCGGTCGTAGTCGAAGTTTCCCAGGTGGGCGAGGCGTTGGGCCTGGGCCAGCCGGCGCTCGCTCGAGGCCAGGTCCTGTTGGGCCGACCGTCGCCCGGGGATCATGCGGTTCAGGCCACGGGCCGGCTGGCCGGACGGCGCCACCAACGTGGTGATCCCGGTACCGGAAGGTGACCTCGGGACGTCGCGGGGTGGCGGCATGACGCCTCTCTCGATGAAGTGAAGAGGTGGCGTCGAGCCCGTAGTGGGCGACGATCAACGATTCGGTCCGGCCCGACCAGGCGTCCCTCAAGGGTTTCACCCAGTATCGGCAGGTACCGGCCGATTCTGAAGCGTTGGACCTCGGATATCGGGCGGGCCGGCCCGGCGGGTAGGGCCGACAGGTCCGCCGGCGGTCAGTCCTGGGGACCGACGTCGGCCCCGTCCCAGGACAGCAGGGAGTGGAACGGGGCGGCCAGGACCGGTCGGACCGGTGCCGTGCCCCATATCCGGTCGAGCACCGGTCTCAGCCGCTCGCCCACCGCGGCCGGGTCGTCGTCCAGGTAGCACACGGTCATCCGGTACTCCCCGTCGCTGAACATGGGCCGCCGGATGGACGGCGTGGTGCCGAAGGCCCAGGCCCCGGCCACGCCGGGCACCGACACCAGCGCGGGCAGGACCTCGGTGTGCATCCTCTGCAGGTAGGCATCCTGGACCACCCGATCGACGGGGTCGGGCTCCTCGACGATGAGGTAGATGCCCTGGTGGGGTCGGAAGGGGACCACCTCGGAGGAGACCAGTACCCGCGGCGCGGCCTGCGCTTCCAGGAGCCGTAGCCCTCCCCGGTACTGGGAGGGCAGGCTGTGGGGGAAGCGGCCGAGCTCGGCCAGGTGCCGGCCGAGAGCCAGGAACTCGTCGATGGTCTGGTCCACCGGGCTCCCCATCAGGTAGCAGACCACGTGCTCCACCTGCGCCCACTCCCCGACCTCGGCGGCCCGGGCCGCCCGACAGGCCGGGGTGGAGGCCCATCGACGACCCAGGATCATCCCGGGCAGTTGGTACTGCTCGGGCAGGTGGTCGAGCTGGTGCCACTGGAGGTACGGGCGGTCGTCACCGGTGGGCGACCGGTGCGACAAGGAGAAGAAGCCCACTTTGACCCGGTTCACGGTCTCACCCCTTCTTCACGCCTTCGGATCCGATGAGTTCGGCCATGGCCTCGAGCTGTTCGAGGTAGTGGGCCAGGGAACGGTGGGCGAACCACACCTGCAGGCCGGTGGCTCCGGCGTCGACCAGCCGGTCGACGATGCGCCGGGCCCCTTCGGGGTCGCCGAGGGGATCGAGGGGCCGGCCGTTCCGCAGCACCACCTCGAGTGGTCGGTTGCGGGCGGCCCAGGCCGGCGTGGCCCGGGCTGTGGCCAGCATGGACGTGATGTCGACGGCGCGGATCCCGAAGGGGGCCCACCCGTCCCCCAACTCGACGGCCCGGCGGAGCGAGCGGGCCGTGCGCCCACCGATCCACAGGGGCACCGGGTCCTGTGCGGCGCAGGGGTCCATCACCACGTCGGCGTAGCGGTAGTACGGGCCCGAATACTCCGGCCGGCGCTCCGACAGGGAGGCCCGCAGGGCCCGCAGCGCGTCGTCGGCCCGGTCGCCGCGGTCGTCGAACGGTCGACCCAGCAGCTCGAACTCCTGGCGCAGGGAGCCCACCCCCAGCCCCAGGATCAACCGTCCGCCCGACACCTGGTCCAGGGTGCCGTAGCGCTTGGCGATCTCCAGCGGGTGGTGGTAGCCGAGGACCACCACGTTGGTGGCCAGGTGGATCCGTGAGGTGACCGCGGCCAGGTAGCCCAACGTGGCCAGAGGGTCCCAGTACCGACTGCCCCGCTCCCCGGCGACGTCGGTCGGGACCACCACGTGCTCGGCACAGGTCACAAAGTCGTACCCCAGGCGCTCGGCGACGGTGGCCACGGCGGCCACGTCTTCGATGGTTCCGTCCAGCTCCCAGGTGGCTTCGGTCCCGGGGACCATGGAGAGGACCGGAGTGGTGATACCCAGCCGCATTCACCCTCCCATGCCCGGTGGTGTCGTGCCGCAGGTCAAGACCGGGCGGCGCGCTCGAAGGGCAGAAATGTAGCACCGACCGTGGTCGGCTTCCCGGGCTCAGGCCACGCCGGCCCCTCGGCCTGCGGCCCGCCCCACCACCTCGACCAGGGAGATCTGGTCGAGCGAGGACACGATCAGGTCGGCCGCCGACAGGTCCAGGTCCGAAGTGAGGGCGTGGGGCACCGCCACGGTGAACAGGCCGGCCGTGACCGCGGCCGTCACGCCGTGAGGAGAGTCCTCGACGGCCACGGAACGCCCGGGGTCCGAGTCGAGCCGTTGGCACGCCACCACATAGGAGGTCGGAGCGGGCTTGACCGGGACGTGGTCATCCCGGCAGACCACGCAGGAGAAGAACTCCCGCAGTCCCAGCTGGTCCAACTGGCCGTCCACCCACCCGAAGGAGGACGACGAGGCGATGCCCACCGGAATGCCGGCCCGGCGGGCCTGGTCCAGCCACGCCACCACCCCGGGACGGACCGTCTCTGCCGCCTGGATCTCGTCCCTCCGGGCCCGGCGCCGCTCCTGGGCGGCCGCATCGACGGTGCGGCCGAGCCGGGACTCCAGCTCGGCCAGCGGATCGAAGACGTCCTCGGTGCCGATGTTGTCCTGCCAGTCGGCCCGTTCCAACTGCTGGCCGTGGTCGGCCCACAGCTCGGCCCACGACCGGTACAGGGAGTCTTCGGTGTCGAGGATGGTGCCGTCGAAGTCGAGGATGAGGCAGGTCCGGCTCACCGCACGATCATGGCAGCCGACGGTCGCCGTTCACCGACCGGTGTCATCGACGGCGTCGAATTCGGTGCCGATCCGGGCCACGATGTCGGCGGCCGGGCGCTCCTCAGCCAGTCGGAATCCCTGCCCGGCCCAGAGATTGATGCCGTCCGGATCGTGGCGGTCCACCGTGGCGCGACGGAGGGCCCGGGTGGCGTTGTTGATGTAGGGATACCCGCTCGGGGCGTCAGGATGGGCGCGCATGAACCCGTTGACCAGCCCCCGGGCCCGTCTCCCGCTGAAGGCCCTGGTGAGGGCGGTACCGGTGAAGGCGGGATCGGCCAGAGCGGCTTTGTGGATGGCGTGGGCCCCGCTCTCGGGAGCGCGCAGGAGGGCCGTGCCGAGGGACGCACCGACTGCGCCGGCCCGGACCACGGCGGCCACGTCGTGCCCGGACATCAACCCTCCGGCCGCCAGCACCGGTAGGTCCACGGTGTGTCGGAGCGCGGTGATCAGGGCCAGTAGCCCCCATGCGGTGTCGGGGGGGACGTCATCGGTGAACGAGCCCTGATGCCCTCCGGCCTCGATGCCCTGGGCCGCCACGGCGTCGGCGCCGGCCGCTTGGGCCCGGCGGGCCTCGGCGGGGGTGGTGACGGTGACGGCCACCTTCGAGCCCACGGCCTGCAATCGGGCCAGCACCCGAGCCGGCGGGCATCCGAAGGTGAAGCTCACCAACGGGACCGCTGCCTGTTCCAGCAGGTCCAACTTGTCATCCCAACCGTCGTCGTCCCAGACCGCGGTGGCGTCCACCCCGGCGGCCTCGGCCTCCGGGCGCAGCGACGTCAGGTAGGCATCCAGCGCCACCCGGTCGACGGTGGGGCTCTGGGGCACGAACACGTTGACCCCGAAAGGGCCCGACGTCCTCTTGCGCACCTCGGCGATCTCGTGTTCCAGCCTCTGCGGGGTGCGGTACCCCGCAGCCAGGAAGCCCAGGCCCCCGGCCCCGGTGACCGCGGCGGCCAGCTCCGGGTTGGACGGTCCCCCGGCCATGGGGGCCCCGATGATCGGCCACCGCACCGACATGCCCAACACATCCATGGCCTTCGTCCACCTCCGGTCGGGGTCGAGCCTACGACGGCCGCATCCTGTCGGTTCCGCCGTTCCGCCGGGTCTGCCATGCTTTCCGGCATGTTCGACGATCTCTTCGAGGCCAATCGAGGCTACGCATCCCGGTTCGACCTCGCCGGAATCCCGGCCCCGGCCGCCAAGAGGTTCGGGCTGGTCACCTGCATGGACAGCCGGATCGAGCCGCTGGCCATGCTGGGCCTCGGGCCCGGCGACGCCAAGATCCTCCGCAACGCCGGCGGCCGGGTCACCACCGACGTCCTGCGCTCACTGATCCTGGCCACCAGGTTCCTCGGGGTGCGCAGGGTCGCGGTCATGCAGCACACCGGGTGCGCCATGGCCAGCCTCGACGACGACTCCATCAAGTCGGACCTGGCCGAGGAGGGGGTGGCCCAAGCGGACGGCTGGGAGTTCCTGACTATGGCCGACCCCGATTCGGCCCTGCGGGAGGACGTCGAGCGGGTCCGCTCGTGCGAGCTCCTGGCTCCCGGCGTCGTGGTGGAGGGGTGGCGCTACGACGTCGAGACCGGGCTGATCAGCCAGATCGTTCCCAGCTGAGGGTGTGACGGGGGCCGGGTCCGGGTCCGGGTGGAGCCGGCCGCCGGGCCGAATGGGACGCGGACCCGGCGCTCGGTAACCTGGGACGGTGCCGGATATGAACGGAACCGACCGGTTGGCGTTCACCCTCCACAACGCCACCACCCAGTGGGAGTTCAGCCCCTTCGGACTGTTGGTGACCGTCGTGGCCGTGGCTCTGGCCGTGTGGTACCTGCGGGCGGAGTGGATCCTGTCCACCCGGGGCCGGCGGTGGAGCGGGAAGCGCACCGTCTCGTTCATGGCCGGGCTGCTCGCCATCGTCATCGCCCTCGAGTCGCCGGTGGCCTCGTTCACCATGGACTACTTCCAGGCGCACGTGATCCAGCACCTGCTCCTGATGGTCATCGGCCCGCCCCTTCTGGCCATGGGCGCGCCGATGACCCTGGCCCTCCAGACCTCCAGCCGGACCGGCAAGGTCAGGCTGCTGTCCATTCTCAACAGCCGACCGTTCAAAGTGCTCACCCACCCCCTCCCGGTGTGGGCCCTGTACTACTTCTCGATGTTCGCCTTCTTCCTCACGTCGGCCCTCAACTTCGCCATGCTCCACATGTGGGTGATGGACCTCGTCAACCTGGGGTTCCTCTTCGCCTCCACCTTGTTCTGGTGGCCGCTGGTCGGCGTCGACCCGGTGCCCCACTGGAAGATGAGCTACGGGGTGAGGATGGGCAACCTCCTGATCGGGGTGCCGTTGGAGTCGTTCCTGGCACTGGCCCTGTTGAGCGAGACCAGGCCGGCGGCCTCGATGTACACGGTGGCCAGTACCCACTCGGGGGCCGCCATCCTGTGGATCGGCGCCGAGCTCTTCACCTTCTTGGCCCTCATCCCGATCTTCTTCCAGTGGGTCAAGTTCGAAGAACGCAAGACCGCCCGCATCGACGCCCAACTGGACGCCGAAGCGGCGGCCGAGGCCGCTCATCCGCCTTCAGGGCCGGTGGGCCCACCGGTTCTCCATGGCCGCGGATCCGGGCCGGAGGCCCAGGTGCCGGCGGTCGAGGTGCCGGCTACCCACCGCTCGCCGGGGGATTGAAGGTATAGGTGAACGGGGTCGTGGTCGGGGAGTTGTGGAACTCCATCTGCCCCTTGATGGTGACGGCCACGGTCACCGCCGAAGCCCCCACCTCTACGGTCATGGTCCCTTTGGCCGGGTAGGTCAGGAGCTGGCCGGCCGGGACGATCTCGCTGAGCAGGGGGGTCGACGAGCTCGAGCTGGTGACCTGCACCCAGCATCGGGCCGACGTGGAGATGGCCACGGTGAAGTTGGCGGTGTTGACGTTGAGAACGGCCGACTGGTTGGTGAAGGCGCCGAGCTGGACCTTCGAAGGCGGAGGGGTGGTGGCGCCGGGGGTGGACTTGGTGGCCGAGTGGTTCACGGGTGCGGCCACCCGGAGGATGTGGGTGCGGGCCAACCACTGGGGCCGCCACTGCTGGAGGCCGAAGCCGACCGCCACCAACAACACCAACACCACGGCCACCCAGGTGAACACCTTCAGCGATGTGGGGGCCCGCAGTCGGCGGCGGGCTTTGGCCACGGCGCGCTTGCTGGACTTGATCTCCTGGCGGGGGACGACCGGAAAGGTGCCCGTGGGGGCCCCGGGCCCGACGCCGTAGCCGTAAGTGCCCTGGCCCACCGGGGCGGCACCCGACCGGGCCATCGGCACCTCGCCCGTCTGGGTGAAGGCCCGCAGATGGTCGGGCTCGGTCACCACCGCGGTCACCACGGTGGTGACCGGCGTGGCGCCGCTGCCGCCGGACTCCTTTTGGGTCGGGGCCTCTTTGCCGGTGGGGCGGGTGTCCGGGGCCGGGGAGGGTGGGGTGTCCGGCCAGGCGTCGATCATCTGGAGCGCCAGGGCATCGCCGTCCAGTCCGACGAACGCCGCGTAGCGCCTCAGGGTGGACAGGGCCAGAGCCTGGTCGGGAAGTCGGGCCAGGTCGCCGTTCTCGAGGGCTTCGAGGTGGGTGATGGGTCGGCGCAACTGGTCGTGTACCGCCAGGAGATCGAGGCCGCGCTCCTCCCTGGCCTGTCGAAGCAACGTCCCGATCTCCTCGGTGGAGGAGTCCGACTCTTCATCGTGGTCGTCGCGACGACGGGTGGTCCCGCCGCGTTGCCAGATCACGTTCTGTCTCCTGACTTTCCCGGTGGGTGGAAGCGTACCTGTCCACTGGTGTTTTTCGTCGCGCTTGGTGCCAAACTTGACCCCCGACCCCGAACGCCCCGTCGCCGCTCCGCGACCCACGTTGCCACCGGGAATGTTGCGAGCGCAACTACTGTTGCACAGTACGAGGTGAGAGGGGTGAAGTGCGACCCGGATGACGGGTCCGGTCACGTCGGGCCCGGGCACACACCAGCCGGGTCGGACGTGTAGTGGGACGAAGACCAAGAAAGAAGGAGGTCGGCCATGCCGGCAGTAAGGGTGGAGGATGTACTGGCGCTGCCCAGGGTGGCCGCTCCGGACCGATCAGTGAGTGCGGCCAGGCCGGTGGTGTCGGTGACCACCGCTCCCTCGGGCTTCGAGGGTGAGGGCTTTCCGGTTCACCGCGCCTTTGCCGGCGTGGACCGCCGGTACCTGGACCCGTTCATCCACATGGATCAGATGGGCGAGGTGGAGTACGCCCCCGGTGAGCCCAAGGGGACACCGTGGCATCCCCACCGCGGGTTCGAGACGGTGACCTACATGATCGACGGCACGTTCCAACATCAGGATTCGATCGGCGGCGGTGGGCTCATCACCAACGGCGACACCCAGTGGATGACGGCCGGCGGGGGCATCCTCCACATCGAAGCCCCGCCCGAGGAGCTGGTGGCGTCGGGCGGGCTGTTCCACGGGATCCAACTGTGGGTGAACCTGCCCAAGGCCGACAAGATGATCGCCCCCCGCTATCAGGACATCGGGAGCTCGCACGTGGCGCTGCTGACGTCGCCGGACGGGGGTGCTCTGTTCCGGGTCATCGCCGGCGAGCTCGGCGGCCACGCCGGGCCTGGCTCGACCCACTCGCCGATGACCATGGTGCATGCCACCCTCTCGCCCGGTGCCCGGGTCGAGATCCCATGGCGGAGCGAGTTCAACGCCCTGGTCTACGTGCTGGGCGGTCGCGGCACGGTGGGAGACGAGGGCCATGCCGTGGACAGCGGCCGGTTGGCCGTCTTCGGGGATGGCGACTCCCTCACCATCACCGCCGCCGCCGAGCAGGAGTCGCGCACGCCCAGTCTGGATGTCCTCATCCTCGGTGGCCGGCCCATCCGGGAGCCGGTGTACGCCTACGGGCCCTTCGTCATGAACACCAAAGAGGAAGTGGCTCAGGCCTTCGAGGACTACCAGGCCGGGCGGTTGGGCTCGGTTCCCGCCGACCACATCGGTTCATGAGCTCCAACCCGGTCGGGCCCTGAGGGAGCCCCGGCCGGCCGGGGAACATCAGCCACCGGGGTCGACCGCCGCTCCAACGGCGGGGGTCGGGGTGGTGCCGTCGGGCTCCTTGACGCCGTCGCTCCGGTCCCTGCCCCTTACCCGGAGGTCGGTGGGCCGGAGGCGGAGGGTCTCGTACCAGTAGCGCACCGTCCAGGTCGGCCAGTTGTTGGTGACCCGACCGGTGGCGGCCTTGTACCAGCTGGTGCAGCCGGACACCCACGTGGTGGAGGCCATCAGGCGCTGCGTCCGCTCGTCATCCCGTTGGTAGGCGGCTTCATCCACCCCGACCAGTGCCACCTTCTCTTCGCCCAGCACGGAGGTCTGGACGGCCAGCGCCTGGAGGATGAAGTTGATCTGCCGTTCCACCATGAACAGGATCGAGTTGTGGCCGAGGTTGGTGTTGGGCCCGTAGAGCAGGTAGCAGTTGGGGAATCCGGCTACGGCCATGCCCAGGTAGGCGTGGCTGGCCCCGGCCCACTCGTCGGCCAGGGACCGTCCTCCCTCACCGGTCACCGCCATGTGGACCAGGAAGTCGGTGGTCGAGAAGCCGGTGCCGAAGATCAACACGTCGACCGGGCGGCGCTGCCCGTCCGCAGTGACCACGGCGTCGGCCTCGATGTGGTCGATGGGCTGGTCCACCACCTCGACGTTGGGCCTCATCAGGGCCGGATACCAGTCGCTGGAGATGAGGATGCGCTTGCAGCCGACGGGATAGTCAGGGAGGACGGCGTGGGCCGGAAGCCGCTCGGAGACCACGTCGGCGTTGATCCCCTTGGCGAACAGCTCACCGAGCTTGCGGCCGGCCCAGCTGTCCTTGCGGAACCAGATCCACCGGAATTCCAGGCTCCAGTAGATCCACCACCGGTAGGCCCGCTCCCAGGCCGAGACGTGTTCGAACAGCCAGCGGGCCCGGGTCCCGTAGGGGCGGTCGTTCTTGGGGGCCACGTAGTTGGGGGTCCGCTGGAAGATGGTCAGCTGGCTGGCCACGGCAGCCACCGGGGGCACGAACTGGATGGCGCTGGCCCCGCTGCCCACCACGCCGATCCGCCGGCCGGCCAGGTCGACGTCATGGTCCCAACGGGCCGAGTGCCAGGTCGGTCCGCGGAACTCCTCCAGGCCGGCCAGGTCGGGGATGTGCGGTCGGTTGAGCTGGCCGCAGGCGAAGATGACGGCGTCGGCCGTGATCTCCTCGGTCCGGCCCGGGGTGTCGCCGGTGACGGCCGGCGTCGGGGAGACGGTGACCCGCCACTGCCCCGAGGCCTCGTCGAGTTCGGCCCCGGTGACCGTGGTCCCGAGGCGAAGGTGCGGTCCGAGCCGGTAGCGCCGGACCAACCGGTCGGCATAGGTGAGGATCTCGGTCTGTTCGGCGTACCGCCGGGTCCAATCGGACTTGGGGGCGAAGGAGAACGAGTAGAGGTGGGAGGGCACGTCGCACCCGCTCCCCGGGTAGGTGTTCTCCTTCCAGGTCCCACCGACCCCGTCGGACTGCTCGATGATGGTGAACTCCCGGATGCCGGACCGGATGAGCTGGATGGCGAAGCCCAACCCCGAGAATCCCCCTCCCACAATGACCACAGTGGGGACGGGTCGCCCCTCACGTCGGGCCGCCCGCACCTCCCGCTCCAGTCGCCTGCGCCCGATATCCAGTGCCATGTGAGCTCCCCGGTCCGGGTCCCCGACGCTGTCTGCATCCGACCAGCGGGCAGAACCCCCGTTTCACCTCCGATGGTAGGCCGGGCGCGCCCTGCCCGGCGCCGGTGCCTTGCGGCGGGGGTCGGGACGCGTTGAGACTCCTACGGTGAGCGAGGTTCCACCGGAGTCCGACCCGCTCGAGGCGGGGCCGGGCCCACCTGATCCCCGTCCCTCCCGGGTGGCCCGGGCCCGGGCGGCGGCGCAGAAGGCCTTCCGCTCGCTCCTGCGACCGGACGGACTGCCCTTGGAAGCCGCCGCCCAGCTCGAGGCGGCCTTCGGCAGCGTGGGCCGGGCCGCCCTGTCCGGGGGGCGGGGCCGGATCCGCCGGGTCCGCCGCCAGGTGAGTGCCACTCCTCCCCGGTTGCTCGACTGGATGTCGGGACAGGTTCTCGAGCACCCCGCCGTGGTCTACGACCAGCGGGGCGTGGAGCAGTTGGCCGCCCGCCAGACCCGGTCCATCGCCACCGCCATGGGCGCGCTCCAGTTGGCGCTGGTCACCGCGGCCGCCACCACCACCCTGGAGGGCGGGCCGGTGCTGGCCCTGGCCATCGACGGGGCGGTGGGTCAGGTGGCCTCGGTGGTCCATGGGTTCTGCGACTGGTACAACACCGGCTCCTATCTGGTGCGCCAACTCAACCGGGCGGGCATCCCGGTCAACCGGGCCGAGGTGAGGCGGCTGACCAACGCCGCCTTGATGTCCAAAGGCCGATCGGTGGACGAACAGGCCCTCAGCCGCTCCACCGAACTGCGCCTGGTACGCAGCTGGGTGGGGAGAGGACTGGTGGACGCCCTGCCCTTCGGCTCTTCCCTGGGCCGGGCCTCGTTGCGTGCCGCCACCCGGATCGACCGCTCGGACCTGGCCTCCCTGGTGGCGGCCCTCCGGGCCCTGCCGGACTGAACCTGGCCCGACCGTCTGGCCCGCGGCCCGCACGGAGGGGTCCATATCGGTCATTTAGGATGATGGGCCAGAGGCGTCGCCGATGCCGAGTGGGGAGCGATGCATGGCCGAGGCGCCGTCAGTGGAAGTGCCCGGAGCGGTCACGCCCCTGAGCCACCGACGGGTCCTGGTGATCATCGGGGCGCTGATCCTCGGGATGTTCCTGGCCGCTCTGGACCAGAACGTGGTGGCCACGGCCCTGCCCACCATTGTCGGCGACCTCCACGGGGCCTCCCACCTCACCTGGGTGGTCACCGCCTACCTGTTGTCGTCGACCGTGTCCACGCCCCTGTGGGGGAAGCTGGGCGATCAGTACGGGCGCAAGTTCTTCTTTCAGGCGGCCATCGTGCTGTTCCTGGTGGGATCGGCACTCAGTGGACTGAGTCACTCCATGCTGGAGCTGATCCTGTTCCGGGCGGTCCAGGGGCTGGGCGGCGGCGGACTGATGGTGGGAGCCATGACCAGCCTGGGCGACGTGGTCTCCCCGCGGGAGCGCAGCCGCTACATGGGGCTGTTCATGGCCATGTTCGGGGTGACGTCGCTGCTCGGCCCGCTGATCGGCGGGGTCTTCGTCGACTACCTGAGCTGGCGGTGGATCTTCTACGTCAACATCCCCATCGGGATCGTGGCCCTGGTGGTCACCGCCGTGGCCCTGCCGGGGAGCCTCAGCCGGGTCCACCGGGTCATCGACTACCTGGGCACGGTGCTGATCGCCGCGGCGGCCACGGCGCTGGTGCTGTTCACCAGCCTGGGGGGCACCTCGTTCCCGTGGGTCTCACCGACCAGCATCGCCCTGGCCGTGGGTGGGGTCATCCTCACCGTGGCGTTCCTGTTGGCGGAACGGCGGGCCGTGGAGCCGATCATCCCCCTCCCCCTCTTCGCCAACAAGGTGTTCTCGTCGACCAGCGCCATCGGGTTCGTGGTGGGGTTCGCCATGTTCGGGTCGCTGACCTTCCTGCCCCTGTTCTTCCAGGAGGTCAAAGGGATCAGCCCCATCGAGTCGGGCGTGCGCCTGGCCCCCATGATGGGCGGGTTGCTGGTGGCCTCGATCGGTTCGGGGGCCATCGTCAGTCGTTGGGGTCGGTACAAGGTGTTTCCGGTGGTCGGCACGGGGTTGATGACCGTCGGGCTCTTCCTCATGTCACGGATCGGTGAGAGCACCGGGGCCTGGACCACGGCCGCCTACCTGGCGGTGTTCGGCCTCGGCCTCGGCCTGGTCCTGCCCATCCTGACCGTGGCGGTCCAGAACGCCGTCCCCTACGAGGAGTTGGGTACGGCCACCTCGGGGGTGACCTTCTTCCGTATGATCGGCGGCTCCTTCGGCACCGCGGTATTCGGGGCCATCTTCGCCAACCTGCTCATCGGCAATGTGCTCAACGCCCTGCATCTGAAGAGGGTGCCGTCCGGATTCAGCATCAACGCCGACAACCCCTCGGCCATCCACCATCTGCCTCCGGTCATCGAGGCCGGGGTCATCCAGGGCATCGCCCATACCGTTCAGACGGTGTTTCTGGTGGGCGTGCCCATCGCCTTCGGTGCCTTCCTGCTCAGCTGGACCCTGCCCGAGATCGAGCTGCGCAAGTCCATCCGCACCTCCGAACCGGCCGAGCACCTCGGAACCCCCGAGCCCCGGACCTCGTTGGGGGAGATCCAGCGCATCCTGGAGCGGGCCGCCAGCCAGGAGAACCGGAGCGAGCTGTACGAGACCCTCTCCACCCGGGCCGGACTCGACCTCGATCCGCGGGCGTGCTGGATGCTCTACCGGTTGGCCGACCGGCCCGACTGCACCCTCGACGAGGTGGGTGAGCGGCTCCACGTGGATCCCGAGCGGCTGGAGCCCGGAGTGGACTCGCTGGTGGCGGGGGGCCTGGTGGCCCGGCTGGGGCCCGAGGCCGAGTGCCAGCTGGTGATCACCGATGCCGGACGGGCGGCCATCGACCGGCTCACGGTGGCCCGGCGCGATTCGTTGACCGAGTTGCTGGAGGGATGGGACCCCGAGACCCACCCCGAGGTAGTGGACATGGTCCGCAACCTGGCCAAGTCGCTGCTGGCCGACGACGACAAGCTGTTGGCCGATGCCCGCCCGGCTCCGGTCTGAGTCAGGGGCGAGCCGGCCCGAGGAGGGCCACCAGGGCGCCGATCATGGCCGCCTTGGCTTCGGGCGCCGGTAGGCCCTGGTCGTCACGGAGCAGCTGGCGGGCCTCGAAGGAGGCCATGACATCGGCCGTGGCCAGGGCCGTCGCCGCGGCAGCCGGCTCCATGGCCTCCAGCTCCGGAGCGAAGAGCACTTTCATCTGGTTCCGCAGGTACTCCCGGTTGGCGGCCAGCTGGGCGGCCAACAGGGGCTGGAACGGCGATCGCAACCTGGTGACCATGGCGGCGTTCCCCACCGCGTCGAAGAGCCGGAACCGTTGGTCCACGAGGGCCGATGCCTTGGCCGCCAACGGTTCGTCGGGCGAGATGTCGATGGACACCAGGGGGAGGGCCCGGTCCCGCTGACGGGCCACGGCGGCATCGATCAGGTCGCCCACGTCGTCGAAGTACCGGAACAGGGAGCGGGGCGAAAGTCCGGACCTGGCCGCTATGGCCTCGGTGCTCGGCCGGAGCTCCCCGTCGCGGTACAGGTCGAGCAGGGCCTCCACCACCGCATCCCGATTGCGCTGGCGTCGCAGTTGGCGACCGTCGGTGGCCGGCTCCGGCACGGCCTGGTTCGCCGGAGCTCCGGCCAGCCCGCCCGACCCGTCGATGCCCGTGGCGTCGGTGCCGTCGGAGGGGGTGGGTGTGGGCATGGTGAGCGAGAGGCTACCGCCGGGGTCGGGAATTCTGTGGACATGAAGTCGACCGGTCTCAACTGTCGGGACCATCGTCGGGCTCGGGGACCGGCTCGTCGTCGCCCAGGTGCCGGGCCACCACCGCGCCCACTGCCGACGCCGCCGCGGCGTGCCCGGACAGGGTCTGGACGAACGGGTCTTTGTCGAGGGAGAACAAGAGACACTCCCCGACCGCGGTCACCGTGGCCTGGCGGGGCACCTGGCGGACCAGAGCGATCTCGCCGAACCCCTCACCTCGTCCGAGCGTTCCGACGAGTCGGCCGCCGCGGGTCACCGTGAGCTGCCCGTCGGCCACCGCGTAGTAACAGCTGCCCGGCTCGCCCTGGGCCACCACCACGGTGCCGGCCGCCACCGATACCGGCTCGAGCTCCCGGGCCACGCCCTCGAGTGATGGTGGGCTGAGAGCGGCGAAGATGGGAAGCGAGCGGAGCAGCTGGATCTCCACCTGGGGCACGGTGGCGGTGGCGTCGATCCTCGTCAGCTGCCGCCACAGGACGGCGATGAGCACAGCGGCCACCACCGCCGGGGCCAGTAGGGCGGCCCGCACCCCGCCCACGGCGATGGCCACCCGCACCAGGACGGCTCCGGCGGCCAGGCCGAAGTCGGTGGTGGCCTCGAGGATGGAGAAGGAGCCGGCGATGGCGCCCGGTGGTGCGGCGCGCTGCAGCAAGGTGCGGCCGGTGATGTCGAACACCGTCCCGGCCAGGCCCACCGTGGCGATCAGGATGAAGGCCGGCGCCACCCGGGGCACGGCGGCGATGAGGGCCAGGGCACCCACCGACATGGCCAGTGACAAGGTGAGGGTCCGGGACAGGTGTCGCCGACCGACCAGAAAGGCCGTCACGAACCCGGCCAACAGGGCGCCGGCTCCGAGGGCGGCGTTGAGGTAGCCGGCCCCTCCGGCCCCCAGGTGGAGGATGGTCAGGGCCAGGATCACGCAGAGGAGGTCCAGCGAGCCGATGAGTACGAAGTAGAAGGCGTGCAGGGTCAACAGGACGCGGAGTTGGGGGTGGGCGAAGGTGAGGGCCAGGTTGGATCGGACTCCGCTGGTGACCGAGGCGCCGGGGTCGGCGTCAGCCCCGTCGGCGGCGGTCTGGACGGCGGCCGGCGGACCGTCCACCCCGGCCACCAGGAGCAGCGAGAAGGCGGTCATGGCGGCCATGGCCGTCACCGCGGCCGCCGGTCCACTGAGGGCCAGCACCAACCCGGCCACCGCCGGCCCCACCAGGCTGGCCGCTCCCTCGGTCCACCCGGTCATGACGTTGGCCGCGGTCAACTCGTCCGGGGTGCGGACGATGGCCGGCAGCAGGGCGGCCTGGGCCGGCCTGGTCACGCTGATCCCGAGCGAGGCCAGAGCCGCCAGGACATAGACCGCGACCTCGGGGGCGTGGAGGCCCACCGCCACGGCCACGCCGGCCATGGTGACCGTTTGGATCCCGTAGCCGGCGCGGAGCGCCGCACTCGGACGCCGGCGATCGGCGAGGGATCCGATGAACGGGCCGAGCAGCACGCACGGGATGAGTTGCACCAGCACCATCACCACCGACGCCGAGGGGCCGCCCCGCTCGTAGGCGAAGACCAAGAGGATGAGCCAGATGCCGAACTCCGCCGAGCCGAAGAGGGCGTAGGCCGATCCCACCCGGCGCAGGGTGGGGTTGACGAGTGCCGACCGGAAGACCGAGAGGACCGACCGGACCCGGGACAACCGCTATCCCCTCGACTCCGGGGCCGGCCGCGGGCGCTGGCCTAGCTCACGCTCGGACCGGTCAGAGGCTGCGCTTAGGAGCGGAGAGCGCCATGGAAGAGGCCGCCGAAGACACCGTGTCCCTTGTGAGCCGCGCCGCCGAAGGCATGACCGAGCAGACCGTGCCCGGCGTGATGGCCGGATCCCTGACCGAGGTGCAGGTCCTGACCCAGGAAGGACTCCACGGTGGACAGCGGGATCACCTTCACCTGCGACGACGGTGGGGCGGTGATGGTCACCGGGTCGCCGTAGTGGCTGAGGTTGAGGGCCGCGGTGATGTCGGCGTGATGCTTTTTGGTGGTGACGGCCACCTTGGCGTCGGCCTGCACCAGACGGTCCGACGAGTCCGCCCAGAGGTCTCCGGTCACGGCCGCCTTCCCGTGGGCCACCGTGGTCACGATCTTGTGGCCGGTGGCGGTAACCCCATCGACCGTGGCGGTGCCCAGCGGGGTCACGGTGGCGTGGTGGGAGTGGGCCAGGGCGATGATGGAGTTGACGTCGCCGAGCGCCGAGGCCGCCTTGGAGAAGATGCCCGAAACCCGGGAGCGGTCGGTGGCCGGTATCGATACCGCAATCCACGGCTTGCCCACCAGGGTGGAAAGGCCGGGGACGTTCAGGTAGAGGGTGTCGCTGACCAACTCCGCTTTGACCGCCTCGGGAGCCGCCGTCCCGCCGGGGAGCAGCTTGGCTACCGCGGCCGGGAGTTGCACGGTCAGCGAGGCGGCATCGGTGGCCGCGTCGGCCTGGCCCGATCCGGTGATGGTCACGGCAGAGGGCGTGAGGCCGGTGATCGACACCGAGAAGTTGAAGCTGGCCGTCCGGGCTCCCGTGACATGGGAGGCCGTGGTGGCCCGGCCGGAAGCCGCCCCGGCGTTTCCGACCAACCCGAAGACCGCCCCGGCCCCGAGAGCCGCCACGACTCCGACGACTCCGGCTGTTACGACCCGTCTGGACCTTGGTAGATGCACTGGAACTCCCCTCCGGCGTGAGCCGGCTACGCCAACCGGCTGACCCCCAAAGGGTACACAGGTGGGGTGTGGCGGGGGCATCGGCACCGCTGGACCCGGTGCCGGCCTCCCGGTGGTCCGCACCGCTCGTGGGGGCGTTGAACCAGGTCAGGAGGGGTCCAAGAGGGTGGGATCGGCACGGAGCTGGCGCCGGGCCATGGCTTCCCAGAAGCCGATGAACCCTTCGCCGTCCGAGGCCCGGAAGAACGACCGGGACGGCTCGGGCAGCTCCCGTCCCGTCCCCAACGACTCGACATGCCAAGCCCGCCGGGCCCGGTACTCCAGGGCCACGGCGCGCTGATGGGCGGCCCGGATGCTGCCGGCGGTGACGAATACGCCGTGGTTGACCAAGAGGGCCACGTCCGCCGACCCCATGGCCTTCACCGCCCGCGCCGCGCTGTCGCGGGAGTTGACCGGGCCGTCGTACTCGTCGACCACCACCGGCTCGCCACCCCCCAGCGCCGAGCTCTGGTCGTAGCAGCCGGGGACCCGGGCCAGGTCGGCCCAGACCGTGGCGTAGCGGGGGTGGCTGTGCACGGCCACCACCACGTCCGGTCGCTGTCGGTGCAGCTCGAGATGGAGGGGGATGCCCAGCGGCACCGGCCACTTCCCGTCGACCACGTGGCCGTCGGGATCGATGACCAGGACGTCCTCGGGCCGCAGCTCCTCCCACAGCAGGAGCCAGGGATTGCAGAGCAGCGTGCCGTCGGGCTGGCGGTAGGTGATGTGCCCGGCCAGATGATCGTCGTAGCCCTCGTGCCAGAGTGTGCGGGCCAGCAGGGCCAGCTCCTGGCGCGGGCTCAGCTCGGGCAGGAGGGTGTCGGCGGTAGGTCGGAACGGCACGCCGGTCACGGCACCACGTTGTCGGGGAGGGGCCACCGGTAGAGCGCGGCGGCGTTCTCGTGGGTCAGCTTGCGCAGGTCCTCGACCGGCAGGTGGCCCCAACACCGGTCGATGACGGCCTGGGTGTCGGGCCAGGTCGAGTCGCCGTGGGGGTAGTCGACCTCCACCATGATGTGGTCGACGCCGATCCGGTGGCGGGTGTCGATGGTGGAGGGGTCGTCGATGGTGCAGAACCAGAAGTTCCGTTGCAGTACCTCGGCCGGGAGCAGGCCGGAGGGGTCGTACTCACGCCCGTAGCCCGAGCGCTCGACGATGTTGTCCAGCCGGTCCAGCAGCATGGCCACCCAACCGATGCCCCCTTCGCTCATGGCGATGTTGATCCCCGGGTAGCGCGCCGGCAGGCCCGACCAGATCCACTCGGCGCAGGCCGTGAGCGACATCTGACCGAACAACGTGGCGCCGAGGGCCACCATCGGGCTGTCGGGAGGCATGTCGGGCATGCCCGATGACCCGACGTGGAGGGAGACGACGGTGTCGGTCTCCTCACAGGCCGCCATGATCGGCTCCCAGAACCCCGAGAAGAGGCTGGGAAGCCCGATCCGGTGCGGGCGCTCGGGCAGCGTGACCGAGCGGAAGCCGCGGGCGGCGTTGCGCCGGATCTCCGCCGCGGCCAGTTCGGCGTCGGCCAGGTAGGTGATGCCACAGGGGATGATCCGTTCGGGGTAGGGCTGCCACCAGGCCTCGAAGAGCCAGTCGTTCCACGCCCGGGTGACCGCCAAACCCAACGCCGGGTCCTGGGCCGCCGAGAACACCCGCCCGGAGAACCCGGTGATCATGCTGGGGAAGTTGAGGGAGGCCCACACGCCGTTGAGGTCCATGTCGGCGATGCGGGCGTCGATGTCCCAACAACCCCGTCGCATGTCCTCGAAGCGGGTCGGCTCCAGGGTGACGCACTCGGGTCGGCGGCCGGCCACGGCGTTCATCCCCACCTGCGAGTAGCGCTGGCCGTCGAACTCCCACAGCTGATGGCCCCGGGAGTTCTCGACGATGCGGGGGGCCTGGCCGGCCAGCCGGGCCGGGAGGCGACCCTCGAACATGTCCGGCGGCTCGACCAGGTGGTCGTCGACCGAGATCACCGTGTAGCGGACGTCCCGGGGCTCCGGATCGGGGAGCAGGGTGTCACGCCGGGTGACGGTGGTCATGGTGAACTCCGCACCGACCGATTATGGCAGCCCGACCCCTCGGCCACCCGGGTGGATGCGCCGGGCGGCCCGGCCGGGGCCGCCGCCGTGAACGGCCTGCCTCCCGCCGTGGTCGTACGATCGAGGGATCGTGACCCTCTCGGATGCGGACCCGGTGTTCGACCCCTACGACCCCCGGTGGGCCAGCGATCCCTTCACCCTCTACGCCGATCTGCGGGAGCGGGCCCCCATCCACAAGAACCCGCTGGGCTTCTGGGTGGTGACCCGGCACGTGGACTGCCTGGCCATCCTGCGCGACCGGCGGGCCAGTTCGGACAGCCTCAACGTGGCCGTGGACCGCATGCCCCAGGGGTTCCGCTCCCCCGTCGCCGCGGACGATCCCATGGCGGTGGCCATGCTCGAGATGCGCCCGTTCCTGTTCCGGGACCCGCCCGACCACACCCGCCTCCGGGGCCTGGTGTCCAAGGCCTTCACCCCCAAGGTCGTCGAATCCCTGCGGGCCCGTACCCACGAGGTGGTCGACGAGCTGCTCGACGCGGCCATGGAGGCCGACCGGGTCGACCTGCTGGAGGAGTTCGCCTATCCCTTGCCGGTGCGGATCATCTGTGACCTGCTCGGTGTGCCCCTCGAGGACCAGGAGCGCTTCAAGTCGTGGTCGAACGCCTTGGCCCGTGGCCTCGATCCCGACTTCCTCCTGCCCGAAGAGGTCATTGCCGCGCGCACCGAGGGAATTCTCCAGTTCTCGCAGTACTTCTTCGAGCTGTTGGCCGATCGCCGGAAGCACCCCGGTGACGACCTGCTGAGTGGCCTGGTGGCGGTGGAGGACGACGGCACCGTGCTGAGTGAGGGCGAGCTGCTGTCGACCTGCATCCTGTTGCTGGTGGCCGGGCACGAGACCACGGTGAATCTCATTTCGGGCGGGGCGCTGGCTCTGCTGCGCCATCCCGAACAACGGGAGCGGTTCCGGACCGACCCCGAGGTCACCCGGAGCGGTGTGGAAGAGATGCTGCGCTACGTGTCCCCGGTCCAACTCACGGGCCGGGCCTTCGTCGAGGACACCGAGGTCGGAGGGGTGGTGTTCGAGGCCGGCGACTTCGCCATGCTGCTGCTGGCCTCGGCCAATCACGACCCCGGGCAGTTCGAGGATCCCGAACGGTTCGACATCACCCGGACCCCCAACAACCACCTGGGGTTCGGCTTCGGGATCCACCACTGCCTGGGCGCCCCGTTGGCCCGCATGGAGACCCAGGTGGCCCTGACCTCACTGGTGCAGCGGGCGCCGGCGCTGGCCCTGGCGGTCGAGGACGTGACCTACAAGACCAACGTGGTGCTGCGGGGCATGGAGGCCCTGCCGGTGGCCATGGGCGGTTGACCGCTCCGGCTCTTCAGGACGCCGCGGCCCGGTCGAAGACCGGCTGCAGAGCGTCGAGCGTGGAGCTCACATCATCGGGGCTGAAGGCCAGGAACAGGGCGGCCACCGCGTCGACACCCTGGTCGGCATAGTCCCCGGCGATGTCCCCGTCGAGGGGTTGGAAGTACGGGCACACCGTGATGGTGACGTCGTCACGGCTGCGACCCTGCTCGGCCAGTAGGCCGTCGAGCTTTCCCAACGGCTCGGACAGCTGGTCGGGCCTCCGGTTGAAGGTGTGCCAGCCCTGGCCGGCCCGGGCCACCCGGGCCAGGGCGGCGTCACTCTCGCCACCGATGTGGATCGGAGGATGGGGTAGCTGTACCGGCTTGGGGAACATGGCGCACGGATCGAGTTGGTAGAACTCGCCGTGGAAGGAGGAGGGGTCGTCGCACCACAGGGCCCGGAGCACCTCCAGGTACTCGTCGGTGCGCTTCCCCCGTCGGGGCCAAGGGACGTTGACGGCGTTGAACTCCTCCTCCAACCACCCCACCCCCACCCCGAGGTCCACCCGGCCGTTCGACAGCCAGTCCAGCGTGGACACCTCCTTGGCCGTGTACACCGGGTTGCGCTGGGGCAGGAGCACCATGGCCGTGCCCAGGCGCACCGTGGTGGTGTGGGCGGCCAGAAAGGACAGGGTCGACAACGGCTCCAGCAGGCCGGACCCGGCCGGGGCCGGTATGCGTCCGTCGGCGGCGTAGGGATACGACGAGGCGTACTCCTCGAACAGGACCACGTGCTCGCCCACCCAGACCGTCCCGATGCCCCGCTGCTCGGCCTCCGCTCCGATCAGGGCCAGGAGCTCGGGGGTGGTGAAGGGGTTGGCCGTGGGCACCCACAGGTCGACCTTCACGACGGTTCGCCAGGTGCAGACGGTGCCACCAGGGGCCAGGGGCGCTCGCGCTCGGCCAGGCGGGCCAGGTCCAACAGCAGCTGCTCCTCGTGATGGTGGCCGATGACCTGGAGTCCCACCGGCATCCCGTCGATGAGGCCGGCCGGGATGGAGACCGCAGGGTTACCGGTCAGGTTCGCCGGGATGGTCAGCGCCCCGTTGTTCCCGATGGCCTTGTTGAAGCCGTGCTCGGCGATGAGGTCCACGTCACCGACGGTGGTGGGCATGGGCCCGGTGGCGGCGAAGGCCGTGTCGGGGTTGGTGGCACAGAAGATGAAGTCGGTGTTGTCGAAGATGTCGGCCATCCGTTCGTTGACGTCGATCCGGAACATCTCGGTGGCTCCGGCGGTCTGCACGTTGAGGTTGTAGGTGGCCAGGTTCATGCCCAGCTGGATTTCGGGGGTGAGGTCGTCGGTGCAGGCCGGGTAGCGGTCGCCCAGGGCTCCGGCCAGGCCGACCAGGTTGGACATGGCCCACTCCAGGCCGCCCTGGGGCAGATCGACCACCACGTCGACCCGGGTGAGGTGGGCCAGCCGGATCAGGTCCTCGGCCACCTCCACCAGCAGAGCGGCCATGCGGGGCTCCACGATGGCTGCCCCCAGGTCAATGGAGACCACGGCGCGCTTGCCGCTCAGGTCGAAGGAGTCGAGGCCGGCCTCCCATCCCTCCACCCGGGGCAGGCTCAGGGTGTCGCGGTGGTCGAAGCCGTTGCAGGTGTCGAACCAGCGGGCGGTGTCCCGCACCGAGCGGGACAGGCATCCGACCACCACGGTGAGCGGTGGCTGGAGGGTGTGGGGCCCCTTGGGGATCCGGCCGAAGGTCGACTTGAGCCCGAACAGGCCGGTGAACCCGGCCGGTATGCGGATGGAGCCGCCCCCGTCACCGCCGCTGGCGATGGGCAGCAGTCCCCCGGCCACGGCGGCAGCCGAGCCTCCCGACGAGCCACCCGGGGTCCGCTCGGGGTTCCACGGATTGCCGGTGGTCCCGTGGAGCTTGGTGGAGGTGCAGTTGACCCCGCCGAACTCGGAGGCGGTGGTCTGGGCGGCCAGGACGGCCCCGGCGGCCCGGAGCCGGGTGACCTGGGTGGAGTCGTGGTCGGCCACCCGGTCCTTGAACACCAGGGAGGCCTCGGTGTACGGCCAGCCGTCGACCGACTCCAGCTCCTTGATGCCCACGGGCACCCCTCCAAAGGGAAGCGAGACGTCGGCCGTGGCCGCGGCGGCCCGGGCGGCGTCGGTGTCGAGGTGGGAGAAGGCGTTCAGCCCGGAACCGTCGATGGCGGCCAGGGTGGCGTCGAGCGCCTCGAGGGGGCTGAGGGTGCCGGCCCGGAACGCTTCGACCAGCGAGCAGGCGTCTCCGAACCAGGGCCCATCGGTCACGGGCCCCGACGCTATCGGTAATGGATCGACCGGTGCGAGCGTGGCCCGCCAACCGGTCGGCCCCCAACCGGTCCCAACGCCGGCTCGCTCCGGCTGGCGCCGAGTGGTGATGAGTCGGCCCCCGGGGATGTCTAGCGTGGGGGCATGAGCGACCACACCCCCGCCGACGACCATGCCGCCCCCGACGGCCAGCAGACCTCCGCGGGTGCCGCGGCCCAGTCCGGTGGGGACCCCCGGCATCCCTTCACCCTGTCGGTGGACATCGGTGGCACCGGGCTGAAGGCCTCGGTCCTCGATGCCGACGGGCTGATGGTGGCCGACCGGGTCCGGACCCCGACCACCTACCCGCTGCCTCCCGACAAGCTGGTGACCGAGCTCACCCGGCTGGTGGCGCCGCTGCCGGCGGCCGAGCGGGCCTCGGCGGGCTTTCCGGGCATGGTCCGCAACGGCAAGGTCCTGTCCGCTCCCCACTTCTCGTGCAAGGGGGGCCCGGCAGTTCGGTCGACCCCGAGTTGGCCGCCCAGTGGAATACCTTCGATCTGGCCACCGCCCTGAGCGGGGCGCTCCACCTCCCGACCAAGGTGGCCAATGACGCCGACATCCAGGGCGCCGCGGTGGTCAGCGGAAAAGGCCTGGAGCTGACCATCACCCTGGGCACCGGATTCGGGACCGGGGTGTTCTACGAGGGGAAGATGATGCCCCACCTGGAGATCGCCCACCAGCCGTTCCGGAAGGGCGAGACCTACAACGACCAGCTCGGTGAGGCCACCCGCAAGGAGATCGGCGAGGAGCGTTGGAACAAGCGGGTCCACAAGGCCATCGTCAACCTGCGGGCCATGATGTTCTTCGATCACCTCTATATCGGGGGTGGGAACTCCCGGCGGGTGACCCGCAGCCAGCTGGACGATGACGTGACCATCGTGGACAACACCGCCGGCATCCTCGGAGGCATCAAGCTCTGGGAGCAGGACCACGTGGGGGTGAACAAGGTCCCGAGCTGACGCAGCTCGAGCGCGGCCACTCCCGTCAGCCCTGCCACCCCCGCCAGCGGCGCTCGACCTCTTTTACTTCCCGCTTCCAGCCCTTGCGGGCCAGGGTCGCCGCATCCAGCTGCAGGAGCACCAGCTCCCGGATGGGCTCGGCCAGGTCCAGGTGCTCGAGGGCCAGGGCCCGCAACCACTCGACGGAGAACACGGCATCGTGCAGGTCGCCCAGCTTGACCTGCAGGGCCTCGGCGGCCTTGGCCGTCTTGCGGGCCGGGCCCCCCTCCACCAGGGCCACCGTGTTGCAGCCGTAGCGGAGGTCCTTCATCCGGATCCGGAGCTTGTGCAGGTTGGCGTCGCTCGGATCCTTGCGCGCCGCCCGGGTGGCTCCCCGCACGTCGTGCCAGGCCCGGTGGAGCATGTGGGGGAGCACCTCGCCGGCCGGTCGGGCGGCCTTGGACTTGAAGGCCGGGCCGTCCCACAGCACCATCATCTGCTCGGTCAGCTGGAAGCGGCGGGCCCCGCCGCGCTGGGCGCCGATGTCGTCGAGGGCCTCGTTCATCCGTACGGTGAGTAGCTGATCGAGTCGGGCCACCTGCTCGGGCGTGATGACCCCGGGGCCCTTGTCGTTGATCAGCTGGCGGATGATGTTGAGGTCCCGGGCCTGGCCCAGGCACTCCCCGTACCAGGCCAACTCGGCTCGCAGTGACGTGCCCCAGGTGGGGTCGAGCAGCAGCCGGAAGGTCCGTAGGTTGGAGCGGATCCTGCGCATGGCCACCCGGCTCTGGTGGATCCGCTCGGACTGGGTCACGGCGCGTTGGGAGCCGTCGAGCTCGCTGGCCGCCGACTGGGCCCACACCGGACGGGACTGCATCAGGACGTTCAGAGCCCCCACCGTCTCGCACCGTTTGTTCTCGTCGACCAGTTCGTCGCCCATGTCGTTCAACAAGAAGGTGCGGGCCGCTCCGGCCAGTACCCGGTGCAGCACCATGCCGGCCGAGGGCTCGGTGAAACGGTTGCCGTCACCCTCGTCGGTGACCTGGCGGAGGCGGATCTGGGCCTCCGGCACGGCACGGCCCCCTTGTTCCGCCAGCCCGGCGCTCATGCCCGGTGCCCTGTGGGGGCGGCCCACCAGTGCCGGATCATCACCCAATCACTGTACGGGGTCAACGGGGCCGAACGGGTTATCGGCGTCTACCCTTGGCCCCATGCAAGCGGTGACCATTGTCGGCGAGGCCCTGGAGTGGCGCCACCATCCCGATCCCGATCCGGGGTTCGGTCAGATTCTGATCTCGGTGGCCGCGGCCGGCCTCAACGCCGCCGACCTCATGCAGCGACGGGGTCTGTACCCGGCACCGCCCGGCTACCCACCCGACATACCGGGGATGGAGTTGGCCGGCCAAGTGGTGGGCGTGGGGCTCGGGACCAGCCGGGTGGCGGTGGGCGACCGGGTCATGTCCATTACCGGGGGCGGGGCCCAGGCCGAGTTGGCGGTCATCCCCGAAGCCACGGCCATGATCGTGCCCGAGGGGATTCCCTGGGATCAGGCCGGAGGGTTCCCCGAGGTGTTCTGCACGGCCTACGACGCCCTGTTCACCCAGGCCGGCCTGCTGGCCGGTGAGCGGGTGCTGATCTCGGGAGCGGCCGGCGGGGTCGGCAGCGCCGCCGTGCAGCTGGCCCACACCGCCGGGGCCCACGTGGTGGCCTCGGTCCGTTCCCCCGAGCGCCGGGAGGAGGTGGCGGCCCTCGGCGCCGACGAGGTCATCGAGCCCGCGGCCGTGGCCGACCACGGCCCCTACGACGTCTCACTGGAGCTGGTCGGCGGCCCGGGAGTGGCGGCGGTGCTCCCGGTGCTGGCCATGGGGGGACGGGTGGTGGTCATCGGCGTGGGGGCCGGGGCCAAGGTCGACGTCAACCTATTGGTGGTCATGGGGCGGCGGGCCACCATCACCGGGTCGACCCTGCGCTCGCGGACCGTGGCGGAGAAGGCCCTGGTGGCCGAGGCCGTCCACGAGCACGTCGTCGGCCTGCTGGCCCAGGGGACGGTCACGGTGCCGGTGGTCGGGACCTTCCCGATGAGCCGGGCGGCCGAGGCCTACGACCGGTTCGCCGCCGGCGGGAAGCTGGGCAAGGTCGTCCTGCTGGCGGACTGACCCCGACGCGGGTGGCGGTGGTCCGACCGGGCCGGTGCCATGAGTCAGCGCGAGACGATGACGGACGACCCGTGGCCGAACAGGCCCTGGTTGGCGGTGATCCCGACCCGGGCCCCCTCGACCTGGCGGCCGGCGGCCTGGCCCCGCAGCTGCCACACCAGTTCGCAGACCTGGGCGATGGCCTGGGCCGGGATGGCCTCGCCGAAGCACGACAGCCCACCGCTGGGGTTGACCGGGACCCGGCCCCCGATGGTGGTGTCACCGTCGCGCAGCAGTCGCTCGGCCTCGCCCTCCTTGCACAGCAGGATGTCCTCGTACCAGTCGAGCTCCAGGGCCGAGGAGAGGTCGTAGACCTCGGCCAGGCTGACGTCTTCGGGCCCGATGCCGGCCTCCTCGTAGGCCGCCATGGCCACGGACTGCTTGAAGCCCGGCCCCACGTGGTCGGTGGTGGCCGCGGAGTCGGTGGTGATCCCGGGCATGTCGAGGACGGTCTGGGGGAAGGTGGGGGTGACCGTCGAGACGGCATCGATGGTGACCAGATCGTCGGTGCCGGCATGGCGACGGGCGAACTCCATGCTGGTGAGCACCAGGGCCGCGCCGCCGTCGGAGGTGGCGCAGATCTCCAGCAGGCGCAAGGGGTCGGCCACCATGGGCGAAGCCAGCACTTCGTCCGCCGTCACCGCCTTGCGGTAGCGGGCGTTGGGGTTCTCCAGTCCGGCTTGGGCGTTCTTGACCTTGACCGCGGCGAAGTCGGCTTCGGTGGCTCCGAACAGCTCCATGCGCCGGCGGGCGTAGAGGGCGAAGTAGGTGGGGTTGGTGGCCCCGATGAGGTGGAACCGCAGCCAGTCCGGGTCGTCTTTGCGGTCGCCCCCCACCGGCTTGAAGAAGCCTTTGGGCGTGGTGTCTGCCCCCACCACCAGGGCCACGTCGCACAGCCCGGCCAGTATCTGGGCGCGGGCGTTGTTGATGGCCTGGGCCCCCGAGGCACAGGCGGCGTAGGCCGAGGAGACCCGGGCCCCGGTCCAGCCCAGGGCCTGGGCGAAGGTGGCGCCGGCGATGAACCCGGGGTAGCCGTTGCGGATGGTGTCGGCGCCGGCCACGTACTGGATGTCGGTCCAGGGCAGGTCGGCCTCAGCCAGGGCGTCCCCGGCCGCTGCCAACCCGTACTCGACGAAGTTGCGGCCCCACTTGCCCCAGGGGTGCATCCCCGCACCCAGCACGGCGACCCGTTTGTCGTCAGGCATCGGTCGGCCCCTTCCCGTCGGTGGCGCCGGCCAGCGGACGCCACTTCCACACCACGTACTCGTGCTCGTCGTCCTCGTAGAGGGTGTCGAGGACCAGTTCGACCGGGTCCCCCACGTGGAGTTCGCCCACGTCGACCCCGGGGACGACCTGGCCCATGACCACCATCTTCTCTTCGGCCAGCTCCACGGCGGCGATGGCGAAGGGGACGTAGGGGTCGGCGGCCACGTAGGGCTCGGGGGGTTGGTAGCCGGCGTTGGTGTACGACCACACCTTGCCGGTCCGGCTGAGCGGCGTTTCGGTGAACGCTCTCCCCTGGCAGTGCGGGTTCCGACAGAAGAAGGTCTCCTTGGGGAAGGCGAAGTTGCCACAGGAGTCGCACCTGCTCCCGAGGAGGGCGGGGGCATCCTCGTCGAGGGTGAACCATCCCTCGACGGCGGGCAGACGGGTCTTGGCCGGGGGCATGGCCGGATCCTACTGCGGGGTCACTTGGGGCCTCCGAGCCCACCGCGGGCCCGGGACTCGGCGATGCGCTCGTCGTCCCAGCCGAGGAGATCACGCAGGACCTCGTCGGTGTGCTGGCCGACGGTCGGGGCGTGCTCGGGGACCGGGAGCTCCTCGTCCACGAACTTGAGCGGGGTACCCAGCTGCTCGGCGCCCAGCTGGTCGACGGTGTACCAGGAGAAGCGGTCGTTGAACTGGGGGTCGTCGGCGATGGTCTGCGGCGAGTTGACCGGGGCCACCGGGAAGTTGGCCGTGGTGCCGAAGTCGATCCACTCGACGGCGGTGCGGGTGCGGAAGATGTCCCGGAGCTCGGTCCGCAGTTCGAGGTTGCCCCGGGCGTGGTCGGCGTACTTGGAGCCCGGCCATTTCTCGAACAGCTCGGGACGTCCGACCGCTTCGCAGAAGTTCTTCCAGAAGGCCTGCTCCGAGGCCATGAAGAGGACGTAGCGACCGTCCTTGGCCTCGTAGACCTGGTAGCGGACGCCTTCGACCATGCCGGCCGTACCCGGCTCGCGGCGCTCGTAGTCGTCGGCCTTGTTTCCGGTGACCTCGGACTGGGGTCGCTCGTAGGCCTTCCACGTCTCGCTGCGGTACCAGTCCATGGCGGCGGCGGCATCGGACTGGGCCACCTCGAGGAAGGAGCCCTCGCCGGTGGTGCGGGCCCGGAGCACCGCGGCCAGGATGCCGAGGGCGCCGAAGAGGGGCCCGGCATGGATGCCCATGGAGGCGTGCTCGGGAAGGTAGGCGAAACCGTCCTCGTTGACCTGGGGGGAGACGATGCCGGCCCAGGTGTCGAAGGCCACGCCGTGGGCCGGGAGGTTCTGGTAGGGACCGGTCATGCCGTACCCGGAGATGGTGCAGAACACCAGGCGGGGGTTGATGGCCTTGAGATCGTCGTAGCCCACACCGCGGCGGGCCAGGCCGCCGGGGCGCATGGCCTCGACCACCACGTCGGCGGTCTTGGCCAACTCCTTGAAGGTGGCAACGTCCTCGTCGTTGCGGAGGTCCATCACGATGCTGCGCTTGCCCCGGTTGATGTGGAGGTGCATCAGGGACACCCCCTCCACGATGGGCCAGGTCATCTCGCGGATGTAGTCGCCCGACGGCGGCTCGACCTTGATCACCTCGGCCCCCAGGTCGACCAGGGGCATGGTGATGGCGGCGGGGCCGAGGGCCGAGCACTCGATGATGCGAATGCCGTGCAGTGGGGCGTCAACGGGCATGGGAGGGATTGTATCTGACGCTCCGTCAGACTCTTCTGCCCATGGCCCGGGCCTCCGGCGTGGGCCGGGTTGGGGTCGGGTAGAGTTGGCAACCGCTTCCGGCCATGTCGGTCCCGGGCACCACGGCGTCTGACGTCGAAGTGCCCGGAACGAGGGACCGGAGCAGCAATCTGCGCTCGTAGCTCAACGGATTAGAGCATCTGACTACGGATCAGAAGGTTGCAGGTTCGAATCCTGCCGAGCGCGCCAAGCGAAAGTGCTGGTGAGGGGCTTATGCGGGCCCGAGGCTGACGGCTCCGTGACATCGTCATCCCTATAGAAATCCCTACAGCTGTAGGGATAGCCGCCCGTTATAGGGATATGGCTGTGTCGATCGACCGGGCAAAGCGAGGTACGGGCTCCATCCGCGAGCGACTTCCAGGCGTGTGGGAGATCCGGGTGGTCGTCGGTTTCGATCCGATTCACTCGCGAAGTGTCCAGCGCTCCTTCACGGTCCACGGGGACAAGGAGGCTGCTGAGCAGCGAAGGCGTGAGTTGGTCGACGACTTCGGCATCAGCCGCATAGCCTTTGCGTCGGAGGCGTCCCGCCTAACCGTGGCGGAGCTGCTGGAGCGATTCTTCGCCGCTCCACACCTCTGGAAGCCCGCCACCGTGGCCTCCCACCAACACGTCATTCGAGCCCTGGTCGAAGATTCGCTGGGTCGGCGCCGCCTGGTGGCTCTGACACCGAGCGATGTCCGAGCGGCGATCTGTCGGTGGCAGTCGACGGGACAGTCCGTGTCGACGGTGTCCTCTCGTTGGCTGGTCCTCCGCTCGGCTCTGTCGTGGGCGGTAAGTGAGAGTGTCCTCCGGTCGAATCCGCTGGTGGGTATGCGTGGTCCCGCCCGACCCCAGCCGCGTCGGCACCATACGCTGAACGAGGTCCGGCAGATCTTGCGATCGGCCGAGGACAGTGTCGAGATGGCCACGGTTGCTCTGGCTGCGGATCCCCAGTCACCCGGGCTGCAGCGTCGACTCTTCGGTGCCGAGCAGGGGCTCCTCCTCGTGCGTCTGGCCGCTGACTCGGGGGCCAGACGGGGCGAGCTCGCCGTCCTCAGGCTCGGAGATCTCGAGGGTCGAGTGCTGACCATCGAGCGCGGTGTATCTCGGGGCGTAGTTGGATCTACGAAATCCATGCGGACCCGTCGGCTGACGCTCGGATCGACAACCGCTTCGCTCATCCATACCCATTATTCCGCGTCGATCGAGCGCGGTCTCACTCCGGAGTTCGACTGGCTGTTCGCACCCAGCCCAATGAGAACGACATTCATGACGGCCGATGCACTGTCACACAAATTCCGTCGTTTAGCAGGGTGCGCTGGTATTCCAAATCCGGCACTGCACCGACTCCGACATGGGGTGGCCACACATCTGGTCGACGAAGGCAAGCTGCTCAAGGCACAGGCTCGGCTCGGACACAGCGATCCGTCAACGACGCTGCGGCACTACTCGCATGCGACTCCTCTCGATGATGAAGAAGTTGCTGACGACCTCGACGCAGCGTTGAGCGGCAGATAGTGGCAGCCGTGCCCGACTGTTGGCTCCATGGCCGGATCAACGGGGTAGCTACCTCCCGAGCAGCCCGGCCCAGTATTCCTCGAAGTTAGCAGGACATTGGCGAGCTTCTGCTTCATCCCTTCCCGTACACCGATGACTCTCATCTTTGCTCCGATCGCGCGAATATGGCGGTCCAGTCTGACCAGCGCACCCAATCCGGTCACATCGACCCCTCGCAACGCAGTCAGATCGAGGAGGACTTCGTAGCATTGGGAACAGCCGATCTGGTCCATTTGTGCTTGAAGGGCTGGAACGGACGAATGGTTGAGTTCGCCGGTCATTCTCAGCACGCAGAGCTGCTCATGAGTCGAAAGTTCGACTGTCAACGTCGGATCCATCCGGCAGTCAATTGAGAAGTCTTCCTCTGTGCGGTTCATGTCCTGCTCCTATTCCGATTCAAGCGAACCATCTTCATCTTGCTTTTCGACTCCCCTGTGGAGTCCCTATCGGGCTGTCGATTACTCCGCCACGCTCACAACTAGGCGGCCCGCGCCGTGTCCCTTCGAAGGGGCACGAGCAGCTCCCGAATCGAGGGCGTGGCCGCGGTCACCCCGCCCTCCAAAAAACTGGCCTCGACTACGCGGTCGACGCGGTCCTTCGCCATCGGATTCAACCCCATTGCACGAGCGGTCTTGCGGCTTGGCTCGAAGCACACGACGTTCTTTCCTGCCTTCCGGAGGCCAACGACCTCGGCGCGAAGTCGGCGCCGGGCCACGCCCCGGAAAGCCGTGTCGGCCGGGCCGAGCCCTCCCGACATGGGTGAGATGATGATCACCAGATCGAGATTCAGCTCAGCGAGCAGGTCCGCGTTCGTAGGTGAGTAGAGGCCACCATCGCAGTACTCCGTGTCATCCACGACCACCGCAGAGAAATGGCTCGGGATCGCACTCGAGGCGGCGACTGCGTGCGGTAAAGGGACGGATGGGCTGCCGTGCCTTCCGAAAACCACTCGCCGCCCATCGGCTCGGCGAGTGGCGCAAATCCAGAGCTGTTGGGGCCACACGCTACCTTCCCAGGCCAGAGGGTTTTCCTGCATCAAATCGAGGAGTGATGTTGGTCCAGTCGGAAGGACCGATGCGGCCATGGCCAAGAGATGTGGAGAACGCCGCTCACTGACGGCATGACGAATCAGCTGGGGGCCTGGTAGATGCCAAGGCCGAAAGAGGTTCAAGACATTGACATCAGGAAGCTGGCTCCGGAAACGGTCGAGCTGGTTCAGGAGCGTCAGCGACGGATCCCAGTTACGCCCTCGCGACCAACAGGCCAGATCGACCGTCGAGACTCCTGTTCGTAACAAGGCTGCCGTGAGTGCACCCGCTGACGTGCCAACGACGAGATCAGCGGTACGAGGATCCCACCCAAGGTCGTTCTCAAGTGCTGCCAGAATCCCTGAATGGTAGGCCTGTCCGACAAGCCCTCCAGCGCCGAGCACCAGTCCAACGCCGGACATCAGGGCAACAAGCTTTCGGTCGCAGCGTCACGGAAGCGGGAGTCCCCTCTGACCGTTCTCGGCATGATGGCAATCGTGTGCGGAGGCAATCTTGCGCCTTTCTGTCTTCTTTGAATGAGTTGACCGGTCCGGCGAGGAACCAGCCGGTGACCAGTACTATTGCACTATGCATGTAAGTTCAAACCTCTCGATTGCGCTTTCCAAAAAAGAGCGACGAGGTTGCCGACGACCTGTTGGATATCGCCGTAAATATAAATCGGGTCCGAGTCTCGCTGGGCACCTTGGCCCTCTTCGATGCGACGAAGTCGTTGCCGCGACGCACTCGCTTCGCTGCCTTCCCCCCAGTTCTTCGGGAACGAAGCTCGCCACGCGCCACCGGACCTTCCATGAGTGGGCTGAGCCGATGGATGGGGAAATGAACCTTTGCGTGGTCTATCGAAAGTAGTCGTAGGTCATGTTCGCTGGCCCCAAGGAACTCGATGGCGGAAGTGTCCTCGTTTGTGTGGTCGTCACCGGCGTACCGATGGCAGACGATGCGTGGACTCCCTGCAAGGAATTCGTCCAAGGGTGCGTCACGGTTCCGGATGAGTTTCTGAGAGCAGATCCGCACCGGACGGCTCACCGGCTGCCGCGGCGAAAGCGGTCATCACCTCAACGAGTGGTTGCCGATTGACTCGAGGCAAGTCCTGGAGAATCCGCTTGATTTCCAGCCGTCTTTTCATCGTCGCATCTCGCACGAGCTTGGTCCCCACGTGGGTCAGGTCGATGGTCATGGCTCGTCGATCGGCCTCATCCCGTCGACGGCGCACCAGCTTCTTTCGCACCAGTCGGTCGACCATGCGACTGGCGGTGGAGGCGTTGACGTCCAACCGCCCGGCGAGGTCCATGATCCGCTGGGGCCCCTGGGTGGCCAGGATGACGAGGGCCCGATACTGGGGCAGCGTGATCTCGACTCCGGAGAGGCCCGCCAAGCTGCGGGCGGCGACGGCGACCAGGGCCCGACTGGCTAGGCAAAGGCATCGACGAGCTCGTCGTCGGCCTCCTCGTCCGACGTCATCTCGCGGCCCTAATCGCCATGTTTAGAGATACGTGCACAGTGCAATAGTACTGATCAGCGGCGAGTCCACTCGCCGAGCCAGCCGCTCCGTTGAGGGAAAGGAGTTCGTCTTGCCACCACCGCGCAGGATTGCCGTCATCACCGGCAGCGTCCGCGGGCGTCGGAAGAGCGACCGCGAGCGCAGTTCGCCAACCGGGGGTTCGATGTAGCCCTCCTGTCCCGAGGAGAGATGGGACTTGAGGCCGCCGCCAAAGAGGTCGAGGTGGCCGGGGGCCGCGCACTGGTCATACCCACAGACGTCGCGTCCTTCCACGAGGTCGACCAGGCGGCCGCCAGGTCGAAGACGAACTGGGTGCCAATAGACGTGTGGGTCAACGACGCCATGACGACAGTCTTTGCGCCTCTGCTGGAGGTTACGCCGGCCGATTTCCAGCGGGCTGTCGAGGTCACATTCCTCGGACAGGTCTGGGGCACGATGGCGGCCCTCTCCCGGATGAGGCCCCGTGACAAGGGCAATATCGTGAACGTGGGTTCGGCGTTGTCGTTCGTCGGGATCCCGCTCCAGTCGGCTTATTGCTCCTCGAAGTTCGCGTGCCGAGGGTTCTTCGAGTCGACACGTGCCGAGCTCCTCCACAAAGGGAGCCATGTGCACATGAGCATGGTCCACCTTCCCGCCGTCAATACACCCCAGTTCGACTGGTGCGAGACCACGCTCGATCGTCACCCCCAACCGGTTCCCCCCATCTACCAACCCGAGATCCCGGCAAAGTTCATCGTCGACGCCGCCCTTGACGGCCGGCGGGCGAAGACGGTGGGCTCCTGGAACAAGATGCTGGTCCTCGTGGACAGCCTCTTCCCGACGCTTGGGAACCAGTATGCGGCCCTCGGTGCCTGGGACTGCCCAGCTGACCGGCGAGCCCGATTCGCCCGGATCGCCCCTCGAACCTTCGAGCCCCGGCCGATGCTGACGCCGACCACGGCTCACATGGGATGTTCGATGATCGTGCCGGCGGGGTACTGGACCCCACCTTCCTCCGGTCCCTGCCCGGGACCGCCTCGACCTTTCTTGAGGCCGGCCGTCGCACGGTCGACGAAGTGACGGAAGACGCGTGCCCGAAGACGTCGGCAGACGAGGCTGGCGCTGGCCGGTCGTACCTTCGATCCCTCCGCAATCATGAGACCGAAGAGGGCCAGCCATGCGGAACGAGGACTCGCTCGATCTCTCGATCGTCAGGATCGGGTTCTCGAGGAGCTGTTCGAGGCCTGGCAGAGCGACGATCCCGAAGGGACTCGACCAGGGAACAGAAAGTCACGGCGAACTGGCAGGCGGGGAACCGTCGCCAAGCTGATCCTGGAACAGGGCGCCCTCCGGAGTGCGGCACTGGACGACGTGATCCGATGCCTGCGGAGCTGCCATCGAGGGTCAGCTCGCCGAAGAACTGCGGGCGCATCGGTCCTCGCCGCCAAGCGTCTGTCTGGACCGCATCGACGAGTGCTGCCGGGGTGTCACTCCGCTCGACCTCCGCTACTCCGCCGAGTTGCGGGAGTCCATCGAGGAGCTCCGGAACCTCTGGATCGACGACATGCGGCGGGAACGGACGCGCGCTCCCGGCCGTTGCCCGGGCCCTGGGGCCCGAGCGTCAGCGGTTGCGCAGTGCCCGTCTACGTCCGCGCCCATGCCCCGCTCCACCCTTCTGTCCGCCAGCGTTGGTACCACAGGATTCCCGGGATGGTGCGACTCCACGCCCTGTTCGACCTGCTCCAAAGTTTTCCGGACGCCGAAAGCTCGGCATTCGCCGACAGGCCTTGAGCCGGCGGGTCGATCAAAGGAGGTACCGGCCCGATGTCTAAAGGACCGCCCTGTGCCCGCCGGGACGGGAGCGTCCGACGGACCGTCTCTCGACCAGGAATCGATGTCGATTGAATCCAGGTGACCCAGATGAAGGAGCAGTCATGAGCCAATCCGTCGGTGCCTATCTGCTGGAGCGATTGGGGTCCTGGGGAGTGGACCGGGTGTTCGCCTATCCCGGGGATGGGATCAACGGGATCCTGGGCGCTTGGGAGAAGGCCGACGACGCCCCGCAGTTCATCCAGGCGCGGCACGAGGAGATGGCCGCCTTCGAAGCGGTGGGGTACGCCAAATTCACCGGCCAGGTCGGGGTGTGCATGGCCACCTCGGGTCCGGGGGCCATCCACCTCCTCAACGGCCTCTACGACGCCAAGCTGGACCACGTACCGGTGCTGGCCATCGTCGGACAGACCGACCGGACTGCCCAGGGTGGCTCCTATCAGCAGGAGGTCGACCTCGCCAGCCTCTTCAAGGACGTGTGCCACCACTACGTCCAGACGGTGAACGCTCCGCAGCAGCTTCCGAATCTCGTCGACCGGGCCATCCGTACCGCGCTGGCCACCCACTCGCCGACCTGCATCATCCTGCCCTACGACGTCCAGGAGCTCGACTGGGAGCCACCCGGTCATCAGTTCAAGATGGTGCCCTCCAGCCTGGGGATCTCGTGGCCTCGGCTGGCGCCCGACGACGAGGGCATCCGGCGGGCCGCAGAGATCCTCAACGCCGGCAACAAAGTCGCCATCCTGGTCGGCCAAGGCGCCCGCGGGGCGCGCCGGGAGGTCACCGAGGTGGCTGACACACTCGGCGCCGGAGTGGCCAAGGCGCTCCTCGGGAAGGACGTCCTCTCTGACGACCTGCCCTGGGTGACCGGCTCCCTCGGCTTGCTCGGCACCCGCCCGAGCTACGAGTTGATGATGGAGTGCGACACCCTGCTGACCGTCGGCTCCAATTTCCCCTACACCCAGTTCCTGCCCCCGCTGGACCAGGCCCGGGCCATCCAGATCGACCACGACGGGTCCTTCATCGGTATGCGCTACCCGTACGAGGTGAACCTGGTGTCCGACGCCTCGAGTGCCCTACAGGCCCTCCTCCCGCTGCTGACCCGCAAGGACGACCGGTCGTGGCGCCAGACGGTGGAGGGGAACGTGTCGGGATGGTGGGAGACGATGCAGCGCCAGGCCATGACGGACAGCGAGAGGGACGGGGTGGTCAATCCGCAACGACTGTTCTGGGAACTCTCCGAACGCCTCCCGGCCAATGCGATCGTCTCTTCTGATTCCGGCTCGTCAGCCAACTGGTACGCCCGACACCTGAAGTTCACCACCACCGAGCAGCGCGGGTCGCTGTCCGGGACGCTGGCCACCATGGGGCCGGCGGTGCCCTACGCCATCGGGGCCAAGTTCGCCCACCCCGACCGTCCGGCCATCGCCTTCGAGGGCGACGGGGCCATGCAGATGAACGGGCTAGCCGAGCTGATCACCATCAAGCGGTACTGGCAGGAGTGGACCGATCCGCGTCTGATCGTGGCCGTGCTGCACAACAACGACCTCAACCAGGTGACCTGGGAGATGCGGGCCCAGGTCGGGATACCCAAGTTCGCCGCCTCCCAGGACCTCCCGGACGTCTCCTACGCGGCGTTCGCCGCCAGCCTCGGCCTCGAGGCGATCGAGATCCACCATGGGGACGAGGTCGGACCGGCGTGGGAGAAGGCCCTGGCCGCCGACCGTCCCACCGTGCTCGACGTGTATACCGATCCGGACGTCCCCCCATCCCCCCCACGCCACCTTGGAGCAGATGCGCGACGCCGCCAAGGCGCTCATCGGAGGCGACGAGAACGCCTGGGGGGTCCTCAAGACCGGTGTCCGTCAGAAGGCGCAGGAGTTCCTCCCCGGAACCAAGGAGGGTTGAGGCGGTGCGGACACAGCGCCACGCCGAGCCGGACGACCTCGGGGGTCGCATGTTGGAGGACATCCGGACCGGGCGCTTCGAGCGGAGCCTGGCCGGGCTGGCTGCCGCCGGAGCGGTGATCACAGCAGCGGAGATCTTCACCGAGCACGACGGGGCCAGTTTCGGCAACAAGATGATGTGGTGGCCGATCGTGATCATCCCGACCATGGCGCCGGCCGGGGTGGCGGCGGTGTTCTCTCGCCGGGCCGCCAAGACGGTCCTCCCGCTGGCCTCCGCCGCCGTCGTGGCCAATGGCATCCAGGGCACCTACCTGCACTGGCGGGGCATCCTGCAGAAGCCCGGGGGTCGCTCCAACCTTCGCTACAACATCGAGATGGGTCCGCCCATGTTCGCACCCGCCTTGGCCTCCCTGGTCGGCGGGATGGGGATCCTGGCCGCCCTCCTCCGGCGGGAGGGGGAGCGGTGAGCCGACGCCATCCTGTCGAGCGGCCTGGCCAAGCGGAGCGGCCCGGTCACCCCGGGCAACCAGGGCCGGCGGGGGGACTTCGACGTACTCGCCCAGGTCAACCACTGGGATCTGGTTACCGCCGGGGTGGTGCTGGCCCGCCTGGATGTCGATCCTCACCTCTCGTTCTTCACCGAAGCTGAGGAGCCCACCATCCGAGCCTTGGCCGACCTGCTGGTGGCCCAGTATGACGAGCCCCGGGTACCGGTGGTGGAGATGGTGGACAAGCGACTGATGGCCGGCGAGACCGACGGCTGGCACTACGCCGACCTGCCCGAAGACGGCGAGGCGTGGCGAAAGAGCCTGGCCGCCCTCGACCACCAGGCCACGGCCGACCACGGGGTCCGCTTCGCACAGCTGTCCCTCGGGCGCCAAGCGGCCCTCGTCCAGGCCGTTCAGGACGCCGACCGGTGGCACGGCTTCACCGCCAAGCACCTGTGGAGCCTGTGGACCCGTTACGTCTGCACCGCCTTCTACTCGCACCCGTGGGCGTGGAACGAGATGGGGTTCGGCGGCCCGGCCTATCCCCGGGGCTACAGAACCTCGGCCTCGACCGACCGGAGGGGTGGGAACACCCAGGCCCTGATGCCGCTGAGCCGGCTCCCTGGGCGGAACGGCGGGAGCGAGCGTTGCGGGTCCAAGAGCAGCGCATCGGCACGCTGTGACCCCCGGCCGGCAGAGGACGAGGCGGCCACATCGGGGGCCCGGAACGACCTCACCGATGAGCCGGCTACGCGACGCCGACATCCGGGCCCGAAACGAATCGGCCTGGCTTTTGCCGCACCGGGCCGGGGCGGACCAACCACCAACTTCGGGCCGACATGCGTCGCTACGACGAGGGTGACGAGGTGGACGTGGTCGTGGTGGGCTGTGGTGCGGGCGGCGGCACCCTGCTGCAACGCCTGGCCCGAACCGGTGCGTCGGTGGTGGGGCTGGACGCCGGGCCGTTCTGGGATCCGGACGCCGACTGGGTCAGCGACGAGGCCGGCTCCCACCGGCTGTTCTGGACCGAGCCCCGCGTCATCTCCGGCGACGATCCGGTACCCTTGGGATCGAACAACTCCGGGCGGGGAGTGGGCGGGTCGATGATTCACTACGCCGGCTACACCCCCCGCTTCCACCCCTCGGACTTCCGTACCGACAGCGCCGATGGGGTGGGGGCCGACTGGCCGATCAGCTACGAGGACCTCAAGCCGTACTACGAAGCCATCGAGCAGGAGCTACCGGTATCGGGCCAGTCATGGCCGTGGGGCGATCCTCACCGCTACCCCTACTCGCCTCAACCGCTGGGCGGCAACGGGGAGGTCTTCGTCCGAGGCGCCAATGCTCTCGGCATCCCGACCCGGATGGGGCCGGTGGCCATCGCCAACGGCCGGTTCGGGAATCGGCCGCACTGCATCTACCGGGGGTTCTGCCTCCAGGGCTGCAAGGTCAACGCCAAGGCGTCGCCGCTCATCACCCACATCCCCGACGCCCTCGCCCATGGCGCGGAGATCCGAGCCCAACTGCATGGTGACCCGGGTGGTGGTCGACGACCAGGGCCAGCGCCGCCGGCGTGACCTACATGGCTGGTGGCGTCGAGCACTTCCAGCCGGCCCGGCTGGTGGTGGTGGCCGGTTACTCCATCGAGACACCGCGACTACTGCTGCTTTCGGCCACGAAACAGTTCCCGGACGGGCTGTGCAACGACCATGGCCTGGTCGGGCGCCATCTGATGGTGCAGGGGGCTCCTCAGGTGGCCGGTCGCTTCGACGGCGAAGTCCGCATGTACAAGGCACCACCACCGGAAGTGTCATCCGAGGAGTTCTACGAGACCGACCCGACCAAGCCCTACCAGCGGGGGTTCGCGTTGCAGAACATCTCGCCCCTTCCCATCACCTATGCGGAGCACGTCACCGCCCAGGGACACTGGGGAGAGGCCCTGCGGGAGTACATGCGCGACTACACCCACTGGGCGGTCATGGGAGCGTTGTGCGAGTTCCTGCCCCGCTTCGAGAATTCGGTCACCCTGGCCGAAGAGACCGACCGCCACGGCCTCCCGGTGGCTGACTTCTCCTACTCGATGTGCGACAACGACCGGGCCCTCGAGGAGGCTGCCCAGAAGGTCCAAGAGGACATCTTGAAGGCGGCCGGTGCCACCGAGACCATCGCCGTCAAACGCTATGCCCATCTGGTCGGCGGGTGTCGCATGGGTGCCGACGCCGGACACGGGGTGGTGAACGGCGACCACCAGAGTTTCGCCGTCCCCAACCTCTATCTGGTCGACGGGAGCGTTCTACCCACCCAAGGTTCGGCCAACCCGGCGCTCACCATCATGGCTCTGGCCGCCCGCTGTGCCGACCGGCTCCGTTCCCGGAGCCGCGTCGGGTCACCTTGAGGCGGAGTGCCCATGATCACGCCCGAGACCGCGGTCACCGCGGTCGACGCCGAAGCCTATCGAGATCCCGACCGACCGGCCAGAAGGCGACGGCACCCTCGCCTGGGACTCGACCGTGATGGTCGTCGCCAAGGTTCGGGGCGGCGGACGGGAGGGGATCGGGTGGACATACGCCGGCCGGGCGGCGAAGACGGTGATCGAAGAGAAACTTGCTCCGCGTGGTGATCGGGGGCGACGTCCTGTCGGTGCCGGCGCAGCATGAGGCGATGGTCCGGACGTGCCGCAACTTAGGCCGTCCGGGCCTGGCTGCGTGCGCCATCTCGGCGGTCGATGTCGCCCTCTGGGACCTCAAAGCCCGTCACCTCGAGGTATCCCCTCTCCGACCTATTCGGACACGCCCGGTCCGACGTACCAATCTACGGCAGCGGCGGTTTCACCACCTACGACGATCCCACCACTGCCGCGCAGCTCGAGGGATGGATCACCGCCGGCATCCCGAGGGTCAAGATCAAGATTGGGGAGGATTGGGGAGGCAATCCCGATCGCGACCTCGCTCGGGTTGCATCTCGCCCGGCGGGTGGTGGGTGACCCGGTCGACCTGTACGTCGACGCCAACGGCGGATACAGCCGAAAACAAGCTATCCGCCTCGGCCGCCATCTGACCGAGGACTACCGGGTCAGCTGGTTCGAGGAGCCGGTCTCGTCCGACGATCTCGACGGGCTGCGGGAGGTCCGGGACCACTGCGACGCCGATGTCGCCGCCGGTGAGTATGGCTATACCGCCGAGTACTTCACGCCCATGATCGCCACCGGTGCCGTCGACTGCCTCCAGGCCGACGTCACCCGGTGCGGCGGCTACACGGCCTGGACCGCGGTCGCCAACCTGGCTGCCGCCAACGGGATCCAGATCTCCGGACACTGCGCTCCCAACCTCCACGCCCACGTCGGGGTGAGCGTCACCAACCTGCGCCACCTCGAGTACTTCCACGATCACACTCGCATCGAAGACATGCTCTTCGACGGCACCTTGTCCCCAACCGGCGGTGCGTTGATCCCTGCTAAGGACCGGCCGGGCCACGGCATGACCCTCCGTTCCAACGCCGCCGACTGCTACCGCGTTGCCTGAGCCCGTCGTGTCCTTTGACCGTAACGAAGACCGATCGGCGCCATGGTCGGTACACGATCCGTCCGCTGTGCCTTCGTCCGCCCCACTGGTCGACCGGCTGGCCCGGGTCGTGCTGCGCCCCGTCGGCAGCCCGCTCCCCCTCGGCTTCACCGCTTTGGGGGGAGCCTCGGTCATCCTGAGCGGTCTGCAGCTGCAGTGGCTACCTACGTCAGAGGCGCACCAAGTGGGCATGGTCATTTTGGTCTTTGCCGTGCCGTTGCAGCTCTTGGCCTCGGTGTTCGGGTTCCTCGCCCGCGATTCAGTCGGGGGCACCGGGATGGGGGTACTGGCGGGCGCCTGGTTGGTCACCGGCACCATGACGTTTACCTCGCCTCCCGGCTCGACCAGTCGGACCCTCGGCCTACTGCTGTCCTTCGTGGCCGCCGCCCTCATGGTTCCGACATCCGCAGCCTCGCTCGGGAAAGTGGCCGCTGCCCTCGTCATGTTCGGTGCCGGTGCCCGATTCGCCCTCACCGCCATCTACGAGTTCAGCGGCAGCACGAGCTGGGAACACATCTCCGGCTGGTGGGGGCTCGGTCTGTGCCTGGTCGCCCTGTACGCCGCTATGGCCTTCGAGGTCGAAGACACCCGCCGGCGCACGATCCTGCCGGTGGGCCGTCGAGGAGCGGGACGACGAGCTCTGACTGGGGGTGTCGGCGATGACCTCACCTACGTGCAACACGAGGCCGGCGTCAGGGAACAACTATGAGCCCCGGTGCACGACGGACGTCACCCGAGCCGTTCCCCCCACAGGTCCTCGGCTCCTACGCCTTCGTTGCCGACGGGGAGCGAGGCTGTCTTATCGGTCCTCGAGGGGACGTGGCCTGGATGTGTGCGCCATCGTGGGACTCCGACGCGGTGTTCGCCTCGCTCATCGGCGGTCCCGGCGTCTACGCCGTCACCCCCGGAGCTTCCTTCACCTGGGGCGGCTACTACGAGGCGGAAAGCCTCATCTGGCGCAGCCGGTGGGTCACCCATGCCGGGGCCATCGAGTGCCGTGAGGCTCTGGCCTTTCCGGGCGATCCAGACCGGGTGGTGCTGCTTCGACGGTTAATATCCCCGGAGACACCCCAGGACGTCGACCTGGTTCTTGCCCCCAGGGCGAGTTTCGGACGAGATCACTTCCGCGACGTACACCGCCACGGCCGGACGTGGACGGCCACTACTGGGAACGCGTGGATGCGGTGGCAGGGCCCCGAAGGTGTCCACCTCAGCACTGACGGTGCCGACCCTGAGTGGCGGGCGCGCATGCGAGTGATGCCCGGTGAGCCGATCGACCTGGTTCTTGAACTGGCAACCCGACCCTTCGACGACGAGCCGGTTGAGCCCGAGACCGCTTGGGATGCCACCGCAGAAGCCTGGGTACGCGAGCGTCTCAACCTAGACGACCCCCTCGACCCCAAGGGCGCTTCGCTCGCCCACACGGTGATGCGTGGCCTGACCAGTGCCGGCGGGGGAATGGTGGCTGCATCCACCACCTCGTTGCCCGAACGGGCTGAGCAGGGACGGAACTACGACTACCGCTACGTGTGGATCCGCGACCAGGCCTACGCCGGACAGGCCGCGGCTGCTGCCGGGGGCCTGTCCCTGCTCGATGGGGCCGTCAGGTTCATCACGGCCCGTCTCCTCGAGGATGGACCCCACCTGGCCCCCGCCTACCGGATCGACGGCACGGCGATCCCGGATCAGCGAAGCCTCGACCTGCCCGGCTACCCGGGTGGCTACGACTTGGTGGGGAACCATGTCAACGCTCAGTTCCAGCTCGATGCCTTCGGTGAATCACTCTTACTCCTGGCGGCAGCCGCCAGCCACGACCGGGTCGGTCCGGACAGCTTCCGCGCCGCCCAAGTTGCGGCTGCAGCCATTGATGCCCGATGGCAGGAACCGGACGCCGGAATATGGGAGATCGACAATCGTCTCTGGACCCATAGCCGGCTCATCTGCGCCGCCGGGCTTCGCCAGGCTGCCCGGGCCGTAGGCGGTCATGGCACTCCGGATGCTGCACAGTGGAGTGCCCTGGCCGATCGGATCGTGGCCGCTACTGCCAACGCGTCCACCCACCCCGACGGCTACTGGCAACGGTCGCCCGATGACCCCACCATCGATGCTGCTCTCCTGTTTCCGGCGCTCCGAGGAGCGATCCCCGCTGACGACCCGCGAAGCTCGGCCACCCTCCATGCCGTGCTCGACCAGCTGACCCAGGATGGATACGCCTATCGGTTTCGACATGGCAACCTTCCGCTGGCGCATGCCGAAGGATCGTTTACCCTCTGTGGGTTCGCCACCGCCCTCGCCCTCCACCAACAGGGCGAGGTTCTCGAGGCGGCCCGGTGGTTCGAACGGACCGCTCGCTGCACGGGCTCCACTGGCATTCACGCCGAAGAATGGGATGTCGATGAGCATCAAATGCGTGGAAATCTGCCTCAAGCGTTTGTGCACGCCCTCCATCTCGAAGCAGCCGTCCGCCTTGCGGGCCCACCGTGAACCCTGGCGTATGAAGAACGAATTGGCCCGTGGGACTCGGACGAGTCGCCAGCCACCGCTGGAACTCCACGCGACTATGCCATGCGTTTACGGCGACGGGGGCCGGGTATGCCACTCCGGTCCGCCACGACGAGTAACTGGGAGGAACGATGTCGGAAGCCGCGAGCAACATGCCAGACATCATGGAGTCGATCCGCCGAGACCACGCTGAGGCGCGGATCCTACTGGATCGCTATGACATAGTGGGAGGGCGGGAGGACTGGTTCTGCCATGTGAGGGAGAGTCTCGTTCGTCATGAGGTCGCGGAGGAGCTCGCGGTCTATCCTGCCATCCGACACTCGGGGGATCCCCTGAAGGAAGTCGTCGATGCCCGTCTGGGAGAGCAGCGTCAAGCCGAGAAGCTGCTGGCCGCCATGGAGAAGATGGACGTGGGTTGTCATGAGTTCGACGAAGCATTCACCGAGCTCAAGGCCGCCGTGCTGGACCACGCTGCGAGCGAGGAGTCGACAATACTTCCCGCCATCGAGGCGCAGAAGAGCGTCGAGCAGCGGCGGATGATGGGTGAGCGCTATGAGCGGGCGAAGGCCGCCGCCCCGACGCATCCTCACCCACATGCCCCCAACACTCCACCGGGTAATCTCGTGCTCGGACCGGTGGCGGCTCTGGCGGATAGGATCCGTGACGCGGCACGCAATGACGACGACCAGAGCGACATGGTCGACGAAGCTCAGGTCGGCGGCTGATCGAGGCGGCGCCACCCGACACTCAGGTCACCTGCTGACGGCCCAGGTCACCTCCCGCCTGGCCCTGTCACCGTGTTGAGATGCGATTGCTGTAGACGTGGCCGGGCCCTATGCCGTGGGCGCGTCGGGACAAGCGACTTGGTAGTCGCCAAATTAATGCAAATGGACATCGCTAGAGAGTCGTTCAACTATGAAATACAAGTTCGACTCTGCCGTGAGAACCTCCGTGAGAACCAAACGGCCGTAAAAGGTGGAAAGTGGCGGAGTGCGGTGGTCAGTAACGGTCACTCCGAAATCCACCAAAGCCCAGCTAAAGAGCGATAAACGTGTATAGTGGTCACTGCCGGTATATAATAAATATAGGGCCCTTTAGATCTACGGATCAGAAGGTTGCAGGTTCGAATCCTGCCGAGCGCACCAAAAGTCCTGGTCAGAGCATTGTGATGGTAGTTGCGGCAGCAACGTGGCCAACAACCCCGATGGCGCTCACACGAAAGTCCTGGTTTCGGGCCATCAAATGAAGCCAACGAAAAGCCAACAATCGACTGTGATGCCGCTGGATCACGTAGGACTCGCTGAGCCTTAATGGGACAGCATCGTTCTGATTCACGATGACGAAACCCCGGTTCAGGCTTTGTGGTCAAGCGACAAGGTCCAGCGACACGCCGTACATCACCCGCGGGAATATCGAGGCGGTGCGCTGGGGTACCTGCGTCTCCGGCGGCCACGGCCACCCTCACCCGGTCGATTCCACTTTCGACCAGATCCTCGGTCCTTGGCGATCGGTTCCCTGGGGTGCCGAGTGCGCGACTGGATTGTGACCGACCAGTCCGACGACGGCGAAGACAATGGTGACTACGGCCAGGAAGATCCAGCCTGTTGTGTAGC